>NZ_CP199752.1:2097500-3892500 GCF_052656265.1 Alishewanella sp. HL-SH06
ACCTAAAGAACGGATTTATAAGTGTTCACACAGATGATTGATTGCATGAGATAGAGCAAACGGTTTTGCATGCTTGAGGAATTGAGCGTGTTAAAATTGGTCTGTAGCTCAGGTGGTTAGAGCGCACCCCTGATAAGGGTGAGGTCGGTAGTTCGAGTCTACTCAGACCAACCAGATTGGGGTTATAGCTCAGCTGGGAGAGCGCCTGCCTTGCACGCAGGAGGTCAGCGGTTCGATCCCGCTTAACTCCACCACTTCTGGTTTTAAACCGGCTCTAGGAATTCAAATATAAGTGCTTATTATATAAGTGTTTATATTTGAGTTTAATCTCAAAACTGCTCTTTAACAATTTGGCAAGCTGATGTAAAAAGTAAAAAAACTAAGGTTACATTTAATTGTATACCTTATTCACACTGTACACTTCAAGACATTTTGGGGTTGTATGGTTAAGTGACTAAGCGTACACGGTGGATGCCTTGGCAGTCAGAGGCGATGAAGGACGTACTAACCTGCGAAAAGCTACGGGGAGCCGGTAAGAGGCATTATATCCGTAGATATCCGAATGGGGAAACCCAGTGAGTTTACTCACTATCGCTACATGAATACATAGTGTAGCGAGGCAAACCGGGAGAACTGAAACATCTAAGTACCCCGAGGAAAAGAAATCAACCGAGATTCCGTTAGTAGCGGCGAGCGAACGCGGAGTAGCCCTTAAGCTATATTGGTGTTAGTGGAATACTCTGGAAAGGGTAGCGATACAGGGTGATAGCCCCGTACACGACAATGCTTTTATAGTGAAAACGAGTAGGACGGGACACGTGGTATCCTGTTTGAACATGGGGGGACCATCCTCCAAGGCTAAATACTCCTGACTGACCGATAGTGAACCAGTACCGTGAGGGAAAGGCGAAAAGAACCCCTGTAAGGGGAGTGAAATAGAACCTGAAACCGTGTACGTACAAGCAGTGGGAGCACCTTCGTGGTGTGACTGCGTACCTTTTGTATAATGGGTCAGCGACTTACATTCTGTAGCGAGGTTAACCGAATAGGGGAGCCGTAGGGAAACCGAGTCTTAACTGGGCGAATAGTTGCAGGGTGTAGACCCGAAACCGGGCGATCTATCCATGAGCAGGTTGAAGGTTGGGTAACACTAACTGGAGGACCGAACCCACTAATGTTGAAAAATTAGGGGATGACTTGTGGATCGGAGTGAAAGGCTAATCAAGCTCGGAGATATCTGGTTCTCCTCGAAAGCTATTTAGGTAGCGCCTCGAGCGAATACCATTGGGGGTAGAGCACTGTTTGGGCTAGGGGGTCATCCCGACTTACCAACCCCATGCAAACTCCGAATACCAATGAGTACTACTCGGGAGACACACGGCGGGTGCTAACGTCCGTCGTGAAAAGGGAAACAACCCAGACCGCCAGCTAAGGTCCCAAAGTAATGATTAAGTGGAAAACGATGTGGGAAGGCATAGACAGCTAGGAGGTTGGCTTAGAAGCAGCCACCCTTTAAAGAAAGCGTAATAGCTCACTAGTCGAGTCGGCCTGCGCGGAAGATGTAACGGGGCTAAAATCATTCACCGAAGCTGCGGACTTGCATTATGTGTAAGTGGTAGAGGAGCGTTCTGTAAGCCTGTGAAGGTGTCTTGAGAAGGATGCTGGAGGTATCAGAAGTGCGAATGCTGACATGAGTAACGATAAGGGGAGTGAAAAACTTCCCCGCCGAAAGACCAAGGGTTCCTATCCCATGCTAATCAGGGTAGGGTGAGTCGGCTCCTAAGGCGAGGCTGAAAGGCGTAGTCGATGGGAAACAGGTTAATATTCCTGTACCGGCCAATACTGCGATGGGGGGACGGAGAAAGCTAGGCAAGCGCGGCGTTGGTAGTCCGCGTGAAAGTGTGTAGGTTGAGAGACTAGGAAAATCCGGTTTCTTAAGACTGAGACACGAGACGAGTCACTAAGGTGATGAAGTTGCTAACGCTATGCTTCCAGGAAAAGCCTCTAAGCTTCAGGTATTGGTGACCGTACCCTAAACCGACACAGGTGGTCAGGTAGAGCATACCAAGGCGCTTGAGAGAACTCGGCTGAAGGAACTAGGCAAAATAGTACCGTAACTTCGGGAGAAGGTACGCTCTTTGATGTGAAGCCCTTGCGGTGTAAGCATTGGAGAGTCGCAGTGACCAGCTGGCTGCAACTGTTTATTAAAAACACAGCACTCTGCAAACACGTAAGTGGACGTATAGGGTGTGACACCTGCCCGGTGCCGGAAGGTTAATTGATGGGGTTAGCGCAAGCGAAGCTCTTGATCGAAGCCCCGGTAAACGGCGGCCGTAACTATAACGGTCCTAAGGTAGCGAAATTCCTTGTCGGGTAAGTTCCGACCTGCACGAATGGTGTAATGATGGCCAGGCTGTCTCCAGCCGAGACTCAGTGAAATTGAAATTGCGGTGAAGATGCCGTATACCCGCGGCTAGACGGAAAGACCCCGTGAACCTTTACTATAGCTTGGCACTGAACATTGACCCTACATGTGTAGGATAGGTGGGAGGCTTTGAAGTTGGAACGCTAGTTCTGATGGAGCCGTCCTTGAAATACCACCCTTGTATGTTTGATGTTCTAACGTAGGTCCCTGGATCGGGATTGCGGACAGTGTCTGGTGGGTAGTTTGACTGGGGCGGTCTCCTCCTAAAGAGTAACGGAGGAGCACGAAGGTTGGCTAAGTACGGTCGGACATCGTACGGTTAGTGTAATGGTAGAAGCCAGCTTAACTGCGAGACAGACACGTCGAGCAGGTACGAAAGTAGGTCATAGTGATCCGGTGGTTCTGTATGGAAGGGCCATCGCTCAACGGATAAAAGGTACTCCGGGGATAACAGGCTGATACCGCCCAAGAGTTCATATCGACGGCGGTGTTTGGCACCTCGATGTCGGCTCATCACATCCTGGGGCTGAAGTCGGTCCCAAGGGTATGGCTGTTCGCCATTTAAAGTGGTACGCGAGCTGGGTTTAGAACGTCGTGAGACAGTTCGGTCCCTATCTGCCGTGGGCGTTGGATGATTGAGTGGAGTTGCTCCTAGTACGAGAGGACCGGAGTGAACGAACCGCTGGTGTTCGGGTTGTCATGCCAATGGCATTGCCCGGTAGCTACGTTCGGAACGGATAACCGCTGAAAGCATCTAAGCGGGAAGCCGGCCACAAGATGAGTCATCCCTTAGACTTCGAGTCTACTAAAGGGTCGTTGAAGACCACAACGTTGATAGGTGAGGTGTGGAAGCGTGGTGACACGTTAAGCTAACTCATACTAATTGCCCGAGAGGCTTAACCATACAACGCCCAAGATGTTTTAAGAAAAGAATACAGTGTGAATTTACTTATCAGATTGCCGAATATTGGAACACGTTTTTATCAAATCCTTCCATGGATTTGACCCTAACGGGCCGCGCTAAAGTGCGTTAAAACGTGTTCCCTACAAGTTTTTGCCTGGTGGCAATAGCGCTGTGGAACCACCTGACTCCATTCCGAACTCAGAAGTGAAACGCAGCTGCGACGATGGTAGTGTGGCATTCGCCATGCGAGAGTAGTACACCGCCAGGCACCTCATTCAATAGAAAGCCCTACTCGCAAGAGTGGGGCTTTTTTATTGGTTGAAATATCTTGAGGCGGTGTACTGCTCGAGCAGGGCGATACCATGCGACAAAAACGTCTGGAACGTTTTTGGACAGCTTTAGCTGGCCGCGCAGCGGCGAACCCCAGGCAAGGGGTGAGCAAAGTAGTACAGTGAGGCCGGGAGACGACAAGCCAACAGTTTGGTTTGACGCCGGCTGAACGCCCTGAGCTCTGCGAAGGGCATGAAGGCACCTCATTCAAGCAAAAGGCTTATCCTAACGGGTAAGCCTTTTTGTGTTGAAGCGCCTCGCGGCGCTGGTGGCATTGAGCAAAGCCATCCTTGGCCTGCATCGCTTCGCGACCTGCCTGCGGCAGTCCAAATTCGTTCCTGAGGAATTTGTCGCCATGCGATTTGGTACTTAAGAATAGTAAAAGGCAATTAAAGCAGTTAGCTCGAATTGTTCCGAGTAACGAAGTACGCCGTTAGACAAATTTTTAACGGGACGTCACCATCATGCTCAAAACTCAAAACTCAAAACTCAAAACTCAAAACTCAAAACTCAAAACTCAAAACTCAAAACTCAAAACTCAGCGTTAATACACCTTCCTTCTGAACGTGTGTTCAGTACCGCCCAATCTCTGGGTTCGCTCTAATCACGCGTGCAGTATCAATGACAAAACGCTTCCAAGCATGGCCACAGTATTAACAATGGCTTTCTTATAAAATTTAAGAGATAAAACCGTGCTTTTATGTGGTTAAAAAGCATTTCATTAGCAACTCAGTGGTTGTTGCTGCACGAGGTATGGCTTGAGTTGTGGCTAGTTGTTGGAAAAAGCATCAGTTAAGTCGCATTTGCGTGTTTTTGCAGTCGTAAATATTGTTTGCTGCATGGTTAATTCACTATTCTAAACAATAAAAAACCCACTAAAAAGTGGGCTTTTGATAAGAAAGGATTAATTACATTTTTGGCATGACAACAGTGTCTAACACGTGGATCACGCCATTGCTTGTTTTAATGTCTGTAGCAATTACTTGCGCGCCGTTGACATAAACTTTGCCATCTTTTACTTCAATGGCTAAATCTTGACCTTGTACAGTCGTTGCTTTAGTTAGTTTTACAACATCAGCAGCCATCACTTTGCCAGCGACTACGTGGTAAGTTAAAACGCTGGTAAGCGCTTCTTTATTTGCGACTAACGCATTTAAATCTGCAGCAGGGATTTTGGCAAATGCGGCATCATTTGGTGCGAATACAGTAAATGGGCCTTCGCTTTTTAACGTATCTACAAGATCAGCCGCTTTTACTGCAGTGACTAAAGTGGTGAAATTGCCAGCAGCAACGGCAGTATCAACGATATCTGCTTTCATGCCATGGTTGTGCGCTTGTGCGACAAAAAATAATGATGTTGCTAATAACGAACCTGTGATCATACGTGAGAGTTTCATAATTTTTCCTTTTAGCTTTAGGTTAGACATAAAAGTCGCAATAGAAACGCTGTAGACAGTTGCAAGGATCAGATTTATATTTTTTAATTTTGCTGAAACCAGATGTTAACTAATTACGTAGCTGGCAGCATTAATGCAAACATGATTGATAATATGCCCTTTTTTTGCTGCATTTTTGCTTTAAAAATCGCCAAAGTGAGTCTTGTGCAACGTGTTTTATGAATTGATCCATTTGCTATGTCGGTACGAGTTGACTAGTAATTGCCAGTCAAATAGTTGCATACTATTGTCGAATGATCACCAATATGGCTATAACAATGTTTATGCAAGTTTGTCGCGCAGCAAGAACTTTATGGGTTGTTTTGATGTTACAAATCGTGGGATGTAGTCAAGTCAGCACATATCCGCTGCAACAGCAACGTTTGGCACAAGCCAATTTGCAATATAAAAGTTTAATTGCGGATATAGAGCAAGGCCCTGATCCCGCTAGATTAGCCACGTTACGTAAGCATTATATAAGTACTTCGTTTTACCAGCCTCATACCATGACGGAACGCGTGTTATCGACAGCAATGTTTGATGCTATCAAACAGCAGCAATGGCAAGATTGCTTGTTACAAAGTGACAAAATTTTAAAAACAAACTATATCAGCCTTAATGGTCATTACGGTGCCATGCTTTGTCATTTGGAAAGTCAGCAACAGACACAGGGCGAATATCATCAAGAGGTGTTAGACAGCTTAATGGCGGCTATCTGGCAAAGTGGCGACGGTAAAAGTACTGCTTCAGCTTTTCAAGCTACCAGTACAACTGAGTTGTATACTTTTATCCAAATGCATGGTTTTGATATTCAAGCACAAGCGTTGCTTTGGCAGGATGACACGCCTTATGACGTGATGACGATTGTGAATCCAAGAGATGGTACTGAGTTTGTTTGGTATTTTGATATCAGTGCACAAATGTTGCGTAGCAAGTCAACGGCAGGGCTATGATGCAAGATCGTAATCTACGTAACTTTTATATCCCCGAAGAGCAGTCTATTTACCTGTTAAATGCCAATGATGCGAAAAAGCTGAAAGACTGGGTGGCGCTTTGTATTGATGAGTTAGAGAAACTGGGATACCAACAAATTAGTTTACTGGGTAAGGGCGCTTATGGCTTTGCCTTTGCGGGTTTTGGTATTGATGAGCATCCTTATGTTTTTAAATTCTCACGGATCAATTTGCCGCAGCATATTCAAGAACGTTTAGCGGATGAAGCCTTTATGCTATCGCAGGTCGATCATCCTGCAGTGCCGCCTTTTGTCACTTATCAGGTGATTAAAAAGCAGGGGATCTTAATGATGGGGCGGGCTCCCGGTATCGATCTGGAGCAATATAGCTTATTACATGGGCGTTTACCGGTAAAACTCATCATTTCTATTGCCGGACAATTAGCCGATTTACTCTGGCATTTACGACGTAATCAAAAAGACGGTGAAGCCTTACCGATTGTCCATGGCGATGTTAAACCGTCTAATTTGGTGTTTGATGAGGAAAGCGGCCTCGTAAGCTTAATTGATTGGGGCTCATCCGTTTTTGCACAACTTGATCATGAAGGACATTACTTATCCAATAATGTGATGCAACTGATGTCGGCAGACTTACAGAATTCGAATGCTCGAATGGGGGATGTATATTTCACTGGGCCTGAGCAACGTGCGGGGCAGTTATCTAGCCCGCGTTTTGATGAGCAAGGTGTTGCCAGCACGCTATATGCCTTAGCATCCGGCCAACCTAGCCGCTTTGGTCGTAAAGCGATTCCGGCTAGAAGTCTTGGTTTACCGCTCGAATTTGCCACTATGCTCGATGGTATGTTGTCCGATGATTTAACATTACGCGAACAAGCAGGGGACTATTTTTTACAGCATATGGCCCGTTTGCAGCGCTTAGTGTTACCAGAGCTGCCATTGTTTAATGATGATCCTTTGTTACCGGTGTGGGTAAGCGATCAACAGCGTGAATTAGACACAGTGGTTTACTCTTCACGTAAATCGTTTTTGCGGGAGCACAATGAAGATAAGGATATTGGCTATGTCGATGATGTGCAACTCGAGCGATATTATAAAAATTATTTAGAAGGTATGGGCGAGACAGAAAAAGCCTTTATTGCGGCAGTCAGCCGTTTAGCCCGTTATCCGGTGGTAGGCGGTATTGCGATCCACTGGCAAGCTAATGGGGTTTATATCGATTGTAGCTTAAACTTGTACAATGATAAGTTGGCGCGAGCCTTTGCATTAGCTGTTAATAATGTGGTGACTTTAGCGCGCGCGATCAGCAAAGTTGGTATCTTCAAAGCGTGTTTATTCAATGCCCGCAACACCATTCATATTAGTCGTGAGTCGACTCAGCTGCCTTTTATTCCGGCGGAGAATAGCGTCATTCCTTATCAATTAGCCCCGGTGATCAGTTTAGAAGAGGCCAGCAAGCAACATTCTTACTTTGAAGATGGTAAAGATCCGGATGAGCAATTGGTGTTGCCTGATGCGATTATGGATGATATTGCTCGGCTTAACTTAATTCGACATACCGGTTGTATTATCTTTGAGGTAGCGCCACTTTATATGAAAGTGCATAGCTATTACCGCTTACTCGATCCTACCGCTGAACGCGAGTTTAATGCCTTACTACAAAGTATTTTAAGTAAAGTTGCTTTAATCAGTGGTGAAGGCGTCGGTGGCTTTATGAAGTTGCCTTACAAAGATACGCGACGCTTTAGCCATCAACCACAAGCGCCACAATGCTTGTATCCGGCAAATCCATATAGTTTTGTCGTTTAATACGGCAAGGCTGTTGAAATAAGCAGCAAACCAAGCTTTCCGCGCTGAATGTCGCGCTCTGGCTGCGTGGTTTAAGCTAAAAAAGGTTTAAATTAACGCTTAAAACAAGTAATGTATGGCCTTTAGTGTAACCTGAATTTGATAAGAAGTATGTCGAGCGAGAAAAGCGCCAATTACCGTTTATTGCTAGAGCAAGCACGTGGCTTGTTAGAGCACGAATCTGATCTGATCGCCAATATGGCTAATCTCAGTGCCTTGTTGTTTAATGGCTTACCCGATCTCAATTGGGCAGGCTTTTATATTATGCGCGAAGGTGAATTAGTTTTAGGCCCGTTTCAAGGGCAAGTGGCTTGTGTGCGCATTGCCGTGGGTAAAGGTGTTTGTGGAACCTGTGTGGCCACAGGCGCTATTCAACGGGTGGCAGATGTCCACGAGTTCCCGGGTCATATCGCTTGTGATGCTGCCAGTAATTCAGAAATTGTCTTACCCGTGCGGCACAATGGTATCGTGATTGCGGTACTCGATATTGATAGCCCTTTGCTAAACCGCTTTGATGACATTGATGAAGATTATCTGGGTCAGTTAGTCGACATTTTTGAACAACGTTTGGCTCAGGTTTAATGAAAGATTTATTATCTGTGCAGGATTATTTACTGCAAGTTGATGAAGTCGGTGACTGGGATGGCGAAGAAGAGCTAGTAGCAGATAAGTTTAATGCTATTGCTCACGCTGTCTGGGATGCTTTACCCGACACCCTAACATCAGTAGAAATAGCGTTTTTGATGCCGCAATTGTGGGAACAATTGCGCGGAGACACTATTTTATTGGATGTAGATCAAGACGAGTTGGTTGGTTGGGCGCTATCTTTTGTCCAACAACAAATAGATGAAGGCATAGCAGAACTGCTTGCTGAACAAGATGATGAAGAAGAGTGAATCCTGAATGACAAATTCCCCTGCTGAGCTAGTTGAAGCAACAGACCTACCTACTGCCGAACATGCAAAACTGGCCAATGTGAAAGATGTACTGGCGTATTTAGTCAGTGAATTCCCATTGTGTTTCGCTGCTGATCAACAAGTTAAACCTCTGAAAGTAGGTATTTTTCAGGATTTAGCTGCACGGCTTGCTGCAGATAGCCCAGTGAGTAAAACCCAATTACGTCAAGCGTTAAGAGTTTATACCTTAAGCTGGCGTTACCTTGAATCTGTAAAAGAAGGCGTTAGTCGCGTTGACCTTGACGGTCAAGCTGCAGAGCAAATTGATGCACAACAAGCTGAGCATGCCGCAAAATTATTAGCTGAAAGTAAACAAAAAGCCGCTGAGAAGCGTAAAGCTAAAATGCAAGAGCAACGTGCTAAGCAAAACGTCGCCAAACCTGTTGCTGCCGGTGTTGATAAAAAAAGACCGA
This sequence comes from Alishewanella sp. HL-SH06, assembly GCF_052656265.1. NCBI lineage: Bacteria > Pseudomonadati > Pseudomonadota > Gammaproteobacteria > Alteromonadales > Alteromonadaceae > Alishewanella > Alishewanella sp. HL-SH06. The sequence goes on from NZ_CP199752.1 coordinate 2,106,783, forward strand.
ACAAAATGGCAGAACGCGTCTCTAAGGCTCAGAAGGTGCCAGCAAAAGCGACACCTGTAAAAGCCACAATTGACGTTGCGCCCGTTGCCGTCACGTTAACAACCGTTGAACCGACGCAGTTAGCGACAGGTGATAAAGTGCTTGTTAAATTAGGCTCGTCACCGATGCACGCCACGATAACTGAAGTGAATTTACCGGATGTAACGGTGCAACTTGGTTCTGGCATGATCATCAAAACACGTCAGGATAGCTTGTACAAAGCTTGACGAATATAGAGAGTGTTATGAAGAAATTATCCCTGATAACGGTTGGTTTATTTTTAGCTTTAGGCGTAACAGCAGCAACACCTGAGCCACTCGACAGTAGTGCGCTACCGGTTATTAGCCAATCAGCTCAACATGCCACAGCGAGTAAGCGCATTGCAGCAACATTCACGCGATCGCATTATTTGCCTGTGCAATTGGATGATGCGTTGTCGGGACGAATTTTTGACCTCTATTTAAAAAATCTCGATTATTATCGCAATCACCTGATGGCGTCAGATATTGCTGATTTCGAGCAATACCGTAATCAATTTGATGATGGCATTAATCGTGGCAATTTAACGTTTGCTTTTGACATGTTTAATTTGGCGCAACAGCGCCGTTTTGAGCGTTTTGACTTTGCGTTAGCGCAGTTAGCGCAAGATTACGATTTTGCTGTCAACGATGAGTACGTTTACGATCGTGAAGATGCTGCTTGGCCAGCCGATTTAAATGAATTGAACGAGTTATGGCGTCAACGCGTCAAGTTTGATTTGTTAAATCTTAAACTCACCGGTAAGACCGTTGATGAGGCGAAAGAGATCCTGACTAAGCGTTATAAAAACACGCAAAAACGCTTAGTACAAACACAAAGTGAAGATGTGTTTCAAATTGTGATGAACTCTTTTGCCCGTGCTGTAGAAGCGCACACCTCATATTTATCACCTCGTAATGCTGAACGTTTCCAACAAGAAATGAACTTACAGCTAGAAGGTATTGGTGCGGTATTAAGAGCAGACGAGGATTACACCGTCATTCAAAGCTTAGTTCCCGGTGGTCCTGCTGACTTAACACAGAAAATTAAGCCAAAGGATCGTATTGTCGGTGTCGCACAGGAAGCGAAAGACTTTGTTGATGTCGTAGGCTGGCGGTTAGATGATGTGGTCGATCTGATCAAAGGGCCCAAAGGCAGTAAAGTACGTTTACAAGTATTGGGTGGCAGCGAAGCGAACAGCCAAACACAAGTGATTGAGATTGTTCGTGATAAAATTCGTTTAGAAGATCGAGCAGCCAAATTTGAAATACTGGCCCCTAAATTAAGCGAGTTACAAAGTAAAATCGGTGTCATTAACATTCCTGGTTTTTACAACAATTTATCAGAAGATGTGAAAAAGCTTCTGGTAGAGGCCAATGAACAAAAAGTGGATGCGCTTATTATCGATTTACGTGGTAATGGCGGTGGTTCTTTACAAGAAGCCACATTATTAACCGGTTTATTTATTGATCGTGGCCCAGTGGTGCAAATCCGTTATGGTGATGGCAAAATTGGCTTAAATGGGGACAGCGATGGCGTATCTTATTACGACGGCGCCTTAACCGTATTGGTCGATCGTTATAGCGCTTCTGCTTCAGAAATTTTTGCCGCGGCGTTACAAGATTATGGCCGTGCTCTTATTATAGGTGAACAAACCTTTGGTAAAGGTACGGTGCAGCAGCATCGTGGTATTGGTCGCATCTATGATATGTTTGAGCAACAACTAGGTAGCGTGCAATACACTATGGCCAAGTTTTATCGGATCAATGGCGGCAGTACGCAACACAAAGGTGTGATCCCTGACATCACCTTCCCATCGCCAATAGATCCAGCGGAGTGGGGTGAAAGCAAAGAAGAATATGCCTTACCTTGGGATGCCATTGCGCCTGCGCAATATCAAGGGTCTACGGGTATTCAGCAACAAGTGCCGATTTTGCAGCAAAAACATCAACAGCGCTTAGCCAAAGAAACGGAATTTCAGTATTTGCTAACCGATATTGCCGAGTATCAACAGCAAAAAGATGAGAAAAGTGTGTCGTTGAACAAAGCAGAGCGTATCGCCAAACGCGAAGCGGATGAAGCGCGTGCGCTAGCGCGTACAAATGAACGGTTAAAACGTTTAGCGTTACCTGCGGTGACCTCAGTAGATGATGCCCCAGAGTTATTATCTAAATTGGATCCGTTTTTAGAAGAGGCGGCGCATATTACTGTTGATTGGATACAGTTAAACCAAGTCGCTAAAAAATAAAACATGATTTAGCCAAAGGCGGTTTTTACCGCCTTTCTTTTATGTTACAAAAAAGACACCATAATAATTATAAAAGGGCCTTATAACGATGGCAGCGCCAAAATCCCCCAGTATGTTAGATGCGTTAATACCCATGGTGGTATTAATTACGTTACTTGGTTGTTCGGTTTATTTGTTTAAAGATGATTCCTCATACGGGCCCAATCAAATTGCGTTATTCATTGCCGCAGCAGTCGCGTCCTTAATTGGTTTGAAAAACGGTTACCATTGGCAAAGCATCGAACAAGCGATCGTCAAAGGCATCTCGGTGTCCTTAGCCGCGGTGTTGATCTTATTGGCGGTAGGTGCGTTAATTGGTACTTGGTTATTATCGGGCACGGTTCCCACTTTAATCTATTATGGTTTGCAGCTTTTAAATCCTTCTTGGTTTTATGCCGCCAGCTGCCTGCTGTGTGCCATCGTTGCCATGAGTATCGGCAGCAGTTGGACAACGGCCGCTACCATTGGTGTCGCCTTAATTGGTGTAGCAAGTGGCTTAGGGTTGTCTCCCGCTATTGCGGCTGGTGCTATTGTGTCAGGGGCCTATTTTGGCGATAAAATTTCGCCCTTAAGTGAAACGACCAACCTTGCTCCTGCGGTGGCTGGTGCCGATCTTTTTGAGCATATTCGTCATATGTTGTGGACGACTATTCCGAGTATTATTCTGGCGCTGTTTGGCTTTGTGATCATTGGCTTTAACAGCGATGTTTCTGCGGATTTCCAGCATATCACTGACATTAGTAACATCTTACAGCAACAATTCAATATTAGTTTATGGTCATTAGTACCGTTATTAGTGCTGTTGGTCATGGCGATCAAAAAAGTCCCCGCATTTCCTACCGTCTTCATTGGTGCCTTGTTGGGCGGTGTGTGGGCGGTATTATTTCAAGATGATCTCCTGAGCCGTTTAGCATCGGATGATTTACCGCGCGCCGTGGCTGTTTTTAAAATCATTTGGCAAACTTTATTCGCCGGCTTCTCTATCTCTACCGGTAACGAAAGTATGGATGACTTACTCAGTGGCGGCGGTATGGCCAGCATGCTCAATACCATTTGGTTAATTTTTAGTGCTATGGTGTTTGGCGCTGTGGTTGAACACATCGGTTTACTACGCAAGTTTGTTGAAGCCATCTTAAAGTTAGCTCGCAGCAGTGGTTCATTGATAGTCAGTACCATGGGCACCTGTTTAGCAACCAATATTTTAACGGCAGATCAATATATTTCGATTGTGATGCCTGGGCGGATGTTTAAAGAGGAATATCAACGGCGTAATTTGGCCCCCGTAAATTTATCTCGAGCGCTAGAAGATGGTGGCACGATCACCAGCCCCTTGATCCCATGGAACACCTGCGGTGCTTATATGCACGGTGTATTAAATGTGAACCCACTGGATTACTTTATTTATGCGTTCTTTAATTTAATTAACCCAATATTGGCCGTAATTTATGCTTACATGGGCATAAAAATCCTAAAACTGACGCCTCCTAAATCAGTGGTTGAACGCGTATTGGCAAATTAAATTCATTATATTTACTATCTTCGCTGATGCTTAAACGCCTGAAGCTGATGATCTTAATGCTAACGTCTCGTTATGGCGATAAGGGCTTTGTTTTACTTATCCCATAATCTAGCCTCAGGCTGGTTTGTGGTGATAAGTAACGATTTTAGGAAAAAGGCGAAAAGCCGCCCGACTGAGTTAGCCGCATCAGATCTTGTTTAGGTTTTTGTTATTGAACAGCGACTTCAACACAGGATTTTTTATGAACGACACTTTACATCGTCAACCCAAACGGCTTGCAGACTATCAACCTCCTTGTTTTACTATTCGTACCATTGATTTAACCTTTGAACTAGCTGCCACGGCAACTCGGGTGACGTCTATATTGCGTTTTAAGCGTAATATGCCAGGTAAAATGGTGTTAGATGGTCAACAATTAATTTTAGAGAGCATCACGTTAAACGGTGAAACTTTAACTGCTGCCCAGTACGAACTTACCGCTGATAGTTTAACGTTAAGCAATGCCCCTGATGAGGGTGAATTAGAAATTGTTACGCTAATTAACCCAGCGCAAAATACCGCTTTAGAGGGCTTATACTTAGCCGATGGTGTGTATTGCACCCAGTGCGAAGCGGAAGGTTTTCGGCGTATTACTTATTATCCCGATCGCCCTGATGTCCTAGCGATATTTAGCACCACCATCATCACCGATAATCAGGCATTACTGTTTTTATTATCGAATGGTAATAAAATCAGTGAGCAAACCTTATCTGATGGTCGTCGTGTAGTGCGTTGGGAAGATCCCTTTCCCAAACCCGCTTATTTATTTGCTTTAGTCGCGGGAGATTTTGATTGTCTTAGCGATAACTTTGTTACCGCTTCAGGGCGTTCAGTGCTGCTTGAGTGTTATGTGCAGAAGGGCGATTTACCACGAACTGAGTTTGCTATGGCTTCACTAAAGCGGGCGATGCGCTGGGATGAAACACGCTTTGGTTTGGAATATGATTTAGATCGCTACATGGTTGTCGCTGTTGATTTTTTTAATATGGGCGCGATGGAAAATAAAGGCTTAAATGTTTTTAATAGTAAATTTGTTTTAGCGGATGCGCAGTCAGCTACAGATTTAGATTATTTTAATATTGAATCTATTATTGGCCATGAATATTTTCATAACTGGACGGGCAATCGCGTGACCTGCCGTGATTGGTTTCAGTTAAGTTTGAAAGAAGGTTTAACGGTTTTTCGCGATCAAGAATTCAGTGCAGATATGGGCTCACCCACCCTCAATCGAATTGATGCCGTTAAAGTTATGCGCACCGCCCAGTTCGCCGAAGATGCCAGCCCAATGGCGCATCCGATCCGACCTGAGCAAGTGATCGAGATGAACAATTTCTATACGGTAACGGTGTACGACAAAAGCGCCGAAGTGATCCGCATGTTGCAAACCATTTTAGGTAAAGCAGGCTTCAGTGCAGGTTTAAAGCTGTATTTGCAACGCCATGATGGCCAGGCGGTTACCTGCGATGATTTTGTTCAAGCAATGCAAGATGCCAGTGGTATTGATTTAACGCAGTTTCGGCGTTGGTATAATCAGTCCGGCACACCTGAGCTTACGGTAAAACAGCAATATGATGCAACAAACCAGCAATTAACGTTAGATATTAGCCAATTTACTCCTGCCAGTGCTGAGCAGGCAGAGAAATTGCCTTTACTGATCCCGGTACGGATCGAATTGCTCTATCAAGATGGTACTCCCGCTCGGGCTGAGCTATTACTCCTGTCTGAGCAGCAACAACAGTTTAAATTAGATCAAATACCTCAACAACCGTTAGTGGTGTGGTTAGAAGATTTTTCAGCACCGGTAAAATTACATACTAGTTATCAAGCAACCGATTTATTAATGATTGCCAGCAGCGCCAGTAATGGTTTAGCGCGTTGGGATGCGATGCAACAATATTGGTCGTTATTAATTGCTGAAGCGATAAAACAGCAGCAAACACCCGTGTTATCAGCTGAATTAATCGCGGTATTTCGTGGCTGGTTGCTACAGCCGTTAACCGATCTGGCTTTAACGGCAGAGCTATTAACATTGCCTGATTTTGATACTTTGGCAGGGCAATATCATGAGATCCCGGTAGCAGCCTTATTGCAATGTCTCACCTTGCTGCAGCAGCAGATAGCGAAAAGTTTACAGGCCGACTTTGCTGCTTGTTATCAGCAAATCACTCGCGAGCCTTATCAATACAGTGAGCAGGCGGTAGCAAAGCGTGCTTTAAAGCGGCGCTGTTTAGGTTATTTAGCCTTGACTACAGAGGGGGAGAATTGGGTGGCGCAGCATTATCAGCAGGCTGATAATATGACCGATCGTTTAGCCGCGTTGCAATCGGCACAAGCGGCGGCTTTGCCAAGCGCAGCGCAGTTGTTAGAGCAATTTGCGCAACAGTATCATGCCAATGTCCAAGTTATGGATAAATACAGTAACTTGGTCGCCGTTACGCTAAGTGATGATGTTTTTAGTAAGATGCAGCAAGTTACCGAGCGCAGTTGGTTTAGTTGGAAAAACCCAAATCGCATCCGCGCATTATACAGTGCCTTTTCACAGCGTAATCCGCAACAATTCCATCGGGCAGATGGCAAGGGGTATCAGTTACTAGCCGATGTTGTCAGTAAATTAGATCCGGTCAATCCACAATTAGCCGCGCGTTTATTGACGCCATTATTGTCTTGGCGACGTTATGATAAAGCACGACAGCAGCAATTAATTGCCATGCTATCGGCATTGTTGGCCCAGCCTGGTTTATCGGATGATGTCTTTGAAAAAGTCAGCAAAAGCTTGCCATGAATCGCCAGTACCTGTTCTCCGGTTTTATTTCAACTGAGAAGTGTCAGCAGTTTTACCGCGGTGAAATACGCTATGTTATTGTTACTGCAGACAGTGGCGAACGTATCCAATTGGCTTTTAAGCACTTTAAACCTTTTATTAGTCAATTGGGGATCCGAGGACGATTTCGATTAACCTTGACCAACAACGGAGATTTCTTTAGCTTAGAGAAAATTAATTAGAGTAATAACTTCAAACGATAGCTTGCTGAATATTCTTAATTCGATTTGTGTTATTTCTATATTAATCAATACTTTGGTGATTTTGGTCTCTGGTCTGTCCTGATGGGTTAAACTGTGGTCTGACCAAATCGCATGCCATATTGGCTAAAAAACGAAAAAATGAATGTAAATCAATAGATTTACGCTGTAGCAAGCCTTGCTAACGCCCAAAAATGATGTAATTATTTTAGTGAAAGAGTCTGCTTATGCTTGGGCATAAGAAACAGATCACAACTAAAAGAACAGACCATAACCTGTTAGACAGGGGGGAGACAACAACATGTTAAAAAGTCCCAACCGCTTTGCAAAAAGCCCATTAGCTGCGGGTGTCACTGCCGCGCTGCTCATGCTCGCCTATGCACCTGCACAGGCAGCATCCTTTAGCTTAGGTGATGTTGATATCGTTTTCGATTCAACTTTCTCTTACGGTGCCAGCTGGCGTACTGAAGAACGCAACTGGGATACCATTGCGAAAGTAAACCATCCACGTTTTGATTGGACAGGCTATAACGCGGCCACTAACGTGATTTACCCCTCTGCTGATATCTGGGCTCAACCAGGTGCTTATTCAAGCAACGGTGATGCGGGTAATTTGAATTTTGATCGTGGTGATATGTTCAGTAGCTTATTTAAAGGCTTACACGAAGTTTCCATCACTAAAGATAACATCGGCTTTTTTGGCCGGTTTATGTATTTTTACGACACTGCACTGAACAACGGTAACTTTGCTTATAGCAATCCGTTAAGTGGTGCTAGTGTTGACCCATGCGCTGACGATCGTTCAAGCGAGTTAGCCTGTAAAGATATTCGCTTATTAGATGCATACATCTATGGCAACTTTTCTTTCAATGACGGTATGACGCCGGTGACCGTGCGTTTAGGTAATCAAGTACTAAGCTGGGGTGAAAGTACTTTCATTCCACACGGTATAAACATTACACCCGTTGACGTAGGTATTTTACGTGCACCGGGCGCCGATTTAAAAGAAGCCTTTATTCCAACGGGTATGTTTACTGTATCGATAGGTTTAACTGAAAACCTGTCGACAGAAATGTTCTATCAATACGATTGGCAAGAAAGTTATTTACCGCCTCCAGGCACTTATTTTTCAACCAATGACTTTGCTGGTCGTGGTGGTTATGCACAAAACATTCAGCTAGGTTTTGCTGGTAACCCTGATATCGATCTGGCGTTCTTGCTACAAAACTTAAATGGTTTAGGTGCTGCAGTTGCCGCAGGTCAAGTCAGTGCAGCGCAAGCAGCGCAATTATACTTAGCCTACCCAACAAAAGTGGCGTTACGTCCAGCGGGCTCTGCGGGTGAGTTAACGCCTGAAAATGGCGGTCAGTACGGTATTAAATTTGAATATTTTGCACCTAGCTTGGGTGATACCGAATTTGCACTGTATTATATGAACTACCATAGTCGTGTACCTGTTATATCCGGTGTTGCTTCTAACTTTGGCTCAGCGGCTATTCAAGCTGATATTGGTTACTTGGTACAAAACGCAGGTAACTTAGATGCCAGCAATGTACAAAATCTACAAGCGTTCTCTAAAGGCATCTTAGAATACCCTGAAGATATCAAATTGTACGGTTTTAGTTTTAACACTAACTTAGGTACCACCTCTGTAGCGGGTGAGATTTCTTACCGTCAAGATGATCCTCTACAAATTGATGACGTGGAGATTTTATACGCGGGTATGCCAGAGCAGTTAGCCAATGCAGGTTTACGTCCTGATTTAGCGGGTATTTCTCAGTTAGGTCGTGACATTGGCGTAAAAGCCACACCAGGTAACTATGCGCAAGGTTATATCCTACGTGATACCGCACAAGCTCAAGTCACCTTAACCCATTTGTTTGGCCCAATGTTAGGTGCTGATAACTTTACGATGTTGGCTGAAGTCGGTGGTGTCAGAATCAACAATATGCCAAGCCAAGACGTATTGCGCTTAAACGGGCCCAGCACCGATCGTAGCGGTGGCCCGTTAATTGGTGCTAATGGCGTGTCAGATGGTTTGCATACTGGCTTATCAAATGGTGCTGAAACAAACCCGTTCCCAACTGCGTCAGCCTGGGGTTACCGGATCTTAGCAAAAGCTGATTACAATAACGTGTTTGCTGGGGTGAACTTATCTCAACGTTTAGTGTTATCACATGACGTGAATGGTATTACACCTGACCCACTGTTTATGTTTGTTGAAGATCGTAAGTCGGCATCTTATGCCTTGTCTTTCGATTATTTGAGTAAATGGTCTGGTGAACTCAGTTACAACTGGTTCTGGGATGGTGTTGGTACAACAAACAACATTGCAGATCGCGATTTTATTTCATTCAATATTAAATACTCTATTTAAGGGACGAGCACGAATTATGAAAAAACTCACCCTGTTAGCTTCAGCTGTAGCGTTAGTGTTCAGCTGTAATGCACTGGCTAAATTACCGGCTGATCAAGTTGCCCGTTTAGGTCAAGATCTTACGCCAATTGGCGCAGAACGCGCGGGCAATGCCGATGGTTCTATTCCGGAATGGACTGGTGGTATTAAATCTGCTCCAGCGGGTTTTACCCCGGGTAATCACCATCCAAACCCATTTGCTGATGACAAAGTGTTATTTACTATCAGCAAAGCGAATCTTGAGCAATATCGTCAGTTTCTAAGCCCTGGCCAAATTGCTTTATTTGATTTGTATCCTGATACATTCAAAATGAATATCTACCCAACACGCCGTAGTGCGTCTTTTCCACAGTACTTTTATGATGCAACTAAACAAATTGCTGGTAGTGCTGAGTTAGTGCAGGGGGGCAATGGTTTACGCAATGCCGCTATTGGTATTCCGTTCCCTGTGCCATCTAACGGTGTTGAGGCGGTTTGGAACCACATTGTACGTTACCGTGGTGTAGCCGCCTCTCGTAATGGTGGCCAAGCTGCACCGACGTCGAATGGTACTTTCACGATCATTGGTTTTGACGAAGAAATCATGTTCAAGTATTCACATCCTGATGCGACGCCGGCTGCATTAGAAGCGGAAAACATCCTGTTCCGCTTTAAACAAAGCGTAAACTCACCTGCGCGTTTAGCGGGTACAGCGTTGTTGGTGCACGAAACCATGGACCAGGTGGCAACACCGCGCCAAGCATGGACTTATAACACCGGTCAGCGTCGTGTTCGTCGCGCACCAAACGTGGCTTATGATGCACCAGGTACTGCGTCAGATGGTCTGCGTACCACGGACGATTTCGATATGTTCAACGGTTCTCCAGATCGTTATGAGTGGACGTTAAAAGGCAAACAGGAAATGTTTATTGCCTACAACGATTACAAACTGCATAGCAACACCCTTAAGTATGACGATATTTTGCAAGCCGGTCATATTAATCCAGAACATGTGCGTTATGAAAAGCACCGTGTGTGGGTGGTTGAAGCAACCTTAAAAGAAGGTACCCGTCATGTTTATGGTAAGCGAGTATTCTTTATTGATGAAGACAGCTGGCAGATCCATGTAGCGGATTTATATGACAACCGTGGTGATTTGTATCGTGTTGCTGTTGCTCATGGCTTGAACTACTACGAAGTGCCAACGCACTGGAGTACTTTAGAGGTGTATCACGATTTGAACTCTCGTCGTTATATCGCTATCGGTTTAGATAACGAAGACAAGATGTATGATTTCTCGGTAACCCTGTCTGATAATGATTTCACACCAGCTTCGCTGCGTCGTGAAGGTACTCGATAACACTTAGTTCGAAACAAGGCTGGCTAGTAGCCAGCCTTTTTTTTAACAAGACAAGTGTCATTCACTGCTATATTTTAATTAACTGACGCGCTAAGCAGAGTGAACTCAGCTCATGTATAACAAAATTTTTACCGGATGTCTGGCCGTGATGTTCCTGGTTCAGGGTGCTTATGCACACGCCAGCGATGCAGACGAAAACACCGAAATGTCGCCTAAAGCGGCTTATATGATGCCGTTGGCAAGCCAATCGCTCTTAACTGATGTGGTTAAGGTCGGGCAGCAAGGTTTTGCTGCTGTGGGTCAACGTGGTCACATATTGCTGAGCAATGATGCCAAAAACTGGCAACAAGCTACTGTGCCTGTTCAATCATTACTTACTTCGGTCTATTTTACAGACGATCAGTATGGCTGGGCGGTTGGGCACGACGCGACCATTTTACATACTCAAGATGGTGGCAAAAACTGGCAACTGCAGCAATTCCTGCCAGAACAAGATAAGCCTTTGATGGATATTTATTTTTTCAATCGGCAACAAGGCTTGGCTATTGGCGCATACGGTCTGTTTTTTACGACGTCTGATGGTGGAGTGTCTTGGCAACCGACCTTCCACAAAACCTTAGTCTCAGCAGATGACGCTGAATATTTAGCTGATTTAGAAGAAACCGATCCTGAAATGTATTTATTAGAACGCGAGTCGGTGTTGCCACATTTTAATCGGTTAATTGTCAACGATCAGCAAATCATCATGGTGGGCGAAGCGGGTTTTATGGCCAAAAGTGACGACGCCGGCGCTAGTTGGCAGCGTTTAGAAGAATTTTACAATGGCTCCTTGTTTGCTGTGCATCGCACCGAACAGGGCAGTATTGTGACTGCGGGTTTACGCGGTCACGTTTTTTTAAGTGAGGATGATGGCGATAGTTGGCAGCAAATTGATTTGCCGGTGTCTGCTACCCTCAACAGTCTTTTTGCTGATTCAGCAGGTCGACTGTTTATTACTGGTAATGCTGGCGCACTGCTGCGAAGCGAAGATAACGGTCAAAGTTTTCAAGATATGTCACAAGCCGATGGTCGCGCTATTTTAAATGGTGTCGCCCTAGGTGAGCAGTTGTTACTGGTCACTGAGGTAGGCATTAAATTAACACCATTAAGTAAGTCTGAATAATATGAGTATGAATTGGCTGGTAAATAAAATTGAAATTGGCTTGTTTCGGCATCGGCTGATCGTGATTGTGCTTTTTGCACTCACCACGTTATTGCTGTTGTTTAAAGCAACAGACATTAAATTGGATGCCGCTTTTAGTAAGAACATCCCCTTAAAGCATGAATACATGCAAACCTATCTGAAGCATGAAGCGGATTTTGGTGGTGCAAATAACATTCTGATCGCCATGTGCGATGCCAGTGGTGATATTTTCAATGCCAATTTTTTTGATAGCTTTCGTCGTGCCCACGATGATGTGGTGTATACACCCGGTATTGAGCGGGTATTAGTTAAATCTCTGTTCAGTCCTAGTACGCGTTTTATTGAAGTGGTAGAAGATGGTTTTGCTGGTGGCCCAGTGATCCCGGCTAATTTTACGGCTGACGCGCGTGGTCTTGCCAAAGTAAAAGAAAATACCGAAAAAGCGGGTGTGGTTGGCCGGATGGTTGCTGACGATTACAGCTGTGCCATGATCACCGCTTCGTTATTAGAGTTGGATCCAGAAACCAACTTACCCGTCGATACCATTGCTTTTGCCTCGACGTTAGAAAACGACATTCGGGCAAAATATCAATCTGAGCAAATCAGTGTGCATATTATTGGTTTTGCCAAAATGGTTGGCGATGTGGCTGAAGGTGCTAAGGGTGTCGTGGCGTTCTTTGGCGTTGCGATTGTAATCACTTCCATCATGGTATTTTTGTTCTCCGGCTCGTTAATGCTTACGGTATTGCCCATTGCTTGTTCATTAATTGCGGTGGTTTGGCAAATTGGTTTATTAACGGTACTGGGTTTTGGTATCGATCCGATGTCGATACTGGTACCGTTTTTAGTCTTTGCCATTGGTGTAAGTCATGGTGTGCAAATGATTAACTCCACCGGTAAACGGGTTGCTAGCGGCATGAATGCAAAAACGGCCGCCCAAGCCAGCTTCCGCAAATTGTTAGTACCAGGTGGTGTGGCGCTGTTATCGGATACGGTGGGTTTCTTAACGCTATTAATTATCGAAATTGGCGTGATCCGTGAGCTTGCTATCACAGCCAGTTTAGGTGTTGCTGTGATCATCCTGACTAACTTGGTGTTGTTACCGGTGTTAATGTCGTTTGTGCGCTTTAGCGATAAGTACAAGCAAAAAGTAGCTGCGCCTAATCTGCGTGCGGAAAAAGTATGGATGGCCTTATCGGCCTTCGCAACTCGGCCTTATGCAACGGTCATTTTACTCGCTACGGCCTTGTTATTTGCTTATGGCCATTGGCAAAGCCAGCAGTTAAAAATCGGTGATCTGCATGCCGGTGCCCCGGCTTTACATGAAGACTCTCGTTATAACCAAGATACCTTTATGATCACCGACCGTTTTGCAATTTCGGTGGATTATATCAATGTGATGGTTGAAACCATTCCAAGTGCTTGCACTCACCATGAAATAATGGATCGGATCGATCAATTTCACTGGTTAATGGAAAACGTACCTGGGGTGCAGTCAGCCGTTTCTTTGCCGTCGGTATCAAAAGTGATTAACGCAGCCTACAACGAAGGTAATGCGAAATGGCGAGTTTTACCCCGTAACACACAAAGTTTGGTGCAAGCGTCTTCGCGCGTTGAAACCAGCACGGGTTTACTTAACGCCGATTGTTCGGTGATGCCAGTGATGTTGTTTTTAGAAGATCACAAAGCTGAAACCATCGAGCGTGTTGTTGCTGCGGTGAAGCAATACGGTGCAGAATTAGGTGATGAGCAAACGCGGTTTGCGTTAGCGACAGGCCCTGCAGGAGTGATGGCCGCCACCAATGAGGCGGTGAGCGATGCGCAACAACCGATGATGTGGTATGTCTATGCTGCGGTCATCGTATTGTGTTTACTGAGTTTCCGCTCTGTTCGGGCAACGGCTGCCGTGATTATCCCGCTGTATGTCGTATCCGTGTTAGCGACCGCGTTAATGACGAAACTGGAAATCGGTTTAACCGTATCAACGTTGCCAGTGATTGCGCTGGGTGTGGGTATTGGTGTTGATTACGGCATTTATATTTTATCAACAATGAGCCAGCAGTTGCGTGAAGGTATGCCACTGCGCCAAGCTTATTTTGAAGCCTTAAAAGAGCGGGGCAGCGCAGTCTTGTTTACAGGTATCACCTTAGCGATTGGTGTAAGCACCTGGGTGTTTTCAGCACTGAAGTTCCAGGTAGATATGGGGATCCTGTTAACCTTCATGTTTATTGTCAATATGCTCGGCGCTATTGTGGTTTTACCGGCACTGGCGAGCTTCTTTTGGCGCAAAAACTAAGCGATTGCGCTTAACGCGTTTTGACATATTTATGCAGTGATGCAATGAGAAAATGGCCGTAAGGCCATTTTCTATTTAGGGTGCTTGAATAATCAACCAAATCTTCAGGCTAAACACTGGTTTAACCAGCATAAAAGCCAGAAATATCACTTCAAAAGCGCTACAATAATTACTACACTGCACCTGCACCATCCCTTATAATTTTGTGGATCATGCGACCTCGCAGTGATTGATAAAAGGATGTAATAATAATGACCAAGTTAGACAGTCTACCCTCAGTGTTACTACAAAACGTCAGCAAGCTCATCAAACAAAAAGTAAAAGAGCAAGTAACGTTAGTCGAAAAGTTTGCTTTAACCCTCTATGGAAATATGTCCAACGAAGATTTAGTCGGTCGTAATGACAGTGATCTCTATGGTGCTGCCCTCAGTTTATGGCAAACATTAAATCAGCATGCCGATGCTGCCGCACGGATCCGGGTGTTTAACCCTGAACTGGCTCGCCATGGTTGGGAATCTAAGCACACTATTGTTGAGTTAGTTGTGCAAGATATGCCATTTTTAGTTGATTCGGTGCGAATGGCGTTAACCCGTCATGGCATTACCGCACACTTGTTATTACACAACCCGCTGCAAACTAAACGTGAGAAAGACGGCACCATAACCGATTTTTCAAAATTAGGTCGTTTAACCGATCCCACCACACAACAAACCGTGTTTCATATTGAAATTGACCGGATGACGGATGCTAGCGCTATCGACGCGTTAAAAGCCGAGTTGTTGTCTGTGATGGAAGATGTGTCTTTAGCTGTGCAAGATTGGCAACCGGCTAAACAAAAATTAGAAGCGGTGATCGCGGCATTACCTAAGCATGCGGGTAAAGCCAGCAAAGAAGACATCGCCGAAACTACGGCGTTTTTAAATTGGTTAGTGAAAGATAACTTCACTTTATTGGGTTATCGCGCTTATGACATTAATCCGGTAAAGGGCGATTACCAAATTGTTGCCCATAAAGACAGTGCGCTCGGCTTAATGCGTCGCTCTGAACCACGTGATTTGATGTTATCCGAATTACCCGAACGTGGCCGTGTGCAAGCGTTAAATAGCTCGTTGCTGGTATTAACCAAAACCAACAATAAATCTCGTGTACATCGCCCAGCCTATATCGATTATATCGGTATCAAGCGTTTTGATAAGAATGGTAAGGTGGTGGGTGAGGATCGCTTTATCGGTCTTTATTCATCCAGTTTGTACAACAACAGTGCAGCAGATATTCCATTACTGCAAAGTAAACTGCAACAAGTGATGACCCGTTCAGAATTCGCGGTGGGCACACATGCCTACAAAGCGTTATTGAATATTTTAGAAACGTATCCGCGTGATGAATTATTACAAGCGAACGTTGATGAATTATTAGATGTGAGCATGGGCGTACTGCAAATGCAGGAGCGTGACATGACACGTTTATTTTTGCGTGCAGATACCTTTGGCCGCTTTGTTACGGCGATGGTTTATGTGCCGCGAGAACGCTATAACACGCAATTACGTAAAGATACGCAAGCCTTACTGGCACAAGCTTTAGGATCGACTGAGCCAGTTGAGTTTACTACGTATTTCTCTGAATCTGTGTTGGCCCGCACCCATTATTTGGTGCGGATCAATGACCGCCAAGTTGAGTATAAAGTGAAAGAAATTGAACGTAACCTGGTTGAAGCCGCCCGTACTTGGGAAGATAAACTCGAAACAGCCTTAATTGGTGTTTATGGCGAAGCCAAAGGTCGTGACCTTAGTCGTAAGTATTTACTTGCCTTTCCACGAGCCTATAAAGAAGACATGTTACCGAATGATGCCTTGGTTGATATCGGTAAGTTAGAAGGCTTAAATGCTGAACATAAGCTGGAAATGTTGTTCTACCGGCCACAAGAAGAGAGCAAAGACAGCAAAGCAGTACGTTTAAACTTATTCCATAAAGATCATCCTATCCACTTATCTGATGTGTTACCGATGTTAGAGAACTTCGGTTTACGGGTTATCGGTGAAACGCCTTATGCAGTGAAGTGTCCGGATGGTTCTGTTAGTTGGATCTTAAACTTCGCTATGGAGTTAACGGGGGAGTTACCGGCCGACTTTGCTGCAGCACAACAAAGCTTTCAAGATTCTTTAACCAAAGTTTGGTTAGGGCAGTTAGAAGACGATGGTTTCAACCGCTTAATTTTAGGTGCAGGCATTACTGGTCGTGAAGCGTCAATTATTCGTGCGTATGCTAAGTATAAACGGCAAATTGGTAGCACCTTCTCGCAGGCTTACGTTGAAAATACGTTCTCGCGCTATGCGGGCTTAGCCGGTTTATTGGTGCAGTTGTTTAGCATGAAGTTCGATCCAAAATCGAAAGCTACCGCTAAGTCGATTGAAAAACTGGAAGAGCAAATTGCCGCACAGTTAGAAAATGTCGCTAACTTGGATGATGATAGGATTATCCGCCGTTTCGTTGATATGATTAACGCAACCTTGCGTACCAACTATTATCAAAAAGCGGCTGATAACAGCGACAAGCCATACATCTCATTTAAGATCAAACCTGATCTGATCCCTGAAGTGCCATTGCCGCTACCGATGTTTGAAATTTTCGTTTATTCACCTCGGGTTGAAGGTGTGCATTTACGCTTTGGTAAGGTGGCGCGTGGTGGGCTACGTTGGTCAGATCGACGCGAAGATTTCCGTACCGAAGTGCTTGGCTTGGTTAAAGCTCAGCAAGTTAAAAACACCGTTATTGTGCCGTCAGGTGCAAAAGGCGGTTTTGTATGTAAAAAACTACCGGAAACCGGCGGGCGTGAAGCCTTTATCAATGAAGGTAAAGATTGCTATCGCACCTTTATTCGTGGTTTGTTAGATATTACCGACAATATCGTGCAAGGCAGTATCGTTCCACCTACTGATGTTGTGCGTTTAGATGAAGATGATCCGTATTTAGTCGTCGCAGCAGATAAAGGCACGGCGACCTTCTCAGATATATCAAACGGTATTTCAGAAGAGTATTCCTTCTGGTTAGGTGATGCCTTCGCCTCAGGTGGCTCTAATGGCTACGATCACAAGAAGATGGGTATTACTGCTCGCGGCGGTTGGGAAGCGGTTAAACGCCACTTTCGTGAAATTGGCATCAATTGTCAAACGACCGATTTTACCTGTGTCGGTATCGGTGATATGGCCGGTGACGTATTTGGTAACGGTATGCTGTTGTCAAAACATATCCGCTTGCAAGTGGCATTTAACCATATGCATATCTTCGTTGACCCGAATCCTGATGCGGCAAGCTCGTTTAAAGAGCGCGAGCGTTTATTTAATCTGCCGACATCAACTTGGGATGACTATGACAAGTCATTGATTTCAGAAGGTGGTGCTATTTTCAGTCGCAGTGCGAAATCCATCAAACTTTCATCACAAATGAAAGAGATGTTAGGCACGAGCAAAGCGACCATGACGCCGAATGAATTAATTCGTGAATGCTTAACCATGCCAGTGGATTTAATTTGGAACGGTGGTATCGGTACTTATCTGAAAGCGACGAATGAAAGTCATGCTGAAGTGGGCGATCGTGGCTCAGAAGCCCTGCGGGTGAATGGTCGTGATTTAAAAGCGAAGATCTTCGGTGAAGGGGGTAACTTAGGTGCGACGCAGCGTGGTCGTATCGAGTTTGCTAACAACGGTGGTCGTATCAATACCGACTTCGTTGATAACGTCGGTGGTGTCACCTGCTCTGATAACGAAGTTAATATCAAGATCCTCTTGAATGCGCTTGTCACAGGTGGTGATTTAACCATCAAACAACGTAATAAGTTGTTAAACGAAATGACGGATGATGTGGCGGCAATCGTGATTAAAGATTGTTACCGTCAAACGCAAAGCATTAGCTTGTCTTCATTACTCGGCTCTGAGCAAATTAAAGAATACACGCGTTTTATCCACGCTTTAGAAAAAGACGGTAAGCTAAATCGTGAATTAGAATTCTTACCTTCTGATGATGATCTTGCCGATCGTATGGCTAAAGGCATGGGTTTAACCCGTCCAGAACTGGCTATCCTAACGGCCTATGGCAAGATGGTATTAAAAGAGCGTTTAGTTACGCCAGATATTTCCGATAATGCCTATTTCCAACAGTTACTCAGTGGCGCTTTTCCAAAAGTATTGCAAACAAAGTTTGCTGAGCAAATCAGCCAACACCCGTTAAAAGCCGAAATTATTGCCACTAAACTGGCCAATATGCTGGTTAATGAAATGGGGCCTAACTTTGTGCAACGTATGTTCGAAGAAACGGGCGCCTCAGTATCGGAAGTGGCCATTTGTTATGCTATCGTCCGTGAGTTGTTTGAAGTGGGAAG
This sequence comes from Alishewanella sp. HL-SH06, assembly GCF_052656265.1. Lineage (NCBI taxonomy): Bacteria > Pseudomonadati > Pseudomonadota > Gammaproteobacteria > Alteromonadales > Alteromonadaceae > Alishewanella > Alishewanella sp. HL-SH06. Next base: position 2,125,315 of record NZ_CP199752.1, read on the forward strand.
CCATTGGAAACAATTAGAGTTACTCGACAATAAAATTGCTGCAGATTTACAAAGCCGTGTGCTGTTCCAGTTACGTCGTACTATTCGCCGTGCCACGCGTTGGTTTGTGCGTCATCGTGACAAGTCATTAGATATCAAACAAACGATTGCTTTCTTCCAGCCTGCTTATAATGATCTGGTTCACGATCTGTCGAAATACGTGGCCGAGCGTGAAATGCAGGAATTAACGGAAAAGAGCAAGGTGTTAACTGAACAGGGTATCCCGGCTGAGATTGCCCGTTATCTGACGCAGTTAAGCACGGTATTTTCGGTAATGGATATTGCCCAAGTGGCGGATAATCAACAACTGCCATTAGCGATGGTGTCAGAAATTTACTTCAAACTGGGCGACAAGCTGGAGTTACATTGGTTCCTCGAGCAAATCACTCGGCAACCGGTTGCCAACCACTGGCAAGCGCTGGCACGTGCCTCTTATCGTGAAGAATTAGATTGGCAACAACGAGGTTTAACTGCGGTAGTGGTGAAAAACTGCGGTAATGCTTGTGATACCGACGAAATAATTGACAATTGGTTAGATCAACATCATAGCTTAGTTGAGCGCTGGCGCTCAATGTTAGCCGAGTTTAAAACAACGCAAAGTCATGAATTTGCAAAATTCTCAGTGGCGATGCGTGAATTGATGTTGTTAAGTCAGTCAGTTTGATGCTGTTGTTTTAGCCGTAAAGTCATTACAATACCCCGGTTTTTCCGGGGTTTTTTATTGCAGGACCAACTATGTTTTATTCATTGACCAAGAAACTGTTATTTACCTGTGATGCTGAACGCTCGCATGACTTCGCTTTAGGCAGCCTAAAACGGTTAGCGCATTCTCCTGTTGCAGGCTTATGGCGGCAACAATTAGTGGCAAAACCCAAAACGATAGCAGGGATCCATTTTGATAACCCGGTTGGTTTAGCCGCCGGTCTAGATAAAAATGCGGATTGTATTGATGCTTTTGGCCAAATGGGTTTTGGCTTTATTGAAGTAGGTACAGTAACGCCACGGCCACAAGCGGGTAATGATAAGCCGCGGATGTTCCGTTTACCACAAGCCGAAGCCATTATTAATCGCATGGGCTTTAACAATAAAGGTGTTGACTATCTCGTTAACAATGTCAAAAACAGCCAATACAAAGGCGTGCTGGGTATTAATATTGGTAAAAACAAAGATACCCCGAACGAGCAGGGTAAAGATGACTATATTCACTGTATGCGCAAGGTTTACGCCCATGCCAGCTATATCACGGTCAATATTTCATCGCCAAATACGCCGGGCTTACGTGATTTACAATTTGGTGAAGCCTTACTCGATTTATTAATGGCGGTAAAAAACGAGCAATTAGACTTACAAGCTCAATATGATAAGTATGTGCCGGTTTTCGTGAAGATAGCACCGGATATGGATTTAATCGCGGTGGAACAAGTCGCTGACACCTTACTGCGTAGTAAAATGGACGGTGCTATTGCCACCAATACCACTTTAGATCGTAGCCAAGTGGTGAATTTACCTTTTGCCAATGAAGCAGGTGGCTTAAGTGGTTTACCCGTACAACACAAAAGTACGGAAGTCATCGCTCAGTTACGCCATAAAGTAGGTAAAGACTTTCCTATTATTGGTGTGGGCGGTATCAACAATTCGGCTTCAGCGCAAGCAAAACTTTCGGCAGGAGCAGATCTGCTACAAGTTTACACCGGTTTTATCTATCATGGCCCTAAACTCGTGAAAAACATCGTTGAATCGCTATAAAAAAACGTTTTTAATGTGAATTGCGCTTTTCAAATCTGATCTGCGTGCTATAGTACTTTGTAGTTATCTGTTCTGTTTCAAGGAGTAAAGAACATCAGATGTTAACGCCATCAGAACATTGGGTTTGGCATTATTGCCAAGAAGCAGATCGCTTGTTGTTAACCTTGAGTGCATCGTCATCGTTCACTTCCGAGTTAACGGGCGCTGTGCTCAATCAAAAAATCGTCTCACAGCCTTTTTCGTTAGAGGAAGCTGAGGCGTTTTGGCGTTTTCATGATGTGTTATTACCTTTGCCCTTAAGTGATGAAGAGCGAGAACAGTTTGCTTTGCACGCTTTAGCTAATCGTTATCGCCAATTATCTGCGCATAAAAGCTGGTATTTCGTTACTCAGCGCCAACAAGACATTGGTTTATATCAGTTAGTGCAATTACAGGGTAAAGATATTATTCCTGCTTTAGTGGTCGCTTCAGACTTAGAATGTATCGAATGTTTACTGCTGACCAAAGGCGAAACCTTAGCGGGTAAGTTGCTCACTCGTGGCAGCGTGATCCGCGTATTGCGTAATCGTGCACAACTCTTTGAAATGAACGTTGATTTTGCCCAAACGGCTTAAATTCATCCTTTATGTTTACTGCTACATTAAATGTCGATATGGGTATTAGGGCTAGGTGAAGCGCTTTTTGTTTCCTGTAAAAATCATTTCAGTGAGTTATTCAACGCAAAATCAGCGATGGTTATAGCTTCATTAACACATATTTAGTGATTAAGTACCGTCTGTTATTAATCCCTCTTGTCTTGTTTCATCTTTATGGCATGTTGTTACCCGTTGAAGTGATGATATCAATTCAAATAGCAAAATTTCAACATGACTTTGCTTCGCCCTGCCAAATATACTTAACAGAATTACAGGCCCAGCCTTGGTGGCATCGTGTGTTTTCATCTGCGGCTCATATGCTGGCGCCGATCCTTTAGGAGTATTGTTATGCTAGAACAAACAAACTATCAGCAGTTTATCGATGTGCTAAAGCAGGCCATCCGTACCGAGCAACTGGTGAAAATAGTCTTGAGTAAATACCATGGTAAAGAAACTGCTTTGCAACGCTTAGAAATTACCCCTGTGCAGCTAAAAGCACAATGGCAGCTAAAGTGTGTTTATCATTATCAAACCAATCATGTTACAAAAAACTTGCTGCCAGAGCAGGCGCTTAGTGTTATTGCGGGGTTATTACTGAATGATTTTCGGCAAGCTAATTTAAATACTAGCTCGCAGCAATGTCAGCTTAGTTTAAGCAAAAAAGGTAAGTTTCTTATAAGCTGCCAAGCGCACCAAGTCCAAGCTGTGAATGTGGCCAGTCATAATCGGCAAAAGCAGCGCTATGTCGAGCAAAGCCAGCCGTTTTTAAAAGCGTTAGGGGTCACTGATCAGCAAGGTCAGATTATTCCGGCGCTATCCAATAAATGGAAACAGCTGAATAAGTTTGTCGAAATTTTAGCGGCTGCGGTAAAAGAAACCGGTTTGAGTCAGCGGCAACAGTTACGCGTAGCCGATTTTGGCTCGGGTAAAGCTTATTTAACCTTTGCTATGCATGATTACTTTACCCATACCTTAGGTTTAACGGTGCAGGTTACCGGTGTAGAGTTGCGTCAACCTTTAGTGGATTTATGTAATAACACGGCCCAATCGCTGGGGTTAAGCGGTCTGAATTTTGAACAAGGTGATGTAAAGCACTTTAAAGCTCGGGGTATTAATATCATGGTGGCGTTACATGCTTGTGATACCGCGACGGATCACGCACTGCATATGGGGATCCGTACCGGAGCAGAGATCATCATGTGCTCACCCTGTTGTCATAAAGAAATTCGCCCCCAGGTACGCTTACCCGACGTGCTAGCCCCCATGCTACAGCATGGTATTCATTTGGGGCAGGAAGCAGAAATGCTCACCGACAGTTTGCGCGCATTGCTATTAGAAGCACACGGCTATCAGACCAAGGTGTTTGAGTTTATTTCGTTGGAACATACCAGTAAGAACAAAATGATCTTAGCAACAAAGCGCCAAAGCCCTGAGGATAATAGCGCTGTGTTAGCCAAGATTGCCGCTTTAAAGCAGTTTTATGGGGTAGAGCAGCATTGTTTGGAGCAATTATTGGCGGCGTCCGCAAACACCGCCTCTTGTTAGAGTGTTAACGCAGAGCCGCCGCCAATTGTTTTACGGCAAGGTTCTGTGGGCCTTTTTTGGTGAGATAATTGCTTGCGCTATAGCCCCACCAATCCCAACAGCCAAACGGGTTTAACGTGCTTTTTTCAACTTGCGGATATAACACCACCAGTTGATTAGCTTCAGCATAGTCATTTAAACCGGTTTGTCGCAGATAGGCTTCTCCAATCTGGCTAGCGTCTTGTCGACAGCCATGAAAGCTAATGTGCAAGTCACAACGTTGACCGGCAGCACAGCTTTGCGGGATATACACATAACCATACTGTGCTAACTGACCTTGACTGGCGGGTGCTAACTGGTGTTGATCCAGTTTCAGTAACTGACCAATCGGATCCGTAGCGGCTTTTAAAGGTTTCGCCAAGATATGGCCCAGTAGTTTTGCTGCAGCGTCATACTGACAACTGGCGATAAAAGGTGATTCTGATTTATCACACTCAGTTAAACCGGCTTTTGCCGTGGGAAAGTGGTGCGCAAAAGGTTGATCGGCCACAACGGCTAACTGCGCTGCAGGTAACCAATGAGTATATTGTTTGGCTAAGGCCGCGCCGACTTTAGCTGACACGGTTTGATCGGCACTGCCATTGAACAACCACACTTTAGCGCCTTGTACCGCGCTCAGTGGCGCTAATTCTCCCGCCTCGCGTAACTGATTCAGTTTCGTTTCAATAGAGGCTAAATCAGGCTCTGAGTTCGGGTTCGCCATGCAGTGCCCCATAGCAATACGTAAATCGCCTTGAGCACAGTTAACCGGCCCAGCGGCTAAAATGGCGACCCCCGTCACTTCTTCAGCATAAGCTTGATGAAACTGACCGGCCATATACCCGCCGGAAGACAAGCCTGAAACGGTGATATTTGCGGTTAAATTCAATTTAGGTAAGGGTTCGCTGGCCGCGAGAGAGGTACTGACTACCATAGCACTGAGCACAGCTAAACGACATGACAACATAGTCACTCCAAAAATAACAATTAGATGCCTTACTATCGGTCAGCATGCGACTAACGACAATAAGGCTTTAGTACAGTAGCGAGCGGTAATTAATCTTCAACCAGTAACGCTACACCGCGACCTCGTGGATCGGCCACGGCGATCGGTGTCTGATTTTCAATTTTAATTAATTGAATATCGCCAAGGTTCCAGTTTGGCGTGTGAAGCTGATATCCACGCTGTCTTAACTCTGCTGCCACTTCGCTGGCTAAATTGGCATAGGGTTCTAAGCGAATTTGATCTTGAGGTAATAATTGATGATGAAAGCGCAGCGCAGCTACCGCAGCAGCGGGAGTCATTTTATAATCGTAAATATTCAGCATCACCTGAAAGATACTGGTGAAAATGGTTGAGCCACCAGGTGTGCCAATCACTAATTCCAGTTTTTGATCTTTTAACACAATACTCGGCGTCATCGAGGATAACATGCGTTTTTTCGGCGCAATGGCATTGGCATCGCTACCAACCACACCAAAAGCGTTCGGCACACCGGCTTTGGCAGAAAAATCATCCATTTCATTATTCAATAAAAAGCCTGCATCGGTCACCACAACACCACTGCCATAATCTAAATTCAGGGTATAGGTATTTGACACCGCATTACCGGCTTTATCGACGATGGAAAAATGCGTGGTTTGCTCAGATTCTAAACCCGGGCGTACTTTTGCCGTCTCTGAAATAGCCTTGGCATTCACTTCACTGGCGCGCTTGGCTAAGTAACGCTGATCGAGTAAGCGTTGCTGTGGTACTTCAGTAAAATCAGGATCACCAAGATAATCGGCACGATCGGCAAAAACGCGTTTTTCGATTTCGGCAATCAAGTGAACGTATTGGGCCGAGTTATGGCTGACATTAGCAAAGTGGGGGGCATTCAGATCTTTTAACGTTAGCAATTGAATTAACGCAATACCTCCTGAGCTAGGTGGTGCGACGGTTATCAATTGTTTATCGCGCCAAGTAGTCACAATAGGGTTGCGCCAGACTGCCCGATAATTAGCTAAGTCTTCGGCACTGATTAAACCTTGCCCCCTTGTCATTTCAGCTAACAGTAATTTTGCGGTTTCACCTTGGTAAAAATCGGCTGGCCCATGCTCAGCAATTCGGCTTAAGGTTTTTGCTAAAGCCGGTTGTTTAAACTGTTCGCCTGGGCGCATTGCGCCAAAATAGTCAGCAAAGTTTGTCCGTCCGGCATAACGTTGCAGTGCATTCCCTTCATAATGATAGGCTTTATCTGGCACGGTAAAGCCTTCCTCTGCCAGTTTAATCGCTGGCGCGACTAAACTTGCCCAAGGCAAGCTGCCGAATTGCTGGTGTGCTTGCCACAAGCCCATGACGGTACCTGGCACGCCCGAAGCTCGATGACCCACTAAGCTCATGCCTTCAATCACTTCACCTTCGGCATTTAAATACATATCACGGTGCGCTTTTGCCGGTGCCATTTCCCGATAGTCAAGAAAATAGGCTCTATTGTTAAACCACAGTGTCATAAAGCCACCGCCACCGATATTGCCTGCCTCAGGATAGGTTACCGCTAAGGTTAAAGCCGTAGCCACTGCTGCATCAACGGCATTGCCGCCTTGTTTTAGCACCGCAGCCGCTACTTCTGCACCATAACGATCTGGGCTGGCGACCGCACCGGCGCTAAGAACGTTTTCTGCCTGCACGGGAGACATAACGGTGAGACAAACAATCAGCCCTAAGCGGCTGAACGGACGAGTGAAGAAAGACATAGCGAAGCTCCGAACAAAGATGAAACACAGAACATAGCATTGACGTTTAAGAAAAGAAATCGATGTTGTAATTCGTTTTTTGTCTTAGCAAGAATAAAGCGGCGTTGAATGCTGTTTTGCAAAGCATTTATGGGCTAACTTAAGGCGGTCAGTGCCATCCAGCATGCAATACACCTTCGATTGACTCAGCGCTTAGCAAGCGGGTGAGCAACAAAAAAAAGGCGCCCAATAAAGGCGCCAAATGTCAGGTTAGTGTTGTATCACCAAAAATGCTAACAACGAGCGTTAATATAAGCACTAGCTGATTTTACGTTTTGATCTATCGCAAGAAATAGCATAATCAACCGATATACTTGCTGAGCCCGCTGAAATAACGTACATCTAATAGCAGAACTTATTCACTGAAAAAGGTAGAAAAGACGATGAAAGTTTCCGTTTTAGCGGCATTGCTAGGTGTTGCTTGTGTTAGTTCATTCGCAGCAAGCCCCGTTGGTATTGTTATTCATGGTGGTGCAGGCACGATCAACAAAACACAGATGACAACCGTGCAGCAACAAGCCTATGAAGCGGCGTTAACCCAAGCCGTAGAGCAGGGTTACGCGGTACTACAGCAAGGCGGTAGCAGCTTAGATGCCGTGACTGCTGCAGTGATGCTGTTGGAGGATTCACCGTTATTTAATGCGGGCAAGGGGGCGGTATATACCTTTGATGAGCAGCATGAATTGGATGCGTCAATCATGCAGGGACAAGACCGACAAGCCGGTGCCGTGGCGGGGATAAGTACGATTAAAAACCCCATTTTATTAGCGCGCGCCGTGATGGAGCAATCTGAGCATGTCATGCTTGCTGGCGCCGGAGCTGAAGCCTTTGCAGATACCTTACCACTTGAGCGAGTGAAAAATACCTATTACAACACCGAGTTTCGGTATGAAGCCTTGCAACGCGCTAAGCAAGCTATGGCACCGCAACCGCATCAAGCACAGATCCCATTTGATCCAGCCTGGCGCATGGGCACCGTGGGCGCGGTTGCGATAGATCAGGCTGGTAATTTAGCCGCTGCCACTTCAACCGGTGGTATGACCGCGAAACGCTATGGCCGCATTGGCGATGCTCCGGTGATCGGTGCCGGTAACTTTGCGGATAACAGCAGCTGTGCGGTTTCTGCGACAGGCCATGGTGAATACTTTATCCGCTATCAAGTGGCTTCTGATATCTGCGCACGGGTTAAATATCAAGGTAAAACGGGCTCTTTGGCCGCGCAAGAAGTCATGAGTGAACTGGCAAAAGTAGGGGGCACTGGCGGTGTTATTGTGGTGGACGCGGCAGGGCAATTAAGCTGGGCGTTTAATACTGAAGGGATGTACCGCGCAATGCGTGGCGCAGTCACGCCATTGCGGGTAGAAATTTTTAGTGACAACGCTGAGAATTAATCGTTAACCCCCCATGCAAAATTAACCTGATGAGCTAAGCTTAAAAAGTTAACTAACAGGTTGTTGTGGGGGAAATATGGATTTACTGAAAGTCGCTGATTATATGAATAAGCATCCCGTGACGTTTAATGCGGAGATGCCAGTAGAAATGGCTGTTGATCGATTAATTAAATGCCGACAAACCGGTGGGCCGGTTATTGATGAACGGCGCAAAATTATTGGGTTTATTTCAGAGCAAGATTGTTTAGCCAGAATGCTGATGTCAACCTATCACGATCAGCAATCATTTAAAGTGTCAGATATTATGCAAACGAATGTGCTGACGGTTAAAGATTACTACGGCATCATTGATGTGGCACAAACTATGTTGAAAGCGCAGCCGAAACTCTATCCGGTTGTCGACGATGATGGTTTTTTACTGGGGATCATTACCCGTTCCGCTGTGTTAGCGGCAATAGACAAGGAACTGCACTCGCATTACGGAAAAGTAGGTTAAACACTAACGCCTCAGTAAATTTACACTTATTACGGTAAAGTGGGTTAATCACTGACGCCTCAGTATATTTACACTTCAGTTAGCCGGCGGTGTAGCGTATTACTGGATTGCCGCACCCTTACTTGGTAGCATTGCGCCCTCTGACTTCTGAGGGCGTTATTTTGTCTGCTACAGCACCATTTTCTGTTTCCGAATGTTACGCAAAATTGGCTGATTGCTTACTGCAAGATCAGTTTCGTTTCCGTCGCCAATTATCTGCGCTAAAAAAACTCGCTGACGTTGCAGCACAACAAAGTAAATTGTCTCGGCTCTGTGCCGATATTGAGCGCTCCATGGCGCTGCGCCAAGTGCGGGCGAAAGCCGTGCCGGCGCTTCATTACCCTCAAGAGTTACCGGTTGTTGCTAAAAAAGATGAGATTAAAGCCGCCATTGCTGCGCATCAAGTGGTAATCATTGCCGGTGAAACCGGTTCGGGGAAAACCACTCAGATCCCGAAAATTTGTTTAGAGCTTGGCCGAGGTGTGGCCGGTACGATCGGCCATACCCAGCCCCGCCGTCTTGCCGCCCGCAGTGTTTGTGCGCGTTTAGCTGAAGAATTACATTGTCAGGTTGGGCAGCAAGTTGGTTATAAAATCCGCTTTGGCGATCATACTCATGCCGATACCTTAATAAAGTTAATGACCGACGGTATTTTGCTGACCGAGATGCAGCATGACCGGTTTTTAAATCAATACGATACGTTGATCATTGATGAAGCGCATGAGCGCAGCTTAAATATCGATTTCTTATTAGGTTATTTGAAGCAATTATTACCTAAGCGTCCTGATTTAAAGGTCATTATTACTTCTGCGACAATTGATCCTGAACGGTTTTCGAAGCATTTTTTCGATGCGCCTATTGTTGAAGTGTCGGGGCGAACTTATCCGGTAGAAGTGCGTTATCGCCCTTACAGTGAACTGGATGATAAAGATGGCGATCAGCTGCAAGGTATCTTTGATGCCGTCAATGAGCTCTATCAAGAGCCGCCAGGTGACATTTTAATTTTCTTAAACGGTGAGCGTGAAATTCGTGATACGGCCGATGCGCTAGAAAAACTGCAATTACCGCACACCGAAGTTTTACCGCTGTATGCACGGCTAAGTGCTGCCGAGCAAAATCGGATTTTTCAGCAACATGCAGGCCGACGTATTGTGTTATCAACCAACGTGGCCGAAACTTCCTTAACGGTACCGGGGATCCGTTATGTGATCGATCCGGGTACTGCGCGTATTTCGCGCTATAGTTATCGCTCTAAAGTACAACAATTACCCATTGAAGCGATCAGTCAAGCGAGCGCGAATCAGCGAAAAGGCCGCTGTGGTCGGGTCGCTGCCGGTATTTGTATTCGTTTATATAGCGAAGAAGACTTTATCGGACGCCCCGAGTTTACCGATCCGGAGATCCTGCGTACGAACCTTGCATCGGTGATTATGCAAATGCTGGCGCTGGGATTAGGTGATATTGAAGCCTTTCCTTTTTTACAAAAACCCGATAGCCGCTTCGTCAATGATGGTTTAAAGCTGTTAGAAGAGCTCAGTGCAATTGCACAGCAGCGCGGTAAAGACCCACTAAAATTAACCGCGTTAGGAAAACAACTGGCACGTTTACCTATCGATCCGCGTTTAGCTCGGATGGTGATAGCCGCCAGTGATAATGGCGCCTTGCGGGAAGTGTTAGTGATTGTGGCGGCGTTATCGATCCAAGATCCGCGAGAACGGCCACTGGATAAACAGCAAAAAGCCGATGAATTACATAGCCGCTTTGCCGATCCGGATTCGGATTTTAGCAGTTGGCTTAAACTGTGGGATCACCTGCAACAACAGCAAGATGCCTTAACGAATAATCAATTTCGCCGTAACTGCCGGTTAGAATTTTTAAACTACCTACGTGTGCGCGAGTGGCAAGATCTCGTTTCGCAATTAAGCCAGGTGGCCCAAGAGCAGCAACTAAAAAGCAACGAGCAAGCCGCGAATTATCAGCAAGTGCATATGTCATTATTAAGCGGCTTATTAGGGCAAATTGGCTGTAAAGACAGCGAAGCCGATTATTTGGGCCCGCGGCAAACCCGTTTTTATGCTTTTCCGGGCAGCCATTTGTTCAAACGCAAACCTAAATGGGTTATGGCCGCTGAATGGGTTGAAACCAGTCGCTTGTATGCGCGAAGTTTAGCCAAAATTGAACCTGAATGGGTTGAACCTTTGGCGCAGCATTTGGTTAACCGCAGTTACAGTGAACCGCATTGGGAAAAGAAAAAAAGGCGCTGTCGTCGCTTATGAACAAGTGACGTTATACGGTGTGATCATTGTTGGAAAAAGACCGGTTCTGTATAGCCGTATTGATGAAGCCGTGTCTCACCAATTGTTTATTCGCGAAGGCTTGATTAATGGCGAGTCGGGGCTACAAGATGCATTTTTACAACACAATCAGCAATTAATTGAGCAGGTGCAATCGCTCGAAGAGAAATCTCGGCGTCGCGATATTTTAATCGATGATGATGCGTTAGCCAGTTTTTATGCTGAGCGTATTCCCGTATATGCTAATAATCGTGTTGATTTTATTAAATGGTGGAAGAAAAAACGGCAACAAGATGCGACTTTTTTAAATTTCGATCCTGATGCTTTATTGCAGCGGGATGCCTCAGATATTACTTCGGCTAAATTTCCAGAAAGCTGGCAGCAGGGTAATTTAACCTTACCGTTAGAATACCATTTTGCACCTGGTGAACCTGATGATGGTGTCAGTGTGTTGATCCCACTGGCGCTGCTGAATCAGGTTGAAAATACCGGCTTTGATTGGTTGATCCCAGCACTGCGTCATGAATTATTAGTGGCCTTGATTAAATCGTTACCAAAAAACTTACGGCGTAATTTTGTGCCTGCGCCAAATTACGCCGATGCCTTGTTGCAAAGCATTCAACCAGAGGATGGCCCTCTGTTAGACGTTGTTACGTATAAATTAAAACGAATGTCGGGGCTGAATATTCCAGAAGATGCTTGGGAACTGTCAGGCTTAGCGGCGCATTTGCGAATGAATTTTAAAATTGTCGATGAGCGCAAGCTCGTGGCGCAGGGGCGTTCGTTGGCTTTGTTAAAACAGCAGCTGCAAGGTGAAGTACAGCAGAGCCTTAGCGAAGTGGCAGAGCAGGGTATTGAGCAAGCGGCGTTGACGAACTGGACCTTTGGTGACTTACCGCAAGAGTATGTCAAGCTGCAAGCGGGTTTTGAAATTAAAGCCTTTCCGGCTTTAATTGATGAAGGCGATAGTGTCGCCATTCGGCTGTTGGATAATCCGCAGCGCGCGCAACAAGAACATATCAAAGGCTTGCGTCGCTTATTATTGCTGAATATTCCATCCCCAGTGAAGTATTTACAAGATACGTTACCTAACCGCGCCAAATTGGGTTTGTACTTTAATCCTTTTGGTAAGGTATTAGAGCTGATTGATGATTGTATTGCGGCAGCCACCGATGAGTTAATTACGCAAGCACTGCCGGTACAAGATGCCAACGCGTTTCAACAGCTAAAAGAGCGCTTACGTGCTGATTTAGCTGAACGGGTGCGGCAAATTGCGCTGCAGGTTGAGCGGATCCTTAATCAGTATCACGAAATTCAAAAGCGTTTGAAGGGCAAAGTCGACTTGGCGCATTATCAGGCACAAGCCGATGTGAAAAGTCAATTAGAGCAATTGATTTTTAAAGGCTTTGTTACAAAGCATGGTGCTTCGCGTATGGACGATTTACTGCGTTATCTCAGTGCTATGGTGAAGCGTTTAGAAAAACTGCCGGTCGATCCGAATCGAGATCGCTTGTTAATGCACGAATATCAACATGCCGAACAAGCTTATTTGCAACTACTTGGCAAATTTGCTGGACAACCCTTACCTGAGGCCGTAAGCGCGATAAGTTGGATGTTACAAGAGCTAAAAGTATCACAGCATGCGCAGCAATTGGGAACGCCTTATCCTATTTCTGCGAAGCGGATCCTTAATGCCGTACAAGAGCTTAAATAATATACTTGCAGGCTGTGTTAAGCTTGCTAAGATTAAGGTTAAGTAGTGTAAGGAAATCGATATGGTAAACAGGAATGATAACCGGCATTTTTACCGCATGATGGTAAATGCTGATGTAAAGCTGATGATTAACGACCCAGAAGCCGCCCGAGTCATAGATGGGGTTTGTCGTGATTTAAGTGCTTCGGGGATGTCGGTTGAAACCGATGAGTTGATTGAGTTAGGCACTTTAATTCGCATCCGTTTAGAATCGCCGAATGCCAGCGTACCGCCGCTTGATGCGACTGCTAAGGTGATGCGTTGCAGTCAAGACAGCGAAGAGAGCTACAATTTGGGATTAGCTTTCATCGAGCTTAACTAAAGCGGTTAATCACTCTGTCTCTATAAAATGTTGCTGTGCCTTTTAATAAAAAGGCATAGCAACTTTATTAATTGGCTGATGCTAGCAACATTGCCATGTTGTTTACTGCTGCTGACATATTCTCAAGTCAATTACATCACACTGACATACTCTGTCATACAGAGCTTTAATCTGCTTTGAGCAAATATTCAGCCAAGCTCAAGCTGCCTTAATAGATTTTGCAAATTAAGCCTTTCAAGTAAAAGCCTTCAGGAAAAAAGCTGGCAATCAGATGGTCACTGTCTTGTTGTAAGCGTTCGATAAACAAACAATCTCGCTTGGCATCCAGCGCTGCATCGGCCACGACTTTTTGAAATAAGGCTTCTTCAATTAAGCCTGAACAAGAAAAGGTGAAGAGCAAACCGCCAGGTTTAACTAATTGCATCGCTAAGCGGTTTATATCTTTGTAACCCCGACAGGCACCATTGAGTTGTGATTTATTATCCGCAAACTTCGGCGGGTCTAATATAATCATATCAAAGGTTTTGCCTTCTTCTTGATACTGTCGTAATAACTTAAACACATCGGCTTTTGTATGGGTGAGGGCATTTAAATCTAAGTGATTAAGCTCGGCGTTACGGCTGGCGGTAGTTAAGGCTAACTCTGACATATCCACGTTAGTCACATGACGAGCACCGCCTAATAAAGCAGCTACGCCAAAGGTACCGGTATAGCTAAAGCAGTTTAAAATCTCGGCATTTTTCGCATACCGACGCACGGCTGCTCGGCTGGCACGTTGATCGAGGTAAAAACCGGTTTTGTGGCCTTCAATAATATCAACAATCAGCGTCATTCCGTGCTCTTTAATGAGCACTTCGCCGCTTTCGCGGGGTAAATGTAACCAGCCTTTAACCAGTGGTAAGCCTTCTTTTTTACGGATATCAACATCTGAACGCTCGTAAATACTGTGCTCAGGAAAAACCTGACGCAAAGCGCTTACTAGCATTTTGCGTTTGGCATCCGCCCCCGCGGATAATAACTGCACCACCAATACATCGGCGAATTTATCGATAGTAATGCCGGGAAGATCGTCCGACTCGGCTGCTATGATGCGCAGGCCATTGGTATCTTCGGTATTAAAGACACTTTGACGGATCTGCCATGCTCGGCTGATTTTACGTACGAAGAAATCAACATCAATCGCTTCATCTTGTTGGAAAGTCCAGATGCGGGCGCGAATTTGTGAACTCGGTGAATAGGCTGCCCGTGCCAGCCATTGTCCTTTACTACTGAGTACTTCAACCGTGTCGCCGCGATTAGGGGTATTTAACACCTTATCTATGGCATTGGAAAACAGCCACGGATGGCGGCGGTTCAGAGCCTTTTCACGACCATCTTGCAAGACAATTGTAGGTAAGTTTACGGTTCTATTCATGATTTTATGTACGCTGTGCTAGACTAAAGGGCGTATTTTAGAGAAGAGACCGACAAAGCTAAAGTAAATTCGTAAAGCTATCGTTATGGAGTGCTATGAACAAGCCAATTCCGCAGCAAATGCTTGCCGTTTCGGTACAGCAACCCGGTAAAAACAGTGTTTTAGTATGGCAAAGCCAACCTATACCAGAATTGATGACCGGTCAGCTATTAATTCAAGTAGCGGCTTGTGGGATTAATCGTGCTGATTTGATGCAGCGCCAAGGGTTGTATCCGCCACCGCCAGGCGATAGCGACATTTTAGGCTTAGAGGTGGCTGGCATCGTGGTGGCGGTGGCGGATGCCCGTTTAGAGGCTTGGCTTGGCCGGCAAGTGTTTGGTTTAGTCAATGGTGGGGGTTATGCCGAATATGTGGTGATGCCAGAAGCGCATGCTATGCTCGTACCAACTGGCTGGAGCATGGTTCAGGCCGCAGCAACCGCAGAAACCTTTTTAACGGCTTACCAATTATTATTTACCGAAGGCCAAGCGCAACCTGGCCAGCGTGTGCTTATTCATGCGGGAGCCAGTGGTGTTGGCACTTCTGCTATTCAATTAGCCAAAGCTAAAGGGTTGCATAGTGCCGTTACGGTGGGCAGTGCTGACAAAGCCGAGGCATGTTTAAAGCTCGGTGCTGAATATGCTATCAACTATCGGCAGCAACAGTTTAGTGACGCGTTAAAACAGTTTTGGCCAGAAGGCTTTAATCTGATCTTAGATCCGGTTGCCGGGCCTTATATTAATCAAGACGTCGCCTTATTAGCTCAAGACGGTAAGATCATTATTTATGCGATGATGGGAGGACGCACGGTGCCCGAATTCGAACTCGTGCCGTTATTTCGAAAACGCGGTCAGCTTTGGTGTTCTACCTTACGTAATCGCGATTTAGCCTATAAGGGCAAGTTAACTGCGGACTTTATTCACGATTTTGCAGCAGATATGGCCAGCGGCAAGGTTACACCGGTGATTCATCAACAGTTTGCTGCCTCAGATGTCGAGCAAGCACACCAAATGCTGGCGTCGAATCAAACCATTGGTAAATTAGTTTTAACGTTTTAAATTGATTGGTGTTTCGCCAAGTGAAAGGACGACATACGCATGGCAGTAAGTTTTGGCAAGGCCAACTATGCAAAAACGGTGCAAAGGCTAATAGAGCGGATTTATAACCATAGTCCGTTGAAAGACTCCATTTATGAGCAAGCTGTGCTCTGGTTTGCCGCTAAGCCAGAGGAAGATGCACAGGCTGCTGCGTTAGAGCAGCAATTGTATTTATTTGAAAACAATCACAGCGGCGCGAAAGGTAAGGCAGGTACAGCGCGTAATTTAAAAGAGGCAGAAAGCCAATCTCAAGAATTCAATAATCAAATTGAAGAGGCAAAATTTCAGCGTTATAGCGAGCTAGAAGCGATTTGTTATGACGTATTACAGCTATGCCAAAGTGACACCTTTGTGGATACGAACCA
The DNA here is from genome assembly GCF_052656265.1 of Alishewanella sp. HL-SH06. NCBI lineage: Bacteria > Pseudomonadati > Pseudomonadota > Gammaproteobacteria > Alteromonadales > Alteromonadaceae > Alishewanella > Alishewanella sp. HL-SH06. Next base: position 2,141,283 of record NZ_CP199752.1, read on the forward strand.
GCAAACTGCCAAGATGCTCGGTACGATCCAATTGATGTCGCCCACTAAAGGCCGACATGTCGCCAAAACCAACCAAAAAGTGCGTCATCTTTATAAAGCATTACTCAGCTTACGCCTGTTAGACCGTTTAGTCATGGACGGTCTGATTGATCATCCGTATATCATGGAATGTTATCAAGCCAGTAAAGAACTTCCTTATGCGGACAATGCTATTCACCATCCTTATCGCGATAATATTCATGTCACGGTGTTAATGGCGGCGATTTTACAAGATATCGGCCGTTGTCATCCCAGCTGTCAATTGCTGTTGAAAGGGCCTGAAGGTAACTTCGATGAGTTTCGTGAACTCGAGGCGGATGAGCGCAATACATTTTTACAGGACAGTTACACTGAAGCGTTTAACTATGTGCAGCATGCACTGAGTAAGGGCCGCTATCGTGGGCGTGCTCGTGATGAGCGAGATCGCTTTGTGCGTGATGAGGAGCAAAAACGTGAGTTATTGCTATTGCTGCTGAAACAAGCGGCACGGCCGCAAGAGGGCATTGGTAATGTGCTGCGGATCCCGCAAATCTACACTTCGATGGTGTTATCAACCAAGCAATCTTACAATTATGAAGATCTGCCAAAGGCCGCTTTGGCGCTAGATAAAAGTGCTGAGCTTGGCAAAATTAGTAAAAATAGTGTGGCGGGTTTTTTGCGGATTGTCGGGATGTTTCCGCAAGGTTATGGCTTGCCTTATATTCCAAAAGACTCAGATGGTAATGACATGGATCGTTATGAATACGCCATCGTTGCCGGGCTTTATCCGAGCAATTTCCGCCAGCCGTTTTGTCGTATTGTGACCTACAGTTTAACTTACCAAGCGTCTGCGCGAGCTTGTGTGTTAAGCATTGAAAATAACTTATATTTTGCGCCTGCCCGTAAAAAGCTTGAAGTGATACCAGAAGAGCGTTTGTTAGATATTTTACGCAAGCTCGTTTACGACTTCCAAGAGCGCATGGCTTCACCGCTCATTCCAAAGTTTTGGCATCCTTATGATTATTTTCTACATACCAAAAACCAAAACTTGTGGAATAAAGCCATAGTGATCTCGAACTAAGCTAGCAAAGCACCCTAAGCCGAGCCAACTCGTGCTTAGGGTTTTGGGGGGATTCAGGCTCTATCAAGCTGTCAGAGGGAGCGAAGGGGGGCGCATCTTCTTGGATATTGGGCACAAAGTTGTTGTGTTTTACTGTTGGCTCAGAGGCAACAGCTGACTGAACGACGCCTTCTGCAGTTGCTTCATTTGCTGTCGTGTTTTGTTCTGCTAGCGGCTCAACATCATCACGCATTTGTTGCTGTACCAGCTCTTCATCAACTCGCGGATCTAAAGCGGCCGCTAAAGGCGATGACACTAAATCACCCGAAGCCAGTTGATAATCGGAAGGTTGCTGTTCGGATAGCAGTCGGGTCGCCACTTTTTGGTTGTAATTGACCCGCGCCAAGCGCAAGAACAAGATCACACAACATACCGCCATATAGAGGTAAAGCATGCTATTACCAAACAGCTGCATGCTAAAAGAGGCCACTAAGGGCCCTAAGGTTGCACCAATACCAAAGGTCAGTAAAATGGTGGCGGATAGCGCGACACGCTCACTTTGTTCAATACGCTGATTGGCCATGGCTGTCGCCAGCGGATATAAAGTAAAGGCGAGGATGCCAAAACAGAAGGTCGCTGCTAACAACAGTAGGGTGTTAAGAGGGACTAAGGCAATCACTAACACAATCAGGCCTAACAAAGCACTATTGACCCGGACCAGACGACTTCGCGGGATCCGATCCGATAGCTTACCCATCGGCCACTGCGCTAATAAGCCGGCTAAAATAGTGGCAGACATAAAACTGGCAACTTCGCTATTGCTAAGGCCAATACCCGCTGCAAAGGCGGGCGCTAAACCGTAAAATGAACCGGAAATCCCCCCCGCAATTAAAATGGTGGTGAGAGATTGCGGTACTTTACGCCAAAACGCCATGATTTTGAGCGGTGCAGGATGCAGCGGCTGTGGGTGGATGCGCCGAGTGAGTGCAATTGGCACAATGCAAAGCGCATAACAGATACCAACCAGTAATAACGGCTCTATTCCCAGCTGTGGAAAGAACGACAACAGGGTTTGACCGCCTACCATGCCAAGGTAAGACACTATCATATAACCCGCAAACACGGAGCCACGCTGTGAGCTATCGGCTTGCTCGTTCAGCCAGCTTTCAAGCACCATATACTGACACATCATGCCGGTGCCAACGAGCAGACGCAGCAGCAACCAAATTTCAAGTGTATCGGTAAGTGCGTGGCACAGGGCCGAGGCCGTTACAATACTGGCGCTGGCCACAAAGGTGCGAATATGACCCACCCGCGCAATGAGTCTATGGCCTACTTTGGAGCCCGCAACCAGACCGAAATAATAAGCCGACATCATGCCACCAATCCACAGTTGCTCGACACCATCGCGGGCTAATGACAACGCTAAATAGGTGGTCAGTAGGCCGGCTCCCAACACCATAATCAGCGTGGTAGAAAACAGCGACGAAAAACTGCGAAATGGCGATGGCATCCTTTACCTCTAAGTGTTGAACTGTGTTACGCGTTACTTAACGCGCATGCCGGGCTGAGCACCGTCATCTGGGCTTAACAAGAAAATATCACTGCCGCCAGGCCCCGCTGCGAGCACCATACCTTCAGATAAACCAAAGCGCATTTTGCGTGCAGCTAAGTTAGCGACCATCACCGTTTGGCGACCGACGAGGCTTTCTGGAGTATAGGCTGCTTTAATGCCTGCGAATACCTGACGGGTTTCACCCGCACCAATATCTAAGGTTAATTGTACTAACTTGTCAGCGCCTTCAACCGGCGCGGCGGCAATAATTTTGGCGACGCGCAAATCGATTTTGACAAAATCATCAATGCTGATGGTGTCGCTAATCGGTTCACGCTGTGCACTTGCTATTGGCGCAGCAGCCGGTGCTTTTGCTTTTGCGGCTGTGCTGCTAGCATCTGCTGTGGGTTGTAAGTTTTCGGTAGACGCCGCAACCATGGCTTGCACTTTAACCGGATCGACACGCTGCATTAAGGCTTTAAACGGGTTAATCGCATGATTTAATAAAGGGCTTTGGTAGTGTTGCCACAGCAGTTCGGTATTTAAAAAGGCTTCGCTATCCGCGGCCATTTTCGGTAACACCGGCTTAAGGTAATGCATTAACACGCGGAATAAGTTTAAACCCATAGAGCAAACATCATGCGTTTCTTGTTGTTTGCTCTCGTCTTTGGCTAATACCCAAGGCGCTTTGGCATCAATATATTGATTCGCACGATCAGCAAGCGCCATAATGTCGCGAATGGCCTTCGCAAATTCACGTTGCTCATAGAATTGCGCAATGCTGCTACCGGCATTAATAAAATCTTGATACAGCTCTGGCTCGGCCAGCGTTGCCGACAAGGTGCCATTAAAGCGCTTACTAATAAAACCGGCACAGCGACTGGCGATATTGACCACTTTGCCCACGAGATCAGCATTCACTTTTTGCGTGAAATCTTCGAGGTTTAAATCGAGATCGGTAATACCACTGGTTAATTTGCTGGCAAAATAATAGCGAAGGTATTCAGGATCTAAGTGCTCTAGGTAAGTACGTGCTTTGATAAAGGTGCCGCGCGATTTTGACATTTTCGCGCCATTTACTGTGACAAAACCATGTGCATAAACCGCGTTGGGTTTGCGAAAGCCCGCGCCCTCTAACATGGCAGGCCAAAACAGGCTGTGGAAATAAATAATATCTTTGCCGATAAAATGATAAACCTCGGCATCTGAGCCGGGGGCCCAGAAGCTGTCAAAATCGACATTGATGCGATCGCACAAATTTTTAAAGCTGGCTAAATAGCCAATGGGGGCATCTAACCATACGTAAAAAAACTTGCCTGGCGCATCTGGAATTTCAAAGCCAAAGTAAGGCGCATCCCGGCTGATATCCCACATTTGGAGGCCATCTTTAAACCACTCTTGTAGTTTATTGGCCATTTCATCTTGCAAGGCACCGCTGCGCGTCCAGGTTTGCAACATTTCTGCAAAGGCCGGTAAGTCAAAGAAGTAATGTTCACTGTCTTTTAAAATGGGCGTTGCGCCTGACACAACCGACCGTGGATTTTTAACTTCTGTTGGGCTATAGGTTGCGCCGCAGACATCACAGCTGTCGCCATTTTGATCTTGTGCGCCGCACTTGGGGCAATCGCCTTTGACAAAACGATCCGGTAAAAACATGGATTTTTGTGGATCGTATAACTGGCTAATGACTTTACGTTTAATATGTCCCGCAGCGTTTAAGCGGTTATAAATGGTAGTAGCAAACTCGCGGTTTTCTTCGCTGTGCGTAGAATGATAATTGTCAAAGGCTATGCCAAAGTCAGCAAAATCAGTGCTGTGTTCAATTTTAGTTTGCGCAATCATCTGCTCAGGACTAATGCCTTGCTGCTGCGCTTTAAGCATAATCGGTGTGCCGTGGGCATCATCGGCACACACGTAATAACATTGATGGCCACGTGCTTTCTGAAAGCGGGCCCAAATGTCGGTTTGGATATATTCCAATAAATGACCAAGGTGGATGGGGCCGTTTGCATACGGCAGGGCGCTGGTGATCAGAATTTTCCGTGTTGACATTAAAGATCGCTCTTACATAAATGACTGAAAATATATGCGCTAATGATACTATAGCCGCCATTAAATCGCATCCGGCATTGTCAGATTGCTGGGAAAAATGCCACCCTTTTTGGTTTTTGAGGAGTCTCAATGTTTAATTGGCTGAAAAAATCAGCATTAACCCAAACACCACAGGCTGAGCCTTGGCAAAACGCGTTGTTGGCAATTCGCCAACAGGCCCCGGTATTTAAAGCGATCCACACGGTTATTTTGGTCGCGTCGGGCAAAGGTGGCGTGGGTAAATCGACTACGGCTGCAAATTTGGCCATGGCGATGGCTAACGCGGGTGTGCGCACCGGCTTGCTTGATGCCGACATTTATGGCCCTTCTTTACCTACCTTGTTTGGCTTAACGGGGCAAAAAGTTAGATCGCCCGACAATAAATTAATGCAACCCCTGCAGCAGCATGGGGTAACATTACAATCTATTGGTTTTTTAGTGGATCCCGAGGTTGCCAGTGTTTGGCGTGGCCCAATGGCAAGCCAAGCTTTGCTGCAACTGATTAACGAAACGATTTGGCCGGAATTGGATGTATTATTGATTGATTTACCCCCAGGCACCGGTGATATTCAGTTAACTTTGTCACAAAAGTTACCGGTAACCGGCGCGGTTGTGGTAACTACACCCCAAGATTTAGCACTGGCCGATGCCCAAAAAGCCATTAGTATGTTTCGCCAAGTGTCTATTCCTGTACTGGGCTTAGTTGAGAATATGAGCTTTTACCTTTGCCCAAGCTGTGGTGCGCATGATGACGTATTTGGGAGTGCGGGGGGGCTAAGGTTGGCTGAGCGCCATCAAGTCCCGGTACTAGGGCAACTACCTCTGCAGGGGAGTATTCGTCAGCAGTCTGATCAGGGCGTGGCTTTAACACAAGGCGATGCGGCCATTGCCGCTTTGTATCATGATATTAGCTTGGCGCTATTACAGCGGGTAAGCGGTGAATTACCGGAGTACGCTTCGGTTGAAATTAAAATAACGGATGATTAAACATGAGATTATGTGACCGCGATATAGAGCGCTACCTAGCCGACGGCAAAATTTGCATCACGCCAGCCCCCGATGTTGACATGATCAGTGGCGTGAGCGTCGATATTCGTTTGGGTAATAAGTTTCGGGTATTTGTGGCGCATGCCGCACCTTACATCGATTTAAGTGGCCCCCGCGCCGAGGTGGATGCGGCGTTACATTCCGTCATGAGCGATGAGATCGTGTTAGCCGATGATGGGGTATTTATTCTGCATCCCGGTGAATTAGCCATTGGTGTCACGTTAGAGTCAGTGACCTTGCCTGATGATATTGTGGGCTGGTTGGATGGCCGTTCGTCGCTAGCGCGTTTAGGCTTAATGGTGCACGTGACGGCACATCGCATTGATCCAGGCTGGTCAGGTAATATCGTTTTAGAGTTTTACAACAGTGGTAAGTTACCCTTAGCTTTACGCCCTAATATGAAGATAGGCGCGTTAAACTTTGAACTGATGACTGGCCCTGCTGCCAGACCTTACAATAAAAGGCTGGATGCGAAGTACAAAGAACAAACAGGGGCGGTTGCCAGCCGGATTAGCCATGACCATAAAGGTGGCTGAACTAAAAAATAAAAAGCCCACGTATCAGGTGGGCGCAAGCTTATAAAGCAAAAATGAAGCGCAATGATTATGCAATAAAACTGCATAGTCTGGCAACTGTGTGCTAAGCATAGTGATAGGTTTCTGTGTTTTAAATGCATAAAAAATGATTTTTTATTAGCTCAATACAGCTTTAAAGGAAGTGAAATGAAATTATATGGCTCACAAACCTCACCTTATGTGCGACGCATTCGTTTGTTACTGGCGGCACAGCCGTATGAGTTTGTTGATATGCAAATTTTTGCAGAAGGCGATCGTGAAAAGCTTTTAGCCTTGAACCCGACACTTAAAGTGCCGATGTTTGAGCATGACGGGCAAATGGTGTTCGATTCAGGGGTTATTTACCGTTACCTCACTACGGTTTTATCATTACCCGCCCTAAGTTGGTATCAAGAGAATCAATTAACGGTGATTAACGCCATTAATGATTCACTGGTTACGTTGTTTTTATCTGCGCGAAGTGGCTTAGATACTAATGAAGATCGGTTGTTTTTTAATGTACAAAAACAACGTATTGCCGCTTCGATGTTCGTGCTAGAGCAACAAGCGCAAAACCATGAGTTTGCAGAGTGGAATTATATAGCGATGTCACTTTACAGCTTACTAGACTGGGTGATCTTTCGAGAACTGTTAGAATTAGACGAATACCCGGCGCTGCAGGCCTTTTATGCTGAAAATAAACAACAAGCTGCCATTGCAATCACCGATCCGCGTTTAACTTAAGATCTTGGTTAGTAAATTAAAAATAGCGAAATAGCGAAATAGCGAAATAGCGCCATGGCGACGTTCATGCCATGGCGTAACATCTTAGCCTTGCTGCAATACTTCCGGTTCAATTAACACGCTTTGCGTCGCATCAGATAACCAAATTTGGCTTTCGCTAATATTACATTGAATTTGCATATTACGGTTAAATAGCTTAGCCATATCCGCTACTGCTTGTTCGGGAATGTCGATAACGGTTAAATTTTGATAGCGAGCTAACGCCGCGCTGTTGGCTTTCCACCACACTGGAACAACGCGGCCACCATAGCAATATAGTGTTACCTTTTTAGCGCGGTTACAGGCTTTTCTCAGCCATTTTTCATCAACTTGACCAAACTCAACCCAATGCGCGATTACACCATCTAAACCTAAGTCCCACAACTCTGCTTCATCTTCACTACCGCTAAGCCCTTTGGTAAAACCTAAGGTTTCATTGGCATTAAGGGCAAAAGCCAGTAATCGCACCATTAATCGTTCGTTATTTTCAGAAGGATGCTGCGCCAAGGTTAAACTGTGATCGGCGTAGTAATGCCGATCCATATCCGCAATTTGCAATTGTACTTTGCACACTGTCGCTTTAAGCGCCATAACCATTCCCAGCTTATAAAAAAACGCAGTGTACCTTAAAGCCTGAAGTTTTGAATAGTTAGCTGTTTGCACCAAGGTGTTATCGTTCTCTCGGGGGCAGATACCGAGCTCTTTTTTGCTTTTAAATCCCATTACGTTGCAAGCCAGACAGGCTTTCTCGGCCAAGGTTTTAAGACGAGGGGTGTTTGAGTGAGAAGCGGTAGCGCCGAGCGAGTTACCTCGTCGCCTTGGTCGTGAAAGTTTGGCTGGGCTTTCGCAGCAACGTGGGTCGCCTTTTCTTTGCGAGACTTTCTTTTGGCGACGCAAAAGAAAGTCTCTCGCCAACGGCGAAAAGGTTAAGGGCTACTATCCTAAATTTCACCATAATACTTCAGATAAAGTGTTTTGCCTTTTGTACATTTACCTAACCTTCTGGCTCAACCTCTGGCAACCTTTGGGGTCAAATAACCAGAACTCTTGCCAACTAAGGTAGACCACCAATGGCGAAAGCGTATACTTCGGCTTAAATCACTCAACATTATCTGCTGAGGAATATGCATGGCTGAGAACAAAACAAAACCTACCTCGGTGTCTGTTGACGATTTTATTGTGTCGATTGACAATTCTTGTCGTAGAAACGACGCATTGACTGTTTTAAACATTTACATCGAAGTGACCGGACTTTCCCCGGTGATGTTGGGGCCATCAATTATAGGTTTTGGCGCATTGCATTATGTTTATGATTCAGGGCGTGAAGGCGAAATGCCCGCTGTTGCTTTTTCACCTCGTAAAGCAAATATAACTTTTTATGTTAGTGGCAATGTCGAAAAAGCAGAGTCACTTTATACTCGTTTGGGTAAGTACAAAAAATCTGTGGCGTGTCTTTATGTCAACAAACTGGCTGACATTGATCTACAGGTTTTACGCGAAATAATTACCCGTGATTATGCCAGAGCATGTCAAACTTTAAGTCCAAGTTGTGCAAAATCGTAGTTTTGTCTGCGATAAGGCAGCGTTGGAGTCAGCAACAGAGATCAGATACCGAGAACACGTCCGAATGAACATTCACTTGATTAAAAACAGCTCGCCAGCAACGCCAGTTGGCAGACGGGCATTGTCGCGGTTTTTTGCTGCAAAATTTTCAAGCATCAGCTTTAGCTGCGGCATGTGATTGTTATTTTTTAAGTGGGATATACTCTTTATCGTCGCCGATGACGCTGGGGAATTTGCCATTTTGCCAATCCGCTTTTGCTTGCTCTATTCGCGCTTTACTGAAAGACACAAAGTTCCAGTGTAAATAAGGGGTCACAGTAAATTTTTCGCCTCCTAGCATGATAAATCGTCCGCTTTGCAGAACCGTCATTTCAGTGTCGGTATCATCGAGCAAGACAAACTCACCCGCACCATAGGTGACCCCGTTAATGTCTATTTTTCCGCTAATAGGGAATATCGTGGTTTCATGCGTTGGATGGGGTCTGGTAATTTTGCTGTTTTCATCTGCCGTTATGTCGATATAAAACATCGGCGAGTAAGTTTTAACGGGTGAGCTCATGCCGTAAGCTTCGCCGACAATAAGCCGCATCATAACACCCTCGTGAATGAGGTGAGGTAGTTGCTGTTTTTTTACATGAGTAAAAGAGGGATCAAGTTCAGCCATCTGCTCTGGCAGTGCGATCCAGCACTGTAAGCCATTAATGGCGTGCTTATTCGCTCTTACTTCAAAGGTTTCTCGCTCGGAATGGGTTATGCCTTTACCTGCGGTCATCCAGTTGACATCTCCTGGATGTATTTCGACATGATGTCCTAACGAATCTCTATGCAAAATACTGCCTTCAAACAAATAAGTCAGTGTGCTTAGGCCAATATGTGGATGCGGTCGCACATTGATACCTTGCCCAGCAGGAAAATCATGTGGGCCAATTTGGTCAAAAAATATAAAAGGCCCAACCATTTTTTTATCTTGGTGAGGCAGCACTCTTTTTACTTGTAAGCCACCTAAATCGTGTGTTGTTGCCTTCAGTACTTTTGCCATGTGGTACTCCTTAACAATGCAGAAATTAAGTCTACTCAGCACGGTATCATTCTAAACAGGGTAATAATATTAGAATAAAAGAAGCGAATAGTTCTATTTAAAAGAACTAATGCGCAGGTTCTGATTGACATGGACCAGAATAACCTTGGAACCTTTGAGGTCAGATACCGAGATCTTTTTTAAGCAGAGCTTAACGTTTTCGCTGTTGGCGAGATACTTTTTTTGTGTCGCCAAAAGAAAGTATCCAAAGAAAATGCGACCCAATTTCGCTCGAAAGCCCGACTGCTCATACGTTGTCCAAGGCGAAAACGTCACTCGCGCTAGGCTTCGTCGCCGCACTCAAACACCCGTTTTCTTAAAACCTTGGCCAACGATGATCAGCCGGCTCGCTGCCAAGGGAGTGAATATCCGTTGAGGTATGTGCTTAGCTTCTATAGCTTGTTGGTGACTATCGGCTTGAAATAATTCATCTAACAACGAGGCACTTTTTTAAGGAACCAAAAGAAAACTTATAGCCAATGGCGAAAAGGTTAATGGTTATGGTAAAAACAAAGTAAATTTAATGCTTAATTGCCAATTCAAATTGTTTGTTTTCAGAAAACGGGATTTGGTGTTACTACAGTTTTATTTCGTAGTGCAATCAATAGTATTTTTCATTCCGAGGATGGTATGGCTAGAGTTCGCTGCATGTTTATTTTAATTGGAATGAGTTTTTTAGTGTTAACGTCTATTGGTGATAGCTATTATCGAGATTGGGTATACGCCAATCAAATAGCCGATTTTGGTTTGGCAGATTATCTGCCAAGTATTACCGGAACCATTACCTCAATTTTTTTATTAATCGGTTTAGCAAAAGACTGGATAACTAAAGCACCCGAATCAGCATTGTGGATCACATGTGGTTGCGCAACTTATGAGTGTTTACAGCCAGCTGTGGGAACCGGTGTGTTTGATCTTCAGGACTTTATTGCTGTTTTTGTTACCGGGGGGATTGTTGTGTTTACGCTTAACAAAGTAAATGCAAGCATCTTGCGTACTGTAAAACATCAAGCGTAATAAGCATCATAGCCAGCGGTCGCTTGTTCCGCAAAAAACTGATTTGTTAGATTGTTCGAAACCTTCAGAGTCAGATAACGAGCACTTGATATACCCTTATTCTAAACACCTTGCTCAATAGTATTCAGTTGCCTCGTCGCAAGAGCGGGGCATATTCTTAGAAGTAAGCGTTTAGCTGTTGAGCTTTCATGTGAGTTGCCATGAGTGACTCTGACCGGCTTTCGGGGCTGTAGTCGCATTCTGGCTTTATTCGTAAATGCGCTAGCAAAGAGCTCATCGTCAGGTGAGGGCCGTGATAACAAAATGTTTTATCCGCCTAAGCGATAGCCACCTAGGCGGTATTAAAATGCTATATCAAGGCTTAATGAGCTTTGGTTTGCTCGGTGGCATGACGATATAACTCATTGACCTTATGCCAATTCACAATAGTCCACCAAGCCGTAGCGTAATCACCACGCTTGTTTTGATACTGTAAATAATAGGCATGCTCCCAAACATCCAGCGCAAGTATGGGGGTACCTTGCACTTCCACCACATCCATCAAGGGGTTGTCTTGATTAGGTGTCGATGTCACCTGTAGTTTGTGCTCCTTATCCACGATTAACCAAGCCCAACCAGAGCCAAAACGGGTAGCGGCTGCTTGATTAAACGACTTTTGCATGGCATCGATAGAGCCAAAATCACGTTCGATGGCTTTTTTTAAGGCCGCTGAAGGCTCGCCAACATCAGCCTGTGGCGCCATTAATTGCCAAAAGAGTTGATGATTATAATGACCACCACCATTGTTTCGTACCGCCGTATTAAAGCGTGATATTTGCGACATCATCGCTTCAAGTGACAGTGAGGCTAACTCTGGGGTGCTTGCTACTTGGGCGTTTAAGTTATTCACATAGGCTTGATGGTGCCTGCCATGGTGAATTTGCATGGTGTCTTTATCGATAACCGGTGCAAGAGCATCTGCAGCATAAGGCAGCGGTGCTAACGTAAAGGGTTCAGCGTGAGCACTGGCAGCAAGGAATAAACAAAGTAAGGTTGCAGGGAGTTTCGCTTTGAGCATAGTTAACACGGTATTGTACTCCTATGAAGATGAGGTTTTACCAATTTAGGGACTAACCAATCTTACAGTAGTATGATGCTGCCCGATCACTTTAATTTTAAAGTAGGGACCAATCGGCAATAAAACGCGACTAGGTGTTTTAATAATTGGGGTAATAGCGACTGTTTAGGCTTGACGTTGTGATAACAAGCGCTAGAAATGTCGTTATCGTGAGTGTCATTCATTTTTAAGCGGCAGGCATACTGTGGCCGCGTGATGCACCTTTTTACCGGCATTAATGAGCATTAGCTCTGCAATTTAAAGTGCTTACTACAGCAAATAAAGCGGCATAATAGCTAAGAGGTTGCGCGAAAAACAACAAATATAAAAAAAAGCCAGCTCACTTTAAGCAAACTGGCTTTTAGTAAAAATTTATTGGTCGGTACGAGAGGATTCGAACCTCCGACCCCTTCACCCCCAGCGAAGTGCGCTACCAAGCTGCGCTACGTACCGACTCAAGCGCGTATCATAATGATTCTCAGCGATAATGCAATGCTGATTGAATCGTATGTTGAAAAAAGCAGCATCATAGCGAGGTATAGGGATACAATTTGTGATAACCCGTTATTCATAACTGAACTGAATGGCTATATCCTTTAATTTAACCTCGTTGCCTTTTAATCGAAATACTGGTTAATTCTGAATAACACAGTAAAATAGGCGCTCTTTTACCCAGACAAAGTAGTGAGTACTGTGGCAGAGCAAGATATTTACGCCGATATCCGGCCTTATCATGATGACGAAGTCGCGCCAGCGATCGCCCGTTTAATTGCAGATGACGAATTTATTCATGCCATTCTCCATTATCGTTTCCCGCATTTGGCCGGGCCTTTGGGCTGGTTATTATCACCGCTGGTGAAATTCTCGTTAAAACGCCGTTGGTCACGTTTAGATAACGTACAAGCGGTGCAGCGTCAGGTCGCGACCTTTATGGAGCGAATGATCGAAAGTAGTACCAATAAAATCACGGTATCTGGCTTAGAACATTTAACACCAGGCAAAGCTTACTTGTTTGTTTCTAATCACCGTGATATTGCGATGGATCCGGCTTTAGTAAATTGGTGTTTATATCACCATGGTTTAGATACCGTGCGCATTGCCATTGGCGACAACTTATTACGCAAGGCCTGCGCTTCTGAGTTAATGCGATTAAATAAAAGTTTTATTGTTAAGCGCGGTGCTAAAGGCCCACGTGAAATGCTGAAAAACTTTACCTTGTTGTCGTCTTACATTAAACATTCGTTAGAGCATAAGCACTCTGTGTGGATTGCGCAAAAAGAAGGTCGTGCTAAAGATGGCTTGGATGAAACGGATCCGGCGATTTTAAAAATGTTTTATATGGAAGGCAAAAAACGCGGTGAAAGCTTTGCTGAATATATGGCAGGGCTAAATATTGTGCCGGTATGTTTGTCTTACGAATATGATCCTTGCGATGTCGATAAAATCAACGAATTGTGGCAAAAACAAACCTCTGGTTCTTACCAAAAAACGGAATTTGAGGATATTGATAGTATTATCAAAGGGATCGTTGGCTTTAAAGGCCGGGTTCATGTGGCATTTGCAAAACCACTTACCGAGGTTCCTGCAGATCCCGATGCACTTGCTCAGCTAATTGACCAGCAAATTTGGCAAAACTACCGTTTGTATCCGGTTAACTATCTTGCTGCAGGTTTAACACATGCTTCGGTTGATGAAAAGCTGGTGGAGTTATGGCAACAGCGTTTGCAAACGGTACCGCAAGGCGCGACTTCATTAATGAGTGCCTTATATGCTGCTCCGATCATGAGGCAGTCTGAACTAGAGTGAGTTATTTAGTTGCCGTTACACTGCTGTGGGCGTTTTCGTTTAGCTTAATTGGTGTTTATTTGGCTGGCCAAGTGGATGCTTATTTTGCGGTGCTAATGCGTATTGCGCTCGCGGTGCTGGTGTTTTTGCCTTGGCTGTTACGTAAACCTGTGGCCTTAGCCGATGCATTTTTATTGGCCGCGCTTGGCGCGGTGCAATTAGGCTTAATGTATATCTTTTATTATCAGTCTTTTTTATTACTGAGCGTGCCACAGATCCTGGTGTTTACCATCTTTACCCCAGTCTATATTACATTGCTGTATGATGTGCTTGATGGCCATTTTAATCCCCGCTTTTTATTTGCAGCGTTACTCGCCGTAGTGGCAGCAGCTGTGATGCGCGATACACTACCCGCAGTGAATTATTGGTTAGGCTTTTTAGTGGTGCAGGGGGCAAATTTTTGCTTTGCCGCAGGCCAAGTGGGCTATAAAAAGTTTATGGCCAGTAAAGCGCACCTAAACGCAGGCCATCAGCAATTTGGCTGGTTTTATGTCGGTGCTTTAGTGATTGCGATACCGGCTTGGTTATTACTGGGGCAAGCACAATATCCCACTACGCCAGTACAATGGGTAGTTTTGTTTTGGCTAGGATTAGTGGCTTCAGGTGCAGGTTATTTTTGGTGGAACAAAGGCGCTTCGCAGGTTTCTAGCGGTACCTTAGCGGTGATGAATAATGCCTTGATCCCTGCTGGTTTGCTGGTCAATATTCTGATCTGGCAGCGTGATACAGACATAAGCAAGTTAGTCTTGGGTATCGCTTTGTTATTGCTTTCATTGTGGTTGTGTCGTCGCCACGCAGTATAGGAAATAAGTTTTATGGCTAGACAAGTTAGTTACACCTTTAAAGGTCAAAAGAAAGTTATCGCCTTTAGTTATGATCGTTTTGTTGATTTATATGAAGCCGTTGCGGCAGCTGAAGGGATAGATCTCACGGCGTTTTTAGCCATGGAACAGCAATTACATCATACGGCTAAAGATAAAGCCGCAGTAAAAAACTTTCGCTCGCAATCATTCAGTAAAATGGGATTTGCAGATATCGCCTTTGTGCGAGAGAATCCCTAACACAATATGCGACCAGCGTGCCAGGCCAAGGTTTTTGCCGTACCCGCTGTTATTTGATGATACCAAATTAGAGAAAATAGTATGAAAATCACCTGCAATTTTGACAGTGGTAATATCGAAGTGTTACACGCCACGGATCCAGCAAACATTCAACTGGCAATCCGTAAAGATCATCAATCAGAGTTCTTTCAGTGGTTTCACTTTCGTTTAAACAGCTCACATACTGAACCGCACACCATCAAAATTATGAATGCTGGCCAATCGGCGTACCCAGAAGGCTGGGAAGGTTATCAAGCGGTGGCTTCTTATGATCGACAAACGTGGTTTCGCGTAGATACCAGTTATGTAGACAACGTATTAACCATTCATCATTATCCAGAAGCGGAGTCAGTTTATTTTGCCTACTTTGCGCCTTATAGCTACGAACGGCATCAAGACTTATTGCACTTTGCCCAAAATGATTACAACTGTCGGTTAGTCGAATTGGGTGAAACACTGGATGGCCGTGATATGACCATGCTGGTTGTCGGCGAGCCGGCTGAGCATAAAAAGAAGATTTGGATCATTGCACGGCAACACCCTGGCGAAACGATGGCCGAATGGTTTGTTGAAGGCTTACTGGATCGATTATTAGATGAAGATGACGGTGTTGCTCGGTTACTGTTAGCCAAAGCGGTATTTTACATTGTGCCCAATATGAACCCAGATGGCAGTGTTCGTGGTCATTTACGGACTAACGCCGCAGGCGTTAATTTAAACCGTGAATGGCAAAACCCGAGCATGACAGAAAGCCCAGAGGTGTATTTAGTTCGAGAAAAAATGCAAGAAATCGGCCTAGACATGTTCTTAGACATTCATGGTGACGAAAATCTGCCATATAACTTTGTGGCCGGCGCAGAAGGTGTACCGTCTTACAATGCAAAAATGCAACAACTTGAGCAGGCATTTAAAACGGCATTACAACTGGTAACTCCAGAGTTTCAAACCCAGTTTGGTTATGACAAAGACGAGCCGGGTAAAGCAAATTTAACCGTGGGCAGTAACTGGGTTGCAGAGCGCTTTGGTTGTTTAGCGTACACTTTAGAAATGCCGTTTAAAGATAACGCCAACCTGCCAGACGAGGCTTTCGGTTGGTCAGATGTACGTTCAATGAAACTCGGCCATGACACCCTTACCGCAGTATTAGCCGTAGTTGATGAGTTACGATAGGACCTATTAGACATGGCGATTATTTCTTGTCCGGTGTGTGCAAACCGGATCTCAAACAAAGCGGCAGAATGTCCAAAGTGTAAAACCAATTTAGGTGAAGCCAGCCCAGAAAAGCTGGCCTCGAAACACCGAGAGCAAATGGCTCGCCAAGCGCAATCACTGATGAACCAGTCGATGCTGGCCTTGCTGTTATTTTTGGCCGGATTTGGAATTTTGTATTGGTGGCAGCCTGAGAATGGCAGTTACAACCAATATGTTTCAACCGTAGCGATAGCCCTAGGCTTTGGTTGGTATGTGGTGTGTCGCGCACGAATTATTTGGTTAAAGCGAAAAAAATAGTATGGATTTTACAGCGATGGTCAGTGCGATGGCACCTGACACTTATAATAAACTAGCAGAGGCGGTAGCCACCGGTCGTTGGGCCGATGGCACGCCGTTAAGCGCAGAGCAAAAAGAGCAAACACTGCAACTGGTATTAGCATATCAGTCTAAGGTGTTGAAGTCTCAAGATATCTTCACTGTGGGTCCAGACGGACAAATAGTTCATAAATCCAAGGCAGAGTTGAAAAAACAGTTTTCAGATCCTGCCGCTATTGCAAGGTTTTCGCACGATGATCTTTAAACGCTGGTTTAAACCGAAATGGCAGCATCCAGACGCCGCTATTCGTCAGCAAGCTCTTGAAACATTACAACCCACCAGCGCTGAGCATAAGCAAGTATTGCATGAGCTCGCTTTTAACGATGCCGCAGAAGCGGTGCGTAAAGCCGCTTTACATCGGTTAGACGATTTTGCGTTGTGGTGGCAAGCCAGTAAACACGACACGGCAGAGCGTTTAAAACACTATGCCGAGCAACAAGTTGTTGATCAACTGTTAGCGAATCGGGTAGCTGCACCGTTAAAACAGAAATTTATTGAGCAGTGTAATCGCAGTAGCATTTTAGAGTCGCTAGCGCTAAAAGATGCCGATATGAATGTGCGCTTTGCCTTACTACAGCGGTTAGAGCGCACGGAGTTAATTCAACAAACTTTGTTAGATGCGGCCTTTCCTGTCGCCTTAAAACAGCAATTGTTGTCACAGATCACAGATGAAAAACAATTAGAGAAACTTAGTAAGCAACTTGAACCCTCGCTTGCTGAAACCTTGCAGGCTCGCTTGGCGAAAATGGCGGCGGATAAGCAAAAGCCACCTCGCTTACGCAAAGAGATCACCTTGTTGCTGGCTAAGCTGAATGCACTGCGCGAGCGTCATACGCTGGCCGAGCTACCGGCGTTACAGCAAGAGTTGCAACAACAATGGCAAGTGTTAGCCGCGGAGTTACCATTATTACCCGAACAAGAAGCGCAAGGTTTTTCAGAGAAGTTTCAGCAGCTCGACCAACGTTTAACCGAATGGTTAGCGCCAAAATTAGCCCAACTGCAGGCCGAGCAAGCCTTAGTTGAGCGTAAAGCGCGCCAAGTGTTAAAAACCCAGCAGTTACAGCAAGCGGTCAGTGAGCTAGAACAACAATTGCAGGTGCAGTTACAACAAGTCGCCAGTACTGAGCAAAATGGTTTACTGGATGCCGCCGCCACAGCATTATGTGAAGAGTTGGATGCGGCCGAGTTGGCCCATGCTGAGCACAGGGCCTTACAACAACGTTTAACGGTGGTGCAGCAGCAATTAGCCCGTTTACCCGAGTTGAATAAAGCGCTTACGTCGATCCAGCAATTGCTAAATGCGTTTAGTGAACAGCCATTGCCTAACAGTGCTGAGCAGTTAGCGGCAGCAGAGCAGCAATGGCAAGATTTTGCTGATGCTTGGCGCAGTGCCAGTAAAGGTTTCAGTGCAAGTTTACCTGCTGAGTTAAACGAACAATTCAAGCAGTTACGTCAGCAGTGGCAACAAGCACTGAGCCATATTAAACAACAGCAACAAAAAGAGCTTCGTCAGCTTCGTAGTAAGTGTGCCGAATACAAACGCTTACACGCGGCAGGACGGTACAAAGTGCTGTTTGGTTTGTATAAAGGCATGACGGCGGATGTGGCAAATTTATCTGCAGAAGCACAGCAGCAATTTGAAAAAGAGTTTGCCGAGATCAGCAGTTTACAAACTGAATTAGAATCTTTGCAGCAGTATATTGCCACACCACGTAAAACCGCGTTGTTAAACGAAATGACTGAGCTGGCAAATAGCCCTTTGCAAGATGCCAAAGCGCGTGCTGAGCAAGTGAAACTGGCCCGCGCAAACTGGAAGTCTTTAGGTAAAGCAGATCCCGCTGCCGAAGAAAGCTTGAATCAGGCTTTTGATGAAGCTTGTGAAGCGGCTTTTGAACCTTGCCGCCAGGTGTTTGCTCAGCAAGATGCTGAACGCGAACTGCATTTACAGCAACGTCAGCAATTATTACAAGAGCTTGGCAATTTAGTCGAAGCAGAATTGCCAGAACGTGATTTAGATGCCGCTTTTCGGCAGTTAAGCCAACGTTGGCGTGAAAGTGGTGCGGTTAATCGGCGTGATTACCAAGCGTTGCAACAACAATTTCAAGAACTGAGCAAGCGCTTAAAAGACAAAGTGGCCACGGCGCAGCAGCAACAAGCGGCGGGTAAGGCGGCTTTGATTGCGGAAGCGAAATTGGCCATGACCTTAGAAGACGGCGCCAAAACAGCACAGGTGCTGAAAGAGTTGCAGCAACGCTGGAAGACCTTTGGTTTTGCCGGCCGTCAGCAAGATCAAGCGTTGTGGTTAGAGTTTCGTGCACTGTGTGATAGCTTTTTTGAAAAACGCAACGAAGAGTACAAGCTACAGCAGCAAGCTGAGCAGGAAGTTGCCCAGTTGGTATCAGAGCAATTAGCAACGCTGAATACAACCTTAGCGCAAGCCACTAGCGCTGGCGCATTGCAAGCGGTACAAGCGCAGTTGCGTCAATTGAGTTTACCCGATAGCGTTGAGGTGCGTCAGCAATATCAAGAGCTCAGTCAGCAATTGCAACAACGGCAAAAGCAGTTGCAAAAGGCGGCACAACGTCAAGAGTTACAAACTTTATTTGACGTATTAGAGCAGGGCGATATCAAAGCAGAACAATTACCACAGACTTATCGTGAAGCCTTAAGTTTGCCGCAGCCAAGTTTGACTCGCTCACAACTGACCATCGCGTTAGAGCTGATGTCAGAGCAAAATGTTGAGCAAACCAGTGCGGCAGAGCGCCAACAAGTGCAACTGGCCTTGTTATCGTTAAAGCATAATGCGGGGCAACAATTAACACCGGAGCAGCTATTACAGCAATGGCTTGCGCATGGTCCGGTTGCCCAACAAGAAAAACCGTTGTTAAAGCGCGTTGCCGCGCTGTTTTAACGGTTAAAGCGTTAATTCGCCACGCAGATCCTGTTGCATCTGCTGGCGAATTTCTTCTGCAGTGAATGGCTTATTCAGCAGGTAATGTAACTTAGTTAAAGTCGCTTCCAAGGTCATATCAAACCCACTGATCACTCCGCTATCACGCAACGCCTTGCCCGTGGCATAACCATCCATATTCACTTTGCCTTTAAAACATTGTGTGCAATTGACTAAAATTTGCCCTTGTTCACTTGCTTGCTGTAACACTTGCAGTAATTCTGGCCGCTGTGGGGCATTACCCACACCAAAAGATTTAATAATTAAGGCGCGTACTGGTGGTGCCAGCATATTGCGGATCACGTCTGTGGTAATTCCAGGATACAGCGTGACGACACTGATCGGTTGGGGAGTGATCTCGGCAACCTCGAGTGGGAGGGCTGTTTCAGTATGGGTGATTTTGCCTGCATGCAGGTTAATATGGATCCCCGCTTCAAGTAACGCCGGCATATTGGGTGATGCGAAAGCATTAAAACCATCGGCATCGGCTTTAGTGGCACGGTTACCACGAAATAATTGATTATTAAAAAACAATGCTACTTCAGCGATGGGGTAATTTGCCGCTAAATACAGGGCATTAAGTAAATTAACTTGGCCGTCTGAGCGCAGTTGCGCTAACGGGATCTGTGAGCCGGTAATAATCACCGGTTTTGATAAGTTCTCTAACATAAATGATAAAGCGGAAGCGGTATAAGCCATGGTGTCAGTACCATGCAGCACCACAAAGCCATCATAGTGTTGATAGTTTTCTTGAATATCTTTGGCAATAGTAAGCCAATGCGCTGGAGTCATATCTGACGAGTCGATAACCGGATGATATTCATGAATATCGAATTCTGGCATTTCTGGCCGATAAAACTCGGGCATGCGTTTTACGGTGTCGGTTAAAAAACCCGGTACTGGCACAAAGCCTTTATCGGATTGTTGCATACCAATGGTACCGCCAGTGTAAGCGACATAAATACGTTTTCTTTGCATAAAACACCTAAAAAAAATGCCCGGATAATACCGGGCATTGTAATCAGAATTACGCTTGCTGTCAGTTTATCTGGCAGCTTAAGCAATAAGAGTAGATACCGTTTGGATCGTTAAATTGATTCATTAAAACAAAATCTTGTTTAACTTGCTGAGTTAACTGACGAAGCGCACGTTGCTCTGGTTGCATCGTTGCGCTAGGTAACCAGCCTTTCGCTTTTGCTGCACCAAATAAATCAGCAATGATTTGCTCAGTGGGGCTAAGTTCTGGCTGTACTACCGTGATGTCGTATTGGCTTAAACCGGCCATTTCTGCAGCCCGAGCAATCGCATCATCAAAAGTACCCAGTTTATCGACTAAACCTAACTCAAGTGCTTTAGAACCTGTCCAAACCCGGCCTTGTGCAACTTTATCAACTTCTTCATTGCTCATATTGCGGTTTTTACCCACCATGGTTAAAAACTCGGTATAACCGCGTTCGATCAGCAATTGCATCATGTCTTTCGCAGGCTCAGATAAGCCTTTAAATAAAGGCATACCGGCAGAGAAACCGGCCAGCTCTGTTGTACCTACACCATCCACATTTAAACCAATGGTCGACATCGCATTTTCAAATGTGTGTAATAAACCAAAGATACCGATTGAACCCGTAATGGTAGTTGGTGAGGCCCAAATTTCGTTGGCAGGTGCTGCAATCCAGTAACCGCCTGACGCTGCCACTGCACCCATTGAGGCGATAACAGGCTTACCTGCTTCACGTAATAGGGTGATTTCTTGGCCAATGACTTCAGAGGCAAACGCGCTGCCGCCGCCGCTGTCGATACGCAGCACGACCGCTTTCACTTTATCATCATGGCGCGCACGACGAAGCAGCGCAGCTGTAGAATCACCGCCGATCATGCCAGGTTTAGCTGTGCCATCAATAATGGTACCGCGAGCGACCACCACGGCAATTTTTTCTGTGTTCGGGTTATCAAATTGCTTAGCCGGGATCACCATTTTTTTGTATTCATCAAAGGTGACATGGTTGTAGGTGTTATTGTCATTTTTGCCGACAATGGCGATCATGCTATTACGGAACTGTTCACGGGTTTGTACGGCATCTACCCACTTGCTGGTTAAGGCATATTGGCCTAAATCACCTTCAGCGGCTTGCAGTTTGCTGTACATGGCGGCGAAGGTTTCATCGAAGTTATCAATACCAAAGCCACGACGCTCGGCAACTTGTTGTTTGTAATCAGCCCATAATTCATTTAACCAAGCTGAGTTCGCTTCTTTTGCGGCATCTGACATGTCATTACGAGTAAAAGGTTCTACCGCGGATTTGTAAGTACCAACGCGGAAAACATGTGTACTGACCTTGAGTTTTTCTAAGGCATTTTTATAGTACATAGGGTAGCTACCATAGCCCTCTAATAACACTGCACCCATCGGCTCAAGTGCAATTTGATCGGCATAGCTGGCTAAGAAGTATTGATTTTGGCCGTAGTAAGCACCGTAAGCAAAAATCTTTTTGCCACTGGCTTTAAAGGCTTCTAAAGCTTTACCCACGCTTTTTAATTTATCTAAAGAACCGCCACCTAGCGCAGACAGATCCATCACCATCACTTGAATGCGGTTGTCTTTGGCCGCATGGTTAATCAGTTTAACCACATCGGTAACCAGCATTTCTGGCGCTTCTTCTTGACCACCGGCCGCTTCATTAATTGCCGCAGCCATTGGGTCAACATAACGTTTTTGTTCAACAAGATCACCGCGAAGGTTAAGATATAATGCGCTGGTATCGGCAATCTGTACTTTATCGCCACCACTAAACAGGGCACTGCCGATGACCAACACCAAGCAAATAAAGATAATATTTAAAACGGTAGCGCGAAAGCCCCGATAAACTGACCAGATTGCGCCAAATAAGCGCCTAAATAATCCTTTCTTTTTCTCTGACATAATATGTGTCCTGTTAATTCTCATTTAAAATTTATAAACATCCACACTTAATGCTAACGAATTTTTCAACAAAGGCTATGTGGAATTTGTAAGAAAATGTATATCACTTGCGTATCGACTGCAAAGCAGCTACATTTTAGCGATTAAACAGGTACGACCAGAGAGGGTGATGTGGCATATCAACACTTATTAGCGCCATTAGATTTAGGCTTTACCCAACTTAAAAATCGGGTAATTATGGGGTCAATGCATACCGGCCTAGAAGAAGAAAAAAACGGTTTCGAAAAATTGGCCGCGTTTTATGAAGAACGAGCCAAAGGCGGAGTGGGTTTAATTATTACCGGTGGTATTAGCCCAAACTTTCGCGGTAACTTGGTGCCTTTTGGTAGCCAACTGAGTTTTTGGTGGCAAGTTGCCAAACACAAACCAGTTACCGCGGCGGTGCAAAAGCACGGTGCAAAGATTTGCCTGCAATTATTGCATGCGGGCCGTTATGGTTATCATCCTTTTAATGTCGCGCCGAGTAACATTAAATCGCCTATTACGCCTTTTAAACCTTCTGAGTTATCCGATCGACAGATCCGCGGGACCATTAAAGACTTTGCCCATGCGGCCAGCCTCGCTAAAAAAGCCGGTTATGACGGTGTGGAAATCATGGGTTCTGAAGGCTACTTGATAAACCAATTTATTTGTCAGCGTACCAATCATCGTACGGACGCTTGGGGCGGTAATTTTGAAAACCGCAGTCGTTTTGCTTTAGAAACCGTGCGAGCGGTGCGCGAGAAGTGTGGTGCTGACTTTATTATTATCTATCGGCTCTCTATGCTGGATTTAGTTGAGGATGGTAATACCTTTGATGAGGTTGTTGCACTTGGCCAAGGTGTGGCAGCGGCAGGCGCAACTTTAATTAATACCGGCATTGGCTGGCATGAAGCGCGTATTCCAACCATCACGACTCGGGTGCCCCGAGCGGCTTTTACTTGGATCACAGAGCGGGTTCGGCAACAACTTAGTGTGCCGGTTATCGCCACTAACCGCATTAATGATCCTGGCGTAGCAGAAGATATTTTAGTAAAAGGCCAAGCTGATCTGATTTGTATGGCACGACCCTTTTTAGCCGATGCCGACTTTGTTAATAAAGCGGCAGCCGATCAAGCGGACGAAATTAATACCTGTATTGCCTGTAATCAGGCCTGTTTAGATCACGTATTTCAACAAAAACGTGCCAGTTGTTTGGTTAACCCTAGGGCATGTTATGAGACCGAGTTAAATTTTAATCCCGCTAGTAAACGGAAAAAATTGGCCGTTATAGGTGCTGGTCCGGCCGGGCTTGCTTTTAGTGTTTACGCGGCGCAGCGTGGCCATGAAGTACATTTGTTTGATAAAGCCGCAGAGATTGGCGGCCAGTTTAATTATGCCAAACAAATTCCTGGTAAAGAGGAGTTTCATGAAACACTGCGTTATTTTGCCAAAATGTTGAAGGTACACGCGGTAACATTACATCTTAATGAGCAACAAACTGCGGCAAGTATTCTGGCTGAGCAATTTGATGAGGTCATTTTAGCTACCGGTATCGTGCCGCGTGATATTGGTTTAGCTGGGCAAGATCATCCTAAAGTGCTGAGCTATTTAGATGTATTGCGCGATCACAAAGCCGTTGGCCAAAACGTCGCTATTATTGGGGCGGGCGGCATTGGTTTTGATGTAGCTGAGTTTCTATTAGAAAAACATTCACTGACCTTACAACCTGATGCGTGGTTAGCCGATTGGGGCGTTGATAAAACTTATCAAAGCCGCGGCGCTTTATTAAGTAGCCAGGCGCCAGCTAAAGCCGAACGTAAAGTCTATTTATTACAGCGCAAAGCCAGTAAGGTGGGTGGTGGTTTAGGTAAAACCTCTGGCTGGGCACATCGCGCCTCTTTGCAGAAAAAAGGCGTAGAGATGATGGCGGGGGTGAACTATCTGCGCGTGGATGACGCTGGTCTTTGGATCAGTTTAAACGACAAAGAGCGCTGTTTAGCGGTGGATAATGTGGTGATTTGTGCCGGACAGGTGCCGCTGCGTGCCTTACAAGCCGAGTTACAGGCGGCCGGCCAACAAGTACATTTAATTGGCGGTGCTGATGTTGCGGCTGAGCTGGATGCAAAAAGGGCGATCCGTCAAGGTGCGGAACTTGCTGCGGCCATTTAGTATTTGCTGATTTCTAGCCGCAATTCATTGCGGTAAACAAGGGGTAAACTTTTCTTGCGGCCACTTTTCAAGTGGCCGTTTTTATTTTCTTGTTTTTTGGTACTACATAATTCTAGTTTTTGATGCTATGTTAAATCTACATCGATTAATGAAGGATTCTGAAATCTTGATGGAAATATCCCGACCGCGCTATAAGAACAGCTTACCTATAAATGTGCGGCGATAAAAAATGTAAGCGGTTACATACTAATAAAATACAGAGGAATAACTATGTCTGGAGTGTTAACAATGATACTGGCTGGTGGCGAAGGCACCCGCTTATCACCTTTAACAGCGGTGCGTGCGAAACCGGCTGTTCCTTTTGGTGGAAACTACCGTATCATCGATTTTGTTTTAAATAACTTTGTAAATGCTGACTTACTGCAGATTTTCGTTATTACGCAGTTTAAATCACATTCATTGATGAAGCATTTAAGTCGCGCATGGCGAGTAGGGGGGTATCCAATCGTTTTATCGATCCCATTCCCGCGCAAATGCAAACAGGTAAGCATTGGTACTTAGGTACGGCAGATGCTATTTATCAGAATTTGCATTTGATTGAAGGTTTAGATCCAGAGCATGTTTGTGTGTTCGGTGGCGATCATATCTATAAAATGGATATTCGCCAGATGTTAGATTTTCATCGTAATAAAAACGCGAAACTAACCGTTGCTGCTATCCCTGTCCCGAAAGAGCAAGCTCATGAGTTTGGTATTATCGAGGTCGATGCCGACGGTCGGATGATCGGTTTTGAAGAAAAGCCAAAAAGTAATCCTAAAACAATCCCAGGTCAACCGGACATGGTACTGGCATCGATGGGTAACTATATTTTTGAAGCCAATTGTTTAGTGAATGTGCTAAATGCAGATGCCGCACAGCCCGATTCAAAACATGATTTTGGCCACAACATTATTCCAGGACTTTATCCGCAGGGTGAAGTGTATGTTTATGACTTTTCTACCAACCATATTCGCGGCGAATCACAGAGCAGCGCTGGTTACTGGCGTGATGTAGGCACCATCGATTCTTATTACGAAGCGAATATGGATTTAATCTCGATTGATCCCCCGTTCGATGTTTATAACCGTTTTTGGCCGTTACGCAGCTATACGCCGCCAGTACCGCCAGCAAAATTTGTGCACGATCAAGCTAATCGAACCGGCCAAGCGATAAGCTCAATGGTTGCCGCGGGTTCTATTATCAGTGGTGCGATTATTTATCAGTCTATCCTTGGTTATAATGTTAACGTGCATAGCCACAGTTATATCGAAAAGAGTGTGTTAATGGGCAATAACGACATTGGTCGGGGTTGTCGGATCCGTCGCTGTATTATTGATAAAGATGTGCGTATCGCACCCAACACGGTGATTGGTGAAGATTTAGAAGCCGATCGCAAGCGTTTTCATGTGTCTGCAGGCGGAGTTGTGGTGATCCCTAAAGGCGCCCGGGTCGGCTTTGATGATGAGTAAGCTCGGCACAACCGATTAAGGAATTAGCAGTGCAGATTTTGTTGTTATGTAGTGAATACGAAGGCTTGATTAAAACCGGTGGTTTGGCTGATGCCTGTTATGGCTTAGCCATTAACCTAAAAGCCGCAGGCCATGAAGTCACCGTGATGCTACCTCGCTATGCGCCTTTATATAGCCGTCCGACGGGAGAGTCTGACGCGTTGTTTTTTGAGTTAGGTGGTCAGGAATATGGCTGTGCGGTGCGTCAGCTATTATCCCACGATGTCGATATTCGCGTAGTAGAGCACGATGATTTCTTTCAACGTGATCGCCCCTACGATGACGGTAAACATGGTTATGCTGATAATCCGCTACGCTTTGGCTTTTTTTGCAAAGCGGCGTTGGAGTGGGCTAAACATTATTTACCTGAAGTCGATATCATTCATGGTCATGATTGGCAAACTGGAGTTGCGGCAGCTTATTTAAAACAGCATTACGCCCATGATCCGGTATTAGGGGGAATACCCTTTGTTTATACCATCCATAATGGTGCGTATCAGCTCACAACTGATCATTATTGGTTTGGCCGTTTAGGCTTGCAGGCTAATGATGATCAATTTTTAAATATGCTAGAACAGGGTATTCGTCACGCCACTAAGCTGAATACCGTTAGCGTAGGTTATCGGGATGAATTAATGACTGAGCCTGCGGCTAATGGCTTGTCGGCACTCTATCAACGCCGTGCCGCTGATTTTTTTGGTATCTTAAACGGTTGTGACTATCAACAGTGGGATCCCGCCACAGATGATGCGCTGATCGCGAACTTCAGTATTAATGATTTAAGCGGTAAAGCGCAATGTAAATCCCATTTACGCCAACGCTTTAATTTAGCCGAGCTCGATGTGCCATTATTCGTTGCGGTAAGCCGTATTACCGGGCAAAAAGGCTTTGATTATTTAATACCAGCCTTACGCCGGTGGTTAGCTAACACCACAGCGCAAGTATTTTTGGTGGGCAGTGGTGACGCTGAGTATTGTAGACAGCTTTATCAGTTACAACATGATTTTAACGCGCAATTTCGTTTCTTCGAAGGTTTTGACGAGCGTTTAGCTCATCAAACGGAAGCGGCCGGTGACTTCTTTTTAATGCCGTCGTTATTTGAACCTTGTGGTTTGAATCAACTTTACAGCTTAAAGTATGGCACCGTGCCTTTAGTGCGGTTAACGGGGGGATTACGCGATACGGTTCAACCTTGGCCTGGTGCTGCGGCAACCGGCATTGGCTTTACTGAAATCAGTGTTGAAGCCATGCAAACGGCCTTAGAACAAGCGGAAACGCTGTATCAACAACCGAACCAGTACCAGCAAGTACAACACCGCGGCATGCTGCAAAATTTTAGCTGGCCTGCTGCTGTTAACGAATACCAAGCCCTATATCTGAAGGCAAGAAATGTGCACCTTGCTGAGGAATTATGCAGTTAACAGTTTTATTGAAAAATTGCCGTGAGAAATTCAGCAATATTTGGTAGCCTGAATTAACGCTTTTGAAAAGGTTAAGTTTATGGATGCATTAACGCTACTGACTACCCGATATTCCTCGCCACGACTGCGCGAACCTGCGCCAGAAGGTGAGGCGCTAAACTTAATTAAGCGTGCCGCTATACAAGTACCGGATCACGGTGCTTTGAGGCCTTGGCGTTTTGTTGTGGCTGAAGGCCGTGACGCGCTAACACGCTTAGGGGATATATTTGCCGAAGCAGCGATTGAAGAAGATCCGTCTATCTCAATTGATATGCAGGAGCGTGCCCGACAGTTACCCATGCGAGCACCCATGGTGATTATTTGTATTGCTAAGATCACTGAGCATGCAAAAGTGCCGTCTGTAGAGCAAGTGCAATCGGTTGCGTGCAGCGTGATGGCGATGCAACAAATGGCGTTTGCGCTAGGTTTTGGTGGTATTTGGCGTACGGGAGCTTACGCACAATATGATTATGTGAAACAAGCTTTTAAACTGGATGCCGATGATGAAATTGTGGGCTTTTTGTATCTAGGCACCCCCAGTGGTCAAGCACCACAAAAGAGTGCTTTAGAGCCAGAGGCTTTTTTTAGCGATTTTTAAGCTTAAACACTTTTTATTAAACGCTGCCACTGGCCAAAACGCTGAGTGCTAAGTGTGATGCTTTGATCAATAAAACAGCCAGTGGCTTTTGCCATCTGGCTGTTTTTTTTAGGTTACGGTTATTTACCTGGAGCATTCTTGTTTTGGTCTCTATGATGTGTTGGCGTTATCGATAATTTTTCACCCCCCCACACTGTGACTTAAAACCAAGCGGGTTAAACCCCGTAAACTATTTCGCTTAAATTTTACCCTGTGACAACTCTGACATCATTACTGCGTTACGTTACAATAGGTATTTTAAAGCATTTAACTATAGCCAACCGCAGGACGACTTCATTTGTATAGCACTGATTTTAACCAAAAACGTAAATTTATTGTCAAATTAGGTAAGATGCTGCACAAGTACGGCACACCTGCATATCGGTTAGAGGCCCATTTAACGGAGCTAACTTCGCATCTGGGTATAAAGGGTTCGTTTATTATCTCGCCAACGTCTATGACTTTTGTGCTTTGGACCGATGGTCATGAACAAGAGTACACCCATGCTTCTCGTGTAAACCCAGGGGATTTAGATTTGGGCGCTTTATCTCGAACAGATGAACTGGTAGATCAGGTGCTCAGTGGCCAAGTTGGCTTAGTTGAAGCCGATTCGTTGCTCGACATTATTGATGCCCGCCCCAGCTCTTACGGTAAGCTGGCTACCGCCATTGCCATGATGGGATCCGGTGGTGCCTTTGCGATGTTAATGGCCACCAGTTGGAATGATGTGCTTTGGTCGTCTTTATTGTCGCTATTGGTTTACTTATTTATGCTATGGGCGGCACACTCGCCACGCATTAACAATATGCTGGAGCCTCTGGTTGCTCTGGCCGCCGCGATCGGTGCTTGTGCAATTAGCAGCTATATCGATCCGGGTATTAATATTCGTCTTACGGTGCTTTCGGCCATTATTTCATTTATTCCCGGCTTGGCGCTGACCATAGGTTTTGCCGAATTAGCTGCACGTCATCTGGTATCGGGTAATGCGCGGATCATGGACGCTTTAATGCTGTTGTTTAAATTATACTTTGGCGCTTTTTTAGGGATGGCGATTGGCTTTAAATTATTTGGTATTGTCGATTTTGTTAAACCCGAACCGATTTCACGGTATTTTGCCTGGTTGGCGGTGGGGATTTTAGTTAGCTCGTTGATTGTGTTATTTAAAAGTCGCGGAAAGTATACGCTGTGGTCTTTGGCTGCAGGCTTTATTGCTTATGGGGTTAGTATTACCGGCGCCAGTGCTTTTGATTACACCATGGGGGCTTTTTTAGGCGCTTTCGCTGTTGGCATCTATAGCAACCTGTTTACCCGTTTAGCCAAGGCTCCGGCAGTTATTGTCGCCATGCATGGACTGATTGTGCTAGTGCCAGGAAGTAAAACCTACATTGGCTTAAACTCCTTGATTTCTGGCCAAGACTTCGTTGTTTCAGATCGAGTGGGGCAACAAACCTTTTTGATTTTAATGGCGCTGGTCGGCGGGCTGATCTTTGCTAATGTGGCTTTACCGCCGAAGAAAAGCTTGTGATAAAACAATAAAATTGAAATCTTTGGTAACAATTTAAAAAAATGCCAGTCAGTTAAGCTGACTGGCATTTTATAAGCAGACTAAAAGGTATCAGCCGTTTCAGCGTTGCATATTAAACACACTAAGGCTTGTTCGTTTCAATTAAAACTCGGCGTTACCTGGAGTGCGTGGGAAGGCAATCACATCTCGTACGTTACCAACACCGGTAACATAAGAGACTAAACGCTCAAAACCCAACCCAAAGCCTGAGTGCGGCACGGTGCCATAACGACGTAAATCGCGATACCAGCCATAATCTTCTTTGTTTAAACCCATTTCAGCTAAGCGTGCATCAAACTGCTCTAAACGCTCTTCACGTTGGCTACCACCGATAATCTCACCAATACCCGGGGCTAATACGTCCATCGCGGCGACGGTTTTACCATCGGCATTTAAACGCATATAGAAGGCTTTAATGTCTTTCGGGTAGTTTTGCATAATGATGGGTGCACCAATATGCTCTTCGGCAAGGTAACGCTCATGCTCTGATTGTAAATCGACACCCCATTCGACAGGGTATTCAAACTTCTTGCCACAGGTTTTTAAGATCTCAATGGCGTCGGTGTAATCCATCCGCACGAAATGAGAGTTAACCACCTGTTCTAAACGTTCAATGGCTTTAGGATCGATACGCTCAGCAAAGAAGGCCATATCATCAGCACGTTCAGTTAATACGGCTTTTAATACGTATTTCAGTAAGTCTTCAGCCAGTTGGGCAATGTCTTTTAATTCGGCAAACGCCACTTCGGGTTCAATCATCCAAAACTCAGCCAAATGCCGGCTAGTGTTAGAATTTTCAGCACGGAAGGTTGGGCCAAAGGTGTAGATTTTTGACATAGCACAGGCGTAAGTTTCGCCGTTTAATTGGCCGGATACGGTCAGGTAAGTTTCTTTACCAAAGAAATCTTTACTAAAATCAATAGCGCCTTTGTCATCACGCGGCAAGTTCTGTAAATCTAAGGTGCTGACCCGAAACATTTCGCCGGCGCCTTCGGTGTCAGAGCCGGTGATCAACGGCGTGCTGATCCAAAAATAGCCTTGTTCATGGAAAAACCGATGGATAGCTTGTGCTAAACAGTGACGAACGCGAGTTACCGCGCCCATGATATTAGTGCGAGCCCGCAAATGCGCATGCTCGCGCAGATATTCCATACTATGGCGTTTGGGGGCCATCGGGTAGGTGTCTGGATTTTCTACCCAGCCGACGACTTCAACATGGTCTGCTTGAATTTCAAACGCTTGGCCTTGACCTTCTGAACGAGCAATAACGCCAGACACAATAACTGAACATGATGTCGTTAAGCGTTTAACTTCCGTTTCATAATTGGTTAATTCTGCGGGCACTACCGCCTGAACGGCATCGAAACAACTGCCGTCGTGCACAGCTAAAAAGGAAATGCCAGCTTTCGAATCGCGGCGGGTTCTGATCCAACCTTTTACAGTTACTTTATCGCCAATCGAATAGTGACCGGCCAAAACGTCTTTTATTACGGCATGCGTCATGCAAACAACTCCCGAAGGTGCAATGGGGCGAGGGCTAAGCCTCTAATGATAAAAACAGCAATGATACTTTGCTAGTGGCTGAAAACAAGCAAAAAGTGGCGCTGTAACCAAAAAGTCTTGTTATCAAAGCGAGTAGGTGTTTTGCGGCCAATTACGGCACAGCGATTGAAGGGTTGTTAAGTGAGATGTGGCGGTTGCAGAAAAGCAGTGCGAAACAACTTAACAGCGATATTTATTAATAGATACCGACTAATTGAACTTGTGCTTGTTCCAACGAAGGTAAGGCTAAAAGCTGTTGACCGCTGCTGTCTAAAATCACTGCTTGTCCGACAGCCCAAAGACGGCTGTAACGGCGATCTTTATCCACCACAAAAGCCTGCAAGGTATCGGTTAAACGCAAACGTTTCCCGTCGGCATGCGAGCTGATCAGGGTCAGTTTTGTGCCTTTACGCTCTTGTAACTCGCCGCTTTGATAACGCGCTTGAAAGGTAAAGCCGGCAATAAAAAGCTCGTTACTGCCTGTTTTTAAATTACGGCCGCTAATCAGTACCGGCGTACCCGCTAAACCAAATTGTGTGGCGGTGACGCGCCACACTGTGCCATCAGAGAGTGTCAGTTGATTGTTATCATAACTGGCGATCTCAGCGACTAAATAGCTCAGCGGATCGCCGGGTAAGGGGCTTTGCTGCTGTTGAGCTAAAGCGCTACCGGCAGCTAAGCCGATAGCGAATAGAAGCCAAGTTAGCGCTGCTTTTCTCAAGGTTGGGTTGCCTGATAAAGCGTTTTAATCCAGCGCGCTTCAGTAATAAAATTCCAATGCCACGCATTAAACTGCTCGCCTAAACCTCGGTCGATCATTTGTTGCTCGGTGAGTCCTTCAGCACGCCAAGCCACAACTTGTGCCATGGTTTGCTCCATCATCTTCAGTTCTTTAGCTAAACCGGCTTTGTTAGTTAAATCACCATGACCAGGGATGACTTGGGTGTTGTCATCAATACGTTGAAGCACATAACGGGTGTTTTCAATGTACTGCTGCACATTGCCGCCATTACCAAAATCGATGTATGGGAAACGACCTTGAAACATTAAATCGCCCATATGCACGATATTAAACTGTGGGAACCAGACCAGGATATCGCCATCAGTGTGACTGGCAGGCATGGGCTCAAGCATTAATTCAATGTTGCCATGTTTGATGTTTAACACTTTATCAAAGGTCGTTTTAGGTAAGCCCGCAGGGTTGAAGTTACTGTCATTGCGTAGTCGCGTCAGTACATTTACATGCGCGATAATATCGGCATTAGCGGCTAAGGCTGCATTACCACCGACATGATCGCCGTGCATATGGGTGTTAATCAGGGTTGTGAGCTCACCTGGGCTAAGGGTTTTTAACTTGGCGCGGATTTTATCTGCCAGCTCAACATACTGACTGTCAATTAACAGCACCGAATCGGCAGTGGTCACTGCCGCCATATTGCCACCGGCTCCGGTTAACATGTAAATATCTTTTGCTAGCGTTGCTGAATTAATTTGAACATCAGCAAAACGATCAGCGAAAGCGAATTGGCTGGTAACTAACAAACTAACCGCGGTGACTAGGGTACGCAACTTCATACAACACTCCTACTATAGGGAAGACAAGTTTAGGTTAGCTGTGCTTACGCTAGAGTAACGCATCTGGTTCGATGTAGCGTATTTATTTTTGTACAGCCGCATTAAGCGGCTACCGTGAGCATCGCTGCTGTTAATTTACTCAGTTCCTGCGCGCTAATGGTAAAAGGCGGCATCACGTAAATCAAATGGTTAAACGGCCGGATCCAGACGCCTAGCTCGACAAACTGTGCTTGTAACAGCGCAACATCAACCGGCTGATACATTTCAAATACGCCAATGGCACCTAACACCCGTACCTCTTTTACTTTAGCAAAGTGTTTAGCTGCTGCAAGCTCTGTGTTTAATTGCTGCGCTATGGCCGCAACTTGCTGCTGCCAGTCGTTTTGCGCAATCAGTTTTAAGCTGGCGAGTGCGACCGCACAGGCCAGCGGATTTGCCATAAAGGTGGGGCCATGCATTAAGCCACCCGCGGCACTTTGGCTAATACCCCGTGCTACTTCATCTGTGCACAGTGTCGCGGCCAAGGTTAAATAACCACCGCTGAGAGCTTTGCCTACACACATAATATCGGGTGCGATGTCCGCATGCTCACAAGCAAATAATTTGCCGGTACGGCCAAAGCCCGTGGCAATCTCATCGGCAATCAATAACACCTTATACTGATTACACAGCGCGCGAGCCCGGCGTAAGTACTCCGGATGATAAAAGCGCATCCCCCCATAGCCTTGTACAATCGGCTCAAGGATTAATGCGGCAATGTGTTGGTGTTCAGCGGCAAGCAGCGTCTCGAGCGGTGCCATGCACTCTGCAGAAAATGGCTGGTCGAACGGGCACGCGGGTGCCGGCAAAAAGAAGTGTTGTGGTAATAGCTCACTGAACATGCTGTGCATGCTATCGGTAGGATCGCATACCGCCATCGCCGCAAACGTATCACCATGATAGCCCTTACGTAGGCTAATTAACTTGGTTTTCTGTGGCGTGTCACTGGCTTGCCAGTATTGCAGGGCCATTTTTATCGCTACTTCGACGGCAATTGACCCACTATCCGCTAAAAATACCTTGCTTAGGGGCGCGGGTACCATGCTGAGCAATTGCTGACACAACTGCACGGCGGGGGCATGCGTAATGCCGCCAAACATCACATGGGCCATCTTGGCGAGTTGCTCGGTAACGGCGGCATTTAATACGGGATGATTATAACCATGTACCGCCGACCACCATGACGCGGTACCATCAATTAAGCGACGGCCATCTTCTAAAATGAGTGTACAGCCCTCAGCCGCTGCAACAGGATAAACAGGCAAAGGGTTTAGCATAGACGTGTAGGGATGCCAAATATGTTGCCGATCAAAAGCCAAATCAGTGCTCATAAAATAATCATTAGTAAAGTTTTCGGGGTGGTCAGCGTTGACAAGCTGGCCGCTAGCGCTAGACTAGCCGAAAAAAACCGTGATCACAAATCTCGCAGGGACCTATTATGCAGGCGAATACCGCAGCTCCATCACCACAAGATACCTCCGCTTCTACCGCTAAAGCCGCTGCGCCGGTGCGGCATAATTGGTCACTGGCCGAGGTTAATGCACTGTATGCATTACCCTTTAATGACTTATTATTTCAAGCACAAACTGTGCATCGTGCTCATTTTAAACCAAATGAAGTGCAAATCAGCACGCTGTTATCTATTAAAACAGGAGCTTGCGCCGAAGATTGTAAATATTGCCCACAAAGCGGCCATTACAATACCGGTTTAGAGCGCGAGCGCTTAATCGAAGTAGAAAAAGTGTTACAGCAAGCTCAAGCGGCTAAGCAAAAAGGCGCTAGCCGTTTTTGCATGGGCGCGGCTTGGAGTAACCCTAAGCAACGCGATATGCCTTACATTATTGAAATGGTGCGTGGCGTTAAAGCCATGGGGCTTGAAACCTGTATGACATTGGGTATGTTAGAAGCCGAGCAAGCTCAAACCTTAGCGTCCGCTGGTTTAGATTACTACAACCATAACCTCGATACATCGCCAGAATTTTACGGTGAAATTATTACGACCCGTACTTATCAAGACCGGCTGGATACCTTAACGCATGTGCGTGATGCCGGGATGAAAGTGTGTTGTGGCGGCATTGTCGGTATGGGGGAAACCGCCAATGATCGTTCAGCGCTATTAATGCAACTGGCTAATTTACCTGAGCATCCGCAAAGTGTGCCAATTAATATGTTGGTAAAAGTAAAAGGCACACCGCTGGAAAACGTTGATGATTTAGACGCTTTCGAATTTATTCGCACCATTGCCGTGGCACGTATTATGTTACCGCAAAGTCATGTACGTTTATCGGCGGGGCGCTCGCGGATGAATGAACAGATGCAAGCATTATGTTTCTTTGCAGGTGCCAACTCGATTTTCTATGGCGATAAATTACTAACCACAGAAAACCCAGAAGCGGATGCGGACATGCAGCTATTTGCTAAGTTAGGGATCAACTCAGCGCAGCAGCATGATGTTTCAGATGAAGCGCATGAACTCGCTTTAGCGGATGCGATTAAAGAGCAGCAGAACCCACCGTTATATCACGCTGCTGGCTAGGAGTGGCGAATGCACCTGAGTCAGTTAGAGCATGCTTTACAACAACGCCTCAGCGAGGGTTTACTGCGGCAAAGCCAAGTCATAGCCGATTATAAAGGCCGCTATTTAGAAGTCGGTGGTCAATGTTATTTAAACTTTTCTGCCAATGATTATTTAGGCTTAGCGAATTCAAGTAAAGTAAAAGCCAGTTATGCCGCCGGCGCTGAGCGCTATGGTGCGGGCAGTACCGGCTCGCCGTTAGTCACTGGCTATCATCACATTCATCAGCAGCTGTCAGCGCAACTTGCCGCATGGCTCGGTTTTGAGCGTGTGCTGTTGTTTAGCTCGGGTTTTGCAGCCAATCAAGCCATGTTACAAAGCTTGGTGGCCAGTAACGATCTCTTGCTGTTAGACAAGTTAAGTCATGCCTCATTAATTGACGCTGCCCTGTCACATAAAGGGCGTTTTCGCCGCTTTGCCCATAATGATTTAAACGCCTTAGCGCGCCTGTTACCGGAAACACCGGACGCTGGAAATCACAGTCTTGTGGTCACGGAAGGCGTCTTTAGTATGGATGGTGATAGCCCCGATCTTGTGGCGCTATCTAAGCTCTGTCAGCAACGGCAAGCGGCTCTGCTGCTAGACGATGCACATGGCTTAGGGGTGCTAGGTGAACAAGGCCGCGGCAGTTGGCAGGCACAGGGATTAGCTTCGCAACAGTTGTATTGCTACATGGCTAACTTTGGTAAAGCGCTTGGCGTGGGTGGGGCTTTTTTGGCGGGAAGCAAAACGGTTATCGACTACATTGAACAATTTGCACGACATTATATTTACAGCACGGCTTTGTCACCTGCCTTATGTGCAGCGGTAAGCCAAAGCATTGAGTTGGTACAAACCGAACAATGGCGCCGGGATAAATTACAAGACAATATTCAATTATTCCGCAGCTTAGCGGCAGAGGCCGATTTACCCTGTTTACCTGCGACAGGGGCTATCCAAGCCATTATGCTCGGTAGCAGCGAGCGCGCTGTTGCCCTAAGTCAGCAATTGAAACAATTAGGTATTTGGCTTACCGCCATACGGCAACCGACGGTACCCGCCGGCAGCGCCAGGTTACGCGTGACGCTTAGCGCGTCACATCAGGCCGAAGATATTCAGTTTTTAATCAAGATGTTAAAGCAGGCGTTAGCATGTTAGCGCAGCCGTTGCAGGTGGCCAGTTGTTTTAGTAAAGCCGCTGGTAGTTATGTCGATGCTGCGCGTTTGCAACGGCAAGTTGCGCAGGCGGCATTGACGCAATTAGTGTCTTTTGGCAAACCGCTGGGGCATTTACTGGACATCGGTTGTGGTCCTGGTTGGTTACACCCAGAGCTATTATCCCTGGCTCAAAAAATCACCGCGGTGGATTTAAGTAGCGGGATGTTAGCCCAGGCGCAAGCTCAGCAATTACCCATCCATTATTTGCAAGCCGATGCCGCGGCGTTGCCACTGGCAACGGCCAGTGTTGATCAGGTATTTTCGAGCCTGATGTTGCAATGGTGTCCTGCGCCGCAACAGGTGTTTGCTGAAATAGCCCGGGTGCTTCGCCCTGGCGGGCAATTTGTAATCACCACCTTGATCGAGGGTACCCTGACTGAAATGGCACAAGCCTTTGCCGCCGTTGATGAGCAGCCGCATATCCATGCCTTTTTAAGCCTAGCCGATTTACAGCATGCCATCTCGGGCGTGGCGTTAGCCTGCTCAATACAAACGACCTGCTATCAGTTACCTTACGCTGATATTTTTGCTTTAGCCAAAGAGTTAAAAGCCTTGGGGGCGAATCATCTGGCTAATCGAGCACAGCGCGGTCTCACAGGTAAAGGTTATTGGCAGCGGGTCAGTGCCGCTTATCCACAGTCTGCTGTCGGTATCCCCTTAATTGCCAGTTATTATGTGGTACAAATTAGCGGGACTAAACCGCTTTAAGTGTATTCAACACTCCGGTTATTTTCGTTTTAGGAACACAGGCTATGAGCGCAAACAGCTTTTTTGTTACAGGCACCGATACCGATGCGGGGAAAACCTTTGTCAGTACGTTATTACTGCAAGGTTTTCAATCACTTGGTATAAGTGCTGTTGGCGCGAAACCGATAGCGGCTGGCGCAGAAATCAATGAAGCCGGGCAACTTGTGAACAGTGACGCGTTACTGTTACAGCGGCATTCCGGTATCGCGTTACCTTATTCACAGCTTAATCCATTGTGTTTTGCCAAAGCATGCGCACCGCATTTTGCTGCGGCAGAGCTGCAACAACCGTTATCAGAAGCGGTATTATCCGCACAGCGACAACAGTTAGAGCAAAGCGGTGCCGAAATTGTGTTAATCGAAGGCGCGGGTGGCTGGTTATTACCGATCAGTGCTGATCGCTACCTGGCCGATTGGGTGCAAGCAGAAAACCTGCCGGTATTGCTGGTGGTAGGCGTAAAACTGGGCTGTTTAAATCATGCTGTATTGACCGCACGTGAGTTGACACGCAGTGGTTGTCAGGTTATAGGTTGGGTAGCCA
The DNA here is from genome assembly GCF_052656265.1 of Alishewanella sp. HL-SH06. NCBI lineage: Bacteria > Pseudomonadati > Pseudomonadota > Gammaproteobacteria > Alteromonadales > Alteromonadaceae > Alishewanella > Alishewanella sp. HL-SH06. The sequence goes on from NZ_CP199752.1 coordinate 2,179,160, forward strand.
ATATACTGCAGCCAGAGATGTTATTTCTTGCACAAAACCTGGCTGATCTTACGGCACGTTTACCTTGGTCGTTACTCGCTACGGTACCATTTCAGCCCTCAGTGAGCGAGCAACAAGCCGTGGCACGCACGCTGGCGCACGCTACGGCTAAGCAATTGATACCAACTTAACTTGCGTTGTTTAATAAGGGGCGACTTAACGTGGCCGCAAACTGTGCCGTTAATTCAGTGTTCTCGGCTATCGCTTGTTTTGTTCCCGCCAAAAACCAATAGCCTCCGGCTTGACCTAATTGCACAATTTGATTGTCTGTGATCTTAAGTGCAGTGCCCTCGGGTAAGCCGATGATTGGCACACTAGGATTTAACTGCATAAATTCAGCGAGGCGCATATCACGCGTTTCACCATGAAAATCAGCGGGAACCACATCGGTATAATGCGGGTTTAATTGCGCATTTAAAAAATGCAAAGTGGCAAAAGACGGTGGTTCGACAATCGGCATGTCATTAGTGGTGCGGATAGTTTCACCTGCGATATTGGCACCCGCACTCCAGCCAATATAAGGCATACCATTGGTTACGCGTTGCCGGATGACGTTAATAAGATCATTTTTATACAAGAGGTTAACTAGCTGGAAGGTATTACCACCGCCGATTAAAATGGCTTCGGCATTAAGAACCGCAGCTTTAGCATCGGCTTGTTGATGTAGCGCATCGACACGGATATTTAAGCTCTCTAAGGCGGCTTTCACATTAAGATAATATTGTTCGTGACTGATGGTTACGCCGGCATAAGGAATAAACAGTACCGAGGATACTTTACTCAAATGGGTTTTGATCCAGGCTAAGTAGGGTGTCAAATATTCGCTGTTATTGGCACGTGAGCTACTGAGTAATAACAAGTTCATAAACTAGTCCGAAAGGTCATTTTTGCAAATTTTACCTGAAAAAGTGAAATATTTCTGTGACTTTGTTAAACCTTAAATTGATTTTGTGGTCTTTGCCCATATATTACTAAACAGTGATCATTATGAGGTAAAAAAGCATGAAAAGAGTCTTGTTGTTCTTAGCAACAAACTTAGCCGTTATTCTGGTGCTAAGTATTGTGCTCAATGTGGTATTCAGTGCGTTGGGTATTGATCCTAGCAGTATTGGTGGTTTATTGGTGTTTGCAGCCATTTTTGGTTTTGGTGGCTCCTTTATCTCACTATTAATGTCGAAATGGATGGCGAAACGTTCTACCGGTGCGGTAGTGATTACGCAACCACGTAATGCCACTGAACATTGGTTAGTTAACACGGTAGCAAAACAAGCTAAAGCGGCCGGCATTGGTATGCCAGAAGTGGCTATTTATGATTCGCCAGAGATGAATGCCTTTGCCACAGGGGCAAATCGTAATAATGCCTTGGTTGCGGTTTCAACCGGCTTGATGCGCAGTATGAGCGAAGATGAAGTTGAAGCGGTACTGGCACATGAAGTGTCGCATATCGCGAACGGTGACATGGTCACCTTAACCTTGATCCAAGGTGTGGTGAATACCTTTGTTATTTTCTTAGCACGCTTAATTGCTGGGGTGATCCGCAATAACAATCAGCAAATGGGTACCTTTGCTTATTACGGTATCGTGATTGTGTTAGAAATGGTGTTTGGCATCTTGGCTAGCATTATCGTGATGTGGTTCTCGCGTCAACGCGAATACCGTGCGGATGCCGGAGCGGCTCGGATTTCGGGTCCGAACAAAATGATTAAAGCGCTGCAGCGTTTACAGAATAATCATGAAAGTCAGCTTGAGGGCAGTTTAATGGCCTTTGGGATCTCAGGTAAGAAAGCTAAATCAGAATTGTTTTTAAGCCATCCGCCTTTAGAGAAACGGATTGCGGCACTGCGTAACAGCCGCGAATTTTAAGCTTAACTAGCCCTACGATTGTAGGGCTTTTTTTTCTGTTTAGCTTGTTATGCTAAAGCCTATTTTATTGCTAAGGAGCTGTTATGTTTGCTGCACCGATGATCCCTGCCTTTTATCCACCACGGCGTATTTTAATGGGCCCAGGCCCTTCCGATGTGCATCCTCAGGTGTTAGCCGCCCAGGCCAAACCGATTATTGGCCATTTAGATCCGTTGTTTGTCAGCATGATGGATGAATTAAAACAGTTATTGCAATATGCGTTTCAAACCCGCAATGAGATGACGCTGGCCATTTCAGCTCCGGGTTCAGCCGGTATGGAAGCCTGCTTTGTTAATTTGGTGGAAGCGGGTGACAAGGTTATCGTTTGTCGTAATGGTGTTTTTGGCGAGCGGATGCGCAAAAATGTTGAGCGTTGTGGCGGTATTGCGGTAACGGTTGATTTTAAATGGGGCGAGCCGGTGCAACCGGCTGCGGTGGAAGCGCTGCTAAAGGATCATCCGGATGCGCGTTTTTTAGCCTTCGTGCATGCTGAAACCTCCACTGGGGCGTTAAGTGATGCCAAAACACTGTGTGCTTTAGCCAAGCAATACGGCTGTTTAACTATCGTTGATGCGGTGACATCCCTAGGCGGTGTCGAATTACGAGTTGATGAGTGGGGCATTGATGCCATTTATTCGGGTAGTCAAAAATGCTTATCTTGTGTGCCAGGACTCTCGCCTATCTCATTTTCAGCGGCGGCAGTAGCAAAAATTACAGCAAGGACAACACCGGTACAAAGCTGGTTTTTAGATCAGAGTTTAGTGATGGCTTATTGGAGTGGCGGCGCTAAACGCGCTTACCATCATACGGCTCCGGTGAATGCGTTGTATGCCTTACATGAATCACTGCGCTTGTTAGCGGCCGAAGGTTTAGAAAATGCTTGGGCACGTCATCAGGTCATGCATCAAGAACTGCGGGCGGGTTTAGAGCAGTTAGGTATTGCATTTGTAGTAGAGGAACCGTATCGCTTGCCGCAACTGAATGCTATTTATATTCCGCAAGGTATCGATGATGCGAAGGTTCGTGCCACGCTATTAAACGAATTTAACTTAGAAATAGGGGCTGGTCTTGGTGAATTGGCGGGTAAAGCCTGGCGTATTGGTTTAATGGGGTTTGGGGCGCGTCGAGAAAATATCGCTTTGTGCTTACATGCCTTACGGCAGTTATTAAATTAAAACCCAACGACGTCGAGATTAGCGCATTGTTACCTTGCATTTTTTGGCTGACAGTCTAAGGTGTATAAAACAACAATAAGGATGTAACTATGCAGTTTAGCGCTGAATTAATTGATGAAATCCGTGTTTTAGCGATGTTTAATCTCGACAGTGTCAATTCAGGTATCAAAGCGCATAAGATGGCGGAGCCACAAATGCTCGCCGCCATCAGCCGGTTGTATAGCAAGGGGTTGATTAATCAACCTGATGGTGGCTATCTCACCGACTTAGGGATACATTGTGCTGAACAATTACAAACGGCATTACGTATTCTAGGTACGCCTGAATCAGGTTAATTTAAGTTACCTTACTAAGCGCCGTAACGAGCGGCGCTGTAACCGCAGTTCTCGCCGCAGTAACCTCAGTGCTGCGGCATCATCATTAAATACCGCAGCCTCATATAATTTTCTTAATCGCTCTAAAGCTTGTTGTTGTGCCGGATTTTGTTCTGCTAGCGTAGTCAACCTGCTAGATAAAGTGCAGCCTGCAGCAGGAGTTGTGCCCAGTGCTTGCGTCAGCCAGTGCCATGCTTGATGAGCGTGATCAGCGCGTTGTGTAACGAATTGCCTAAGCATAACGGCTGCGCCTAACAACAATAAGGCGCCTAATGAATACAGCAGCACAGACCAATATTCCCAACGGCGTAAACGTTGCCATAACTGTTCTTGATCTTGTTGATTAAAACCCAGTACCCATACCGACCACACGTAATCCAGATGTGACCATTGCAAGGCAAGTTGACCCAGCCAATTATCTTGCCAGCCACTGAGTAAGGCGCGTTCATTGTCGCTCAGTGTTTGTTCAATACCCTCAAGGATGCGCTCAGGTGCGATAGCTGCGGTGGGATCATAACGTTGCCAGCCGCTTGCGGTTAAATATTCAACCCAAGCATGAGCATCGCGTTGCCTAACTTGCAGGTATTGCTGATTTTCTTGCCAATTGCCCCCCAGATAACCGCCAACTACACGGGCAGGAATACCGGCGGCACGCAAGATCACAGCAGTTGCAGAGGCATAATGGCTACAAAAGCCGCTACGCGTTTCATATAAAAATTGATCGATAGCATTTTGACCAAGACGGGGTGGCGTTAAAGTGTAAAAAAACGGCTCTTGCTGAAAATACGCACTGAGTGCTTGCACTATTTTATCGGGTTGTGCTGGAAATTGAGTGGCTAAGGCTGCACCAAAAGCCCTTGCTTGAGGGTTTGCGTTGTCTTGTAACAAATTAAGCTGTTTTTCCGCAGGCGAGGCTAAAGGCAGTGTTTGTAAACGACTTTGTAAGCTGTAGCTGATGCGTTGCGTCAACGGCGTTTGGCTGGCCATTAAGGCGGCAGGTTTTGCCACAAGGTTGGCTTGCCAGCTAACAGGTAAGCCCAAGCTGAATAAGTCTGTTTGATAGCTACTCTCTGCTAATATTTGATATTTTACCAACGGGGCACCGGCAGCGAACGCGGGTAATTCAGTTACCATCGTTCGGCGTTGCCGCGAATCAAAGCGTGCGTTGACCTGCCAACGGCGACCATCGAAATCTTCGTAAACTTTAGCGCGCCAATACCAATCTGCTTTATCCGGTCGCTCATTTAAAAAGCTTACCCGAAAAGCCAAGGCATCACTTTGCACTAACTTTTCAATACTGCCGGGGTCGAGTTCATCGCCTAAACCGGTGCTTGCCATATTTTGATTGGGTAATTGCCATAGGGGCGGCAGGCGTGGAAATAATAAAAACATGCCTAGCCAGAGCGGAAAGCTCAGCGCAAAAATGCCCATTAGGCGTTTTGGCTGCAGCGTCGATTCAGCCGGGGCGAATAAGCGATACTGTAAATACAGGTTTAACAGCGCCAGCGCAAAAATCAGGATTGCCATACTCATTTGCTGGTAAAAAATAAAACAGCAGGCAATGGCAAAGTAATGCACCCATAATAATTGTAAGCCTTGGCCACGTTGTTGCACCGTTAAACTGCGCGCTACTGCGGCGAGCAATAAAATATGCAGCATTAGATTAAGCACACCTAATTGCCGTACCTGTAGCAGCATCAATAATAACAGCGGAGCTAACAACACGTTAATTTGTCGATTACTCAGTGCCGGTTTGTTTTGATAAAGTCGCCAAGCCTGAAAGGTCAGCAGTAAAGCAAATAGCAAGCTACTGGCAATACTTAAAGCCGGTTGATATAGCAAAAATAACAGCACTTGTAATAACAGGCCATAAACTGCCCAGTAGCGGGGTAAGGCTAGGTTCGCCATCAGCATAAAGCCAACTCCTGCAGGCAGCGTTCTAGGTGCAGTGCACCTTTTGCCGGGGCTAAAGTGACACTTTGTGTTTGTAAGCCATAACTATGGCCTTGTTGTTCTAACGCTAATAATTGAAAGCAGGCATGGCTTAAAACCGATTCCAGCGCTGCGCCTTGCAATGCCGGGATCTTGATCCAATGCGGTAATGGGCTGGCTTCACCACTGTAACTGCGTACCACCGGTTGCTCGGGTGCGCTGGCAAGCTTACGCCACAAAATGCGTTTGGGACTGTCACCCGCTTGATAGCTTTTGACGTCGTCCGGCTCGAGTAAGGCATGGGGTGTAGTTTGTTTACTTGCTTGCTCGGCGAGTCGCTCGGTATTGGCGTGTATTTGTTCGATGGCTTCTGGATAAACCCAAATAGCACTGGTCAGCGCCGGATAGCTCCAGCAGCGAAATAAGCCCAGCGGAAAGGTGCTACTAAGCTCTAGACGCGGGAGTGGATAATAACCCCGACTCAGTGTGGGTAATGCTAATACAAAGCGTTGTTGCTGGCTCAAGGATTCAACTAATTGCCGTTGTCGTTGACCGCGCAAGCCAATATGCAACATCTGGCAGCTTTTACTGCTCAGCGCGAGCGGTAACTGAGCGTGTTCAGGCGCAAAACAACGTGCATCTTGTTTTACGCTTAGTTTTAGCTGATGCATATTTAAAAATGCCAGTAACATCGTCACAATTAATAGACTAAGTAACATAAAACTGAGCAATAGGATCAGGTTGTTTTGATAATTAGTCCCCATCAGATACAGTAAGGCGATCAAAAACACAAACCACCAACCAAAACGACTGGGCAGAATGTAAATGACACTTTGTGTCAGTTCGACCTCTGTTGCTGCAGGCTGGCGCTTGGCCAACCAAGCCGCAAATTTACGTTTAAACCAATCTTTACTGTCGTTAAACATCATAACTGACAGGGCGTGCGCTGTATTAAGAGTTGGCTTGACGGGTGTTCGCCGGCAAGGCTTTGCGGATTCAGCCGATGCTCTGCAATGTAAGGGAAGATCTGCTGGACATCATCCGCGGTAACAAAACTGCGGCCTTGCACAAATGCCATCGCTTTAGCGGCGCGGACAATCGCCTTGGCAGCACGCGGTGACAAAGGTAAAAACTCGTTACTATGCCGACTGGCATGCACCAACGCTAAAATGTAATCAAGTACCGCATCGTTAATCGCGACCTTGGGCACCTGTAATTGCAAGTGCCGCAACTGCTCGGGGCTTAATGGTTCGGTTAATAATTGCAAACGTGAGCCTGCCGATTCATCTTGTAATAACTGTTTTTCAGCGGCTTTATCTGGAAAACCTAAAGAAATCCGAAACAAAAAACGATCGAGTTGCGACTCGGGTAAGGCACTGGTCCCGGCATGAAACAGCGGGTTTTGCGTGGCGATAACAAAAAAAGGACTCGGTAAAGGCCGCGTTTCGCCATCGATCGAGACTTGGCGCTCTTCCATGGCTTCGAGTAAAGCACTTTGGGTTTTTGGGCTGGCGCGATTAATTTCATCGGCCAGTAACACCTGGCTAAATACCGGGCCCGCTTGAAAGTAAAATTGTGCTGAACGGGTATCATAAATATTGATACCAAGTAAATCGCCGGGTAATAAGTCATTGGTAAATTGCACCCGCTTGTAACTTAAACCAGCGGCATTCGCTAACGCATGGGCTAGGGTGGTTTTGCCCATACCGGGTAAGTCTTCGAGCAATAAATGCCCCTCGGCTAACAGGCAACATAAGGCTAATCTGATTTGTGTGGCTTTACCTAGAATAACCCGGTTCAGGTTTTGTTCTACCCGATGTAGTTCAGCGAGCAAGTGACCTCCGGCAAGATGGGTTTATGCAAAGAAAGGCTAACAGTGCAGCAGGGGGTTACTCATGCGGCTCCTGTAACCAACGCACTAATTCTGTGCGATTACGACTGTGTGTCTTCTTAAAAATAGCCGACACATGAACCTTTACGGTGTTAGCGCTGATTTGGAGCTGTTCAGCGATTTCTTTATTACGCGCGCCTTCGGCGATCAAACGGCTGACCCGTTGCTCTTGATCTGTCAGCAGCGCAGGTAATTTAATGCGTCGATTAGATTGTTCACGAAGTTGAAACAGGGCATCTAAGGTATCCGACATGACGTTACGGGCATAATAAAGTTGGCCTGCCATCATGCTTTGCAGCGCGCGTTTGATCATCTCGGCTTGTTCATCGCTGTAGATAACACCGCGTAAGCCGGCAAAAATAGCTCGGTTAGGGTCGACGAGTTGCCGTTCAGCATGAAATACAAAAAGCGGCACTTGGCGGCTAATACTCAATAAACGCGCAGAGAAGCCTTTTTTAGCAGTTGTATCCGAGCTGAACTGGTAGCCGGCTAAAACACCCTTATAGTGATGTAATTGGCTAAAGGCATTTACGGGGCATTGTTCAACATCTATGCCCACTGTTTTGGCATGACGGTAAGTACTCAGCGGTGTAGTCTCGTCTGTTAACAGCACAAGACGTGAAAACCTTTCCATAATCTTTACCTTTTACACAATTAAGGTAACTATATAACGACAGACCTTATTTTGAAAAGCAAAGTATGACAAAGAAAGTGTTATTTGTATGTTTAGGCAACATTTGCCGCTCTCCAACGGCTCATGCCATCCTCAGACACAAGCTTAATGCCGCTGGATTAGCAATTAAAGTGGAATCTGCAGGCACTAGCGCCAGCCATTCGGGTAATCCGCCGGATCCGCGCTCGGTGAAAGTGGCAGCCTTATCGGGCTATAGTTTTAAAGGGATCCGTTCGCGACCAGTAAAAAGCACTGACTTTAGCGATTACGATCTGATCCTGGCCATGGATAACGACAATCTGCACTCGCTAAAACAGCGTTGCCCCGAAGAGTTACAACATAAATTAGCCTTGTTTATGAGTTACCATCCTGATTTTAACAAATGGCCAGAAGTACCTGATCCTTACTATGGCGGTCAAAAAGGCTTTGAGTTGGTTTATCAATTAATTGAAGACGGTTGTGAGCATTTATTGCAACGTTTGCAAGGCAACCAAAACTAGCCGCTTGTACGTAAATGCAGCAGCTAGCATGTCGACAGCAGAAAAAGTCTATTTTTATGATTGAATTTACGTCCAGAAGTCTATAACTTTGCAGGGTGTTTAATCTATCTACAGGAATTTCATTGTGACCACCTGGACGCCACAAAGTTGGCGACAACTGCCGATCCAACAGCAACCGACTTATCAGGATCAGCAACTACTGCAGCAAGTAGAGCAACAATTACACAAGTACCCACCGTTAGTGTTTGCACAAGAAACGCGGGATTTGTATAGCCAACTCGGCCAAGTGGCTGAGGGAAATGGCTTTTTACTGCAAGGTGGCGACTGCGCCGAAAGTTTTAATGACTTTAATGCGCCCAAAATTCGCGATACGTTTAAAGTCTTACTGCAAATGGCAGTGGTATTAACCTTTGCCGGTGGTTTGCCAGTGGTTAAGGTTGCGCGAATGGCGGGTCAGTATGCCAAACCTCGTTCCAGTGATTTGGAAACCATTAATGGCATTTCCTTACCGAGTTATCGCGGTGATATCGTCAACAGTTTTGAATTTACCGAGCAAGCGCGCCAGCCTGATCCAAACCGTTTAATCACCGCTTATCATCATTCTGCGGCAACGCTTAATTTGCTGCGGGCTTTTGCCCAAGGTGGCTTAGCGGACTTGCATCAGGTTAGTCGCTGGAATATGGGGTTTGTTGAATCTAATCCGCTAAAAGAGCGCTACCAAAGTGTCGCTACTCGCATCCAAGAAGCGCTGCGTTTTATGGAAACCTGTGGCATTACTGCACAAAATTCACCGTCGATTCGGGAAACACAGTTATACACTTCGCATGAAGCGTTATTACTGAATTACGAAGAAGCCTTAACACGCCGTGATACCTTAACGGGTAAGTGGTATGACTGTTCTGCACATATGGTGTGGATTGGTGAACGGACACGGCAACTCGACCATGCCCATTTAGCTTTTTTCAAAGGTATTCATAACCCGGTTGGCGTAAAAATTGGTCCAGGTATGCAAGAGGATGATTTAATTCGTCTGATTGATGCGTTAAACCCAGAAAATAACGCAGGTCGTTTAACGTTAATTACCCGGATGGGTGCCGATAAGTTAGCCGACAAGCTGCCCGCTTTGGTGCGACGCGTGAAACAAGAAGGTCGTAAGGTCGTCTGGAGTTCTGATCCGATGCATGGTAATACGGTTAAAGCCAGCAACGATTATAAAACCCGTGACTTTGAAGCGATCTTAAAAGAAATTCGCAATTTCTTTGCTGTGCACAAAGCTGAAGGTACGCATGCCGGTGGTATTCACCTAGAAATGACGGGTGAGCATGTGACGGAATGTACGGGTGGCGCTTATGGTTTAAGTGAAAACGATCTCTCTAAACGTTATTTCACGCAATGTGACCCGCGTTTAAATGCTGATCAAGTATTGGAACTAGCCTTTTTGATTGCCGATACGCTAAGTACGGCGCTTAAATAGCCTTCACCGTTAAGTGCTACCGCGCGAGCTAGGTTGCACGTTAACGCAGGTAAAAGCCTTAAATTGCATGGCGATTTAAGGCTTTTTTATTGGTGCGGGAAACCTGTTAGCGTAGTTAAAAGCGCCCAATCGCGGTTAGGCTTAGTCTGTAATGCTTCGCTACACTAATATTTTTGCCGTTTTAAGCCGGTACGCGAAATAATCTTTGCTGAGATCTCTTCAATTGATAGCTGGGTGGAATTGATAAAGGGGATTTGCTCTTTCAGGTATAACTGCTCTACTTCTTTTAATTCCAACGCACATTGATGTACCGAAGCATAACGTGAGTTAGGTCGGCGCTGTTGTCGAATTTGACTAAGCCGTTCGGCCGTAATGGTCAGGCCAAACAATTTAGCTTTATGTGCTGCCAACTCCGCAGGTAAGCGCAATTTCGCCATGTCTTCTTCGACAAAAGGGTAATTCGCTGCCTTAATGCCGTATTGCAAGGCTAAATAAAGGCTGGTTGGGGTTTTACCTGAGCGACTTACCCCGACCAAAATAATGTCGGCATGACTAAAGTTTTTCATATTGGCACCATCGTCATTGGCCAATGCGTAATTAACAGCATCAATTCGAAAATCGTAGGTTTTTTCGTGCATGCTATGCGTCCGGTGGGTTTTTGGCACCGGAGCCATACCCAACTCTTTTTGCACAGGCTCAACGAGTGTATTTAGAAAGTCATAACAGACGCCGTCACTGTCGCTTATCAACTGCCTTAAACCTTCATCTACAAAGGTGTGAAATACCAGAGGCTTTAATCCTGTTGTTTTATAACAGTCATTTATACGATTTTTAACCTGCAATGCGAGATCCGGATTTTCGACAAAAGGGATGGTCACGTGAGCAAATTCCGCCGGAAACATCGTTAAAAGTGCATGTCCAAACACTTCTGCGGTGATGGCGGTGCCATCTGAAACGTAAAAAGCTGTGCGCACAAAAAACTCCAAGTTTCGTAATAAATTTACATAAAAATTAAGGTTTTAATTAACCTGTAGCCGGGTGTAAAATCACTGTGTTGTATCAACTGCTGTAAGCTTACATGCTCAGCAACAAAAATTGGAGATAAAGGTGCAAGAATTTGTCATTTGGTATCAAGACCTCGGCATGCATGATGTCGATCGGGTAGGTGGTAAAAATGCTTCTCTAGGTGAAATGATCAGTAACTTGGCCTCGGCTGGGGTACAAGTGCCAGGGGGATTCGCAACAACGGCTTACGCCTTTAACCAGTTTTTAGAACAAAGCGGTGTGAATGAGCGCATTTATCAACTGTTAGACAGTTTAGATGTGGATGATGTCGCGGCTTTAGCGCAAGCCGGTAAACAAATTCGGCAATGGGTTATCGATACGCCGTTCCAGCCTGAGTTAGAACAAGCTATACGTGCTGCTTATCAACAATTACACCCAGATAGCGCTGCGGATATGTCTTTTGCCGTGCGCTCTTCGGCCACGGCTGAAGATATGCCAGATGCTTCTTTTGCTGGCCAACAAGAAACCTTTTTAAATGTGCGCGGTTACGATGCCGTTATTGTGGCCATTAAGCATGTGTTTGCGTCGCTCTTTAATGATCGCGCTATTTCTTATCGTGTGCATCAAGGTTATGACCATCGCGGTGTGGCGTTATCGGCGGGTGTGCAGCGAATGGTGCGTTCTGATCTGTCGTCATCCGGTGTGATGTTCAGTATTGATACCGAATCGGGTTTTGAAGATGTGGTGTTTATTACCTCGTCGTACGGTTTAGGTGAAATGGTGGTCCAGGGGGCAGTGAACCCCGATGAGTTTTATGTACACAAACCTACATTAGTGGCTAAGCGTCCGGCTGTGGTGAAACGCACACTTGGCAGTAAATTACTGCAAATGGTGTATTCAACAGAGCAGGGGCACGGTAAACAAGTCACTATTACCGATGTGCCGCTTGCACAACAACGCACCTTTTCACTAAATGATACCGAAGTGGCACAATTAGCTGAGCAAGCGGTCATTATCGAACAGCATTATGGCCGGCCAATGGATATTGAATGGGCTAAAGATGGTATCGATGGCAAATTGTATATCGTACAGGCACGCCCAGAAACGGTGAAAAGTCGTGAAGACACCAATAGCATTGAACGTTATCAGTTAGTCGAGCAAAGCCCTGTGTTGGTGGAAGGTCGGGCGATTGGTCATCGTATTGGTGCGGGAACCGCTAAGGTGCTAGCCGATATTTCGCAAATGGATCAGATCTTACCCGGCGATGTGCTGGTTACCGACATGACCGATCCAGATTGGGAACCCATTATGAAGCGTGCCTCAGCGATTGTGACGAATCGCGGCGGTCGAACATGTCATGCGGCCATCATAGCCCGTGAATTGGGTATTCCTGCCGTAGTGGGGTGTGGTGATGCCACGGCAAAAATTACCCATGGCCAGGCGGTTACTGTGTCTTGTGCCGAAGGTGATACGGGTTATGTTTATCAAGATAAACTGGATTTTAATGTGATCACCAGCCAGGTTGATCAAATGCCGAAAATGGCTCTGAAAGTGATGATGAATGTGGGTAATCCAGAGCGGGCGTTTGCCTTCTCGCGTTTACCCCATGCCGGTATTGGTTTGGCACGCTTAGAGTTTATTATCAATAAAATGATTGGCGTGCATCCTAAAGCCTTATTACATTATGCTGAGCAAACGCCAGAGCTTAAGGCGCGCATCGACGAGCTTACTGCTGGTTATGCCGATCCCGTTGAGTTTTATGTTGCCAAACTGACAGAGGGTATCGCCACCTTGGCTTGTGCCTTTGCGCCGCAAAAAGTCATTGTGCGCATGTCTGATTTTAAATCGAATGAATACGCTAATCTGGTGGGCGGTCAGCAATATGAACCGCATGAAGAAAACCCGATGATTGGATTTCGTGGTGCCGCCCGCTATTTATCAGAAGATTTTTCAGCCTTGCTTTGCACTAGAAATAGAAGCGCTAAAACGCGTGCGTAATGTGATGGGTTTTACCAACGTGGAAGTGATGATCCCGTTTGTTAGAACCTTAGAAGAAGCGTCTGGTGTGATTGATTTACTGGCCGCACATGGCCTGAAACGCGGTGAAAATGGTTTGCGTATTATTATGATGTGTGAATTACCGTCTAATGCGTTACTGGCTGAAGCGTTCTTAGAATATTTTGATGGTTTCTCGATTGGTTCAAACGATTTAACCCAACTAACCCTCGGTTTAGATCGCGACAGTGGCCTCATCGCTCACTTATTTGATGAGCGAAACCCCGCCATCAAAAAGCTGTTAGAAATGGCCATTCAAACCTGTAAAGCCAAGGGGAAATACATCGGGATCTGTGGCCAGGGGCCATCTGATCACGAAGACTTTGCCGCTTGGCTGGTTGAGCAAGGTATTGAAAGTGTGTCATTAAACCCTGATACGGTAGTGGATACTTGGTTATATCTGGCTGATAAAGTCGCTAAACCAGCCTAATACCCGGGCAAATTTGCTGAACGCTTAACTTAGGCACTGTGTTTTTACTAACAGTGCCTTTTTTATGCTGATTTTCATGGTGAGTGTTTGGCATGGTGTTTTGATTAGTTTTACAGCGATTAGCCTTTGCTGCGGCGGTATTGTTGTTGTCATGGCGTCATTTCACGGCAAAAAGCCGATTTTATCTGTTTGCTTCAAGCCTGTACCGTAGCTATATGCCGCAGCTTATGGCAAATTAATAAGGCGCGTTAAAAATAATAACCAAGACAACCAGGGGATTTCCATGCAGGAGTTGGTCAATACTATTAATAACTATGTCTGGAGCGAAGCACTGATTTATCTGTGTTTAGGCGCCGGCTTATTTTATTCAATCTTAACCCGGTTCGCACAAGTGCGGCATTTTCGGGAAATGTGGAGTTTATTACTCAATAACACAGAATCAGAAAAAGGTATTTCGTCTTTTCAAGCTTTAGCGGTTTCGCTGTCAGGTCGGGTGGGTGTCGGTAATATCGCCGGTGTTGCCGCTGCCATTGGTTTTGGTGGGCCAGGTGCCGTATTTTGGATGTGGGTAGTGGCCTTTTTAGGTGCTAGCACTGCCTTTGCCGAATCCACGCTGGGTCAGGTGTATAAGGTAGAAGAAAACGGCCAGTATCGCGGTGGCCCAGCTTATTATTTTGAGCGCTGCTTGGGCTGGCGTTGGCTTGGGGTATTATTTGCGATATCCGCCATCATAGGTTGCGGTATATTTTTACCCGGCGTGCAAGCCAATGCAGTGGGTAATGCCGTCACTCAAGTGTTTGGCGATGGCGCCATGGTCGTCACCAGTTTTGGTGAAGTGGGTACCCACAAGTTAGCGGCGTTAGCGGTTATCTTGATGGTATTAGCTTTTATCATCTTTGGTGGTATTCGCCGCATTGCTAACTTTACGCAAATCGTCGTGCCATTTATGGCACTCGGTTATATCGTGATGGCACTTATCGTGGTGTTTTTAAACTTGGATAAAGTTGGCAGCATTTTCAGCCTGATTATTTCTGATGCTTTCACAGCGCAAGCCGGTTTTGGTGCGGCGATAGGTTGGGGTGTTAAACGCGGTATTTATTCAAACGAAGCCGGTCAGGGTACAGGCCCACATGCCGCAGCGGCTGCAGAAGTGGCACACCCTGCGCAGCAAGGTTTAGTGCAGGCTTTCTCAGTTTATGTTGATACCTTATTTGTGTGTACTGCCACCGCCTTGATGATTTTAATTACGCAACAGTACAACGTGGTCGGTGAGTTACCAGCAGGTCAATTTATCGTACAAAACGTGGCAGCAAACACTGAGATTGGCTCGGCTGCCTTTACGCAAATGGCTTTAAACAGTGTCTTTGGTAATTTTGGTCAGCTGTTTGTGGGTATTGCGTTATTCTTCTTCGCCTTTACCACCATTTTGGCGTATTACTACATTACTGAAACCAACGTGGCTTACCTTAACCGCGTATTCAATAACCGTCTGCCGTTAATTGTGTTTAAAATCATTTTAATGGCAATGGTGGCGTACGGTACCGTTAATGCTGCAGGTTATATCTGGGGGATTGGTGATATCGGTGTGGGTTTAATGGCGTGGATTAACGTGCTGGGTATTCTGTTAATTTTCTTTGTGCACAAGCCGGCTATTTTGTGCTTAAAAGACTATGAAGATCAGATGAAAGCGGGTGGCCCTATTACTTTCGACCCGGTGAAACTAGGCATTAAAAATGCCACTTTCTGGGAAGCAAGATTGGCAAAAACAAAAGCTGAGGCCGCAGCCAACACTGAGCAATCTAAAACGGTATAAAATACCCTTTTAAGCTTGGTTAAATTAACAAACCCCGCTAAATAGCGGGGTTTGTTGTTATCTGACCAGCGTGTATTACGCCGTTAAATAAAACCACCGGTTTGATGCGCCCACAACTGCGCGTAGATGCCACCGGCTGCAATTAATTCGCTATGTGTACCTTGCTCAACAATTTGCCCTTGATCTAACACGATAAGCCGATCCATTTGCGCGATAGTCGATAAGCGATGAGCAATCGCTATGACCGTTTTATTTTGCATTAAACTATTTAAGCTTTGTTGAATGGCAGCTTCCACTTCAGAATCGAGCGCTGAAGTGGCTTCATCTAAAATCAACACCGGTGCGTTTTTCAATAATACCCGCGCAATAGCAATGCGCTGACGCTGGCCACCAGATAACTTAACACCGCGTTCGCCCACCTGAGCATCTAAACCCACATTGCCTTTTTGATCCGTTAGATCTTGAATAAACAAGCTGGCTTCCGCTTGCTCAGCCGCCGTCAACAATTCTTGTTCCGTGGCATCCGGCTTACCGTAGCTGATATTATCACGTACCGAGCGGTGTAATAACGACGTATCCTGCGTGACCATCGCAATATGTCGGCGTAAGCTCTCTTGCGATACTTGGCTGATATCTTGGCCATCAATTAAAATTCGACCTTGCTCAACATCGTAAAAGCGCAGCAGTAAATTGACTAAGGTTGATTTACCGGCACCTGAACGACCGACTAGACCGATTTTTTCACCGGGTTTAATCTCTAAGCTTAATGCGGATAGCACCGGCGCTTTATGGCTTTGGCTGGCATCTTTGCCATAGTTAAAACTTACCGCATCAAAACGAATTGCACCTTGGCTGACCAGTAAGCTCGGAGCATTGGCCTTATCTTGAATTTGTGCCGGCTGTGACAAGGTAGCAATACCATCGGCCACGGTACCAATGTTTTCAAATAAGCTGCTGACTTCCCACATGATCCATTGCGCCATACCATTAAGACGCAGTGCTAAACTGACCGCAATGGCAATAGCGCCAACGGTAATGGCACTGCCAGCCCATAGATACAACGCCAATGCTGCGATACAAAACACTAAAATATAGTTTAATGATTGCACCGACACACTTAAGCCTGTTGCCAAGCGCATTTGTTGATACACCGGCTTTAAGAACACTTCCATACTGTCTTTAGCGTAGCGCTCTTCGCGCTGGGTGTAAGAAAACAGCTTAATGGTATTAATGTTGGTATAGCTGTCGACTAAACGACCGGTCATCTCAGAGCGGGCATCTGCTTGCGCAGTAGAAACCCGCTTTAAGCGCGGTACAAAATACATTTGCAATGCGATATAAAGTACTAGCCACACCAACATCGGGATGATTAAACGCAGATCGGCATCGGCGACAAAAAATAACATTGCCGAGAAATACACGGTGACATACACCAGTACATCTAACAGTTTCATCACGGTTTCTCGCACTGCTAATGAGGTTTGCATGACCTTGGTAGCAATACGCCCAGCGAAATCATTTTGATAAAAACTGACGCTTTGCCTTAATAAATAGCGATGTGCCTGCCAGCGAATGGCCATGGGGTAATTACCTAACAATGTTTGATGCACTAAAGCCGACTGAAATAACGTTAACAGGGGTAACAACACCACCGTGACTAATGTCATCCAAATCAGGGTTGCGCGCTCATCGATAAAGAAACTTTCTGGATTTTGCGTCACCAGCCAGTCCACCAATTGCCCCATAAAGCTGAATAAAGACACTTCTAAGATGGCTAATAACGCTGAGCTTAATGACATGACAATTAAAGGCCATTCCATGCCTTTGGTATAGTGGCGACAAAAAGCCAACACACCCTTAGGGGGTTGGGTCGGTTCACTGTCTGGAAAAGGGCGTGTGAGACGTTCAAAAAAACCAAGCATACAACATATCCATCAATAAAAAGACATCGGTAGTGATGTCGGCTGTACTATTGTAACCGAATTTGAACTGCATAGGGCCGACGATTGTCAGCACTCAGCAGCAAAACTGGCGGTAAGTCACTATCTGCTTAGGCTGCAAAGCAGTATACTGTCAAGCCTGAAGTCACTTGAATTGTGGTTACTGCGCCCCAACAAAGAGCATCCTGCCGTTGTTATAACTTTGAGATGATCCATGAGCATTAAACTTGTTACCTCAACCCTTTTACCTACGCCCTTTGCTGAATTTCGGTTACATGGTTTTGAAGCTGAAAATGGCAAAGAACATGTCGCGTTAACGCTGGGTGACATCACCACTGCTGAGCCCGTTTTAGCTCGCGTTCATTCAGAATGCTTAACCGGTGATGCTTTGTTTAGCTTACGTTGCGATTGTGGTCCGCAATTAGAAGCGGCGATGAAAAAAATTGCTGAACAAGGGCGAGGCGTCATTTTATATTTACGCCAAGAAGGCCGGGGTATTGGTTTAATAAATAAAATTCGTGCTTATGCTGAACAAGATAAAGGTTTAGATACGGTGGAAGCGAATGAAATTCTTGGTTTCTTACCTGATCAGCGTGAATACGGGATCGCTGCTGAGATGTTTCAACAACTGGGGGTGGCGCAAATACGGTTGTTAACCAACAACCCGCGTAAATTAAAAGCACTGCAAGATGTCGGGGTCAATGTATTAGAACGGGTACAGCACCGTGTAAAAACCACCGCACATAGCCATCGGTATTTAGCGACCAAGGCGGCAAAAATGGGCCACATGGACTGATTTATTGCTGGCGTTAGGATTGCTTTACTATCAAGCAGTAAAGACGTCTATTTTTTACTATTTAGCGCTTAAAGCCACTTAGCGGTTAGTGTTATACTGCCGCTATACCAAGTCTAAGTGGCCATGATGTATGATCCCCAAGCTTAATCCTGAGCTGGCGCTTGATGCCAGTATTGTTGCCTTCACTAAAGCGCTGTTGCACGCCGGCTTCACTGGCGACATTGAAACCAGTTATGCCAGTCGCTTAGCCGTAGCGACAGATAATAGTATCTATCAAGCCTTACCTCAGGCGGTGTTATTACCGCGCAGCACCGACGATCTGGTCATTATGACCTCGTTAGCCCAAACGTCTAGTTTTAGTCACATCAAATTTTGCCCGCGTGGCGGTGGCACCGGCACCAATGGCCAGGCGTTAACCGAGCAAGTAGTTGTCGACTTATCTCGTCATATGCGCCAAGTACTGGAGATTAACGTTGAACAACGTTGGGTGCGAGTGCAAGCGGGTGTCATTAAAGATCAGTTAAATGCCTTTTTAAAGCCTTATGGATTTTTCTTCGCTCCCGATTTATCTACCTCTAACCGAGCCACGATTGGCGGTATGATTAACACCGATGCCTCAGGCCAAGGCTCGTTAGTTTATGGTAAAACCAGTGATCATGTGTTGGCATTAAAAACCGTGCTTATCGACGGTAATGTGTTAAAAACCCATAAAATGCCGTTGTTCGAAGCCGAACATCGGGCTGAATTACCCAACAGTATTGGCCGTATTTATCAGCAGGTATTACGTTCTTGCCGGGAAAAACGTAGCGATATTTTAGCGACTTTTCCACGGCTTAATCGCTTTTTAACCGGTTATGATTTAGAGCATGTCTTTAACGATGAGATGACGGAGTTTGATCTGTCGCGCATTATTACCGGCTCGGAAGGCTCACTAGGTTTTGTTACGGAAGCCAAGCTGAATATCACGCCGATTGCTAAGTACAAATGCTTACTTAACATTAAATACGATAGCTTTGAAAGTGCGCTACGTAATTCACCATTCTTGGTTGAAGCACAAGCAACATCAGTTGAAACCGTTGATAGTAAAGTATTGAATCTCGCGCGAGGCGACATCATTTGGCATCAGGTAAAAGATCTGATCACCGATGTGCCAGGCAAGGATATGCAAGGCCTAAATATTGTTGAATACAATACTGAAGATGAGGCTGAGATTACCGAGAAAATTGCTGCGCTCACCTCAAAGCTGGATGCCACTATGGCCGCTGGCGAGGGCGGTATTATTGGTTATCAGCTCACCTACGATGCTAGTGCCATTAATGCTATTTATACCATGCGCAAAAAAGCCGTGGGCTTATTAGGTAATACCCCAGGCAGTCAAAAGCCACTGGCTTTTGCGGAAGATACTGCTGTGCCGCCGGAGAACTTAGCCGATTTCATTTTAGAGTTTCGCGCCTTACTGGATCAGCATGGTTTGCATTATGGTATGTTTGGTCATGTGGATGCCGGTGTACTTCACGTCAGGCCAGCGCTTGATCTGATTGACCCCGATCAAGAACGTTTGCTGCGCACCATATCCGATCAGGTGGTAGCGCTTACTGCTAAATACGGCGGCTTAATGTGGGGCGAGCACGGTAAAGGCTATCGTAGCGAATATGGCCCAGCCTTCTTTGGTGAAACCCTGTTTACGGAACTGCGTAAAATTAAAGCGGCCTTTGATCCGCGCAATCGACTTAACCCCGGTAAAATTTGCACGCCTTACCAAAATGGCGATAAGTTAGTCTCGGTAGATGGCCAAAAACGCGCGTGGTTCGATCGGCAAATTCCAATTGAAGTGCGCCAGAGCTTTGATAGCAGCTTAAATTGTAACGGTAACGGCCTATGCTTTAATTACGACGAAACCTCGCCGATGTGTCCGTCGAGCAAGATCACCAAAGATCGTCGCCACAGCCCCAAAGGGCGTGCCGGTTTGATGCGTGAATGGTTGCGTTTAAACCAGCAACAAGGGGTCGATGTATTAGCCGATGAACAACGCTTATTAACGCAAAGCCAAGGCCTGACTGCGCTGTGGCAGAAGATGAAACATAGTTGGGCCCAGCGCCAAGGTGAAGCTGATTTTTCGCATGAAGTAAAAGAAGCGATGGATGGCTGCTTAGCTTGTAAGGCTTGTGCTTCGCAGTGTCCTATTAACGTGGATGTGCCAACGTTTCGCTCGCGGTTTTTACAGCTCTACCATAGCCGTTATCTGCGCCCCGCTAAGGATCATATCGTGGGCAATATAGAGCGTATGGCCCCCATACTTGCCAAAGCCCCTAAGTTTGTTAATTTCTTCTTAAAACGTTCATTAGTACAAAAAACTTTGGCGCACGGTATTGGTTACGTCGATACGCCTTTGTTATCGGTACCCACTTTAGTCGAGCGATTAAACAATCGTTATGGCTTTGATTTAACGGCTTTACAGGCGTTAACAATAGCAGAGCGGCAAAAGACGGTACTGCTGGTGCAAGATCCTTTTACCAGCTTTTATGAAGCGGAGCTGGTTGCTGATGCATTAGCCTTAATCGAAAAACTCGGGTATCGACCGGTGCTATTGCCTTTTTTACCCAACGGCAAGCCGCAGCATGTGAAGGGCTTTTTGCGCGAGTTTGCTAAAACTGCGAAACGCGCGGCTGATTTTTTAAATCAGTTACACGCGCTACAGTTACCGTTAATTGGTTTAGATGCCTCCTTGGTGTTGGTGTATCGGGATGAATACGCTAAAACATTAGGCAACGAGCGGGGCGATTTTAATGTGCAACTGTTACACGAGTGGTTAGCCCCGTTGGCATTACCTGCGGCAAGTCGACCGGCACAGTTTTCATTGCTGGCGCATTGCACCGAAAAAACAGCTTTGCCTGCTACAGAAAAAACTTGGCAGCAGATCTTTGATAAAACCGGCTTATCTTTAAAAGTCGTCAGTGTCGGTTGCTGTGGTATGGCTGGCACCTACGGCCATGAGCAGGCACAGTTAGCCAATAGCAAAGCCTTGTTTGATCTCAGCTGGCGTGAGCCAGTCGAGCGCTTAGGCACAGAGCAGTTATTGGTAACGGGGTTTTCTTGTCGCAGCCAGGTAAAACGGTTAGTGGGAGATAAACCGCGCCATCCGTTGCAGGTTTTATTACAACACATATAAAAAAACACCCGGCTAAAGCCGGGTGTTTTTAGGATAAGCCGCGTTCTTTACAGAACGCGGGGCTTATCGTTAAAAACGATAGATGCCTTTTAGGTAGTAATAACCACCATTGATACCCATCGGTGAGGTCTCATAAAATTGAGCGCCGAGGATTTCGCTAAAGTCGCTGGGTAAGCGTTCAGCATCGGTATCGAACACGTTTTGTGCACCAACGGCGACAGAAAACTTGTCGTTAAGGTGGTAAGCCACTTCAACATCGAAGGTCATTTTTTCCGAGCCTTGACCGACTAAACCTGGATCATCAGCATGTACGCCTTGGAAGCTACCGTAGTAGTTACCACGAACAAACATGTCAATATCTTGCCATTGTTGATTCCAGGTTAAGGTTGCACGATGATTCGGTAAATCATTTTCTAAGCGTGATACTTTGAAGGCACCAGTAACGGCAGTAAAGCGTTTTACTTCGGTGTCTGTCCAGTTATAAGCTAAGCTGAACGTAGAACGCCCATCAAATAAACTGGTGCTGTAATTGGCAACCAGGTCTAAGCCGGTAGTAACGGTATCAAAGTCGTTGGTCAAGAAAGTGATTTGCGACAGCGATTCAACACCACGTACACCGGCCGCTTGCAAGGCAATACGGTCAGCTGCGGTAACATCAAACTCAGCTGATTGGCCAATACGATCGTCTACTTCAATGCGGAATAAATCAGCAGTGAAAAAGAAACTTGCACCACTATAGACTAAACCCACAGCAAAGCTTTTTGATTCTTCTGGCGTTAATTCTTTACCACCTTTTAACAACGATACTGGGCTGGTAGGGGGTAATAAAGCGATATCCACTAGCTCGCCACCAATTAACGCAGTACGCACGTTACGCACGTTAGATTGTCCGACCGTTGGCGCACGGAAACCGGTGCTGTGTGAACCACGAACAGCCAAGTCATCCGTTAAACGATATTGACCGGTAATTTTATAGTTGGTGGTGTTGCCAAAGCTATCGTAATCTTCAAAACGTAATGCGGTTGCCATTAACAGCTTTTCAGTAATTTCAGCTTCAACATCAATGTAAGCGGCATAGTTGCGACGATCATTTAATCCAGCATCATCAGGCTGGAAACCCGGGAAGCCGTTTGAACCATTGGTTAATTGGCTAACATAAGGGCCAATTTCCCAAGAGGCCACTTCACCGGCGACGATTTCGAAGCTTTCCTCTGTCCATTGCAAGCCGCTGGCAACTACAACATCGTTGTAAAAACCGGCTTCAACATATTTTACAAAGTCAGCTGAAAAGTTTTTTTCCAGTTGGATGTATTTACCCACATTAAAACTGGTTGGCGTATCTGGGCCAAGCGAAGCGTTAACGGTGTTGATGATTTTAAAGTTAGATTCACTGCGACCAACAGAGGCAGAGAAATCGTAAAAGACATTGGCTAGTACGCCTTCTTTAAATTCACCCTTGGTACCTGCGGTTAATGAGGTATCTGTAATATTACCACCAAAATTTGGAGTAAAACCGCCAGGGAACATTGAGAAGAAGGTAAAACAGTTACTCGGTAAAGCCGCAACTCTGGCCGTGATTTGATCGTGGTTGAGTTTGTTGTCACCGTCAAATAACGAGACATTGCTACAGTTACCTTGGCCAGTAGTATCAACGACTTCTAGCGTTTCACCGCCGTCGTTAGAGAATACACCACCGCGAGTGTGTGGGTTACGATAGTAGAAACCACCGGTAACATCACGTTCTGAGTAGTTACCAAAAATGTAGGCTTCACGATCATTGCCTAAATCTAAACCGGCATTACCAAAGAAAGTGAAATCATCTTTCAGCTCTGGTGAACCCCAAACTTGGGCAATCGGTGCGACAAACGGGTTACCGGCATCGATTAAACCTTGGGCATCAGCGCGCTGAACACTGCGGCTCGTAGCATCAACGTTTTTGTATTGCATGCTTAGGTTAACAAAGCCTGCATCAGTTAAAGGCATACCAACGTTGGCAGCAATCTCAGTTGAATTACCATCACCTTCATAGTATTCACCTTGTTTCACTTCAATACTGCCGCCTTGATCGGCATCTTTTAGAACAAAGTTGATTACACCGGCGATGGCGTCAGAGCCATATTGCGCAGCCGCACCATCACGTAGCACTTCAACTTGCTTTAAGGCGATACCCGGAATAACAGAGATATCTGGGCCTTGAGCACCATCATTTAAGCCGCCGCCTAAAAAGGTAATAACAGAGGCACGATGACGGCGCTTACCATTTAACAGAATTAAAGTACTGTCAGAAGATAAACCCCGCAGGTTAACTGGCCGGATCAGCGTTGCTGCATCGCTAATGGGGGTTGTTTGCACATTTAATGATGGCACAGTGGATGTCAGCATATTAAGCATATCGCTGCTACCACTCTTCATTAATTCATCACCACCGATAATGTCCACAGGTACTGGAGAATCAGCAATTGAGCGTGGGGCAGACCGTGAACCGACGACCGCAATTTTTTCCACTTTGGTTTCTGCTTCGGCAGCAGCAGTGTCTTGTGCTAAGGTGTTGGTTGAATAAACGCTTAATGCTAAACCTGATGCTAGCGCGTATTTTACTGCCCGGCTGACCGGGTGATAGTAATTACTTTTTTTCATGATAAATTTCCTGGATAGTAATAATTGTGTCTGCTAACGCTGCATTTTGTTTTTTGCGTCTTCTTAACCATATTGAATAATGTTGCTGTTGTCTATCTTATTTATTGTGTCGCTTGTCGCAACTGATGCTTTTTTTAACATGTTATTGAGTCAAAAGGGGCTTAATTTGTCCAAATTATCTTCTGCTAACTTTTCTGCAACCGCGGTTGACATTCTGCCTTTAACGATTAAACACTTTGATCAAGTGACCCTACTGGCGAACGAGGTGCATGGTGCCGGTTATATGGATAACGAAAAACTCGCTGTTATGCAGCAGCAAGGGGTTTGCCAAGGCCTCAATGCCAGCTTTGTTGCGCTGGCCGCACAGCAGGTGCTCGGTTACCGCCTGAGCTTTGCTGCCGGACAATGGCAGCCTGACGAATGGTGTAGTTGCGAACGTTGGCCGGTACCTGTTTCGACGATGGCTTACTTTAAATCGGTAGCGGTAAGTCCAAAACTACAAGGTCAAGGTATAGGCCAACGCTTACTGCAGCAATCAAGCTTAGCGTTAAAACAGCAAGGTGCGCGTGCTGGCTTGGCTCATCTATGGCGAGAATCACCCCATAACAGTGCGGTACGTTACTTTAGTAAAGCGGGTGGTGAACTGCTTAAAATCCATGAAAACCGTTGGCAAGCGCTATCCTATCAGGGGTATGCCTGTCCTGTATGTGAAGGGATCTGTTGCTGTAGTGCGGCTGAAATGGTCATTGTGTTTAAGTAGCGCCTTCGTTTAAGTTATGCATTTAGGCTTTTAACTGCATTGCTTTTCATAAGCTTAGACAAATGGTAAGTAGCCTTTGGCGCTGACAATCTTTACAATTACCGAAAAATTATTTACTGAGTGAATTTCATGAGTTTTTGGCCTGAATTTTTAGTGATTGCCGCTGCCCATTTGCTGGCGGTTGCCAGTCCCGGCCCTGATTTTGCTATTGTGCTGCGTTATGCCGTGCGTTATGGTCGTAAAACCGCTGTTTATGCCAGTTTAGGCATTGGTGCCGCTATTTTATTGCACGTCTCATATTCTTTGATTGGTATTGGGGTACTAATCAAAACCACCCCCTGGTTATTTCAATTATTGTCGCTTGCAGCCGCGTTGTATCTAATTTATTTAGGGCAGGGCGCTATTCGCGCGCAAGCCCCTAAATTAGGCGCCACTGCTGATGTCACTGCGGGTAATGAACAGCTACCTAGTGCTAAAAAAGCCTTTAGCACCGGTTTTATTACCAATGGCCTTAACCCTAAAGCCACGTTATTTTTCTTATCGTTATTTGCCGTGGTAATTTCTGCACAAACGCCATTGTTATTTAAAGCGATTTACGGCCTTTACATGGCCGCGATGACCGCGGTGTGGTTTTGCATGCTCTCTTACTTATTGACTCAGCAGCGTATTCGGCATTTTTTACTGTCTAAAGGATTTTGGTTTGACCGCCTGATGGGCGTGTTATTGTTGTTATTAGCAGGTCACTTGTTAATTAGCAGTTTTAGCTAAGACCTGCTTGGTG
Source organism: Alishewanella sp. HL-SH06 (assembly GCF_052656265.1). Classification (NCBI taxonomy): domain Bacteria; kingdom Pseudomonadati; phylum Pseudomonadota; class Gammaproteobacteria; order Alteromonadales; family Alteromonadaceae; genus Alishewanella; species Alishewanella sp. HL-SH06. Next base: position 2,204,506 of record NZ_CP199752.1, read on the forward strand.
AGTGCGTGTATTGTCGATATAATGTGTGCTGTTTTTAATTGCACTGGATTTACGATCCAGCCGAGCAAGAGGATAGATAATGTTTGTTGTTGCTGCTTTATATAAGTTTGTTGATTTACCCGATTTCGAAGACCTGCGTGAACCTTTATATAATCAAATGGTTATGCATAAAGTCAAAGGCACCTTATTGCTGGCGGCGGAAGGCATTAATGGCACAATTTCTGGCCCGCGGCAGGGTATTGATGCGGTTAAAACTTGGTTAGAAAGTGACGAGCGCTTTGTTGGCATGAGTTACAAAGAGTCATTGGCGCAAGAACAAGCGTTTTACCGTACCAAGGTAAAATTAAAGAATGAAATCGTCACCATGGGTGTGCCGGGTATTGATCCTAAGCATATTGTGGGTACCTATGTAAAAGGCGAAGAATGGAACCAATTAATCAGCGATCCTGAGACTATCGTTATTGATACGCGCAATGATTATGAGGTGGCCATTGGTACCTTTGAAAATGCCATTAACCCCAACACTACAAATTTTCGTGAGTTCCCACAATGGGCTGCCGAGAACTTGGATAAAACCAAACACAAAAAAGTGGCTATGTTTTGTACTGGCGGTATTCGCTGTGAAAAATCCACGGCGTTTTTAAAAGAGCAGGGCTTTGCTGAAGTCTATCATCTTGATGGCGGTATTTTAAAGTATCTTGAAGAAATGCCCGAGCAACAAAGCAAATGGCAAGGCGAGTGTTTTGTTTTTGATCAGCGTGTCGCCGTAAAACACGGCCTTGCTCGAGGCAGTTATGATCAATGTTATGCTTGTCGGATGCCTTTGTCGGCTGTTGAAATGGCTTCAGAACATTATGCAAAAGGCCTTAGCTGCCCGCATTGTTATCAAAAGACCACTGACGAGCAAAAAGCCGCTTTTGCCGAGCGGCAACGTCAAGTTGAATTGGCTAAGTTACGCGGCGAAAAACACATCCGCGATGGTAAATTTGAATAAACGGTCATAGCCTCATTTTACTAACAACAAGCCAGCGTCTAGCTGGCTTGCTTGTTTTAGCTGTTCCACTGCCAATCCCGCCTATTAAATCGAATGAATATTGCTGATTAATGCAATTTAACTTTAATTAAATTGATATATGATGACCTTGCACAGGAGATAAACATGCTTAAAAACAGTCAACACCATTATGGATTAATCAGTGTTTTACTGCATTGGCTGATGGCCTTTATGGTTATTGGTTTATTTAGTCTGGGTGTCTGGATGGTCGATTTAACGTACTACAGCAAATGGTACCGTATCGCCCCTGATTGGCATAAAAGTGTTGGGATGTTATTGGCTGTGTTGTGGTGTATTCGTTTGTTATGGCGCCTGTTCAGCCAACAACCCAAAAGCATCGCCAGCCACCGCGCTTGGCAGAGATTGCTCTCTGGCGTAGTACAAGCTTATTTGTATTTGGCGATGGCATTGATGGTGTTGAGCGGTTATCTGATCTCTACTGAAGATGGCCGTGCTATCTCCGTATTTGGTTGGTTTGACGTGCCGTCACTTGGGGCATTGTTTAACCATCAAGCCGATATTGCGGGTTTAGTTCATGAATATGTTGCCTACAGCCTAATTGCCTTTGCTTCAATTCATGGCTTAGCGGCTTTAAAACATCACGTTATTGATAAAGATCAGACGTTGAGTCGCATGCTCGGCCGTAAACTTTAATCTTGGAGAATATGATGAAGAAATTATTATTGGCTGCAACGCTGGCTACATTGTCGGCTTTACCGGTTCATGCCGCAGATTATGTTATTGATACGCAAGGTGCCCATGCCTTTGTGCAATTTAAGATAAGCCATCTTGGCTACAGTTGGCTGTATGGGCGTTTTAATACCTTTGCCGGTGACTTTAGTTACGATGCTGCAGATCTCACCGCTTCCAAGATCCAGTTATCTATCGATACTAACAGCATTGATTCTAACCATGCAGAGCGCGACAAGCATTTGCGTGGCAGCGATTTTTTAAATGTTGCTAAACATCCCAAGGCGACATTTGTAAGTACTAAGGTTGTTGCCAAAGCTGGCGATAACTTTGATTTACACGGTAAACTCACTTTAAATGGTGTGACAAAAGAGGTGGTCATTGCGGCTGAGAAAATCGGTGAAGGTCAGGATCCGTGGGGTGGTTATCGTGCAGGTTTCGCGGGCACCACTTCTTTTGCTTTGAAAGATTTTGGGATTAATTACGATTTAGGCCCAGCATCTAGCACTGTCTTTATGGAATTGAGCGTTGAAGGCATAAAACAGTAAGGGACTGATAAAAAAGGCGACGCTGCTAGATGCCAGGTCGCCTTTATTTTTTAGTCGCTACTGACGCATTAGCTTATTGCTGTAATAAGCTTCCTAATTTAGAACGTGCATCTAAAAAGTCTTGCTCTTTAGTTAATACTTCTGCGATTTGCAGATACAAGCTACGTGCTTTGTCTTTGTTACCTTGCTGCAAATACAATTGTGCTAAGCGCAGTTTTGCACGGCTGATTCGGCTTTGTTGGCTGCCTTGGTAATAAGCGAGATAGCTTTCAAGTGCCTCAATACCTTGCTGCTGATAGTGATTGGTAAATACCGCCAGCCGGCCAATTTGAAAGCGACTGCTATATTGTTGTATCGGATCAGTTAAAAAGGGTAAGGCTTTTAAATAGGCTTCTTGCGCCGCTAAATAGGCATTTTGCTGGGCAAGTAAGGTTGCTTTGCGTAGTAACAAATCGGGTTGATTAATACTGAGCTGCAGTTGCTGTTCCAGCATAGCTAAGGCTTCATTTAAGCGTGACTCATTCACCGCAATCATCACCTTGGCCAAAACCCCTTGTACCGCATTTAATTGCTGTAAACGGTTCGCTTGCTCAGCCGCTAATGATTTACTACCGCCGACATTTGCTGGTGCGGTTTGGTAAAAAGTAATTAACGCTTGTTGTGCCGGATAGAAATGCGCATCGAGTTCAACCGCTTGTTGAAATAAAGCCAGGGCGTCAGTTGCGCGTTTTCTGGCTTGAAATAATGAACCGTCATTGGCTAAGGCCACTTTATTTAGCGCCGCTTGGGTCAAAATGGCCACATCGTTTGGATAGGCAATAACTAACTCATTAAGCAGGGTGTTGGCTTCTTCACGTTGCTGTTGCTGGATCAGCGTTTTTGCTTTTAACAATTGTAAGGCGGCATTAGGTTCAACTTGCTGCAGTTGTTGCAATAATTGCGGATAGCGTGCTTGCTCAAACAGTTGTTGTAACTCAGTGGGTACAGTGCTGGTGGTAGGCAAACTTAACAGCAGGGAGAGCAAAACAGATTTCATGAATTAGCGGATCACTTAGAGAAACTAATGGGCTAATTTTGCGCGAAATAACAAAAAATAGCTATCCTATTTCGGAATTTCTATTTCAATGTTACTGGCAGGAACGCTACAACAAGGCAGGAATTCGCCACGACGAACATAGGCTAAAGGTTCTTGTAAATAGCGAACTTGGCCACTTATCAGCGTACAACGACAGGCTCCGCAAAATCCTTCACGGCACTGAAAGTTAAGGGTGTGTTGCTGTTTTTCCAGAAAATCGAGCAAATTGCGCTGGCCGCTATCGTACTGTAGCGGCGCTTGCGCATTAACGATCACTTCAGTCATTATGCTTAGAGATCAAAGTCGCCAAATGAGCCACTATCAACTTCATTATCAATTTGGCCAACCAAATAAGAGCTGATTTCTGACTCTTGAGGTGCAACTTGTACGTTATCAGATACTAACCAAGTATTGATCCACGGGATCGGATTTTGCGTGGTGCTAAAGCGCGCTTTTAAACCAACCGCTTGCATCCGGCTGTTGGTAATAAACTCCACATACTGACACAAGATGTCTTTGTTCAAGCCGATCATCGAGCCATCTTTAAACAGGTAAGCCGCCCAATCTTTTTCTTGCTCGGCAGCGCGCATAAAAATGGTATACGCTTCTTCTTCGCACTCTTTGGCGATCTCCGCCATTTCGGGGTCGTCATCACCGCTGGCCATAATATTCAGCATATGCTGTGTTCCGGTTAAATGCAGTGCTTCATCACGAGCAATTAAGCGGATAATTTTGGCGTTGCCTTCCATCAGCTCGCGTTCTGCAAAAGCAAAACTACATGCAAAGCTAACGTAAAAACGAATGGCTTCTAGTACGTTAACCGACATCAAACACAGATACAGCCGTTTTTTCAGTTCGCGCAGGGTGATACTGACCGTTTCACCATTGAGCACATGGGTACCGGCACCATGGCGTTGATACAGGTTAATACCATCGATCAATTCATCGTAGTAACGTGAGACATCTTCAGCACGCTCTAAGATTTTCTGGTTCAACATAATGTCGTCGAACACTTTGTGCGGCTCAGACGAGATATTCCGCACGATATGCGTATAGCTGCGACTGTGGATGGTTTCGCTAAATGCCCAGGTTTCAATCCAGGTTTCAAGCTCTGGGATAGAAACGATAGGTAATAGCGCGATGTTAGGTGAGCGACCTTGCACGGAGTCCAGCAACGTTTGGTACTTTAAATTGCTTAAAAAGATATGTTTTTCATGTTCAGGTAACTGCTGAAAATCGATACGATCCTTGCTGACATCGATTTCTTCAGGCCGCCAGAAGAAGCTCAGTTGTTTTTCAATCAGCTTTTCAAAAATGGGATACTTTTGCTGGTCATACCGTGAAACATTGACAGAATTACCAAAGAACATCGGTTCTTTCATTTGGTCGTTCATGTTGCGGTTAAAAGTCGTATACGCCATGTTAGTTACTAATCCTGAGAAACAAAGTGATAAACATCATTGGGTTAAACAGCACCCTAAACGATTGTATTTATGGTGCTAGCCAAGCAGGCTAGCACCACACTGACTAAATTTTACAAGCACCGCCGGCACAACCATCATCTTCTTCTGCTGCGGCCGCTTTAATATCATCTTGCAAGTCTGCTGCACCATCACGAGTATTGTGGTAGTACATGGTTTTAACCCCAAGTTTGTAGGCGTTAAGCAGATCTTTCAGTAAGACTTTCATCGGTACTTTACCGCCAACAAACTTAGCGGGATCATAGTTGGTGTTCGCCGAAATGGTTTGGTCGATAAACTTCTGCATGATCGCGACTAAGGCTAAGTAACCATCGTTAGTCGGAATATCCCAAAGCAATTCGTACTGATCTTTTAAGCGTTCATATTCTGGAACAACTTGTTTTAAAATACCGTCTTTGCTGGCTTTAACACTGATATGGCCACGTGGCGGCTCGATACCATTGGTGGCGTTAGAGATCTGCGAAGAGGTCTCTGACGGCATCAAGGCCGATAAAGTAGAGTTACGTAAACCATATTGTTGAATATCTTTACGCAGTGTTTCCCAATCTAGATGTAAGGGTTCTTGGCAAACTTTATCTAAATCTTTTTTATAGGTATCAATTGGTAAAATACCTTGCGCATAAGTGGTCTCGTTAAACTTCGGACAAGGGCCACGCTCTTGCGCTAGTTTCATTGACGCTTTTAATAGGTAAAATTGAATCGCTTCAAAGGTGCGGTGCGTTAAACCGTTAGCGGAACCGTCAGAGTATTTCACGCTATTTTTTGCCAGATAATAGGCATAGTTGATCACACCTACACCCAGAGTACGACGGGCAATCGATGCCGAGTAAGCCGCTGGGATAGGATAGTCTTGATAATCTAACAAACTATCTAATGAACGTACGGCTAGGTCAGCCAACTCTTCTAATTCAGATAAATCAGTAATGGCCCCTAAGTTAAACGCAGATAAGGTGCACAGGGCAATCTCACCATTAGGATCGTTTACATGCTCAAGTGGCTTGGTAGGTAAGGCAATTTCCAAACAGAGATTACTTTGACGCACTGGCGCAAGCTTAGGATTAAACGGGCTGTGAGTATTACAGTGATCAACGTTCTGTAAGTAGATACGGCCGGTACTGGCACGCTCTTGCATGAACAAGGTGAACAGTTCAATGGCTTTTATCCGTTTTTTGCGAATTTTGCTGTCGGCTTCGTACTTCACATATAAAGCATCAAACTGCTCTTGATCTTCAAAGAAAGCATCATACAAGCCTGGCACATCCGATGGGCTAAACAAGGTGATGTAGTCGTCTTTGATTAGACGGGTATACATTAAGCGGTTGAACTGCACACCGTAATCTAAATGACGCACGCGGTTTTCTTCAACACCACGGTTGTTTTTCAGAACAAGCAATGATTCTACTTCTAAATGCCAAAGTGGGTAGAATAAAGTTGCCGCGCCACCACGCACACCACCTTGCGAACAGCTTTTAACTGCAGTCTGAAAATGCTTATAAAATGGGATACAGCCAGTATGAAAGGCTTCACCATTTCGAATAGCACTGCCTAAGGCGCGAATACGTCCGGCGTTGATACCGATACCCGCGCGCTGACTCACGTATTTGACGATAGCGCTTGAAGTCGCATTAATCGAGTCTAAGCTATCGCCACATTCAATTAACACGCATGAGCTAAATTGACGGGTTGGGGTACGCACACCAGACATGATGGGTGTGGGTAATGAAATTTTAAATAACGAAGTGGCGTCATAGAAACGGCGAATAAAATCCAAGCGTTGGCTCTTCGGATAATTCGCAAACAAGCAGGCCGCGACTAAAATATATAAAAACTGCGCGCTTTCATAAATTTCACCGGTAACCCGGTTTTGCACCAGATATTTACCTTCTAATTGCTTCACCGCAGCATAACTGAAGTTCAAATCACGACCGTGATCGATAAAGCTATTAAGTTGATCTAATTCTGCTTCGCTGTAATCGGCCAGGATATGCGCATCATAACGTTTAGCTTCCACCATCTTAACCACATGCTTATAAAGGTGTGGTGGCTCAAATTGACCGTAAGCTTTTTTACGCAGATGAAACACGGCTAAACGCGCCGCCATATATTGATAATCAGGGGTGTCTTTCGAAATTAAGTCAGCCGCTGCTTTGATAATGGTTTCATGAATGTCTGAAGATTTAATGCCATCATAAAACTGGATATGCGATTTCAATTCTACCTGTGATACCGACACGTTCGCTAAACCTTCGGCTGCCCAAGTGATCACTCGGTGGATTTTATCTAAATCGAGGGGTTCACGGCGGCCATCGCGCTTGGTCACAAAAAGAGTTTGAGTCATTGCTGAAGTATTCCGTTTCTTTTTAATCATAAAGGGATGCGTGTGCAAAACACGGTGATAAAATAAACCCGTGTTGCTGCTGTATTACACAACATATGGGTGTATTTCTAAATTCGATCACAAGATAGAGTGGATTAATGATTTTTGCAAGAGAGGAATTGCGGCAAAATTTCGGAATGTTTAATCTAGTAAGTAGCTGCTAACCTGACAGTCAGTGTGCCGGGTATCACGCATTTTAGGCAAGTGTTTTATGCTAAAAATGCGTAAAAAAATCATTTGTTCTAATAAGCAGCGTTTTAAGTTTATCTGGTTATTAAGCCGCCTAGTTTAGGCGGCTAGCTGTCTTATGCGGGTTTGCGTGCCACCACAAAATAATTAACGTCTAACCCAGGGCCAATTTTAAAGCTGTTATAAACCGGATTAAAGTGTAAACCGGTCGCATCCACAACCTCTAAGCCGGCCGCTTCGATAAAGCGCATCAGTGTAGAGGGGCGAATAAATTTATCAAACTGATGCGTCCCTTTAGGCACGATCCGTAATAAATGCTCTGCACCTAAAATAGCCATTAAATAGGCTTTTGGCGTTTTATTAATCGTCGAAAAAATCAAAGTGGCGCCAGGCGCAGCTAAATCGGCACAGGCTTGAACCACTGAAGCGGGCTCAGGCACATGCTCTAACATTTCCATGCAAGTGACTAAAGCAAACTTAGCGGGGTGCATTGCGGCAAACGCTTCGGCCGTGCTTTGTTGATAATCAATCGTCAGAGCGCTGTCTAAAGCATGCAAACGCGCCACATTTAAACTCTCACTGGCCATATCAATTGCGGTGACGTTAGCACCGGCCCGTGCCATGCTTTCCGCTAAAATACCGCCGCCACAGCCCACATCAAGTGTTGTCGTTTCAAAAATACCACCGACTTGATCGCAAATAAAGCCTAAACGCGTCGGGTTTAACAGATGTAAAGGCTTAAATTCACCTTCTGGATCCCACCAGCGGGCAGCGATATCATTGAATTTCGCGATCTCTGCGGGATCGACATTAGTATGCGTTGTCATAATGCTAACCTTGTTGTTTTTTGTCATTATAAGGCCTTGATCTGTTATGGCAAAGACAGCAATCTTTATACAAGGCATAAACAGGCATGGCAAGGCGCTGATTCTGTGGTAGAATCCCGCGTTGTCTCGCGCTGTAGAAGATCAAAAAAAGCGAGTTATCTATTTGATTTAAGGGAAAATAACGTTTTATGACAGATCTGGCCAAAGAAATAGTCCCGATTAATATCGAAGAAGAATTAAAAAATTCTTATCTCGATTACGCGATGAGCGTCATTGTAGGCCGCGCCTTACCCGATGTGCGGGACGGTTTGAAGCCAGTACACCGTCGTGTGTTATTCGCAATGAAGGAATTGGGCAACGATTGGAACAAAGCCTATAAAAAATCGGCACGTGTTGTCGGCGATGTTATCGGTAAATATCACCCACACGGTGATAGTGCGGTATACGACACGATCGTCCGGATGGCTCAGCCATTCTCGTTACGTTATATGTTAGTAGATGGTCAAGGTAACTTTGGTTCCATCGACGGCGATTCTGCAGCGGCGATGCGTTACACCGAGGTTCGCATGGCGCGTATTGCACACGAATTGCTGGCTGACCTTGATAAAGAAACCGTAGACTTCGTGCCAAACTATGACGGCACCGAAATGATCCCTGCGGTTATGCCAACCAAAGTGCCTAATCTATTGATCAACGGCTCTTCGGGTATTGCTGTGGGTATGGCAACCAATATCCCGCCACACAACTTAACCGAAGTGATCGATGGCTGTTTAGCTTTAATTGCTAACCCAAACATTGAATTGCATGAATTAATGCAATATATCCCTGGTCCCGATTTCCCCACATCTGCGATCATCAATGGCCGTAAAGGTATTGAAGAAGCTTACCGTACGGGTCGTGGTAAGGTGTATATCCGCGCGAAAACCTTTATCGAAACCGATGAAAAAACCGGTCGTGAAGCGATTATCGTGCACGAAATTCCTTACCAAGTGAACAAAGCTCGCTTAATTGAAAAAATTGCGGAATTAGTTAAAGAAAAACGTATTGAAGGCATATCGGCTTTACGTGACGAATCAGACAAAGACGGTATGCGTATCGTTATTGAATTGAAACGTGGCGAATCAAGCGACGTCATGTTAAACCAGCTGTATGCCAACACTCAAATGCAAACCGTGTTTGGTATCAATATGGTGGCCTTGGCCAACAATCAGCCAAAGTTATTGGGCCTGATCCCGATGCTGGAATACTTTATTCTGCATCGCCGCGAAGTGGTTACCCGTCGTACTGTTTATGACTTACGTAAAGCGCGTGATCGTGCCCATATCTTAGAAGGTTTAGCCATTGCACTGGCCAACATCGATGAAATTATTGAACTGATTAAAACCTCTGCCAGCCCAGCCGAAGCGAAAGCTGGTTTAGTTGAGCGTGGTTGGAAACTTGGTGGCGTAACGGCGATGTTAGAGCGCGCTGGTGAAGATGCCGCACGACCAGAGTGGTTAGAAGCACATTTTGGTATTCGTGATGGTTTTTACTTCTTAACGGAACACCAAGCTCAAGCCATTCTTGATTTACGCTTACAAAAGCTGACCGGCCTGGAACATGAAAAGATCTTAGCTGAATATAAAGATCTGTTAGAACTGATTGCCGAGTTATTACATATTTTGGCCAGCCCTGAACGTTTAATGGAAGTAATTTGCGAAGAATTAGAAGCCATTAAAGCGCAGTATGGCGATGCTCGACGCACTGAGATCCAGGATAATATGCTGGATATCAATATCGAAGATTTGATCACCGAAGAAGATGTTGTGGTGACCTTATCGCACCTTGGCTATGCCAAGTACCAACCGTTGAGCGATTATGAAGCGCAGCGTCGTGGTGGTCGTGGTAAAGCGGCAACAACGGTTAAAGACGAAGATTTTGTTGATAAGCTGCTGGTCGCCAGTACCCATGATACGATTTTATGTTTCTCGAATCGTGGCCGGATGTATTGGATGAAAGTCTATCAATTACCGCTGGCCAGCCGTACCGCGCGTGGTAAACCGATTATCAACTTATTACCGCTGGAAGAAGGCGAGCGTATTAACGCCATTCTACCGGTACGTGAGTACGAAGAAGGCAAATATGTGTTTATGGCCACGGCCAATGGTACCGTGAAGAAAACGGCGTTAACAGATTATTCGCGTCCACGTGCCAACGGTATTATTGCGGTTAACCTAAACGAAGGCGATCACCTGATTGATGTCGCGATCACTGACGGTAGCAACGAAATCATGTTGTTCTCAGATGACGGTAAAGTGGTACGCTTTACTGAAGATCAAGTACGCGGCATGGGCCGAACGGCTACCGGTGTGCGCGGTATTCGTTTACGTGAAGGAGGCAGTGTTGTTTCACTGATTATCCCGAACGGCGATAACCCCATCTTAACAGTTACTGAGAACGGCTACGGTAAGCGAACAGCATTAAGCGAATACCCAGCGAAGAGCCGGGCCACACAAGGCGTGGTATCGATTAAAGTGTCTGAGCGTAACGGCTTGGTGGTGGGTGCTGTGCAAGTGTCAGAAAGCGATGAAATCATGATGATTTCAAACAAAGGCACCTTGGTACGTACTCGTGTGAAAGAAGTCTCTGAAGTCGGCCGTAACACGCAAGGTGTTATCTTGATCCGTACTCAAGAAGGTGAAAAAGTGGTTGGCGTGGAACGCATTGATGAGATCCAAGAGGATGAAATCTTAGCGGTAACCGAAGAAGGCGCAAGCCGTACGCCAGAAGTACAAGACAGCCAATTAGCACAAGATGCCAGTGGCGAAGAAGAGTAACCCCAAAAAACGAGCGCTTTGGCGCTCGTTTTGTTTTTAGAATAAAAAATAACCAAGGCCAGTTTGAAATTAACCAACAAAGAAGCGAGATATGACAATGACCACCTATAATTTTTGTGCTGGCCCAGCCATGTTACCTACAGCGGTGATGCAACAGGCACAGCAGGAATTTATTAACTGGCAAGGACAGGGTTGTTCGGTGATGGAATTGAGCCATCGCAGTAAAGTATTTATGCAACTGGCCGCACAAGCTGAGCAAGATCTCCGAGATCTGTTAGCCATTCCCGACAATTACAAAGTCTTATTTATGCACGGTGGCGGCCGTGGGCAGTTTTCAGCAGTGCCACTGAATTTATTGCACAGCGGCAAAACGGCTGAATATATCGTGTCTGGTGCTTGGTCACTAGCCGCAGTAGAAGAAGCGAAAAAGTTTGGCGCGGTTCGTGAGCACGATATTCGGCAAAAAACTGCTGTACAATTACGCAGTATGGTAGCCAGTAGTGACTGGCAGATACACGAAGATGCGGCTTACGTTCATTGCTGCCCCAATGAAACGGTGGATGGTTTAGAATTTACCGATTTACCGCAAACCCAGGTGCCGATTGTTGCAGATATGTCGTCGACCATTTTATCACGGCCCATTGATATTGCGCGTTATGGCGTTATTTATGCCGGCGCTCAGAAAAATATCGGCCCATCAGGTTTAACCCTGGTGATTGTGCGTGAAGATCTGTTACCTGCAAAAGATGCCGCCATTCCAGCGATCTTGGATTATCGCCTCGCTGCTGAAAATGACAGCATGTTTAATACACCACCCACCTACGCCTGGTATTTAGCGGGTTTAGTGTTTAAATGGTTAAAACAACAAGGTGGATTAGCCGCGATGGCGCAGCGCAATCAACGTAAAGCCGAGACACTGTATCGCTACATCGATGAAAGTGATTTTTACCGTAATGATGTTGAACCGGCTTATCGTTCTTGGATGAATGTACCGTTTTTCCTAGCTGATGAACAATTAAACGACAGCTTTGTAAAGCAAGCTGAGCAGCAAGGTTTATTGGCTTTAAAGGGCCATCGAATGGTGGGTGGGATGCGCGCCAGTTTATATAACGCTATGCCACAAGAAGGTGTTGAGGCTTTAGTGAGTTTTATGAAAGATTTTGCAAAGGTAAACGGATGAAGACGCTAACCTTAAACCCCATTGCGCATATCGCCGGTGAAGTGCATTTACCCGGTTCAAAAAGTATTTCAAATCGCGTGTTGTTATTAGCCGCCTTAGCTAAAGGCACTACCACCATCACCAACTTACTCGACAGTGATGATGTTCGGCACATGCTTAGCGCATTAACTGCTCTGGGTATCTCGTATCAATTATCTGCTTGTCGCACGCGTTGTACTGTGGTCGGTAATGGTGGGGTATTCTCTCACGCTGAACCCGTATCGATTTTCCTGGGTAATGCGGGCACCGCAATGCGTCCGCTCACGGCGGTACTGGCTGCTTGCCGAGTAGATGTGACCTTAACCGGCGAGCCAAGAATGTATGAGCGCCCCATTGGCCACTTAGTGGATGCACTGGTGCAGTGGCAAGCGGATATCGACTATTTGGGCGACGTTAATTATCCACCACTGCGTATTCGTGGTAAGCCGCTGCAAGGCGGGCATTGCCTGATCGATGGCAGTGTCTCCAGTCAGTTTTTAACGGCAGTACTGATGGTCGCGCCTTTATTAGCGGGTGACAGTGTTATTGAGATCCAAGGTGAATTAGTCTCTAAACCCTACATTGATATTACTTTAGCGTTAATGTCTCGCTTTGGTATTGAAGTAGAAAACCAAGATTATAAGCGCTTTTTGGTTACGGGTAACCAGTGTTATCAGTCACCCGGCCAGTGGTTAGTTGAAGGTGATGCCTCATCGGCATCTTACTTTTTGGCCGCTGCGGCTATCAAAGGAGGCACCGTTAAGGTCACCGGAATTGGCAAACATGCTGTGCAAGGTGATATTCACTTTGCCGATGCGTTGGCTGAAATGGGCGCGATGGTCGATTGGGGTGACGATTATATATCGGTTACGCGTAATGAGTTGCGTGGCATTGACCGTGATTACAACGCTATCCCTGATGCAGCAATGACGATTGCCACCACCGCCTTGTTCGCCAAAGGCCCAACCGTAATTCGTAATGTTTATAATTGGCGGGTTAAAGAAACCGATCGCTTAACCGCGATGGCTACAGAATTGCGAAAAGTAGGCGCTGAGGTGGAAGAAGGCGAAGACTATTTAAAAATTGTGCCGCCAGCACAACTGCAACATGCCAGTATTGCGACCTATAATGACCACCGTGTGGCCATGTGTTTTTCGCTAGTGGCACTTAGTGATACAGCCGTAACAATAGAAGACCCGGATTGTACTGCCAAAACCTTTCCCAGCTACTTTACGGAATTCACTAAGCTAAGCCATTAAAACCCTTAATCTAACCTAAAAACGCGTAACCAAAAATGGTTGCGCGTTTTTGTTTTTATAAATTGCAGTTAAACCAGCAATCGTCATAAAAAGCTGTATAATAAGCCGCGTTTTGAAACACCGAATAGACGTTTTAACTTAGGGGGTAGGATGCCACAATTAGCACCAGTCGTTACCATCGACGGACCAGGCGGTTCAGGTAAAGGAACCATTAGCCGTTTATTGGCGCAACACCTGGGATGGCAATTACTCGACAGCGGCGCTATATACCGCGTGTTAGCGTTAGCTGCTATGCACCATCAAATTGATCCAAGCGACGAGGCGGCACTGCAACCTTTAGCAGCGCATCTCGATGTGCAATTCAGTGGCGATGAACACGGTAACACACGCGTGACGTTAGAAGGCGAAAATGTCAGCCAAACCATTCGAACTCAAGACGTTGCTGACATGGCTTCAAAAATTGCCTCACTGCCTAGTGTGCGTGAAGCCTTGTTACGCCGGCAACGGGCCTTTGCGGAAGAGCCGGGCTTAGTGGCGGATGGTCGCGACATGGGAACCGTCGTTTTTCCACAAGCAGAAGTTAAAATATTTTTAACTGCAGACGCCGAAGAACGGGCGCAGCGTCGTTATTTAGAGTTGAAAGAAAAGGGCTTTGATGTTAACATCGGCGACCTTTTGAACGAAATCCAAGCTCGGGATGAGCGCGATATGAATCGTGCTACAGCGCCTTTAAAACCGGCAGCTGATGCCTACATGCTGGATTCGACCAATAAACCCATTGAACAGGTGCTGCAAGAGGTACTGCAGTTTGTTAACAGTAAGTTGTCGTTAACAAGCGTTTGAACCAGGCCAAGGCCGCATTTTGGACAGCCAGTAATAAGGATGTTATTGGTAAACTTAGCAACCCCACAACGCAAGATGCGACGTGGTGAACTTAACTGAAAAAGTGAATATGACTGAAAATTTTGCACTAATGTTTGAGGAAAGCCTCAAAACTATCGAAACTCGTCCTGGTGCCATCGTTAAAGGTACTGTTGTAGCGGTTCTGAAAGACGTTGTTATGGTTGACGCCGGTCTTAAATCAGAAGCAGCTATTCCGGTTGAACAGTTCAAATCTTTGAGCGGTGAGATCGAGGTGAGTGTAGGTGACATCATCGACGTAGCATTAGACGCTATTGAAGATGGTTTCGGTGAAACCTTATTATCACGTGAAAAAGCTAAGCGCCATGAGGCCTGGGTTCGCCTGGAAAAAGCTTGCGATGATAAAGAAACGGTTATCGGTGTTATCACTGGTAAAGTTAAAGGTGGCTTCACAGTTGAAGTTGATGGTATCCGTGCGTTCCTGCCTGGTTCATTAGTTGACGTACGTCCAGTACGTGACACGCTGCACTTAGAAAACAAAGAGCTGGAATTCAAAGTTATCAAGCTTGATCAGAAGCGTAACAACGTCGTGGTTTCACGTCGTGCCGTTATCGAATCTGAAAGCAGCCAAGAACGTGATCAGCTGTTAGAGAATTTAGAAGAAGGCATGGAAGTTAAAGGTATCGTTAAGAACCTAACTGACTACGGTGCATTCGTTGACTTAGGTGGCGTAGACGGCTTACTGCATATCACTGATATGGCATGGAAGCGCGTTAAGCACCCAAGCGAAATTGTTAACGTTGGCGACGAAATTCCAGTAAAAGTACTGAAATTCGACCGCGAAAAGCAACGCGTTTCTTTAGGCCTGAAGCAAATGGGCGAAGATCCGTGGGCAGCTATCGCTTCACGTTACCCAGAAGGTGCTCGCATCACGGGTCGTGTAACTAACCTGACAGATTACGGCTGTTTCGTAGAAATCGAAGAAGGCGTAGAAGGCTTAGTTCACGTTTCAGAAATGGATTGGACCAACAAAAACATCCACCCATCTAAAGTGGTTAACTTAGGTGATTCAGTGGAAGTGATGGTTCTAGAAATTGACGAAGAACGTCGTCGTATTTCTTTAGGCTTGAAACAGTGTAAAGCTAACCCATGGGAAGAGTTCGCTAAGGGCTTCAACAAGGGTGATCGTGTAAGCGGTAAGATCAAGTCAATCACTGACTTCGGTATCTTCATCGGCTTAGACGGCGGTATCGATGGTCTGGTTCACTTATCAGACATCAGCTGGAACGCCACTGGCGAAGAAGCGGTTCGTGAATTCAAGAAAGGCGACGAAGTACACGCTGTTGTGTTACAAGTTGACCCAGAGCGCGAGCGTATTTCTTTAGGTATCAAACAACTGGATGAAGATCCGTTCAATGGTTACCTTGCTGATAACAAAAAAGGTGCTATCGTTAAAGGTGAAGTTACTGCCGTTGACGCGAAAGGCGCTACTGTTATGTTAGAAGGCGCTGTTGAAGGTTATGTTCGTGTATCTGATATTTCACGTGACCGTGTTGAAGATGCATCAACTGTATTGAAAGTTGGCGAAGAAATTGAAGCGCGTTTGATGGGTGTGGATCGTAAGAACCGCGTAATTAGCCTATCTATCAAAGCGAAATTCGAAGCTGAAGAAAAAGAAGCTATGGACACTGTAAACAGCAAGCAACAACAAGAAGCTGATTTCGGTGGTAACGCTATGGCTGAAGCATTTAAAGCTGCTCAAAAGCAGGATTAATTGCTGATAAAGCAGGGGGCATTCGCCCCTTGCTTATTCTACTCGCAGGTTTGCCGGAGGGGCTATGACCAAGTCTGAATTGATTGAAAAGTTAGCTACTGATTTTCCCCATATTCAAGTCAAAGATGTAGAAGCGTCTGTGAAAGAAATTTTGGAACAGATGGCACAATCTTTAGCATCAAGTGAGCGTATTGAAATACGTGGCTTTGGCAGTTTCTCTTTGCATTATCGTGCCGCTCGTTTAGGCCGTAATCCAAAAACAGGCGACAAAGTAGAACTTGATGGCAAATACGTACCTCATTTCAAACCCGGTAAAGAGTTACGTGACCGCGTAAAAGACAACACGTAAGCGCTTTTTATTTCTTAAGCGGAGCTGAGTGTTGCGCAAAATATTATTTATTTTATTTATTGTAGCCGTAGTACTTTTTGGTTTTCTACTAGGCTCAACTAATCAGCAAACTGCCGAACTGAATTTGTTGGTTGTTAAGCTAACATTGCGAGTAATTGATATCGCAGTGATCTTTCTAGTTTTAGGCCTAATAATCGGACTGCTGTTAAGTTTGTTATTTGCGCTGCAACGAAAAACAAAACGTTGGCTAAATAAATCAACTGATAACACCTAATTCTTATGCCTGAGCTGCTATTTCTTTTGCTTCCCGTCGCCGTTGCTTACGGTTGGTTTATGGGGCAAAATAGCCTCAAACATAAAGAGCTTAAGGGTAGGGCAAATATTACCCGAAACCTATCTTCGGGTTTAAATTTCCTCTTGACAGATCAAGAAGATAAAGCGATCGAGCAGTTACTTGAACTGCTTGATATTGAAGCTGCTACCATCGACACCTACCTTGCATTAGCTAATCTATTCCGTCGCAAAGGTGATTGGGATAAAGCCATTCGTATTCACGAAAAACTGCACCAATTAAAACTGCCTAAAGTACAAGCACAACACATTCAATTTGAGTTGGCTAAAGATTATTACTCTGCGGGTTTGTATGATCGGGCAGAGCATTTATTACTGCAGTTAGTTAACAGCGAAGCATTACGCGAAGCCTCGCTAAAGCAACTATTCAGTATTTTTATGGCGACGCATGAGTTAAGCAAAGCGGTTGCATTAACCACTGAAGTGGCCAATACCCAGTCTAAGTCGTTACGTATTGCGCTGGCTAATTTGCATACGGAAAGTTTAAAAGGGGCTGCGCTGGATCTGACTATCTTGGCGGACTTGGCCGAGCGTTATCCTCAGGCTATTCGTCCACGTTTTGAATTGGCAAAGTTAGCCTTAACTCAGCATGATGCGGCTACGGCTAAAGGTGCTTTGCTGAGCATTTTGAAACAAAAGCCACAATGGAGTGCGGATATTTTACCGCAATTAAGCCAATGCCATTTAGATGAAGATGAGTGGTATCAGTTGCTTACCTTGCTTGCAGATAAGCATCACAATACCAGCGCGCGTTTATTATTGTGCGATTGGTTAACTGAACATGGCTCAATTACCGCTGCAGAGCATTATGTGCTTGATAAATTACGGCAACAGCCGAACATTCGTTTATTTCAAAAATTGTTACAAATTCGGCAACAGCAATCTGCTCAAGCGGCAGAGGTTCTCAGCTCAGTAGAAGAGCTGGTGAATGCTTATCTTGCCAGTAAAATTCTTTACAGCTGTCGCAGCTGTGGCTTTAAAACTCGTCAACCGTATTGGTTATGTCCTTCATGTCAGCAATGGGAAACGGTAGATCCTATTGCTGGCGTAGATGGCCGTTAATTTTTTTCAAAGGATAATTCATGTCGTGCAAGTCTCCTGTCATTGTTGCTTTAGATTATGAAAAGCAAGCCGATGCTCTGGCGCTGGTCAGTCAACTTGATCCGTCATTATGTCGTTTAAAAGTCGGCAAAGAGATGTTTACTCATTTTGGGCCGCAATTTGTCAAAGCCTTACAACAACGTCACTTTGACGTTTTTCTTGATTTGAAATTTCATGATATTCCAAACACCGTAGCCAAAGCGGTGAGTGCTGCCGCGGATCTTGGCGTCTGGATGGTTAATGTGCATGCCAGTGGTGGCAGTCGTATGATGAAAGCAGCGCAAGAAGCTTTGCAACCCTTTGGAAACAACAGACCCAAATTAATTGCGGTTACGGTGTTAACCAGCATGGAACAACAAGATTTAACCGAACTGGGCATCAGTTTAACACCGGCTGAGCAAGTGATGAAATTGGCAGGTTTAGCGGCACAATCGGGGTTAGATGGAGTAGTGTGCTCGGCACAAGAAGCCAGTATGTTAAAACAACAATTTGGAAGTGCATTTCAATTAGTAACTCCCGGTATTCGTTTAGCCGATGCCGCAGCTGATGATCAACGCCGAGTCATGACACCGTCAGCAGCCAAAGCGGTTGGTGTGGATTACATGGTGATTGGTCGACCCATCACCAAAGCGGCAGATCCGTTAGCTGCATTACAGGCTATCATTGCAGAGCTGGCATAAGTATAGTCTGATTTCTTCGATATTTGGTGAGCTCTGTGAAATTGCAGCTGCATTTTCACAGAGCTAAAACACCGCCTCCCGCGTAAAACATCCTAAGCACTCAACGTAATATGTATATCTTAGCCATTAAGTAATGGGCAAAAAATGTCGAGTAGGGTGTGGCTAACGTTTAAAGCGAGAGGAGTTAACTATGCTGTTGGCGGTGAAACATTGTCAGCTTTGTCAGCGACAGACGTTACTGACCTTTCATCATCTTATTCCACGTAAAATGCATCGGCGTAGCCGTTTTAACAAAAAGTACAGCAAAGCAGAATTACAGCAAGGTGTTTATTTGTGCCGATTGTGTCACAAAGCCATTCATAAACAATATGATGAAATCACTTTGGCGCAGCGTTTTAATACCTTAGAGTTATTACTTGCAGACGACGCTATACAGCGTCACTTGCAGTGGGCAGCAAAACAAAAATAAGCCTTTAATATCAATACCTTTACCATTAATTTTCAGTGAGCAGTAACGGTAACTGCTTGATTTTAACAATTTATTTTATTGGTTAAATTGCAGATCATACAACTCAATTCGAAATGGTCCAGGGTTCTTATCTGCGAGCATTAAAGAGACTTGCTGCACATCTTTAAAGTGAAGTTCTGGCATATTGGTTAAAGCTCGGCCCCGATAACGCCCTTGAAAATCAGCAAGATTAAAGGTATAGCGCTGTGCATCAGCCGTTGTTTTAAACTCTGCTACATAGGCCACACCGCGAGGAATAAAAGGTGTTTTTAAACGTAGCTGATAAGTTCTGCCATCGGTAACCGTGGCTAATACCACTTGCTGAAAACGTTGCTTGGGTAAGGCTTGCGCCAAATTAAATTCTATCGAGGCAAAACCGCCATTGTTTTCTAAAGATAAATCACCAACAAATAACACACCGTTATTTTCAGACATTAAGCGTGCATTTCCTTTAGAGCGGCCACCCATAACCGTATCATGGATCAACATGGCTTGATTGAAATGTTGTGGATTATAAAATTGTAATGTTACTGGCTCTGACATAGCAGCACTCGCAGATTGATTGTTTAAAGTGGTTTGCGCAAAAGCCTGACTAAAGACAAAAGCACATATCGCTAAAGAATAGTTAATACTGGTATTCCGCATAATAAAACACTCAAAGGTAAGATGCTTATCAATACGGTTTTATTAGTTAAATGGTGCATTATTGCATCAAAATGCTGTCAGCAGGTGCTTTTGCCTAACATAATCAATATAGCTCATAATGTATATTATGTTAAATCGTCTATAATTGTCTTTAAAGTTCATATCGATTTGGGATGTTTCACAATAACTGGGATTCCCACTTTGAGTGATTAATGGTGCATAAAATTGGAAATAAAAATTTACGATTTTGGATTATTAGTAAATAAGAATTAACCTGGGGAATTTGTAGATATTCTGGATTAGTTGTAACGATTTTTAACGTAGTTAATGATTAGCGCTGTGCTTACTGAAATACTCGTTTTTTTGGCACGTTTTAAAACTTGATTATTATAAGTTTTGTTGCCTTTATCCTAGCCTTCGGCTCTGCGAATACTTGGCAAGAGGAATTTCAACTCTCTAGTAATGAGCAAGATTTATGGGGAGTCATACCAACGTTTAACATATGGGGGTTTTAGGAGCGCTTTTTCAACGAGTAAAACTCCCAACATAATGTTTTTGTTACACCTACTTTTTTTCGACACTGGTTTCCCACCCATCATACCTACCACCTAACTCTCGTGCTTTTTTGCCTAATTTAATCGTATGGTTGGTTATATCCACAAGATGCATAGCTCCAACATGAGTAAATTTTGTATAGCAATCAGAGCTGTCTTCGTCTTTACCTGTAAAGTGTAATTCATAATTTTCTGACTTTACCCATGCAGCAAATTGATTGCATGAAGAGTCACTTGGGAAATATGCCCAGTGCATAACTTCCCTCTCTTTATCTTTAAGATCGCCGTTTTCAGACAGTGAATCCAAAACTTTCAAATCCTGAATTACCTGCCAGTCGTCATCTGTTGGATAAAGCTGCTCCCAATAGAATTTTTTGTTAGTATCTTTTTCGTGCACGTATTGCATTTGGTAAGAAGTTTTGGATGTTACTTCATCAATTATTTCTGATGCCTGCTTTTCTTCAATGTTTAGATAAAAATAAAAGAAACGATGACCATCAACGGTTACGCGCCCAACATAAACACGGCCAACCTCAGAAAATTTTTCATCTAACATTTCATCAATTTTAGATAATTGAGGATACTCCTCATTTGTTGGCATACCTGTTTCTGTGGGGTTTTTAAGCGTGAGCCTGATTCTTAAAACGTTGTGACGAGGGTCTGATTCTGCAACCTCTCCGTAACCGTGATTGTAGGATATCCAAGCTCTGTCCTCGCCCATCGTGGCAGGGAATGTATACCAAATATCTAGCACGATCTCTCCTTTTAGGTGTAACGCCCAAATTTAGCGCGGAAAGCCGCGCAGCGGGTTGACATCGCAGCCAGCGCTTTTTGCTGGCGATAAAATTTGTTTGTTATGCGCCTTGCTCACAACTCCACTTAATACCATAATTAGGTAACTTTTGGTATCCGGAGAGCTGCACATGGCCAAGAACACAAGTATAACTATTGGAGAACACTTTGAGGGCTTTATTGCAAGCCAGATCCAAAGTGGGCGTTACGGCTCAGCGAGTGAAGTCATTCGCTCAGCGCTACGCTTACTCGAAAACCAAGAAACCAAACTTAACTCACTTCGTCAACTACTTGTCGAAGGCGAACAAAGCGGTGACGCAGAATATGACCTCGATAGCTTTATCAATGAACTTGATAGTGAAAACTCTCGATGAAGCCATTTAATCTCACCGTTGCTGCTAAAACTGATTTGCGAGATATCGCATTATTTACCCAGCGTCGCTGGGGAAAAGAGCAACGAAATATCTATTTAAAACAATTTGATGATTCATTTTGGCTTTTAGCAGAAAACCCCGACATCGGTAAAACATGCGATGAAATCAGAATCGGATATCGTAAATTCCCTCAAGGTAGCCACGTTATCTTTTATCAACAGATCGGCAGTCAACAAATTAAAATCATCCGTATTCTTCATAAGAGTATGGATGTTAATCCGATACTTGGCGCATAACGCCCAATTAACGGGCAAAAAATTGTTTGCTAAAATGTTGAGGAACGAAACAGCAAACTGTTTTTTGTCCCTTTTGAATTGCTTGAGGGATCATAAGGTACGGTATATTCTCGACTACTGGCACTGACCGTGGCTATTTCTGTGTAGGCCTGTGGCGCGTCGTCATAAACAACAACATTTGAGGATGCAATAACAGGTTTAACTTGGCCAGTAATATTATGAGACGATTTTGCACAACCCATAATTAGCATAGAAAATATGATAGCAGCTGAAAATTTGATCATTTTTAACACGCTCCAATTGCTTAAACAATTTACAATAATTGCTGGGATTGAATCTTAATGTTGGATTTTATGTAAATATATTGTTTTTAAAGCTACACTTTTTTTTGCTCAAAAACAATTCAAATTAGTCAATAAAGCAACCTAAATACGTAATTTGTTCAGCATATTGCTACATTAATAGGGCTAAAAGCGCTGGAGTTACGTGCGCCGAGTTCTTGATTATCGCCAAGTAAATATAAAATTCTTCTCTGCTAATCTAGGTTTTAACCAGAGGTGCTTATTAGAGCTTGTCGCTGAAGAATCGTTGGCAATAACGATGAAGATTAAACGTGAGTTAACTATGCTGGGGCAGCTAAAAAGCTATAGCAAATGGTGTGATTGAACGGAATAGTCATTAACATTATTTATCATGTCAGTTTGAGAGAGCATTTTCAAACAACAAGCAATACATCCCTGTATCTGTTTAATAGGTATTTCGCTATTAGTTACAATGCTTGTTATCTGCTGGTCTGATGCCAGGGATCTGTAGAAACTCATGAAACTGTTTTAACTTCTGTTTTTTAATATCGTTATCCGCCACGAGTAAATACAGTGTACCCATATGTCTGTTGAATTGATTTTGGTCGGTCACTTGTAAAAAACAGGTGGTATTCATTTCTAACTCAACTAATAGTGCTAAAGCGGCCTCGCGGTCAGTGCCATTAAAGTAAATAACCTTCTCTAACGATTCCGCAGACTGTTCAAACCAGTGCTTTTCTTCAGCAGAAAAGGTCATATGATTCAAAAAAGTGGCTAGTGTTGCTCTTGCTTGATGAAAAGATGAGCCCGCGGTGTGTGCAGGGCCAACTTCCACAGCTTGAGTCATAGGTATCATGAACAACAATGGTACTAACAATTTTGATAATTTCATAATGGCGACCCTCTTTAACGACTTGCTACAAACTCATAATAGCAGCTAATAATTTATCAACCTGCTACTGTTTTTTCCTAAAAAAATGAAATTATTTTAAGGTTATGATTTTATTCAATATAAATGCTATTTTTTAGGGTTTTTTATATCGAGCTCAGCACTCAGTATAACCCATTTGGGCTATGCAGAATGCTTAACATTTACGCGATATTTATGCTCATTCGCCGTAGTATGGCCTAACATAAAAACCTCTGTTGCATTAAAACCGCTAGGGTTTTAATGATATGCTTTGTTTTATTGCACACAGAGTATGACTTTACGTTATGAGCAGAGATAATAAATACACCGATTTACCTTTTTCACTGGCCTGTGAAAACAATAAAGCCACTATTCTCAGTCATTTACAGCAATTGTTTGCAAAACATCAGCGAGTTTTGGAAATTGGTAGTGGTACGGGCCAACATGCGCTTTACTTTGCCGAACATTTACCCCATTTAGTTTGGCAAGCATCCGATCAATCGCAGTATTTACCCACATTAACTGAGCGTATTCGTCGTGCTAACTTGGCTAATTTACCCTTGCCTTTGGCATTAGATATCTGTGCAGATGCTGCGCCGGTCACGCGGGCCGATGCGCTCTTTACCGCAAATACTTTACATATTATGCCTTGGCCTGTGGTGCAGCATTTTTTTAGTCGTCTTAATGAATTAACCCAGCCAGAAGCCATCTTGTGTATCTATGGCCCTTTTAATTACCAAGGGCACTTTACCAGCACAAGCAATCAGGCCTTTGATCTAAGTTTAAAAACTCGGGATCCAGCAATGGGTATTCGTGACCACGAGCAGGTTTTAGTGCTGGCACAACAACAAGGTTTTCACCTAACGCATGATCACGCCATGCCAGCAAATAATCGTTTATTATGCTTTAGCAAAGTTAGGTAACTTTTTGCTTTACAGCATATTCTGCTTTTAAATATTCGGCTGTTTTTACCACGTCACTTAATATTTCTACGGCGATCCACATATCGATATAACGTAAATATAACGGGGTAAAACCTAATCTTAAAATATCGGGAGCGCGAAAATCAGCGATTACGCCGCGCTTAATTAACGCCTGACATAACGCATATGCCTGAGGATGACGATAAGCTAACTGACTGCCCCGCTCGGCTTCTGTTAATGGCGTTAACAGGGTTAATTCGTGAAGTTCAGCATGACTTGTCAATAATTGATGAAAGGTATTGGCCAATGCTAAGGATTTAGCACGCACAGTCTGCATATTAACGTCAGCAAACACATCAAGTGCGGCATCAAGTACACTCATGGAAATGACGGGCGGTGTACCTGTTAAAAAATGCTCGATGCCGGCAGGTTTTTCATATTGAATAGTGAAAGCAAAGGGCGCTTTATGCCCCATCCAGCCACTTAAAGGTTGTGATACTTTAGATAAATGCCGCTTCGCCACGTATAAAAAAGCCGGTGCGCCAGGGCCACCATTCAGATATTTATAACCGCATCCCACTGCGAAATCGACCTGGCAGTCATCTAAGGCGACGGGTAAAGCTCCGGCACTGTGCGCTAAATCCCAGATCACTAAAATGCCTTGTTGCTGCGCAAGTTTTGTCATGCGCGCCATATCAAGCAATTTGCCAGAACGAAAATCGACATGCGACAGTAATAACACCGCAATTTGGTCAGTTAATGCTTGCTCAAGTTCCGCTTCTTCCACTAATTGCATTTCACAGCGATCTTCGCCAATTAAGCTGCTTAAGCCTTGAACCATATAAAGATCGGTTGGAAAGTTGCCATTAAGTGATAACACAATACGGCGTTTGGGTTGCAACAGTAAGGCACTGCTTAGTACCTTAAATAAATTAATAGAGGTAGAGTCGCAACACATCACTTGCTCTGGTGCCGCACCAATTAAGGCGGCAATTTTGCTACCTACTTTGCTGGGCAGTTCAATCCACTGATGCGTGTTCCAGCTTTTGATTAAGTCTTGTGACCATTGCTGATGTAACACCTCTTGCGCACGTTCAGCACACACTTTCGGCATTGGACCAAGAGAATTACCATCGAGATAAATGGTGTCGTCTGGTAACACAAAAGCTTCACGCAGTTTGTGTAACGGGTCTTGTTGATCTAATTGCAGCAGTTCTTGATAATTCACGGCGAAATCAGCTCATTTAAAGAAAGTAAAAATTGGTTATACGCAGCGCTTTGTGGATGGATCCAATCAAAATGCCCCGCGTCGGGTACCAACAACATCGGTAAACCACTGTCACTGGCCTGCTCAATCGGAACGATACTGTCTGCACTGCCGTGTAACAGTAAGGTTGATTGAGGTATTGGTTGTTCTACCGGGTTAGCTTGTTGGTAAGCCTCTGCTTGGCTTTGTAGATCACCGGCAAAGAAGCCTTGTGTCGCTTTTTGACAGCCATTTTCACCCTGGCTGTAGCGTTTTACATCGGTAATCGCGGCCAGCCCAATGACGCCTTTTAATGCAGGTGTCATAGTGACTTCACTGGCGGCCAAGAGCGCCAAATGCCCGCCAGCGGAATGCCCGGCTAGCACAACACGACTAAGATCCAGTTGCTTGCGGGGCAAGTAAGGAATGTAGCGTAAAGCTTGCATAATATCTTGATAACTGCCTGGCCAACCGCCGCCTTCATCTCCGGTTCGCCGATACTCAATAGACCAAACCGCATATCCTTGTTGGGCTAAGGCATAGCTAAAGGCCTGGCTGTGTGTAATATCATAGGCATTTAACCAACAACCACCATGCACAAAGACTAGCAGCGGTGCCGGCGTGTTCGAGCCATTCGCCGGTAAAAACAACTGGCCATATTGCAGCGCGCCTGTACCGTAGTTAATGCGTTTGCTGGCCGATTCTGGAACAGCCGCGGCGAGGGGTAATAAGCTGCTATAAGAAACTTGTGATAACAGCGCAGGCTGAGTTAACGACCTGTCATCAACAACAGTGGCTAGGTCAGGTCCTAAGTCAGGTTGCTGTGCACAGGCACTGAGTAGCAATGTTAAGCTAATAGGAATAAGTAGGCGCATTTAAACAAATATTAAAGAATAATAGCCGCAGTTATAACATAAAGTCGCGCAGATGTAAGGCCTAAACTCGCCAAAAAGAGTGTAGTTTAAGCCTAGGTACAAACCACGCTAGTCAGCGCTGTTAGCTATTGTCTTGTTTTTCTAAAAAGGATTTAAACTCAATGGTATAAAGCCGCAACAACACCAAGGTTAACGCAAAAATAATCGGCCCATAAATGACGCCTATTAAGCCAAACAATTGGATCCCACCAATCAATGACAAGAAAATCAATAAGGTGCTCATGTTTGAGCTACCTTGCATCAAGATCGGCCGTAGCACATTATCAATAGAGCCCACCACGATAATCCCCCAAGCGGCTAAAAAGATAGCCCAAGGCCAGTCACCGGTGAGTAGCAAATAAAGCGTTGCCGGCAACCAGATCAGCGCCGTACCAATGGCGGGAATAAACGACGCAAAAGCCATCATGGTTCCCCAAAATAAACCGGGAAAGCCGACAATGGCCATGGCAATGCCCCCTGCAATACCTTGAGCAATGGCGGTTAAGACCGATCCTAAAACAGCTGAGCGAGCCACCGTTTTTGCTTCAGTTAATAACGCTTCTTCTTGTGAGCGTGATAGCGGGATCACCCAATGCAAGGTATCGACAATTTTGTCGTGATCACGTAACAAGAAAAACAGAATAAAAAGCATCAACACAAAACCAAATAAGAAACCGGTGATATCGCCTACCAATTTTGTGCTGAGATCTAACAATTCACGACTAAAACCAGAAGCAAACTCAGTCATTTTTTCAACTATTGATTTGGCAGTAAAGCCATCGCCTGGTAAATATTCAGCCGCCAGGGTTTGTGCTTGTAATAAATACGGATGTTGCAGCAACTGCTCTGCTCCACCACCATTTAACCAAGTGTAGCTTTGCTTGGTAAACATGACGCCCTGTTGCACTATTGCCATAAACACAATCGTAATAGGCACGATAATCACCACCACTAACAATAAGCAGGACAAACTTGCAGCCAAATTGGGTTTACCGGGACATTTTTGTTCAATCCATTGATGCAGCGGGAAACACAGTAACGATAAAACAAAAGCTAACACCAAAGCACCCACATAGGGCGCAATCAGCAAATAACTGCCATAAAGCGCCAATAACAGCGCGGCAATTAAAATATAGTGCCGCGATTCGGCGTTAAACTTTTTAGCCATGACGGTTGTTCCTATAACAAATTAAAGCGCTGCACCTTAAGTGCGTCGCAAAGGCAAAATAAGATTATTCAGCGCTGCTAGCGCTAGCTAAAGGTTTAATCCGCACCGTAACAATTCGTTCGCCGACCATTTCAACGATCTGAAAATGGCGCTCGGCAAACTCAAATTCGGCTTGATCGGCAACATTGTCGCCAAGCTGAGTAATACACAAGGCTTCTAAGGTTAGATCGTCACGGCCTTGATTTAAAGCAACGCCATAGCCATAGCACCAATCAATATCACTCAGCTTAGTCGCCCCTTTCATGCGCAACTCACCTATAGGCCTAGCTAACTGAAAGCCTTTGTCGGCAAAGGCTTGCTCAACAAAATGTTTGTAATCAACATGCAGCACAACAAACAAATGATCACCCGGGTGTAAAATCGTGGAGCCCCGTGGTGGTATCACTTTATCACCTCGGCTAATCATCGCAACGACCACGCTCTCAGGTAATGCCATGCGAGATAAGCGTCGATAAGCGGCTCGCGAGTTTTCAGACAAACTGTACTCTACAATCTCGGCATCAACATCACCTAAAGCGGTAATTTCTAACGTAACGGGCGCTTGAGCCGTGGGTTGCTCAATCAGTTTTAAGCGCCGTGCCACCCAAGCTAAGGTTGAACCTTGTAAGGTGGCAGAGATTAATACCACGAAAAACACCACGTTAAAGATCAATTCTGCATCGGCTAAACCAAACATCAACGGAAAAATAGCTAAAATAATCGGTACTGAACCGCGTAAACCTACCCAAGAGACTAAGGTCATTTCACGCCGATTAAAGCCAAATAAGGTTAAAATAGGCAATATGGTAATGGGCCTTGCCAAAAACACTAATACCGCAGCAATTAAAATACCTTGCCACCAAACGTCTAATAACGAGCTGGGGTTAATTAACAAACCCAGAACAACGAACATGGTAATTTGACTAAGCCAGGCTAACCCGTCATGGAATAAAAAGGTCGTTCGTTGAAAAGCAAATGGGGTATTCCCAATTAACACACCACAAATAAAGATGGCCAAAAAACCACTGCCGCCGGTGTTTGCTGCAACGCCAAAAGATAATAAACCTGCTGCGGTAACCAGCACAGGATACAAACCGCTGGCTTGTAAGTGAATACGATTAATGACCTTTAATACCGCATAACCTACTGCTATGCCGACAAGCGCACCTACACCCATTTGCATGACAAACAGTTGCAGTAAAGGCCAACCCGGCTGCATATCATTCACTAAAATTTCTAGCAACCCTACGGTTAAAAATATCGCCATCGGATCGTTCGAGGCGCTTTCAATTTCCAGTGTAGATTTTAAACGTGGATTTAAATGAATACCGGCATTACGCAATAAAGAAAAAACAGCCGCGGCATCGGTAGAGCCGACAATAGCCCCCAATAACATACCGGTAAGTAAACTGATATCTAAGATATAACTGGCGGCTGCGCCGGTGATCACGGCCGTGCCCAATACGCCAAAGGTGGCTAACATGGACGCCGGTTTCCAGACTTGCTTAATCGACTTCAGGGGTGTTTGTAAGCCGCCGTCAAATAAGATCAATGCCAAGGCTAAGGTGCCTAAGGCATGCGCGGCCTGCGGGTTGTCAAACGCAATACGACCAATGCCGTCTTCGCCAACCAACATGCCAACCAGTAAAAACAGTACCAGCATAGGTAAACCTAAGCGGGCAGAGATTTTACTGGAGAAAATACCCAACAAAATTAATACGGCGGCCAAAAGGATCAGCTGATCAATCAAAAACATAAGGTATTATTTTCCTGAAAAAGCCGCGAGGCTATTAGCCTGACTATATGGCAACAACTCACTGGCGGCAGCTAACATATGTTGGCAATGTTGTTGTTCTTTTTGGCAATATTGCTCAATAGCCGAACTTAATATATTGGGTCGATACCAGCATGCACCGTAACGTAAAACCGGGCTAAACCCCCTTCTGAGTTTTTGCTCCCCTTGCGCGCCACCATCAAAGTAGCGTAAACCGTGTTCAATACAATACTGGATACCTTGATAATAACAGCATTCAAAGTGCAGTAATGCATAATCCGCTAACGCACCCCAATAACGGCCATACAAGGTATCGCCGAGTTGAAAACACAAAGCTGCAGCAACCAATTGCGCAGGTTCATCCTGCGTGAAAGCCGCAAATACCACGATCTGCGCTCGCATACTGCTGAGTAATTGCCACCAACTTTCGGCGCTAATGTAGCCATTATGCCCTGAGCGCTCTTGGTAGGTTTGCTGATAACAGGCGATCACGCTTTGCCATTGCGCTGGGGTAATATCGATGCCTTGCAACGTTTTAAACTGCAGCGGTAATTGCTGCGTTTTTTTTCGTTCTTGTCGAATTTGTTTCCGCTTACGTGAAGACAATGCCGCTAAAAAATCTGAAAAGTCAGTATATTGCTGGTTCTGCCATAAAAACTGCACTTCGTGTCGAGGTAAGCATTGTTGGTCGAGTAAAAGCTGTTGCAGTGGCAAGTGGCAATAAAACCAATGCGCGCTATGCCAGCCTTGCTGTGCAATGTCAGCTAAAACGGTTTGTATTAATAGGCTGGCAATACTTTGCCAATCTAAACAGGGTAATACCGCCAGCCGCGAGCCAGTAACGGGCGTAAAGGGAATAGCTGATATCCATTTAGGATAATAAGGCAATTGATAATGCTCATAGGCGCGCACCATGGGCCAATCAAATAGATACTCTCCATAAGAATGCGTTTTTAGATAACCCGGGATCACCGCTATCAACTGATCGTCTTGCCATAAACTAGCATGACGGCTAAACCAGCCGCTGTTGCCATCCACACTGCCCCCCTGCTCTAAAGCAAGCAAAAAGGCATGTTTAGCAAACAACTCGGTTGGCTCAAATAAGGCATCCCAAGCACCCGCCGGGATACTGTTAAGTGATGTTAGCCAACGAAACTGCATAATGGCTGAGGGCTTCGTTAAAAGTTAAACAGCATAAAGCCTAAACCAATGCTATTTTGCCGATGATTATAATCCAGTAAGGTTTCGGCATAACCTGAAAACAACTGCAAGTGTACCCGTAAACCATCGGCTTTTGATTTATCAATTGGGTAAGTTAAGTCTAATTGCCATGAGCCATTCGAAAAGTCATTCCAACTCATTTTGCGCGTTAAAGAAGCGGTCGCGCTGCCCGGTAACCAGCTGAGTTGTAATTCAGTGGTACCCAAAAAAGAGGTCAGATCAGGGTTGTCATCATCATCGGCTTGCTCTGGAATACGCCGATTCACTTTAACGCTAAAACCCACTTGGTCACGTTCGAAAGCCGCTGCGGCATAAATACGATTCCAACTGCGCGACATGGGTTCGCTTTGTCCGTTAGATTGGTGTACAAAGCCAAGTTGGAGCATTTGCATACTCCAACCTAGCGGCAGATCACCCAGATATTTTGCAGTAGGAATAACGTAAATGACTTCAGGCTGATAATCGGTGCTACGAAAGGGGGCGGAGTCTTGCGAGTTCCAAAGTTGCCACATCGACGTTTGAGTGTAAGCAAACCATAAATCTGCATTAGGCAATAATACATCTTCTAACATCTTCGCGCGTAAAGACACCTGCAATTTTGCTTCTATTGGTTTGTAATTCTCTTGTAAATCAGCCAAACCTAAAGTTGGGCTTTGCGGTTGCCGATTAATCGACGACGTGTAATGTGCGGGTAATAAGAAGTTTGGCTGATAAGTACGCACCACAAATGGCCCGCGTTTTTCATTATCACCCAGCTCCCAAAGGCTTTGCAAAATAGTCGCTACCGGAATGGGTGCTGCCTCTTCAACTTGAGTCACCTCTATCGAAGGCGTGGTTTCAATTTTAGCTTCAGCAACTAAGCGAGCTTTTTGTTGCGCTTCCACTAAGCGGTCGTAACAAGCCAACCT
The DNA here is from genome assembly GCF_052656265.1 of Alishewanella sp. HL-SH06. Classification (NCBI taxonomy): domain Bacteria; kingdom Pseudomonadati; phylum Pseudomonadota; class Gammaproteobacteria; order Alteromonadales; family Alteromonadaceae; genus Alishewanella; species Alishewanella sp. HL-SH06. The sequence continues at coordinate 2,235,710 of NZ_CP199752.1, forward strand.
TTGTAGATCATCTTGACCAAGACATTGTTCCATCGGCAAAATATCTGCCGACGCTGCACTTGAGCTTAATAATAAAATTCCGGTTAATGGTGTGAGCACGGCCTATTTCCTTTAGCGTCAATCTACTTATATTAATAGCTTAACATGACAAAACGCTGAACATGACAAATTTGTTAGCTCATGTTATCTAATTAGCTGATTAACCTAGCGAAGCGCTATTTGTCACTGGCTTATTCCTTGGTTATTCAGCAGCGTAAATTGCTATTTTTTACTTTGCTAAGATGTTTAGTTACTTTGGCCAGTTATAGGGTGTTGGTGTTTAACTTTGTCGATATCAAGCCCATTTAGCTGATTTCGTTAAACCCGCACTTTAAATTTTTTAGCCGCACCCTCAGATAGACCGTTATATGAAAACCCGAGCATAAGATATTTCATGGCAATGCCCTGTTTTATGCAGCAAGGCAGAGCCGTTATCACCCAATAAGGAAAGCTTTATGAGTCAATCCACTTACCACCCCCCCAAAGTTTGGCAATGGCAGCAAGCTAATGGTGGTGCCTTTGCTAATGTCAATCGCCCTATCGCGGGGGCGACGCATGATAAAGCTTTGCCCAAGGGGGAACATGCTTTACAGCTGTATTCACTGGCCACACCGAATGGGGTTAAGGTCAGTATCTTATTAGAAGAGTTGTTGGCCGCAGGCTTTGAACAAGCAGATTATGATGCTTGGTTAGTGAATATTCGTGAGGGCGATCAATTTAGCAGTGGCTTTGTTGACGTTAACCCCAATTCTAAAATCCCCGCTCTGATGGATTATTCAACTACTCCGCCAACACGGTTGTTTGAATCTGCATCCATCATGCTGTATTTGGCAGAAAAATTTCAGGCATTTATACCCAAAGACACCTCAGCCCGTGCGCAAATGTTTAATTGGTTATTCTGGCAAATGGGCAGTACGCCCTTCTTAGGCGGTGGCTTTGGGCATTTTTATGTTTATGCTCCCGAGAAAATTGAATATGCCATAGATCGCTATGCTATGGAGACAAAACGGCAATTAGACGTATTAGATAAGCAGTTGGCCAACAATGAGTTTATTGCCGGTGAAGAATACACGATTGCGGATATGGCCATTTGGCCATGGTACGGTGCTTTAGTATTAGGCCGTTTGTATGATGCGGCAGAGTTTTTAAGTGTTGATAGCTACACTCATGTACGACGCTGGGCCAAGCAGATTGACGCGCGACCTGCGGTAAAGCGTGGTTATATTGTTAATCGTACTTTTGGGCCTGAGCCGCATTTGGCTGAAAGACACAGCCAAGAAGATTTTAAAGTTTTTGGTTTGTAAAAATAAGGCGCGTTAAGCGTAATACCCTCTAGGTTTAGCGTTTAGCGCCTTTTTTTACGTTGCCTGATACCTTATTAAGTTTGAGCCGCGGTAAGCTGCTGCGCTTGTCTTGCTTGGTGCTGCAATTCATTTTGTAAACTTTCGGGTAAGGCTAATTGTTTGGCAAGTTCATTTAGGTAACTGCGCTCCATAAAGCTTTCTTCGTCAATTACCAATACGCTGGCAAGATACATTTCTACGGCGATGTCTCTGTTGGTCGCATATTTCGCCACATTGGCAGGATCTAAAGGTTGTTGTAATTGCTGATCAATAAAAGACAGTAACGCCTGATCGGCGGTTAGTTTAGCCACTTCGGTATCAATGATGTGTCGTTCACGATCATCAATATGACCATCTGCTTTGGCCGCGGCAATTAACGCAATTAAAATAGCTTTGCTGTGCTCATCGGCTTCTGCAGCACTCAGGTTTTCTAACGATTGTGCCGCAGGTGCTGTTTGCGTCTGCTCCGATTGCTGCCAACTTGTATAAGCTTTGTAAGCGAGTACACCAACCGCGGCTAAACCACCGTAAGTTAACACTTTACCGCCAAGCTTTCGGCCTTTTTTATTCCCTAATAGCAACCCTAAAGCACCACCAGCCAAGGCTGCACCGCCCTTACCTTTTAGCATGTCACTCACACCACCACTTGTTGCAGAACGGCTGGTATTACCAAGCCCGGATTGCAGCAGCTTTTCTAAAAAGTTTTTATTAATCATCACAACATTCCCCCTCTATGAGACACTTATTAGAGTGTTTAATGGTTAAAAGTTCCAGTGGGTTACTTTGGGCAATTGTTTGCTTGTCGATAGCCTTGCGCTTCAGCTTCTAAGACCGTATCAAAACTCACGCGATTGCTTACCGCCATACTTAAATAATTAGGACAATCAGGTCGGTGATAGATTTTTGAGCGACGATTACCATAAATCGGCGTAACTGCCATGCTGGCACTAGGTGCTGCTGCAGCGAGTTGCTCTTTGACCACTAAACCATCCCCTCTCGTTTTATAACCCAGCGACCATTGCTCTGCCCCCGAAATAAAGGGATTGCTTCTGCCGGTTAACGCGGCGGTACGAGCATGTCGCTGTTGTTCAATCTCCGATACCGGATCCTGCAAATGCCACGCCATATACAATTGTTGATCTTGGCGACTAAGTGTCAGGTTATAACGGTCTGCCATATAAAATGCGACTCTGGCAATATCGCCACGAATAGTCATTTTCGGTTGAACTTTACGGTTTTGGGTATCGATTTTTAGGTCGCATTGGCCAAATTGCGCGGTTAGTGTTGTGCTAACCATACCAAATGGTAGATCCGAGCGCAGACCATTAATTTGACCAACCGCATAAGTTAAATTAAATAAATCCGCTTCAATACGATTAAACAGCGGATCGTTTTGTTGACAGTTTTTTCTGCCTCCCTTTTGCCAACACTGTAATTGTTTACCCACCCATGAGATTGGGATGATATGTTCTACTTCAGAGCGCGCCGCGCGAGCTAAGGTGGCGGCACTGGGTAAACCTTTTGGTGAATAAACCGCAAAACCACAAGCAGCATGATCAACTCTACCGCCACTGCGTCCTACCCAGCTGATAGGGCAATCGCAATAAAATGTTTGAGGTTTATCTTGATATACCTGTTTTAATAACACTTTCGCTTGTTCAAAATTGGTCGGTTCTGCGGCAAAGGCGAACACACTGAGCAACCCGCTTGCTAACAAGCCACTTGCGACTAACCATCTTGTTCTCATACTGACAACGACTCTACTGCACGGGCCGAACGCGCAAAGCTGACTACCTATTTTGTGACGGCCAGCACAAAACAGCGTTACGTTGTTCTTAGAGAACCCTTCAGAGAGCGAAGACAACTTAGGGAATATTAACAGTTTTAGTGTTTAAAACGAAGCGAGTTAAATTGCGCGCGAAATATTGCAAATTAGCGTTTGGCTTGCCTTTTAAAACACGATATGCTGATAGAAATTGATACTTAAACGCTTACTAACAGTGATAATTTTTTTTCAGTCTGGGTTAACTGCTACATTAGAGATCAGTGATGATTCTTACATTGTCTGAACGGTATACTTATAGTATGAACAACGGGTCGAATTAAATGGATGTATTCCCCTGCATGCAGCATATTTTAAAAAGAGGGTTTCTATGCCTGATGCTGCTCTGCTCCCCAACTGTCTTAAGCCTTGATTATCAATTTAGTCCAATAGATGATCCCCTGTTAGCACGACAAGCTTCTGTTTATGATATTAAAGCGGATAAACAAGGTCTTCTGTGGTTTTCCAGCGATACCGATGGTTTGATTCGCTTTGATGGTTACAGGAGCACCAATTGGTTGGTACCCGATTCAAACGAATATAACCGCCTAAATATCAACCGCATGGTGTTTACTGAACGTGGAGACATGTGGCTGGGTGGCTGGGGTGAAGGTTTATTCTTACTCAAACAGCAATCTAAAGAGCGCATTAATTTTAAAGCCGATAGCACTGATGACAATGCGTTAGCCTCTGATCGTGTTCAAGAAATATTTTCAGACAGCCAAGATCGTATTTGGATTGGCTCCGCAGGTGGTGTCAATATTATTTACCCTGATCAACCTTATCGCCTCACGCGTTTTGCGCTAAACCAGACCAATCATCCGTTAAATGGCCAGCGCATTTGGGGTATTACCGAATTTGATAATGCGATTTGGTTTGCCACTTCCAACGGTATCGTTAAACTCAATTCAGATCTGTCAACTTATACACAGCTCGATTTGCCTGCTTTAAATAAGTTGGTAGCCGATCGCGCTAGAGAAGTGCGAAATATTGCGAATATCAATAATCAGCTATGGGCACTTTCCTCTCAAGGCTTATTTCTTTACCAGGCAGCGTGCCAGTGTTTTACTGAAATAGAAACGCCAGAAGATTTGCCGACCCCTCGCGGTAATGTTTTAGCCGAATTAAGCCCTGGAAGATTGTGGGTGGGTGCCTCAGATGGCTTATATTTACTTGATATCCCATCACTGACTTGGCTAAAAAACAATAACAATTACAATTTTTTACCTAATGCCGATGTACGCAGCTTACATCAGAACAGCAGTAAGCAATTATGGGTAGGCACGCGTGATCGCGGAATCTTTGTTGGTTTGGCACAACACTCGGTTTTTAAACCATTAGCTCTCACTATGCCAGCTACCTTGCAAGAAGCGGCGTTAAAACGCATAAGCGCGGTTTACCATGACAAAACGGGTAATCTTTGGCTTGCAACGCCCAATCAATTATTACGCCGTGATCCAAAACAGCAATGGCAAATATTTGACTTTGGCTGGCAAACTGGGATCCGTAAAGTTTTTAGGCTCTACAGCGATGCAAATGATGTGCTTTGGCTCGCTACCGATGTTGGTTTGTTCCATTTTAAAGATGAACAATTGACCCAAGAAACGCGTCCCTTTGATTTAGCTAATATTAATAGTACTGCCGTAACCGACCTCTTTATCAGTACTACCGGGACCTTCTATTTTAGTTTGTGGCAGCAAGGGATGTTAATCTGGCAATCTGATAAACAAGACGTAAAAATGGTTATCAGTGATATTCACGGTATCAATGGGGATTTAATTCATCAAATAAGTGTGCAAGACGGTTTACCACGCTATGCTGCCAGTCGCTACTCAGGCTTATTTGTTAACAATGCTGCGCAGGAGCGTTGGTCTCGGCTTACTCTGCCGATCCAAGATGATATTGATGGCTTTGGCTGTGCCTTACCCGAAGATAACGGCATCTTGTGGTTATGCTCTGAATACGGCTTGTGGCAATTTGATAAAACCAATAACAATTTGCTGCATTACATGCCAGAGCAGGGGTTACCTAGCCCATATATAAATAGTGCCTTTTTTGATGCACACGGCCAGCTTTGGGCTCTTACCAACAATGGTCCAGCTCGTTTTGATTCTCAACTCCAGCGTTTTGTTAGTTATGGTGTAGCCGATGGCTTACCCGATCTTACTATGCAGCGTAATGCCTATTCTATTTCTGCCGATGGCGAAATGGTGCTTGGGACCGCCATTGGTGCTGTGGTGCTGAATAACGAGCCAGAACAAGAAGTGTTTCAACCGCCGCGCCTGGTGCTTACCGAGTTGATTGTTGATGGTGTTGATTTAACGCGTGAGTTTGACGTCCTGAATGAAAATTTAGAATTACCCTATGCGTTTAACGAGCTGATTATTCGTTTTGCGGTATTGGATTATTGGGAGCCTGAGCTGAATAGCGCGCGAAGTCGACTCATTGGCTTATCTGATCAGTGGTCAGCACTGAATAATAGCCGTGAAATTCGCTATGTCAATTTGAAGCCAGGCAAGTTTCAATTAGAAATTGAAGGCCAAAACAGCCGTGGTTTTAACACCATAGCGCCATTACGCTTAACATTTAGTGTTGCGGCACCTTGGTATTATTCTGTGTGGATCTGGCTGTTGTTGATTGTGTCTTTACTGGCCTTGTTTGTGCTAATTGTTTGGTTACGCGAAGCCAGTTTACGCCGACAAAATGTTCGCTTACACGACTTAGTTAAACAGCGCACGCAAGAGTTAGAGTCGTTGGCAACACAATTGAAAAATCGGGCCGACCACGATCCATTAACAAATCTCTTAAATCGAGATGGGTTTGCTGAGAATTTCTCTCGCCTTTTAGCCCATGCTGCCCGTGAAAATCAAGCCGTCAGCCTGGTATTAATTGATATTGATTACTTCAAAATGCTCAATGACCAATACGGTCATAATGCGGGCGATGTGGTGCTGCAGCATTTTGCCAAGTTATTAAGCCAGCGAATTCGTGGTACTGATATCGTGGGACGCTGGGGTGGCGAAGAGTTTGTCCTCACCTTAGCGAATTGTAATGCTATGGATGCTCAGGTTTTTTGCCAGCAGTTTTTACAGCTCTTACAGCATGACGGTTGTAAGTATCAGGGCACACAACTCACCATCAGTGCAACTATGGGCATTGCCAGCTTGCCCTTATCTGTAAAGTCACTGCAGCAATGGGTAAAGTATGCTGATGAGGCATTATATATCGGCAAAAATAATGGTCGCAATCAGGCGGTGATCGCCACTATACCAACTAATTTAACTTCAACCTGACGTGCAGCATTATTCGAACAGTTCCGATAAAGCGTAACTTTTACCTACGTAAACTTGCAAAACGCGCTTTAGTAGCCAATTAACACTGTCTTTAGCTAACCATCACACCGCTAACGTTAACTATAACGGCGTGATGGTGAGTAGATTAGTTACTTACACGACGGTAGGAACGATACTGTGGCTGCCAAAAATTTTGTTCAATTTTTTGCTGTAGCACGTTATCGTCTATCTCTAGCGCTAAACCCTGCTGGATCGCCACTTTGGCAACCGCAAAAGCAATCTTCTTACTTAATTCTGCCAGCGCAGTGAAATTTGGTAATAACCCGCCCTGCCCGGTATTTGCCAGCGGTGAGTTCGCCGCTAAGGTTTCGCTGGCCGCTCGTAGCATGTCATCACTGATCAAACGGGCTTTTACAGCCAGCACGCCTAAGCCAATACCAGGGAAAATATAACTGTTATTACATTGGGTGATCAGATGTTGCTTACCCTGATAAGTCACGGGGGCAAAAGGACTCCCCGTAGCAATAATCACGTCACCGTCAGTCCAATGAATCACTTGCTCTGGTGTGGCTTCGACCTGACGTGAAGGATTACTCAATGGGAAAATAATCGGTGTGTCACAGCCTTTTTTCATGGCGCGGATCACTTGCTCGGTAAATAAGCCCGCTTGGCCAGACACCCCAATTAGGATAGTGGGCTTTGCACAGTGCATGACATCCAGTAAGCTTGGGTAATCGCCACTGAAGCTCCAATCACTGATCGCTTCGCTGCGTTGTACTAAGGCTTGTTGAAAATCACGTAAATCGGGCATCGTTTCAGTTAATAAACCAAAACGGTCGACCATGTAAATCTGGCTACGCGCTTGTGGCTCCGTTGCACCTTCTGCAACCATTTGGCTAATAATTTGTTCTGCAATACCACAACCCGCAGAGCCCGCACCGACAAACACCACTTTTTGCTGATGCAACGACACGCCTTTAGAGCGGCAAGCGGCAAGTAAGGTTCCCACGGTAACGGCTGCTGTACCTTGAATATCATCATTAAAACAACATACCTGATCACGGTAACGCTGCAAAATCGGCATGGCATTAGGCTGCGCAAAATCTTCAAATTGAATAATCGCATCAGGCCAACGTCGATTAACGGCAGTCATAAATAAATCAATAAATTCGTTATACTGTTCTTGCGCAACCCGTTTTTGCCGCAGGCCCATGTACATCGGATCATTTAACAGCTTTTCGTTATTGGTCCCGACATCCAGCATCACCGGCAACGTATAAGCCGGGCTAATACCACCACAAGCGGTATACAGCGATAGCTTACCGATGGAAATACCCATGCCGCCGATACCTTGGTCACCTAAACCTAGCACTCGCTCACCATCCGTTACGACAATAACTTTAACTTTCGCTTTAGTGGCATTGCGCAGCACATCGTCCAAATTGTAGCGATCGTCATAACTGATAAATAAGCCGCGCGAGCTGCGATAAATATCAGAGAATTGCTCACAAGCATCACCGACTGTGGGGGTATAGATAATGGGTAACATTTCTTCTAAATGCTGCTGCACTAAACGATAAAACAAGGTTTCATTGTTATCTTGGATCGCCCGTAAATAAATGTGCTTGTTGATGGCATCATCAAAACTGCGATACTGCAAATAACAACGACTGACCTGCTCTTCAATCGTTTCATAACGTGGTGGCAGTAAACCGGTTAAATTAAAGGTGGAGCGCTCTTCTCGGGTGAAAGCACTGCCTTTGTTTAATAATGGCGTTTCAAGTAATGCTGAGCCTGCGTAGCCTGTGTAAAGAGGACGCTTGTTTGATGGTGTTACAGACATGATTTAATCCGAAAATGACCACTGCCACCTGTCGATGGCAGTAAATTGATTTAATAAATGGTGCTGATCCTAGGGTTTAAAATGGACAACACGAACAAGCCTTCGGTATTACAAAAATCGATCGCTTTAATCAAATCCGCCTGCGCCAGTTGCAGTACTTCTAATAAGTAGGGATCGACCAGCGTTTGCATATTATAAAGCTCAGGGTGCTGATTAGCTAAGGCTAAACGTACAGCAAGATGCACTACAAGCACATCAAGTGATCGCGCTTCATAATGGGTATTATTTTGCAGAGCAAGTGGCTCTACGATGGAATCGGGCAGCTGCCACATATTCAGTAATTCTGCACCGCAAGCGGCATAGCTAAAGCCAAGCAGTTTTTGTTGTAGTTGCCAGGGTTTCATTTCATCGGTGTATTCTTGACAAGCTGCAGCCACTTCGGCGTTTTGCTGCACAACAACTAACTCACCAATATTATGTAATAAACCAGAAACATAAGCGCGATCGGGATGTTTTAAGCCAATACGCTGTGCTAAATATTTAGCAATTAATGCCGCATTAACGCTTTGTTCCCAAAAACGTTCGGTGTCAATCGCTTGCGTGTTTAATTTACTGCAGGCGGTACTGATACCAATACTGAGGATCAAGTTATAGACTTGGGTTTTACCCAATACCAATAACGCTTTGTTGATGGTTTCAACTTGGTAAGGCAGACGATAAACCGCACTATTAGCCAGTTTTAGAATTTTTGACGTTAATACCGGATCAAGCAGAATGACATCGGCAATATCATCAAGATTTGCGGTGTCTGAATCCATAAGCTCTTTAACCCGGAAATAACTATCCGGTAAAGAAAACAGCTCTTGCACATTTTGCGCATACTGTAACGCATTCATTCGACCTTCTCCGTTTTAACCTACGCTTAGACACTACATAACCTACATTAAGGTAAGTATAAGTGTTACTTCAAGTTTTGATTTTACAAGGTTTTAGCTAAAATACTTAGAAATTTTAGCTCAGAAAGGCAAAAAGAGTGATAAAAACCGCCAACTGTGTATGTTTTACCCACAGTTAGCGGCCAAAAGCTTAACCATAAATCTCAAATAAACCGGCATTAATCCATTGATGCGTGACAATGGACGCGGCATAACCAAGAGCAATAACCGGCGCCCACTTTAGATGCCCAGAAAAGGTATAGTAACCTCGGGCTTGGCCCATTAAGGCCACCCCTGCCGCAGAGCCTACCGACAGTAAACTACCGCCGACCCCGGCGGTTAAGGTAATTAATAGCCATTGACCGTGTGACATCTCAGGTTGCATGGTCAGTACCGCAAACATCACCGGAATGTTATCGATCACGGCCGAGATCACGCCCAAAGCGATATTGGCATTTGTCGCACCCCATTGGGTATACAGAATATCAGACATCAAGCCAAGATAACCTAAAAAGCCCAAGCCCCCCACACACATCACGACACCGTAAAAAAACAATAAGGTATCCCACTCAGCGCGTTGTACCCGACTAAACACATCAAATGGCACAACGCCGCCTAAACGTTTTAAACGTTCCACATCACCGGTACGTTCAGCCATTGCTCTTTTGCGCGCCAATGAACCCGGTAATGTTTGCCGTAAAAAGTAGCCAAAAAATTGTAAATAACCCAAGCCCATCATCATGCCCAGTACCGGGGGCAAATGCAGGAAGGTATGACAACTTACCGCAGTAGCAATGGTGATGAGAAATAAACTCACGATACGCAGTGCACCGCGCTTTAATTCCACTTCTTCTAATAACGCACTGGGTTGACGTTTTTCGACAAAAAAACTCATCACTATGGCCGGGACTAAGAAATTAACTAAAGATGGGATAAACAGTGCAAAGAATTCTTGAAAATGTAATAAACCAGCTTGCCACACCATCAGCGTAGTGATGTCACCAAACGGACTAAAAGCGCCCCCGGCATTAGCGGCGACCACAATATTGACACAGCATAAATTGATAAATTTTTTATCGCCTTCAGCCACTTTCATCACCACAGCACACATCAGCAAAGCCGTGGTCAGGTTATCGGCTACCGGTGAGATAAAGAAGGATAAAAAGCCGGTGATCCAGAACAGGTTTTGATAACTGAAGCCCTTTTTTATCATCCAAGAACGTAACGCATCAAATAAACGCCGCTCTTCCATGGCATTGATGTAGGTCATCGCTACTAATAAAAAAAGCATTAACTCAGCAAATTCGAGCAAATTATGCCGAAATGCCACCTGCGTGACTTCGGGTTGCCCCTGCTGAATATAAACCCAACCAATTAACATCCAAATTAAACCGGCCGCAACTAATACGGGCTTGGATTTGCGCATATGCAGTTTTTCTTCGCCCATCACCAGTGCATAAGCGATAACGAAAATACCGATACACACATAGCCAACCATCGATTGTGTCAGTTCTAGTTGACCAGCGGCAGCCGCAAAGGCTGAGGGAGTGAGTAATAACAGTACGGTATAGCAGAAAACAGAAAGGATCTTTTGCATGCGTAAACCTATTCGGGTTGAGTTTTCAAACAGATCCACGGTGGATCAGCCAATTTCAGTCAAAAAAGCATTACACTTCTGGATGGCCAGAGTGCCAGATGAATTAGCTGATTTCCACGATAAATTGCAAAATTAGACCAAAGTTTACTTTTTAGACAGAAAAAAAGGAGCCAAAGGCTCCTCTAATCACAGGTGAAGATGAAGAGATTACGCCACTAAGCTACGTAACATCCACGCATTTTTTTCATGTACTGTCATACGCTGCGTCAGCAGATCCAGCGTCACTTCGTCTGAAGCGCCGTCTGCCACGGGCACAATAGAGCGAGCAGTCTTAGCAATGGCCTCTTGGCCTTTGACTAAGTCTTTAATCATCTCTTCCGCTGTTGGAATACCGTCTGCTTCTTTTAAACTGGTTAAACCGGCATAAGCTTTATAAGAGCCTGGCGCAAATTCACCTAAAGCCCGGATCCGCTCGGCGATATCATCCACGGCAATCGCTAACTCGGTGTACTGGGTTTCAAATAATGTATGCAGGGTTTGAAACATTGGCCCCGTAACATTCCAATGATAATTATGTGTTTTCAGATACAGCGTATAAGTATCTGCCAGTAATACCGATAAACCATGAGCAATGGCTTTACGCTGTTCTTCTTCAATACCTATATTGATCTTCATTTTCTCTCCTTGGTCTAGGGCTTGTTGACGTTTGCTGGTTGTTTTTGCAGCTGAGTGGCTGGTATTTATACAAGGCAGAGCTTGTGCCGTGTAGTTATTCTACATAAACAAGCTATAACGCAGTAGAAATGCCAGCCACACGCTGCCCGAAGGGTTCGTCTGGCGATGCTTTGCTCTTTGTCTCTCGTCGTTTATTTAGAATAACAAAATTACACTCCTCGTTTCGCGATCAAAACATCGCCAAACGAACAAAATCTAAACAGAAAACGTCAACAAGCCCTAATAGTTAATGCACAAGAAATGTTAGCCTATTAACAATGACATGGAGGCAAAATATTCAATATCAAGGGCTGGCATAATATAAACATTTTATGCCAGCCGTTAAGTGGTTATTGTAAGGCGAGTTGTTGCGCCAGATATTCTTCGTAACTACCGGCAAAGTTACTCATCCCTTTGTCGGTGATTTCGATAATACGGCTGGCCAACGAAGAAACAAACTCACGGTCATGACTGACAAACAACAAGGTTCCTTTGTAATGCTCTAAGGCTAAGTTAAGTGACTCAATCGACTCCATATCTAAGTGGTTAGTCGGTTCATCCATCACCAAAATATTCGGTCTTAATAACATCAGTTTACCGAACAACATACGGCCTTGCTCACCACCCGATAACACTTTAACGGACTTTTTGATGTCATCTTGTGAGAATAGTAAACGTCCTAAAACACCACGAATCGCTTGTTCGTCATCTGAGGGTTGTTTCCATTGGCTCATCCAATCGAACAACGTCATGTCAGTTGCAAATTCATGTGCATGATCTTGCGCATAGTAACCAATACAGACGTTTTCAGACCATTTTACCGTACCGCTATCTAGTTTGAGATCACCCACTAAACACTTTAACAGGGTTGATTTACCGATACCGTTCGGGCCCAGGATGGCGACCTTTTCACCGACTTCGATGGTCATTTTTAACTGGCGTAATAGTTGTAGTTCACCAAAGTTTTTGCTTAAGTCTTCCACTTCTAACGCTAAACGATACAATTGTTTTTGCTGTTCAAAACGAATGAACGGATTAACACGGCTTGAGGCTTTCACTTCTTCTAACTGAATTTTATCAATTTGTTTAGCGCGACTGGTGGCTTGTCGTGCTTTTGACGCATTGGCAGAAAAGCGGCTGACGAACGTTTGGAGTTCGGCAATTTGCGCTTTTTTCTTGGCATTATCCGATAACAAACGCTCACGTGTTTGCGTGGCGGCCGTCATGTATTCATCATAGTTGCCTGGGAATACGCGTAACTCGCCGTAGTCTAAATCAGCCATATGCGTACAGACGCTGTTTAAGAAGTGTCTATCGTGCGAGATGATGACCATGGTGGAATTACGCTCAGCCAACACGTTTTCTAACCAACGGATCGTATTAATATCCAAGTTGTTGGTAGGTTCGTCTAGCAACATGATATCGGGATCAGCAAATAACACCTGGGCCAATAAAACACGTAATTTGAAGCCTGGCGCGACTGACGACATCAAACCATAATGCTGCTCAATCGGGATCCCCACGCCTAATAATAATTCACTGGCCCGCGATTCAGCAGAGTAGCCATCCATCTCACCAAAAGCGACTTCCAGATCGGCGACTTTCATGCCATCTTCTTCAGTCATTTCAGGCTCGGCATAAATACGATCGCGTTCTGACTTCACCGACCATAGCTCTGCATGCCCCATGATCACCGTATCAATAACGGTGTACTTTTCAAAGGCGAATTGATCTTGATGCAGTTTTGCTACGCGAAAGTTAGGCTCAACAAAAACATTACCCGCGCTAGGTTCAAGCTCGCGACTTAAAATCTTCATGAATGTCGACTTGCCGCAGCCGTTCGCGCCGATCAAACCATAACGATTGCCATCGCCAAATTTAATCGAAATATTTTCAAACAACGGCTTAGCGCCGAACTGCATGGTAATGTTATTGGTTGAAATCACAGAAAAGGGTCCGTTACAGGGTTAAAACAGCTAAAAATGGTGCGCTACTATACGTGTTTTGTCGGTAAAACTCAAAAGCACAGTGCTTTTAAATGTGCTTAAAACAAGAAACCGGCCTAAGCCGGTTTGTTGTTACCTTATTTTGCCTCGGCAACGGCTTTGGCCGTTAGCGCGGTAATGGTCGCCCAGTCTTTAGCATCGACTGCGCTATCAGGTACTATCCATGAACCGCCAACACAACTGACATTCGGTAGAGCCAGGTAATCATGATAGTTCTTCTCGTTAATACCACCGGTAGGACAAAAACGAATATCGGCAAAAGGACCATAAATTGATTTTAGGTTCTTCACGCCCCCAGCAGCTTCTGCAGGGAAAAATTTAAAGTGGGTATAGCCTAAGACAGTGCCTTGCATTAACTCTGAAATGGTGGCAATGCCGGGGATCAGCGGAATACTGGATTCTTTGGCGGCAATTAACAAGTTTTCGGTTAACCCTGGGCTGATAGCAAATTTTGCACCTGCTGCGATGACTTGAGCTAATTGTTCTGCAGTGGTCACTGTACCGGCACCGACAACCGCCTCTGGCACTTCTTCAGCTAAAAGTTTAATGGCCGCTAACGCTTGTGGAGTGCGCAATGTCACTTCTAACACCTTAATACCACCGGCAATTAATGCTTTGGCTAACGGAACAGCGTCATTAATATCTTTAATAACGATTACTGGAACTACAGGACCCATAGCAAACAACACCGATGGTTGTAGTTGCCAATTAGAAAATGCCATAAATTAACCCGCCAATGTTTGTTTTAGATAAACCGCGGCACCCAATAAACCGGGTTGCTCGGCTGTAACAATGAAAACCGGTATTTGCCGGTTGAAGCCACTAAAGCGCCCTTTTGCATCAAATCGTTGACGAAATTCGCTGCGACCTAACAAGGGTAGAAGTTTCGGTACAATGCCTCCGGCCACGTATACGCCACCAAAAGTACTGAGCGTTAATGCTAAATTACCGGCAATGCTGCCAAGACTGGCATAAAATTGTTCAACTGTTGCTACAGCTAACGCTGAGCTGTTGCTGAGCGCTTGTTGGCCAATCTCACCGGCAGTTAAAGGGGGCGTGTCGATTTTTTGATAAGCCGCTAGCGCACGATAAATGGCTTCTAAACCAGGGCCAGATAACAGGCGCTCTGGTGATACATGCTCATGCTCAGCAGCTAATTGTTGATAAATAAACCACTCTTGTTCAGTTTGTGGCGCCCAATCAACATGGCCGCCCTCACCCGGTAACGGTATATACTTTTGGCCAAAAGGCACTAAATGCGCCACGCCTAAGCCCGTTCCGGCACCCAGCACGGCCATAGGCTGTGCAGGGTTAGCGGCTTCACCACCAATCTGAATTTTTTGGTCCTCAGCCAACGCCGGTAATGACATGGCAACAGCGGTAAAGTCATTCATTAACAGCAGCGTATCTAACCCCAAGCCGGCTTGCATGGCCTTAATCGAAAATTGCCAATGAAAGTTCGTCATCCGAACTTCATCACCGTTAATGGGGCAAGCAATACCAATAGCAACATCTTTTAACGCAGTTAATCCTTGCTGCTGTTGATAGTGCGATAATGCATCGGCTAAGGTTGCAAAATCTGCACAAGGATAAACTGCGACTTTATCCAGCGCTAAGGTATCTAATGCAACCCGGCTGAAGCGGGCATTTGTGCCACCAATATCGGCGACGATGGCAAATTTACGAGTGTCAGCCATGCAGGTGTTCCTCCGTAATAAATAAGCTGCATGCACCCTGCTCAGCCCCAGTAAGTTGCTGACGCATGGCACCAAACATTTCACGGCCCATACCGTATAAATTCGGTGCCATGTCTGCTACTGCAACCGGTCTTGCGGCAAACTCTTTAGCATCGACCAACACTTCTAACTTGCCACTTTCGCCATCCACTAACAGCATATCGCCATTATTAATACGAGCAATGTTACCGCCATCTAAGGCTTCTGGTGTGACGTGAATGGCTGCTGGTACTTTTCCTGACGCGCCGGACATTCGACCATCCGTTACCAAAGCCACTTTAAAACCTTTATCTTGTAACACCCCTAACGGTGGCGTTAACTTGTGTAGCTCTGGCATACCACAGGCTTTTGGACCTTGGAAACGCACTACAACAACACAGTCTTTGTCTAATTCACCGGCTTTAAACGCCGCGTCTAATTCATGCTGGCTGTGGAAAACGACTGCTGGCGCTTTAACAATTTCGGTGCCTGGACGCAGTGAAGAGGTTTTCATGACGCTGCGACCGACATTACCGGATAACACTTGTAAGCCACCATGAGCTTTAAAGGGTTTGTCCACTGAGGTTAAAACATCATCATCAGATGATTGCTCTGGACCATCCACCCAAACTAATTTGCCGTCTTGTAATACCGGAACTTGGGTATAACGACGTAGCCCTGGGCCCGCAATCGTTTGCACATCTTCGTGTAATAAGCCGGCATCTAATAAAGTGCGCATCAAGTACGCCATACCACCGGCATATTGGAAATGGTTAATATCTGCTTGGCCGTTCGGGTAAATGCGCGTTAACAACGGCGTCGCATCTGACAGCTCAGCAAAATCATCCCAATTCACAATAAAACCGGCTGAACGCGCAACCGCAATCAAGTGCATAGTGTGATTAGTTGAACCACCCGTGGCTAACAGACCCACGATACCGTTAACAATGGCTTTTGCATCAACCAATTTACCGATAGGTAAATAGTCATTACCTAGCGCTGTTAAACGCGTTACTTGACGAGCTGCCGCCTTGGTTAATTCATCACGTAACGGGGTGTTGGGGTTAACAAAAGACGAGCCAGGTAAATGCAGGCCCATCATTTCCACCACTAATTGGTTCGAATTGGCCGTGCCGTAGAAAGTACAGGTTCCAGCAGAGTGATAAGACGCGGCTTCCGCTTCTAAAAGCTCTTCTTTACCGACTTTACCTTCAGCATAAAGCTGACGTACGCGCGCTTTTTCTTTATTTGGGATCCCTGATGGCATCGGGCCGGCAGGAACAAACACAAAAGGTAAATGACCAAAACTCAACGCTGCCATTAATAAACCCGGAACGATTTTATCGCAGATCCCGAGCATTAAGCCGCCATCAAACATATTGTGTGATAAGCCTACCGCAGCAGACATCGCAATAATGTCGCGGCTGAGTAAACTTAATTCCATGCCAGGTTGGCCTTGGGTGACACCGTCACACATGGCAGGAACACCGCCAGCAAACTGGGCAACACTGCCGATCTCATTAACGGCTTTTTTAATGATGTCTGGATACGTTTGATAAGGTTGATGCGCCGACAACATATCGTTATAAGACGAGATAATGCCAATATTAGCTTTAGTTAGACTGCGTAAATCCGCTTTATCGCTGGCACTACAGGCAGCAAAACCGTGTGCTAAGTTACCGCAACTCAAGACACCACGGTGTGGGCCCTGTTGACGGGCTTGCTCTAACCGTTCTAAATAAATAGCACGACTTTTACTACTGCGGGCGATAATACGATCGGTAACTTTCTGAATCACTGGATTCATAACTAAAACCTCTATTGCGGTGCGTACATCACATCAATGCTGATGGATGGATGCTGTAAGAATGCTCGAATGGGCATTTCCATTGGATCGGTGTCGGCTAATGCTTGTTGTAAAACCGGATATTTGTTTTCACCCACTAAGTGCAGAAAAATATGCCGACTGTCTAACAAACGCGCTTTGCTTAAACTGATCCGTTGATAAGGAGCACTGGTGGGCTCTGTAGCCAGAACCGCCGGTGCATCATCAGCTAAACCTGCAGCCAACTGTTGACTGCACGGAAACAATGATGCCGTATGACCATCTTCACCCATGCCTAAAATAACGGCATCAAACGTAGGCAAAGCCGCAACACGGGGCAAAATCTGCGGTACAGCAGCAAACGCATCCGCGGCTTCGGCATATAAACTAATAAAGTGTGCTTTAGCCGCATGCTGTTGTAACAAATTAGCCTTAACCAGCCGCTCGTTGCTGTGCTCAGCACTGGTGGGTAAATAACGATCATCGGCCAGTAAAATGGTCACTTTATCCCAAGCTAGCTCCGTATTGGCCAAAGTGCTAAATAACGCTAATGGCGTACGGCCACCCGAAACAACCAGCGTCGCTTGGCCACGTTCGGCAATCGCCGTGCTAAGAATAGTCAATAGTTGCTGAGCAAAGGCTTGGTTTAAAGCGTTGCTATCAGAAAACGTTTGTAAATTCATGCTTATTCGTCCCAATTACGATCGTCACGTGCCATCATCGAGATAGACGAAACGGGGCCCCAAGTACCGGCCTGATAGGCCTTCGGTGGTTCATTGGTGTTTTTCCAAGCGTTTATAATACCGTCAACCCATTGCCAGGCTTGCTCAACCTCATCACGACGCACGAACAAGTACTGGTTACCCAGCATCGCTTCAAGTAACAGCCGCTCGTAGGCATCTGCAATACGCTGTGATTTAAAAGTCTCGTCGAAACTTAAATCTAGCTTACTTTGTTGTAAGCGCATGCTTTCGCCAAGACCTGGGATCTTATTCATTACCTGAATTTCGACCCCTTCATCTGGCTGTAAACGAATAATTAATTTGTTGGCCGGTAAATCGCGGTAAGTGGCTTTGAAAATATTGTGCGGTTGTGGCTTGAAGCAAATCACCACTTCACTGTGTTTCTTCGGCATGCGCTTGCCCGTTCTTAAATAAAACGGCACACCTGCCCAACGCCAGTTATCAATATCCACCCGGATCGCCACAAAAGTCTCGGTTTTACTGTTGGGTCTAGCGCCCTCTTCTTCTAAATAACCGGGTGCGGCTTGACCCGCCGCAAAACCCGCCGAATACTGACCACGTACGGTTTTCTCTTGTACGTTACTATCATCAATACGACGTAAGGCTTTCAATACTTTTAATTTTTCATCTCGAATGCTGTCTGCATCTAAGCGTGCAGGCGGCTCCATGGCAATCAATGACAACACTTGTAATAAGTGGTTTTGCACCATATCGCGCATTTGACCAGCATCATCGTAGTAGCTCCAGCGGCCTTCTACGCCGACCTCTTCAGCCACCGTGATCTGCACATGGTCAATGGCATTGTGATCCCAGTTAGAGGCAAAAATAGCATTCGCAAAACGCAGGGCTAATAAGTTAAGTACCGTTTCTTTACCTAAGTAATGATCGATACGATAAATTTGGCACTCTTTAAAATGCTCAGCCACTTGATCGTTAATCACATAAGACGATTGCAAATCATGACCAATCGGTTTTTCAAGCACCACTCGCGATGGCTCTGCGGCTAAACCTGCTTCTGCTAAACCCCGACACAAATCGCCAAATAAAGAAGGAGGAGTAGCGAAATAACTGACGGGTACACGTTTGGTGATATCCACCACCTCAGCTAACTTTTTATAATCAGCCGTTTCTTTTAAATCGATAGAAACATAATGCAGCTTTTTAGATAAGGTCTCCCAAACGGTTTCATCTAGGGTTTCTTTTTTTAAGAAGCGCGTTAGGTTGCTTTTAACCAGTTCAATATAGGCTGCGTTATCTAAATCATCACGCGCTACCCCAATAATACGGGAGTCTGCGGCTAATAAACCGGCTTTCTCAAGTTGATATAATGCGGGCAACAATTTTCTGCGAGCAAGATCGCCCTTGGTGCCAAATAGAATAAGATCACATGCCTGGTTTTGCTTGGAGGTTGTCATAACTCAGCCTTAAAAGATGTAATTTTACAACACTTACCCCATACTAACGGAGAGAATGTCGCTTGTAAACGCCATATAATGTAATTTAATTACAGAACTGTTCAAAATTTAACTAAAGTAGTATTATAGTGCAGGTTTTATCCTATTCCTCAGGTTTTGTGGTAAATTTAATACTGTTTTGTCGGCACAATTGAAATAAAACAGTATAACCGACAGATCATTAAACTTAAAAAAACTCACCTCGACCTTACGAGGAATGATAAGTGCAGGTAGCAGCTAATGAACGTACTTGAAAAAATTATTAATAGCGTCAATAACTTCAGCAAATCCGAACGCAAAGTTGCAGACGTTATTCTGGCGAATCCTCAAACCACTATTCATAGCAGCATTGCTTCTTTAGCAAAATTAGCAGATGTGAGTGAGCCCACCGTTAATCGCTTTTGCCGTCGACTCGATACCAAAGGTTTTCCTGATTTTAAACTACACTTGGCACAAAGTCTTGCTAATGGTACGCCGTATGTGAACCGGCATGTCGAAGAAGAAGATGGCCCAGAGGCTTACACGGCCAAAATTTTTGAATCGACTATGGCTGCACTGGATACTGCACGGCAACGAGTTGATATTAGCGCCATTAACCGTGCGGTCGATGTCTTAACCCAAGCAAAGAAAATTTCATTTTTTGGCCTGGGGGCTTCTGCCTCGGTAGCCCATGATGCACAAAACAAATTTTTTCGGTTTAACGTTCCGGTGGTTTGCTTTGATGACATCGTCATGCAACGTATGTCGGCAATTAACAGCTGTGATGGAGAGGTGGTCGTGTGTATCAGCCACACGGGTAGAACGAAAAACCTGTGTGATATCGCAGCGATAGCACGTGAAAACGATGCAACGGTTATTGGTATTACGGCTTATGACAGCCCGTTAGCTAAAGAATGTACCTTGGTGCTTTCTCTTGATGTACCCGAAGATACCGACATGTATATGCCAATGGCTTCGCGGGTCGCGCAACTGGTATTAATTGATATTTTAGCGACCGGCTTTACCTTAAGACGTGGCAGTAAGTTTCGAGAAAACTTAAAGAAAGTCAAAGATAGTTTGCGTGGTTCGCGCTTTGATAAAAAAGATCAAATCAGCTAATCGTTGAAATATGATCGTTTTTGTAATTTTAATTCAGTTTTCTGCTAGGTTATGTAATAAAATTACATTAGACTAAGTAGTAAGCTATTCACAGCTTCAACAGCAGGAGTTTTCGATGCTCAGAAGAACAAAAATCGTCGCCACCCTCGGCCCCGCAACTAATACGCAAGCTATCCTAGAAAAATTGATCAGCGCTGGTGCTAGCGTTTTTCGTTTAAACTTTTCTCACGGAACGGCAGAAGATCACAAGCAACGTGCTGAGATGGTCCGAGCTGCCGCGGCTAAGTTAGGCGCCAATGTCGCCATCTTAGGCGATCTACAAGGCCCTAAAATTCGGGTTTCAACCTTTAAAGATGGCGCCATCATGCTAGAAGAAGGTCAAATCTTCGTGCTAGATGCCGCTTTAGGTAAAGGTGAAGGCGATAACACACAAGTGGGTATCGATTACAAGCAACTGCCACAAGATGTCGTTGCCGGCGACTTACTGCTGTTAGATGATGGCCGAATTGTATTAAAAGTAAATGACGTGCAAGGCGAGCGCGTGATCACTGAAGTCACTATCGGTGGTAAATTAAGTAACAATAAAGGGATCAACCGCCAAGGTGGTGGTTTAACCGCCCCTGCCCTGACTGAAAAAGACAAACGCGACATTATTACTGCCGCTGAAATTGATGTTGATTACCTTGCCGTCTCTTTCCCGCGTTCTGGTGATGATTTACGTTATGCCCGTGAACTTGCCGTGGCAGCAGGCTCTGAAGCCCGCATTATGGCAAAAGTAGAACGTGCTGAAGCCGTTGCCGATGATGAAACCCTCGACGACATTATTCGTGCTTCTGACGCCGTGATGGTAGCACGTGGCGATCTGGGTGTTGAGATAGGCGATGCTGAACTGGTTGGCCAACAAAAACGCATTATCGCGCGTTCACGTCAATTAAATCGCATTGTGATCACCGCAACGCAAATGATGGAAAGCATGATCGAAAGCCCGATGCCAACGCGTGCAGAAGTCATGGACGTGGCCAATGCTGTGTTAGATGGTACTGACGGTGTCATGTTATCTGCTGAAACTGCTGCAGGTAAATATCCGATTGAAACCGTCAAAGCCATGGCGCGCGTTTGTATTGGTGCTGAAAAACACCCATCAGTGCAAAGCTCTAAGCATCGAATGAACTTAAACTTCACAGAAGTCAGTGAAACTATTGCATTGTCTGCGATGTATGCGGCAAACCATTTACCAGGTATTAAAGCCATTATTGCGTTAACTGAATCAGGCTATACTGCGAAGTTGATGTCTCGTATCACCTCACCACAGCCTATTTATGCGCTATCGCGCCATACCAAAACCCTGAACAAAATGGCGATGTATCGTGGTGTTTATCCCGTGTATTTTGACAGCACCGAAGTAGAAGCCTTGTCTTTAGCTGATGAAGCCATCAAGGTGATCAGAGAGAAAGCCGGTTTAAAATCAGGTGACTTAGTCATTATGACGCACGGCGATGTGATGTTACAGGTTGGCGCGTCTAATACCTGCCGCATTGTGACCGTTAAATAAGTTTTTGTATCATTAGCAAAGGCCCTGCATTGCAGGGCCTTTTTGTTTAGCGTGTTTAATATTTTGGTCGTTGTCTTGTGTCATAACACATCGCGTTGTAGTTTTCTCACACGGCGTGCTTCGCGATATTGTACGAACTGCGGTGCTAAAGCCGTTAAAGCAGAGCCCATTACCACTAGGATAGCGCCTAACCAAGACCAAATATTCAGTTGCTGTGGCACCAACAACGTCGGCCAAATTGCGGCGACCACATTGGCACTTAAAATGGTAATTAACGGCGTAATCGCCAGTACCGCACTGACCTTCGAGGCTTCCCAATGGTGTAAGGCTTCGGCAAAAGCGCCATAAGCTACCACCGTGTTTAAACAACAAAACAGCAGCAATGACCATTGCAGTACACTTAATTGCCCCAGTGGCGTGAAGTCTGACACCGGAATAAAAGCAATACTCCCGGCAAAGTAAATCAGATACATAATTTGCTTAGAACTGTAACTGACCAACAACTGTTTTTGCGCCAACGCATAGGCGGCCCAGGTAATGGCCGCAAAAATGACTAAGATCACTCCAAGCGTTTCATTGCTGGCCTGCACAATTAAACTGAGCAGCCGCTCGTTAAAAAATAATAACAAGCCACTGACCAACAATATGGCGCCTACGCGTTGCCAGAGTAACAAACGTTCTTTAAAAATAATAATACCGCCAAGCATCATTAAAAATGGCGCTAATTGTATTAAGGTTTGCGCGGTTTCTGCGGTTAAGTTATTCAGACCAGATAAATATAAAATGTAGTTTAGCAGCAAGCCCACCACGGCAATGGCCATTAAGATAAAGATTTTGCGCTGTTTCATTAACGCCAATGACGGCAACTTACCTCTTAGTCCAAGCCAAACCCCTACCATCAAAGCCGCAAACAAAAAACGAATAGCAGTAATGGTATTGGTGGTAAATACCTCCAATAGCACTTTTAATGCGATGGGTAATACCCCCCACAGCACGGCGGTGGTTAAGGCGAGTAAGAAACCGATCAAGGTTTTACCGGTAATTTGATGCATGCCGCAGGTTTTCCTAAACAAAATAACGAATCAACAAGAAGGGTTTATATTGTCGCTTAAAACTCGGCCTACTGTCGCGGTGTTTCTATCAAATTGCGATAAATCAAAGTAAATTAGAGATCTGTCGTTATAATCAAGGCTTATGGCAAAGGAGAATAATTATATGGCTACGATTAAGCGGATTGCATTACTGACCTCAGGCGGAGATGCGCCAGGAATGAACGCCGCCATCCGAGCCGTGGTGCTAACGGCGGCGGCGTGTCGTATCGAAGTGATCGGCTTTGAGCACGGCTACATCGGTTTATTAGAACAAGAATACCGCACCTTACTACCGCAGCATGTGCATAATATTATTCAACGCGGCGGCACCATATTAAAAAGTGCACGTTGCCCTGCTTTGCAAACGCCAGAAGGCCCCAAACTGGCCGCCGATAACCTACAGCAATTGAATATCGATGCCTTAATTGTGATTGGTGGCGATGGTAGTTTTCGAGGTGCCTTGGAAATTGCCCGGTATTATGATGGGCAAATTATTGGCGTGCCCGGCACCATTGATAATGATGTTGATGGCACCACCAACACCATTGGTTATGCCACAGCCATTGATACAGCACTGGATGCTATTGATAAAATTCGCGATACAGCCGATGCCTTTGAACGTATTTTTCTGGTGGAACTGATGGGGCGTCACAGCGGTTATATCAGTTTAGCCGCAGGGATTGCCGGCGGTGCCGAGCAAATTATTTGCCCTGAGTTTAGTCAAATCACGCCCAAAGATTTACGTCAAATCACCACGCCAATACAGCATGCTCAACTGTTAATGGGCAAAGCCAGTTACATTATTGTGGTGGCTGAAAACAGTTACCCTGGCGGCACCACCGCGCTGGCTGAAGCATTAACTAAAGCGATTGGTATTGAATGTCGCGCCTGTATTTTGGGGCATATTCAACGTGGCGGCAGCCCAGTTGGCGCAGATCGCATCTTAGCCACTAAACTGGGTGCTTATGCAGTGGAAGCCTTACAACAAGGGGCGCATTTACAAATGGCCGGTGAAGTACACGGTGAGGTAACCCTGTACCCACTGGCTAAAACCGGCAATCGCACTAAGGCGATTGATCCTTACTTAGTGCGCTGGCAACAGCAAGTGGGCAGTTATTAAAGGGGCAGTTAATGGCTAAACACTTGTTTTACACGGTCTTTGTAACTACGGCTAACCTTAACCGCTTGGCCATTAGTTAACAGTAATTGATGTTCGCCATTGCTAAGCATTTGCAGTTTAGCAATGGTTTGCACATTGACAATGGCCGAACGATGCACTCGCACAAATTGCCTTGGATCTAATTCGCTCTCTAATTCTTTCATGGTACGGCGTAAAATATGGGTTTGGCCATCGCGAGTATGAATACACATATAATCGCCCGCAGCATCTACCCAATCGATTTCGGCTACCGGTACCCGAGTGATCTCACCACTGTCTTTAATACTGATCGCTTCAGGGAAACGACTGTTCACCACGGGCTCTGCTTTATCTAAACGCTCTAAGATGTGATTGGCTTGATCACCGGTTAAACGCGCCACCGCCGCCGCCAGCTGATCTTTATGTTTTTGATTGTCAGACGCCCCATGATAAGTAATCACCTTGTCTACCGCCGCTTTCAGCCGATCCGCTTCAACAGGCTTTAACACATAATCTAATGCATTCACTTCAAAAGCATTAAAAGCATATTGATCATAAGCCGTCACAAAGACGATGTAGGGCAATTTAATTTCTTGCGCCTGTAATTGTTTTAACACTGCAAAACCGTCCATGCCTGGCATTTCGACATCTAGAAACACCAAATCGGGTGACAGCTCAATAATGGCTTTTAATGCATCAGGCCCGTTCGCACATTCTGCAATCACCTTCAATTCAGGAAATGCAGCTAATCGAACTAACATACCTCTGCGCGCTAAGGGTTCGTCATCCACTACGATTACATTAAGCATGTTCAATATCCGTCTTCTCTAGTTGTAATGGAATTCTGATATTCACTTTTACACCTTGCGGTTGATTATGAGTTAATACCAAAGCAAAATCATTGTCGTACAACGCAGCCAGTCTTTCTCGTGTATTCACTAATCCAACGCCACTGTCCGTGTTGTCAGAAGCTTTAACTAAGCCATCAACTAACGGCATACCTGGGCCATTATCGGCCACCTCAAGCAATAGATCATGCCCAAAGCGTTTGGCTTTGATGGTGATCTCGCCTCCATCCACTTGACTTGCCACCGCATACTTAATGGCGTTTTCAATTAATGGCTGCAAAATTAAACTGGGCACTAAAGCTTTTTCGGTGCCAGGCTCTAAATCGATCACTATTGCTAGTCGTTCTGAGAATCGCACCTTTTCAATTTCTAAGTACAACCTCGCCGCATAGATCTCTTGCTCAAGCATGACCTTATTAATCGGGTCTTTATACAGCGAATAGCGTAAGAAATCGCTTAAACGGCTGACCATCTTATTGGCAGTATCGTTATCGTTAATTAATACTAAGGTTGAGATGGCATTCAGTGTATTAAATAAAAAATGGGGGTTTAGCTGATACCGTAGCATTTTTAATTGCGCTTCATGCGCTTTATTCATCGCCGTAAGCAGTTTTTGTTTTTCTAGTTGTAAGGTTTGATAGTACTTAATACCAAAATACAAGCCACTCCAACTAAGCATAACGTAAAAGGCCACGGGCGTATCACGGATATATAAAAACCAGTCGGCTGGGCGATAGCCATGTCGATAGATCTCCCAATAGTTAAAATTGCGGATCACCGTCCAAACTAACGCCGTTAATAATGCCGCTGCCAAAATAACCAGCACCATTTTCCACGGTTCCCAGAACCAGACTTTACGATAAAGATAGCGCAGCGGTATGGTTAATAACCAACCAACATAGGCATCGAGGCTAATCACGATCAGAAAAGCATCTCGGGTGTCTAACATCAGAGAGCTGAGATAATTGACTATAGCGAAACCGAGCCAGCCGAGAGAATGCAGGATCCAGAATTGTCGGTTTCTATCTTCGAAAAGTTTATTCAATGTTGACGCCGGTTTCTATCATAATAGAGATGCATTATAACGATAGCTGCGCATAATGCCTCGGCTACCTGCCGTATACAACCAGACATTAATCGCAACTTTGGCCATAAAACCGCGCACACTTCACAAACTAAATTAATAGCGAATGCGAAAACGTTGCAAAATGAAACCGAGTAACCAGGCAGGACCAATCAACAGAAAGGCCAGATCTTGAAAGAATGACGGTTTTTTACCCTCAATTTTGTGGCCAATAAATTGTAAGATCCACATCAATACAAACACCGCAGCGGCAATTTGCCAAATGGCAAACAGGCTTTGTTGCTCCAATGCTCTTAGCGCTGTCACCACGGCAGCGGTAAAGATGGTCATGCCAAGGCCTAAACTAAAAGCGAGTAGAAAGTAAAAAAGTAACGCGGGCATTACCAGTAACAAAGCCCAATTAATGCCCTGCTCTGCCAAGCCTGAAAATGGCATAGGGATCTGCCACAGCAAACCCAACACCGACGCGTAAATAAGCGGCACCGCTACCCAATGGATGGCTTTATTCACCGAGTTTTGATGACTAACGGCGTATTCACTAAACCACTCTGTTGCTGTCTTCATGTGGCTAACTCTCTGGCAGGGCTAATTTTTAATGCAACATAACAAGGTCAGGCCAGTTATACAAGTGCAACTTAGCCTAGCACCGGTGTGGGTTTGCGATCTTCATCTAAAGCGACAAAAGTAAAGCTACCCGAAATGGCTTTGTGTTGATTGTCGTTGTACATGTTTTCAACAAAAATATCGACCTGCACTTTAATACTGGTACGACCGACGTGCGCAACACGGGCAACTAACTCGACAATATCTCCCGCCGCAATGGATTCTTTAAAATCAACGCGATCGGAACACACGGTAACTAATGGCTTACGACAAAAACGCGTCGCCGCAATAAAAGCGGCTTCATCCATCCAAGCTAGGGCTTCACCACCGAATAACGTATTATGATGATTGGTGCGCCCAGGAAATACCGTTTTTGTCACTCGAGTAACCGCATATTCCATGCGCTTTATGATGAGGGCTTCGTTAGACATAAAATTCCTTAACTGATAAATGGTCATATTATACGTGATGTCAGCCCTGTGTGCTGAACACTTGTGGCACATTTGGTAATTTAATAACGAAACGGCATAATAGTGTTCAATTAGCCGTTAGCATAAGCCTTTGGAGATCCCGTTATGTCAGCCGTGCAGTATGAAATAACCTTTGATGATATCAGTGCGCATCTACTCACCCTATCGCTGCATTTTGAGCCTAGCAGCGCAATGCATCAGTTAACCCTGCCGGCTTGGATCCCTGGCAGTTACCTTGTGCGGAATTTTGCGCGGCATATTGTCAACATCAATGCTTATGATGCCGACGGTGAACTTCATCTGGCGCAACGTGATAAACAATCTTGGCAGCTCAGTTGTGGGCAACAACCGGTCACCGTAACTTACCAAGTTTACGCTAATGATTTATCGGTTCGCGCAGCCTATGTTGATGATGAACTGGCAGTGCTTAACCCGGCTTGTCTGTGTTTAAACGTCAGTGAAATGACGGCACAGCCCCATTCACTGACCCTGCACAAACCCACTGATCTTCGCTGCGCGGCATGGCGTGTTGCTACGGCCATGCCCAAAGCAACTCATACCGCCCCGCTCGACTTTGGTTGTTATCAGGCTGATAACTATGATCATCTGATAGATAGCCCCTTACTGGTGGGCATTTTCAATGTGCAGCAATTTAATTTGGATGGTGTGCCGCATTACGTCGTGGTCAGTGGTTATAACCTGTATGATGAAGCGCGCTTAACTGCCGATGTCGCTAAGCTTTGCCAGGTACAGCGCGATGTATTTGGCGAATTGCCGCGAGATTTAGATCAATATTGGTTTTTACTTTGGGTGACCGAGCAAGGCTATGGTGGCTTAGAGCATAAATTTAGTACCTTGTTACTTTGCAATCGCTATGACTTACCTGCAGTACAACAAACAGAATTAACCGAAGCCTATCAGAATCTGTTGGGCTTATTCAGCCATGAATACTTTCATACTTGGTGGGTAAAACGCTTAAAACCACAATGTTTTACGCCCTATGTCTTAGATAAAGAGCAGTACAGTCGGCAATTATGGCTTTATGAAGGTTTTACCTCTTACTTTGATGATTTAGCTTTAGTTAAAAGCGGTATTATCGAGCAAAGCCGTTATTTAACGGTGTTAGAGAAATTAATTACTCGGGTCAGTCGCAACCCCTCAGATAGTCAGCAAAGTTTAACGGATAGCAGCTTTACGGCGTGGACTAAATTTTATTTACAAGATGAGAATGCGGTTAACAGTGTGGTCAGTTATTACGCGAAAGGCGCGTTAGTGGCCTTATTGCTAGAGGCTGAACTGCAATCTAAAGGATTAAATTTGGCTGCTTTTTGCCGACAACTGTATCAGCAGCATGTTGCAACAGGCACCTCGGATAACGCTATATTCGAGCAACTCATCGCATGGCAATTACCCGAACTCGCTGCCCAATTGACGAGCTGGATCAATGAAGCCAAACCCTTACCGCTGGCAGCAACCTTGGGCAAACTAGGCCTAACCTTAACACAGCGCGCGCCCAGCAGTTTTAGCGATCTGGCCGGTGAAAACAATAAGGTCGTGCCAGCCAGTTTAGGCTGCAGCCTTAAAACGACAGCGCAAGGCGTGTTTATTCAGCAATTATATCGGGGCTCGGCTGCCCATCAGGCCGGATTAATGAGCGGCGACCAATTAGTGGCCTTGGGCGGTTATAAGATCAGCGAAACGAGTTTAACGGAGCTAATGCTACGTTTACCGCTAGGCTCTGTGCAGCCGTTATTCATTTTTAGAAAAGATCGATTACTCGAGTTGGCACTACTGATACAACAGGCTGCACCAGGAGTTGCCATGTTAAATGTAGCTAACGAAGTAACAGTAAAACACTGGTTGTCGAGTTAAAACTCAACAACCCTTTTTTAGCTTTAAGGGGTAAGCGCTAAACGCTGCGTTTGGTTTGGCGTAAATTCGGGTAACAACAGTTGCGGGTCAAGCCGCTCTTGAAACCAATTGATACGCCAATCTAAATGCGGGCCGGTAACGCGGCCTGTCGCCCCAATATCGGCAATATGTTGGCTTTGTGCTACGGTATCCCCAACCTTTACTTTAATGGCATTTAAATGCATAAAGGTTGAGCTCACCCCAAAGCCATGATCAACAATTACCGTTAACCCTGAAAAATACAGATCTTCAGCCAGTAACACCTTACCTGGCCATGGCGCCAATACCGGTGCACCTACCGGAGCGGCAATATCTAAACCAAAATGTGGATTGCGCGGTTGGCCGTTAAACACACGTTGACTGCCATAAACTCCACTGATACGCCCTGCGGCTGGGCGCACGGGCTCAGCGAAAATGGCTTGAAGTTCAGTTAATGTGCTGCGAACTTGTCGAACTTTAGCACTATCATTGGCAATGCGCGCGCTGACTTCTTTTGGCGGTGCTACATACTTTTGCTCCACGCCAGTGATCCGCTGAATATCGTATTCTCTGGCGGTAAAGCGCAGCGGAAATTGCTGTTGCTTGCCTTGATGTACCACTTTAAGTTGATGTTGTAGTGCAGCATCACGGCCAATACCAAAAACAAACTGCCCTTGCGCACTGACAACAACCGGTTGCTCGTTAAACCATACCTCGGCCCCAACAGGGGCTTGACCGCGAATTAAGCTGCCTTGGGTTAATGGGCCATGTAACACCACTTCCGCGGCGTTAGCCGCAACACTAATCGCGCAGAGCAATAGCGCCTTTACCCACACCTTCATAAGCTACCACCTTATATTGTTTACTGCCATTGGCCGCTTTTAACTGATCGGCAATAAAATCGGCCAGACATTCTACCGTGGTATCACAAGACACAAGTTCACAATGACTGGCAGGTATACATAACTCGAACCAACCTTGGGTAGCCTGATAACGGAAGCTATAATCATCGCTTTCCGGCGTTAAATACGACAAGGCTTCGGCCGAAACGAGATCGTCTTTACTACCTAAATAAATATCTTCCCAGCGCTCGCACCACATTTTATTTAAGCGTGGTACTAACATGCCATCTTCAAAGATTTGAATAGTAGAGCGATGTCCATGGGCAATACGTTGACAGTTACCATCGTGTTTTTTCAAACCATGACTGTAATGATAATAAAAACCGCGCATCGCTTCGCTGCGTAATTTTAAAACGAGTTTAGCGACATTATCAGGTAACAAGGGTTTGATTTGTTGCTCAAGATAATGGGCTACCGTTTGCTCGTTAATCTCTGTACCGGGAATAAAAGCAAAAGCAGAAGGCGGACAAGCGAGTTGTATGGTGCCGCGTTCACTTTGATACTGCAGCACAATCATTTGCTCTGCTTCACTGTGACGAAGCGCAGGACATGCCGCAGCAACGGCTAACTTGTGATCAACTAATTGGTCAATCGCTTGTTTAATCACTTTTTTCACTTTAGCAAAATCGAACACCATAGCGGCGTCATCTAAAGCACCATGTAGCTCGACATCGACAATAAAGCTTTCACCCAACATGCCACGCTGCCGATGCAGATAAGAAAAATCAATTACGGTAAGATCCTGCACAAATAAAATCATGGCGCCTTCCTGAAATAAGCTTCAAGCAAAAAATGAAGCCTATTATACCTTTACCACACGGTGGCGTCACTTTTAGCGTTTATGTTCATTTAACCAGCTATTTAAAATCCCCACTTGGCCAAGTTTATGTGCGGCATACATTAAACGCAGCGCATTGCTCAAAATTGTACTGTCGTTCCACTGCGTTTTTTGCACAATATCTTCGTAGCACTTTAAGGCTTCTGGTGTTAAATAGCCGCGTAATTCTTTTTTACCGGAGTCTTTTTGCCTATCACGGTAGCGTCGTTGTTTTTCTGCGTTACTTAACGCCGGCTTTTTTTCATTACTCATGGGACACTCCATCATAACGCGTTACCCGCACCTGCTTGGTGTCGGAGTGTGGCTGGTTCAGTTTCAGCGCTGAACAAACCGTTTTAGAATGATTTACCTGCAGAAATCGTTAATACTATAACAAATCGGACTTGTTTAGCGTACAGCTGTTCGCTAAGCTGATGCAGCATTTTTATTGGATAAACATACATGACTAAGAATAGCTTTTCAAAAGAAGATTTAATCGCTTGCGGCAACGGTGAATTGTTTGGCCCAGGCAACAGCCAACTCCCTTCTGACAACATGCTAATGATGGATCGCATAGTGCACATCTCTGAAGAAGGCGGACTATATGGTAAAGGCCAAATCATTGCCGAATTAGATATTACCCCTGAGTTGTGGTTCTTTGCTTGCCACTTTAAAGGCGATCCGGTTATGCCAGGTTGTTTAGGCCTTGATGCCATGTGGCAACTGGTTGGTTTTTTCTTAGGTTGGGCCGGTGGCCCGGGTAAAGGGCGTGCTTTAGGTGTTGGTGAAGTGAAATTTACTGGTCAAGTATTGCCAACGGCGAAGAAAGTGACTTACACCATCAATATGAAGCGTGTGATTAAGCGTAAACTGTTTATGGGGATTGGTGACGGTGTAGTGAGTGTTGACGGACGCGATATCTATGCAGCAACCGATCTTAAAGTTGGATTATTCCAAGACACCTCTAGTTTTTAATCTGTTGTAATGACAATAAAAACCACAAAGCCCCGTTAATTTCGGGGCTTTTGCATTTCAATTTAAGACATCAAGCGCCTTTACTGAATAATCCTACGTTACGATCTTCTATGGCCTCCCGCCAGCCACCTAACCACTCAGAACGAGCGTCTAAATTTTGATAAGGACAAAGTTCTTTTGAACGGCCGGTAACACCAGCACGATAACCTTGAGCATGAGCACGTTCCAGACGATCACGTTTTTGTCTTTTCATACGGCAATCTTCCTCACAATTTTTATTTAGAAATAACACTGCGCTGCCATAACAGCTAAATGTTACATTTAATAGATAGTCAAAGACGGCAAAAGGTTCAAGCTAAATTACTATAATAAACAACTTGACTTTGACTAACAGCATGAGAAGTAGTCGGTTTTTGCGGTTGTTTATTTTTAGATGGAAGTGCTATAAGGCAAAGTGAATTTCAAACATAAAAGCATATAGCGAAGGCGATGAAGTTATGATCGAGTAGGAGGCGGGATCACTCCCGCCGTCCTCTCACACCACCGTACATGCGGTTCCGCATACGGCGGTTCATGTTAACACTGGAACTGTCGATGACATTCCAGCAGTGATATTAATCCCAGCCTTTCAAATTGGCTTTTCTTCAAAGCCTGATTCATATGGCTGGCACCAGAGTTCCACCAAGCACCTCGCTGGTTACAAGCTGACGCCCAGGCTCTGACTTCGTCTAGTCCTGCTTTCATCAGCTGTTTGGCTCGGGTAAAGGGCCGCTTCCATTGTCGCCAGTACAGGCAACGCAGTTTGCGCCTTATCCAGCCATCCAACTCTTCGAGCACGCCTTTAACTTCGGTTAGTCGGAAGTAACTTATCCAACCACGCAGCACGGGTGTTAGCTCACTAATCGCTTTACTAACTGATTTCGAACCGTTGCCCGTCGTCAGGTTTCTGATTTTATCTTTCAACCTATCCAAACTACTCGGCGCGATTTTCAGTCTAGCCACTTTGTGCCGTGTAAAGCTATAGCCCAGAAACTTACGTGCGCATGGCCTTGCCACTGCACTTTTCTGCGTATTTACCTGTAGTTTCAGTGTTTTCCTTAAGAACTCACTGATGCCCTTCAGCAAATGTTCGCCTGCCTTTTCACTGCGCACATAAATGTTGCAGTCATCGGCATAGCGGCAGAAGCTGTGGCCTCGTCTCTCCAGCTCTTTATCCAGTTCATCCAGCAAGATGTTCGATAGCAGCGGCGACAACGGGCCACCTTGCGGCATGCCTTTGTCGCGTTTAATCACACCTTTATCATCCATCATTTCTGCTTCCAGATAACGGCGGATGAGTTTGAGTAGCCGTTCATCTTTGATTACTCTGGCCAGTCTCGACATCAGAATGTCGTGGTCAACCCGGTCAAAGAATTTCTCCAAATCCATGTCTACCACCCAGCGTTGGCCGCTTTGAATGTATTGCTGTGCTTGGCGCACCGCTTGCCATGCATTGCGGTTCGGCCGGAAACCATAGCTGGAATTTGAGAATGTTGGCTCCACGTAAGGCGTTAAAACTTGCGCTATCGCTTGCTGGATCAGTCGGTCTACCGCGGTCGGGATCCCCAATGTTCTCACATCGCCGTTGGGCTTTGGGATATCCACTTTACGAATTGCCCGTGGTAGATAGCTGCCTGCTATCAGTGTACTTTTGACGCTCGGCCAATGCTGTTTCAGCCATGGTTTTAACTCCTGCACACTGAGGTTATCCACACCAGCCGCACCTTTGTTTTCCACCACCCGCTGATACGCCAGCATCAGGTTCTCACGGCTTATCACTGCCTCTATCGTCAACGACCTTTCCGCTTTCGTTCGCCCACTGGCCGCCGTGCTGATTTCAACACCATCAATCAGCCTCGGCGAATTCTGTTCGCTTCCTCTGTTCATGGCCGCAACTTGCTGCGCTTGTGCATCATTAATCAACATCGAGTACCAGTGTCCTAATCACGGTTAACTATGTTCAGCCCTTCATGCTGTCGGTTTTCAGCACTACTACGGCCTCGGCTGACTTCTGAAGACCCATCCCAACACCTCTCGATGTCAGTAGCACTATGGCAGGCTTTCAGAGCTCCCGGGGTAATTCGCGCGACCTTCCTGCTTATACCTGTCGACTCTACGTTGTAACCTTCTGTGCAAGTATTGGGCTTTAGTGATATGGGCCACCTTACCCAGCTACAACGCCTTAATCGCTTCCTGTTCGTCAGGCCAGCATTTTGCCTTCGGCTTCCTTCAGATCCTAACTCACGATAGGCACCCTTGCCGTTCAGCTAACACTTCCCCTTGCCGGGTGTGTAGAGGACTTGCACCTCCAAGTCACCAGTTTGACCACCACAGTCAACCCAGTTGCGCTCAAGCGCAACGCGCCGTGCCCGGCGCACCCAACAAAAAAGCTGCCGAAGCAGCTTTTTTTATGCCGTAAACCTAATAGGTTATCGGCTTAATCGCGCGCGGTTGCGACGACGCAGTAAAGGTAAAGTACCTAGCAACATTATCCATAACGCTGAAAGTGAACCCGCGTTACGTTCATAGGTATTGTCTTCGGCATTACAGTCTTCAACTTGGCCGTTAGCAATAGGCTGTAAAAGTACGGTGGTCGCTTGCTCAGATTCAAACACATCACCGTTTTCATCAAGCACTGGCTCGCCATTATAACCATACACCACTCGATTAATTAGCGCGGTTGCGGTGATCACACCATCATCATTAATTGAACTCGCTTCAACTAAGGTGTAAGGCGCATCACATCCCACTAAACTGTTCAAATTAGTAAAGGTGTTACTGGCGTTATCGTACAGAAAAGCATTAATACGGCGTGAGGTTGTACCGCCTACAATCACTTCAGCCCGACCAACTACCTGACCTTGGTTATTCATATCCAGCGGTTCAGTACCTGAACTACTGAAAAAACCCTCAGGAAAACGCAAAGTTTGCGTGTTTATATCATAAGTAAAAAAACGTGAGCGAACACTGCTATTAATGTTTTTCAGCGCATAGCCCGCTATTAAATTCTGATTATTAATATCAGTAGCGACACTACCCACCCATTCTTCAGTATCAATAAAGCCTGTCACGCTGTCACCATTAAAAATGGTGGCATGTGGCGCACTGTAAATAATTCGGAATTCACCACCAAAACCATCTAGAAAGGTCGTAACACGGCTGGTGTCTGAATATAACGAACTGCCGACAGCAATACCGCTGTCATTAACAGCATTAGCCCGGCTGTAATATACCGGCACGGTATAATCTTCAGAGGCCGTTGCTGCTGAACCAGTACCTTTCTCACCTAAAAAGCCCCAAGTGCGATTTAATACCGCTGTACCCTCTGGTGAATATTGCCAAAGAGCAGCACGCTCTTCATAACCCTCGGTATAAGTGTCTACCGTTCCATATAAACGTACTTTGCTTAACAAGGAAAGCACATTCACGCTTCTAGCAGACAGAACTTGATTTAAACAAAACTGCAATGGCTGACTAAAGCCAGTACAAATTGAATCAATGGTTTCTTGAGTGGTTGTAGTAATACCGGTAGAGGTGAAACCCGCCACCAGATTAGTGTTATTAATATCAAGGGCCGCTGACATGCCACCACCATAACTAGAAAACTGTGGCGGTAAAGCGGTGCTTTGCTGACCATTAACAACATAGCCGAACAAGTAGCCGGCTTCGGGGATCCAGGCAGTATAAGGATTGGCTGGTTCAACCGGCTCTTCACCTTCAGCTACCGGCGCAGCCGTGGGCGTAAAAGTGCTTTTAAAGGATGGCGCGGTGGCAATACCTGCAATATATCCGCTGTTGTTCACGGCATAAGCAAATTCACTGTTATTTTTGGTTTGCTGCGTATCACGCAACACCACTTGCGATTGCCCTGAATTTTGCGTTTGACGTATAACACGTGTCAAACCAACAGGCTGAATAGTGACAAAAGCTTGTGAACTAAGATAGTTGATTAACGTGGATTTAACCGTGGAACTAAAGATCCCATTATTAATTTCTTCGATCTGCTCATCAGTAAATAGCGCTAAGATGACTTCACTCTCAAAATCGATTTCATCAAGATCAATTTCAAAGTCTAATAAGGTACTGCCATTTAAAATTACTTCACCCTGAGGCGTTGCCGCAACACCCGAGGTGGAACGAACTTTAGTGGTAGTATCTAATTCAACGATCTGATACACCGCGGCTTGCGCCGTAAATACTGTCAGCAACGGCAATAATGCTAAGCTGATCGGTGATAATTTCATGCATGGCCCCTAAAAATTTACGAAATTGCAGCTTCTAATTCTTCCCAGCGCGTGTACGCTTGCGCCAGCTTCGACTCGGTATCTTGTAATAGGTTCAATCTTTGCTGTGTGTGTTCAGCAGAACCTTTGAAAAACTCGGCGTCGTTCACTTCCAACTGTAAGGCTTTGACTTGTTGATCAAGCTCTTCAATTAAGACAGGTAACAGCTCTAGCTCGCGCTTTTCTTTGTATGATAGCTTTTTACCATTGTTAACAGAAGCCTGTATCGGCTTTTCCTCAACTTGGCTGTTGTTTTTATCATTATTTTTTACTGGCGCTTTGCTGCTTTGTGCAGTTTGTTGACGTTTTTGCCAAGCAATAACTTCATCATAACCACCGGCTAATTCAATAATTTTGCCTTCGCCGGCAAATAATAATGAGCTGGTTACGGTATTATTAACGAATTCACGGTCATGGCTAACTAACAACACGGTACCTTGATACTGCTGTAAAATATCTTCTAACAGCTCTAAGGTTTCCACATCTAAATCGTTAGTCGGTTCATCGAGGATCAATAAGTTACTTGGCCGCGCAAACAATTTCGCCAATAACAAACGGTTTTTCTCACCACCCGATAAAGCACGCACGGGTGTACGCGCGCGCAATGGCGGGAATAAAAAGTCTTGTAAGTAACTTAATACATGCCGTGTTTGACCGTTTTGGGTAATTTCTTGTTTACCATCCGCCACGTTATCTTGCACCGTGGCATTTAAATCCAGCGCCATCCGGTGTTGGTCAAAATAAGCCACTTCTAAATTGGTACCGCGCTTAATCTCGCCACTATCTTGCTGGTAATCACCTAACAGTAATTTGATCAGTGTGGATTTACCGACACCGTTTGGCCCTAATAAAGCAATCCGATCTCCGCGCATCACCAACAAATCTAAGTCATTCAACACTGCTTTACCACTAAAGGCATGGCTTAACGCTTTGGTTTCAAATACTAACTTACCAGAGCGCGCCGCTTGTTCGATATTAAAATCGACCTTGCCTAATTGCTCAACCCGAGCCGCGCGTTCTTGCCGTAATGCTTTAAGCGCACGTACGCGGCCTTCATTGCGGGTGCGGCGCGCTTTAATACCTTGGCGGATCCACACTTCCTCTTCGGCTAAACGTTTATCGAATAGTGAATTATGTTGTTGCTCGTCTTCTAGCATTTTTTGCTTACGATCGAGGTATTCTTGATAATTACCGGGGTGCGATGTGAGCTGACCACGATCTAAATCGATAATGCGGGTGGCTAAAGCACGTATAAAGGCCCTATCGTGCGAGATGAAAATTATCGCGCCGCCAAAGCTTAATAAAAATTGCTCTAACCAGTTAATAGCAGCTACATCTAAGTGGTTAGTAGGTTCATCGAGTAACAAAATATCGGGCTTGGCAATTAAGGCACGCGCTAAGGCAGCTTTTCGTAACCAACCACCAGATAAGGTCGCTAAACTGTTATTGCCGTCCATTTCAAACTGTTGGCAAAGCATTTCAACGCGCGCTTCTAAACCCCAACCATCGCGGGCATCTAAATCAGCTTGCAGGCTTTCAAATAAGCGATATTCGGCATCGCCGGCACCGTCTAAGTTTTCAGATAAGGTATAAAATTGCTGTACTTTATCCGCTAAATCGCCGGCACCTTCCCGAATAAAATCGGCAATTTTCACGTCCATTTTCGCCGGGGGATCTTGCTCTAAACGGCTTAAAATAACGCCGTTAGTCATAACGATTTGGCCATCATCTAAGTTTTGTTGACCGGTCAGCAATTTTAAAAAGGTTGATTTGCCTGCACCATTCCGCCCCACTAAACAGACGCGCTCGCCGCTGAATAAACTAAAATCGACTTGATCTAATACCGGGTTGGTACCAAAAGCCAAGCTCGCCTGTTGAAAACGTAATAACTCCACTACTTTGTATCCTTAAGCCAATGCTGTAACTGTGCCGCTGTAAAAGGCCAATAAATTAAGGTTTCATTACCTTGCTGATCGGTGCCAGCCAGCACCGGGATATGCACCCGAAAACGCGCTAGCAATTGTTCATCGTCGATAATATCCAGAACCTGAGTTTGCTCGGCAATGCCTGCTGTGAATAACAGACTTTCTGCCTCTTCGCACAGATGGCAACCCCAAGTACTGTAAAGAGTATAAACAGCCATTAACGCGTTAACTCAAAGCACACGTGAATGTGCGGGTTGCGTTTAAAATCCTCAGGTAAGGTAGCCGCAGAAATATCTTTTACCTGCCAACCAGACTCGACTAGGGCGGCTTGATCAATTTTGAAACGGCGCTTGTTGTTCGAGAAAATTACCTTGCCACCGGGTGCTAACCGCCCTATCAACATATTGATTAATTTCACATGATCACGCTGTACATCCCAATTGTCTTCCATCCGCTTTGAGTTAGAAAAGGTTGGCGGATCCACAAAGATCAAATCATACAAATTGCGATTACGTGACAGCCACTGTAAACAATCAGCTTGCTCAAACTGATACTGATTACCTTGTAGGCCATTCAGCATAAAGTTGCGTTTTGCCCAATCTAAATAAGTATTCGACATATCGACGGTAGTAACACTCGCCGCACCACCCATACCAGCGTGAACAGACGCGGTGCCGGTGTAAGCAAAGAGGTTAAGAACCGTTTTGCCTTTAGCCTGTTGCTGAATAAGCCGACGCGTTAAGCGGTGATCTAAAAATAAACCGGTATCCAGGTAATCACGCAAGTTAACCAAAAAGCGCGCGCCATATTCTAACACTTCTTTATATTGCCCCGCTTTAGCCATGGCTTGATACTGATTGCTACCTTTTTGCTTTTCCCGCACTTTTAAAATCATTTTATCGGATGTAATACCTAGTACCGTAGGCACTTGATTGACCACATCAAACAACCGTTTTTGCGCAATATCTTCATCCACTGTAGCCGGTGCCGCATACTCATGCACCACCACTTCACCGTCGTACCAATCTACCGCGACGTTATATTCAGGAATATCGGCATCATATAAACGATAACAATTCAGGTTTTCGCGTTTTGCCCATTTTTGTAATTGTTTTAAGTTCTTCGCTAAACGATTACCAAAGGAGCTGCTTTCGCTATAAAACAACGACGGCGCACTTGAGCTGACCGCTACTTGTTTTTCAGTTAAATCAAATAAGGTGAATTCACAATCCAATGGGCCATTGGTAAATTTGTACGTTTTACTTTTTGATAAACGCAATGAACGCAGTAAATCGGCATTTGAGGTAATAATGGCTAGACGCCAACCTTGATAATGTTGTTTTAACGCTAAAGCAAATTTGCTGTATAACGGAATTAAACTGGGTAAATCGCCTAAACGCTCACCATAAGGCGGGTTAGTGACAATCACACCCGGTTGCTCGCTAACCGCTTTTTGTAATGCCGTGGCATCACCATAATCGACACTGACTAAATGTGCGACACCAGCACGCGCAATATTCTGCCGCGCTTTACCTAATGCGCGCTCGTCGGTGTCCCTGCCATAACAAAGTATCTGATCGGGTAAACTACGCTCTTGCGCCTTCGCGGCGGCTTTAAGTTGCTGCCATATCGCGGCACGATGGCCAGGCCAGCCTTCAAAAGCAAAACGCTCGCGCTGTAAGCCGGGGGCTTTATTCAGCGCAATTAACGCCGCTTCAATAATAATGGTACCGCTACCGCAAAACGGATCAAATAACGGTTGCTCGGGTGTCCAGCCCGAACGCTTTAATAATGCGGCCGCCAGATGTTCTTTTAATGGCGCTTCCCCCTGCCCGGCGCGATAACCACGCTGATGTAATGATGGGCCAGAGAAATCTTGCAAGAAATGAAAGAAGTTTTTCTCTAAACGTACTTGAAAGCGCATATCGGGGTTTAACCGGTCGACATCTGGACGCTGACCGGTTTCTTCGCGAAATTGATCGACGATGGCATCTTTTAAACGCATACCGCCAAACTGGCTATTATCGATAGTGGCGTGTTTACCTACGCAATCTACGGCAAGCGTTTGTCGAATGGTCATGAGCTGTGGCCAATCTATTTTTCGGGCCACTTGGTAAAGATCGGTTTCTGCTGTTACCGGCTCTGACTGGATCAGCCGCATAATACGGGTAGCTAAGCGCGACCATAAGCACAACTGATAAGCGCTGCTTAGCTCTGCTTTAAAGCGCACCACACCCATAGAAACTTTTAATACTTCGCCTTGATGTGAACGTATCTCATCGGCTAACAGCTCTTCGACGCCTTTTGACGTTAAAGCCCAGAATTCCAGCATAACACCCAACCTTCAAATAAAATGGCCAGTAGTATAACAGAATGTGCTTTAAAGACGTTTGAAGAATTATCGTTAGCAACGATATTGATGTTAAAAACAACAAGCCGCTGCTTAAAGCAGCAGTTGAATGGCATTCGCGAAAATATTGCAATTAACCGCTTGCATCGCTTATCTAAAAACACTAAGATGCGCCCCGCAATGACGGACGCGGGATGGAGCAGCCTGGTAGCTCGTCGGGCTCATAACCCGAAGGTCGTCGGTTCAAATCCGGCTCCCGCAACCAATTGTGACCAAGTTACACCAAAGGTCATCAATTAACGTCTTGCAAATCAAACTATTACCTTCACTGCTCAAGGGTAATACACGGACGCGGGATGGAGCAGCCTGGTAGCTCGTCGGGCTCATAACCCGAAGGTCGTCGGTTCAAATCCGGCTCCCGCAACCACTTTACACACCTACTCAACCTATTGAAACATATACAATTCCCTATTTAAGGGAAATGTTTTATTCCTAAATTCCCTGCCCTGTGACGAATCTGTGACAACTTCGATTACCAATCAATAAATTTTCCAAAATCCTTGTACCGGAAAAAGCTAATTATTGACCTTTAGGTAATTTACCTCTGCACAAACGCTCGTCACAAAAATCTGTGACAATAATCGATCTTAATAGACGTTAATTATGCTTAAGAACTTTTGCACTAGAGGGTTTATTTACTATGTAAATTATTAAGTTGCTTGCTGAGGGGATTGAAAAGCGTAAAATTTTGGTTGTGCGGTATTGTGACAAAACCATATTGGCTTTTTGTAAAAATTCCAATCTAGCATTAAAACAGACTGATATACCGTAAGCGTCCGGCGAACACATCTTTTATTTGCTAACTGATCACGCATCATAGTGCTCACTGTTGCCAACTGTGAGACTTATGAATGCCAGCTTTAAAACACCCCGATGTGCGCCGGGTCTTTTCCCCTGAGTTTAAATGGCAGATTGTCCGAGAATCCAAAGAGCGTACACTGTCCGTTTCTGAATTAGCCCGCAAATACGATGTGAACACCAACCAGGTATTTCGCTGGATGCGTGAAGCTGAGGCGGGTCAGGCTTTGTGGGGCAGACGCGCTAAAGGTGAGCCGGATGCGCCTGTAGCAGCTTCAGCGTTTCTACCTGTCAGCGTCCGCCCGGCTAATGCAGCAGCCCCCGTTTTGCCTAAACCTGCCATCACGGTGTCATTTCGAAGTGGCCATCAGTTGATGTTACACGAGGCAACACCGGCCATGTTAGCGCAACTGGTGGCAGCGTTATCATGATGATGTTATCGCATAATGTGCGTATCTGGCTGTGTGCCGGTTACACTGATATGCGCAAAGGGTTTGATGGCCTGGCTGCCATGGCGCAGCACGTCCTGCAAAAAGACCCTTTCAGTGGTCATGTGTTTGTCTTTCGCGGACGGCGCAGTGACCGGGTGAAATTACTCTGGTGGGATGGTCAGGGCTTGTGTTTATTCTACAAGCGTCTTGAGCAGGGACAGTTCGTCTGGCCTGTCGCAAAATCCGGTGCTGTGCATTTAACCCAAGCGGAGTTAGCGCTACTGCTTGAAGGCTTAGACTGGCGTCCGCCCGCCAGAAAAAATACGCCAAAAAACACAGCTTAAATACAATTAATCAATGAGTTAGCCATCGCTTTGCGCTATAATACGCCGCATGAAAATGATGGCACCTACCTTACCCAATGACCCGAAACAGTTGCAGGCGATTATCCTGCAGCTGCAGGAAACGCTTGCCCAGCAAGACACGGTTATTGCGTCATTACGCCATCAATTAGCTGTATTAAAGCGCGCCCGTTTTGGTCGCTCCTCGGAGCATCTGGATAAGCAAATCCATCAACTGGAATTGCAGTTAGAAGAGCTGGAGATGCAGACGGCCGCCTTACCGAAACTTACCGATGGCGCTGTCGAAGAGAAAGCCACTGCGTGTCGTCGTGTGACCTTACCGGCACAGTTACCACGTGAAGAAAAGCGTGTTGATGCACCTTGCCAGTGTCCGGCATGTCAGGGCGAATTAACCCATATCGGTGAGGATGTCTCTGAAATGTTGGATGTCGTACCCGCATCTTATCGGGTTATCCGCATTGTACGCCCTAAGTTCAGTTGCCAACACGGCGACACGCTGGTACAAGGTCAGGCTCCGGAGCGGGTGATTAAAAAAGGCCTGGCCAGCGCAGCATTGCTGACACAAGTGATTGTCGATAAATACCTCGACCATCAACCACTGTACCGTCAGGCTGAGCGGATGGCGCGGGAAGGCATTGATATCGAGCGCTCGACGCTGGCAGACTGGGTTGGTCAATCCGGTGCATTATTAACGCCCCTTGCTGAGGCGATTGGACGCCATGTCAAAGCCGGTCAACATATCTTTGCGGATGACACGACCGCGCCAACCTTATCACCAGGAAAAGGCCGCACACAAACCGGCCGCTACTGGACGTATGTGCGTGATGGTCGTTCCTGGGGCGATACCACACCGCCTGCCGTGTG
Organism: Alishewanella sp. HL-SH06; assembly: GCF_052656265.1. Taxonomy (NCBI): domain Bacteria; kingdom Pseudomonadati; phylum Pseudomonadota; class Gammaproteobacteria; order Alteromonadales; family Alteromonadaceae; genus Alishewanella; species Alishewanella sp. HL-SH06. The sequence goes on from NZ_CP199752.1 coordinate 2,278,619, forward strand.
GCTGCAATACAGTGAAGATAGAAAAAGTCTGCACCCCACTGCCCATTTAACCGGGTATAAAGGTTCACTGCAGGCTGATGCCTATGCCGGTTACAATGCCTTATACCAAAACCACATCACCCAGCATGGTTGTTGGGCCCATGTGCGGCGTAAGTTCTATGACATTACCCAATCCGGCCCGTCCCCCTTGGCAGAAGAAGCCCTGACCATAATCCAATCACTATACGTGATTGAGAAACAGGCACGAGGCCAACCACCGGATGAACGACAGCACCTGCGAAGTCTGCAGGCCAAACCCATCCTGATACAGTTTAACAACTGGTTGCAGACAACCATGCGCACCTTATCAAAAGGCTCTGCGTTGTCCAAAGCTATCCAGTATGCACTAAAGCAATGGGACGCGTTGGGTGCGCAATCAGTTTTAATTTCAGCCATTACTGATGTTCTACTATATGATCAATTGGTTAAAAACCGACATTGGATGCAGTATTACTGATTTTGATATAAGTGAAATTAGCTATTTTGGTAAGTTTAACCTTTTAGCTTCCTTAATAAGGTCTCTAAGTTCTTCTATAGAATACGGCGGTGTGCGCCGATGCAGCATCCTGTGACAGTTTGCACAAACAGGCCTGAGATCTTTGATTGGATCAATTGTATACTCCTTATTAATATCGGCTAACCTACGGAGATGGTGGACCTCAATATAATTTGATCCTAATTCTCCATATTCAGATTTAAAATTAAAGTTACAAACGGAACAATTATACTGATAGTGAATAATACATTTTTGACGGGCATCGGCACTTCTATCATAAGTTTTAGTAGTGATTTTCTTTGGCTTGCCTTCAGTATAAATTTGAATGTCATCTGCATTTTCAGAAGTGAAAATATGTGGGGATTGTTTTTGTATTAGGTTAAATATTTCAATCGCGATTGATTCAGGAACGCTTGTACCACCCTTCTCAGGAGTCCAATTTCTATCGGGATACCTGAGTTTTAGGTCTTCAAGAGCAATCAGTGGCTCATCAGAGAGCGATTTAAATAGAAGATCATTAACAATTACTAATTTCCCCTCAGCAGCTTTTTTCTCATCCCAATGAGGTAATTCATAATAGTCAGATGAAACATAACCGCAACCAATTATACCTTTCTGCTCTACCTCCTTTCCAAGTTTTATTAGAAAGAAGACATCACCAACTTTTATCCTCTTTGTATTTCCGCAGCTCCAAGCAGTATCATATCTTTCACCGTTACAAATACGATACACTGCGTCCCCAAAATCAACCCATGCCCACCGTTTAGGATTCCATGTATAGATATAAGCACTCATAATTGACTCACTTATTTAGTTTATTCGCTGAAAAATCTGAAGCATACTCAGAAATTGTTATGAGATTGTTCTCTGCTGCATTTACACAGTTCGGCATTACTAGCTGCAGCATCAAACCAACGGCAAAAAATTTTCTCATTTTGTACTCCAGCAAAGGGATAATATAGAACTGTTCTTTTGAATATTCATGGTTAAAAACACCCCGCCAAATCACTGGGCTCTATAGTCGGATTCGCTACTACCGCATCACTCAGGTCAACTTTGTTTGCCAGTAAACCATTTAAATGCTGATCAAAGGAACGTAGTTTTGGATGTAACGCCATAGGGATATAAACATTTACATCACGGGTTTGGCCAATTCGATAAACCCTGTCGGTGGCTTGGGCCTCTTTGGCAGGGTTCCAGTGTCTTTCAACGTGAATAACGTTATTAGCACCAACAACGGTTAACCCAACACCGGCAGCCACCGGAGACATAACAATCACGCCAAAACCTGCGGCAGTTTGGAAACGATCGATGATGGCTTTGCGGGTTTGCGTTTCGTGTTTAGTTGACACAGCTTGAGTATCACCGTTGATGATTTCAACTTGCACCTTAAAGATACTGGTCACCAACGCACAAATATAAGCTTGAACAGCTTTGGTCTCTGCAAATACCAAGACCTTCTCAGCTCGCTTTTCAATTTCTTTAAGTATGGCAACTAAGGATTGCAGCTTTACAGATAACTGCGCTTGCTTTAACAGTTCATTACTGACTTTAGGGATCGCCGCTTTAGCATCAATTTCATGATGAATACTGGCAACCTTTAACTTGCGCAAACTCGGTAGAATTACCATGCGCTTTTCTTCAGGTTTGCAGGATTTAACACTGGTTATTATGTCGTCGTAATAGGCAAGCTGCGGGCCTGACATCACTGCTGACAACACAGGTAAATAACTACCTTCATCCGCTTCAGCATCACCACTAAAAATCCGCTTTTCTGGTAACCCCTTTAGCTTTTCCGCTTTAGTGCGCCGAAGCATGTAGTCACCCACTTTTTTCCGTAACTCACGCCCAACATCAACCCTTACTTGGTTAACTTGCTCTGCAGAAGCCGACAAAATCGGCGCAATAAAATCTTTCCTAAATGCTTGCCAGGCTCCAAGTAATCCCGGAACTGCGGTATCAAATAAGCACCAAAAGTCCTTAAGCGTATTCTCTACAGGCGTACCAGTAGCGAGTAATTTAAAATCAGCTTTTAGTCCTTTGGCTGCCCGAGTAGATAATGCATTGGGATTCTTTAAATTTTGCGCTTCGTCAAAGGCAGCAATACTCCAATCTACCCGGCTTAAAGAAAATTGATAATCTCTTAGTGTCTGGTAGGTTGTTAATACCAAACGCCGTGGCAGATCCAATCGATCAGAGCCATATACTTTACCGATTTTAAGCGCATAACGAATCGAATCTGCATCCTGAATCAAATCGTCATCTACAAATTCCTGTAAGGTTTCTCGCCCTGCCCCTTCCAGCCTGAAGCGGCTTAAATCGCCCCCTGCTTGCAAAACCACAATGTCACTAAATGGTGATTGATTAAAGGTTACAGCTACCTCAGCTTGCCAGTTTTCAATAAGACTTAACGGGGCAACAATAAGTACTGGTTTTTGTGGCTCGTTAAGTTGATTACAACATCTATACCATTCTGCAATTGCGACTAATGTCATATAGGTTTTACCCAACCCCATATCATCAGCCAACATTGCCCCACTGGGCTCCACTGTACTTTTAATTTGCTCTAAATGCGCCAGAAACCAACGTACTCCCTCATCCTGATGTGGAAAAGGTAAGCGCTTAAGATTTTCAGAGGAAAAGGTAATTTGTGATAAATCAAGGCCTGTCACACGTGAGTCTTTACTGTACTCAATACTGTCATCGTTGCTGTCTATCGCAACAACGGCTCTTTCAGTGGTAGTAACTTCTTCATCGGTAAGCCCCTGCTCGGCTGGTTTCGGGGTAAGCCTGCCCTCATCAATCGCCAACTGAATATCATCAAGTGTGCTTTGAACTTTTGGCTTATCAGAAACATCAAAAGTGCAACCGTCAACATCAATCATATCAGCGCCAGTCTTCTGAGCATCCGCAAATAGCGCCCTAACCTCATCAAGTTTCTGCTGATCATCAATAATGGTAGTAAGCTTTTCAACAGGTTCAACAATATCGTCTGTATTGCCAAACCAATTTACGCCAGATTTCTCCACGTCACCGAAATAGCGCTGACAAAATTTTTCAGCACCATGCACCCGCAACGAAAAGCCGGTATCTAAGTCGATTAATGCTGCATTTAAATAGGCAGTAGGCGACTTCAAAAAAGAAGCCACCTGTGCCTTAGGGATGCGTCTATTAGTTAGAATTTCTTTTGTGGCTTCCAGCCTTTGCTCATCCAGTAAAACAAATTTATTTTTTACTCTAAGAATACACTGTTTATCGTCAGAGCCGACTTGCCCAAGCCGGTTATGGATATCATCAATATTTACTCCTGAACCAAAAGAGGGTGTCAGTATTAAATCACCGTTAGGTAAGGTATCAACAGCTACACCAACTTTCTCAGGCTGGAAAACTTCAAGGTTCTCAAAATGCGCCAGGTTAATTTTCATACCTGCTCGCTTTGCTAATTGCAGTTGGAACACTAACCAATTATTTTCATACTCACCACGCTTATCAGCAGCTAAGCCTTGATGAAATTTAAGTGCCTGCACAGCACGCCACTCCGCTGGCTGTAACATATACATTTCGTTATCAGCAAGCTTTAATAAAGGGCCGAAAACAGTAAAACGGGGAACACTATCGCCACCAGGTAGCATCAACTCAAGGGCAACGTTAAATGCAGCTTTACCTGTGTTACCTTCAAAACGGGTATTAAAACTGCCGGGATAAAAATCAGGAAAATCAAAGAGCGTAATAAAGTCTTCACCCAATCCCACAATATCTTGCGACAAGATGGTAAAGCCATCAGCGTTTCTTACTGCCTTGTTTTGCTCAAGCATGCCTTTTAGGTAAGCCAATTGCATCCCAAAATAGGGGTTTCTAATCGCATAACCTTCTTCGTCAGCAAGCGCTTTACGATCAATAATAAAGTCGACACCTTCAACCGGATCTATGCGCCAGTGCAACAAATTTGTTTGCCCTGATGTTCTAAAACCTCGAATAAGATCGCGGATTCCCATACTAACTCACCCCAAACTTCGACTTATATTCCCGATACCGTGCAGCACCAATCAACTCAAAAGCTGAAACGGGAATGCGTTGGTCAGTTAAAAATTGGATTGCTTTATGTTGCCAGTTTAAATGCACATCATGTCTCAACTCTTCTATTCCAGAGCTATTTCGAAATTCTTTGTGATATAACAGGGCAATCTTGGTTCTAAATTCAGCGTCAGCAAAACTGCGTTTATTGTAATCCAGCAAATTAAACTTACTTGGTAATTTATCTAGCAATTTCAATGTAAAACTATGGCTCCCTTCAATCATATGCACTTTGCCAGCAAGATTTAGATAAATCATTGACGTTTCTGGGGAATCTACTAGCGCGTACTCTGGAAGCTCTTCTTTCTTAAAGGATTTTCGAAGATAATGTTCGGCATGTCGGCTTAAAAACAAACGAGATTGGCTTACCAACCCTTGCTCTAGCAAGCCCTCCATAAACTGTTTACGGGGCTCAAACATACGCTCCATATCCCCAATACTGCCATCACGAGCACTTTGCTCCAGCACTTTCAAAAATAGCGCAAGATCGAAACGGCTTAACCAGCCACGCATTAAGCCAATACGCTGTTCGCCTAATAATACCCACCATTTTTGATAATTAGGGCTAGAGGTTGGTACTCGCGGATCTCCGGCAATACTTAAGATAACACTCTGCCAGGCAGGTGAAATTGGTGAACCTGCAGCACGATCAATTAAAATCTCCAATACCGCATGGCCTAGCAAATGGCTGTCATCAATTGGGGCATTAATGACTTCTGATTTTACAACCTCACTTAAAATGTCATGCTCAGCACCAACAGGTATCGTTTTTAATGTTTCAAGGTAATATTGGTAGCGACACAAAGTAAGAAAACGGCCATGACTAAAAGCATTTAACCCCAGCTCACGCAATACACCATCCAAATCACTTTGCTTGTTTTTGGCAAATGCAACCACCTGCGCTGGGCCACTTGCGGAAAACAATACTGCTGCATGCTTAACATAAGAGGCTAAGTCACTTGGCGCAGCTGACAACTTTAGCTGACTAAGTTGCGAGCAAATCAAAGCGCGCCAATCCGCTAATACCTGAGTGTTGGCGATAGAGTCATAGCGAACAAAATAAGCACGAATCAACTGGAGCAAAGATAACTTACTAATGGGGTCACGGGGCGCTATCAACACATCCAGCTGAGCACGGGTTAAAGAAAACTGCCTGATAAACTCTTCTGAAACCCCAAGCAAAAAGGTAAAGGCCCTGACATCAACGCTACTTGTAATATTGGAGACGAGCTTTTCCGGCTGCTTTTGCAGCACAATATTGAGTAATTTAAGGCAAGCTTTCTGAAATGAATCAGAGCCAGTTCCCGCTTTACGGCCGATCATTTTTACCTTCTTCTCAGCATCATGTATCCGCGTAAAATCAGAGGCTTTCCAATCCGGCAGCTCAAAGGTTAAATCTGGCAAGCGCATCGTTAGTTTATCACCTGTTTTACCGCTTGGTATTCTTCCAATGCAGGCCGACGCACGGTAAAGCGAATATCAATTCTTCGATTTTTGCTATGCGATTCTTCAGCAGTCATAACACCATCCGGACAGATACTGCTATCAGCTACCTCAGTACTTCCCAATGAACAAGGTATAGGCCGCGTTTCGGCAAAGCCACTCACTGAAAATAGCGGTTTTCCAACATGGTTAGTTAAAGCATCAAGGCGATAGCTTTGCGCCATGGCCTCATTCCAATAATTCCACACTGAAATAGCCCGGAATGTTGAAAGCCCCCAGTTACCTTTTATCGCATTGTTACGAAATGGAACGGGATCGGTATGCCCCTCAACAAAAATGGTATCCAGATATTTCCAGCGCTCTTCCTTGGTAATGCTGTTAAAAAGCACACGGCCGATATCCAAAGCATTTTGCTGCGAACGCGCATCATCCGGAATGTCAAATCGCCCCTGGGCAAAGGTAAGAACATCTTCAGGAATGCGCAAAACCGTATCGTTATCGCTTATTTTCACTGGAATATTCATGGCGTTAAGTTCTTGCTCTATTTCCCGCAGCAAGTCTTTTCTTACCTGTTCTGCTTTTGCAATTTCCCGAATTGCCTCATCCCATTGCTCACTTTTTTGTGTCAGCTCCAGAATTAACGCTACGGCTGCTAACACAAAAATTACCAGCAAGCCTGCCATAATGTCTGAAAAAGAAATCCAATATGGGTTCTCTTCATCCACCTGATGGCTGCTTCCGCGGCTATTTAGCCCCCTCATACAGTAGTACCTTCATGACGGCGACTGACTTTGCCATCGATTTCATCAACAACACTGTTTAGTGCACTAACCGCATTTGTCATTGCGCCAATATAGGCTGCGGTATGCTCATTCCAAACATTTAACCGGGCAACAGTTTGATCTTTCACTCTGTCACTGTAAGAAGTCAGTAGATCTGCCACCTGCCGTTGTACTTCAGCCAAATGCGTCTGTAACGACTGAGACAATGCATTAAAGTGTTTATCTACAGCAGTTAAACCATTCTCAGCTTTACCTGATGCCTCATTTAACGTACTTGATGCTTGAGTAATCTGATCGCCAGCCCGATTTAATCCTGCAACAACGTCCTTAAACATTTCAGCTGACTCAGCGTTGTTTTTCGTTACTTCATCGGCGTGCTTAAGGGCGGCAGATAATTGCTGGCCAAAGGTATCAATAGCCGCTTTAAGATTAGAAGAGAGCAAACCTAATTGGTTTGAACCCGCTTTTAATTCGCTGGAAACCATTTGCATGGCAGAAGTGGCATTTTGATGACTGCCAGATAGGGCTTCAAATCTATCAATAACGGCGCGTAAACCACTTAAGAGTTCAGTGTTTTGTTGTTGCTGTACCGCCAATACATTATCAATGCCTTGCGTTACCCGCTCTTGAGCAGCCTGGAATACCGAAAGTTGGTCTTGCAGTTGTTTCTGCCTAACTGCATCACGGTTTTGCTGTGCTTCAACTTGCCCGCTTAACTCACCTTGTACATTTTTTAATGTACTAGCGTTTTGCTCCGCCAACTCAGCAAGCTGGGCTTTCATGCTGCCCATAAAGTTTGCCAAATTAACGGTAAGCTGCTCTTGCCGTTGTTTTTCCTGCTCTTGTTGTGCCACTTGCTGTTGTTGCAGAAGCTGCTGTCTTGCTGCCTCTCGGCCTTGCTGCTCAGCCATTTGTTCTGAAAACGCGGCTTGTACGGATTTTAACGTAGTAGCGTTTTGCTCAGCCAATGCAGATAACTGCATTTTCATGCTGTGCATAAACTCATTAAGATTGGTATTGAGTTGTTGCTGGCGTTGTTGCTCTTGTTTAGTTTGCGCTTCAAGCTGCTGCTGCACTGAACTATTAACCTGGTTCAACACCTCAGCATTGCGTTGCATAAGATTATTCACTTGGCCGTCTAACTTAGCGGTAAACTGGTTTAAACCATCCGTCATACCAGTAGAGGCGGCTGCAATATCTTTTGCCGCCTGCTCCATCATCGCTTTTTGTGAGTTTCCGGCAGAGCCAATGCCTTGTAAGAAGCGATCCAATAAGGATTCCAACGCCTTTTCAGAGCCAGAGTGTGCATTATTGACGAGTCGTTCAATTGCTGGCCCGAGTATGGTGTTTAGGCTATCCGCTACGCTAGCACTGATCACATTGGAGGCTTCTTTCATAGCCTCTTGCATTTTGTGCCCAATCTTTTCATCCAGCGCAGCTAGGCTCTCGTTACTCTGGCGGGTAAAGTCTTCAATATTTGATAGGCTTTGCTCAGCAGTAATACGCGGATATAAATAGTCCACTTCATTTTGGAAAGAACTAATGGCAGAACGAATATTACGCTCAAGGCATTTTTCAAAAAAGTTAAACAGCACACTGATTAACACACCCCAAACCGAGGTCATAAAGGCTATCGATGCCCCACCAATCATGCCGAAAATACCGTGGGTTAGATCATCCACTTTGGCATTAGCTGGGTCTAACGCGCCCAAAGGCCCCAAACCAAGCTGCAACCCTGCAAAAGTACCTATAACGCCAATAGCGGTAAGAAAGCCTGGTACTGCAGCCAACAAACGGTTTTCGGTTAAGCCGCGTGAAATAGTGTGAGTATTAAAAAAGTGAGCGGCATCAAGCGTATTGCAAAGGCGTTGCTTTTGCGGAATATGCACCAGAGACTCATCAAACTCCCGCCATAGTCGGCCATAAGTCTGATTTTGTAAGGCGGTATTGATTAACTCACGGCGCTTGTCTAATAACTGCTCAACCGTAAGCCCTTTTAATAAACGCTTATAAAAACTCAAATGACGACTTGCTCTAATATAGTTAACAAGCGACATCACTGAAAAGATAATGGCTAAAGTGAAAAGTGCCGCAACAAACGCCGCACTTAAGCCCTCTGCTGAGGTAAAATCGCCAGCCCAAAGCCTAGAAAACTCAGGCCATAATTTTATTAAACTATAGTTAGTCGTATCTATTTTGCTGTCCATGCTCATTATTGCATTTCCAAGTTGTTATTTTTATTAGTTACAGGGTCTGTACACAACCCGTATAATATCTTTTGGCTTTTTTTAAACACTTCACAAGCAAGTTTCATACTTTTAAAGGTCGTGCATCCAAAATTTGAGTCATAAGAAAATATCCTAAAATGACAAATTACCCTAAAATTACAAGCACTTGTAACTTAACCTAATAACCACTTACAAACTAATTATCATCTAATTGGCCAAATTTGTATGAATAGAGCAGACACTTCCCTTGATTATCAGGAAATGCCTGCCTTTGAATTTTAACTAAATTGCTTCATGAGAATTAGCTACAGTCCCTCGATGTACGATGTAACAAATTTAATTACTTAACAAAATTCAGTGCTTCGCCATTATTTGCAAAGACTAAAAATGGCTTTCAGCGATTAAACGAAATTCTCCTTCAATAATTTCTCCCTCCCTTTGCCATTCATCAAAAGACTGCTTACGGGTAGAAATCTCCTCGTTAGCCCGTGAAACTGTATTTAAATTATCTCGCAATTTTTTATAAGCGGGGAAAAGCTGATTAAGAAAATCCTCTTGGTTTAAAGAGTCTAATAAGCCTTTTCGCTGCTCTTCTAGCAATGACACAATACTTGCAACCATTTCTCTGAATTCCTCTTCAGCTTTAGCTTTTTTGTAACTATCAATAGCCTCCATCAAAAGACTAAAAGCCGCCAACAATGCATTGGCTTTAGCAGCAAAATTAACAGCACCCCAAGGTTTAAATTTCATATATTTAGCTAAATCTACACCAACCATTTTGCCGGCTGAGACAATGCCATCACGAGCAGCTAATATATGTGTGTTATTTAGTTTGATATTTTTTAGATTTGAAATCCCTTGAATAGCTAAATCAGCGCCAACTGATGATTCAAAACGTAACATTTCGTTATCAAAATCCAAACTGATACGATGAAGACTACTAGATATAGATTGACATTGACGACTAAACTCTTTTTCAATTGTTGTGTTTAATACAATGCCTTCAGCGCCGATTTCACTTTCATAAAAATCAGTAAAGGTTGTTAAATCAGTTCCTTTGACTTGCCGAATAAGCGAGGTGAAATGACTACTTACGAACTCAATTAGCTCTACACGCACATTTGCTATTTTGGACTCCATTGGTGCAAGTTCATTTTGCAAATGACTTGTCGTATCAGATAATTTAAGCAGCTCATTATCTAGAAGAGCTTGTTGCTCTTTTATATTCGGCATCTGCCTACCTAATACATCTTGAATAATACTTTTTTGTGTCTCAATTACAATAGGTGTTATCCCGCCGTTTTCTTTGATTGTTTGCCGAGTAGCCTCTTGCAGGGTCGAAATTCTAGAAATTTTCTTGAACTCTTCTAAATGATCCAACCAGTACGAAGTGCCCTCAGAAAATGGATTTGCAGATACACCAACAATTTTTAAGTTTTTTGCTTCTTTCTCATTAAGATGAATTAAGCTTTTCAAACGACTTATAACATTATCTTTTTTCACTTTTAAATTTTGATTGTAGTCCCAATCGTCTTCTATATCAGCAACTTCATCAAAACGACTTAAAACAAAAACGGTTCGAGGCAGTAGGTTTAAATCTCGAAATAACCAAGTCAAATCGTCCTGATGGCTTTCTTTAACTGGATTAACAGCATTCATTACATACAGTACTAAGTGTGCCTCACTAACATACTTTTTTGTAATTTCTTTGTATTTTTCAATTTGACCTTCGCTATTTAACTGCTCTTTAAAGCCAAAAAGTCCAGGCGTATCAATTAGTTCAATCTCATCATCAAAGCGATATACTTGCACTTCATTGGATGACTCCTGCTGACTAATATTCATACTGCCATTTAAACGTTCCAACCAAGCTGCTGCAATAGATGTTTTTCCCTCTGAAAACCCTCCAATCAAAGCAACTTTTAATATGCCTTCTTCAGAACTCTTTAAGGCAGTCGAGAGCTTATTTAACATAGCAGTATCAGGACTCAACCCGTAAGCCTGACCTTTCTGAATGAAAGATGCCAATTTTTGAAGTGCTTGAAGCATTTTATGCTGTTGATGTTTAAATTCAACGATAGTTTCACTCATAATAATATCCTCTTATAATTTTACGTTTCGAGCAATAGCAGCTAATTCGTCATTCGCTCGGTATAAAAAAGTTCTAATTCCAATACATTGTTCTACTGGCTCATCAAGAAGCGACTTGATCTTATCCATTTCAATTGAGATTTCGCTTTTAACTTGATTTACTATATTATCCATTTCAGTTTCAATGTTACTAGCTGCTTCACGCAGTACTTTGTCCGCTTCTTTTCTTTGCTGAGACTTTTTATAGTCTGAATCGAAATAGCCCCATACAGATTTGGCAATTCCAACCATCGACCCCAGAAGAGCCAGAACTCCGCCGACAAATGCAACAGTCCATCCCACGGGATTACTTAATAAGAATGCAACCCCTACAGCAGCGCCAATTCCACTTGCAACTAATCCGCTAACTTTCAAACCGCTATCAATATTGATATTTACGTTAAAATCTCTGGTTTTCCCAAATGTACTATTTTGTTCTTCAACAATATTTTTTAAGTGATGAGCAGAACGTTTAATAATATTTTCTATTTTGTGCCCTAGAGCGTTGGCTTCACGTTGAATTGCTTCTTTCAATTTTTCTTGAATTGCATCAGCGTTTTTATTGAGCAAATTTTTTAATTTACGCTTGAATTCATCGTTACTTATATCGCCTGCGATATCATTATAAATATGCGTCTGTATTTCATCATTAAACGAACGACGGATTTTGCTACATGCCGTATTTAAATTACCTGTAAATTCTTCTAAGCCAACGTTAATTTGTGACTTTGCATTGGAAACCTCATGCTTTAATTCTATTTCAATACTGGAAAATTTAGTTTTTTCTTTTTCAATCTCATTTAAAGAGGTTTCGAGAGCTTTATAAGCTTTATTTAAATTAGACCGACGTATTTTGTTTTTAAAATCGCCGATAATCGTAGTTTGTAAAAAATTGACAAAATCCGTCATGCCGCTTAACGACAATACAGTTTGGATGTTACTAAATTTCTCTATGAATTTACGCTGCTCTGTCGCATCTCTACTTCCAGGTACAATACATTCTGTCAGTGCAAGATATGCAGGCCGAGCACTAATAACAAAACTCCCACAGTATTGCTCTTTTAATTCCGCTTTTAACTTTCCATCCATCGCAGCCAAACTCTCTAGATTATCATTATTTAATAATGGCGAGGTTAACTGGCGAGGGCTGTTGGCAGGATGGTTGTAAATAGACCACACCTCACTTTGTGCCCCTAAATGTGTTTTAATTTTTTCTAGAGTTCCTTTTTTACTAGTGTTATTACCATCATTCGTTTGCGGCGGACGAGGCGTACGAGTTACATAAAATACTGCATGTGCTTTTCTTACTGCATCTTCAATCGGACTACTAACAATTGCTTCTTCGCCTTCAATACCCGGAACATCTATTAATGAAAACTGTTGTTCACCTAAATTAAAGTCAAAAGTAGTATTTTTTCGAGTAAAGTCAGAACGCCCATCACCTATAATTTGACCATCAGCAAATTCAGTTAGTCTTCTCGCTTCCTTATCTAACCGGTTCATTTCAGCTTCGGCACTGAGCAGTCTTTCATGTAATTCTTGTTGCTTCCTATTGATCGAGGTTTTCTCTTGTTGATATTGTGCATCGATCGTAGCAAGGTTAGCCAGTGCCTGCTGTTTAAGCTCATGGTGTTTAGCTAGCAGGTTTTCATTCTCAATCTGCTGTTGTTTTTTTACTTTTTCAAAATGACTAATCTTTTCTGCTAGTTGTTTTTTTTCAGGCGGTGATGAAAACAAAGCTAGAATTTTTTGCCACCAATTTCGATCATTGATAATTTTTACAAGGAGGTCATTCAGTTTAATAACGTCTGATTCGAGTTGCTTTAATAGTTCCGTATGTTGATATTTTAACGCTGCAGCTTCCTGAGTAGTTTGTTCTTCTACGTGACGAACAGATAATTCTGCTTTCATAACTAGGTCAGAGAATTTCTTCGATATTTCATCAAGCTCCATTTCGATAGAGTTAAGAGCTGTTTCCGTATCCATTATTACACGACGCACCTCGTCAAATGCTTCTTGACTCAATCCAAACTGCTTTTGTATTTCCTTAAATTTTTGCTGGCTCTCTAGCTTAGTTTTTTCTCCAAGCTGTAAACGTAATGCTTCAATTAATGTAGATTTTCCTGCATTTGTCTCACCATAGAGGGCAATCGTAAATCGCTTCCATTCACTGTTTGCTTTTAATTTTTCAAGTTCAGTTTGGAGCTGCTCATTAAGAATACTCAGGTTTTCGAGCGCATCTGAAATATCGCTTGCTAAACGATCGCTGCTCTGTTGCACGGATAAGTTTTGAATAACACTTTTTATCTGATTTTGAATTAGTTCATAGAGATGATTTGATTGTTCTTTCATAGCATTCCTAGCATTTAGGTAAGTCCAGCATGGACATTTTTAGTAAAGCCTCATTGCAAGAATAAAATGATTGCATGCTGATCGGCTCGATTTGTTAATATACAATATAACAATTATTAGAAAATTTTTTCTTGGTCTTAGGTCTAAATATTTAGGTATTTCCTAGCATTTGCAATTAATGCAGTGAGTTTTCCCGCTTGTGAAAGTTGTAACTCTTTGTTCCCACATTTTGGGCATTCGGAGAACCATTCATTTGGACTGATTGCATCACCCGCCGTGTCAGGATAGTTGTCCGGTCTTTTTTTCACAATAGTTAGCGTCAGACGGCGGGTGGTTAGCAGGTTGAAATGGCTATATCCCCAGAAAGAAAAGAAGCGATCTTAAAGAAGTTATTACCGCCAGTCAGTCGCTCAGTAGCGCAGTTGGCAAGAGAGGAAGGCATTTGCGAGCAGACGCTGTACAATTGGCGTAATCAGTTAAAAGCTCAAGGATATGCTGTGCCGGTAAGTGGACAAAAGCCTGATGATTGGTCAGGAGAAGCAAAATTGGCGGTGGTGATTGAAACTGCCCCGCTATCAGAGGCTGAGTTAAGCCAGTATTGCCGTGAAAAAGGCTTGTTGGTTGAGCAGGTTAAAGAGTGGCGCAGTGCCTGTGTGATGGGCAATATGAGCGAAGCTCAGCGCAAGGCTGCTGAGAAAAAGCAGTCTAGAGAAGATAAAAAGCGCATTAAAACGTTAGAGCGCGAGCTTAACCGTAAAGAAAAAGCCTTAGCGGAGGCGGCAGCGTTGCTGGTGCTGCGAAAAAAGCTCAGAGCGTACTACGGCGAGGAGGACGAGGACAGTTAACGTCGGTTAGTGAACGCAGCTTAAACCTGGTCTGGTTTGATGAAGCCGTGTTAGCCGGTGCCAGGCGTGATAAGGCTGCACAGGAGCTTGAGATACCGTTGCGTTCACTGCGCCGCTGGCGGGATGAGCAAGGTGTGGTGCTTGAAGATAAACGGCCAGTAGCCATCAGGCAAGAGCCGAAGAACAAGCTTAGTGAAACCGAGCGCGAGCAGATACTGGCCACCTGTAATGACGAAGAGTATGCCAGCTTACCGCCATCGCAAATTGTGCCGAGGTTGGCAGATAAAGGTGTTTATCTGGCGTCGGAATCGACGATGTATCGGGTATTAAAAGCGGCAAACCAACAGCACCATCGTGGCAAAAGCAAAGCACCTCAGAAGCGGCCAATGCCCACCAGTTACAGTGCGTCAGCACCCAATCAGGTGTGGTGTTGGGACATCAGCTATATGCCCTCAGGCATACGCGGTTTATACTGGTATTTATACGCGATCATCGATATTTACAGCCGAAAACTGGTGGCTTGGGAAGTGCACGACAAGGAATGCAGTCAACTGGCCAGTGAGTTGGTACAGCGTGCATTACTCCGTGAGCAGTGCCTGTTTAAACCACTGGTACTGCACTCAGATAACGGCAGTCCGATGAAAGGCAGTACGCTCAGGGTAAAATTGCAAGAATGGGGTGTAACCTCCTCATTCAGCCGGCCCAGAGTGAGCAATGATAATCCGTATGTGGAGTCGTTGTTCAAGACGGTGAAATATTGTCCGCAGTGGCCAACCGGCGGCTTTGCAACCGTAGGTAGTGCCAGAGAGTGGATGTTAGAATTTACACGCTTCTACAATAATGAGCATCGCCATAGTGGTATCAGGTTCGTGACACCGGCGCAGCGGCATCAGCACCAAGATACGGCTCTGCTGGAAAAGCGTAAAGCGGTATATGAACAAGCAAAGTCAGATTACCCACAGCGATGGGCTGGCAGAGCAACAAGAAACTGGAGCCCTATAGGGCCAGTAAGTCTGAATCCTGAGCGGGAAATCGTGCCAGTTCAGGCAGCAGCATAAAACGGGAAAATCGGACAACTACCTTGAAAAACTCCGGCTCTGCCAACGTAAACACTGGTGACGAAAATCCAATTTTTTTAAAATGGGCAATTAAGTTAGTTTGAATATTACTCATCGACAACAAGACTCCATTTGTTAATTTAGTAGACTATATATGATTTATCGAGATCAGGTAAGCCCGAGATATTTAAGCGCGACAACGGGTTAAGCTATAGATGAATCAAAACATAATACATCTATACCGCTAGCAAGATTGCTTTGATAGAACATTTACTTGTTATTGCCACCACTTTTACCAAAAGCTGGCGACAAAGCATGTGATAGCGCATCTTCAATGATTTGAATCACTTCAATCGGCTGATCATAGATTTTTATCGTGATTTTATATTTACCTTTGAACCAATGCTTTAAATGTAAGGCATAGGTAGTCGCTGGGCCATCACCCAAGTGCTGTTCAATCCGTTTTCTAATTCCAGTAGTCGAAGATCCTACATACATCACAGGGGATGCTGAGTTTAGCTTAGGGCAAGCTCGTTCCTTGGTCTTTTTGTAATTTGATAGGGTCATGAAGGTTCTTGCGGGATCTCCATCAATTTCTTCGATTATATAAATTGCTGTTCCAATATCATTCAGCTCTGTCAATTCAGATAAAACAAACTCTCTAACAGGCAATGCCGCTTTGGCCTTTTTACAGTTTTCTATTAACGTTTCAATGTATTGCATTAAATTCCCCATCCAATCTTGTTGACTAATATAGTGATTTACGAACAACCCTTAAATACAGCTGAACATAGCGATAGCTGCAGGCTACTCAACCTTTTGAGCTATGCCTGTATTAAGTTATGAAATTTCTTAGCAACGCTGTTAATATTTTTATCAATATGCTAAATCAGAGTACAAACCCCATTCTAGATTTTACCTGCCCTCGTAACGCGATCTCAGCCCTTAACTGAGCCAATATGGCATCAGCATCAATCTGTTCAATCGGATTGAATCGCATTTGTTTTATGACAAGCTCAAAATCGGCTGGCGTAAGCTGCATTCCTTCCAGACGCGCCAGAAGTGGAGTTGACGGTGCTGGTAAACCAAGCGCTTGAACACATTCACTAAACAGGCATTTTGCTTGTTCAGGTTTTAAGAAGCTTAATTGCACTTTTACATCAAAGCGGCGTAACGCTGCAGCGTCGATTTGTTCAATAAAATTGGTGGTACATACCAAAGTGCCTTGATAGTGATCGAGTTGCATCAGTAACTCATTGGTCATGGTTTTTTGCCAATGCCGCTCTGCCTGGTTTCGATGGCCAATTAATGTATCAACTTCGTCCAGCAGCAAAATTGCCTTGTCGTTTTGTGCTTGGCTAAACGCCTTGGCAATCGCACGCTCGGTTTCGCCCACATAACTACCCAGCAATTCACTTGCTTTCTTCTGCAGCAAGGGGCGTCCTAATTGATCAGCTAGATACTGGGCAAAACTCGTTTTACCGGTTCCGGGAGGCCCATAGATACATAACTTTAAATCAACGGCTTGAGTTAAATAGTTGGTTAATTTAGAAACCGAATAATCGCTGTTATATAACTCAGGGCGAATAAGTTTCTTTGCAGGCTTAATGCGGTTACGCCCTGTTTGTGCCTCTAACATAGGGTTTAATATTAAATCGAAGCACTGCTCTTTTTGTAAAGGCGACATCTCGCCAAGAACAGTATTATTAGCCCAGAGTCTCGCTAATAACGCCGGAGTGATATTGTCATCTGCAGCAAGCTCATCTATATAGGCTGCCGACACCCCCGTGTTTTGCAAATAACGCTGGGCAATTTTCAACCGTGTGTTCTTTGGTGGCGCGTTTACAGGGATAATCTGGCTAAAACGTCTCAGCTGCGCTGCATCGAACTGCCTAATACTGTTACAAATCCAGATACAAGGGCAATTATTCGTTTCTAAAATGGTGTTTATCGCCAATTTTTGCGCATCGGCATTACCCAGTAAAATACCAATCTGACTGGGCAGCACATCGTCAGCCTCATCCAGTATCACAACATGCTCCGCATTTGCGCCGTAGATTTTTTGGCACATTAAAAGTGCATTTAGTCTGGATTTAGCACCATAAACCTCTTGCTCAAATCCAGCGCTAACGCCTGTTACCTGCTGCGAGTTTTGATACGCAAGCAGCTTAGCAATTTCTGTTTTACCTGTACCAGGCAGGCCATAAATCAAAATATTGCAACCACGATGTTTGAGATTTATGGCTGCTGAAATTAATTTTGACGCTAGCGTCATTTGCTCAGTTAAATAATCAAAATCGGATATGTTCAGCTCAGGCTCACTGACACGTGTGCAAAATTGTTCAAGTAAGCTTTGCGGATTAAAATTGTCTGAGAAGAGCTTTCCGAATACATTCATTGTTCTAAAATGATCAATAAAGGTATGCCCCCTCTCCTGCTTCAGCAAACCACATAAAGCAAGGGGCGATTTGTCGTGCAGGGCTAATTCAACATCGTACAAGTCAGCACCAATACAATTTGCCAGGATCTCGTACGTATCGTTGCTAGATGAATAGTATCTGGCGTTTCGCACATCATTAAAAATGCCTACCCAGGTACGCGCTATCAGGACAAACCGGAATACCGCTATCTCAATAGGCGTTAAACCAATCATGGTGCCAAACACTTGAGTATTTTTATCCAACGCTAAAGGCGGACGGTCAGCAATAAAGGTATCAAGCTGGTTGATAATAGCGTTGTAATTTAGGTCAGCTTCTTCAGTAAAAATGGCAAACGCCAGCTCATCAGGCACGCCAAGACCCGTAAGCACTTTTTCGCAGCGATACCGGCAAAAATGTTGTTGGATGTTAATTAACCAACGAACGGCAATGGCCAGATCTGTTGAAATTATCGGGTTTACGACTAAGGTGTTTGCTTGGTCACCTTTTAGAAAAATCTGCTCCATATCCCCTCCATCGTTGACTGGGCGCAGATTGTAGCAGAGAGTTGTATCATTGATTGATACAACCCCAGCAAGTGCTAAGCCTATCATTAAATTGCAATTATGCTCACTCAGCTAGAGAAAATTGCCAACCTTGATAAAGCATAACCATAGCCAGGGTATCCAATTCACAGTATTTTAAAAGTGCAGATTCAAGTTCTGCCCGCTCATAATCCGACATGGCAGTAAACTGTAGCTTGCCATATGCACTCAGCGCTAAACCACCATGATTAAGCTCATCGGCTTCACTGAGTAATGCAATATCGTGCTCACTGGCATCCTGAAACAGTTTGGGAAGTTTTTTATAGGGATCAATAACCTCTCCTTCATCATTAAGTTCAATCCAGGTATGGTGTTGAAAATTAAGGCTAGGCATATCAGCCGTGCCATATATTGGAGAACTATAATAATTTTTCAGCGCATCAGAACGATTCAGTATCGCAGGTAACACCGCTTTTAGTGAATTAGAACCTTTGGTTGTGGGGTCAAAATAGTAGGCTTTAACTAACTCCAGCAGATCGACCATATCTCTGCTACCTTGCCATTTTTCCGTTTTATCCTGACCTGAATGCGTAATACTTTTAATAAAATCGATTAGCTGGTCTTTATCTGCCTCTTCAGAGGCGGCTAGCTGATTAGCAATGTGATTTAAAACGGTATTCTCATGATTTGAGTAGCGGAATATAGTGCCCTGATCACTTGATAATGCTGCTTTTAATGTACGGACGAAATCAAAGTTTGGAAACTGACCAGGCGCGGCCTCAAGAAACTGCGTTTTATGTTCTATTTTGCCATCGAGATGTAACACATGATGCGAAAACTGAAATGCTACCGTCTCATATGGCACCATCCCCTTAAAATAGGGCAATGCCGCAGTGCTTGTTTCAAAATCAATAAAATGCAATTGATAGGTAAAACTTGCCATGACCCGACGTAACTGAGCTTTATCAATAAACACAGTATCGTCCTGATTTTTGGCTTTAGAAATTTGTAACCATTGACGGGCCGTTGTGCTTAGAGGCGTGCTGAGATTTCCATCAAAATCAATGTCCTCTTCAGTAAACTGTTTTAATTTTATGAGGCCGTTTTTGACAAAACGATCTGCTTTACGGAAATTCCAAAGAGATAATACATTAGCGTCGTTAAAATCACTTTCTTGCCAGCCAAGCCTTTGTTGCCAACACTCTATAAAGCCACTTTTTAAAGCAAGCTCGGTTTGATTAGGCATTGTTTTAAATTCACAGGTTTTACACTTGGCACCGAGCTCTGCAGATAAGCGAACATCGTCAGCATAGGCTTTAGAAAAATACGCTACATTTTCACTAAAGGAAGATAGCGGTAAGTCATCTGAATTATTTCCACTAAGAATTTTGTTAACCACATGGTCTACGTTCACTTTTCTAAGCAATGGCACAGCAAGATCTTGTTGAGTTAGTGATTGTATGACCTTTACGCCTCGCCGCGATCGCTCATCACGGGTTAATAGAAACTTCTGATTTAATCCTGCGCTTTGGCAAGCTTGCTGCTTATCTGCCAACATAAGATAGGATGAAACATTATGTTCGGGGAAGGCTGCAGCAATCACGTATTTCTGAAAGGCAACATCATAAAGATAAGGCTTCCACTTACTGTCAATTTTCCCAGATTTATTTAAAAAATCGCCATCTTTTTCTGGATTATATGATTTAGCTTTAACTTCGATGAGCTGAATTGCACCCGGCGATTTAACCAGCACATCTACGCGAATTAATAACTGCTGATAACGGATTGCCGCCTCAAAAATAACGACATGATCGCGCGTCATTAATTGACGCGTTTCGGCTAAGGCTTTTTCAACATCCAGTGTTTCGATATCAATGCCACCAGAGAAGTATTGTTTAGCCAGTTCGCCAACCTGAAAACCACCATCAGCCAAGGCTTGTAGAAACGGATCATCAAGAGATTGATTCGCGTACTCTGGCTTTGCCGTATAAAACAGCTTTGTTGGGCACTCCAGCGCAAGCTTAAAGCGGGATTTAGTAAGGTAGCGGGCCTTGGTCATATATTCTCCTTTTGATGGCTATTTCCACTGATAAGAAATAGCTTGGTTTTCCTTTACACGATTTTTATGCGTCAGCATAACGCTTAAGCAGCGCTTGTAATTCCGCAGTAAGTTCCGCCCTAAGTTCAGCAGGAGCAAGCACTTCGACATTCACGCCAAAGCCTCGAATAAATTTCTTTAGTTCGTAGCAATCACGCACCGTTGCTTTTAATACTCGGCAATCATCGGCAAGCGAAATAACCTTCTGATCATCACTTAGCGGTGTTTCATCGATATAACGGGCTGCATCACCATAAAACTTAAGTTCAATGGCAATTTTTTTATCTCGGTGTGAGCTGAACAAACCGATTTCATGTTCCTCACAAATCTGGGTAAGCGTTTTGGTGTCTGGTTTACAGCGATAATTCTGTTCCATGGGTAATGGAGCTAGGTTCTCCATTCGATGCACCGCATAAGAGGCGGGTTTATCAATATCTAAGTGCACCTCAACACCCAACAAATAGATCTTTTCTGCTTTAAACATCAACCCCCAAGGCATCAGCTGTTTTCTTCTGGCTTGCCCTTTCATATTGCGGTAATCAAACGCAATGGGGTGCTGATTTTCAATCGCCGAATAAAGTACTCTTAATGCTTCGGCGCTGTAGTCCGGTGAACGCCAAACAGCTGAGGGCGCGACATAGATATATTGTTGCCACCTGTCAATCACGTTCTGCTTTGCCGAACTTTGAAAGATCGCCTGGTGGTGCAAAGGTAAGAAACGAGTAACCTTGTCATTGAGAAAACTGAGCTGCTTTAATACAGTTAAAGCTTGTATATAGGGATTTCTTAGGCGACCATATAAAAATGGACGCGTTGAACAATCCTCATATACCTTATAAAAACGAAGCTTTTCATTCTTTATTACACGACGAACAAATTGTTCTAAATTGCGGGTTTCAAGACTTTTTTTGTCAAATGTATGATTATTCTCTAATCGTTTGATTATCTCACCCAATGTAATCGGGGCAGCAGGTTCTTCAGGTATTACAGAGACTATGTCAAGGTCTGATAGCTCAATACTGGGTGCTTTAGGCAATTTAAGCCTCCTTGCTCAAAACAATCAAATTAAATCTAAGCGTCAGATTAATCAATACTTTTCAAGTATTAATCTAGAACTGTTCCTAGGTAAGCACTGACACACTCCTTCAGTGTATTGTCATGTAAATCAAGCACGGGCCAGATGTTACCTTGCTCATCGCGCTGATACCCTCCCGCCGTATTCCAGGCCAGTGGTATCTTGTGCTGCTGACAAAAAGTAAATACGATCTTGTCTCGCTCTCGTAGCTGCTCTGTTGTAAGAAAACCTCCCAGTGGATCATCGATATGCGGATCTGCACTGGCTTGAAACAAAATAAGATCACAACCGGCCATTTCAGTTAAAACCTTCGGCAGCGAATCAAGATAAGCTGGTGCATTGTCAGGTATTGGGTCAACCGCGTAGGCCAAACTATGATGCACAATCCAATCGTTCAAGTGCAGTTTGTCTATAATCTCCCGAGTGCCATCGCCCTCATGCACGTCTAAATCTAGGATCGCTATTTTGCTGAGTGCCCCCTCATGCTTTAACATTAAGGCAGTAATGATTAAACCGTTAAAGGTGCAAAACCCAAACGCATCCGCATAACCTGCATGATGAAAGCCTGATACGGGTGCAACGGCAACCTGCTTGGAAACAAGTGCACTTCTTGAAGCGGCAAGCATGGCCCCAACGGTATAAAGACAACTGTTAGCAACAGCTATATCTTTATTACCAAAACCATTCTTAAGAATTCCGTTCATTACGCCATCAACGTAATCAGTATCGTGAGCTAATTTGAGGCTGTCTGGTGTTACAGGCTCAAAGGAACACACCTCAATTGGCTGTGAAAGGCTAAGCCAGCGCTCTACAACAAGCGCAGGCTTAGCAGCACTCGGAGAAAAGCTCTTAACATCACTGATAATTTCATCACGATAAAAAATCGGGAGCTTTTGCATTGGCACTCTCCTTAGTAAATCTTAGGCGCGACTAAACTCTGCAGGGCATTCCCTTTCGCTATAACAGTGCCGCGGCGTAAATCCATGGTGTAGTTCATACCAGCATAATAGCGTCCAATCACACCATCCACTGTACGAATGGATTGATCACCACCTGGATGATGATCAATAAAAGCATAGGGATGTCCGGCAGCGTCACGAAGGATTTGGCTTGTCATAGATACACTCCTTGGTTGGATATATTCCAAGTGTATACCACCGATGTTTCAATGATTGATACCTGAAGCTCACCCTAAGATTAACTGTTAAGTTAAGTAATTATCAGATTAGACAACGCAAAACTACAACGGCGTAATAACAGTTTGGAACAGCACTTCACAGACTCAAACCTATGGCATGCTGCTCCGGTGTTGCTTTCTAACTTAGAGCAGATAACCGCTTATCTATTTCGCTAAACTGCTGAATTTGACCATACACCTCATCGCAGATATCCGCCAAATACACCTCTTCATCAATGGTGAAATAACTGGCCAGCACTAACTGCTCACATTCTGGCTCGGGGAGCACCAATATATCCGGGTATTCTGCTTGAATAATCGATGCCAAGGCTCTGTGATGTTGATTAAAGATCATGGTAAAGCCCAGATAGCGTGAACCTGATGTTGGTTTTTTCCAACAGCCGGGTAACATGCTGTAGACATGAAACGTGCCAAACGAGACGGGAACGGCCAGCATTACTTCACGATTTGGGTGGCCTGCCGCAGGCCGAAAGCACATATTTAAGCTGGCCAACATTAACAATGCAAATCCTTTGGGGCTGATGCCAGAAATTGGCTCTTCAAAAGGATCATCACCTTCAATCACACCGGTTCTCGCACCCTTGTATTCGAGATAGAGGTGAATACTTAGGTTTTCCATCTCCAGCGAATGGCTATAATCAGACAGGTCTAGCAAAGTTTGGTTATCAAGTTTCATCAATGGAATGTTCATATGGCCTCCTTTGGGTTAAATGAACCAGGCCATCTCAACACAGATAAAAATTCACGCCACAAAGCTTGCAATACTGTCGGGCAAGGCTGTTCTTGCCCAAATGGGAATTTGGGGTAAGCGGATTAAATGGTTGATCTTACCTTTGCATGAGAGTGAGACAGACCGGCATCTCATCGGATTATCTGGTTGATGCTTCACCTACTGCTGGTGCATGTTTCCTTCGCTAATTCCAGCAAGAACCCCACACGCCTCAACTTCCCGGTCATCGTTGCAACTCGCTCTCAGTGAAACGAGTTGTTTCTCAAGCGCTTGCAGAGCGGTTATCTGAGACCGCACATGAGAGATGTGATCATCGAGCAAGGCGTTGACAGCGGTACAGGACTGATGAGGGTCGTCCTGATAGCGCTTTAGTTCGTGAATTTCTGCCAGTGACAGATCCAGGATGCGGCAGCGACGAATAAAGGCCAGCCGCTCAACGTGTTTCTCGGTATAGACACGGTAACCGTTCTCCTGCCGACCAGGCGGCGGCAACAAGCCCTGCCGTTCGTAGAAGCGGATCGTCTGTGTATCTACCCCTACTGACTGTGCCAACTGACCAATACGCATCGGGTTCCTCCGCAACGGATTCTCTACGCTATTGACCTTATAGCGACTATATAGTTTTAAATGAAAACCCGATCACATTCAAGTGGAGTCATATCATGAGTAAAAACTGCGGAGGCCCCTGTGGCGACCATGCAAGGCCTGCGGCGGATACCGATATGCAGGCCTCCTCCGATGCGTCGGGGAGATGGGTCAGTGTTTATGCCGTGCCGAAGATGGACTGTCCATCAGAAGAACGAATGATTCGCCTAGCCCTGAACGGCTTTGAGGAGATTCGGGCGCTGTCCTTCGACTTGTCGAACCGCCGGCTGAAGGTCGTGCATGACGGCGAGGTCGAGCCCGTCACCTCGAAACTGAAGACCTTGGGGCTAGGCGCCGCGCTTCAGGAAAGCGTTGCTGCAAATCCGGAGACCATCAAGGCCGCCGAGTTTTCGGCAGCTTCTGCTAAGCAAGAATCCGGGACCCTGCGCTGGTTGCTCGGCATCAATGCACTTCTGTTCGTGGTGGAAATGACTGCCGGTCTGATCGCCCGGTCCACCGGCCTGATTGGAGAATCCCTGGACAATTTTGCCGATGCGGCGGTGTATGGGCTTGCCCTTTATGCGGTTGGACATAGCGTGAAAATGCAGGTACGTGCCGCGCATCTTGCTGGTGTACTGCAACTGATCTTGGCTGTGGGCGTACTCATAGAGGTGGTGAGACGCTTTGTATTCGGTAGTGAGCCTGAATCCCTGGTGATGATGGCTATCGCATTCGTCGCATTGATTGCCAATACCAGTTGTCTGCTGCTCATATCCAAACATCGGGAGGGCGGGGCGCACATGAAGGCAAGCTGGATATTCTCGGCCAACGACGTGGTGATCAACCTGGGGGTCATCACCGCCGGCGCTCTGGTCGCGTGGACCGGGTCCAATTATCCGGATCTGATTATCGGCACCATCGCGGGGGTAATTGTGCTTAACGGTGCTAGACGCATTCTGGCGCTCAAGGATTAAGCAATGTCCATTTTTGGCAAACATCTGTCACCGTACGCTCTGTTGTCCATCTCCGGCCTGCTGGCAGCGTCTGATCAGGCCGTAAAATGGCTGGTGCAACAATCAATGGCCTATGGCGAGTCTATTTCAGTGACCTCATTCTTTAACTGGGTACACGTATGGAATACCGGTGCCGCATTCAGTCTTTTTGCGAATGGTGGAGGCTGGCAGCGCTACTTTTTTATCGGAATCGCGGTAGTGGTCTCGATTTTTCTGATCAAGCTGATCCTTGAAAATCGTCATAAAGGAGAAGCCATCGCTTACAGTCTTATCCTCGGTGGCGCCATGGGCAACCTGATTGACCGGGTCTTTCGCGGCTATGTTGTGGATTCCTTTGATTTCTATTGGCGAGACTGGCATTGGCCGGCCTTCAACCTGGCTGATATTGCAATTGTCCTCGGTGCCTTACTTTTAGTTTCCGGCAGCTTTTTGGGTAAAAAAACAAACACCAATGCCGAGTCGGATGGATCTGACTGAAACCTTCGCCTATACAACACCATGACCGAACTTCCCGACAACATCCTTCACCTGCCGCAATACCAAGTACTGGGCTACAAAACCACCGACGACGACATGCACTTCCAAGTGGACGCGCCCGATCCCATTGCCTGCGAAGAATGCGGAGTGCAGGGTGAGTTCGTGCGGTTCGGCAAGCGTGATGTTCCCTATCGTGATCTGCCCATCCACGGCAAGCGGGTCACCCTCTGGGTGGTCCGCCGCCGGTACACCTGCCGGGCCTGCAAGACAACCTTCAGGCCCCAGCTACCGGAGATGGTGGACGGCTTCCGTATGACGCTGCGGCTGCATGAATACGTGGAGAA
This sequence comes from Alishewanella sp. HL-SH06, assembly GCF_052656265.1. Taxonomy (NCBI): domain Bacteria; kingdom Pseudomonadati; phylum Pseudomonadota; class Gammaproteobacteria; order Alteromonadales; family Alteromonadaceae; genus Alishewanella; species Alishewanella sp. HL-SH06. Next base: position 2,304,548 of record NZ_CP199752.1, read on the forward strand.
GGAATCCTTCAACCACCCCTACACCTTCGTGGCGGCACAGACAGGTCTGGACGAGAAGACGGTACGCGACATCTTCAACGGACGCCCGCGCCGAGTTCTTGGGGCGCTGGCACCGCTTCGAGACGCCCCGCATCCTGGGCATTGACGAGCTATACCTGAACAAGCGCTACCGCTGCATCCTGACCAACATCGAGGAGCGAACCCTGCTCGACCTGCTGGCTACCCGCCGTCAGGACGTGGTGACCAACTACCTGATGAAGCTGAAAGACCGCCAGAAGGTCGAGATCGTCAGCATGGACATGTGGAACCCCTACCGGGCAGCGGTCAAGGCTGTGCTGTCCCAGGCCCGTATCGTGGTCGATAAGTTCCATGTGGTACGCATGGCCAACGATGCCCTAGAGAGAGTGCGCAAGGGCCTCAGAAAGGAGCTGAAACCGTCCCAGAGCCGGACTCTCAAGGGAGACCGGAAAATCCTGCTGAAACGCGCTCACGAAGTCTCAGACCGGGAGCGCCTCATCATGGAGACTTGGACAGGCGCGTTCCCGCAACTGCTGGCCGCCTACGAGCACAAGGAGCGCTTCTACGGCATCTGGGACGCCACCACACGGCTCCAGGCAGAAGCCGCCCTGGACAAGTGGATAGCCACCATCCCGAAGGGCCAAAAGGAAGTCTGGAGCGATCTGGTCAGGGCAGTGGGAAACTGGCGCGAAGAGACCATGACCTACTTCGAGACGGACATGCCCGTCACCAACGCTTACACGGATTCCATCAACCGACTGGCCAAGGACAAGAACCGTGAAGGGCGCGGTTACTCCTTCGAGGTGATGCGGGCACGAATGCTCTACACCACGAAGCACAAGAAGAAGGCACCGACTGCGAAGGTCTCTCCTTTCTACAAGAAAACCATCGGTTACGGACTGCCGGACTTCGCAGAGGAACTCAACTACGGAGTCGATCTATCAACCATCTGAGGGTGGTATCAGATTGATGGGGTGAAGGTGCCCCATCAACCATTAAATCCGTATACCCAAAAAAATAAAACCAAATCAGGTTTAGGAACTCACTTTGGTTGGAATATTAATCAGTATCGGCGTTTTTTTTCTTATCATGGCTGGCGTAAACCTATACGTGGTCTACCGCTTTGCATGTAATCAGGGATCTGATAATGATAAAAGTTGAGGTGTCTTACTCGAAGCGTATGTGCTGCGCAGCTTTTCTTATTAGTATGGCTATTTGTCACTCGCCAAGGTCTCTTTTCTTGGCAACGCGTAACGCTAAGTATAGGGTAAGACCAATTGCGAAAAAACCGACAATCAAAGCCACAATACCGTAAACCTGCATTTTTATTTCTCCTGTTGAAAACAATTAAAATCTAGCATGGTTTTCGTAAAAAATGGTTATGCTCAGGGCTGTTTAATTAATACGATGTGCAACTGCGTAAAGTCACCGCAAGATGATAATGCCACTTATTGTCTCTTGTTGACCAGTTCAGTGGCACTCTCCATATGCCAGACGTTATTTCGCAGGGAGGGTGGTGTTATCAATCCTATCGTTTGGCACAAACTCCAACACCTCACCTACCCCACAGTTAAAATACGCACAAAGCTTATCTAGGGTATCTGTCCCGGTAATATAGCCTCGCTGATTAACCATCCGAGTTAATGTTTGCCGGCTGACGCCGCTGACATCACACAGCTCCTTAAATGTGATCCGACGATTTTCAACAAAACTCTTCTCAGCTAACAACTCACGAACTTTATAACGCAACATAGTCACTCTCCTCTGATTGATTCAGCACCAGCCTATCGCAGGATCGCAACTGCGCTACAAAACGATCTGGCCGTAACGGCTGTTATTTCCTTCTGGGATTTTTCCTCATTTTCCGATTTGTGGCGTCAATTTGTATCTCGGTTAGCCTGCTCTTATGTGGCGAGAAATCGGCACAGACAAAACGGTTAGCGATGTCTTTTAGTTGTTTTGCCTCAGCTGCGAGGTTTGTGGCGGGAATTTAAAAGCGCGGTAACGTGAAATCTGTATCGCAACGGTGCGATACCCAACAAGAGGAAATAACAATGAGTGCAACACGTACTTATTTAACTACCGAGCAGTTAGCCGAGCGCATTCACTACGATGTGTGCTCTATCCGTAACATGTTGTTAGACACCTTCCTGATTGAAGGACGGCATTACATTCGCCCATTCGGGCGGCGCAAATTGCTGTTTATCTGGGAAACCATTGAAGCTGACTGGTTGAGTTCAACACACGACAGCATCGGCATGATGTGTGAGCAGCAGGAGGTGGTCAATGGGTAAAATTTCTGTCCGCCGTGAGACTGCCCGCCTCTACTACGACTTTATGTATCAAGGGCGCCGTTGCCGCGAGCAAACTACCTTACTCGATAATAAGGGTAACCGTAAAAAACTGGAAAAGCACCTGCAGCAAATTGAAGCAGAAATTCAAACCGGTACCTTTAATTATGCAAAGCATTTTCCCAATAGCAGTTACCTGAGCACCTTGGCTGAGCTGGATACTGAGGCATTGGTCGCACAAGCTGCAATTACTGCGACCCGCACTCCGCTTTTTGCTGAATTTGTGGAAGAGTGGTATCAGGAAAGCGTGATCCAGTGGCGCCAGTCCTACCGCATCAGTATTCGCGGTTCAGTTGATAAGTACTACCTGCCTGCATTTGGCGCTCAAGGTGTCGGCGACATCACCCGTGCTGATTTATTGAAATTCCGGTCAAACCTCGCAAAAGTCCCTGGCCGGAGCAATAAAGAAGCGTTATCGAATAATCGTATTAACAAAATCATGGATCCGTTAAGGCGGATTTTTGATGAAGCCGCCGACCGGTATAACTTTAACACGCCTTTTACGCGCATTAAACCGCTAAAGGTACCCAAGAGTGACGTGCAGCCATTCTCGTTGGATGAAGTGAATCTTATCCTGGAGAAGTGCCGCTCTGACTATCGCAACTATTATATCGTCCGCTTTTTTACCGGGATGCGCACGGGTGAAGTTGATGGCCTGAAATGGCGTTATGTAGACTTTAATCGTGGTCTCATCCTGGTAAGGGAAACCATCGTCGCCGGTGAAGATGATTACACCAAAAACGACTTTTCTCAGCGGGATATCAAAATGATTGGTCCGGTAATGGAGGCACTGCGTCGTCAATACCGAGCTACCAGTAATTTTTCTGAATACGTGTTTTGTAATCGTGAAGGCAAACCGCTTGAACATAACAATGTCACCAAGCGAGTCTGGTATCCGATGTTGTTACGCCTGGGGCTTGAAAAGCGTCGCCCCTACCAAACCCGCCATACGGCAGCCACTCTGTGGTTAGCCGCTGGTGAGTCGCCAGAATGGATTGCCCGGCAAATGGGTCATTCGACCACCGAAATGCTGTTCAAAACCTACTCACGTTTTGTGCCAAACCTGACACGCAATGATGGCTCAGCGTTTGAACAGTTATTAACGTCCACCTTAGGTGCAGCCCTGTAATCGAGGATACCAACATGTTAAAAATTGAAAATACCCCAGCCTACCGGGCTCATAAAGCGGAAAAAGAACTAGCAGAGAAAATCAATAAAATGACGCACTCTCTGATCTACCTTTTAAAAATTAATCGTTACGATGTCGGTTTAGTATTACTTATCGGCAAGGACGGCGATCGCAATAATGAAGCCGCAGTAAAGTCATGGGTCACTGATAAACTCTGCTGTCCAAGCTGTATGCGCCAGGATGATGCAAGAACACTGTCGAATGATCTTCGCAAAGCGCTACTTGCTCAAGCGGACGACATCTACAATTAATCTCAAATCAGCCGCCGCATAAGTTGTGGCGGCTTAGCTACCTAGACCCTACTTAAGGAGAATAATATGCTTAACGGTTATGAGATTGCGATGCTGCTGACCATCGCTGCATCTTTTGTCTATATGATGGTGCGGCTTTTTCGGGCATTTGAGCTTGAGAAAAAGGAAAAAACTGAGCAAATAAAACAGCAGCAACTTAATGAAAAAAAAGAATAATGTTCTCTCTTCAGTGCCGTAGTAAAATGATTGAATTGTTCGCCAGAGCAACGAGTACAACAATTTTTATTACTACGCTATAATAACTCTATTGCTACTGACCGGGGCCAGGACACTGGAGTAGCAATGCCGGAGCGACGCTCCCCCAGCCTGTGAGCGGGATAAAAAGGCTACCCGGAAACCAAATAATACATGGTCATCAAAGCGCTTTGGATATTTAACTTTAACGATTCTGCGCATATCTATTCTAGATTCTTGACATTTAAGCGCGCCCCATATCTTTAGGTAAGTGCATGCAAATAAATCATAATTGTTCAGAATTGCAACTCGAGCATGAGCTAAACATGTTCTTCAATAATGATAAAGCTCGGTTAGATGAATGGCTTGATACGCCAATCCCGAGGCTAGATGGTCAATGCCCCCGAGACCTACTTTTCACTGAGGAAAAACGCAGAGAACTGTTAACAGTTCTCCAAGAAATGAAGTTTGGTGAAATGGCATGATTTGGCTGCTATAAGTTAATAGCGAAATTTCTCTCCGTACCATACTGCCAATTCGAAAGTTGGCATTACCGCAAAACCGGAAATGTTTTCAGGTTTCCTCGGTATTAATGCATTAACCCCGCTGCACTAAACTTCGTTCAATAACCGTCTTAATTACATTAACACCACTGAAAAATAATTTTCAAAAGCGCTGAAAAATCGTTTATCTTACGCTTGCCTCATAACATTCACATGATATGGGGACTTAACTCTTCATTTTGTAAAGTTTTAGCAACAAATGAAGCATTTTACCTGTAAAATCTTACGTATAAGCAAGTCCTGCTTTCCAAGGAATACGAAAGATATAGATAAATTCTTTTTAAAATTTAATTAGATGGAGCTGATTATGAATATCAATCTTAAAATATCAGATTTAAGCCGTATTTTAACTGGAATCAGTGTTATTGCTGTTTTAGGGGGCTGTGCCTCAATGACCAGTGACCCTGCGCTTAAGTCGGTTCTAGCTAAAAAAGATACTGTTAAGGTTACTGAGCGTGTTGAAAATGCAAAAGTTGCCTGGCTAGCACATGCTTTATTAGAACCTGCTACGAGAAAATATCTAGTTGATGTATTAGCGGCTGAACCCATACCTAAAGATTGGGATGTTTTGGACTATTCTACTGCAGCAAGCATGACCGGAGATTTATTAGCTGGTAGTGTTAATTCAGGTTTAGGTAATGCACTTGGTGCCACTAGCCTGGTTGTTGGGTTACTAGCTGGAGATGGAAGCAAGGCAGCCACTTCTGGTTATTTACTACCTGCAAATATTGATGGTACAGAAATCACTTCTGCTGAGCAGGCCAGAACGGTAGCTATAGCTAACATTAAAGGGAAAGTTCAACATTTGGCGAGTAATATAGAGTATGGCGTTAGCTGTGTTCACGATTGCAATGGTTTTAACCCTGTTTATTTATTCAAAGTTTCGACTAACCGACAACAACGTTTTGACTATGAACCAGAATCTTTTTCAATAACCATTCGTTTGGATGAGTTTGTAGCTGCATCTAACACTAAACAATTAGATTCTTTAGCAGCTGGTTTTCCGGTGGCATGGCGCACGATAGGCCATCATGGTGCCATGATAGAAATGCGCGATAAACTTAAATTTGATGAACAAGGTGAGTTGATTATTCTTCCAGCGAGAAGCCAAGGGTTGTCGGTATCGGTTAATGGATGGGATAACCATGCTAATACTCCTTTTGGTCGTTATGTACATCGCCAATTGTTAGATAACACCAACCACTATATGGGCAACAAAACCAACTCAATGTTTGTTTATAATGGCAAAGTTCATTATTTTACAACCAATGGATATTGGAATGCCTTTGACCGCATCATTATCAATTAACCACTTCAAACATTGTTACCTTTTTGAATTGAAATGCGCTAAACTAAAATTATACCTAGCGCACCACTACTTTTAGCAGGATATTTTTAAACTACCGCTTTCAAAAAATATTAATGCTCAACATTAAGTGCTAGGAAAACAACGTCTTTACCCTAGCACTTATCACTCCAAACTAATCAAAACCCAGATTCATTTGTATCAAATCAAATGATTTTAAATGGAACTTACCATCCACCTCTTCAACAACATACTCACCATATAACAAGCTATCTGAATAGCGAGCTTTCGTAATATAAATATTATGTTCTAGAGTGCAATAAGCTTTTATTTTTTGGAATTTTTGTTTACTATCTGACTGAGGAGTAATAATGATGCAAAGATCATTGTAATCAAAGATCTCGAGAGTTCCATAGCCCTGGAGCGGCGCTTCACAGAGCGCTCGTTCGCTACGAAAAAGCGTTCCATCAAATTTCTCTAATGGAATGCTCTCATCAGCAATTTTCAAACTTTCAACGTCATCCAAATTACTCAAGCTGTTAAAGATTTTTTTGAAATTCGGACTAAAACTAACGTCACTACCGGAAATTTTTTCATCTAGAACACTGTTATATTCGTTGTTAAATTCAATGACAGCTGATTTTAACTGTTCTATAATTTCTTCCTCAACCGACATATTTAATTCACCACCATCCAAAACATCAGCATATATTTTTACATTGGCCACATCATCTAATAATGTAATTATTGAAACATTATTTACCCCTCTGCTTTTGAGCAAATCGGCGTAAATTTTTTGGTGTGCAGTTATTGAATTTATATCGTGCATCAGCTCACGTTGCTGAAAGAGGCCGGGGCGCAGATGCTGTTTTATAGGGAACGTGTTTAATAAAATCATTGTATCTTCCTTTTTTGGTTTAAACCAAAATCAGCATACAACGCAAAACAACCGCGAAATTTTGACAGGCCACCCTAAAAACACCTGTCTAAGAATATAATTTCCAAATGAAAAATTATCTTCTAATATTCAAGCACTTAAGATGACGCAACTAACATACATTTCGTCAGAAATATCGACACTTTTCAGTTGACAACGATAAAAAGCACCATTCTTTATGGATTTACCGGTTTTTCGAACCCCTGTTGCAAGGGGTATAATGATCAAACCCAGCTGCTCAAACGAGCCTAGAGCTGCTAATTTTTTATTAGTCATGAAAAAATTCCTATTACCCATATAAGCCTCTATCAGCGTGTCTAACGCCACACGACATTGCTCAGGACTGATATCGCACTCTGCCAAATATGTTAAAACCGTTATAATTTTACGGCCTGTTAAAACTCGCCTGACACGACTACGAATATGAGAATTGGGTTTAATTTTCCCCTCGGGAGACATCAATAATAATGGTGCTGCATGTTGCCGATTTTCAAATAATTCATAGAGGCGATTCATCAAAGGTTGAGATGGATCTAAATCATCCTCGTCTGCTAATGCAAGAGCGCGAAAATCTGCTAATTTTTCTAACCAACATTCCAGATGGCTTTTTCTCAGGTCCTTTTCAGGCAGTGCTTTTAAAGTTCGTGGTGTTAGGAGGATCGACTCTGGTAACCGCCAAGCTGTCTTCATTATCCGCTGCATCAAACTGATTGGCGTTGATATCTCTGAACGCACTGATATTTGACGGGTATTCTGATCGGAGGTATCTAACCAACCACCAAGATTTTTATGCGTGACGAACCGATTATTTTCAGCGTAATAGCACTGATATTCTAGATTTAGAAGGGGTAACTCATGCACATAATGACTCAGGGTGGTCAGGGGGGAGCCATGGCCCATCGCCAACGCGAGTGTGGCCATAAATTTATGTCCCTGAGCAGAAGATTTACCTGTAGTGACGAGCATCCAATTTTTTAGAAATACCTCGGGAGGCTGACGGCACCAACTGGTTACAGCCAAACTCAACTGGCTCTTTTCCGGAATAATTCCTACCCAACACATATAAGTGGCAAATGAGTGCCGACAATCGTGTAATCTGGCATTATCATTTTCCGTAGCAGTAACAATGGCCTCCGTAACGCGCGAACATAAGTGAGCAAACTCACTGTCTGAGACATTAAACACCCGCCCTTTAGGGCTGGAATCGAGGCGTTTTGAAAAAGCCAGAAGCTGAGAAATAATGTCTCGTTCAGTCTGATTTAAAAGCAATGTGGCCGGAATTCGGCGGTTAGCATTGATGGTTTTTAGGCGGTAATGTTTGTTTGTAAATACATACAACAAACCATCCGCGGACTCTAAATCGCGATGCAGGCGGTTTTTTATTTCAGAACGCCTAAGGCCGCAGCGATAAGCAAGGATAAATATCACCGCTTGATATAATCGCGTCCGTTCATCTGAATAGGGATCATTGCGCAACAACACCAAAATCTGTTCATAGTCTGATGTCGTCAAAATATTCCCGTAACGTTTTTCGTCTTTTTTTAGAATATTCGGCTCAATTTCAAACCAATTAATTTCAGGCAGATAGAAATGTTTTTCAACACAACGATGTAAATCACTCAACATTTCCGCATGTCGGGGACGGGTTGCCAGCTCACGACAATCAAGCACGCCACTATACAGATCAGATAACTCATCCTCATCATATGCAAGAATTTTTTGCTCCTGCGCAACATCAAGAAGTGGTACGCAAATCTTTGAAAAATATGTTTTTATTGTATTAAAGCTGATATTTTTACGTCGCCGACCTGGGCGTTTTCCCACGTCCACCATGAACAGCAACACAGCAATAGCGGCATCGGACAAATGCCCTGATTTGGCCAGCAAATCACTAATTTCGATACTGCGACTGTTGACGAATTCAGCCCAGATGTGGGGGATAACCGTTTTTATGGTCACACCGGGTTCCCGCGAAGCACGTTTATAACCAACAATTTTTATGAAATTATCAAAAAACTTACGCTCATTGAGTAATTGAACCGACTGGGCTGAGTGCCGTTTTAAATAGTTTGCAGATTGTTTAGGTTCCGATAATTGTCGTTTTTCCGGCAAAACCCCGGGCGTAAGAAGACGCGCCAATGCAGACTGTGATAATGGATTTGTCTGTATTTTGTTCAGCCTAAACGAGCGCATCAGCGCTGGCTCGGTCGACTGATTATCGTAAAACGCAATATACCGGCTAAATTCGGACAACGATGAAAAAAACTCGCCGGGTAGCGCTAAACCCAGGTTTTGAATGACTGCCCGCGCGAATTTTAGAAAACGTTTCTCTGAAAAGAGTTGTTCTGAAAAATACGGATGGCGTTTTATCAGGCCTACTGATAAAGGATCAATGTAAATCCGATGAAGATTTTCATTTTTTCGATAATCAAAAAAATGCAGCCCATTCAGGGTAAAACGCTCAGATTGCAACGATTTTATAAAATCCGTTGTCGTAAAATGGATAGCGCTCTGGATCAACACACTCAGAACAACCTCATAAACCGCCTCTTTCGGATCTATGACAAAATCAGGATGAACAATCCGCTCGGAGAGTCTCTCACGCAGCGCTCTGACTCGCCTACCCTCGTAAAAAAATCGCGTATCCAAGGCGACTAATGATTCAGAAAGCGGCATCCGCCAATGTTGGGCTTGAGGTTCTTCATGATTGACCGCTAAACGTTCGATTTTTCTATTTATAATTTTTACACATGCAACAGAGTCATCATGATTTCCCAGCTCTAACGCTCTGTTTAAGGCGGCATCCATAAATTCGTCAAGATGCTCTAAAATGGATTCGTCAGGCTCAAGCCTCTTACTAAACTCACGAAAAAGATCTTTCACCCATTTTACGCGTTCTCGAAACGACATGCGTTTAACCGTTAAGTACTCGGGCACATATCCCTCAGATGAAGGCTTGAACAGTGGTAATGCAGCTAACCCACGCTGCGAAGGCGCCTCCCAAATTTGAATATTAAGCAGTGCCACTGCATCGTTAATATATTGTCGGCACTCACTGATGTCCGTTAGTGTTAGTGTCGATGTTAGACTGAACGGATGCTCACCCTCACCAACATGTCCCAAGATCCAATTTACTGCGTCGACGCTCAGCACTTCACTTAATCTTGAGCATAACCGATGCCTGAAAAAATTCAGCGGCAGATTAAGCCCTGCATTTACTAAATAGAGGCTCACATCCTCACTTGAAACGGCTCTGACATTACTGCCTTTGATGATACTGAGGAAAGGTATGTCAATATCACCCTGCTGCCACAGACCTTTTTTGAGAAGCGCCACCTTTAAGTGGTGGTCGTCCAATTTCGCAGCTAACGCCCGACAGGTTTTTGCATAATTAACCAAAGCTGCTTTAGCGATATCAGCAATCGGCACAAAACGAATTGAGGCATCGTCGTACTGCGTCTTGTCCGATAAAATCATCATATCGAGTTCAAGGTTGAACAACGCCGGCTCGAATTGAAATTCCGTCCGGTTTCGATGACCCGTACATGCCAGTAAAGTTACCGTTGTGTAGCAAGTGAGGGCATTTAAAAACGCAATCACTCCCTGCTCTGTTTGGCTACTTTGAACAAAAAGTTCAGTTAGATTTTCAAAAGAACGACTAAAAAAATCCGCCAACTGAGTATCATCTACTGCAATATAACTACCGGTGTAAATTTGCTCGGCATCAGGTCGGTGCTCGGCCGTTTGAGGGTATAAACCAATTTCCCTCAGATAATCCGAGTAAGACTGTTGCAAATTATGAAGTGAAACGCTTTTGTAATAAAGTGGTGTTGGCGTTAATGGCTCTGTTGTAGCCAGAACCAATGCGGCATATCCTGGGTCTGTTTTCAGTGCCAACTGTTGAAATAAACTCAGGCGGATTTGAGCTAATGTGTTTCGCCGCGGAATGCTTGCCATAATTTTTTTGAGGTAAGCCAGCAGCTGCTCCTCTTCGACATCAACTTTGCGAAGAAGCTGACTCCATTCAGTAATAGCAGTAAATGATTTTTGTAAGAAGCGAACTAACACCGTCGGTAGCGGCAAAGCAGCATAATCGCTATGCTCAAATAAAATCGGATGATTGTGACCGAGTTTTACTGCATTTGGCATAACGATGCTTTTACGCCGCCATATCCCTTTCGTAATATCGATGCCTTCAGTGTCAAAGGCTAAATTCTGCCCCAGAGTAAACTGATTAATATGATCCAAATTGCGTGCAGTCAAAAAACTCAGCAGTAAGGTTGCAGCACAAAAGGCTTCTTTCTCTTTTTCAGCTTGCAAAGAATTGATACAGCCACTAATAAAAATCGCTAATTCATGCTCTGTTAAAACGTTTGTCCGAAGCGATAGCAGCAGTCGTTCCTGAGTACGCAGTCGATTGCCATACAGCAGGCTTTGTTCAACCGTCTCAAGACTAATTGGATGTTCAGGATCTGCCGAAAATTCAAAAATCTCATCGAGTGACTCATCCTCTTCGACAACTTGCTGAGGTTTGGTATGTAAATATCGAGTCGATTTGCCAGGTATGTTATTTATTTTTTCAACGTCAACGTGTTTTTCATTTGGTTTTACTGAACTAGTAACTCCATTTACTAAAGTTAAATTCCGCTTTATGTTGTTTGTCTTTGAGCGAGTCGGTGCAATCGCTAGCGTTGACATCCAATCGATAAATGGAGTCGGAATGCTCCAGATCTGACCATTCTTATCAGATAAAAGAGTGATAAAACTTTTAAAATCTGAATAAAACTCTTTATTGATAACGTAATTTCTTGAGCTGGTTTTCTTAAAGTGTCGGCGTATTTCAGTAACCATGTTACCTAAGTTACCTAAGTTACCTAATCTTGATTGAGATCCCTCTTGTGAACTTAGCTGCTCTAGTGAATACCTCAGTGCAAAAATTTTAAGAACAGCATAGATTTCAGAAACAATGCCAACACTTTCATGATGGGGTAACATAAGAAAAACTGCGAGTGGAAACGTATCATACAAGCCAATCAAATTATCTGAGTGTCTCCTCGTATTTTTAAGCGCACTGGCAATGTTTGAAACAATCAGTTTTTCTTGAGTAAAGAGCGGTTCATTCGAAAACCAATTAAAACGTGAAGCGCGCTGGTATTCACCTTGCAAAGCTTCAACTGCAAGACGCAGGTGGAGATAGCTAGGTGGTAAACGCAAGGCCGCAATAAAATTCAAATAGAACGTTTCGTCAAGATTATTCTCTCGACAGTAGTCAATTACTGTTTTTATTGCCGCTTTATCGTGCATAGCTACCACCCAGAAAACTTACTAAATAAACATAGTAAATCAATAGTATAAATCAAACAAAAAGTGACAGTTTTATCTAGAATTTTTGACAGAAATCTTTAGCCTTCCTCTAAGCAAAGCCACTTAATCCTGACAAAAATATCTATGTATACCTTGTAAACATTGAGCTACAATGAAATAACATGAATCCTATTCAGTCAGAATTGCTTAATGTCAGTATCAGCCTTAGTCACTCAGAGAATATCTCGCTTACAAAAGGGGATGCCATTCACCATTGAGAGCTTTTATGCTCTTGGCTCTGTTACGTCGGTGCAAAAAGCATTTAGCAGGCTGGCCAAAGAAGGTTCTGTTGTTCGAGTAGCAAAAGGGATTTATACACGGCCGAAACCTCTAAAGAGCTTTCCCGCTATCAAGATCATGGCTAATGCGGAAGAAATTGCACTTTCATGGGTTCGAAAGCACAACTACACCATGGTGCGCCAAGGTATTGAAGAGGCTTATCGATTAGGTTTGCAGACACAGGCACCGGTCAAAACAGTGTTTTGGTGCTCTGGTCCTTCCAGAGAATTCAAGGCTGGTAATCAGCAAGTTATCATAAAACATGTAGCTGAAAGTAAACTATTATGGGTTAACAAACCTGAAGGTTCCCTGTACCGCGCACTACTTGTTATGTCAGCCGAATACACTTCATTAGTGCAACTTAAGACAGCCATAAAACGGCTTGGCTTATCAGGCAATGAAATTATATTGGTTATACGCAAGTTGAAATTGCAGCCATTACTTTCTTCTTGGCAAAACAAGTTGTATCAACTTGAAAGCGAATTTCTGTCATGAATCTTTTTGATTGGTATGCTGATCAAAACAGACATTCAGAACTTGCTGAATTATATGCTTATGCATCTACCCAACACCAGTTTGGGCTTGCGGATTAACTCCGTTTCATGCGCTAATGTCACTGTGAATCGGTAACAAAACTCCGGAATACGTATGAAAACCCTCATATTACAGTTGTTCAATAACGGGAAGTGGTGGGATGCTACGGAACTCTGTTTTCTAGGTAATGAATTAAGCAATCTCGTCCGACTCACTTATCTGAAATCTTACATAACTGAAGTTACTTCATACGATGCCACTGACTGTTGGTCTTGCATCGTCAATGCCCCATCGAAATTATAAACTTTCCAACGCTAGGATTTTCCCGTATGCATGAAAAGCTGGCGAATTTAGGGGTGCAGTATGACTGAAACTTCCGGTCAGGAGCGTTTGACATTACTCTCACAGATTGAAGCAGATATTAACAGCGGAGCTATTAGTCTCGGTGAAGCTATAAGGCGAATACGCACAGAACTTTACGGTATGACGCAAACTCAATATGCGGCTTATACCAAAGTATCTGATAAAACACTGCGCGAGATTGAAAAAGGCCATACCGACGCCCGCTTGTCCAATCTAAGCAAGTTGCTTGCACCAGGTGATTTTAAAATTAGCGCCCGTTTTGTGCCCCGCAAGATAACATAGTGGTTATACTCAATGTTCGATAGCATCTTCCCGAGTCAAATCCCACATTGTGCCCTGCCAACCTGATATCAAGCCGTTATCTTCACATATTGGGCAAACCCAGATAATTTGCTGATTATCAGGATTAATGAAGCTGGCAATCTCACCAGTACAAGGCTTGCGGTTTGGCCGTCTGCGACAAGGCACTTTTGGAAATAAACCTTCGTCGTAAGGATCCCCCGTGGTCTCCTGCAAGATAGCGACAATATGCTGAGCCAAACGTAAACCCGGGCCGGATGGGATCTCTATAGCACCGTTTTCGTTCAGATAATGGCGAAGGTCGACAACCCAGGTATTGCTCATGGTAAAAACCTTTTTAACGGGTAAAACTTAGGTCAGAGACTAACCTATTGGCAAATCGAGCTTAAAATTCCGAATGATTCTTTCATCGATACAACTTCTTAAAAACTTATTCATTGCGGTCATATTATTATCAGCATAGAAATCAAGCATTAAGGTGTTAAATTCTTGCTGACGCTTAGCTGGCACATTAATGATAGGATAGCCATGCGCTAACAAAATACCGTTCATCATAAAACGGCCAGTGCGTTTATTCACATCCCAGAAAAATTGTACTCGAGCCATTTGTAGGAAAGCTGTAATAGCCTTGTCGTAGATATCGCTTTCGCATTCAACCAACTGCTCAATTTCACGCCATTTATCGTCTAACATCTCAGGTGCAGGCGGGGCATAATCAGAGCCAGCAATAGAAACATAGCCTGAGCGGAATTTCCCCCACTCTAACGCCTCTTCTTTTCCGGCAATATTATGAATTTGGATGGCAGTTTCTTTATCAAATGTAAACCTATCTTGCTCAACTAGACTGAACAGATATTCCCAAGCTTTAGCTTGGTTAATTGCCATATTTTGATCACTTATGCGATGTCCTCCCACCGTAATGCCATCAAGGATGGTCTGCACTTCCGGCAGCGTCATTGCTACGCCTTCCAGGTTGACGGCATCACACACCAAAGCAGGCAAATCCCTTTTAGCAAGTTGTTTAGCTAAAGGCTTGTTGGGTTTCATATTCCACACTTTTTCAGTAAGCAGGTGCATGGCAATGTTTTCACAATGTTAGTAAGACTTAAGAAAGTATACACTTTTTACTGAGAAAGATCGTATGTAACATACGCTGACCCATAGAGAACCGCATTCGAAAATTAGCCAAATCACACCTAAAACATTAAGTACCATTTTGGCACTGAAGTTGCCTCTGTCGAAAGGGTAGCCTTCTCGGCCGTACTCGCTGATGCAAAAGATGACGCAACAAATTTTTATCAGCGTTATGGCTTCCTGCCAATTGAGGATGCAGAGCAAAAGCTGTTTTCGACATTGCTGATATCAGAGCAAGTTTGGGCTAGCCTCAAGCATTATGGTCAAAACAGATACAAGTCATAAAATTACTTGTGACAAAGGCAGTGACAAATATAAAAATAAAAGTGACATAATGCTTAGCCATTCCATAACGCTCTAGAAAATGCATGTCACCTTCATTAAATTTTAATCCATTGATTTATAATACATTTAATAAAATAATTATAATAAGTGTGGATTAATAAAACCAGAAATAACCTTAAATTTTTATTCTCATAACCCGAAGCCCGCAACCACTTTACACTTCTTAATAACTCACTGATAAATATAAATTTCCCTTAAATGGGGTTTCTAGCATTTAACTTTCGCACACTGTTGTGACGGATCTGTGACAAAATTTTCATTAAGCTCAAAATCAAATACCCTGCCTGTACCTAAAATCACTTATTTTTGACCTTTGCGTTAAAATCCTTAGTCAAAAAAGCCATGCACCGTTTTCTGTGACAAAAAATAATCTTAATGCAAAATGCCTTCTTGATGTAAACGAAAGGCTAGATAGTTAAAGGCTCGATTTTCCTGTAACGGCTCGCAAACAAATTGCGTCAGTCTTAACACGGGCTGTTGTTGCTTTGGCAAAATGGCTTACTAAAAAAACAAATAGTATCAGTGCCTTAATCATCGGATTTTCGTCTGGTAAAAGCATTGAAAATTAAAAGATAGCATTTTGATACGGCGCAAAAACTCGCTGATTGAAGAAAATTATTCTCATAACACAAGATAGAGAGCTTTGCCTTTGTGCAAATGCAGTCTTGCTGGTGTTCAAAAGAAAAACATAGTCAGAGCTAGCACGACTTTTATAAGCCGGCTGCTTATCACTAAACCGCTGGCTGAAATGAACCGACACTGCCACAATTTATGATTAACTGTGTCAACAGCCCCATGCCGCCACTAACGCGGGCACCTGAGTTGCTGCCTTACCTTGAATAAATTGATAGCCCGTTTCAATATCAGCAATATCCAGGTTAATCAGCACTTTTTCAGCATCCTCTCTGGCATAAAACAACAATGAGGCTGCCGGGTACACTTGCAATGAGGTACCTACCACCAAAATTTTATCGGCACTGGCCACTTCTGACATAGCCGCTGCCATAGCGGTAACTTCTTCACCAAACCAAACAATGTTAGGTCTAAGCGGTGAGCCATCGGCGGCGAGATCGCCCACGTTAATTGCCTGGCTACCAATCTCTTGTATTAGTTGTGGATCGCGGCTACTGCGGGCTTCTGATAATTTGCCATGTAAGTGAAGTACCTGGCTTGAACCAGCCCGCTCGTGCAAATCATCCACATTTTGTGTGATCACCACCACTTGATAAGCCTGTTCCAATTTAGCAATAGCCAAATGCGCGGCATTTGGCTCTGCCTGCGCCGCTTGCCTGCGCCTGGCATTGTAAAAGTGGTGTACCAATTCAGGGTTGCGTGCAAAGGCTTGCGGCGTTGCCAGATCTTCCAGCGAGTATTGCTGCCACAACCCTTCGGGATCACGAAAGGTTGCCAGGCCACTTTCGGCGCTGATGCCCGCGCCGCTGATCACCACAATTTTTTGTTGATTGTTTTGCACTTGTCCTTTACCCCTAGCCAGTCATAGTTTAAACACAATGTAAAGTATCACCTCGACAAGATAAGTCGCGCCGCTATTTAAAAATTAAAAAAGGCCAGAGTTTTCCCTAGCCCTTGCAATACTTCACACTGTGCTATTGGCAAGCATGTTAGTTGCTCTGTTGCTGATACAACTTAACCCACTCTGTTAATAAACGAACACCATAGCCATTACTGCCTTCTGGATGAATGCCTTTCGCGCTGCTATTAAAGGCATCACCAGCCATATCCACGTGTGCCCATGGCGTATCAGCGGCAAAGTGTTGTAGGAAGATGGCACCCGCTTGCGCACCGGGTGAGCCGGTATTGATCCTATCGGCAATACGGCTTTTAATAATGCCGTCATAACCGTCAAGAGGTAATGGCCATACACGCTCTTGCACTTTTTCGCCTGCCTCGCGTAGCGTTTGTTCAAGGGTCGCGTTTTCGGTAAACACGGCCGAATAAACCGTGCCTAAAGCGCCCACTTTGGCCCCGGTTAAGGTAGCCACATCAACAATTGCCCGCGCCTTTAAATGCTCACGCGCATACCAGATGCCATCGGCTAAAATTAAACGGCCCTCAGCATCGGTGCTACCAATCTCAATGGTACTGCCATCACCGGCGGTAACCACATCACCCGGCAGCTGCGCATCACGCGAAATAATGTTAGTAGACAGTGGTGCTACCGCAACCACATTCACCGCCGCTTTTTGCCCTGCTAACGCTTGTACTGCGCCAACAACAGCGGCCGCACCGGCTTTATCGGTATGCATACGAATAATAGAAGAGGATGAGGTTTTTAAGTTATAACCGCCAGAGTCGAAGGTATTGCCTTTACCCACTAAGGCAACGGGTTGCCCGTCGGCGCCTTGCCAATGCGCAATTAATAAATGTGATTTTTTATCGCTACCTTGGCTGACACCATACAGCGAACCCATGCCTAACGCCTTGATTTGCTCTGGCCCTAAGATAGTCACCTTCACACCCAGTGGCTCTAATACCTGTTTGGCATAATTAGCAAAGGCTTCAGGATAACCGCTACTACCCGGTAAATTGGTCAGTTCCCGCGCGGTAAATACGCCTTGTGCTAGCGCATGCAGTTGCTGGTATTGTGCTTGGCTGGCTTTAACATCAGTGACTTGCAAAGTATATTGTTGCACAGGCCGTGCATCCGGTTTCGATTTGAAGCGATCAAAGCGGTAATTACGCAGCTCCATACCATGGGCTAAAGCAGTACTGATGTGGGTATTCAGGGCGGTATCGCTGATCAACTGGCTATTGACTTGCACCCGTTTAGCCGAGGTGCTGTTAACATGTACGCCTAGCGTCGCGCCCAACTCTTCGGCTTTTGCCCGACTTAACTCTGCGGGGTTACCCACACCGAGTAACACTACTCGGCCAACATCTAACCCAACGGGTGCAACGACTTCCAGTTTGCTGCCACTTTTACCGGTAAACTCGGCCACTTGCATGGCGCGGTTGATGTGCGCGCGGCTGGCACTGCTCCACTTAGTTATCGCCAGATCAGTGGTATTTTCAGGCACCAAAAGCACTAAGATGTCAGCCTGCTGCTGGCTTTGATTGAATTGCACCTGCGTATTTAAAAAGGGCTGTGGTGTGACTGCCGCGGCACTAAAACTAAAGAGCGCGACTGCGCAGTAAAGTAGAGACTTTTTCATATGGCTCCTCAAATTTTCATTAAACATTGTTACCAACGTCAGTACTGGCTTAACGGGGTTATGAATATTTAATTATCATCCCCGTCATGGCTTGCGTACTTTTTAGCGATAAAACTGAGTATTTAACCGATAGTTAACGGTGAAATTGCTTTTGTAGCACCTGGCTATTTCGATGAATTAGCTCATGAAAACCACTGTTTGCTGTCATGCTTAATAACAATGAGCTTTTCAGTGATTATGCCTTGAGCAATAACGGCAGGTTACGGTGTTTAGAACAGCGCAACCTGCATCAGATCATCGCTTTGTTTTAGGCTTTGGTTGGCTGATGATAACGCTCAAACCAGTCTAAAATGCGCTTTAAGCGCTCAACCAAATTTACCGGTGTCCCGCTTCGAGACAAACTGTGGTTCTCATCTTTAAACACCACCATTTCAACCGGAACCTGGTTGGCTTTTAACGCATAAAACCACTCTTCGCCTTGACCAATTGGCGTTATGTGATCGGCAGTGCTGTGAATAATCAAGGTGGGTGTCGTGACTTTATCGGCATGCTTTAACGGCGAGCGATCCCAATACAAATCATAGTTTTCCCAAATGCTACCCGCAAATTCACGACGCATTGAATTGGGTGGAAATTGCTGAGTACCCGCTTCAGAGATCCAGTTACTGACACTACGCTGGGTGACCGCCGCTTTAAAACGGCTGGTTTGCGTAGTGATCCAGTTGGTTAAAAAACCGCCATGGCTGCCGCCAGTGATAAACAGGCGTGTTGCATCAAGCCAGTCATGTTGCTGTAATACCGTATCCAGCACCGCCATATTATCGCGATAATCTACACCGCCGTAATCGGCATGCACCGCATGTTGATGAGCAAAACCATAGCCGGTACTACCACGATAATTGGTAAAGACCACGGCGTACCCCCTGGCGGCCATCATCTGAAATTCATGAAACCATTCGTCACCCCACATGCCGCCGGGGCCACCTTTAATATTTAGCACCAGTGGATACGACTGCCCAGCTTGCCAACCAAGCGGTTTAATGAAAAAGCCCTGACTTTTGCCCTGCTCATGTTCAAACCAAAACGACTCTAATGGCTGTAGTGTTAACTCAGCCAATAACGCTTGATTAAACTGGGTTAATTGGCGCGGCGCATTGCTCTCTGTTTGAAACCAAATTTCTGGCAGGTTTAGCGCATCTTGCCACAGGTAGCTTAGCTGTTTGCCATTGGCGGAAAGGCTCACATTTGAAGCACTACCTTGTTCGCTTAAGCGAATTTGCGTTTTATCACGCCGTAAGTTGAGTTCAAAAAGAGGCCGAGCGCCTAAGTGATCCGCACTGAGTAAAATACGATCATTATTAAGCCACTGCATGCTATTAGCATTACGATCCCAATCAACTGCCACCTGCTTGTTAGTGCCATCGCGTAAAGTCAGCAACACTAACTGCTCTGGCGTAAAATAATCGGCTTGATATTGATAGAGCAGTCGACGGCCATCGGGTGACCACTGCGGCGCGCTGGCATTACCAGGCAAGGTAGTCAGTTGCTTGGTAGAGCCATCGCTTAATTGATAAAGATATAACCCTTGCTGCATGCTGCCTTCCAGCGCATCAGCACTGCGATCTGAAGCAAATACAATCTGTTTGCCATCAGGAGAAAATGCCGCTGAATGATCATGCCAACGCGCATCACCGGTGAGTTTTGTCAGTTTTTCGCTGTTCAGATCCAATAACCATAAGCCAGAGCGGCGTTCATTTAAATAGCCACCGCCATTGCGTTTATACAGCGCATCCGTAATCACCACCACATCGGCTTGAGCTTGGTTACTTTTGCTTTTTTCTGTTCTGGGATCCGTAACAGTTGGATCCACAGATAATGTCAATAGCAGCTGTTGGCCATCAGGTGACCACTTAACATCCCGAATGCCAGCTTGTTTTAATGCGGTTATCGCTCGGGCTTCGCCGCCCTCCATGGGTAGGATATACAGCTGTTGCCCCACTTCACGACCAGAGATAAAGGCCAACATGCTGCCATCAGGAGACCACACTGGGCTGCTATCGGCGTTACTAAAACTCAGTTGCCGTGGCGGGCTTTTGCCATCGGTCGCCACTAACCACAGGTTACTTAACCGCTCACGTTTATCGGCTGCAATGGTGGTGTGTACAAAGGCTACCTGCTTGCCGTTAGGCGCTAATTGCGGCTCTGCCACAAACACAAAACGATAGTAGTCTTCTGGTTGCATGCCTCGGGTATCGGCAAAAGCGCTAAAACAACAGCACAAGATGAAGTAGAGAAAATAACGTAGCAACATAAGATGGACCTTTAGCTGATTCACGATACTCTCGATTGAAACGTAACGGTTAAATATCTACAAGTGAAAACCGTTCAACGTGCTAATAAATACGTTTTATGTTAATTAAATCAGCAGGCTTTAGTGAATAAAACCCAACCGCTTTACGCCTGTTATCTGAGGCAATAACGCTAAACGGTTTGTTTAGCAAAGAAGCATGGCGGGATAATGAAAAACCCAAGCTTTTCACGTACTAGGCTATAAATAGTTTTTAAAACGCTGCTCAGCTTGGATATAGGCTTGCTCTGCGCTATAGGCTTGTTCTTCTAACCTAGGCAACGCATTAAGCGCTTCATTAATATCATATTTATGCAGCTCAATTTCATTTAATAACTGTACTCGGTCATCGCGCGTTAAGCCATCGGCTACCAATAATTCGGTTTTATCGACGATTTCCTGCTGTAAATTCGCAATAACACGACGTTGTTTATCAAGGCTCGAACGCGCTGAATTTAACGCTCGCTGCAATTCAAACACGGTTTTACCATCGCGATAACCGAGCAAAAAGCCCTTTTCTAAGTCGGGCATACAGCTATTTTGATAACTACTTCCGCGCTTGCCTTCAATAAAACCGTTACGCGTAGTGCAATAACGCTCTGAACCTTCACGATGACCCAGCCGATACGCTTCCAGTTGCGGTGTGACACCGTGCTCTGCACACTCTTGCCGGTAAGTGAAAATGGCGTTTTCTGCTTTACCATTAACGCCATCTTCAAAACCGATGGTGCGCCAATCTGCCGTAATACATTGCGATTTGTTCATGCCAGAACAGCCAGAAATGATAATGCACAGCAGCAAAAGTGGCCATTTATTGTTATTCATTACCGTCTCGATATACTGATTACGCCTTGTAACTCATGCATTACAAAGCAATGATGCCGTATACGTTAACTGCTAACACGCTGTTTTGGCAAGCGAGGATCCTAAAGACCCGGTCTTATCGCCGTGCCGTGACGAAACGCACCGCTCTGCAGACAACATTTTTATCACCTGCCTGTTGCTGGCACATACCGTTTATTTAAAAAAAGATTGGCCATTTTGCGTTGCTAACAGGCTAAAGTCTTATTGGTGATGCTATCGCTCATGCTTTAGGCTGGATCTGCTATTTTGTTAGTTGGCACTGCGTGATAGTCGTTCAGCAGCGCTTGCACCTCAGGTTTACTCGCGCCATAACTGACAATATTAACGGTTAAACCACTGTGTTTATATTGCTCTAGTGCAGCGCTGATCGCCTGGATAATCCATTTTGTCGGGTTACCAAAGGCGCCACCACCGAGTAGTGTTAAATACAGCGTTTTATTACCCGTTGCTGCGGCGTTTACTACTGCTGCAGCCAGCGTTGCCTCGTATGCAGCCTGCAATACCAAGGTGGCTAACGGTTGCCATAACGCTGTACTGTGTTGGCTATATGCCACTGGCATGGCCGAGCAATATGCTTGCGACACGGCATGAAAACAGCCTTTGAGCGTAACTTGGGTATCGAGTTGCAAGCCAATTTTTATCCGGCCGCGTAACTGCGCCAATTCAGCGCTAGAGCAGGTAGTTAACACCTGATTAATCAATAATAGTTGTTGCTGATTTGGTAATGCGTAACCATTTTTCATCAACCAAAGTGGCTGAACATTGCGCCCCGTGCTTGTTTTAATATGGCTAAGTAAAGCGTCAGAAAAATCTTCCAACATATCTAACTGGCGCTCAGCCGTTTGGCCTAGTTCACCTTGCACCGGCACAAAGTAGTTGCGATAAATCAGCCCAGCACCACAGGCCATCGCGCAGGCTGGGCCCTGGGTTTTATCAAATTGATAATTAGTAATACCGCTATCTGGGGTAATGGTCGGTGACACCATTTCCAACAAGTTAAATTGTGATGCGACTTGAAATAGCGCCCCTGCATTTTTCGGTTCGGCATGTAAGGCTTGTGCATCTGCCACCACCTCGCGCAGTTGCAGATGTGATAACGGCTGTAGTTGCTGTTTTGACACAGCCGCTGCACGGGTGTGTAGCTCCGCTAAACTTGGCGTGATTAACGAGCCCACTTTATAGCTTACACCATTCACCTTACTGCGAAGATAATCACCCTCTAGCTGCAGTAATTGTCTGATCTGGGCAGCGCCCTGCTCTTTAAAACCGGTTAACGCTGCAAACCACATACTTATCTCCCTAAAATGGCATCCCTGCCTCGTTATCCCTTGCTCATCCTGACCTACTTTTAGC
This sequence comes from Alishewanella sp. HL-SH06, assembly GCF_052656265.1. Taxonomy (NCBI): domain Bacteria; kingdom Pseudomonadati; phylum Pseudomonadota; class Gammaproteobacteria; order Alteromonadales; family Alteromonadaceae; genus Alishewanella; species Alishewanella sp. HL-SH06. The sequence continues at coordinate 2,327,453 of NZ_CP199752.1, forward strand.
AGTCGCGCCGCGTTAACTACTGAATCAACAGCGGCGTACATCCTTGCTGCAAACAGCATAACGCAACGTAAAAAAGCCACCATACTGTGTAAGTATGCAGTGTCGCTTTTTCAGGCAGATCTCGTTTACCTTGCAAAAAAAGTATTAGGCCTTAACCTCAGTATGTTCTACGGTTTGATGAGCCGGTAAACGGTTAAGTCAAGTACCTAGCCACGCTTCGCTTTTGTCGCTTTACGCTTATTCGTTTAGCCAACCTGCGTGAAACCAACACAAAAAGAAGGGCTTGTCAGGATAAAGCGATTTATGCAGGCAGCATAGGGTGTTTTGCTGATTTAGTGTATCTTGTTTACCAGTATTATTTTTGTCAAAACACTTCGATTTAAATACCGACAGTGTTGTCACCGGGTTAGTGCAATAACATGCCATTTTAAACGAGCATCATTTAGCTTGGCCCATTTAGTGGTGTCTGTTTTGTAAACAGATCAGCTGCATTTGAAAAGGACTTTTATGCTATCTAACGCTATTGCTGTATCAGCGCCCACCGAAAATTGGCCGCTACGTTGGGAATTACTGATGCGTTATCGGCTGATTGAAATTGTGGCGCAATGGGAAGGTCGGCTCACGACTAATCATTTGTGTAACAGTTTTGGTATCGCTCGCCAACAAGCGTCAAAAGACATTAATACTTATTTACGTGAAATTGCGCCAAACAATCTAGTGTATGACAGTAAGTTAAAAGGCTATAAACCTACTGCCGAATTTAGCCCGAAAGTTACACGTGGCCTCGCCGACGAGTATTTACATGCACTGGCCAGCTCACAAGATTTTTCGCATACCTTTACCCAACTCGATCTAGGGTTTACGCATACCGAAATGCTCACGCCACCACTGCGTCAGGTGAAACCCGAGATCTTACGTACTTTGGTGCAAGCGGCACGCGAGAGTAAAAAAATTGATATGGGTTATGTGTCGCTATCATCACCCGATGAAGAAAGCCGCATCATTGCGCCGCACACCTTGGTATGCACACCACTGCGGTGGCATGTGCGTGCTTATTGTGAGAAAAATCGGGATTATCGTGACTTTGTACTCAGTCGCTTTCGAGGCATTAACGGTTTAGAAGGTAATGCCAATATGAGCCGTGAGCAAGATCTGCGCTGGCAAAATACCGTTGATATCGTGCTGATTCCCGACTCACGCTTAAGCGCTTATCAGCAAAGTATCATCGCCGAAGATTATCATATGATCGCAGGTAAACGTATCATCACGGTTCGCTCAGCTTTAGTGCCTTATGTTGTGCAGGCCTTGAATCTGGATTTACATAAATTAGATGCCAGGCCCGAAGCGCAACAAATTATGGTCGCTAACCTGGCAGAGGTGCGTTTACACGCCTTTTAGCGTTGATTTACACACAGCCTTGAAACATATCTTTATTGCGCTGATACACCGCAGTTTGCACATTAAACATACCCAGCAAGCTATGAAATACATTATCGTGACTGTAAGGCTCGGTTGCTTTATCTCGCAAACAGGTTGTAGTTAACGTATTTGCACTTGCATAATCGGGCGACATCCACCAAATCAATGGCACATGCGTTTGTGCGTCGGGCGCCATAAAATAGGGTAAACCATGCAAATAGACACCGTTTTCACCTAAAGACTCCCCATGGTCTGAAACATAAAACAGCGCCGTCTGAAAATCTGTTTTTTGCTGCAAGCGGTTTATCAAATCGGCTAATAAACGGTCTGTGGCAACAATACTGTTATCGTAAGCATTGATTATGCTGCTAGGTTCGCACAGTTGTAATTGCTTATCACCACACTCGGGTAAAAAATGCTTATCCTGCTCAGCACTTCGCTTAAAATACTCTGGGCCATGGCTTCCCAGTTGATGAACCACTATTAGTCGATCAGTGGTTAAATCTAGCGCGATTTGCTTATCTACTGCCGGTAATATAATGCTATCTAAGCATTGCCCATTTTGACAATCTTCGGACTGTTGCTGTTGAAACAACAATTCGGTGGCAACACGATCACATACCCCTTTACAGCCTGAATTATTATCCAACCACGTTACCGCTACGCCACTGCGCTGCAAAATATCCAACACATTACTGCTGTTTTTAGCTATGCGTTCGTCATAGTGTTGTCTGCCCATATTCGAAAACATACAGGGTACAGAATGTGCCGTTGCAGTGCCGCAAGAGCTTACTTGCTGAAAACTAAATACTGGTAATTGGCTTAATTTAGGGTTAGTGGCGCGCTGATAACCGTTTAATTGAAAATGATCAGCCCGCGCGGTTTCGCCAAGCACCATGATGATTAAACGAGGTTTGTTTGTTCCAACATAAGGGGCTTGCACAGCGTCTTGCCCGAGTAAAGTAAACTCTGTTGGAAATTGTTGTTGCAGCAAGGTATTACCCATGGATACCGCTGCAGACACCGCACTAAAGGGTAATGCCATATGTTTAACTTCACGATTATTACGAAAAAAAGGCGCGAGCTGTGCATATTCCACCACCACAATACTGCTTAAAGCCAACATAATTAACACTAAACACAGTAGCCAATGCTTAAGAAATTGCATACGGGGCAATCGCCGTATTTTAATCAAGGTGCTGGCCAGAAACGGAAACAACATAATAGTTATTACCTGCCAGTACAGGTTTAATGACAAGATCCCTTGTGCTTCGGCCGCATCGGTTTCGATAGCATTTTGTAACATGGATTTATCGATAACGATGCCAAAATTATCGATAAAGTAAAGACTGATGGCTCCTACGGCAAACAGCGCGATTGAAATAGGCTTTTGTAACCGATTAACACTCAACAAAACGAGTAATAACAAATTAAGTAACAGCAACATACTGAGTAAAAATGCTTGTAACAGATATTGGCCTGGCACTTTGGCTTGTAACGCGGATAAAAAAGGCGCGTTTAACATTAAGGTCATTCCTATAGCCATTAATACAGCAAACCATAACGGATGCCAGGCATGTTGTAATGCCCGTAAACTAAAGGTTGTGTGATTTACCGTTAATGCCGCTTCCGCCATATTGCCCCTCTTAAAACTCTGCCATGTTATTTCGGCGCTGAAACACCGAGCTAAACTGATGAATCAGCCAACCCCTGCCCGTTTTGGCAAAGCGCACCTTTTGAGGCAGGTGCTGAGCACCGAATACAGCAAATTTTAAAGCAGCTTACTTAAGAAAGGCTGAAGTTACGGGATGAAGTAAAGGCAGTTTGCGCGATAAATTTATAGAAAATACCGCGCAATTTGAGCATGTTAAATTAGATATCTCATTTTCAGGCAAACTTAGCATATCGCTTTAAACTAATGCTAAGCCATACATCTGGGATGTTGCACTTTTAAAGTCTTGGCTTAAGATGATTGCTCTAACCAATAATTCACAGCAGAGAGCAATTCATCGGGATGGAATTTAGCAATAAACTGATCTGCCCCGACTTTTTTTACCATAGCTTCGTTGAATACACCGCTCAGTGACGAGTGAAGAATAATGTGAATATCTTTTAGCTTAGCATCGGCTTTAATTTCGGCGGCTAGGGTATAACCATCCATTCGAGGCATTTCGATATCCGAAATTAATAACGGGACTTCATGAATCAAATTCGCCCCTGCACTTTCTGCTCGTTTATGTAACCAGTCGAGGGCTTCTTGACCATCTTTCACTAATTCCGCATGAACATTCACGCTATTTAACGCCCGTTTTACTTGATTTCGCGCTACCGCCGAATCGTCGGCTACCAGTACCACGATTTTGCTCAGATCTAGTTTATGTGACTGCGCTTTAACCTGCTCACTGACCTCTTCTTCCATCGGGATAATTTCAGAAAAGACTTTTTCAACATCAATAATTTGAATTAACTGCTTTTCTATTTCTGTTACTGCCGTCAGATAATGACCTCGGCCTGCACCTTGTGGTGGTGGCTTAATTTGATCCCAATTTAAGTTCACGATCCGATCCACGCCCGACACAAGAAACCCTTGTACATGACGGTTGTACTCAGTCACGATAACAAAAGCTTTCGACATATCTGCAATTGGTACGCCGGTTGTTGCTTGGGATAAATCTACCACAATAACCGAATCACCCCGCAACTGCGCAATCCCTTTAACACAAGCATGTGAACCAGGCATTTCTGATAATTCGGGAGCTTGAATCACTTCGCGCACTTTAAATACGTTGATACCAAACAACTGATTACCATTTAACCGAAATAACAGTAACTCAAAGCGGTTTTGCCCAGCTAAGTTAGTACGCTGATTAACTGAATTTAAAACATTACTCATTACTGCAACCCCTGCTTGCACGCATTCTGCTCTTTTGGCAAAGCGTTATTTATTGTCATATAACGATAGCATAGTTTTTCTGCTTTCTTTTTACCACATCGTTAAATCTATAAATTAATTTATTCAAGGTACATAAACAATTTGCCGATTCAGGCCTTCACTGTCTGGATCGGCCACTGACGGCAGATATTGCCAGTGTTTAGGCTGACTCGCCGCCAGTAATAAAACAAAAGCATCGATAATATCATCGGGTTTTGCGTGTTTTTTTAAGGTTTCGCTTAACGCCTGCTCAATAACCGGTAGCCAGTGAGGTACTTGTCTCGCGATCACCGCTAAGCGTGCTTGTTGCCCAGCAGCAGTACTTTTCAACTCCGCCATCGGAGCCTGTGCAAAACCGGCAAACACCAATTCCGGATGTGATTCGTAATAGTCGCCATTACAGCGTGGTTGTGTTTGCAATAATTGATGTACTTCACGTATTTTTGGCACAATGTGCCAGGTTTGAATGGGAAAACGTTTCCCGATCTCAGCCGCATTGATGTCACAGGCGGTAGGATAATCATCAGCATACACCGCCTTACGACATGGCACCGGAAAGACACTACCACGCCGTCCTGGCAAAGCCTGACGGGCTAAGCGATCGCATCGGCGCTGCGCTTCACCGGGTTCAATAAAGCCAATTGGCATATCAATAAACACAATACTGTGTCTGGGCAAACGGGCATCCACTTCAGCTAAGGTATGACACAGCTGAAAACGAAGCTGCTCGCCCTGCAAAATCGCCACAAACCAACCGCTTTTGCAGCCATCAATGCCCACATAGGTTGTGTTATGTTCTGTTGGCGTTGTTTGCATAAAAACTCCTTTTGTTTATTTCGCGATGAGCCCCGCCTTTTCTGAGATAACTCATTCTAGGGCTTGTTGACGTTTTCAGTTAGGATATGTGCATACCTTACGTGCTTTAACTTGCTTTGTGCCAACACTCAGCTGAAAAAGGATCATCTTATGATATCTGTCTCTTCTTACTTGGTTCGTTCTGCGGTAGTCACTGCCTTGCTTGGCAGTGTTTTTTTAAGCGCTACGCTAACAGCCGCCACGCCGGCCAGCCAAGGCCGGGTGCTGAATAGCGCTGCTGACTTTGCGGTACTTAGCCCACGCCAGCGTATTGCACCTGAAAATGCGTTACTCAGTGAGCGTATAGATAAGCTTTTACCCACCTTAATGGCCGAGCAAGATTTGGATATGTGGTTAGTGATTAACCGAGAAAACGCTGAAGATCCGGTGTATTTCACCTTAGTGCCACAACCCACTTTTGCTGCTCGACGCACCACTATGCTGGTGTTTCATCGTTTAGCCGACGGTACTATCGAAAAACTCACGGTGAATCGTTACCCGTTAGGTGCACCTTACAACTCAGCCTGGCAAGGCGGCAGTTTAGATGAACAATGGCAGGCCTTGGGAGAGTTAATTGTCAGTAAAAACCCGAAGCGTATCGGCATTAATGTGTCTAAAGATTGGCCGGTCGCCGATGGTTTATCGTCAGCTTTACATAGCCGTTTACAAGCTGTGCTGCCGCCAGAGTATCAATCGCGTTTAATCTCAGCAGAAAAGCTGGTAGTACGTTGGTTTGAACAGCGCACAGCAGCCGAGCTGAGCGTCTATCCACACAGTGTCAGCCTTGCTCGCAGTGTGATTGCCGAAGCCTTTAGCAGTAAAGTGATTACGCCAGGCGTAACCCATACCGATGATGTGGCCTGGTATATCCGTGAGCGTTTTGCTCAGTTGCAACTGCCGGTATGGTTTATGCCCTATGTCAGCTTACAACGTGCCGGCACTGCTTGTGCGGCTGATGCCGCCAATTGTGGTCAAAGCGGCGTGATCCAACGCGGTGATATTCTGCATACCGATGTTGGCATTTGTTATTTAACCCTGTGCACTGACACCCAAGAGATGGCTTATGTGCTCAAAGCCGATGAGGAGCAAGCGCCGGCCGGTATTCGTGCGGCTTTGGCCACCGGTAATCGTTGGCAAGATCTGTTAACTGAGCAGTTTGTGGTGGGTCGTACCGGTAATCAGGTGTTAGCGGGCGTTCAACAAAAAAGCCAAGCGGCAGGTATTATTAGCAGCACTTACACCCACCCAATTGGCTTTACCGGCCATGCCCCAGGCCCAACTATTGGCATGTGGGATAATCAGGGCCCTACTGAGATCCATGGCGATTGGCCGCTTTATAGTAATACCGCTTATGCCATTGAAGGCAATATTAAACAAGCGGTACCCGAGTGGCAAAACCAACTGCTGCAAATCAAGCTAGAACAAAGCGCCTATTTCGATGGCCGGCGCGTGATCTATTTAGCCGGTCGGCAAACACAGTGGCATCTGGTGCGTTAACCTCGTTACTTTTAGGCCTCGTTGCTTAAATAGGGGGCTAACAAAGCGCGCACATTGACGCGCGCTTTTAACCGCGCCGCCAACAAATACAAACCACCTATTTTGCGATGTAAAAAGATCGCATCTGCCGGCGGTGTATGCCAGTAATCTTGCTGCATACTTAAGGCGGTGCCCGCTTCACGAATTCGCAGTGCTAAATCCGTTTGCCCAAAATCAAAGGCGCTATCGTGCTTTAAAGGCTCGGCCGCTAAATTCACTAATGAAAGTACGGCTTGTTTTTGTGCGGGTAAAATCTGTTGGCTGAAAAAACCAATCTGCGTTAACGCAGCGGCCATGGCCGCGTGATCTTCAGTTAAGGCCGCAGCAAATAATTGGCGATAACCATCACTAAAGCGGCTGCTGTAATGTCTACAAGCGCCAAAATCTAATAACACCAGTTGTTGGGTTTTCGTGTTGTATAAATAATTGGCAAAGTTCGGATCGGTTTGCACCAATTTAAATTCAAATAATTCACGAAACAGCAGTTCAAACAACAAGCCCATCACACGATCGCGCTCGGCTTGCTCATGACTGCTTAATGCCTCTAACGCACTGCCTTCCACAAAACTCATCACCAAAATGTTTTCGGTGGTTAATTCTGAGAACACTTCAGGTACCACAAAGTGTGGGCTTTGCCCCAAGGCTTGGCGATACTGCCGCAAGTAGGTGGCTTCTTGCAAATAATCGGCTTCGCTGTGTAATTGTGCTTTTGCTTCGGTTAAGAGCCCACGATAATCGACACTTTTAGGCACCAGCCCGCTAATACGTAATAAGGTTGCCACGTTATCAACATCGCTGTCGATACTGGCTTTAATCCCCGGATATTGAATTTTTACCGCAAGGCGCTGGCCATTATCATGATAAGCCTGATGCACCTGACCTATCGAGGCGGCGGCTAAAGGCGTAAAGGTAAAATCACTGAAATGACGCTGCCATTGCTCACCCCATTCGTTGCGTAACACCTGTGCTAACTGCTTAACGGGCATGGGGTTACCGCTGGCACGCAAGCGCGCTAAAATCTCAGCTAAGGCTGGTGGCAGCATATCACCGCTGTCCATGGACAATAACTGACCGACTTTCATCGCCGCACCGCGCAAATGCGCCAATTGATCGGCGACGCGTTTGGCATTGCCTGGGGTAAGTAACAAGTCTTTTTTAGACGGCACTTGGCCTTTGGCTAATTGTCGTGCCCCTTCAGCCAGCATGCCACCGGCGACTCGCCCTGCTAATGAGGCTAAACTACCAAAACGGGATATCCGGTGCGCGGGCACCTTTGAACTACCTGCCGACATAACTACCTTACTCTTGCAATCTGTATAGTAGGCTATACGCAGTGATTAGCTTTTTGGTTGTTTCACAGGCATAAGTTAGCTCTTGTTGTGCAACTTGAAGCAAGGCATACTATACTGTATAGATAAACAGTATTTGAGGTAATGCCATGTCTGTTCAGTTTCTCGGTCAGGCGCAAGCCGGCGCACCTATTCGGTTGCCTTTTTTTAGCAGTAAGGTGCCTGCGGGCTTCCCTTCACCCGCGCAAGATTATATCGAGCAAAGTATCGATTTAAACCAGTTGTGTATTCATCACCCCACCGCCACATTTTTTGTGCGCGTATCGGGGGATTCGATGATTGAAGCCGGTATTTTTGAAGATGATGTTTTGGTGGTTGATCGCGCGATCACTGCCGAACATGGAGACATTGTGGTGGCTTCAATCAACGGCGAATTTACCGTGAAGCGTTTAAGCTGCAAAATGAATCTGATGCTGCTGCCAGAGAATCCGCGCTATCAGCCAGTGCACATTAAAAACGCCGATGAGTTACAGATCTTTGGCGTGGTAACCAATGCTATTCGTCGGTTTAATCGTAAATGAAAGCAACGTGTTTTGCGCTGGTCGATTGCAATAACTTTTATGCCAGTTGTGAAAAACTGTTTCGGCCTGACTTAGCGCACCGCCCGGTGGTGGTGTTATCGAATAACGACGGCTGTGTCGTGGCGCGCTCTAAAGAAGCGAAAGCGCTTGGCATAAAAATGGGCGTGCCGTTGTTTCAAATTAACGAGTTAATTAAACAGCACCGTATTGTCACCTTTTCATCGAATTATGCCCTGTATGCCGATATGTCTGCTCGGGTGATGACCACCTTAGAATTAATGGCTCCCGCCGTTGAGGTGTACAGTATTGATGAAGCCTTTTTAGATTTGAGCCTCTTACCGCATACCGAGTTAACGCAGTATGGCCAATTTATCCGGCAGCGCATTGCCCAGTGGCAAGGCATTTCCGTGTGTGTGGGTATTGCGCCGAGTAAAACGTTAGCCAAATTAGCCAATCATGCCGCAAAAACTTGGCCAAAAACCCAGGGCGTGGTCGACCTTACGGCGGTCACACGCCAACGTAAGCTGCTGGCTTTATTACCTGTTGGTGAAGTCTGGGGCATTGGTCGTAAGTTATCGATCCGTTTACAAGCACTGGGGATCCACACCGCTTTACAGTTAGCTGATGCCAATCCCAGTTTTATTCGCCAGCAATTTTCGGTGGTGGTCGAACGTACCGTGCGCGAGCTGAATGGTGAGTCGTGTATCCCGTTAGAAGAACAGCCCCCCACTAAAAAAGAGATTGTTAGTTCGCGCTCTTTTGGTGAGCGCATTACCGCGCAGCCATTATTGCAAGAAGCCATTGCCGAGTATGTGGCACGAGCCTGTCAAAAACTGCGCAAAGAGCGGCAACATGCTCGACAACTGACGGTATTTTTACGCACCAGCCCATTTAGCAAATCACAAGAGCCGTATTATGCCAACAGCGCCAATGCCACGTTGGGCGCGCCTAGTGCTGATACCCGTGATTTTCTGCCCTTAGCTAACCGCTTATTACAGCAGATCTGGCGCGATGGCTATCGCTATGCCAAAGCCGGCGTAATGTTAAGTGACTTTTATGATGAGGGCGTATATCAACCCAGCTTATTTGAACCCACCGCCAGTTATCATGCTGATCCCAGCTTAATGCAAACACTCGATCGTTATAATCAGTCTGGCAAAGGTAAGATCTGGTTTGCCAGCCAAGGCGTGAAGCAAAGCTGGGCGATGAAACGACAACATTTGTCACCAGCGTACACCACCAACTGGTTACAGTTGCCGGTGGTAAGCTAAGTGTTAAGCTAAGACGGGTTAATCACCGGGTAAATCGCCTCACCCCATAATTGATCGGGCGCATTCATCATCAAACCAATAATCAGCGGTACCAGTTTACTCAGTAAATTACTGGCATCGTTTACTTGTTGACGATTTATCTGGCTATTCCACGTCGAGCCGCCATGCATAAGTTGATTACGTAAGGTGTATAAACGATTAAAAATATGCGATAGCGCCAGCGGCACATTCTTGTTGGCTAAGGCGTTGTGGGTTTGCTCTTTAGACTGCGCAAAACGTTTTAACCACTCCACCTCACTGATACGACCGCGTTGGAACTCCCAATACGGCGCATAAACAAAATGATTACTCATTAACAGCCGAATACTAGATGAAAATTGCTGCCAAATCAGTTCATAAAGATGCTCATCGGTATCATAAGCGCAGATCTTAGCTAAAAACTGCTGAAAGTGTTCTTGCTCCGGTAACCGGTCGGCTTGACCAAAATCATTGGCATAGGCGGCATTAAAGCTGATCCAATAAAAGATAAAGGCACTGTCGCTATCTTGCGCCGCTCTGGCGGCTTCGGCGCGGGCTAGCCAACTCAGCGCCCGATGTACCCGCAACGCTAAATTTTCAGGGAAATGATCACGATATAATCGCTGATAGGTTTTGAGTTTAGCGTAGGATAAATCCGTTAAAGTCAACATAAGAGCCAATCCATAGCATTCAATAACTTATGATGCATAAATATCGCGAGGATGGCAAGTACCATTCCCCCCTGAATAGCGCAGCTTATGCCGCGTTATCAGGGGGAGATTGACCGTAATATTAACGGCATGGGCTATGGGCTAAAAGATAAATGCAATTGCCCTGCCCGGATCGTTGGCCGATCCACCGCTTGTGTTAGCACGGGCCATGACGGCACCACTATGGTCAGTTGCTGAGCAGCGCGGGTTAAGCCGGTATATAATAGTTCACGGCTTAACACCGGGTTATCACGATCCGGCAGTACTAACACCGTATGCGTAAACTCTGAGCCTTGTGACTTATGCACCGTCATGGCAAAAACAGTCGTCACCTCGGCTAAACGGCTGGGTAAGATCCAACGAAGCTGATTATCACTGTCCACAAACACCACCCGTTTCTGCTCTGTATCGGCGGAACGCAGCACGATACCAATATCGCCATTACGCAAATTCAAGTTGTAGTCATTCGCCGTGATCATCACCGGCCGCCCTTCATACCAACTATCTTGGCGCCCTTGTGCCGAGGCGCTACGTGATACAAAGCTAAGGCTTTGCTGCACTAACGCATTTAAACCGCTGACACCAAAAGGGCCATCGCGTACGGGCGTTAACAGTTGAAAGCCTTGATAAGCCTTAAGCACCGAGCGTGCCCACCGCTCAAACTGCTCAGCACTCGCGCCAGGCGCAGGCCGAGCTGAAATTTGCTGCAAATAACCGGCAAAACCTTGCTGACAAAGTTGCTGCAAAGACGCTAACAGCGCTTGCTGACCTTCTGGATCTGGCTGTGTTGGCTGTAATAAATGCAGATCGGTAAAACCACTGTCCGGTTTAAATAATGCCGCCACCTCGTTACTGCGACCGTCATTAACAACACGAGCCAGTGCGCCAATACCACTGCTATCATCAAAACGTCGACTAACGCGCAACATGATCACATGCTGAAGGTGCCGTGGTGCTTCAGCAACATGCATAAACTCCGGTAAATGACTTTGAGTAAAACCTTGCAAGAAGGCTAAGGTCTCACGGCTATAACCGCCCTGCTCAGCGCCAGCACATAACTGCCCTAAAATAGCGCCCGCTTCCACCGAGGCCAGCTGATCCTTATCGCCTAGCAATACTAATTTCGCACCGGGCGGTAAAGCCGCTAAGGTGGCATGCATCAACTCAATATCCACCATAGAGGCTTCATCAATAATCAATACATCTAAGGCTAAAGGTTTGGCGCGATGATGACGAAATTGCCGTGTACCGGCTTGCACCCCAAGTAATTTATGTAAGGTTGAACTGTCGGCGCTAATCTGCTGAAGCGCACTGTGCCAACTGGCGGGCAACTGCCGTAATTGCTCGGTGGCCGCTTGGATCGACTCTTTTAAACGTGCCGCCGCTTTACCGGTAGGCGCTGCCAATTTAATCACCAACGGCCGAACCTGAGCATCGGCTGAGTCTGCCAAATGCAGCCGTTGCAATAAAGCTAATAAGCGCACCACCGTATAGGTTTTTCCGGTACCAGGCCCGCCCGTGATCACACTAAAATGGCTGCGCAGTGTATTCACACAGGCCAGTTTCTGCCAGTTAATGGCAGCGGTGGTTTGTGGTGTATCAAATAATTCACTTAACCAGCTATTAAGCTGCGCCACCGGCGGTAATGCTTTGGCAACCGGCTGCATTAAACGCTGTAAATCAGCTGCTAACTGCCGCTCATATTGCCAATAACGGTAAAGATAGAGTGTCTCACCCACCAGCACTAAAGGATGTGCTTCCTGCTGTTCACTCGAAACTTGCACCGCGGCACTGTGCGCTAAGGCCTGCTGCAGCTCGCTAAGCGTTAAGCCTGCTAATAACGCTGTAGGCGTGACTAATGAAGCTTCCTGCTCGTTGCCAAGGCTTGGCGCGAGTAATACAGAGGACACCGCTGAAAGCGGCGTAAACGAAGCGCTAGTTGGCGCGGATAAGGCACTCTCCACAGAGATATTCAACAACCGCTCTGGCTCGGCTAATAACGCCCTAAGCGATAAACAGACATGGCCACGCCCCACTTGATGCGAAAGTAAAGCGGCAAGTAGCATACTGATATTGTTAGACAGGTTAGTGACAGTGCGGTTAGCTGTGTCACACTCGGCTTGGCTTGCAACCGCCGTATGCTGCTGAATAAAACGAGCAAAGGCTAAATCGAGCGCAGTTAACCAACCCACTCGCTGCCAATCCACCAATAACTGCAATAACTGCGGGCTGTTGATCTGTTTAAGTAAGGCGCTCTCGGCGGCATTGCTCACCAGGTTATTCAACATCTTGGCTCTCCTTACTAACGGTTTTAGCCGAGTCACCCTGCGGTGAACCTTGCTGTAAATAGTGCTCCAGCGCCGTAATTAGCGAGGCCGGTGGCAGATCGGTAAAGGCGGCACAGCCGTTAGATGTTTGGCCGCGCAAAAATAAATAGGCCACGCCGCCCATATGCTGCTCATAACAATACTGCTCTTTTAACCGCACCTTTAGCAGCTTATGTAATGCCAGCGTGTACAACACATATTGTAAGTCGTAACGACTACTTAATATTTTATCGCGCATCGCACTTGGCGTGTAAGCACTGTTATCTGGCCCTAAATAATTCGACTTGTAATCTATAACGTAATAACGTCCATTATGCTCAAACACTAAATCGATGAAGCCTTTGAGCATGCCATTCAAATAATTCGCTTGTAAACCTGGCCGGGCATAACCTGGCAGCACATGCTGACAGACCAACTGATCAAGCTGCAGCGTACTGATACCATTAACCGCAAACCAGAACTCGGGTTCAGCCTTGTAGTGCTTAAGATCGGCTAAACACAGCTGAGTGCCATCGGCGAGCGTAAAACGAGATTGCAAATAGGCCATCAGCCAGCTATCAAGCTGCTCCCGCCGTGCCAGCCAACTGCCATGCCGACAGCGCCGAGCCAAAATAGCGGCGCGAACAGCAGCGTCATACGCTACATTAGCAAAACCTTCATCGGCGGCATCTTGCAATAGGTTATGTAAAAAGGTGCCAGGCCCCGCGCCGCGGGGTAAATCGTGTAGGCTCAGCGCCAAAGCTTGCTTACTTACGGCAGTATCATGGTTCGGTGCACGACTTGCCGTATCTTGCGCTAAGGCATAAGCCAATTCATCCCGTGCATCGTCTTGCTCATCCAACAGATTATGCTCACTCGGACTGTCCGGCTGGCGCAGTGCACCGTATTTTAACGCGGAATAACTGGCCACCCACCATAAATCAAACCGATGATCGGCTGGCATGTGCCGGGCTTGCGCAGCTGCGGCGGGCTCGGAGCTTGGCGCTACCTGATAGAACACGTTGCTGCTAGCTTGCGGCAAAGGCGTAATAGCAATCGCCGGGTGTTGCCACACCTGCTGTGCTTGCTTAAGCAACTCATCAGGTAAGGCGTTGTTAGCCAACCCGGCTAAATGTGCCCAGGCGGTTTTTTGCCAAACCCGATTGTTACTGCTTCCCACTGGCGCTAAACTCACCCAGCAGGCATGCTTGGCGCGGGTCAGTGCCACATAAAGCTTACGGATATCTTCACCTAAACGCTCTTTATCAGCGCGAGCCAGCATCAACTCGTCTGCTTGCAATACTTGCTGTAACTGACCGTGCTCATCATGAAAATTAAACACCTTGTCATCGGCTTTAATGGGTCTACAACTGCTAATAAAAGGTAAAAACACCAGCGGATATTCTAAGCCTTTTGATTTATGGATCGTGACAATTTGAATCAGCTCAGCATCGCTCTCTAGCCTAACAATTTGCTCATCGGCCGCTTGCTGCAAACTGTCACGTTGATAAATGTGCTCGTGTAAAAAGCGGATCAATGCCATGGGCCCATCCAATTTCGCCGCAGCTTGTTGTAACACTTCAGCCAAGTGCAGCAGATCGGTTAGATAACGCTCGCCAGCAATACCACTGTTGCGGGCACTGTCGGCTAATAAGCGCTCGGCAATAGCAAATTGCTGCAATAACTGACGGATCATCGCCAGCACACCTTGCTGCTGCCAGGTGGCGGCAAATTGATAGAATTGCCCAACCCGCTGATCCCAATATTGGTCATCATGCTGTAAGCGGTCGAGTTCAGTTAACGGCAATTGCAACAACGCGGTATAAAGTGCCGCTAACAGCGCACGGCGATCGCCAGGCTCAGCACAGGCGTGCAGTACCGTTAGCAGATCGCGCGCCACTTCGGTATCAAACACCGATTGCCGATCAGACAAATAGACACTGGCCAGCCCACGTTGGCGCAGTGCTTGTTGCATTAAATGCCCTTCTTTGTGGGTACTAACTAAAATGGCAATATCATTACTTTGCAACGGCACTAACGGCTCGTCGCCCAGCTGAAATCCGGTTTTGCCCACCGCCGCTTGCAATAACAGCTGCACGATATAATCACTAAAGTGCTCAGCCTGACTTTGCCGATAGCGTTCAATGCTCAGTGGTTTACTGTCATCCATACTGCTATCTAGCATCGAGGCACTGCACTGCCACAGCGTTAACGCCTGGCTTGGCACCTTGCCATCAATCAGTAATTGCGCTTTAACGCCTTTGGCCGCAACCTCAACAAAGGGCACTTGATTACCTTGCTCGCTATTAAACAAAAAAGCTTTTTCGCCAGCGGCCTGCTCTGCTGGCATAAAGATAGCGTTGGTGGCACTGACTAAGGCTTGGCTAGAGCGGAAATTCGTTGCTAAGGTGTAATGACGCCCCGCCGTGTCGCGTCGAGCTTGCAGATAGGTAAAAATATCGGCGCCACGAAAGGCGTATATGGCTTGTTTTGGATCGCCGATTAAAAATACCGCAAGATCTTGCCGATCGTTGGCTAACTGATACACCGCATTAAAAATGCTGTACTGTGCCGGATCGGTATCTTGAAATTCATCTATCAGCGCAACCGGATATTGCTGTCGCAGTACCTCGGTTAATTGTGAACCGCTCACCGACGTGACCGCGCGCGCCGTTTGTTCAATAATATCGTCAAAACCCATTAACGCATCTCGCGCTAGCTGCTGTTGAAACCGCGCTTTACACCAACTAACGGCATGGCTTAATAAACTCAAGGTTAAATCCGGGCCTTGGTTAAACAAGCTATTAAGAGCCAATAACTGCGCCGGAAAATCTTCCTCTAAAGCTGGACCAGTGTAATTACTCTGAAAATCGCTACCGTAATTTTTTAGTAGCGCGTCTTTTAAATCAGGAAAATCTTGCAGTACCTGCTCATCGGCAGTGGCTAACCATTGATTTAATGCCGAAAAATCTTTGCGTACTTTATTACTGTTATAAGTGCGTGGTTTATCCAACCATTTGTTGTTGCAAGCCAAATCAACCCAATCGATATAACGTGGTAAGCGCGTTTGCCAATCTTGCTGCGCCGCTAAGATCTGTTGCTGATACTGCTGTTGTTGCGCGTTGATCATCTCGGCCAGATCCCGCGGCATCAGGCTTGGTTTGGCATGCTCCCATAAACCGTTGATCCGCTCTAACAAGTCTTCTGGGCTTTGACACACAGCATGTACCGCCTGCAATTGCTGTGCATTTAACGGATAACAAAAGTTACGCCAGTAATCACGAACGGCTTCTAGCTTCAATTGACTAAGATCGGTGACTAATTGCTGGCTAAATAAACTGCCACTGCTAAAGGCATGCTCGCGCAGCACATTTTGACACCAGCTGTGGATCGTTTTAACACTGGCTTCATCCATCGCTTCGCTGGCCATTTGCAACGCATAAGCACATTGTGGCCAGTGCTCAACGGCAAACTCGGCTTTTAGCGCCACCAAAAAAGGATCGGCGCCAGCCGGTGTTTCAGTGTCTCGAAACAACACCGCGGCTTCGACTAAACGCTGGCGAATACGATCTTTAAGCTCGGCTGTGGCCGCTTTAGTAAACGTCACCACCAAAATATCTGCGGGCAATAAAGGTAAAGCGCGACGAGCGGGTGCCAAAAGTGTGGGAATATGCGCCAAAATAAAGCGCACATACAAGGCCGCAATGGTAAAGGTTTTGCCCGTACCGGCACTGGCTTCAATTAAAGCACTGCCCGCTAAAGGCAATTGCAAAGGACTGCTTAACGTGACGCTCATGCCTCATCTCCTGCATCCTGAGCCGCATCCAGTTTCGTGGCAGTGCCTTGTTGTAATAAGGCAAACATCGGCTGGTAAAATTGCTGACAATAACTGACCAAGTTCGCGGCAAGCAGGCTCTGGGCATCGGTGTAAAAACGCGCTAAATACCCTAACTTGCTTTGTTCACCAGCAATAAAGTCATCACCTAGATATAATTTGCTTAAGTCTTGTTCAGTCAATTCTTGGTCTTTATCTGATTTTTTCCACCAGGCTTCGGCCAAACTTAACGCAACCGGTAATGGCTGAGACAGCGCCTCGGTTAAGAGTTTAAATAAATTAGCCAGCTGACGTGTCGCCTCATCTGCTGCGATGGGTGACAGGGTTAACATGCTGCCTTCACCAATAATAACCGTACTGAGTAACTGATTAGGTAACGCGGCACTGGCAAAAAGATGCTTTAAATAAGCCACGATAACGTTACGCCAAACCAGTTCGTAACTGCGCGCTTTAAAATTAGCGACTTTACTCACGTTTAATTCGATTTGCAGCAGCTGCCCATCGGCAACGTGATACAGGCTGTTTAGCTCATCTTCTAACTGGTAACCCGCGAAAGATAAGCTGAATCGCTCAGCGCTAAGCGGCCTTTTGGTATCGCGTAACTTGCAAAAGTGTTCATATATCGTCAGTACTGCCGCCTCGCTGTCGGCTAAAACCGGATCAGCCGCATGGCCATAAGGCAAATGACCGCGCTGCCTAAGCCGAGTAATACTTTGTTGTAACAAGAGTGTTGGCGCGATGCTCATGCTGTTGGTTTCGGCTTGCAATAGTTGCTGTAACAACAAATCGCGTTGTTGCCAAGCCACTAAATTATCGGCAGTGAATTGCTCAACATCAGTGGCGGCTTGCTCAACACGCTCAAGATAAACCCCAAGCCGTCTGCGGGCTAACATTTGTGCCGGTTCACGCAGTAAGGTGCGTAAGTCAGCTAAACTAAACGCCGCTTCAGCTTGATACGCCGGTAAAGGTGTCAACGTAGCCGCAGCCGCAGTGGTATTAGCCTGATGTAACGGTAACCACTCTTTGGCATAACTAAAATAGCGGGCATCCGCCTCAGCTTGAAAATAACTACTGGCAAAAGGTTGTAAGCGATGGTTAAGCGTTAAAGCCGCAGCGCAGTCTGCACCCCATACCGCATTCAGGTGATCTTGTAATTGTCCCACTAATACCGATGGTGGCAAATGGCTATTATCTTGTGCACTTTGCCCAACCCAGCTGATATAAAATTGCTCACGCGCCGAGAGCATGGCCTCTAAAAATAAATAGCGGTCATCTTCACGGCGCGAGCGATCACCGGGCCGCGTGTAGTAACTCATTAAATCAAAATCGGTTTTACTGCTGGTTCGTGGGTAATCTTGATCATTCATTCCTAGCAAACAAATACGTTTAAACGGAATAGCCCGCATCGGCATTAAGGTAGCAAAGTTGACACTGCCGGCCATAAAGCGCTGTTGTAAATTAGGCTCATCCACCGCACTTAACCAAACATCCAACACGATGTTATAACGCAGATCGCCGTGAAACTCGGCTTCATCGGTACTGCTTAGCCACTCATCAAGAGTATCGCGTAACCGACCAAGCAGTAAATATTCCTCATCGGCCTTGGCTAAAAACAGTTCATCCAGCAAGTTTTGTAATAATTGATGCCACTGTGCCGGTGTTTGGCTTTGTGCCAAGGCTTTCCAATAATGCTGTAATAGCTGCAGTATATTGGCAAGTGCCCCCACCGCTTGCGCAGCAATACCAGCCACTTCAGCATAGGGTTCAATCTGCTGCCACGGTTGCTCAACTTGGTTGCCAGCGGCATAGCCATACAACATACGATCTAACGCAAATTGCCAACTATTGGCATTAAAGGAATAGTCTAAACCCAAGGCTTGGCGCTGCTTCGCATCTAAGCCCCAGCGAGCACCGGCTGCTTGGCTCCATTGCTGCAGTTGCACTACCTGCGCTTGGTTGATCGCAAAACGCTGTTGAATTGCCGGCACATAAAGTAAGTCGAATACGTCGCTTTGTGTAAAACGCTGTTGTGGCGCACTGAGCACCAATTCAAGGGCTTGCAACATCGGGTTACGCTGCCGTAACCCTTGATCGGCAATGGTATAAGGAATAAAGCGCTTATCCTCGCGCGCCAGTTGACCGAACACGGCATCAATATAGGGCGCATAATGGTTGATATCCGGTACCATCACCATAATATCGCGCGGTTGCAAGCTTGGGTCGACGGCAAAGGCGGCAAGTAATTGATCATGCAGCACTTCCACTTCGCGCTGAGGGCTATGACAAGATTGAAAAAGTAATGACTGATCCGTTGCTTGGCGCTGCTGCCCTTGCTGACTTTCTGCTAAAGGCCGTAAATTCAAAATATCACTTTGTAATTGTGTTAAAAGCGTATCGTTTTCATCTTCATCAAATAAATCAAAATGCAGATCGGCAAAACGCTCAGCCTTAGCCCGCGTTTCATCAAACTCATCCAGTAAACGAATATAATCACGCCCCTGTTTGCCCCAAGACGCCAGCAAGGGTTGAGCAAATTGATGTAACTCGGCTTGCGCCACAGCTGTTAAGGGCTGTTTTTCTTTAAAGCGAGGCTTCGCTGCTTGATTTAACAGCTCACGACCATCCACAATATCGGCCCAGTGGTATTTACACGGGTTATGAACACATAGCACCACCTGACACAGCCCTTTAAGGGCGTGTAGCACTTCTAAGGTTTGCCGCGGTAAGGAAGAAATACCAAACACCACAATGCGCGGCGGTAAAGCGGCCGGTTTGCGACCCGTGGCGGTGAGGTTGGCGGCTTCTGTCAAAAAGCGCTGATGCAAGGTGGCGCGGTTACTACAAATTTGCTCGGCACCGATATCTTGCACCAAGGCTTGCCACAACAGAGCTTGCCATTGCTGATCGGCGGCTAAAGGCTCGGCTTTACCACGATGCCAAATTGTCGCCTGACCGTTAGCCCAAGCGTCCAGCCAATCAGCTCGATACACTTGATACTGATCGAACAAATCAGCAAGCTTGTCACTTAACTGAAATAGCTTACGTTGATCGGCATCTTCTGCTACATAACTTTGCAGCGCTGCAAACTCGGCATGTTGCTGCATCAACGCAGGTAGTAAACGCAATAAGCGCCAGCGTAAACGGCTTTTATCAAACGGTGATTGCCTGGGGATCGCTTGGCCAAGCACGGCCCGATAAGCACGCCACACAAGACGCGCAGGCAAAGTCACCTCCAGCATAGTGGCAATACCGGTATGGCTGGCCAGCGCTTGTTTTAACCACTGGGCAATACCATTAGATTGCACCAATACCACTTCTTCTTCTAAAGGGGCAATCGGATATTGCGCCACTAACTGCACCACAAGATCAGTTAAGGCTTCTAAGCGATGGCTATGGGCAGCAATAAAGCCGGGGGTGAGGGTCATTGTTTCGTTCCTGAAAACTTGACTGCACTTGCTAAAACAGTCAGTTAACTGTTTGCAAAGGCAATAACGATAGATGCAATATCATAACGAGCAGGCAGTATAACGCCACACTGTAAATTTGCACAGTGTAGCGTAAAGCGACATAACGACAATTACCTGAAGATACACAGCTATTTATAATCATAGAGAGATAGAGGTACCCTGCAAAATGGTACCCTAGAACCGCTAAAAAGGTGATTTACAGCCCATTTGCACCATGCTTAAATGCCTCATAATGTACTTTGGCTAATCACGGACGATGAATGACATCCACTGCCACCTTTACAAAACGCACCTTTAGCGCAATTTTTATAACGGCTTGCTTAAGCGTAAGTTTACTATCCTGCACTAAGTGGCAAAGCCCCACAGCCATAACCGATGACACTAAACCATCGGTCGAATCGAGCTTAGCGCTTATCGACTTTAAGACTCGGTCGTTAAATGAAACCGGTTTAATGCAGGTGCAGTTCCGCTTTAACCAAGCGCTGCATACACCTGGGCAATTACCGCTCGCTAAGCTTACCGAGGCCATTGAATTTCAGCCTAAACTTAGCTGTCGCTGGCATTTCCCAGAGCCGAGCGTATTGGCCTGTGATAGCCAAGTAGCCACAGAGCAGCAAGTTACCGTGACGCTAACTGAAAGGTTAATGGCCTTAAATGCCCGTTTAGCCAGCCCAGTCACTAAACACTTTAGCGCGGGAGCGTTTTTATTAGAAGTGGAAGGGCTGAGCGCTTTTATCAGGCAAAGTAGTTTTAATCATGCGCACCTTTTAAAAGTAGATCCACGCTGGTCAGAAGCGCAATTAGCACAACTTCAATTACGTTTGCCCTCGGGTAAGGTAAGGCCAACAGCCTTAACTGGCGGGCGCTACTACCCTGAAAATCAATATCGTTATCAAGAAATCAGCTTAGCAACCGATGAAACCGGCGAGCATCAGCTATTTTTACCCGCTGGGGTGAGCCATCCGAATGCGCCAGAGCGGGTTATTTGGCAAGGCGAGGTGTTTACGCAAAATCGCTTTTTAGGCTGGTATTGCCTTGCTGAGCCTAGCCAAACTGCTATGACTTATACCGCAGATCACAGCGAAGAGCGGCAGTATCGCGCCATTGATCCACGCCACACCGACTGTCCACCACAGCAACTGGCACTGCGCATGTTGTTAGCAGAGCCCGTTGAAAAAGATTTTTTTGCTGATCATAACGAGGGTATCGGGCCTTTAGCTGAACATTGGGTCACAGGGCCTTATGCCGAAGGCAAAATCAGTCGCGAGGCTGATGGCACAACGCTGCTGCAGTTATATCTTAGTGCTTTGGCCAGCTATCAGTTTCAGCTCACGGCTATTTTCCCAGAAGCCACTAACCTAACGTTTAACACCAACGCCGCCACGCCGTTTTGGCAAATGAGCAGACAAGACGATCAGGACGCACTCATGCTGCCTTGGCCAGAACAGGCCTGGCAGCAGCACTATGCCAAAAAACGCACCGCCTTTATCACGCAAACCGACGAGGCATTAGCCAGCAGCATTGCAGAAAAGCCTAAAGTGGTACCTGAAGTTCTCAGCCAGCAAAGCCAGAGCTTTGATCTTACGCTCTATTATCAACATTTTACCAATTCAACGGCTTTTCAAACTTGGCTTAATAACTTATGGCAAGGCATACCGCCACGTAAAGCTGAGCGCTATGGCAAAGAGCATTCCTTATTTCCGGCTTTCACTGCCGCAGAGCTTGCCACGCATTTTAACACGCAGCAGCCTTGGCAAAGTGCGGTAAACGATGAACACTTTGCCGCTAGTAGCCCGCTTTTTAGCGGCGAAACACTGGCCCAAAGCGGCGTGTATGTTTATCAACTGGCGGATAACAGCGGTAAAGCGGTGCAAAACTGGCTGCAACGTGCGGCCTTTAATTTACAGATTTTTCAGGCAGGTGATCTCGTCGTACAAGTGACCAATTGGCAACAACAACCGCAGGCTGAGGTAGCGATCTCACGGCTTTGTTTAGGCCAAGCCACACCGCTATTACTTGGACATACCGATCCAGCCGGTCGATTAGCGCTATCAAAACACCAATTGACGCAGGGGCTGGCGGCACCTGAGTATGCACATTGTTGGATCTGGAGCCAACAGCAAAACTTCATTGCTATTAACCCCTTGTATCTTGATGAAGAGGAACCTGCCCCACAAGCTTGGCTAGAAAGTAATCAGCCGGTGTATCAACCAGGCCAAAGTGCAGAGATCATGTTGCTGTTACGCCAGCAAAGTGCAGAGGGCCTGACTGCGCCTGCATCGCAAAGCGAATTTAAACTGACACTGAGCCGCCATGGCCAACAGATCTTAAGCTGGCCACTGACCAGTACACTTAGCGAGAGCGCCACCACGCCTTTTGTTACGATTGCCAAGATAAACGCCAACCCTGAAGCCTTTTATCACTATCACTTACCGGCTGCGCTCATCAAACACGCGGGGAGCTACAACGTGTCACTGCTTAAGCAGGATCGCGTGCTTAAAAGCCACTATTTTGAGGTGAAACCCTTGCGTTTACCGCTGTATCGGCTTGATACCGCCCACCCAGAGTTCGTTACCCCGAAACAAAGCGCTGCGATAACGCTTTCTGTAAGCTCAATGACGGGTGTACCAATACAAACCGAATTACAGCATGAAACCAGTTGGCGACCGCTGCGCTACCACTATCAAAGAGGCTTTCCAAAAGGGTATCAATTTGATGATGAGGGTGATTACCCCACCCCTGCCAAGGTAATCACGCCTTACACAACCAATGAAAACGGACAGCTGAGTACCCCCTTACAGCTGCCAGCAGGCATAACGGTCAGTCATGGTGCCCCGGCCTATCAACACCATCATATTTTCGATGTCACCGATAGCTTAGGTGAACGCCAGCGCAGTGGTAGTGGCTTGGTTATTTACAATCGTACCCATTTAATTGGCCATAAGCGCATGGCCAACCTGCTGAAGTTAGTAGCGCTTGAGCTGGGCACTTTACACAACACATTGGTTAATACGGTGCCGGTTACACAAGCGCTCTGGCGTGAAAGTGCCGATCCGACCTCAGCGGTGCTCGCACGCTGTATTACAAAGCCTACGCGCTTGCCACTTGATTGTGAAGTTCCTACACAGTTAAAAACAGACAAAAGGCAATGGCTATACTTGCATTTACACTACGGCAAACCCAGCCAATTAGCCATAAAACGGGTCAATTTGACGGAGCAAAAACCCAGCTCAAAAGCGCTGAGTAAACCCCTTATTATCGCGCCTGAAACTTTAAATAGCTGGCCAACCACGCTGGAGATTAACATTCAAAGCGAGCTAGCGCGCAATGCGTTATTGTTTGTGCTAAGCCAAGGTATTGAGCAGGTTATGCCGCTGCAACTTACGCCGGGAGATAACCCCGTACAATTGGCGTTAACGCCAGCAATGCAGCCCGAACTGTCGTTAACACTGCAGTATGCCGATGAACAGCAACAGTTAACGCGCATCACGCATGACATCCGTGCCGCTGACAGTATCAGCGCCTTACCTTTTACGCTGTCACTGTTAACGCCGGCTACAGCGTTACAGGCAGATAACAGTGTCGATATTGAGATCACAAGCAAGAGCACCGCTTCGGTTATGCTGTTTTGGTTAGATGAGGCGCTGCTTTATCACACCCGCAGTGGCGCCCTAGGTAACCTAAATCCTAATGCTCTGGTTTCACGTTTTAAAGCGTCTTACTTGTATGCTACTGATTTAGCCAGCGCCTTTGAACCTGAGCTTATCACACCCTTCATTATGGCGCAGTGGCCATTATCTGCCCGTATGCTAAGCGCTGGCCTGCAATTCGCTATGGCAGATAGCGCAGTGAGAAGTTCAGAACCCCCAGCATTACCTCAGGCCGAAATTCCCCTTTGGCTAGGACAACATAGGCTTATGGCAAACAAGCCACTTCGTTTAACCCTGAATACACCGAAAAAACCGGGCAACTGGCATTTGGTAGCTATTGCGGCCAGTACACAACAGCAGCACAGCCAGTCTATTTCGACCTTAGTAAAGGCTAATCTCGAAACCCGCTTACATGCCCCCGTTGAGGCGTTCGAAGGTGATGACAGCTATGCCAGCGTGATGCTCTTTAACCCAAACAAACAGGCTGAGCAGCAACAGCTAAGACTGCTACTAGATGATGTGCCTATCGCACAGTGGACAGTCACACTTGGCGCAGCAGAGCGGCAACAACATGCTATTGCGCTGCCAAAACGTCACGCCGGCCACTACACCTTGCGCCTGGAGCAGCTAAGCAACAGCTCAGATAACCCTGGCGTACCCAGGCTGCTACAACAACATAAGCTGCAGGTTTTAGCCGCGAAAGCCCAGCAGCAACGGCGCTTACTAACCAGCAATACCTCAAGGGTAAGCCTGCCTGTAGGGGCAACAGTACTAAGCGCCCAAGCCTTTGCTGCCGCTACCCAGCAAGCTGATTGGGCCGCCTTGATGCCACAGCAAACCGAGGCGCCAACAGAATGGTTTGAGCAACTGAGTGATTGGTTAATCGCTTACACTCTGTCTAATAAAGCACCAACTTGGGCCGGGCAAGTGCCGCTGTCAAACTGGGCAATTGCCTATCGTGATGATAGTGGTTATCGTCGTTATCAAACGCAGCAGGCCGATAACAGCAGTCAGCTTTATACGCTCTGGGCGCTACAGCACCTTGCTGCCCTGGGGGTAAACACCGGTGACTTGCTCTCTACCAGTAATATCGCCGTGGCAGAAAAACAATTAACTTCGCGCTATCGGCCATTATCTTTGGACGAGCAGGTATTATTGGCACTGTGGCAAAGCATGCGACAACGTGTGCCGCTTGAAACCTTGCAAGGTTTACGCAGCCAAGTGGGGCAAGCAAGCGATGCGGCCAGTTTAAAATTGCAAGCCCAATTGGTTGTTGCTTTAGGCCATTTACTAAACGAGGATGCAGCCTTACAACCGCAATACCAGCAATGGCAAACGGCCCTTATCCAAAGTGGCTACCAGGATCAGTCTTTTAGCCAGTTAGATACCGTCACCGCCTGCTGGGTGTTATACGCAAGCCCCGTTAACCTGCCACGCTTACAAGGCTTAAAAAGCCGAATTGTCGAAGCACAACACGCGGCTGGCCATTTTGGCTCTGCCCAAGCGAATTTTATTTGTACACTGGCACTTTATGATGCGAAGTCGCAAGCGGCCGCTAAGCCTGTTGCGGCTAAACTTCGCGCTGTATCTAACAGTGACGATTGGCAGCATAGCCTACCGGCCAATTATTGGTTAAGCGTGCAATTTGAGCAGCCGCTTACCCACATCAAGGCGTTACATCAGGGACTTGGGCTTAAGCGGCAGTTATTAAAGTTGCAACAGGGACGATGGGTTACGGCAAATGAGGTGCTATCAGGCGATATTTTACGAGTACAACTTATCGTGCAAAGCCCTGTGTCACGGCGCGATCTCACAATTCATGAGCGCCTATTACCGGGGTTATTATTGTTACCGGCCCGTGATGCAGATACCTTACCTGAAGAGCATGCCACTCACACCGATAGCCGCAGCCAAATCATCAATACGCTTTGGCAGCAAGAGCAGCAATTACAGCTACAGGTTAATGCTATCGAGCAAGGAGAAACCATTTTGGAGTATCGTGTACTGGCGACCTTGCCGGGGCGTTATCAATTTGGCAGTAGCACCATTGTGCTAAATAATGATTGGTTAGTGTATGGTCAGAGCGCGGGCAGCGATAGTTTAACTATCCTGCCCCAGCCGTAGGTGGCATAAAAAAACGCGCCAGCATAAAGCCCAGGCCAGTAAGCAGTAAAGCGCCAATTAAGTGCAGCGCCGCTGTTGCGGCGGCGTGGCTGTATTTTTGCTCTAGCAGCATTTCAATCACTTCAGCAGAAAAGGTGGAAAACGTCGTTAAGCCACCTAAAAAGCCGGTGATAATCAATAAGCGCCACTCTGGCGCTAAGTGAGAGTGTTGCGCCAACCATGGCACCGCCACTCCGACTAAAAATCCGCCCAGTAAATTGGCAGTCAAGGTACCCAGTGGTAACACATGCCAATGTTGATTCAGCGCTGAGCCAAGTAACCAGCGCAACACCGCGCCACAGGAAGCGCCAACACTGATGGCAAGAATAGGTAGTAACATTGCGCACTCTTTGCTTGTTATTGGGGTTTGTGAAGCTCACCGTACTCTGCCAGCGCTCTGGCAAACTTATCAGCTTTGGTGAAAACTTACTCCGTTAAAAATTGCAGTTGCGCCAATTCTTGATACAGCGCACAACTTTGTAAAAGCTCGTCATGCTTACCGCTGGCAATTACGCGACCTTGATCTAACACTAAAATGCGATCGGCAGTCAGTACCGTGCTCAGTCGATGGGCAATGATCAAGGTGGTGCGACCTTGCATCGCTTGCTCTAATGCTTGCTTAACAGCGTGTTCGCTACTGGCATCTAAAGCGCTGGTGGCTTCGTCTAATAACAAAATCGGCCGATCCGCTAAAATGGCGCGAGCAATGGCAATACGTTGTTTTTGACCACCCGATAAGCGCACACCGCGCTCACCCAATTGTGTTTCGTAACCGGCACTAAACTGCTGAATAAATTCGTCAGCACGTGCGGCTTGGCAGGCCGCTTTAACGTCAGCCAAGCTGGCCTCTGGCCGACCATAGCGCACGTTTTCGACAACAGAATCGGCAAATATTACGGCATCTTGCGGTACCAGTGCAAATTGTGCGCGTAACTGCTGAGGGTCAAGCTGTGTAATGGCTTGGCCATCTAACGCTATGCTGCCTGCGGTAACATCATAAAAGCGTTGTAACAATTGAAATATAGTACTTTTACCAGCGCCACTGGGGCCAACAAGGGCTAAACGCTCACCGGGTTGAATGTGCAGATCCAATTGTGACAACACGGTTTGTTCAGGGACTTGCGGATAAGCAAAAGCAACCTGCTTAAATTGCAGCTCACCGCGCACCGGAGCGGTAAGCGTTAGCGGTTGCACTGGCGCACTAATCGTCACTGGCATTTCCGCTAATTCAATTAAACGTTCAGCCGCACCTGCGGCGCGCTGTACCTCACCAATCACTTCGCTAATCGTCGCCATGCCGCCGGCCACCATTACAGCATAAAACAAGAAGGCGGTTAATTGCCCAGGACTGACCTTCCCGCTCACCACATCTAAAGCGCCGACATAACCGACAATGGTGATAGCGCCGATGCTCAGCAGCATCACCGTTCCAATTAACAACGCGCGATAAAAAATACGGCCGCGCGCGGCAGCGAGCACCTGCTCGATTTTTGCTTTAAACACAGTTTCATCGCGTGCTTCGTGACCATAGGCTTGTACGGTATGAATTTCGTGCAGACTTTGATCCACATGAGCACCAATAACGGCTAATTTGTCTTGGCTGTCTCGCGCCAGTTGCCGTACCTTTTTGCCTAACACTAAAATAGGTAACAGCACTAACGGCACCGCGATAAATACCAAGGCGGTTAATTTAAAGCTGGTAAAAGCCATCATAATTAAACCGCCGATAGCCGTCACCGCAGAGCGCAGTGCCATCGAAAGGCTGGAACCGACCACGCTTTGTAACAAGGTGGTATCGGCGGTAAAACGGGAAATGACTTCGCCAGTGCGCGTTTCACTGTAAAACGCCGGTGAGAGCCTCAGCATATTGTGATACACCGCATTGCGAATATCGGCACTGACGCGCTCACCCAGCCAGCTCATAAAATAGAAACGTAAAAATACCGCAACCGAGGCAAGTAAAGTGATGCCAAGCACCAGGGCAGTCAGTTGATTTAAACGCGCTAAATTTCCGGTGACAAAACCTTCGTCGACCATCAGTCGCACGCCCTGCCCTAAACCGAGCCAGGCTAAAGAGCCAATCAACAGAAACACAATCGCTGCGACCACACGGCCGCGATAGGGTAATAAAAAGCGGCCGATCCACGGTAATACTGCACGTGTGGCAACGCCTTTGCTGGCAACAGTCATACATTCCTCGGGTAAGTCAGCAAGTAGGCTAGCTTGTTAATGGTGGCAACAGACACTGAATACAAGCGCTGATTAAACTTTAACGCTGCTGACTGTGGTATGGCCTTGTACCCGCTTCAAAATAATAAAATTTAAGTAATTTATTCACTTAGCAAAAAAGTACTGCGCACGTAGCGGTTCGTGCTAAACCTTACCCTTGGTTGGCCGATATAGCTTTATTGAAGGAAAAAGGGATCTGGCATAATGAGCAGCAAACACGATAACAGCAGCATTACTCCCGAGTTTACCGAAGAATTGCGTTATTTACACAAAGTGATGCAAGCCATTGATATTTTGGGCGAGCAACCTGAGCTTGCTGTGATCGCCTATGGCCGGATCTGGCAATACCCTGATTTATTAAAAACCGCTATACGTTATGCGTGGCTGGCGCAATTACACGGTTTTGATATTGAACCGTTTCGGCGCTGGTATAACCGCGATGCCGAGATTTTTACGCATTATGGTGTTGAGTGGCAACCACATTAAGCTGCCACTTTTAGCCATTTATTTTAACCATCAATTCATTTCCTAATTCAAAAAAGCTATTAGACTGTTCGGAATAAGTTACTT
The DNA here is from genome assembly GCF_052656265.1 of Alishewanella sp. HL-SH06. Lineage (NCBI taxonomy): Bacteria > Pseudomonadati > Pseudomonadota > Gammaproteobacteria > Alteromonadales > Alteromonadaceae > Alishewanella > Alishewanella sp. HL-SH06. The sequence continues at coordinate 2,356,284 of NZ_CP199752.1, forward strand.
TAAAAAAATTTGTTAGAGGTCTATAGTCAATGCAGTTACAAACGGCTTAGCCGTAAACGTTTTTGCAACGACCTCTACAAGGAGTGATCAATGAGTACGAACAATTCTTCTGGCAAATGTCCTATCGCGCACGGCGCGAATACGGCCAATGCCAACAGCACCATGACCTGGTGGCCAAACTCTCTTAATTTAGACATTTTGCACCAGCATGATCAGAAAACCAATCCACTGGGTGCTGACTTTAATTACGCCGAAGCCTTTAAAAGCTTAGATTTAGACGCCGTTAAAACCGATCTGAAAGCCTTAATGACCGACAGCCAATCATGGTGGCCGGCTGACTGGGGTCATTATGGTGGTTTATTTATCCGAATGGCTTGGCACAGTGCCGGTAGCTACCGTATTGCCGATGGTCGTGGCGGTGCCGGTACCGGTAACCAACGTTTTGCGCCACTAAACAGCTGGCCTGATAACGGTAACTTAGACAAAGCACGCCGCTTACTATGGCCCATTAAAAAGAAATACGGCAATAAACTCTCTTGGGCCGATTTAATGATCTTAGCCGGTAACATGGCTTATGAATCAATGGGTTTTAAAACGTTTGGTTTTGCTGGTGGCCGCGAAGATATTTGGCATCCAGAAAAAGACACCTACTGGGGCTCAGAAAAACAATGGTTAGCCCCCTCTGGTAGCCCAGGTACTCGTTACTCTGGTGAGCGAGATTTAGAAAACCCACTCGCTGCAGTAATGATGGGTCTCATTTATGTCAATCCTGAAGGGGTTGATGGTAAATCCGATCCGCTTAAAACCGCACACGACATGCGCGTGACTTTTCAACGCATGGCCATGAATGATGAAGAAACCGTTGCTCTAACGGCAGGTGGCCACACCGTCGGTAAAGCGCACGGTAACAACAAAGAAAGTAATTTGGGCCCGGCGCCAGAAGGCGCGCCGATTGAAGAGCAAGGCTTTGGCTGGGTTAACCACAAAACCCGTGGCATAGGTCGCGATACCATGACCAGTGGTATTGAAGGCGCGTGGACTACCAACCCTACCCAATGGGATAACGGTTACTTCTATTTACTGCTAGAGCATGATTGGCAACTGACCAAAAGCCCTGCTGGCGCCAGTCAATGGGAGCCGGTGAGCATTAAAGAAGAAGATAAGCCGGTTGATGTAGAAGATCCGTCAATTCGTTGTAATCCGATGATGACCGATGCCGATATGGCACTAAAAATGGATCCAGAATATCGCAAAATCTCTGAGCGTTTTTATAAAGATCCAGCTTATTTTGATGACGTATTCGCTCGGGCCTGGTTTAAATTAACGCACCGTGATTTAGGCCCTCGTAGCCGTTACCTTGGCCCAGATGTGCCAGCAGAAGAGTTAATCTGGCAAGATCCGATCCCCGCTGCCGATTATCAACTTACCGATGCTGATGTGACAGCATTAAAAGCAAAAATCTTAGCCAGTGGTTTAACTATTGGTGAGTTAGTAGCAACCGCTTGGGATAGCGCCCGTACATTCCGTGGCTCTGATTACCGTGGCGGTGCTAATGGCGCGCGTATTCGTCTGGCGCCTCAAAAAGATTGGGAAGGTAACGAGCCTGCTCGTTTACAAAAAGTTTTGGCGGTGTATGACAAGATTAAAGCGGATTTTGCTAAAAACGTCAGTATCGCTGATCTTGTTGTGTTAGGGGGTAGCGCCGCTATTGAACAAGCCGCCAAAGCGGCAGGCGTGAATGTTAGCGTGCCCTTTACTGGAGGTCGTGGCGATGCGACACAACAACAAACGGACATCGAAGCGTTTGAGGTGTTAGAACCCTTACATGATGCTTACCGCAACTACCTGAAAAAAGATTATGCGGTACAGCCAGAAGAAATGATGTTGGATAAAACGCAGCTATTAGGCTTAACAGCACCAGAAATGACCGCGTTAATCGGTGGTATGCGGGTACTTGGCACCAACTATGCTGGCAGCAAACATGGTGTCTTTACTGACCGTGAGGGGGTGTTAAGTAATGATTTCTTTGTTAACTTAACCGACATGCAATACAGCTGGAAACCAACGGGCCGCAATAGTTACAACATTGTTGACCGTGACACCGGCACAGTAAAATGGACAGCGACACGAGTCGATTTAGTCTTCGGTTCAAACTCTATTTTACGTGCTTATGCCGAAGTGTATGCGCAAGACGATAACCAGGAAAAGTTTGTGAAAGACTTTATTAACGCCTGGGTAAAAGTGATGAATGCCGATCGCTTTGATCTGAAATAATTCGCTTTTAAAAGAACTAAACAGGCACCCTCGCGGTGCCTGTTCTTTTTGGGTATACCTTAGGTCAGTAAGTCGCTCTATCGATACCGCTTATGGCCACAAGCCAAACACTAAACCGTACAATAGAAACTGACAGATATGATAGCCACCATCAATTAACCACAAGCGACCACTGCGCTGCACAAACTGATAATTAATACCAAAACTAGTGGCGACAAAACACACCCCAACTAATAAACCCATATGCAAGGCTGTGGCCAGCTCTGCAGACGATCCCATTAACACTGCAAAGGCATAAGCTGCCAGCAAACTGCAGATAAAACTGATACCAAATACTTTAGCGGGGTGACCCGGTGTTGTCGGTGCGCCACTTTCTTTCAGCCAAGCCTTACCAAACAGTAAGGGTGAATACCACAAGCCACCGAGCACAAAACTACTGACTGCTGCTACCAATACGGCAAGTATACTTACCTCAACCATGTCAATTCTCCATCACCACGGCAACGACGCCGGGTATGCCATAATCATCAAACCGGTAGGAATAATGAATCGTGATCCCAGCGATACCACTAAAAGGTTGAAAATGCATTTTAGCGGCATCTTTAGCGAAGCCGTTAAACACCTCTTGAATAGATGCGATACCTTCATCCGATTTTAAAACTTCCACATTTTCTGCCAATGTCAGCTGATTTTCAGCCATCATTTCTTGTAAAAAGGTCTCAGCTTTAATCACATAGTTATAATTTAACAAACAACGATTATTGCTGCTGCTATACAAGGCAACGGCCCCAGTCAGCGTGGTCATATAATCAACGGCTATTGGCGCTTGTTGCTGAATATCAGCAACCGCACCTTGCAAACTTTTGCAAACTGCCTGTGGTGTTGCCGCTAAGCTTTGATAACACACTAACCCTAATGCGTATAAAACAACCGTTTTCTTCATTCCTTTACCTTATTATTGTTGTTAATGGATCTCGTTCGCGTACCTGTCGGTTGTACATAACACTTTACCCCTTGCCAGGGTTTTCGTCATTTTAACGTATTAAAAAGCCCTATTATGGGTAATGCGTTTTTTAAAACAGCCCAACTGCCAGTTGTGCCCACACCAAACAGAATAACGCGACACAAAGTAGCAGTAAGCTAAGCCGCGTTATTCTGCCTGTTACTTTGCGCCTAATCATCAAAATAGTAAAACCGAACATAAACAATAACCCGGCTGCCACTATAAAGTCAGTGAAGCTCCAATAAACTTCTGCGGTAAATTGCATAGCTAAAAAAGGCAACATTAACAGCGCGAAGATGCCAAATAGCAATGTAAATAAACGGCGTTGGTCAATAAGGTTTTGCATAATCTAAACACCATGGTGAGGTAACAGCGCGCGCAACCTCTTCACCTAGTGATAAACGCCACCGCTGCCAAATAACAATCATCTGATTAAATATAGCTTAATATTGCTAAGGTGAAATAACGCTATTGTTTGGCAAGACCATGCTGCAGCAAACTGCAGCGAAACCGCCGTATAGAGCTCTTGCATTCACTAAAAATAGTTATTTAAAATTAATAGCTTAAATTCAAGCCAGTTTGGGTGTGCCTTCAAATTGTGCTACACTGTATCGCTTGTTTAACAGACCCATCTAAAACAGGCACTTCTCATGATCAAAAAATCACTGTTGGCATTCTTTATTACTGCCGCCTTAACACCCGCTACCGTTGCAGCTGATGAGCAACAAGATGTCAAAGCCCAACTCGAATTATTAAAAGCACAAATCGCCCGTCTTGAAGCCCGTTTAGCGCAACAAGAAGCGATAACAGCTGACGCTAAAACCGTCACCGTTGTTGAAGAAGTTGAAATAGCGGCCACTGAGCCGGCAGAAAAGAAAGCAGACGGTATTCGCGTGGGGGGTGCTATCCGTACCAACTTTAGTCATACCTCTTATAGCGATGGTAATAAGAACCGTGGCGGTGATTTTGATTTTGATATTTTTCGCTTAAACCTGCATGGCAGTGTGGGCGATGTCACACTGGATGCCGAAATCCGTTTCTTTGATTACATGACGGCCATTAAATACGCCTATATTGGCTATCAATTATCTGAAAATTGGCAAACGCAAGCCGGTATTATTCAAGTACCGTTCGGCAACTGGCCTTATAACTCGCATAACTACTTCTTTAGCACCAATTACTACCTGGGTTTAGAAGATGATTTTGACTTAGGGATCCTGTTTAAGCGACAAATTGCCGACAACTGGCAGTTAGATGTGGGTTTCTTCAAAAATGATGAGCTCGGCGGCGTAGATGGTTATGTCGAAGACCGTGCAGATCGTTACTCTTATGACATCGTGGGCGGCCGTGTCGGCAACGAAGGGATTTATGCCGATCCCAGTTATGCGATTGGCGAATACAACACCTTAAGTGGTCGCTTTGCTTATCACACCGAATTTGCCGGGGTAAAAACCGAACTGGGGATCTCGACTTTAGCTGGTGGCTTACATGACGGACGGCAACGTGCGGGGGACTACAATGCCTTTGGTTTACACCTTAACAGCCACTATGGTCGCTGGAACTTGCAATTACAACACACCGAGTACAACTACAACTTAGATGACACCACACGGATCGCCGTTGGCGCTTATGCGTTCTACGACAGTATAGCCGCCGAAGCTAAATCAATTACTGCCAACCTTGCCTATAGCCTGCCCGTGCAATGGGGCCCAGTAACGGGTCTGCAATTTTATAACAACTACGGCTTGGTATATGACAAATCAGACGGCACCGCCGATACCATGATGAATGTCGCCGGTTTCTCTGTTGCTGCAGGCGGTCTCTTCACTTATTTCGATTTAGTGCATGCCCGCAACCAACCCTTTGTTGGCGGCAGTGCTGCAGGTAACAGCGATGATACCGAGCGCCGTTTCAACATCAATATTGGTTATTATTTCTAAGCAAAGGATTTAATGTATGACACAACAAAAAGATCCGATGATCCCCGATGGGGCCGTCAATCCGATTGATACCGATTACCAAATTGGTCAAGACAATGTTGTCGTGAAAATTGGTCCCTTTGGTCTGGATATTCACAACCGCGTTTTTTTAATTTCCGCTTTGGCGATTATTGCTTTTGTCATTTTAACCCTGGTTTTTCGGGAAGAAGCTGGCCCAGCCTTTACCACTTTGCGTGATACCTTAACCTCAAACCTCGACTGGTTTTTCCTATCGGCAGCCAATATTTTTGTGCTGATTTGTTTGGCGCTTATTGTCAGCCCCTTGGGCAAAGTTCGTTTAGGCGGTACTGAAGCCACACCTGATTTTAGCTATATGGGTTGGTTTTCCATGCTGTTTGCCGCCGGTATGGGCATTGGCTTAATGTTTTATGGTGTTTCTGAGCCGCTAACGCATTTTGGTACAGCAATGCAGGGCACACAATTTACCGACGGTGTACGCACCGACTGGGCGCCGTTAGGCGGTGCCGCGGGTGACAGCGCCGCTGCAGCAGAACTTGCGATGGCAGCAACGATTTTTCACTGGGCGCTGCATCCATGGGCGATTTATGCCATTTTAGCCTTAGGTTTAGCCTTATTTAGCTTTAATAAAGGCTTACCACTGACCATTCGCTCGGTGTTTTACCCTATCTTAGGTGAACGCGTTTGGGGCTGGCCTGGGCATATTATCGATATCCTCGCGGTGTTTGCTACCCTATTTGGTTTAGCCACCTCGTTGGGTTTTGGTGCATCACAAGCCAGTGCCGGTTTAACCTATTTATTTGATATTCCAGGTGGTACTACTACCCAAGTACTGTTGATTATTGGTATTACCGCAATCGCCTTATTCTCTGTGGTTGCTGGCTTAGAGGCCGGTGTTAAACGACTGTCGGAAATTAATATGGTATTAGCCGCGTTACTGCTGCTCTTCGTGATTATCGTTGGTCCGACGTTAGCGATCTTCTCCGGTTTCACCACCAACCTGATTAGCTACCTAGAACATTTACCCGCACTGTCTAATCCGATTGGTCGCGAAGATACCAATTATTCACAAGGCTGGACGACCTTTTACTGGGCATGGTGGATCAGCTGGTCACCGTTTGTTGGTATGTTTATCGCACGGGTTTCTCGTGGTCGTAGCGTACGCGAATTTTTAATTTCAGTACTGTTAATCCCGTCATTAGCCTGTGTATTCTGGATGACCGTATTTGGTAGTACCGCCATTAGCCAAGTAGTGCAAGACGGTTATCAGGCGGCGGTAGAAGCGGCTTTACCTCTGCAATTATTCGCCATGCTTGATGCATTACCGCTAGCGCAAATCAGCTCGTTTATCGCCATTATTTTGGTTGTGGTGTTTTTTGTGACCTCTTCAGATTCGGGCTCACTGGTTATCGATACCATTGCCGCCGGCGGCAAAGTAAATGCGCCAACGGTACAACGTGTGTTCTGGTGTACTTTTGAAGGGTTAGTTGCTGTAGTGCTATTACTGGGTGGCGGCTTAACAGCCTTGCAGGCCATGGCGGTCTCAACCGGCTTGCCGTTTACCTTGGTGCTTTTGGCAGCGTCTATCGCTATTATCAAAGGTTTGATGTCTGAACCCAGACCGGATTAAACGACCCAATGAGCAGCGATCAATTAGAAATTGAACAACTTGAGGTATTAAGTTTCTTGCAACGACACTCGCCATTTCAAGAGCTGTCGTTGCCGGAGCAAACCACTTTGGCACAACAGATTGATGTGGCCTATTATCGCGCTGGTAGCGAGATCCTCACCTACAATGCTCCATTAGATGCCTTATATGTGATCCGCTCAGGTGTGGTTGAAACCTTTCGGCGTAATGGCGATTTATATAATCGCCTGGCTGAAGGCGGTTTATTTGGTGAACAGGGTTTGTTGCGTGGTAAAAAAGTGCGCTTCCCTGCCCGTGCGCTGGAAGATACATTAATTTATTTAGTGCCTGCAGTAGCCTTTGAGCAATTGTTCGATAATAACGAATTTTTCGCTGATTATGTCGAAGTCGGTGATGCGATGCGTCGCGCAACACCTCGCTTGGCCAAAGCGGCGGATCATCAGCTAATGAGTGCCCAGGTCTGCGAGTTAATTAATCGTGAACCGGTCATGTTGTCAGCGGATGCCACAGTGTATGAAGCGGCGGCCTTAATGCGCGAGGCGAGCGTGTCGTGTTTATTATTAACCGATCCTGCAAAGCCTGAGCATATTTGCGGTTTAATTACCGATCGCGATATTCGTAATCGCTTAGTTGCCGCGGGTTTGCAAAGTGATATTAACGTTCAGCAAATCATGACGCGAGAACTGGTCACTGTTCAAGCCGATCAGTTTGTGTTTGAGGCGATGATGATTATGCTGCGGCATAATTTGCATCATTTACCGGTGTTGCGACAACATAAAGCGCTGGGTGTGATCGCCATTGCCGATATTATTCGACATGAATCAAACAACAGCTTGTATATCGTCAGCAGTATTTATCAGCAGCAAACGGTCGCAGAATTAGCGCAATTGCGCCCTGCGGTTCAAGCCTGCTTTGTACGAATGGTCAATGAAGATGCGAATTCGCAAATGATTGGCAGTGCCATGGCCACCATTGGCCGTAGCTTTAAACAGCGTTTGCTAGAATTAGCCGAACAACAACTTGGCCCACCACCGATACCTTATTGCTTTGTCGCTTTAGGCTCAATGGCCCGGGATGAACAACTGATCGTCACCGATCAAGATAACGCACTTATCTTAGATGACCGCTATGTTGCCGAGCAACATGATGCTTATTTTGCAGCATTGGCCAACTTTGTTTGTCAGGGGTTGGATCAGTGTGGTTATCCATTGTGTACTGGCAATATTATGGCCACTAATCCTCGTTGGCGGCAGCCTTTAAAGGTGTGGCACCAGTATTTTAGTGACTGGATCTTAAAACCGGCACCCGAAAAACTGCTACACAGTAATATCTTCTTTGATTTAGACGGTGTCTGGGGGGAAAACCAATGGGCGACGCAACTGAATCAACACATTGCCCAACAAGCACCTTTGCATAAAACCTTTTTGGCCTCGATGGCGCGCAATGCGCTACTGCGCACGCCACCCCTGGGCTTTTTTCAAGATTTTGTAATGGATGAAGATGGTAAGCATAATAAATCGTTAAATATTAAACGCCGCGGTACCGCGCCATTAGCCGATTTATTACGAGTGTATGCTTTATCGCTTGGCTTTGATAACCCGAGTAGTTACCAACGTTTAGCACGATTAAGTAAATTGAATATCTTACCCAAAGGTCGGGCTGACGATTTACGGGATGCCTATGAAGTGATTGCGATGACGCGCATTCGGCATCAGGCAGCCATGTTACAACAACAGCAAAACCCCGATAATAATGTCCTACCGGAACAACTGTCTGAATTTGAACGTAAGCATTTAAAAGCGGCCTTTCAAGTGCTGGCTAATGCGCAGAAGTTTCTTAAATTTCACTTTCAGGCCTAACCATGTTCTATCTTGGATCAACTCAGCCCAGCCCCACTCGCCTGAATTGGCAGCAACGTTTTAGAGAGTTGACCCAAAGTAGCCGGCATGTATTGCTACGCCAATATTATCAACAAGGTGTAGTCAGCCCCGAGACACCGGTGAGCGAAACACCCATCATGGCTTTAGATCTGGAAACCACCGGTTTAGATCCCCGCCAGCATGGTATTGTAAGTATTGGCTTAGTGCCGGTGAAGGGGCAGCGTATTTTAAATTCAGCGGCACAGCAATGGCTGGTTAAACCGCGTTTTGAGCTAACTAATAGCTCAGTACGCGTTCATCGCATTACCGACAGTGCGCTACAAACGGCGCCCGATCTAATTGAGATATTACCCGAGTTTTTAGCGGCCATTGCCGGTAAAATTTTATTAGTGCATTGTGCCGATATTGAGCGGCGCTTTTTAACCGCCGCTTTGCAGGTTCGCTTAGGTGAGCCATTGCAGTTTCCGGTGATTGATACAATGGCCTTAGAAGCCAAAGTGCATCGCGCTAAACCGTTGAGCTTATGGCAGCAATTTCGTAAAACGCCCCGCACTTCAATCCGCTTATCGGCCAGTCGGCAACGCTATGGCTTACCGCCCTATTTACCGCATCATGCGGTCACCGATGCTTTAGCCTGCGCAGAGCTATTTCAAGCACAGCTTGCCACCCGCTACACCCCAAACACACCGATTGCTAACTTGTGGAGCTAACGCACCCTCTGGTTAAAATGGTTAAAACATCGGCGCTAATTGCATTAAGGTTATCTGCTGCTCCGCCATGTTCTCTGTCAGTGTCAAGGGTAGTTTTACAATATGCGTTTCATCTATAAGATCTTTATGCCAAATGCGCAATTGATACTCAGCTGTAGGAACATCCTTTAAGGTGGCCCGGCCATTCTCATCGGTGATAGCATAATAGGGCGTATCTAACGACACGATCCACGCAATCATATGATCATGAATATTACATCCCAGCACAGCAACACCGCTCTGTTCAAACACCACTGGCTCGGCTGGAGTGCCAACATAAAGTTTGATTTCAAATTGTTTTACTGGCGAAAATGAATAAACATGGTGACGCACAGTATCTTCATTCGGGAAACTCACCGCCGTACCTTTAGTAATCACCGTGAGCTCTGGCGTGAATATTTTATCGCGCTGTTTAATTTGCGCCAGCGGCCCAGGTTTAACCAACGCCGCCGCTGCAGTCGATTCTAGAAATACCACTGCATCGTTTACCACTCGCCCCTGAGCATCTTTTACAGTAACGTTTAAGCTCGCAGCCTGAACGAACGCACTTTGTAAAAGAAGGAATGCAGTAACAAGATAGAGCTTTCTTTTAGGGTTCAATGGCCATTCCTAGAATGGCACTGCCATCAATGAGTTGCCCTATCAAGTGCGTTTGACCTGAAGCTAAATCAATTTGATAAAGCATGGTACTCGGTTGACTATCAGTAGTAAGCGCGACTAGGCCAATATTGTTGATATCAGAAATATCAAAAGAAACCTGTTGTAAGTCAGGAATACCTAATTGTCCAACGGTAAATAATTGGCCGGTATTAGGTGAAATGCTGGGCGTTACACCCGCTAAGGTACCCTGGGTAACCAAGTTACCGGCCCCAATATCAATCGCATAGTTGCTGGTAACTTTCGCATCCTGCTGATCGTAAGTGTAAGCTGCAGCAACAATATTGGGTACCTTCCCTGCGTGGCTATCCACTGCAGCGTAAGCAAGATCAGGATCTGTCGCGGCTAAAGCCCCCGTTTCAGGATGGAGTCGTAAATTTTGGCCTAACGCATTTACCACTCGGATCCGATCAGCTGCAGGGTTAAAATCAAAACCAAATTGTGCCGATTTCAAGGTGCCTGCAGGCAACTTATTACCGACAGCTGTTGCCTGTCCCGATGTGGTATTAACGGTATAAAGTTGCCCTTGATCAGATAGCGCAAACAACACGCCATAAGCAACACGATAATCAATACCGACGATCTGCTCACCAGTATTAATACCTTTAAGCGACTGTTGCTTTAATACCGTTTGCGGCGCTTGAGCATTGACCTGCACTAATTGTTGTTTTGCCGTGAGTAACCATACTGTTTCGTTGCCTTTTAACATGGGCATAGTATGTTGTTGGGCGCATAACGCAGCACTGAAGCTCAGTGTTGCCAATGCTGTCGTATAAAATATTGTTGATAACGATAATTTCATAAACCAATCCTGTTATAGAAAATAAACTCTCTAATGGAAATTAGTGCGACCTAGCCGAGAACTTCAACCTTGGCTTCATTGATAACGCTTCTCGTAAATAAAAGCAAAATATTTACACTAAAATACTGGCCAATAAGCCTAATACGCCACCAAAAACACCACCCCATACTACTAACCAATCAAGATGCTCGCGGATCATTTGTTGGATAATGTCTTTTACTAATGCCGGGGTTAACTCATCTAAGCGCTGTTGTACGATGTGCTCAACTTGTTCGGCCAATTGATTCAATTGATCGGCCTGTAATAACTGGGCTTGCACTTGCTGATGAAATTCTGGAGTTTGCGTGATATCAATTAACGATTGCTTCAACTTCGTTAAAAATGGCTCTTGTAATGGTTGCAACACCGCACTGCCACCAAACATTGTCAACATGCCGCCTAATGAAGATTGCTCCACCACCTTTAACAAACCGGTAAAGGTGGCCGATAAATCAGTTTGCTCAATAATGGGCGCAAAATCAAAAGCCTGCTGTTGCTCTTTGGCCGATAAAAAACGCTGCATATGTTCACGGCTAAAAAACTGCGTCATGACTAACTGGCGAATACCCGTTTTAAACTCATTAAAACGCAGTGGGATCACGCCCGATCCATATAAAAACGGTACGCGCTCAAACAGCATATGAATGGCTAAGGTATTGGTAATGGCGCCAGCCAGCGCAAATAACCCCATATTGAGTAACAAGGCATGGTCGAGAAACCAACCGATCAACACCAAGACACAGGCTAAAAAATTGGTTAAAAAGTTTTTGTTTAACACGGTGTAACGCTTCCTTTATTAGCAACTTATGCGATCGGCAATTGTAAGCGTAGCGTGGCAAATCAGCAATCCTTTAAATTATTCGCCGCTAAGCTAAGCTAGTTTTCAAGCAGCGAGTCAGCTTATACTGCACGCCATATTGATAAATACAGAGACGTTATGGCCGTATTACAACGTATTGCGCTAATACAAGGACGCTTACGCAAAACAGAACAAGCAATTGCCGATTTTGTGATCGCAAATCCGCAACTTATTCGTCAATTATCCTCGCAAGAATTAGCACAACAAGTGGGGGTCAGCCAGGCCACCGTAGTACGTTTTAGCCAAAAACTCGGTTATAAAGGCTATCCCGATTTTAAGTTTGCGGTTAATGATACCGTGCTTAACTTTCCTGAACCGCAAGATGATAAATTACACGGCGATATTGCTTTAGATGACTCCTATTCAGAGATGGCCCGCAAGTTATTAGCCGGTAAAATTGCGGTGTTAACCCACACACTCAGCGCAAATGATCAACCACTGATGGAACAGGTATGCCGTATCTTATTGCAAGCGCGGCGTATCATGCTGACCGGTAAAGGCGCATCCTTTTTAGTGGCACAAGACTTTTGTCTTAAGCTACGCAAATTAGGCATGAACGCGACGGCAGAGAGTGATAACCATATACAGTTAGCTGAGTTAGCCCATTTTGGCAGTAAAGATGTGCTGTTTATGCTCAGTGAATCAGGCGAAACACCAGAAATGGTGGCGATTGCCCACTATGCGCGCAGTCATAAATTAAAGCTCCTCAGCTTAACCGGCTTTGCGCCCAACACCATTGCCAAATTATCGGCCGTTAACCTGAAAACCATGGCCAACGAAAGCGCGGTGCGTCTGTCGTCAATCTTGTCACGTAACGCCCAAGAGTTAGTGATCGATTTGCTGTTTATTTTACTGACGCAATCTTCAGCGAAAGGCCGAAAAATGCTCGCAGCATCCAATGCAGCAGTCAGTCGCTATCGCGATCCCAATGCCAGTAATCGGGCCTAAGCGCCATCCTAGCCACCACTCGCGTTTGCGTCTGCTGCCGGCGAGCGTTGTGTCTAGCGTAATACCCGAGTAAACTACTCAACCATTAGTCGCACACGCTGCTTAGCGGCGTACTGAACAGTGAGTCGTTTATGTCGTCATTTCAGCCTGAACATAGTTATCGCCAGTTACCGCCTATCTGTTATGCAGATTGCCAGCCGACACCGGTTAAAGCGCCACAATTTATCGCCTTTAATCAGGCATTAGCAGCAGAGCTAGCCTTACCTGAAGCGTATTGGCACAGCTCTGCGGGCTTAGATTTGTTCAGTGGTAACCAACTGCCCACATGGACAGCGCCTTTAGCGCAAGCTTATGCTGGCCATCAATTTGCTCATTATGTGCCACGACTCGGTGATGGTCGTGCCATTTTATTGGCTGAAGTACGAGACAGCCAAGGCAAACGGCTTGATTTACAATTAAAAGGCGCAGGGCAAACCCCCTACTCGCGTCGTGGTGATGGTCGCTCGCCGATTGGCCCCGTGATCCGCGAATACCTGATCAGCGAAGCCATGCATGCATTAGGGGTTCCGACTACACGCGCCCTTGCTGCGGTCAGTACCGGTGAAGTGGTTTTTAGAGATGAAGGTTTAGCGGGCGCTATTTTAACCCGAGTGGCCAGTAGCCATATTCGTATCGGTACCCTACAGTTTGCTGCAAGCCAAAGCGATAGCTCGGTGGTAAAAGCCTTGGCCGATTATGTGATTGAACGCCATTACCCAACATTAACTCACACAGAAAACCCTTATCGTGGTTTGTTACACGCGGTAATTGCTGGCCAAGCCGCCTTGGTGGCGCAGTGGATGAGCTTAGGTTTTATTCATGGGGTGATGAATACTGACAATATGTTGTTGTCGGCGGAAACTATCGATTACGGCCCTTGTGCTTTTATGGAAGCCTACAATGCGCAGCAAGTGTTTAGTTATATTGACCAACAAGGTCGCTATGCTTACAAAAATCAGCCTGCAGTAGCGCAATGGAACCTTGCTCGTCTGGCCGAAGCACTGCTTGGCTTGCTGGCACCGGATCAAGCCGCAGCCATTGAGTTAGCCATGGCCGAGTTAAATCAATTTCCTGATATTTACCAGCAACAATGGCTCAGTCGTTTTGCTGCCAAACTGGGTATTGCCCACCCGGTTGCAGAGGATCGTTCGTTAATTGAAGATTTTTTAAACTTATTACAAGATGCTGCGGCTGATTTTACCTTGTCATTTCGGGATTTATTAAACGCTGATACACCTTACTTACAGCAAAAAATCGCTGTAGCGCCATTACAACAATGGCTAGCTCGCTGGCAACAGCGTTTAGCAAGTCAGCAGGTTGCTGCTCACGCCATTATGGCCAAAGCAAACCCCGTACTGATCCCACGTAATCATCTTATTCAACAAGTGATTGATGAGATGAGTGATACCGGTGATTTAACCTTGTTTAATTCCCTGCATAAGTTGTGGCAAGATCCCTTTAGCGCTACGCCAGAAAATGCACCATATCAACAACCGGCGAGCGCCGCGCAATGTGTTAAACAAACCTTTTGTGGCACCTAACGAGAATAATGCGGGTTGAGCTCAACACTTCGCCCGCACCACGTTAAAGTTTTAAGCTAACCAGCTTTGATAAAGCGGAATACCGACGAGGATATTAAACGGAAAGGTAATGCCCAACGAGGCAAGTAACGCAAGGCCTATATCGGCTTGCGGAATCGCGGCACGAATAGCCGCGGGTGCGGCAATGTAAGACGCACTGGCCATTAAGGTCGCTAACACTAACGCACTGCCTGCGGGTAAACTGAGCAAGGCCGCTAACAGTAAACCAAAGCTGGCTAACACCATGGGCGTCACGATTGCGAAGATCATTAAGCGCCATTGCCGCCATGGCAGAGGTTGAAATACTTTAGCGGTACATAAGCCCATTTCAAGTAAGAATAACGCAAGTAAGGTTTTAAAACCGCCCACCAAGACGACTGAAATATCTGCCAGACCTGACTGGCCATATAAAGCGCCAATCACCAAACCACCGGTGAGCAAGAGTACGCCACGGCTGGTTAACGCTTCATGTAAAATCGCTAAGCCGCTGGCTTTACTACCATTAAGATAACGGTACAACCACAGCATCATCACAATGGCTGGCAACTCTAATAACACCAAATACAAGGTTGTTTGTGGAGACATCGCTAAACCACTGGCGCTGACCACCGCGAGCACCACCGCAAAAGTACCAGCACTGACTGAACCATAATGCGCCGCAATACTGGCTGCATCCGCGCTTTCTAATTTTACTAACTTACGTAACACCGGATAGAGCACCAAGGGCAACACGGCACCGGCTAAAATAATGCTACCTAATTCAGGCAGTAATGGCAGTAGCGGTACACCATGTAATGCCATCCCACCTTTTAAACCAATGGTCAGCATTAATAAAATCGATAAAGTTTCATAAATCGGCACGGGGACTTTTAAATCAGACTTAACCAAGCCTGCAATCAGACCCAACGCAAAAAACATGATGACGATATCTGGCATTTTTAGCTCCTTTCATTTAGGGCGCTATCTTGCCTAAGCCTAGCTTTTTATGCTAATTAATAATAAAGCAAATCATTATAGATAATTATCTATGGATCAGCGTTTACTCACCTTTCGTTTATTACAGGTTTTTCGCCAAGTGGTACAGCACGGCAGCATAACCGCAGCTTCACGAGCGCTGCATCTGACACAGCCCACCGTATCGTTACAACTTAAAAAACTCAGCGATGCGGTCGGTACGCCGCTGGTCGATTATCAACAACAAAAGTTACAGCTCACCGCCGCAGGTGAGTTACTGTACCAAGCGGCTCAAGATATTGATGAACGGCTATCAGAACTCCGTTTTCAATTAAGTCAACAACAAAGCGGTAGCATCGGTAGCATCTCACTGGCGGTAGTGAACACCGCTCAATATTTATTACCCGAGCTATTAGCGGCGTTTTATCAAGATTATCCGGCGGTACAAGTGACCTTGCATATTGGTAATCGTGCTCGCATCTTAGAGCGGTTTGAACAACAACAAGATCACCTCTATTTGTTTAGCCACCCACCCAGTGGCGAACATGTGCATGCTAAACCGGTTGTGCGAAACCCACTGTATTTAGTCGCGCCTTTAACACATTGGGCGGCTAAACAAAGCAAACTGAGTTTTCAACAATTAAAAACAGAACGCTTCTTGTTACGTGAGCCGGGCTCTGCCACACGAATGATTTTTGATACTTGGCTAAGTAGCCAAGCGATTGAATTAGCGCACAGTATGCAGATAGAAACCAACGAGGCGATCCGCTTAAGCGTCAGTGCCGGTTTAGGCTTAGCCGTGTTGTCAGCACATACATTGCAGCTGCCCCATGACCGGTTAGTTATTTTACCTGTACAAGGCTTTCCATTGAGTAGCCATTGGTATTTAGTACGCCATGCCAACAAACGCTTACCGCCAGCCGCGGTGCGTTTACAACAGTTTATAGAGCAAAGCTTGGCCAAATGGCACGATCCGCTTGGGGTTTAAACGAGACTAAACGACGGTACTAACCGCTTAAACTTCATTAAAAAACGTACCACCTTGACTTGAAAACGATGTTAACCAAAGACTGAAATCTTCAGCAGAAAGGGGTTTAGAAAAGTAATAGCCCTGCACATTCTGACAACCTGCTTGCAGCACGCTGGCTAAACCACTGCGATTCTCTAGCCCCTCTGCTGTGACTTTCAAACCTAAGCCCATTGCCAGCTGAGTGGCGGCTTTGACAATCAACGCATCTTGAAAATTATTTTCAATGTCTTTAATAAAAGCACGATCTATTTTTAGCTCATGCACCGGTAAGGATTTTAAATAAGCTAATGACGATTGGCCTGTTCCAAAATCATCAATGGCTAACCGAATACCCGATGTTTTCAATTGATGTAAATTATTAATGACTTTTACCGTGTCTTGCATAACAGCGCTTTCGGTCATTTCTAAACTTAAGGCTGAAACTGGCACTTGCCACTCTTCTAGCCACTCGACAATCGTCTGCGGTAAATGTTCATCTAATAAATCATGAGCCGACAAGTTGACCGAAACCGTCAGATCCGGATGGTCTTCTTGCCAGGCTGCCAACTGCTTGATCACCGATTGCAGCATCCAATTTGAAATTAAATTAATATTACCCGAGCGCTCAGCCAATAAAATAAACTCGACAGGTGAAATAAAACCCAATTGCGGATGTTGCCAGCGGATCAAGGCTTCAGCACTATTACAATATTTCGCTAAAATATCGACTTTCGGTTGATACACGATATACATCTGACCGCTGCTCAAAGCTATCGGTAAATCACGAATTATTGTCAGCTCTCGCTGATGACTTTCATCTTGGCCACTTTGATACAGCGCCAGCGCCAAACCCTTATTTTTGGCAGAGTTTAAGGCAATATCTAAGCGGCGCAGCACCTTATTCACATCATCCTCGCCTTGACGATATAAATAGCTACCGGCTATCAATTGCAAAGAAATCGCCGAGCCGGCGATATCAAAGGGTTGGCTTAATTGTTTTAACAGTACATCACGCGCGATATCACTGATACTCTCGGGTAAGACAATTAAAAACTCATCGGCGCCTAAGCGTGCAGAGAAGGTAATGTCATTATTTAACACCAAACGAGAAGCCAATTGCTGTAACAACACATCGCCGTTGCTAAAACCAAAACTATCATTTACATGCTTAAATTTAGCGATATTAATTTGCAGTAACTGGCAATCACCCAACGCAAACAAGCGCGGCAAATGTTTCTCCACCGCCAAACGATTACCTAAACCCGTTAAGCTATCTCGCTCGGCTTGTTCTTTTAATTGCGTTTCTCGCTGATAAATACCCGTACGCATTCTGGTTAACGTATTGGCTAACATACCAATTTCAGCGAGTTTTACTTCCGGTGCGGCAACTGTTGAGCCCTTGCCTATCGCAGTAGCAAACTGCACTAACTGTTCTAAAGGGCGTGTAACACTGCGGGTGTAAAAGAACGCCACGACTAAAGCTAAAGCCAACCCCAGACTAAAAATTTGCACTAATTGACTACGTAACTGCTGATAATTACTTAACCAACGCTCATTCGGTAAGTGCAGCCAAGCCCATAACTGATTATCTTGATCTAAAGCAAAGGCTTGAGAAATGTAGTTTTCACTCTCATCCATTAAAACTTGCGACTCACCCAGCAGCACGTTTTGCAGCATAGCTGAAAATTGTTGTTGTGCCCCCGGCACTAAGGTCGTTGTTAACATGTTACGGTTAGCGCCAGATAATTGAGAGAAACTGACATCCAAGCCGGTGATATTCTGAATTTGCAGTGCAAGCTGCTCATCGACAGTAAACCCCATGCCAACCCAAGCCACCACTTGTGGGGCTCGAACCGGTACTAATACGATTTGATACGCTTCGTTGTCTAAACTGATGATGTCGGCAAAGGCGCCCTGCTGTGAACGGGCGGCTTGAAAGCTTTTCTGTAAAGGATCAAGATTGGTTATAGGCAATGTTGACGCTAGCATGCGACCATCAAGCGCAAATAATACCGCTAAATTAGCATTAACTCTGCCGCCATGATTTTCTAAAACACTTTGAATAGTACCTTGCTCAGCGGTAGCAACGGCTTGGCGAAAGCCAAAATCAGCCGCTAAAATGCGGACACTTTCCGTTAACTGATCGCTTCTAACCTGCAGTGTTTGCCGAAACACATTAGTAGAAACTTGGAGAATTTGACGGGCTTGCTCTTCGCTATCTTGGCGCATCGTGCTGAGGGTAGCGTAGCCGGTGACGACTGAAAGCAATACCAGTAAAGCAACCAGCAATAAGGTTAACTGACTACGTAAAGAATTAAACATCTCGAGCCTTCAGCCTAAATCAACACCTCTAATACCCAGAGGAAAAGTTAAAAACATGATATTTATTTTTAATAACAAGAAATAAGATGCACCGGAAAAGCAGTACCGTCAATCATTACGTTGTAAATAATTCAATACTTTTCAGGCTTTAACCTATCAAGGTGTTAAAGCCCTATGCGAATAAAATACTAGCGTTTAAAGCGATGCACCATTTCCGCTAAATCATCAGATACGGTGTTTA
The DNA here is from genome assembly GCF_052656265.1 of Alishewanella sp. HL-SH06. Classification (NCBI taxonomy): domain Bacteria; kingdom Pseudomonadati; phylum Pseudomonadota; class Gammaproteobacteria; order Alteromonadales; family Alteromonadaceae; genus Alishewanella; species Alishewanella sp. HL-SH06. The sequence goes on from NZ_CP199752.1 coordinate 2,375,246, forward strand.
GTTGCTCTAACGTTACGGAGGCTTCAATGGCGGCTTTAGTACTTTGCTCTGCTAAAACCGAGATATTGACGATCTGCCGATTAATATCGTCAGCGACATGCGCCTGCTCTTCCACCGCGGTAGCCATTTGAGTCGACATTTGGGCAATATCACTGACTGCAGCATTAATACCATTTAGCATATCGCTACTTTCTTGCACTTTATGTACACCGGCATCAGCGTCAATCGCGCCTTGTTTAGCCACTTGCACGGCATTCTCTGCACGCGCGGTCAACTCCGTAACAATGCCATAGATCTCTTGCGTAGACTGTTGCGTGCGCCGTGCTAAATTTCGTACTTCATCAGCTACCACCGCAAAACCACGACCCTGCTCACCGGCTCTGGCCGCTTCAATGGCCGCATTTAAGGCCAATAAATTCGTTTGATCGGCAATTTGTTCAATCATTTGCGCCGCTTGCACAATCTTACCGGTTTGATCGGCCACTTCGGTAACCGAATGGCCAATAGTCGCGACGGTTTCCCGCAGTTTCTCTATGGATTGACGGGTGCGATCAGCAATTTCATTACCTTTGCTTGAGAGTTTATTCGCTTTGTCGGCCTGCAAAGCGGTATCGGTAACATGATGCGCCACTTCCGCTATCGTGGTGGTCATCTCATTCATCGCCGAAGCCACCTGCAGCGTTTCTGCTTGCTGACGATCAATTTCGACATTTGCTTCACGCGTGAGGACCAAACCACGGCTTGAATCACGTGATACATCTTTTGCCGCACTTTCTATACGGGTAATCATCGAGGCCAAATGCGCCCTATCGCTTAAAATACTGACTTTTAATAACCCAATTTCTGAGCGATCATCGGTATAACTTGACGCCGCTAAAGGATCGGTAAAACGCCCCGCTAATAAGGTTTTTAAATCACTTAATAACTTAGCGCGACGTTGCTGATAAGTTGCAGCAAGAAACAGTAAGCCAGCTATCAACACCCATTGGGCAAGCGCTAAATCGGCTAACCAGAATGTAGCGGCACTGACGATCAACGTGGCGAGTGATACCATCAAAGGAATACTAGGTAAATTTAATGATTTTTTGCCTTGGCTGATCTGATTGTAGAGTTTCTCGGCACGAATCACGTCCTCTTCTCTAGGGCAGCTTCGAACCGATTCATAGCCAATGACATTGCCCTTTTCCGTGATCGGCATGACATAAGCATCAACCCAATAATAATCACCGTTTTTACAACGATTTTTAACCAGCCCCATCCAAGGTTGGCCTTTTTTTAAGTATGACCACATATTGGCATACGCTTCGGGAGGCATATCAGGATGGCGCACTAGATTGTGCGGTTGGCCAATCAACTCTTCACGAGAAAAACCACTGATCTTCATAAAAGCATCATTGCAGTCAACAATGACGCCACGGGTATCTGTTACTGAAATTAACCGCTGTTCAAGGGCAAAGCGTTGCCGTTGATTTGTTACTGGTAAATTTTTTCTCATAACGTATTGTTAGCCTTTGCAAAAAGTCAGATACCGTAAAAGATCATAACCAAGAGTTGAACTTACAGAAGCGATCATAAATAACAAAATTTGTCAGTAAAACCGGAACCTACCAACATAAATCAAGCATTTACATAGTATAAGCATAACAGAGATTTCGACATTCAACCTGATTGTAAAAAAATTAACTGCTGCAGCTTTTAGCGAAGCCAGTTATTTTACGGTATGATCACATCATCTTAAGTTGCAGCTTCGCTGCTCTGATAAAAAAGGTCTGGCATGACTGATTCGCCGAGTTTTTATTTTTATGATTACGAAACCTGGGGCGCCGATCCTAAGCGCGATCGCCCCTCGCAGTTTGCCGGTATTCGAACAGATTTAGCCTTAGATGAAATCGCTAAACCGGACATGTGGTATTGCCAATTGGCGCCTGATTATTTACCGCACCCGGGTGCCGCGTTAATCACTGGCCTGACACCACAACTGTGTAATCAAAAAGGCTTACCCGAAAATGCCTTTATGCAGAAGATCTTAGCACGTTTTAGCCAAGCCAATACCTGCGTGTTAGGCTACAACAGCCTGCGTTTTGACGATGAAGTAACACGTTACAGTTTATATCGTAATTTCTTTGAGCCTTATGGCCGTGAATGGCAGCAAGGCAATAGCCGTTGGGATTTAATTGATGTGGTGCGCGCCTGTTATGCTTTGCGCCCAGAGGGCATTGTTTGGCCACAAAAAGAAGATGGTAGCCCCAGCTTTAAATTAGAAGAATTAAGTAAATCTAATAACTTAAGCCATGCTAATGCGCATGATGCCCTCTCTGACGTATATGCCACCATTGGTTTAGCCAAACTGATTAAACAACAACAACCCAAGTTGTTTCAGTACCTCTATGAACTGCGCAAAAAACAAAAAGTAGCAGAGTTGATTGATGTTGCAGCTTTAACCCCCCTGGTACATGTGTCATCAAAATTTCCAGCCACGCAAGGCTGTGTTAGTTGGATTGTGCCACTTGCCTTTCACCCTACTAATAAAAACGCGGTTATTTGTTTTAACTTACAGCACGATCCTCGCCCTTTGCTAACAGACAATTTAGCCACACTGCAAGAAAAGCTGTATAAAAAAACCATTGATCTGGCTGAGGGTGAACAACGGCTGGGCTTAAAATTAGTGCATTTAAACAAATGCCCTGTGTTAGCCAATGCCAAAACACTCACGGTAGAACGTGCCACAGAGTTGGGCATCGACCGTGCCACCTGTTTAGCGAATTTAGACTGGATCAGGCAACATAAACAAGTGCAACAAACTGTGGTGGATTTGTATCAATTACCCCATGAGTATGCTGCAGAGACTAACCCGGATTATCAATTGTATAGTGGCTTTATTAGTGATGCTGACAAACAAAAAATGCAGCAATTACAACAGATGTCAGCTGAGGCGTTAGCGGCCAATCCACCCATATTTTCTGAAGATCGCCTTAATCGTTTATTATTTTTATATCGTGCTCGTAATTATCCGTTGACCTTAACTGAAGCCGAGCAACAAAAATGGCGCCGATATTGCTCAGATAAGCTGTTACATGGTGAAGATAACCCCAACTTAACCTTTGAACAGTTTACGTTGGCCTTAGAACATCTTGTCGAATTACACAGTGGCGATGAGAAAAAAATCGCCTTATTAAAATCCTTGTATCGTTATGTTGAAGCGCTCTAATGCCCATAGCGATGACTTAATACTGCCGTGGCGGGCATTTCACTTAAACTACAAGGTTTTTGTCATAAAGTATTTCTCGCCACCGGCAAACGGATAATCTGCTTGGGTCCACTGTACGCGATAACCTTGGCGCTGATAAAACGGGCGCGCCTGAAAGTTAAGCGTATCTAAAATCACATAACGACAGCCTCGCGCTTTCGCAATCGCTTCGGCCTCAGCCAACATCGCTCGCCCGATCCCTTGTTGTCGCAGCGAAGCATCTAACCAAAACGACTCTAAATAAAACCAATTGCCAAAAGTACGACCGGCTAACGCCGCTAATAACTCGCCGTTACGGCCAACCTGCTTTAACCCCAGTGGTTGCCGCTGACTGGCATCCCAATGCAGCGCGTTAAATTCAATAATTTTTTGTTTTGCGATTTCAGCAAAGGCATCGTTGTGTTCACAAATAAAGGACATAGGATCTGATATTCGTTCAGTAGGATTATGACTGCAGTATGCCAAGGCTGCCGCTTTTAGCAAAGTGGCACAGCGGCTGAACACCACATTATGTTGCTGCAATCAGCCGATACACCTTGCGATGTATTCATTATCAAGCCGCAACGAATGCGTGTTGCCCCCTAAAAGCCCATAATTTTTAACGCCAGATAAGGTGCAACGAAAAACGTCAGCGTTATCACCTTATACTGGCTTAAAAAAGCATAAAACTTGAGTTGTAAAGCGGCGGCATCTAAGTCAAAAAATTTTTGATGTAAGGCGACGGCAAGATTGCGCCCTAACATCAGCATCAAAGAAACGAAGCTTAAATAGGCCAAATTCAGCAAAGTTGCCCAACCGAGCAACTCTGTAAGCTGGGATAACGTCATACCGATGCTCCTTGTTAACAACAGTGATCGGGCGTTACCCCCTCAACCTGAGCAAGCAGCCCGAAGTCAAAAACGGTGTTGAGGGATCTCAAGCATAAGTCATTTTATCTAAACTACCAGCTTAAACCGTTAATTCTTTTAAAGCTGCTAAAGCCGCTGTCGCTTTGCTGGTTGGCACAAAAATATGATCATGGTAATAAGCCGCCATAACATTCGCACTAATGCCTTTTTCGGTTAATTTGGCGGCAACGGCAGCGGTAAGCCCCACCGCGTCTAAACTGGAATGCACCGTTAAAGTAATTTGTTTAAAACTACCGCTGTAGGCTAAACCGGCTTGATCTGCCGTCGTTTTTTTTAACACTAAGGTTAAGCCTTCAGGTTCCAGAAAGGTCGCAAGAGGGTCGAGCGTCAAGAAATGAGCTAAAGGTTGTGTCACCGTACAAAACACCCATTCATCAGCCATGAGCTGAGGTTTCAATCCGGCCAACAATTGTTTTAATTCGACAATAGCAGTCATATATTACCTTTAAAAATAGGGAGTTATGACAATAAGCGATACCTTAGAGGCGCAGGATATCCCAATTAGGGATCAGGTAAGCAAGGGACAATCGCTTGTAAAAACGGGCGATACAAAACCATGTTTTTTGTATCACCCGTAAGGAGCACTTAAACGCTGTCACAATCCAGAGGAAGAGCCAGCGTTGTTGCAGTTCAGTTTGTAAGCCGTTTAGCCATCAGCATTAATCTGTTTAATTAACGCTTGTAGAGTAGTGAGCGCTTCATTTTGTGGGATCTGACAAGTCCCCGCAGCCTGATGCCCCCCACCGCCGTATTTCAACATTAACTCACCCACATTGGTTTTTGAGCTACGATCGAAAATGGATTTACCGGTAGCAAACACAATATTTTGCTTTTTAAAGCCCCACATGACATGAATAGAAATATTGCATTCAGGGTATAAAGCATAAATCACAAACCGGTTACCGGCATGAATGATCTCTTCATCTCTTAAATCCAGCACCACCAAGTTTTTGTGCACTTTAGCACAACGACGTAACTGTTCTTTGAACAAGACATCTTGCTCAAAATACAGCTCTACCCGCTCATATACGTCAGGTAACGCCATGATTTCAGTAATAGTATGGGTTTTGCAGTAATCAATCAGATCTAACATTAAGTTATAGTTAGAAATACGGAACTCACGGAAACGGCCCAGACCAGTACGAGCATCCATTAAGAAATTGAGTAAATCCCAACCTTGTGGATTTAACACTTGTTGCTTGGTAAATTGCGCCGAATCTCCGCGATCTACCGCTTCCATCATGTCATCCCACTCTGCCGGAAAAGCATCATGGCCGCCATAATAATTCCACACGACACGCGCAGCGGAGGGGGCATCCGGCTCAATGATATGGTTATCCATTTTTTCATTACGGATAGTTTCAGAAAGGTGATGATCAAATGCCAGATGAATACCAGGTACAAATGGCAAATTGGTTGAAATATCATTGCTTGAAACTTCAATTTTGCCATCTTGCATATCTTTTGGATGTACAAAGGTAATGTCGTTAATCATATTGAGATGCTTTAATAGCACGGCACATACCAAGCCATCAAAATCACTTCTCGTGATTAAACGGTATTGTTTTTCTGACATATTTTCCTCTTCGATCTCGAATAAACGGACTAATTCTAATTAGCGCCAAAATTGTTCGGCATCCCCGCAGGCATGTTTTTTAAAGCTCAGGTCGGGGCATTGAATCGTAAACACTTTATGCTGTTCTCTATCATTACACACTGGGCGAAAAAAGCCATGCTATAAACCCGTGTAATACAAAACTTCTTTCATTTGTCGGTGAGGTTGCTGCAGTTTTAAACGATACGGACAGGTTCGAAGGCCGAGCCTTGCCGTTCAATTTACTTAAATAGGACAACAAGCTACAAGCTTTGCGCTTAACATTACAAAACAGTAATAAGCACAGCCTATTATGAACAGCCACGCTGAAAACGTAACCTAACCTCTTATGCAATATATTCCATATCGACGGCGGTTTGCAGGATGATAACAACGGGTTTATTAACAACAGTCTTAACGCGACCAAACCGCGTATAACACTTAGCCAAAATACTGGCGTGTTTATTTTGCTAAAGGGATGCGCCGAAGTAACACAGGTAAGCCCAGCATCGTAAATAACACCGTCATAAAACAGGCTAAAATCATGGCGCTAAACACGCTTTGGCTGACACCCGCCTCTAGGCCTTTTTGCATCACTACCATCGCAATCTCCATACGTGGCACCATACTCACGCCAAGTAACAAGGCGGCGCCAAAGCCCAAGCGAGGCCAGGCAGGTAACATCACCCCGAGTATTTTACCCAGTATGGCAAACAACACTAACACCGCCGCAGGCCAGATCAGGCCATCAAGACTACTGATCTCAAACAACATACCAAGACTGATAAAGAAAAACGGCGTTAAAAAATCGTATAAGCCATTTAATACCGGTTGCTCATGCATGGCACTGGGATCGCGTGAAAATGCTAACCCCGCAATAAAAGCCCCCACTGCCAGCGATAAACCCGACACTTCAGCTAGTGCCGCAACAATAAAACCTACGGCAACCATAAAGACCACTAATTCATGCGACACGGCATTGCGCGCAATCACGCGGGTTAGCCGTGGCTCAATGTGTAATGAAAAAAACCACGCTACCACGGCAAAAGCGGTTAATAACAGCACGATATACCCAAGATTAAGAACCACATCCAAAGGTTGAATAGCAGTGCCACTGTAATACAGCGGTAACAGTGCCACTAACATAGCCACTAAACAAATGGTACTAAGATCATCTAACTCCGCAACATCGAGTAGCAAGGTGCCTTGTGGCGTGCTTAACTTACCGGCGTCAGACCATAAACTCACCGTCACGCCAACACTGGTTGCGGTAAATGCAATGGCGATAAATAAACTGGTCACTACATCTAACGACAGGATCCAAAAAGCTGCAAGAAAACCTAAAGCACCACTGACGACCACATTCCAAAGCCAGATCCAAGAGGCATTAGGAAGTTGCGTACGCAAACCTTTTAAATCGGCATTAATGCCGACTTTAAACAGCAGCATAATCAACCCGGCTTCACCTAGCACGCTCAAAATAGCGCGCATTGACAGATGGCTAGTCGCCATATTGCCATTCACCACTTGTCCCACCACGATACCAATCAGCATAAACATTAACATCGGTGGGCACCATCGACGGTTCACAAACAAACGCACCAGCAATATCGCCAAGAAGATCACTCCAAGCACAAAGATGGCGTAAAAAGTATGTTGTTGCTCCATCAGCGGGCGATCCTTTTCATTGGCGAGTGCGGCAAAGTAACGCTTCGTTAGGTAAAACGGTTTAGCGCTAAGAGCGAATATAGCGGGCTTGCAGACAAACTTAAGCCGAATAACTTTAGACGGCTGTAGTCAAATCCGTGGTTTTTTTGCCCTTGCGCATAAACCAACGCGTAACCAAAACACCCAAAACAAAACCCATCAGTAATAAGAATAACATCATGAAGATACGTGACAGCGCAAAGCGCCAGAACAAGAAACTGATCTCCACAGTTTCAGTATTTTGCATCACAAAAATCACGGTGCAACTGAGCAAGATCAATAACATTATCGCTTTAAATTTTGACATAAACAGGTCATTCCTTATGATAGAACCGAATGAGGTTTGTACTGGGCTGAACCTTTGCTCATCAATGGCTAAGTCAAGTTAGCCCTAAGCTTTTTTCACAAACTCTGACTTTAATTTCATGGCACCAATACCCTCTATTTTGCAATCAATGTCATGATCGCCACTCACCAGTTTAATATTTTTTACTTTCGTACCTACCTTAACCACTAACGATGTGCCCTTCACTTTCAAATCTTTAATAACGGTAATGGTATCGCCGTCTACTAACTTATTACCATGTGCATCTTTAATATCAAGCTCATCCAACACGGCAATATCATCACGGGTTTGCCATTCATGTGCACACTCAGGACAAATGAAGAAGCCTGCATCTTCATAGGTATAAGGGGAATCACATGTCGGGCAGTTGGGTAAATCACTCATGATAGCGTTCTCAATGTCTTCATTTAGCTAATGGCATGCCAAATCTAAAGGCGTGATATACCCCCGACTTGCATCATTTAAGTTTAAAATAGCTATAGTTTACAACCTGGTGCCAGTTTACAACGGATAGCCTAATAATACTTTGATTTAAAATAGGTTTTGTACTTTTACTTATCTTGATCTAAAGCCTGCATCTCCCTGTAAGCGTGATAAGCCCTACGCTTTAAACACCTCAGTCTCATCGCTAAATGATTTAAACTCTAATGGATTACCACTGAAATCTAATACAAACATAGTGTGTTGCTGGCCGCTTTTACCCGCATAACGCAATTGCGGTTTTACGATAAAAGTCACCTTCGCTTGTTCAAGTTTTTGCGCTAAGCTCGTAAATTGCTCGGCAGTTAATAAACAACCAAAGTGTGGGATCGGCACGGCTACGCCATCTACTTGGCCACAGTAATCCAGTGCGCTCTCTACTACACCCACATGCGCTGTTAGTTGATTACCATAAAAATCAAAATCGACCCAATGTTCGGTCGAGCGCCCTTCTGTGCAACCTAATATATCGATATAAAAAGCCCGTGTACTGGCCAGATCTTTGACTTTAAAAGCATAATGAAAAATATTACTCATAAATTACTCTGCAAATAAGATGACAAATAAAAGTGTTATCGCCCAAACTAGCAAGCTCGCGCGGCTTATTAACCGTTACTGTTAGCTTGCATACCACCATCAGTACCGTTTTATGCCATAGCCTTATAATGAGGCAACTGCGTTATCCGTTTTAACCATGCCTGTATAGCCGGATAAGCGGCTAAAGCAAAGCCTCCCTCATCGGCAACATGCGTATAAGCGTATAGCGAGATATCGGCAGTCGTAACTTGCGACCCAGTAAGAAAAGGCGTTTTAACTAATTGCTGTTCCAGCACAGCTAAGGCTTTATGCCCACCCTGCTGTTTCGCCGAGTACTCTGACGCTCTGTCTGCAGGTAAGCCTAAATATTTATTAATAAACCGCGCGACGGCAATATAAGGTTCATGGCTATATTGTTCAAAGAACTGCCATTGCAACACCCGAGCGTGCGCTAATGGCTCAGTGGGATAAAGCGCGCTGCCATGAGCTAAGTAATTTAAAATAGCGTTAGATTCTGACAAAGTCTGCCCATCATCCAGCACTAACAGCGGAATTTTGCCATTGGGATTAAGCGCTAAAAAAACGGCGGTTTTTGTATCACCTGCCAAGATATCTACCGCCTGCCATTGATGCGGGATCTGCAACAAACTACAGAGTAATTGCAGTTTATAACAGTTGCCCGATTGGCTATCACCATAAATTTTCAAGGTTAATCCTTCACGGAGTTTGAGTCGAAGTGCGCTGATAATGCCTTGAAAAAGGTGTATTCGTCTAGCCCCGCCATACCCAGCGGTTTAGATTGCGCACTCCACATAGCCACCACCAAGTTTTTATCGGGGTCGACAAACACGTACTGACCAAATATGCCCTCTGCCGCATAACTGCGGCCATGCATAGGCCAAAACATATAGCCATAGTCGATAGTCTCGCCCGCGATCACTTGACGCGAGCTCGCTTGAGCCATCCAGCCTTTGGGTAAAATACGTTGCTGATTAATCACACCATCATTTAATAAAAACAAACCAAAGCGACCATAATCGCGCAAAGTGGCTGATAAACCACTGCCGCCAATTTCTAAACCCTCTGGCGATTGCAGCCACCAGTTTGCGTCTGCTTGCATGCCCATTTTCGACCAAATTTTTTCGGATAAATACTCGGCAACAGGCTTACCGGTGGCAGCGGCAACTAAAGCGCCAGCCAGTTGTGTTTCACCCGTGCTGTAATTCCAAACACTGCCGGGCGCAGCCGCGCGCGGTAATGAGGCCATCAAATCTAAAATGGCCCCAGGTTGCTGGCTTAATTGCGCTTCAAGCATGCGTCGTCTATCGGAGTTGGGATCGGTGTATGTTTCATTCCACGCTACTCCCGAGCTCATTTGCAGCAAATGTTTAACCGTTACACCCTCGTAAGCGCTGCCTTTAAAGCGCGGCAGATACAGCACGATAGGATCATCAATACTGTTAATGGCACCGTCTTGGATCGCCGCACCGATCAGGGTGGCCGTGATCGATTTAACGACCGACATCGACATCCAGCGGGTCTTGGCATCGTTACCCAGTGCATAGTGCTCAAATGCAATCTCACCGTTGTGAATAATTAACATGCCACTGACCCGATTGATTGAGAGCACATCAAACATGTCGTACTGTTCGCCGGCAACCTGATAACTAAAATCGGTCAGCGGTGTTTTACTCAGCGGCAACGCGCTTACCGTATCGCCACGAGCAACCGCGCGCGTCGGAAACAGCCTGTCAATATTGCGAAAGGTATTAACCTGCAGATCAGGGTAGAGCTTGCCATCATACACTTGCCGCACACTGCCAATAGGCTCAGCCGCATGACGGTACGGCTGTTCAGTTGCGCTAAGCACACCACTTAGTAGCAACAGCGCCACACTGCAGAAGATGGTTAATTTAGCTTTAAAAAGTGACCATAACATCAGATAAACTCCCGGTTTAATCTCGCTGGTAGCAAATAACCCCAAATAGCTTGTGCCAACACTTGTTATTGCGCGTTGCTCACAGCCCGATGGCGATAACTTAGCCTAGATTAAAGCACATTCTTTAGCCTCACGAAGGACTTAAAGCTATTTTACCGCCAATAACCACTTGCTCAGTCGATTGACCACGAAGTCATCACGCTAATAACCACATCAATATTCAGCGATATAGGCCTATCAATAAAAATGCCGCCGAAGATGGGCATCTTCGGCGGCATTATTGAGTATGACAAGCGCGGTTTATTTGGTGCGTTTGCTTTGAGCGCCTGCTCTTTTTGGCTTATTGGCAGTCGCGCCACTGGATTTTTTCACACTGGCCGGTTTTACCGTATTGGCATCTGCTGGCTTGGCAGTGCGCGCTTTACTCTTCGGCTTAGCTTTGCCTGCAGCATCCATCTCAATGGTGGTTTCACTGGCTTTATTGGAGCGGCCTGACAGTACTTTGCGTGAGATACTTTTTAGTAAAGACGCGCGGTTACTAACTTCAAAACCAGGCTTGATAATGCGCTCAATCTTAGCACCAATCAGCTTTTGAATACGTTCTAGTGTTTGCTCTTCTTCACGGCTGACAAAGGATATGGCATCACCCGCCGCACCAGCGCGACCAGTACGACCAATCCGGTGCACGTAATCTTCTGGCAAGTATGGCAAGTTAAAATTCACCACATAGTCTAAGCCTTGAATATCTAAACCACGCGCTGCCACTTCGGTGGCGATCAGCACTTGTAACTTAGCCGCTTTAAAATCTGCGATGGCGCGACGTCGAGCGCCTTGGCTTTTATCGCCATGACACACTGCCGCGTCTATCTTACTCATTTGTAAGCCGGCTAATAACCGATCAGCTTGCTCTTTGGTACTGGTAAAAACCAACACCTGAAACCAGTTTTTCTCGGCTAACAATTGCTCAAACAATTCAATTTTTCGGTTCTCTTCAACCGAGTACACCACATGGTTAACCGTATCGGCGGTACTATTCACCTTTGCAACGCGAATTTGCTGATGATTGTGCAAGATCTTATGCGACAGTTCATTGACGGCTGGCGATGTCGTTGCCGAAAACAACATGGTTTGACGATGTTTTGCGGTCATTTGCATCAGCTTTAAAACATCAGTAACAAAGCCCATATCCAGCATGCGATCCGCTTCATCTAGCACCACAAACTCAACGTCGCTTAGTATCACGTGACCCAGCGCTAAGTGTTCCAGTAAACGACCCGGTGTGCTGATCACCATATCGATGCCGGCTTTTAACTTATTCGCTTGGCCACCCATCTTCACACCGCCATATAAGGCAGTGACTTTTAAAGTAGTGAATTGAGCATAGCCGTTGATCGCATCGGCTAATTGCTCAGCCAGCTCACGCGTTGGCGTTAAAATTAAAACACGAGGACGCTGTTGTGCCGTGTCTTTGGGTTTATCCAACATGCGTTGTAAAATAGGCAAGGCAAACGCCGCCGTTTTACCCGTACCGGTTTGCGCTGTTACTTGTAAATCTTTACCACGTCGTGCTGGCACTATGGCTTGCGCCTGAACCGGCGTCATGTTGGCATAACCCATTGTTTCTAAGGCGCGTTGTAACTCTGGCGCTAAATCTAAAGATGAAAATTGCATAAAGGATCCTCTGTAGAATAGCTACAGTCAAAAAATAAGAGGCGGAATATACAGTATTTTAGCGGTTTAACAGAGGATTGTTTGTTATTGCGTCAATTTTACTAAGTAAAAACGGCTGAAAGCTTGGAGTACTAAGCCAATATAACACTAATCTATCTAACCCTGCGTTAGCTAAGCACCTTAAATACTTAGCTTAAACGTGTTTGCCGCTGGCAAATCACAGCACGGACATATTACTCCCGTGCTTTTCATATCCTAGCACTCACTCAGTGCCAGCACTGGGCGTTTATTCCAGATTTTCGTCAGCACGTGGCGCGTGCTGGCAGGCTTTAGCCAATATTTCCACGTAAAAAGCGTCGAGCTGTTGCTCGACGGCCGCATCAATATGTTTATTGATTTCAGACGTAAAAATCTTTTTAGCCACGTCTTGTGTTGCACCAAAGCGGCAATCAAAGGTCCAATAGTCAGCACCCGCAGGCAGTTGCTTGCGTCGCTCTCTGGCTAAATACTTTTTAATATCGTGTTTAATAGCGTCCACCAAACGAGCAGGTTGCAATTTTGGATGAGTTAACGCGAATGTCTTTTTCATAAATTCCTACAGAGGTACACTAAAGAGTCAAAGCTAAATATGCTTTTGGCCGCGTATTCTACATGGATGAGCGACAGATAACCGCTTCTATCTGCACTTTTTGTTAAATCTATTTGAAAACAATGCCAGCCTGCTCGCCCAAACCAAGCCATTGCCATTGCCATTGCCATTGCCATTGCCATTGCCATTGCCATTAAAAGCTTTACTAATGACACTGTCTTGTCCAGGCTAAATCGTGAGCGATTAATGTCTTCTTGCTTATTGTTGGCTAAGCGAGTTTTTATCGGCTCGAAGTAGCAACAAGGCTTGAAGAAACTGCTGTTGCTGCTTTGGCGAAATCATCAGCGAGCGACCTTGGCCATAATCAATCCGCAGTCGATCTAGTGACAAAGCTGGGCTCGATAAAGGATTAATGGTTGGGGTAATGTTGCTAATTTGCACAATCGGGATTTGCCACTGAAAAGGACCACTTTGCACCAGCAACTGCTGCTCTGTTAGGGTATAGCGAGTACTGTTGAACAGCCAAATAGGTAACCCTGCGCTTACCAGCAGCGCGAATAACGATGCGACAATATCAGCATTGTCGCCGCTATTTAAAGAATAGATGACACCATAAAGTGCCGAAAGTGCTGCAGCAACCAGCACGATCCCCAGCCAAGTATCCACTTTTGATCTAAAAACCTGTGTCATATCGCTGCTCCTGCTGCGGTATTTAACAGCAGCCAAAAGGATTAAACCTCAAAGCGTCAACGTTAAGGTTTAAACGACCATGAGGTTAAATATGTGCCATTTTAAGACCCACAATACCGATACAAATCAGTGCTAAACTCGCTAATTTAAGCGCGCTAACAGACTCGCCAAACAAGAAAATACCAAGAATAGCCGTACCCACCGCACCAATCCCCACCCAAACAGCATAAGCCGTACCAACGGGTAAAGTTTTCAACGCTATCCCCAGTAAGAAAAAACTGGCGATTAAAGAGCACACGGTGGCGACAGTCGGCCCAAGCTTTGTAAACCCATCGGAGTATTTCAAACCAACGGCCCAAGCAATTTCCAACAGCCCAGCTACAAATAAGACAAACCAACTCATAACAACCCCTTTTTAAAATCTGGGGTCGTCCCCGAGCACATCGAGCGGTGAGGTCGTCCTCACTTCAAGCTGTTTAGCATTTCATCATAGCACTTCACAAAAGAGCCAGTGCAATAAGGAGCCAAAAATAAGGTAAAACGTTTGGCCGCTTGCTTAGCATGGTGATTAACTGAGTTTATCGATTCGGCACTTTCTGCAGTGTTTTTACAAACCACATAATATGCCCACAATCTAGGCATGCTAAGGTTGTCGCAGTTTTATTAGCCCAATCCAAACCGACAAAACTCATGCCCGCAGTATTTAATTGCGCCTGTCCTTCGTGAAAAAACTCATTTTTACACTGATTGCAGGTAATTCTGTGCTCATTAATTTCGTATCGATGTGGCCCATTTTTCATGATGAGATAATCGATACCGCTTTGGATTTTATTTCTCAAACTCATGACTATCCTTGTTAATCTTTAGTTTGTATAAGTGAGCAACAGTTTTAAGGAATAACAAATATCACTTTAGAGGTGAAATACATAGGTGAGATATTTACCACAAACTGTGCTGCAGCAGTAAAACCCGCTTTAATGCTTAAATGACCTTAACAACTGATGCTACAGCGATATGAAGAAAATGCACTTTGCAGCAAGCTGAGTAACATTGAAATTAACACTTAAGACAAAATAATAAACGCTACACTTACATATTGCACTAATTTTTTTCCATCAATAAGGTGTGCAGTTTCGCTTCGTATAAACGCCGATCATGACTCTTATAGCTAAGTTCAATGGCTTTGTTCAGTGCTTTTTCTGCCGAGTTTAACCGCCCCAATTGATAATGACTTTTGGCTAAACCAAATTGCCCTTCATGCAGGTAAGGCGCGGTCTCGTTGGCTTTTTGGTAATATTTAAATGCTAGCGTGTATTGGGCGGAGGCAAAAGCTTCATCCGCCATATCAATCCAGCGATAAGGGTTGTCATCGTTAATCTCAGCAACCTTCTGCGCCAGTGCCGCCACCTCGCTATCACGCCCTTGCGACTGCAGTAGCGCCACATAGTTACTGATCACATTACCCGAGGCAAAATCATTATCTAACATAAATTTGTATAAGGTTTCGGCTTGCTTGGCATCGCCAGCTCGATTAAAGGTAACGGCTAAACTGTTTAAGGTTTCTGCGTTAAAAGGATTAAAAGTTAGTCCCTGTTGCAACGTCGAATAAGCATAATCGAGCTGGTCGTTTAGCAAGGCCTCAGCAGCGATGTTCTGATAATACATCGCCATAAAGTCATTATGCGAAATATGCTCGCCCCGAATATCGGATTCACTTGGAAAATAATCAATAATGATGCTGCGGCGTCTTAATACCATCATGCCAAGCGAAGGTTGATAATTGGGATCATAAATATAGGTTCTTACATGGGATGACAGCGTCATTAAAGAGGAATTGAGTGCATACACTGGCGCAGCATGCACAACTTGATAAGACACCTCTAAATTAACAATATCAGCCAGCGCCTTAGTAACAATCGCCAGCGTCAGGCAATTGCCGTTTTTCAATGATAATGCTTCAGAGGCTTTTAGCGTTGCCCCACGAAAACCGAATTGATGTACAAAGGCATCAAAGTAATTAAATAAGCGTAAGTGCCCCGCTATTTTGCGGTTTCTGGGATCATGATAGTAATCTAGAAAATGTTTTTTCTGAGCCTCAGTTAAGCTAAAAATCTCTGCTTCAGTGGGTACGGGTAAAAGTGTAAAGATCTCAGTATTTAAATTGGGTAACGTTAATTGCTGTTGCTCTAAGGTTTCCTGCAGTAACGAAGCTTGCTGGTTCGCCACTGAAGAGCAGCCACCGAGAATTAAAAAACCACAAGCCGTAATTAACTTTAAACCGTTGCGCATAACATAACTCCACTTAATCGATACTAAGGCCCATTCCCTGGTACTGAAACCTTGCAAAGCTAACTGTTGCCATCTCCTCTGTTACAAGCGAGTATTAAACAGATCGCACTGAGTGACATGCTAGTGTTGTTGCTTTACGTGTGAACGGCCTACTTTGCTCAATGATCTGCAGATTAATGCTCGGATTTAAACGTGTGTTTAGGTTTACACCTTAAGCGCTATTTCGCGCCTTAGCCTTGCCAACAATTCGAAATCACGCGCAACCCATAACAAAGCTTCGCCGTTGGCTGCACGGCCCTGTTCGGCCTGCTTAGCGCAACAATTATTTTATTCATACTGAATCATGTTTTTAGAAAAACATATCAAGCCCACTCTTAGCTCGCTGCATTCTTTGCCGATCATGAGATTTGATAGACTTACTACGAGCTGTTCACTCATCCCAACCCAATTTTTTTCAAATACGCTTAGCCCATGCAGATCTTTGCATCTTGTAACTATATATATTGTCAGGAACCATGATATTCGGATTGGCTAAAACAAGCGCCTTGAAAAAAGCACGTCGATCAAACCCTCGATAATTCCCGTACATCAGTTGCTTTTGCTCTCCGTTTTTCAGCACCAGCACATTCGACAAAAAGTTTTGCTGGGCATCAGTAACTTGCTTTAATTGCGCTATGTCTGCCATCTTGACTTGCCAGCCCACATCACTAAAAGTAGGGTCAGAATAGCTTAAGGTATCTGGCGTCACGCAAACCCTAATTTGCTTATTTTCAAGCCAAAACCACAGTGCTAATCCAAGCAAAACGGCTTCAATAACCCAAATAGCGATATCCAGCACATTAAGCAGTTGTGTCAGTGCATCCTTATCACTTGTTAAAGGAGGCAGATAGTGGTGAGCAGCCACATATAGAAGGAAGACCACGCCAGCGTTGATCACAAGAAGCCGTGCTGAGGCCCGTTGTTTGCGTGTAAAAATAAAGTACGTTTTCATGTTTTTTCCTTCCCGAACATCCAGTACTTTCGCGCAACAGCCATTGCTGAGATCGCAGATGAGTATACTGCTTAGCCTGCGTATCATACCAAGATTAGCGAAATAGCAGCTTGAAAAGGCTTATTCACAATATCACCCATTAGCCGCACCTGTAGCTACCGCATACAAGTGCAGACACAACCTAAACTAACGTGACGGTACTTCTCTTGGTTAAAAACGCTCTTCGGTTCTAAGCGTTAAAACCTCGTAATCCTCTGAGGTAACAGCCACGGCAAGGCAACGAGTTGTCATTCGAGCACCCAAAGGGCGCGTTTTTGATGGCTATCGTTAGTTGCCAAAACTGATTTTAAACCATAAATAAGCGACATATAAAACAACAGCTATATATACGGCGGAAAACACCAGATTCAGTCTCCAAAGATTTAACCAAAAATGACCTTTAAAATAATTACGTTGTCTTACTGCGTTGTTAAACAAAGCAAATGAGGAAGGTACTAACATTAACGCAGACCAACCAAGCATGGGTAACACCATAAATATAATGCCTATTCCTGCACCTCCAGCGGAGGCTTCTGATGTTTCACCATCAATAGAGGCCAGCATCACATAACCTAAAATAAACCCTGCAATCGCAAGCATAAAACCTAAAAGTTGGAGTGTTCTCATAATCGTCCTTGGTAACTCGCGCTTTACTCAACGGAAAGTGATGAGCGCCAACGAGTTATGTTTTCGATGCAGTAACTTGTAAGCCGCTCAGCACAAGGGCCCCATTTTAAGTGCAAAAGCCCCAAAAAAAGCCACGAATCTTTTTTAAACAGTGAGTTACGTGCCGAAGCTAAGCCCCCTAAATACTCGATTGGTGTTCCCAGTTACACCAATATATCTATTGGAAAATAAAGAACCAAGCCATTTGTGTCCGACTATCCATATTAAATAAGGCGACTTTGTTGTTTTTACGCAACAAATGGCGAGTATTCCAGCTAAAATATGAGTCAAGTCCGTCACAGGTTTAAGCACTTTCAAAGATGAAATTATTGCGGCTATAGACTTTTTGATTGCTGGTATATAACGCTGCCAATCCCGCAGCGGTTTAGATCCAAGCCACGTAATGGCTGTTTGTGATTGCGCTTGTTATGCACGTTTTTTTATAAGCCAGCGCACTGGCATTCTTATTACTGCAAATGTTAAAAACCACACCAATATCAAGCCAAAAGAAGATCCAGCAAACCCAGAATTATACAAAATTTGTTCATCGTCTTTTAACTCGAGGATGAAACCATTAGATTTTAAGTACTTTGCCATTAATGATTTACCTGCCATTTCTGCTTTAAATGCGTCACAAGAACTGTATTTTTGCAAGGTATAGTATTGTTCGCTATTTAAACTAAAGTAACCTAAATAATGTGACCACTTTTTATCTTTTTCGCAGGTAAGTAAACTACCTGCCAGATCGATGTAGCCGATATTTGAATCACTTCTGTTGTTTATAAACCATCCAATAAAAAACAGCGTTAGCACCGCCAATACAAGAAAATCAGCGTTCATTATATTGCTAAATTTGAACATGACTAAATCTCAACAAACTGCAACGCTCTATTAAGGGACAAATTGTAGTGGGCTAAAATGTGGTTCGGAACCAACCAACTGTAATTTGTCGCGCTTTTATAACTTGTTAGGTGCACTTAATTACCTGCACAGGTGAATTACAATGCGCTAAGTTCCCTATTAATTCGTTATTTTCTGGATAGTTAGAACAATTACCGATATTAACAGCATAAACGCTACCATTTGGTTTTATCTCGACATCGACAAAAGATGCAACTAGCTGGTCTTCTAATTGCCGGCTCCAAGTAAAATGATAATTGGTATTGTGTGATTTTAGGAATGTTCTATCTGACACATTAAATTTACTTGTATATGAAGATAAAGCCTTATCCTGATTTTTTATATTTATTGCCGCTGAACGTACTGTCCAAGAAAACGGCCAAGATCTTGTGATATCGACAGATATTTTGCATTCGCCAAGCTCAGGGGTCCGCGATAGCACAGAGACTATCTTTGCGTATTCACTATTCTTTAAACTACTTAAGCCTGCTTGGCAGAGCCAAGTAAAAAGAATAACTATTGGAATCAATTTAAGATTCATAATGGATACGCCTCACGTCCTGTGCTCCTAATACTCCGCGCATTCGCGCGAACTTATCAGCGTCAAAGTGGCCACAGGCCCCGAATGACGCAGTTTGTTAAATGCTATTGTTAGAATATTGCGAAACAATACCTAACCATGTTTTCTCGATTTCAGGCACTAACTTTTGAAATGCGGCTTTTTCCGTATTAATCCTCAAATCGTCTACTGCATCAGAAGTGCTCCAGACACTGGCAGCTTTAACTTCTTGTGCAGTTGCTTCAGAAAGACCATACAAATATTCCGTTCTAACATCGAAAAAGGCCGCAGATACCGTTGTTGTTACAGTAACTTGTTTATTTTTCAAGAAACCTAGCGAAATAACATTCAAAGGAGCGAATTTTTGTTCACCTGCATGAAACGTCGTATCAAAAGTATAGATTAAAAGAATATCTGCTTTCAGGCGTGCTGACGCTTCGCGCAACGCTTTCACAGAATCAAGATCGACTGGAAGCAAAATCCTGTTTAAAGGGGCAATACCGGCAAGTTGAGGTAATTTAGAGAGTCTGATGAAATCGTCATCAGACTCCACTTCTCTCGTCGTAATTACGCTATAACGCCCTGTACCAAAACTATTCACTTTATAAGATTGATAACCGGGAGCTTGAACTCGTGCTACCGACATATTGGCAGGAAAAGTGGCGGCGGGTTTTTTAGACATTAACTCATTGATATCTGAATCAGCTAATTGACTTAACTGAACGCTCCCTCCTGGCGTTGTATAAGAAGCGCAGCCACTCAAGGTGATAGCTAAAGATAACATTACAGCCTTGTATATTTTCATTTGAACTCCTGAACTTGAGTTTAAGCATTAAACGCCCACAGCATGCGCGGCTTTGTAATCAAGGCGCAGCCGTAATGGAAAGGCCGTCGCCGTACCTGTGATTGTTAGGTGCCTTCACGAAGGCTTACTTTAATAACATATTGGAAGTCATCAACCTCAGAAGACTGCCAAAAATTTGTGAAGTTAAAAATTCTTGCTGAATCATAGCTAATTTCAAAAGCTCTCTCACCCGACCAATTGACAGCTAAATTGTCAACCTTGTCAGCAACAAAAATTGGTTTTGCATCATCGTAATCAGTACCCGGAACTACAATATAGATTTGATGCGCAAATCCTGTTGTGGCACCACAGTTTTTAACTACATGTATCGCGGCAGTTTTTTTCTCCAAGTTAACTGCCTGACTAATCACTTCATCGCTGCACGTATCAGCGCAAGCTGAAAGCAAAATGGATATTAATGATATAAACAAAACTCGCATGATCACCTAATGCTCAAGTTTAGCGCGGAAAGCAGCGCATCGGTTTGACGTCGCAGCCAGCGCTATTTGCTGGCGATAAATTTTTTTGTTATGTGCCATGATTACCACTACAGTTAATGCGCATCATAAATGCGCACGGAGTTACTTCATGAGAACCAAATTTAGTTCACAAGCCCAAAAAAAGGCCGCAAATTTTAGTTTAAACAGTGAGTTACTTGCTGAAGCTAAGCGCCTTAATATCAACCTATCCGTTACTATGGAAAAAGCTTTAGAAAAAGAAGTTTCCTCTAAATTAAAAGCTGAATGGTTAGAACAAAACGCCAACTCTATTCAGGCTTACAATGAGCTAACTGAAAAACGCGGCCTTTTCTCTGATTCATACCGAATATTCTGATGTCTCAATTTATTCTTTACAAAAATCTCGACAAAAATACAACTAAAGCTTATCCCTATTTTGTAGACGTGCAAAGTGGGCTGCTTAGTACCCTAAATACTCGATTGGTCATTCCACTTACACCAATATGTCTATTAGACAAAAAAAGTACCAAACCATTTGTGTCCAACTATCCATATTGAACAAGACGACTTTGTTGTTCTTACGCAACTAATGGCGAGTATTACAGTCAAAATATTAGCCGAGCCCGTCACAGATTTAAGGGCTTTCAGAGATGAGATTATCGCCGCTATAGACTTTTTGATTACTGGCATATAACGCCCCTATGCAGCGGCGAGCTTAGCGAGTCCGGCGCCGATAGGCGCGAACTGCCACGGTTTGTTATGTGGTAGCCGCTCACTCTGGCAGCCCCTCGAATTCTGGCACGCCTTCTGACTCCTCGCTCCAAATAGCCTTGCTAGATGTAAATATGTGAGCTGTTGGCGAGATTGATACTTCCGTATCCAAACACCCAGCGGGAATAACTAGAAGACCTGCATCATGAGTGCTTGGCAATGCTGAACCGCAAACCTTACAAAAACTTTTTTTGTGGCGAGTACCTGCAAGCGTGAAGGTTGTCACAGAATCGTAACCCGCCAACCAAGTCAACTTAGCTGACGTCGAAAATAAATTGGCCGCATGAGCAGATCCGGTATCCTTTTGACAATACTTACAATGACACAGATAAAAGCCATCGAAATTTCCTAGCACTTCAAATTTTGCATTGCCACACAGACAAGAACCAAAATAATGAGTCATCAAGTTTCCCTATGTTGGCTATAGTCCAAGCACACATAACGCCCTGCGCATACGCGAGAACTTGTAAGCTTAGCAAGGGCCGTAGGCCCTGAATGACACGGTTTGCTGTGTGATGTTCCAACTATGTGCTACAATGTTTAACATTGCAACACACGCTGGAGTAATTACCATGAAAAGCGAAATGCTTAGCACACGCATCGATCATGACACAAAAGTAGCTTTCACCAACATTTGCGATGATGTCGGGTTAAGTCCATCTCAGGCTTTAAAGCTTTTTGCCCGTGCAGTTATTAATCATGGCGGTATACCTTTTGATATTAAGGCCCGTCAGCCAAATGGCACAACTGCCGCTGCAATTAAAGAATTGGTTGACGGCAAAGGCAAACAAAGCGCATCTGTCGATGATATGTTCAACGAGCTGTCCGAGGGCAAGGTTCCAAATGCTCACTCTTGAATATTCGACACAATTCAAAAAAGATTTTAAAAAAATCACTAAAATGCCTGTTCCCGACATTCTCGAAGTCGGGAAGATTATTTCCCAGTTACAACGCGGTGAAACGCTACCGCCCAAGAATGTTGATCATCCCCTCACAGGAAACTGGCACGGCTTTCGCGATTGCCACATTAAACCAGACCTTGTTCTGATCTATAGAATCAACAACGACACACTACAACTTGCACGCATTGGCTCTCACAGCGAACTTTTCTAGCTGCTGCAAACATCACATAACGCCCGCCACAAACGCGAGCAACTTGCTGCAAGTCGAGCCGCAAAGCGGCGTTTTGATGGCGCTTGTCAGGCATTTCAGCGCACCAAGCCACGAATAATATCAAGTTTATTACTTGGTGCATTCGGAGACATAAAGTCTGGTATTGTATATTCATTTCTCCGAGGACGGCTTAAAAATGCAATCGGCCACTCTGTGACTCTTTCTTCTTTTACATGAATATACTTACCTAGCTCCGGTTCATCGATATATTCTTTTTGCAATATCAGAGCCAATGGAGCATCAGCGCCAAATTCCTTTTGGGAACACTCGATAGCAGTTTCATAGTCTTCGAAGGCATAATAGTAATCATCGCCTGATTCGAGATGACACCAAACCCTATATTCAAGAACTTCATCCCATACATAGCCACCGCCTGCTTTAGATAAAGCAGAATATTCACCAACCATGCTTGGGTCTTTTACTTTTGGATAGCTCATCAACGCTCCATGTAATGCCTAACGCCCAATTAACGGGCAAAAAATTGTTTGCTAAAATGTTGAGGAACGAAACAGCAAACTGTTTTTTGTCCCTTTTGAATTGCTTGTTATATTTTCAATTTTACATGACATTACAATGCGACACTTTGTATTTACCTAACTCGGTTTTGTTTAACTCAACAATCATTATTGTTGGAATATTTTCACCTTTAAACATTAACGCTTTCTTATTATCTATTTCATCAGATTTTTGAAAAGGACTGCCAAGTTCTTTGATAAGTTCTGATTCGAACATTCCGATCTCTACTTGACTGCATGGCTCTATGTCAGCTTCGCTACATCCAACCAACGTTAAGAAAGCTAAAATACTAATTATACGCATGGACTTCCCTGAAAATATAACGCGTTGCTAATGGGCTGCCGCAGCGCAGCGTAGGCAGTCCCGTGGAGGCCACGCCGTTTGTGGCCGGAACGAAATTTAGCAATTTGTTATAACTGATTACGCTGATACTCTTCCCAGACTAAATCTGAACTCTCAGCTTTGCGTACACACTGAACTTTGCGACCGGCTTGCTCCATGATTGATCCAGCAGAATACTCAACGTCTGCGTAATAACAATACTTAGAGAAATCTACTGGTTTTGCGTCGTTGGTATCGTTTGTAGTTTCTGCACTAACAGTTGTTGCAACCAATAATGCCGTAAGCCCGAGTAGTAATCCTTTCATTTTATTGTCTCCTTAAGAAGTTTAATGGTTAAGCTTATGTTGAATGAAGTTATAACGCTCAAAGCAGCTGCGCGGTGTCGCGTCGGCTGGCTTTGCTTGTTAGCAGCCCACACCGGACTTGCGCGGCTTGCCGCACTGGCAAACCTGAACAACGGCAAGCTGCTATTAATTAAAAACTACACCGGTTAACTGCGATACGGCAAGCCAACCGGAACCTGAAAAACTATTTGAGCGAAGCCAAGAAGAACAACGCTACCGCCCCAACCGTTTGCAGCAAACCCGCAAACTGGCGTACGTTAACTTTTGGCGCTGCCGCTAAGAAAACCAAACGCGAGCACGGCCGAACAAAACAACTGACTAAAACCGTTAAAACCCGAACACCTGCTAACGCCCCAATAAGGGGCAGTTGCTTGCCCGCGAAAATAGCGGCAGCGCGGGCGAGTAACTGTCCCAGCAACCGCAGGGAGCGAGCTTAATTGGTTTGTTATACATCGCTTTTAGCTTTACGTGATTCATACATAACTATAAGTAGGCTAGTAATAATAGATAAAGGAATTGTTATTGCCATTGCGTATAAAAAATTACCCAGAGAAATGTTGCCTAACCCGCCATCTCCCCACACTTTTATTAATCCAATAAACAAAATTGCGAACTGAATGAATACAGTGTTACGAATAACGGCGTCCCAAAAAGGAGATTTAACGAACATTTTCAACGTTTCCCACAAGATGTATAACGCAAAGCACACGGGCGACAAGCCGCGCAGCGGGTCGGCGTCCCAGCGGCCGCAGGCCGCGAGTGATGCGCCTTGTTATGGTGCATAGCCCAATGGAATTGAGAGAAATAATGTTAAAAATCCCAATGTATATATGACGATGAATACCATCATAAATTTGCTGAGCGAAGCCAAGCCTGGATCCTTTAAAGCTAGCCATTCGCGTTTAAACAGAAATTTAATAAATGCGATGTTATTTGACAATGAATTGTTCATTATCAAACTAGGCTTGCCCATTTCTTCATATTTCGATGGATGTCTTAACTCTAAAATTTTGAAAATCCTGAAGCAAAGAAAGAACCATACAAAAACTGAACAAAACAGAATGCCAAACATTATTGGAAATAATTCACTCACTCGATGCTCCTTGCACCATAACGCTCAAAGCAGCTGCGCGGTTCGCGTCAGATGCCTTTGCTTGTTAGCAGCCTGAACCAGACTTTCGCGGCTTGCCGCACTGGCAAACCCGAACAACGGCAGACTGCTTTTAATTAAAACTTAACCGACCAGCTGCGATAAGGCGAGCCAACCGGAACCTGTAAAACTGTTGAGCGAAGCCAAGAAGAACAACGCTACCGCACCATCAGAGATTGCACCTAACCGACAAACTGGCGAACTTTAACTTTTGGCGCTGCAGCCAAGAAAACCACACGCGAGCAAGGCCGAAAAAAAACTACTGACTAAAACCGTTAAAACCAGAAAGCCTGCTAACGCTCAAAGCAGCTGCGCGGTACGCGTCGGCTGGCTTTGCTTGTTAGCAGCCCACACCGAACTTGCGCGGCTTGCCGCACTGGCAAACCCGGAACAACGGCACGGCTGCTTTAAATTAAAAACTACACCAGCCAGCTGCGATACGGCGAGCCAACCGGAACCTGTAAAACTGGTTAAGCGAAGCCAAGAAGAACAACGCTACCGCTATCACCGTTTGCAACTAACCCGCAAACTGGCGAACGTTAAATTTTGGCGCTGTCGCTATGAACACAAAACGCGAGCAATGTCGGAATAAAACTACTGACTGAAACCCTAAACACCCGAAAGCTGATAACGCCGCCATAATTTGCCGACTGAAGCACAGCGTAAGGCGGTCAAATTAATGGCCTTGTTATGGCTCATTCGGTAAAGCTCATAGCAATATGAACGTAGAATGGCGATTTTATTGGGCTAGGGAATTTGTCTTTTTCTAGCTCGCCAATCATGCATTGCCCAATATTAGTTTCACGATCTCGATAAACCTTCTCCACGCTCCCCGTTGGGCCAAGAGCGATGACAATTTCAAACTTAGAATCATCTGGACCACTTATTGATTTAAAGCAGCCTTGCAGTACCTTCGAATACTTTTCACCAAAGTAAGGCATCAGTACTTTATATTGATGCTCTTTATAAGTTGGATTTGCCTCTATTTGTTCGGCAATTACTTTCGCTTCTTCAAAGCTTTGTACTAATTCGCCAGCTATGCTATTACACGAAAAAAGTATTAAAAATAGATATGTCTTCACTACTGGCTCCAAGCCATAACGCCCCGCGCATGCGCGCGAACTTGTGAGCGTCGCAGGGGCCGCAGGCCCCGAATGACGCGAATTGTTAGGTGCTTAAGCTGCCACCTTAACGTCTACCAAACCGATTGACTCAACCAAAACTACGTAATCGGCACCAAAAATTAAATATGATTCTAATGATGCATCTGCACGATATGAATCAAGATGAGCATAAAAACTACGCCTGTAATTGGCTGAAGACTTCCAAATTGGAGATTCTTTTGCCCCCTTTTCAAGCGATACCAAGTCAACTTCACTAGGCATACCCGGTAGCGGCGACAACTCGTAATTACTTTCTTCAACACAATAGAATGCAATCACATGGCGGAAGAGCACTTCTATTACCTGCGAGTGGAATGCTAGCTTTATAACAACACCACTTGCATCTGTTCGTACATCGACTTCAGGGTACAAACCAAAATTTTCATCAGTTAGAAAATACGGAGAAAACATCTGCGATCACCTAACGCCCGGCTCACCGAGCAAATTTTTGATGGCGGCTTTTTTGCCACGCAAAAAAGGTGACAGCGGAAATTTGTCCGGTGCAGCCGTTTGTTAAGCCTTTATTGCAACAATGAACGTAATAATGGCGCACGATAACCATTGTCCTTTTCGTTAAACTCAAGCCTCTTCGCAGCAAGATCAATGTTTATAAAAACCTCAGAATAAAGATCTTCCTCTCCGTCGGGATTGAAAAAGAACTTCATCTTGCACGGCGATACTTCAAGCTGTTCGGGATTGCAGGCAAGCCCGACTACTTGGGCATGCACCCTATCTGGAACAGTTGCATTACTTAAGGTTGTGCCGTATAAACTAGCCAGTGACTTTATAAAAGTTTCTGAATCTGAACCGGTGTACCTGAAGAATGCCTCTCCCCAATAGAAAGCATCTTCAATACCTTCAACCTCTTGTGGTTTCCACGAAGGCAGTAGCTCGATTGCAAAACCAACCTTATCGCCTTTCAAGTTGCCTTTGACGACAATTTCATATGAACCAGATTCCAGTTTCTTTGAGCTTGAAATTGTAAAGGCTAAGTCAACGAAACCTTCTTCTTCGCCAACAACTACCGCTGGATAGTCTTTAGCGGAAGAAAAAATACTCCAAATCATTATTAGGATTCCTAAAACGTACTTCATGTGTGCGCCTAGAGGCTTAACGCTTATTCGACAGAAAAGTCCGTATTTAAACACGGACTTTTCCGCAATTGTAAATTTAATAATTTACACATTAACCACAAAAACCTCTGAAGACAATACTTTGCAACATTAAATTTATAAAAGTATGTAACAAATACGGAAATATCCGTCTAACAAGAGCGACTTGACATTTCAAAAATAGCTGTATACTTAAACAGTGTTATGCCGGAGGTGTAAGATGGCAATGCAATCGCCTTTTTTAGACTTTGTCGCAGAAGAAATGTATAAACGCCGCTATGCCAAGCGTACAGTGGAGACCTATGTATACTGGATCCGCTTTTATATTTTATTTCATAAAAAGCAGCACCCTAAAGACTTGAGTGAGGCGCAGGTTGAACAATTTTTAACTTACCTTGCCGTGGAACGGCATGTTGCAGTTCAAACACAAGCACTTGCGTTGAACGCCCTCAGCTTTTTGTATAAAGAGATTTTTCAGCGCCCGCTCGCTCTTAATCTCAACTTTAATCAATCAAGTAAGCCTAGAAAGCTTCCTGTTGTGTTAACAAAAGACGAAATTAAACGCTTATTAAAAGAAATTGATCCAAGCTATCTCTTACTAGCTCAATTGTTATATGGCAGCGGCTTACGTTTAATGGAAGCTGTGCGTTTACGGGTTGCCGCGATTGATTTTGACTATCTGTCGATTATGGTGTGGCACGGTAAAGGCGGTAAACATCGACGCGTTACTCTGGCTCCAGAACTGGTGCCGGCATTAAAACGCCAAATTGCTATAGTTGAAGCTTACTATCATCACGATCTGGCAACTGCAGATTATGCGGGGGTTTGGTTACCATTTGCATTGGCGCGAAAATACCCTAATGCACCAAAAGAGCTTGGTTGGCAGTATTTATTTCCATCTGGCAAACTCAGCATTGATCCTGATTCTAAATTACTGCGTCGTCATCATATAGATGATTCCGGTTTGCAAAAAGCGGTGAAAATTGCAGCTCGTAAAGCGGCTATCAACAAGCATGTTAGCTGTCATACATTGCGACATTCCTTTGCAACCCATCTTTTGCAAGCCGGTATGGATATACGCACCGTGCAAGAGCAATTGGGCCATACCGATGTAAAAACGACGCAAATTTATACCCATGTCTTAAAACAAGGGGGAAATGCTGTGCAGAGCCCGTTATCTCAGCTGCTTTAAATAAACCGTGTGATTGCAATTATCTGACTTAACTCTGTTATATCAATCTACTTTATGTCGGTTGTGTAAGCCCTCTATGCTTTATGGTTTGAGGTTCTGCTTGGCGCTTATTCTTGTACTAGCGGTTTTACCTGTAAAAATAAATCAGAGGAATCAAGTTATTTACAGCGGCGGTCATAATCTGCAGTGAGTATTAGTGCTAGCAGGAATAATGCAAGCACAGTTTTTTAACCGCTACAATGTGAAACTCGTTTTTGTCTGTGTGCATCACGCCAGCCTGACGAAAAAAACAGAGCGCCTAAAGCGCCCTGTTTTGTTTGTATCCATTGCCGCTACTAAAAGCAATCGCCTGGCACTCTGACCCAACCTTCCATTAAAACGCGCGCACTGCGGCTCATAATGGCTTTGGTTACTGTCCACTCGCCCTCTACTTGCTCTGCGGCAGCCCCAACGCGTAGCGTACCTGACGGGTGACCAAAACGCACTGCATCTCGATCACCGCCACCGGCAGCTAAGTTTACTAAGGTGCCTGGTATAGCCGCTGCTGTGCCAATGGCAACTGCGGCGGTGCCCATCATGGCATGGTGTAACTTGCCCATCGACAGCGCTCGCACCAGTAAATCAATATCACTGCTGTCTACCTGCTTACCACTGGATGAAACATAGCTCTGCGGTGGTGCTACAAACGCCACTTTGGGCGTATGTGCTCTGGCGGCGGCTTCACTGACATCGCTAATTAAGCCCATTTTTATCGCGCCATAGGCACGAATGGTTTCAAAGCGCGCCAGTGCAGCAGGATCACCGTTAATCGCATCTTGCAGTTCCGTGCCGTTGTAACCAATATCCGCAGCATTAACAAAGATGGTTGGAATACCGGCGTTAATTAATGTGGCTTTAAATTGGCCAACACCCGGCACCGCTAACTCATCCACCAGGTTACCGGTTGGAAACATGGCACCGCCACCTTCGCCTGCATCAGCAGCGGGGTCTAAAAACTCAATTTGCACTTCCGCCGCCGGAAAAGTTACGCCGTCTAATTCAAAATCGCCGGTTTCTTGCACTTCACCGCCTGTTATCGGCACATGCGCAATAATGGTTTTTTTGATATTGGCTTGCCAAATGCGCACGGTACAAATGCCATTCGCTGGAATGCGCTCTGCGTCCACTAAGCCATTGCTAATCGCAAAAGAGCCGACCGCCGCAGTAAGGTTACCGCAGTTACCACTCCAATCAATAAAGGGCTTATCAATGGCAACTTGGCCAAACAAGTAATCCACATCGTGATCGGTTTGACTGCTTTTACTTAAAATCACCGTTTTACTGGTGCTTGACGTCGCGCCGCCCATACCATCGGTATGCTTACCGTACGGATCGGGGCTGCCAATCACTCTAAGCAACAGATTATCCCTTGCCTTACCCGGCACTTGCGCAGCAGCGGGTAAGTCGTCCAGTTTAAAGAACACGCCTTTCGACGTGCCTCCTCTCATGTAAGTCGCCGGGATCTTAATTTGTGGTGCAGCCATTACACTGCTCCTTGCAAGAAATCCTGCGCAAAGCGCTGTAATACACCGCCGGCTTCATAAATAGACACTTCTTCAGCCGTATCTAAGCGGCAGGTTACCGGCACGTTAACTGTTTCACCATTGGCGCGGTGGATCACTAAGGTCAGTGTCGCACGTGGCGTCCATGCACCCACCACATCATAGGTTTCGGTGCCATCTAACTGCAGCGTTTTACGAGTGGTGCCCGCAGCAAACTCTAGCGGTAACACCCCCATACCAATTAAGTTAGTGCGGTGAATACGTTCAAAGCCTTCAGCCGCAATGGCTTCTACCCCGGCTAAACGCACACCTTTGGCCGCCCAGTCACGCGAAGAACCTTGGCCGTAATCGGCGCCCGCCACAATAATCAGCGGTTGTTTACGCTGCATATAGGTTTCAATGGCTTCCCACATGCGGGTCACTTTACCCTCTGGCTCTAAGCGCGTTAACGAGCCTTGTTTTACTTTGCCATCTACCACTGCCATTTCATTAATCAGCTTCGGATTTGCAAAGGTGGCACGTTGTGCGGTTAAGTGATCGCCGCGGTGCGTGGCATAAGAGTTAAAGTCTTCTTCCGGTAAGCCCATTTTATGCAGGTATTCACCTGCGGCACTGTCCAGCATAATGGCATTAGAAGGCGATAAGTGATCGGTGGTAATATTATCACCCAGCACGGCTAACGGCCGCATGCCGGTTAGGCTACGCTCACCCGCCAACGCGCCTTCCCAATAAGGCGGGCGGCGAATATAAGTACTTTGTGGCCGCCAGTCATACAGTGGGCTAATTTGCTCACCGTAATCTACGCTAACTTCAAACATGGGCTCGTACACTTTACGAAATTGCTCAGGTTTTACGCTGGCTTTTACTACCGCATCAATTTCTTCATCGCTTGGCCAAATATCTTTTAAGGTAATGGCCTTGCCGTCATGGTAGCCCAGTACATCTTTTTCAATATCAAAACGAATTGAACCGGCAATCGCATACGCCACGACTAAGGCTGGCGAGGCTAAAAAAGGCTTGTTTGGCATACGGATGAATACGACCGTCAAAGTTGCGGTTACCCGACAATACCGCCGTAGCGTATAGATCACGCTCAATCACTTCTTGCTGAATAACCGGATCCAATGCGCCACTCATGCCATTACAGGTGGTACACGCAAAACCAACAATGCCAAAACCCAGTTGCTCAAGCTCGGGCAGTAAGCCCCCCTCTTCTAAATACAGTTTTACCGCTTTTGAGCCGGGTGCCAATGACGATTTCACCCAAGGCTTGCGCGTTAAGCCCATTTTATTGGCATTACGCGCTAACAAACCGGCAGCAATGACGTTGCGTGGGTTTGAGGTGTTGGTACAGCTGGTAATAGCCGCAATAATCACTGCACCATCGGGCATTTTGCCCTCTTCTTGCACATAGCTTGCGGCAATGCCGCGCGCCGCTAGATCGCTGGTGGCTAAGCGTGCATGCGGGTTAGATGGCCCGGCCATAGTGCGGCCTACGCTAGATAAGTCAAATTTTAATACCCGCTCATATTCCGCTGTTTTTAGGCTTTCAGCCCACAACCCGGCGGTTTTGGCATAGGTTTCAACCAATTTAACTTGCTCTGGCTCACGGCCGGTCAGCGTTAAATAGTCTAGGGTTTGCTGATCAATAGCAAACATGGCCGCCGTTGCGCCATATTCTGGCGTCATATTTGAAATGGTGGCCCGATCACCTAAACTCAGGCTGTCAGCGCCTTCGCCGTAAAACTCTAAGTAGCTTGATACCACTTTTGATTTACGTAAAAACTCGGTCAGTGCCAGTACAATGTCGGTGGCCATAATGCCTGGCTGGGCTCTTCCGGTTAGCTCTACCCCAATAATATCGGGTAAACGCATCCAGCTAGCACGGCCTAACATCACGCTTTCCGCTTCTAAGCCACCCACACCAATCGCAATAACCCCTAACGCATCCACATGTGGCGTGTGGCTGTCGGTTCCCACCAGCGTATCCGGAAAGGCCACCCCATCTTTAGCATGGATAACCGGCGACATCCGCTCCAAGTTTATTTGGTGCATAATGCCGTTACCTGGCGGGATCACATCCACGTTTTTAAAGGCTTTTTTGGTCCAGTTAATAAAGTGAAAGCGATCGTCGTTACGGCGATCTTCAATGGCGCGGTTTTTCTCAAACGCATCCGCTTCAAAACCGGCATGTTCTACCGCTAACGAGTGGTCAACAATCAATTGCGTGGGTACCACTGGGTTAACTTTGGCCGGATCACCGCCCTTTTCAGCGATGGCATCCCGCAAGCCGGCTAAGTCGACTAAAGCGGTTTGGCCTAAGATGTCATGGCACACGACGCGTGCCGGAAACCAAGGAAAGTCGAGATCGCGTTTACGGTAAATAAATTGCTTTAAGGCTTCGGTTAGCAGCACTGGATCGCAGCGACGTACTAAGTTCTCGGCATGTACCCGAGAGGTGTAAGGCAGTTTGGCATAGGCGCCCGGCTCAATGGCATTGACAGCCGCTTCGGTGTCGAAGTAATCAAGCTGGGTACCCGGTAATTTTTTGCGGTATTGGCTATTCATGGTCGGCCTCTATCTGCTTAACAGTGGAAATTGATAACGAGTTACATCAAAACGAGAACCGGATGATGCTAAACCAAGTCTCGAAGGCATGGATGCCTGAGTGAAGCCTACAGGGAGGTATTCACGGCGCCTTGGTGTGCATCATCCGGTTCGATGTCATGGCTTAATGCCCTGTCGTTAACGCGAATTATCTTTCAGCAATCGGCGTTACCGTGCGCGGCTCAACACCTACGTAATCCGCACTTGGCCGGATGATACGGTTATCAGCACGCTGCTCCATCACATGCGCGGCCCAACCGGTTAAGCGGCTGCACACAAAAATGGGGGTAAACAGCTTGGTTGGAATACCCATGTAGTTGTAAGCCGAGGCATGAAAAAAGTCGGCGTTACAAAACAGTTTTTTCTCACGCCACATGACCGCTTCACAACGCACCGACACATCATACAAACGGGTATCGCCATTTGCATTGGCCAGTTTTTCTGACCATGCTTTGATCACGGCATTGCGTGGATCCGACTCTGAGTAAACGGCATGACCAAAGCCCATGATCTTTTCTTTGCGTTCCAACATGCCTAATAGCTTGCTTTCAGCATCATCGGCATCAATCATGCCTTCAATCAGTTCCATTGCCGCTTCATTAGCGCCACCGTGTAATGGGCCACGTAATGAACCAATAGCGCCGGTAATACAAGAGTGCATGTCGCTAAGCGTCGATGCACAGACGCGAGCGGTAAAGGTTGAAGCATTAAACTCATGCTCGGCATAGAGGATCAACGACGCTTCCATCACTTCGGTATGTAAGGCAGTCGGTTTTTCACCATGCAAGGTCCATAAGAATTGCTCGGCAATAGAGTCAGCCGCGGTCTCTACTTCAACCCGCTTGCCATGGTGACTGAAGTTATACCAGTAGTTTACTAAACCTGGGAAAATAGCCAACATACGATCAGACGCATCTTGTTGCTCAGCAAAGCTTTGCTCAGTCTCCAAATTACCTAGCATAGAACAACCCGTACGCATGACATCCATGGGATGAGCTGTCGCAGGAATGCGCTCTAATACATCTTTTAATGCCTGTGGTAAGCGACGCAAACCTTTTAACTTGGTTTTATAAGCGGCTAGCTCAGCGCTCGTCGGTAGCTCGCCTTTTAAAATTAAATACGCGACTTCATCAAAGGTACAGTTAGCGGCTAAATCTTTTACATCGTAACCACGATACGTTAAACCCGAACCGGTTTTGCCCACAGTAGATAAAGCGGTTTTACCTGCTACTTGGCCGCGCAGACCGGCACCGGTCAGTTGTTTGCCTGTTGCCATTATCTTGCTCCTGTATTTATGATTATTTAATTTAAAAATATTATTTTTTGGTACTGAATAAACTGTCCAGCTTTTGCTCAAAGCTGTGATAATTCAAGAAGTCATAGAGCTCAGCACGGGTTTGCATGCTGTCTACTACCGCTTTTTGATCGCCATTGGCTAAAATAGATTCATACACATTTAACGCCGCTTTGTTCATCGCTCTAAAGGCACTTAATGGGTAAAGTACCATTGCTACACCAACGGCAGCTAACTCAGCTTTGTTAAACAACGGTGTTTGACCAAACTCGGTAATATTCGCCAAAACCGGTACTTTTAACGCTTGAGTAAAAGCGGTGTATTGCTCAAGGGTGTGCACCGCTTCAGCAAAAATGGCATCGGCACCGGCCGCTTCACAAGCTAAGGCGCGTTCAATGGCTGCCTCTAAGCCTTGTTGCGCGAGCGCATCGGTGCGCGCCATAATAAAAAAGCTTTCATCGCTGCGCGCATCCACACTAGCTTTTACCCGATCAACCATCTCTTCTAACGACACAATTTCTTTATTAGGGCGATGGCCACAGCGCTTTTGCGCTACCTGATCTTCAATATGAAAACCGGCCGCACCCGCACGGGTCATTTCTTTTACCGTACGCGCAATGTTAAAGGCGCCACCCCAACCGGTGTCAGCATCCACTAATAACGGCACACTGGTCGCAGCTGTAATGCGGCGAATATCTTCACACACATCATTTAACGACGTCATGCCCAAGTCTGGTAAGCCAAACGAGGCATTCGCTACACCCGCCCCTGACAAATACAAGGCTTGATGCCCGGTACGCTCAGCCATCATCGCCGTGTAGGCGTTAATGGTGCCCACGATTTGTAGCGGTTGATTAGCGCTGATGGCAGCGCGAAATTTTTGTCCGGCAGTTAAGGTGGTCATATTAGTTCCCCGTTTGTTCACGTTGTAAAAGTGTAGGTTCAATGTTGCGGCGCGACGCGGCAACATGGCGGCGCATCAGTAAGTCGGCGAGTTCGCCATCACGGTTAGCAATGGCATTAATAATGGCTTTGTGTTCATCAAAAGCGCGTGATACCCGAGGGCCGTTCATACCCAGCTGTACCCGATACATGCGCATTAAATGATAGAGCTCATCGGTTAAAATATTAATCAGGTACGGGTTTTTACTACCCAAAATAATCCGGTAATGAAAATCGAGGTCACCGGCTTCTTGATAATAGCTCTCCCCCTCTCGTACACGCTGAGTAGACAAATGCTGATCCAGTAACGCCTGCATCTCTGCAATTTCCGCATCGGTCATTTGTGTCGCGGCTAAACGACAGGCCAAGCCTTCAAGCTCTTCGCGCAGTTGATATAACGAAATTAAGCCTTCTGTCGACAATTTCACTACCCTAGCCCCGGCGTTAGGAATACGCTCAATTAAATGACAACGCTCTAAACGGGCTAACGCTTCACGCAGCGGTGCACGGCTTAAATCAAAGCGTTTCGCCAGCTCAGGCTCACTGATTTTCGAACCCAGCGCAATATCACCTTCGACAATAGCACGCTGCATTTCTTGCAGTACGCGGTCGGCGGCAGTTACAGGGATATTTTGGCGGCTTGCATTCATCATATTGTCGACATAATAAAACAGTTGTGTAGTTTTAAGCGGTTTTTGCGCTATTGTCAAGCTAACAAAAACAAGATTGTCGACAATCTGTCTGATGTAGGGGCATGTTGAGGGATAGATTAAACATTATTGCCGTGTGCAGTACTCTTTTAAGCCGCTGCACTACAATAGCTGATTATTTTTTAGACTTTTTTAGACTAAAAAAAGTACTTTATAGACAATCAATGTCTTAAGAGTAAATGTAACGATCAGGCTACACAGTGCGGTTTGTTTATAAAGTCTGGGTTTTTGTTGCAGAATTGGAAACTACTTTTGTTTCACAGCACGCGAAGTGGCAGAAAAAATATTAGCGGTATGGCAGGTAAAATACGGTGTATTAACTACACTCAATTTACATCATGACTTTTCGATAGCGCACGGCTCATTCCCTATGAGCCATTCCCCTAAGCCCAGAACAAGAAAATTAGTTCTGGGCTTCTTTTTTATGCAGCAACGCCTAATTAACTAGTGTTACGCCACTAAACGACGGCGCTGCGCCAAAGGAAATAATCGATAGAAGTTTTCAGTGGTTGCTCTGGCCAATTCAGTAATACTGACCGCTTTAACTTCTGCAATGGCAGCAGCAACATCAGTAACATAAGCCGGTTGATTGGTTTTACCACGATGCGGTACTGGCGCAAGATAAGGCGCGTCGGTTTCAATTAACAGACGGTCAAGAGGAAGTTTTTTGACCACATCTCGTAATTCTGCGGCATTACGAAAGGTCATAATGCCCGAGATCGAAATGTAAAAGCCTAAATCTAATGCCGCTTTTGCCATCTCATAGCTTTCGGTAAAACAATGTAAAACGCCACCGGCGTTTTCAGCCTGATGCGACTTTAATAATGCAATAGTATCAGTGCGCGCATCACGCGTATGAATAATCAAGGGCTTAGTTAATTGGCGAGCCACACTAATATGTTTTACAAAAGCATCTTGCTGCATCGCTTTACTCTCTGGGCTGTAAAAATAATCCAGACCGGTTTCCCCCACCGCCACAACACGCTCAGCGCTGGCGAGTTTCAGTAACTGCAGCTCATCAACGGTGCCCTCTTGATGCAGCGGATGCTCGCCACATGAAATCGAAACGCCCGTAAAAGGTTGCACTAAATCGGCCATCGCTGCAAATTCAGCTAAGGACACACTGACACACAGTAAATGTTCAATTTGCAGTTTTTCAGCGGCGGCAATCACCTGCTCTAGGCTCATACCCAATTTGTCGAGTTCTAACCGATCTAAATGACAATGCGAATCTATAAACAAAACAACCTCGAAAATACTGCTGTTATTAAAGTGAATAACGTTACATGGTGTAAGTGGCTTCTGCACTACCTAACATGCCACCTAATAATTTTTCAATGCGATCACTTAAGCCATGTTTATCATCAATAAAGGCCACACCGACACCCGCCGGATTAGAGCTTTGCGCACCTAAAGGCGATACCCAGGCTACTTTACCCGTCGCTACAATAGGTTCAAGTGTATCGGGCAAGGTTACGCTAAGGGCTAACGATTGGCCCATTTTAAATACTCTAGCCGAGCGGATAAAAAGCCCACCGTTTTTTAAAAACGGCATGTAGCACTTATACAACTCTTTGCCATCATTGAAATTTAATGCAACTTCTTCCATTTTCGCTCCTCTGCTTATTCAGCAGACTATTAGGGCTTGTTGAACTTTTATACGGGTTTTATCGCATCGTCGCCAGTATTCATGAAGCGTTTGGCTGCTAGTAGGGCATTTTACTACTCAGCTATCGCTTGCCAAAAGGCGCGCGGCTAAACACCATGTGCGTTAATTCAGCTTTCGATACCACAGGGTATGCGTTGTTGGCGGCTTGGCGGCATCAAAGCCAAAATAAACACCACAAACGAATAACAACAATTGGCTTAGCGGCGGCGCATGATACTTTTAAATTCAAGCAATACGGCGGTTAACGCCAGCGTTTTATTCTGCCCTAAAATCTGTTGCTCGTCACGACGCCAACGATAATACACTAGTTGCAAGCGTTGCAGTGATTCAGGCGCCACATCTGAATGCTGGCTACACCACTGCGTTAAAAAGTAACCCAAAATTTGCGCACAGTCGGTACGGCCTTCTAAGTTTTTCACTAGCGTACTTAAGCCCGACTCATCCTGCAATAGCCGCGACAGTGCGGCCAGTAACTCTTCAATTTCTGCTGCCGTATTGCCTTGCAACAACGCCAACGCCTGTAACGGCGCACCACCACTAAACGCAAACAAAAAACGCGGCAAACTGCCTTGATACTGCTGACTTAACCAATCAAACAAGTTGGCTTCATTTAAGGTGGGTAAACTCCAGCGCTGACAACGGCTGAGCATGGTGGCTTTTAAACGCTGGGGCTGGCTGGTTTGCAGCACCAGATAACAGCCTTGTGGTGGCTCTTCTAAGGTTTTAAGTAAGGCATTCGCCGCCGCTTCCGTTAGCCGCTGCACTTCGGATAACACAATCACTTTATTACCGTGTTGTTGGGCAGCGCCTTGCGTAAAGTCGATAAGACGGCGAATTTCATCCACACCAATACTGTTATTATCTTGGTTTAAAGTTAATAAATCAGGATGGTTACCCGCCGCTAACAGCAAGCAGCTTTTACATTGGCCGCAAGCCATGTCTGCTTGCCGATTTTTACATAACAGTAATGCCGCTAATGCTTGGCTTAATAGCTGTTTGCCTGTGCCAGGGGCACCGGTTAATAAAATAGCATGAGCTAAATGCTGCTCACTGGCCAATCGAGCCAGTTGCGCTAAGGGCGAAGCCAACCAAGGCATAGCACTTAACGGGACATCACTCATAACATGACCTCAGCCAAGGCATTCTCTAAGGCTGTGGCCACTTGTTCAATCGATTGCGCCGCATCAATAATCACAATACCCGGCTCACTGTGCGCAATGGCTAGGTATTTTGCGCGAGTGCGTTCAAAAAAAGCCAGTTGTTCCTGCTCAATACGATCGAGTTGCCCACGATGCGCAGCCCGGCTTAAACCAATAGCCGGATCAATATCTAAATACAAGGTTAAATCGGGCTGCGTGTTACCCAGCAGCGCTTTGCGTAGGTCGTTAATCAATTGTTCGTTTAACTGCCGACCACCGCCTTGATAAGCTCGTGAAGATAAGTCATGCCGATCGGCTAAAATACACTGGCCAGCGGCTAAAGCCGGTTCAATCACATTACGTAATAATTGTACCCGGGCCGCATACATTAACAACAGCTCGGTCTCGGCGGCAATTTGCTCAGCCGGATCCGCGTGTTTGACTAACGTTCTTAATTGTTCGGCCAGAGGCGTACCACCAGGCTCTCGAGTGCACACCACCAGGTGGCCATGCTTTTCTAACCAGCGTTTAACTGTGGCCATTGCCGTACTTTTGCCGGCGCCTTCAAGCCCTTCGATGACAATAAACTTGCCTTGCTTAGTCATGTTATTTTCCAAGAATATATTTTTTAACCGCAGCATTATGCTGCTCGAGTGATTGTGAAAACACATGCGAGCCGTCACCACGACTGACAAAATAAAAGTAATCGCTTATCTCGGGTTGCGCAGCGGCAATTAACGCGCTTCGGCTGACTAATGAGATCGGACCAGGCGGTAAGCCATGATGGCGATAGGTATTGTAACGATGTGGATCACGTAAATTAGCGCGGGTGATACGGCCACTGTACTCTGTTAAACCGTAAATAACGGTCGGGTCTGTTTGTAAGCGCATATTGCTTTGTATGCGATTGATAAACACAGAGCTGACCAAGGCGCGCTCACTGGCGAGACCGCTTTCCTTTTCAATAATAGAGGCCATAATGAGTAATTCGTAAG
The DNA here is from genome assembly GCF_052656265.1 of Alishewanella sp. HL-SH06. Classification (NCBI taxonomy): domain Bacteria; kingdom Pseudomonadati; phylum Pseudomonadota; class Gammaproteobacteria; order Alteromonadales; family Alteromonadaceae; genus Alishewanella; species Alishewanella sp. HL-SH06. Next base: position 2,414,360 of record NZ_CP199752.1, read on the forward strand.
GGTTTTGCAGCGGTAAAGTGCTTTGGCGCTGCTGCCAATAACGCTCTAGCTCCGTTTTTAAAGCGTGATGCGCTCGGCGCCAAATGTCGCTGGCTTTACTATTGGCGGTATAAAAATAGGTATCGGGATAAAACAGGCCCTCTAACTCTTGCTCTACCCGGCCGGTTTGCGCCAATGTGCCCCAGGCTTCAGGCCAACTGATCAGTTCAGCGAGTTTATCACTACTATCAATATCTTGAATTAAATACGGCAAATCGACAAAACGCTGCCAACTTTGCCCTAGGGTTTCACCTTCAATTAAAGTAACGCTAAATTGCGCCACCTTGCCACTACGAAACAACGCCAACGCTTCGCTAAGAGAACTTTGGCTAGGGACTCGATAAACACCTTGTTGTAACTGAGCAAGCTTTGGCTGCTGTTTAACATACAATTTTAAAACGTAACAATCTATGACCGTTAATTGCTGCTGTTGTTGCCAATCGCGGCATAAACTACGCACTGATGTGCCCGCTTTAAGCGTATAAAGGCTGTCACTGAAGGTCACTGTTTTTGCTAAGGTTGAGGTGGTTAATTGCTGCCAACCTGAATAAAGCAGCACGATGATTAACACTACCAACAGTGGTAGCCAGGCCAAAACTCGTTTTAACATAGCATCTCTTGCTGTAATTGCTGCACAGGTTCAAGCGGTAACGCTCGACCAGACAATTGTCGCACCGGCGCCACACCTAGCAAGGCGTTACAAATAAACATCGCTTCAACTTGGTCTAGTTCGGCTAAAGACAAGCAGCGTTCTTGAAACTGCGCTTGTTCGTTTAAAATATGTTGACGCATCACACCTGCTACTCCAGCCAAATGCAGTGGCGGTGTATACCAATGGCCCTTCAGTTGATAAAACAGATTGGCGGCCGTTGCTTCGGTAAGCTGTTGTTGTTGATCGGCCACGAGCAAATCATCAAAGTCAGTTTTCGCCAACTCTTGTTTTAACAACACTTGCTCGAGCCGATTAGTATGTTTAAGCCCAGCCAATGCGGGTTGAATAGCTAAGCGTAATTGCGCGACGCCAACACTGATACCCTGCTCTCGCCAGCGGTGATAATCGGGCATCTGAGCATGATACAAATACACCAAGGCTGAACTATGCGGACTTGGTGCATAACCTCGCCCGCCAATGCCTCGCGAGATCAATAATTTAATTACGCCATTACTGTTTTGCTTGGCTGCTTCTGTCAACACTGCTTGTGTTAAGCCGGACCAATCGATGGCGGGCATCGCTAATCGTGTTACCGATAACTGTAAGCGCGCTAGGTGCAGTGGCCACAACTGTGGCTGACCTTGCTTAATCGCAATGGTCGTAAAGACACCATCACCGTATTGCAACGCTCGGCAACCTGCGGCGATCTGCAATTGTTCAGTGTCTTTAATCAGTATAATGTCAGCCGACATAGCACGCCTGCACAGAAAAATATGCGCAAGTATGCCTTAATCTGTCATTAAAACAAAGCGCTCAGCGGGCAAAACAGCGCCGTAGGTTTACCGGCTATTATTTTAAAATGTCGGTTTAATTAAGTGATATCTCGTTCAGTGCATAGAGCAACAAAGATCCCGCAGTTTAATAAGCACAGGGATCTGCCCCTTGAAGCCGGTGGAGAAAATGTCTACCTCAAGGTGTCCTCACCTAAAAATTGAAATTAAATGAAATGAAATTTATTAAGTCAGAGATCATTTGCATACGGCAGCAAGCCCTCCGTACAGCTTTGCCAGAACACGCTGTAGACCCATCCATGGGCGCTCCTGTTTTTCATCCCTGAAAAACACGGTTCTGGACAAAGTATACTGCGCGCAATCTGCCTCAAAATGTTCATGAGAATGCCATCTAAACTTGAAAGCTTGCGGTGATTTTTGCAGACGCATTGGGGTAGCGTTTTCGTAACAGCAGCAGGGATGCTGCGCAGGCTGAAAGGGCACAGGGAGGTGACCCTTGAAGCCGGTGGAGAAAATGTCTACCCCAAGGCGTCCCTACCCCAAACTTTAAAATTTAACCCAAAGTAATGACAGGCATAAAAAAACCGCGCTATAAAGCGCGGTTTTTTAACAAGCACAGCGAGTTAGATCTTCTTGAACAGAATAGAACCGTTAGTACCACCAAAACCGAAAGAGTTACATAACGCATACTCTAATTGGGCTTGACGACTTTCGTGCGGCACATAATCTAAATCACAACCGTCACTTGGGTTGTCCAAGTTGATGGTTGGAGTCACCAACTGATCTTGCAGTGACAACACCGTAATAATCGACTCCACTGAACCGGCGGCACCTAACAAGTGACCGATCATTGATTTCGATGAACTGACCATCACTTTATCAATGTTGCTGGCAAACACAGATTTAATCGCACTGGTTTCGGCCAAATCACCGGCCAGCGTTGAAGTGCCATGTGCATTGATGTATTGCACTTGCTCCGCATTAACAGCCGCATCATTTAAAGCGTTTTGCATCGCCCGAGCGGCACCGGCACCGTTTTCTGGTGGTGAAGTCATGTGATAAGCATCACCGCTCATACCAAAACCGACTAACTCTGCATACATTTTCGCACCGCGAGCTTTAGCGTGTTCGTACTCTTCCAGTACCATCACACCTGCGCCATCACCTAACACAAAACCATCACGGTCTTTATCCCAAGGGCGGCTGGCTTGTTGTGGCGCATCGTTGCGAGTTGACAGCGCACGAGCGGCACCAAAGCCCCCCATACCCAATTCCGTAGACGCTTTTTCAGCGCCCCCGGCCACCATCACATCGGCATCACCATAAACAATCATTCGCGCGGCTTGGCCGATATTGTGTACACCCGTAGTACAGGCAGTAACAATACTGATATTCGGGCCCTGCAAACCAAGCATAATAGACAACTGACCGGCGATCATATTGATAATGGTAGACGGGACAAAGAAAGGCGATAAACGCTTCGGACCGCTGTTCATTAACTTTGTATGATTTTCTTCAATCAAGCCTAAACCACCAATACCTGAGCCGATAGCAGCGCCGATACGGTGAGCGTTTTGCTCGGTAACTTCCAATCCGGAGTCACGAAATGCCTGAATAGCCGCAGCAACACCGTATTGGATAAATAAATCCATTTTTTTAGTGTCTTTTGCTGGAAAATACGGCTCTACGTCAAAGTTTTTGACTAAGCCGGCAAATTTAGTTGTATAAGCGCTGGTATCAAAGTGCTCAATTAGACTAATACCGCTTTTAGCTTGCTGCAGTGCTTGCCAGCTGCTTGCGACATCATTGCCTAATGGCGTCAGCATACCTAAACCTGTTACCACTACACGACGTTTTGCCACCGTGTCCTCCGTTAGTACCTGTTTTTCTGATTCTTAAAACGAAAACGGGTAGCCGCGCTACCCGTTTTGCAAGCCTTTAGCTTATTCAGCGTGGGCTTTGATGTAATCGATGGCTGATTGCACCGTAGTGATTTTTTCAGCTTCTTCGTCTGGAATTTCAGTATCGAATTCTTCTTCTAACGCCATCACTAATTCAACAGTGTCCAGTGAATCAGCGCCTAAGTCATCAACGAATGAGGCTTCGTTTTTAACTTCGTCTTCTTTAACGCCCAGTTGTTCGATAATGATTTTCTTAACGCGATCTTCGATGTTGCTCATCTTTTCTTCCTTTTTCTCATATAAATCGCAACAATTCGTGCAATTTGGTGTGGCGCTAGTTTATTCGTAAGCTTAGGTTGTTGCAAGCAATGCGATAGGCATTTTTTGCTGGTCAAACCTGATTAGCTTACACCATATACATACCGCCGTTAACGTGAACTGTTTCGCCGGTGATATAAGCTGCGTGCGTAGAAGCCAAAAACGCCACTGTTGCTGCTATTTCTTCTGGCTGCCCTAAGCGATTAGCCGGCACTTGCGAGAAAATAGCGGTTTTTTGCTCTTCAGACAACTCTTTCGTCATATCTGTATCAATAAAACCTGGCGCAACCGCGTTTACGGTAATTCCGCGTGATGCAACTTCTTTTGCTAACGACTTAGTAAAGCCTAAAACACCGGCTTTTGCTGCAGCATAATTGGTTTGACCGGCATTACCCATTGAGCCAACAACTGAGCCAATAGTTATGATGCGACCGAAACGTTTTTTCATCATGCTGCGTAACACGGCTTTGCTTAAGCGAAATACCGATGTCAAATTGGTTTGCATAATATCAAACCATTCATCATCTTTCATCCGCATTAGCAGGTTATCGCGAGTAATACCGGCATTATTGACTAAAATGTCGATTTCACCAAATTGATTTTTAATTTGCTCAAGGCAAGCGTCAACCGAAGCGGTATCGGTCACGTTTAGTACTAAACCCGCCCCCTGCTCACCAAGATATTCACCAATGGCAGCCGCGCCTTTTTCAGTGGTTGCCGTGCCCACAACTTTAGCGCCTAAAGCGGCTAATTGCTCTGCAATAGCTCGGCCAATACCACGACTTGCGCCAGTAACTAACGCAACTTTGCCTTCTAAACTGATAAAATTATTCATCTAAATACCCTTATTCTGCTGCTAGCGCGGCGGTAAGCGACGTTGCATCATTAACTGAAGCGGTTTTCAGCTCTTTATTAATGCGTTTAATTAAGCCACTTAATACTTTGCCTGCACCTAATTCCAGTACTTCGGTAACGCCTTGCGCGGCAAAGTACTCAATAGTTTCAGTCCAACGCACTGGGCTGTATAGCTGCCGGATCAGTGCATCTTTGATCTCTGCTTGGATATTCGTTGACATTACATCAACGTTATTGACCACAGGCGTACTAGGCGCAGCAAAGTTAAGTGCCGCTAAATCTAAAGCTAGTTGCTCCGCAGCGGGACGCATTAACGCACAATGTGACGGAACGCTGACCGGTAATGGTAAAGCACGTTTTGCGCCAGCGGCTTTACAGGCTTCACCAGCACGCTCTACTGCCGCTTTATGACCGGCAATCACCACTTGACCTGGAGAGTTGTAATTAACCGGTGAAACCACCTCACCTTGTGCCGCTTCTGCACAGGCTTTGGCAATGGCTGCATCGTCTAAACCAATAATGGCTGACATAGCGCCCACACCGGCAGGCACCGCCTGTTGCATATAGTGACCACGCTTTTCTACCAGCTTAACCGCGTCGGCAAGTGACAACACGCCCGCACAGACTAACGCCGAATACTCACCTAATGAGTGCCCTGCAAAATACGCCGGAGCCGCACCGTTTTGTTGTTGCCATAAACGCCATACCGCAACAGATGCCGCTAATAAGGCCGGCTGTGTACGATGCGTTTCATTTAATTCTGACTCAGGGCCAGTTGAAACCAGCGCCCAAAGGTCATACCCCAAAGCAGCAGAAGCTTCGGCAAAAGTGTCTTGAACCACGGTATGTTGCTGATACAGCTCGTTAAGCATACCCACGCTTTGTGAACCCTGACCGGGAAACACGATGGCAAGTTTAGTAGTCATAGTGATCCTGAAAAATTAATAACGAATTAACGCTGACGCCCAAGCGAAACCACCGCCGAACGCTTCGAGTAATAAGGTTTGGCCTCGTTGAATACGACCATCGCGAATCGCTTCATCCAAAGCAGTGGGCACGGTGGCGGCCGACGTATTGCCATAACGATCAAGGTTAATCACCACTTGATCCATCGACATATCTAACTTACGCGCTACTGCAGCAATAATACGTAAATTGGCTTGATGCGGCACCAGCCAGTCAATATCAGACTTCTGCATATTATTGGCTTCTAACGTCTGCTCAACCACTTGCGACAGCTTGTTAACGGCCACTTTAAACACGTCGTTGCCTTTCATGCTGCCCCATGATTCGTGTACCGATTTTTCATCGCCACGGATCGGATTATTCACGTACAGCAGCTCTGAATATTTACCATCGGCATGAATATGGGTCGATAAAATACCGGGTTGCTCAGAAGCTTCTAGCAATACCGCACCGGCGGCATCACCAAATAAAATCACCATAGAGCGATCTTCAGGGCTGACTAATTGCGATAAACAATCTGAGCCAATCACCAAGACCCGCTTTGCCATACCACTTTTAATATATTGATCGGCAATACTTAAGCCATAACAGAAGCCGGCGCAAGCCGCAGCTATATCAAAGGCGGGAATACCTGGAATATCCAGATCGCGCTGAATTTCACAAGCCGAGCTCGGTAATGAACGCGCCGAGCTGGTGGTGGCGCAAATGATCAGATCAATGGTGTTTTTATCGATGCCGGCAGCTTCAATTGCTTTGAAAGCAGCAGCAGTACCCATACTGGCAACTGATTCATCAGGGCCAATAATGCGGCGTTCTTTAATGCCAGTACGCTCGATAATCCATTCGTCTGTGGTTTCTACCATAGACTCTAGGTCCGCATTGGTGCGAACCAGTGACGGGAAATAACTCCCGGTACCAATAATTCTTGAGTACATGCTACCCTATGCTTTATCAATAAGAACTTGTTCCAACCGATCTTTTATTTTGGCTGGCACTTGGCGTTCAACCTCGCGCACAGCTTGTCGGATGGCACTTAAAAATGCGTCTTTTGTCGCATTGCCATGACTTTTCACTACGATGCCGCGCAATCCTATCAGACTTGCACCATTATAGTGGTCGGGGTTCATTCCCTGATAAAGACTTTTTAGCACAGGTTTAAACAACCAGCTTAATAAAGCGGCTAATGGCCGTTGTTTAATACTCTGTTGCGCCCGCTTAATAATCAGCTTAGCAACGCCTTCACAGGTTTTCAGCGCGACATTACCCACAAAGCCGTCACAAACAATCACATCAGCCTTGCCAGAAAAAATATCATTGCCTTCAATATAGCCGATATAATTCAAACCGTTGCATTCGGTTAATAATTGCGAAGCACGTTTTATTTGATCTGAGCCTTTAATTTCTTCCTCGCCCATGTTCAGCAAGGCCACCCGTGGGGCTTTAATACCAATAACTTGCTCGGCCATCACCGCGCCCATCATGGCAAATTGAAATAACGTATCTGCATCACAGTTTACCGTAGCACCTAAATCCAACATATAAACCGGATTACCTTGGCAACTGGGCAAAGCACTTATTAAAGCTGGTCGCTCAACGCCGTTAAGCATTTTTAACACATAATGTGCGATTGCAATTAAGGCACCGGTATTGCCGGCGGAGACACAGGCGTGGACTTGTTCTTGTTCAACCAGTTCTAAGGCATGACGCATGGCACTTTCACGTTTGCTGCGTAACGCTAACGCCGGCTTGTCGGCCATAAGTACTTGCTCAGTACTGTGCACAAAACGAATACGCGGTTCGTCGACCACACCAGCAAGCTTTAACGCTTGTTCTAGTACTGGCTGATCACCACATAAAACTAATTGAAGATGAGGGAATTCTTGAAGCGCTGCCAGAGCGGCAGGAATAGTAGATTGGGGGCCGAAGTCGCCCCCCATCATATCTAAAGCCAAAGAAGGCTTTAGCTGCTGCACGTGCTTACCGGTTAGGATAAGTGCGTCCAGACTTATTTTACTTTACGGCCTTTGAAGTAACCATCGGCAGTAATGTGGTGACGACGGTGAGTTTCACCAGTAGTTGCATCAACTGACAGCGTAGGGCCAGTTAATGCATCATGTGAACGGCGCATGTCACGACGTGCACGAGATTTTTTGTTTTGCTGAACAGCCATTGTATTTCTCCTAAATCACTTTTTTTCAATTCTTGCAGTATAGCGAATGGGTTGGGCTTTTCTGGCTCTGGCCCGATATCACCGAAGCTAAGTGAGTCAGGATCAACCTGACAATCAACCGCATCATGCATCGGAAACAGTGGCAATGCCAGAATGAGTTCATCCTCAATCAACTGCCGTAAATTAATCTCGCCGTGCTCATCACGCTCGACCACGTCATAGCGCTCAGGAATCAATTCCAAAGCCGCGTTATCATCTCCTTTAACAGGAGTATATGCAAAACTTACGTCTAGTGTGAGTGGTATGGGTTCACCACAACGCTCACATTTAACACTTACCTGGCAATGCGCTGTACCGTTTAACACAGTAAGGTTTTGCTGGTCAATTTCGCATTCAATTCTGACTGTTACGTCGTCTTGGTACGCCATTAACCCTTCTTTAAGACGGATTAAGGTGTTTAGTGGCACTATACCGGAGTAACCGGAACGTTTTTGTGCTGCTTTAACCGGATCGAGCGTAACAGGTATTTTCAATTTTTGCATAAGGCGCGCATCATATAGAAGCAGCCCCTTGCTGTCAAAGGGTTCTGCAGGTTTTTCAACATTTTTGTCAGCAGGCTATTATAGTGTGCACCCTGTTGTTTATAAAAGGACTATTTTGTGACTATTGCCGAACGCCCTTCACTATATTTAGCTTCAACCTCGCCCTACCGTCGCGCGTTGTTAAGTAAATTAACTGAAAATTTTCAATGTATTGCCCCTAACACTATTGAAACACCCCGTGTCGGTGAAAGCGCCGAAGCCTTGGTACAGCGTTTAGCAACCGAAAAAGCACACGCTGTGGCCAGTACGTTAACGAGTGGCTTAGTGATTGGTTCAGATCAAGTGGCGGTATTTGGTAAAGAGATTATTGGCAAACCGCATACGGAAGAAAAAGCCTGCGCGCAATTACGCCAATTTAGCGGCCAAGCGGTGCAATTTCTTACGGGTTTAGCCGTAGTTAATGCCGCAACAGGTGAAACACAAACCACACTTGATAGTTTTAAGGTGCATTTTCGCACATTGACTGAGGCAGAGATCCGCTGTTACGTGGCACGAGAACAGCCTTTGGATTGCGCTGGAAGCTTTAAAAGCGAAGGCTTAGGCATTTGTTTATTCAGTAAATTAACAGGCGATGATCCTAACAGCTTAATCGGCTTACCACTGATTAAGCTGTTGCAACTGCTGCGCCAAGCTGGCCGAGATCTGTTACTTGAGCCTTAACAGCGCTTAGCGCACCCAAGCGGGTAAATCAGCTAGCCGATCGATAATGGCTAATGGCGCATATTGTTGCAACACAGCAACGTCATGGGCGCCATGGCTCACCCCAATCCTAGGCATGGCAATAGCCTGAGCCATTTTCAGATCATGACTGGTATCCCCCACCATAATCGCTTCATTGGCAGCAACACCAAGCTGTTGAATAATTTGTTGTAACATATCGGGATGGGGTTTTGATTGTGCTTCATCGGCACAGCGACTGGTAGCAAAATAGCGCGCTAAACCGGTTTCGGCAAACATGCGATCTAAGCCTTTGCGCGCCTTTCCCGTGGCTACGGCTAATAGTACATTACGCTCAGCTAATTGCTGTAACACCTGCTCGGCATCGGCAAATAACGGTGTCGGCGTGGTGTCGTGCTGCACATATTGATCGCGATAATGCTCAAATAGTTGCTGCCGCTGCGCGGAATTAGCGCTTGGAAACAACATGTCAAATGCCGGATCTAAGCTTAAACCAATAATATGCCGCACCGCGGCCGTGCTTGGCACAGCAAGTCCGGTATGCAAGGCAGCAGCTTGCATCGACGAGACAATTCGCCCAACGGAATCCATGACGGTGCCATCCCAATCGAAAATCACTAACTTGACTGCTGACATCTTATTTTCTCGTTAACTGGCTCATGGCTTGGTTTAACTGCTCATCCAGCGGGGCTTCAAACCGCATGGTTGTCTCGGTGCCGGGATGCATAAAACTTAAACTGTATGCATGTAAAAATAACCGATTAAGCCCAATTTTATTCATTTGGCTACTAAAGGTGTTATCACCGTATTTGTCATCGCAGGCTATTGGGTGACCTTTACAGGCGGTATGAACCCGAATTTGGTGGGTACGGCCTGTTACCGGAAAGGCTTCTACTAAGGTGCCTTCCTGATAACGCTGCAAAATACGAAAACGCGTTTCCGATTCTTTGCCTTCTTTAGCATCGACCCGCACCACTCGCTCACCCGATTGCAGCGTGTTTTTCTTTAACGGCTCGGTCACTTTACGCATTTTGTTGTCCCAATCACCCGATACTAACGCCCAATATTTTTTCTCAACAGTTTTATCACGTAACTGGGCATGTAAATGCGTTAACACCGAACGCTTCTTCGCAATCATTAAACAGCCCGAGGTATCACGGTCTAAGCGGTGAACTAATTCAAGATGTTTGGCCAAGGGCCGCAAAGCACGTAAGGCTTCAATAACGCCAAACTGCAAGCCACTGCCGCCATGAACCGCCATACCTGATGGTTTGTTTAACACGATTAAATCAGCGTCCTCAAACAAGATATGCTGCTCTAAATCTTTTACCATGCTCAATTTAACAGAGATAGCATCCGGCTCTGCAGCAACGGTAAACGGCGGTACACGCACCACATCGTCAGCTTGCAGCTTGTATTCAGGTTTGATGCGTTTTTTGTTGACCCGCACCTCACCTTTTCGCAAAACCCGATAAATGACACTTTTAGGTACGCCACGCAGCCGGGCAATCAAAAAGTTATCTATGCGCTGACCAATAAAATCACTTTCGATTTCAATCATTTGCACCGGCAATTTTATTTCATCAGTCATGGCTTTAAATTACTCTGCTAATATTACAATTCAGTTGCTATCCAAGGCGGAATAGTGGGATAATCACCCCGCTAATTCTGCCGAGTTTCGGCAATTAGGGCGCTCACAGTGACATAAGAGAAGTTGTGCGGCACCGTCAGGGGATGTGATCATACCGAAATCGTGGTGAAAACCAATGTTTTTTATACCCCCGGCGTTTACTCACTGCCATTTGCCTGAGGTAATGTTGCGTAATTTGTTACCAACAACGGCAAAACACAAGATCCGGTCACCGAGCAAAAATAAAGATTAGCCAGAACGCAGCGCTTTATGGCGATGTGTGTCAGATTTAAAAACGAAGACAGTTTAGCCTGCCCCAACAATACGTGTAGGCTCGCTACTGTAACGAGTAAAAAATTAGGTTCCCTCAAGCACCCAGTCGGGAGACTGCAGCATTATGTGTTTGATAACGTCTGAACACCCAGGTGCCCGGAAAAGTTGTGTTGTGGCTGCATAAATGAGTCACCCAACAATGAAAAGAATGTTAATTAACGCAACGCAAGAAGAAGAAATTCGTGTTGCATTGGTCGATGGCCAAAAACTGTATGACCTGGATATCGAAAGCCCAGGCCATGAACAAAAAAAAGCGAATATTTATAAAGGCAAAATCACCCGTGTTGAACCCAGTCTAGAAGCGGCCTTCGTCGATTATGGTGCTGATCGTCATGGTTTTTTACCGCTAAAAGAAATTTCCCGTGAATATTTCCCCTCTGGTTATAGCTTCGATGGCCGTCCTAACATTAAGGAAGTGGTTAAAGAAGGTCAGGAAGTCATCATCCAAATTGATAAAGAAGAACGCGGCCAAAAAGGCGCTGCGCTAACGACGTTTATCAGTTTAGCCGGTTCTTACTTGGTATTAATGCCCAACAACCCGCGTGCGGGAGGGATTTCTCGTCGTATTGAAGGTGACGAGCGTCAAGAGTTAAAAGATTCGTTAGGCCAACTAGAAATGCCCGATGGCATGGGTTTAATCGTGCGTACTGCCGGTGTAGGTAAATCTTACGAAGAGCTAGATTACGACTTAAAAGCGTTATTAAAGCATTGGTCAGCCATCACCGAAGAAGCTAAAAAGCGCACGGGTCCGTTCTTAATTCACCAAGAAAGCAATGTGGTTTTCCGTGCGATCCGTGATTATTTACGTCGTGATGTTGGCGAGATCTTAATTGATAGCCAGAAAATCTTTGAAGAAGCTAAAGTGTATATCCAACAGTTCCGCCCTGATTTTGCCCACCGGGTAAAAATGTATCAGGGTGAAGTGCCGTTGTTTATGCATTACCAAATTGAAAACCAGATTGAAACCGCCTTCCGCCGCGAGGTGCGTTTACCTTCAGGTGGCTCTATCGTTATCGATAGCACCGAAGCGTTAACCGCCATTGACATTAACTCGTCAAAAGCAACCAAAGGCGGCGATATCGAAGAAACCGCCTTTAACACCAACCTAGAAGCGGCCGATGAAATTGCTCGCCAATTACGTTTACGTGACTTAGGTGGCTTAATTGTTATCGACTTTATCGACATGACGCCGGTGCGCCATCAACGTGAAGTAGAAAACCGTTTAAAAGATGCGGTAAAACAAGATCGCGCTCGGGTGCAAATTGGCCGGATTTCGCGCTTTGGCTTGTTAGAGATGTCACGCCAGCGTTTACGCCCTTCACTGGGTGAGTCAGCCGGACACGTCTGCCCTCGTTGTCATGGCCGTGGCACTATCCGCAGTATTGAATCGTCAGCCTTATCAATCTTACGTTTAATTGAAGAAGATGCGATTAAAGACAACACCAGCCAGATCCATGCGCAGGTACCGGTGTCTGTCGCCACGTATTTAATGAACGAAAAGCGTGAAGGTGTGCGTCGTATTGAACAGCGTAATGGTATTCGGGTGTTTATTATCCCGAATGAGCATTTAGAAACGCCAAACTACGAAGTGACACGTATTCGTATCGACGAAGAAATCGAAGATGCCAGCTACACTCTGCCTAAAGTGCCCGAGCACAGTACTAAGCTATATCAGCCAAGCAGTGACGCCGTTAAAGAAAAACCTGCGGTTTCCGCGTTAAGCTTATCACAAGCGTCTGCTCCGGTAGCTGCACCTGTTGCGCCAGCAGCGGCCCCAGCCAGCGCTGTCCGTCCTGCGGCTACGCCATCAACACCGGGTTTAGTCAGTCGGTTGGTCACCTGGTTAAGCAGTGTATTTGCACCAGCAACTCCCTCTGCCGAAACCACGCCAGTGACTAAAGAGCAGAAAGCCAACAGCTCGAAAGAGCCGCGCAACGAGCAACGTTCTGATCGCAACGACAACTCACGTCGTCGTAACAATCGTCGTCGTCGTCCGGATCAAGAAAAAACAGCAGATAAAGCGGTTGAAAAACCCGTTGAAAAAGCAGCGGTTGTTGAAGAGAAAGCGCCTCGTCCAGAGCGTAATCGCCCTCAATCGCAAGATAAACCTGCTCGCGCTGCGGAACCTCGTAAAGCCGCGTCTGAGCCACGTGCTGAAAAACCGTCGGCAGAAACTGCGGATGAACCAAACAGCCGTGCCGCAGCCGCTGAACGTCGGCAACGTCGCAATCTGCAACGCTCTGTACGTTTAGCTAAAGCGGAAGCTGCCGACACACTAGCACCCGCTGTCGTTGCGGTTGACGCTGCCAAAGCAGAAACAGCTGCAGCAAGCCAAGCGCCAGCAAAAGAGCAGCTTAACGCCGTTGAAACCGCAACCGTTACTGCGGCGCCAGCCGTTGTTGAAACCGCCAGCTCTGCAGCTGACGTCAAGAGCTCGAGCGTATCAGAGCCCGTGGTAGTCGCCGAGGCTTCGCCAATCAGCGAAACCAAACCGGCTGCTGAAACGGCTATCGCAACTGCTGAAAGCGTTGCCGCGGACAGTAACGAAACAGAGGCAGAAACAGCCACTACAACTGAAAGCCACTCTGATACTGAAAGTTCTGAGCCTCGCAGTCGCAGTCGTCGTTCGCCACGGCATTTACGTGCCGCCGGTCAAAAGCGTCGAAAAGAACAAACCGACACGACAGCTACCACTGAAGAGCCGGTTGCCACAGAAAATACTGCGTCGAATGCTACAGAGAGTGCTGAGGCGAATGCCACAACTGACGCGGTAGAGCCTATCACATCAGAGCTTGTAGCGGATGTCGCCGATACCCCTGCGATTGACGCTGAGAAGCCAACCCGCAGCCGTAGCCGTCGTCGCCCAGCCAAAGCCAGTGCTGACACAGTGAAAGCAGATGAGACGGCAGCGACCACTGTTGCAACCGATGAAGCGGCATCAGCCCCTGTGGTAACTGAGCAAAGCCCGCAACAGCAAAAGCTAGAATTAGCTGAGCCAGAAGCGACGCCTGCCGCGGTGGTTGTACCTACTGAGCCGGTAAAATCCCCTGCTACAGCAGCAAAAGCTGAAGAAGTGACGGCCGAAGCTGTGCCCGTGGCAGCCAAAAACAGTAACAAGGCTGCCGCCGAAGTAACGCCAGTTGATGTAACGCCAGCTGAAGTAGCAACACCGGTTGTTGCTGAAGCGACTGCACCGGCTAAAGCTGACGTTGCGGCCCCCGCCTCTGCGGCTGCGGCTCCAGTTGCAGCTGCACCGGCTAAAGAGGAACCGGCTAAAGCTGAAGCGGTTATAGCCGCTCCTGTTGTCACAGCCCAACCTAAAGCAGCAAAAGCTACAGGCAGTCGCTTTGGTAACATGGTCGTAGCAGAAATGACGAAACCACAAACGGTAACAGAAGAAGCCAAAACAGACGTTGTCACGGCAGTCACTGCTGAACAACGTCCGGTTGTCAGCTCTTCTAGTCGCCCGGCCGGCTCGGCGTTTGCGCGTCAATCGGCATCAGCACCGATGACTAAACCGGGTAAACCCGAGTAAAATTGTCGCATCTGAGTTAAAAAGCCGGCCTTGCCGGCTTTTTTATTGGCTGTTTTTTAGTGCATTATTTTATGCAGCTTGTTTTATCAAGCAAGGCTGTAAAATGTGTTTATTCGCTAATCTAGGGTGCAAGTGAGGCTAAGCTAACATCGCTGCAGCTTGTGCTGGCATTATCTGATCCAACCTCGCGCCTGAATCGACACTTGCAACGGTTTACTGACAAAGGTTTGCAATGCCAGCCAGCAAAGTATTATGTCGCAACGGCTTATTAAGCGAGGCAAAATGGCTTGAATAATCAGTCTACTCAGAATGTTTTGCGCTTGCTGGGCGGGCTAAAACGGATCGGGCGTCATGTTGGTAGTTAAGCGCCTATAACCCGTTTTTATTAAAGCAAAACATTGGCAGCAAGTGCTGCGGATCGAGTAGGAGGCGGGATCACTCCCGCCGTCCTCTCACACCACCGTACATGCGGTTCCGCATACGGCGGTTCATGTTAACACTGGAACTGTCGATGACATTCCAGCAGTGATATTAATCCCAGCCTTTCAAATTGGCTTTTCTTCAAAGCCTGATTCATATGGCTGGCACCAGAGTTCCACCAAGCACCTCGCTGGTTACAAGCTGACGCCCAGGCTCTGACTTCGTCTAGTCCTGCTTTCATCAGCTGTTTGGCTCGGGTAAAGGGCCGCTTCCATTGTCGCCAGTACAGGCAACGCAGTTTGCGCCTTATCCAGCCATCCAACTCTTCGAGCACGCCTTTAACTTCGGTTAGTCGGAAGTAACTTATCCAACCACGCAGCACGGGTGTTAGCTCACTAATCGCTTTACTAACTGATTTCGAACCGTTGCCCGTCGTCAGGTTTCTGATTTTATCTTTCAACCTATCCAAACTACTCGGCGCGATTTTCAGTCTAGCCACTTTGTGCCGTGTAAAGCTATAGCCCAGAAACTTACGTGCGCATGGCCTTGCCACTGCACTTTTCTGCGTATTTACCTGTAGTTTCAGTGTTTTCCTTAAGAACTCACTGATGCCCTTCAGCAAATGTTCGCCTGCCTTTTCACTGCGCACATAAATGTTGCAGTCATCGGCATAGCGGCAGAAGCTGTGGCCTCGTCTCTCCAGCTCTTTATCCAGTTCATCCAGCAAGATGTTCGATAGCAGCGGCGACAACGGGCCACCTTGCGGCATGCCTTTGTCGCGTTTAATCACACCTTTATCATCCATCATTTCTGCTTCCAGATAACGGCGGATGAGTTTGAGTAGCCGTTCATCTTTGATTACTCTGGCCAGTCTCGACATCAGAATGTCGTGGTCAACCCGGTCAAAGAATTTCTCCAAATCCATGTCTACCACCCAGCGTTGGCCGCTTTGAATGTATTGCTGTGCTTGGCGCACCGCTTGCCATGCATTGCGGTTCGGCCGGAAACCATAGCTGGAATTTGAGAATGTTGGCTCCACGTAAGGCGTTAAAACTTGCGCTATCGCTTGCTGGATCAGTCGGTCTACCGCGGTCGGGATCCCCAATGTTCTCACATCGCCGTTGGGCTTTGGGATATCCACTTTACGAATTGCCCGTGGTAGATAGCTGCCTGCTATCAGTGTACTTTTGACGCTCGGCCAATGCTGTTTCAGCCATGGTTTTAACTCCTGCACACTGAGGTTATCCACACCAGCCGCACCTTTGTTTTCCACCACCCGCTGATACGCCAGCATCAGGTTCTCACGGCTTATCACTGCCTCTATCGTCAACGACCTTTCCGCTTTCGTTCGCCCACTGGCCGCCGTGCTGATTTCAACACCATCAATCAGCCTCGGCGAATTCTGTTCGCTTCCTCTGTTCATGGCCGCAACTTGCTGCGCTTGTGCATCATTAATCAACATCGAGTACCAGTGTCCTAATCACGGTTAACTATGTTCAGCCCTTCATGCTGTCGGTTTTCAGCACTACTACGGCCTCGGCTGACTTCTGAAGACCCATCCCAACACCTCTCGATGTCAGTAGCACTATGGCAGGCTTTCAGAGCTCCCGGGGTAATTCGCGCGACCTTCCTGCTTATACCTGTCGACTCTACGTTGTAACCTTCTGTGCAAGTATTGGGCTTTAGTGATATGGGCCACCTTACCCAGCTACAACGCCTTAATCGCTTCCTGTTCGTCAGGCCAGCATTTTGCCTTCGGCTTCCTTCAGATCCTAACTCACGATAGGCACCCTTGCCGTTCAGCTAACACTTCCCCTTGCCGGGTGTGTAGAGGACTTGCACCTCCAAGTCACCAGTTTGACCACCACAGTCAACCCAGTTGCGCTCAAGCGCAACGCGCCGTGCCCGGCGCACCCATAAAAAACGCCTCATAAAGAGGCGTTTTTAGAAAGTTAAGTATTTAACTTAGAAGTCGTATTTAGCGCTGAACTGCACACGGTGCATATCACCATCTAAACCACTTTCGATTTCACGATTAGCATACTTGTATTCAACACCCATCATAAATTTGGTATTGAACTGGTATAACGCATTGACACTGTAACTCTGCATGGATTTATTCGCTGAAGTACCGGTCAAGCTGGTGTCATTATCAACATTTAACGCTGAATATAAGAAGGTTGAACGCCACTTGTCATTCCACAGATGACGATACGCCACGGAGAAAGACGTTGATTTAATGGTTTCAAGTTCAGCATCACTTGTCGTGCCGGTTAATACCGCGCCATTAGAAGCGTTTAAACCGACATAACGGCCTAAACCTTCACCGGTGTTAATGGTAAAACGAATATCATCTTTATTAGCAAGGTTAAATTTACCACTGAAAGACACACCGTAAGACGCCACGCTGTCATCTAATACGCCGTTTTCGATAGCAATTTGTCGAAGCAAACCGGCCACCCGGAAAGAAGCATTTTCAGTTTTAAAGTTGTAACCCACGGTAAAGTCAGGAGTGGCATTGTCATCTGTGGTGATACGAGCGCCGCCACCAAATGGCGTGACCGTACTTTCTGGGTTTTCAACCGCAATAGAGAAATTACCTGAAGTGTAACGAACCTGAGCTTGACGAATAAAGATAGCCGCATCGGCATTACCGACGAAGTCTAAGGTATCCGGTAAAGACTGTAAGTCCATAAAGTTTGACCAGGTTTGGCCAACTGTCCAATTTTTGTAATTAACAAAAGCATGACGCATAACGGGGCTGTAACCGTTGGTGGTACGCTCATCGTTACCGTTATTACTGGTTTGAAAATCAAATTCAATACGCCCTGTCATCTTTTCACCGTTACCTAAATCGGTCGAGGTGCTAAAGAAGAAACGCGTTTGACGAGCGTGCATATCAAAACGTGTTGTGCTGTCGCCATTGATCGGTGTGACAGAAGGGACATAAAAATCGCGCCCGATTGACGCAATGTCACCGTCAGCATCACTAACCATCATATCAAGTTTGACGTAACCACCGTAACTCACTTCGGTGTCACCCACTTTAAAGCCGTTGTTCGCATGTGCAGCGCCTGCAGTTAAGGCTAATGCGATAGCCGCAGCTAAGGTATTCCGTGTCTTACTTTGTCTCATCTGGAGTTCTCCATGTTTTTTTATAGTAGTACTGATGTCGTTTTTATTGTAACCAAACTCTGAGCGACAGTCTGCATCTTCGCAATTAGCCTTTAGTCGCAATTCGCACTCTGATTTAACATCGTCTAGACTATGGTCTAATTTCTTTAAACAGCTGTCTCCGTTAGTAATGATTAATAATAATTACGATAATCCGTAGGGGATGATATGACGCAACCAACTCTTTATCCGGTGCCTGAAAAAATCAAGCAGCATTGCCATGTAACTGATGAGCAATATCAAGCACTGTACCAACAATCAATTGAGCAACCTGATCAGTTCTGGGGCGAACAAGCCAAGAAACTGGATTGGATTAAACCGTTCACTCAGGTGAAAGACACCAGTTATGAACTGGGCAAAGTGAAAATCAATTGGTTTGCCGATGGTGTGCTAAATGCCAGTGTTAACTGTTTAGATCGCCATCTTGCCACACGAGCCAATCAAGTGGCTTTTTATTGGGAAGGTGATGAGCCTGGCGTTGAGTCAAAAGTCACTTATCAACAACTGTATGATGAGGTTTGCCAACTGGCCAACGGCATGAAAGCCTTGGGTGTGAATAAAGGTGATCGGGTCACCATTTACTTACCGATGATCCCTCAAGCCGCTGTTGCGCTATTGGCCTGTGCTCGAATTGGTGCGGTGCACTCGGTGGTGTTTGCCGGTTTCTCGCCTGATGCATTGGGCAGCCGTATCGTCGATTGTGATTCAAAATTGGTGATCACCACCGATCAAGCCTTACGGGGTAGCCGTGCTACTAACCTAAAAGACAACACGGATTTAGCCTTAGCGCATCTTGGCGACACCAACCCAGTTAAAAATGTCATTGTGATTAAACATGTTGGCAAAAGCATTGATTTTCACCATGGTCGGGACGTTTGGTATCATGATCTGCTTGCTGCACAACCTAAAGAATGTGCACCTGAACCGATGAATGCGGAAGATCCACTGTTTATTCTTTATACCTCCGGTTCAACCGGTAAGCCCAAAGGTGTGCTTCACACCACTGGCGGTTATCTGCTGTATGCCGCCATGACGCATCAATATGTTTTCGATTACCAAGAAGGTGATATTTACTGGTGTGCCGCAGACGTTGGTTGGGTTACAGGCCACAGTTATATTATTTACGGGCCGCTGGCCAATGGCGCCAGCAGCGTGATGTTTGAAGGTGTTCCTACCTACCCTAGCGTAAAACGTATTGCGCAAATTGTAGATAAATACCAAGTCAATATTTTGTATACCGCGCCAACAGCCATCCGCGCCTTGATGTCGCATGGCGATGCGCCTGTTGCCGGTGCCGATTTATCTTCGTTACGGATCTTAGGTAGCGTCGGTGAACCCATTAACCCAGAAGCATGGAATTGGTATCACGAAAAAATTGGTAAGGGTAATTGCCCTATCGTTGATACTTGGTGGCAAACAGAAACAGGCGGCATTTTAATTACGCCATTACCGGGTGCCACAGCCTTAAAACCTGGCTCGGCAACGCGGCCATTCTTTGGTGTTAAACCGGCGTTAGTGAATAACGAAGGCAATATCGTCACAGGTGCGGGCGAAGGTAACTTAGTTATCACGGATAGCTGGCCTGGACAAATGCGTACCTTATTTGGCGATCACGAACGCTTTGAGCAAACCTACTTCAGCACCTATGCAGGGGTGTATTTTACCGGAGATGGTGCACGTCGAGATGAAGACGGCTATTATTGGTTAACGGGTCGTGTCGATGACGTATTAAATATTTCTGGCCATCGTTTAGGCACCGCTGAGATTGAAAGCTGTCTTGTTGCGCATGAAGCGATTGCTGAGGCTGCCGTAGTCGGTTATCCACACGATATTAAAGGCCAAGGTATCTATGTGTATGTTTCACCTCGGGTGGGTGTAGAACCCAGTGAAGAGCTAACCAAAGCGATTAGAGCCTGGGTGCGTGAAGAAATTTCACCTATCGCTACGCCAGATCTGATACAGTGGGCTCCTGCCGGATTGCCGAAAACGCGCTCTGGTAAGATTATGCGCCGTATCCTGCGAAAAATTGCAGCCAATGAACATGATCAGTTAGGAGATATTTCTACACTGGCTGATCCATCAGTGGTTGAATTATTGGTAAATAACCGCTTAAATCGTAAGTAAGACACCCGTCCTCTTACGTAGAGCTGGTGTGTCTCCAGTCGCAGCAGAAAAGGCCGCTACCATGCGGCCTTTCTTATAACAAAAACAAGCTAAAACCACTGGAGGGAAGATGGCAAAGTTAATCGTAGCAGACGACCATCCGCTATTTAGAAACGCGCTTATTAATGCTATCAGCAGTACTTTTGCAACCAAAGCCACTGTTGAAACAGACAGTTTTGAAAGCACCTGTGCCGCCCTAGAACAACATCCCGATGCTGATTTGTTATTACTCGATCTCCATATGCCGGGAAACTGCGGTTTCTTGGGGTTAATTCAACTGCGGAAAAACTATCCCAGTTTACCAATCGTGGTGATTTCAGCGAGTGAAGATTTGGATGTGATCCGCCGCGTCATGTCGTTTGGCGCCTCGGCCTATGTCCCAAAATCCGCTAATCCTGTTGATATCAGTACCGCCTTAAATGCGGTGCTAGATGGTGAGTTATGGGTTCCGAAGAATTTGCAAAAACAAATTTTAGAACAAGGTGATACCGAGCAAGATTTGGATTTAGCCTCACGGGTGGCGCAATTAACCCAGCAGCAATACAAAGTTTTGTATTATTTAACTGAGGGTTGGTTAAATAAACAAATTGCTTATGATCTGCATATCTCAGAAGCCACGGTTAAAGCGCATATTACGGCAATCTTTCGTAAACTGGGCTGCACTAACCGCACCCAAGTGGTGATCCAAGCGCAACGCCTGACATTAGAGCCGCCGGTTGATCGCGCTATGGCACAACAACAATAAGTGCTTGTTTGCCTTTAAATCGCCAGCGAGGGCCTAATTAGCGGCCCTTTTCAGCATTTTAAAATGATTCAGGGTTGCCCGTAACGCCCCCGGCTTAATCGGTTTAGCTAAAAACATCAACGACTCCGCTTTAGCTAAGACCGCTAAATCAGCTTGGGGTGAAGCCGACACCAAAATGCCATTTACCTCTCCCCAATACTGACGGATCTGCCGATACAGATCTAAGCCATTCAAATGTTGGCCAAGTTGATAATCAATAATAATCACATCCGGTGCGGGATGGTTCGGCGCATAACTGAGTAACTCTTGTTCATCATAAAAACACTGCACATCAGTGATCTGCCATTGCTGTAATAAGACTTTTAACGCCGCCAAGTTAGCCGCATCATCATCGACACACACCACCGACAACCCTGGTAAGGGCCTTTGCTGCAGAGGGCTTGGCAGAGGCAGTTCTTGGCGACGCTTACCAAGCACTAACGGCAAGCGAATACTAAACACCGTGCCCTTACCCGGCCAAGACTTCACTAACAATTCATGGCCAAGTAATTTCGCCATCCGATTGACCACCCCCAGGCCCAAACCCAGCCCTTGTTGGCCTTTAGCCGTGGCATCAATGCGATAAAAGTCTTCAAAAATACGCTGCAGATCCGCCTCACCAATACCCGGGCCAGAATCCCACACTTGCAATAACAAATGATCACCACGTTTGCGACAACCTAGTAAAATGCGTCCTTTATTGGTGTACTTAATGGCATTAGATAACATGTTTTGTAAGATCCGCCGCAAATAAGTGGCATCGGTTTGCACTTGTAACGAGCTGGTTTTTACTGTTAAGGATAAGCCTTTTTGACTGGCCACCAAGCCATATTCGTCGGCTAATTGCATTAATAATTCTTTTAACGGTACCGGTTGTACATTCGGTTGTAACTTACCATCATCAAGTTTGGCGATTTCTAATAAGGTTGAAATCAGCTCTTCTGAAGCTTTCAGCGAATTATCAAGCTGCGTTAAAATTGCACTTTGTTGCTGCTTGTCGTGAATGCCTGCTAAAGCGGCAGTAAACAAGCGCGCGGCATTTAACGGCTGTAAAATATCGTGGCTGGCTAAAGCAAGAAACCGGGTTTTCGACGCATTCGCCGCTTCAGCTTCGGCTTTTGCTTGCAGTAATTGCTGTTCTGTTTCACGACGACGCCCTACCTCAGCCAGTAACTCCTGGTTCATGTCAGAAATAGTTTGCGTACGCTCATGCACCCGATCTTCTAAGTGCTGCTTCGCCTCGGCTAAGCCCTGCACGGCTTTAACATGGTCCGAGATGTCGGTAAAGCTGGTGACAAAACCGCCGCCAGGGATGGGGTTACCGCGCATTTCGATCACTTTACCATCAGGTCGCACCCGCTGAAAAACATGAGGCGTACCATTTCGCATATGCATAATACGTTTTTCAACGTGCTCATCCGGATCACCGACGCCACAGAGCCCGCGCTCCGCATTAAGCCGCACAATATCTGCCACCGGCCGCCCCACACGCACCATACCATCTGGATAATTAAACATCTCTAAGTAGGATTTATTCCACGCGACCAAATTCAGATCACGATCAACCACACTGACCCCTTGGCTTAAGTGTTCTAGCGTTGAGAATAATATTTTGCGCGAAAATTGAATGGCCTGTGTAGTGTCATCAAACAAGGTGACGACATCTTCAAACGCCAGTTGCCGCCCTTCAAGTACCGCATTAACCATAGTAGAGGCAGACGACGCGCCGATGACCCCAGCGAGTTCACGTTCAACGTGTTCGACTAACCCAACGCTAGGCAAGTCATCCAGTTGCAGAGTCATTTGCTGTTTACGACCAAATTCGGCTAAACACTCTGCGGCACGTTGATTACCAACAAATCGTTCCAGTAAGATTTTTAAATCACTGTTATGAATGCGAATACGCCGCGCTGGCGTATCTTGATGTTTAATCGGTAAATTCGGTTTAACAAAGGCCACCGCCTGTAAGCGATCTAGCAAGTTTACCTTGGTACTTAACGACACCAACGTATAAGCAAGCACATTAAAGCCCAGCGACACCAAGACACCATGGCTTAACGAATCCAGCTTAATACCCAACATGGCCGTAGGCAGAAGCCAATTCAGCCCAAAGACCCCCTGCTGCATAATGGCGCTGCTTAATACCCCGGCATTCACCAGTTGCGGTAACATTAAGGTGTAAAACCACAACACCATACCAATGCTTAAACCCGCATACACGCCATAAGCATTACCACGACGCCAATAAAGCCCGCCAACGACCGCAGGGACTAATTGAATGGTCAGCGCAAAGGCTAACAAACCGGTTTCGGCCAATTCGTAGTTGCGGGCAAAGACACTGTAATACAGATAAGACAGCGCCATTACCACCACAATCATGGTACGCCGTACCACCAAAATTAATAGGCTATAATCGTGTGATAAACCTTTTTGCTTACTCGACTTTAATAAGCCAGGCATCACCACATCATTACTGATCATCGTGGCTAAAGCTAAGGTCGCAATAATAATCATCGACGTGGCGGCAGAGAAGCCACCGATAAACACTAATACGCTTAAAACGTTCCATTCCATCCGTGAAGGGATTAACAACACAAAGCTATCGGCCAGCTCCAGCATATCGGGAAACAGTTGCATACCGGCCACGGCAATCGGGATTACCACTAAGGTGACTAAAACTAAATAACCGGAAAACCAGCGTCTGGCATGGCGTAAATAGTGATGCGAGACATTTTCGACAAAGGCGACATGAAATTGTCGGGGTAGCAAAAACACCGCGACCATCGCCAACAGTGTTTTCGTAATAAATTCAACCCAACCGGGTGTGGTCAGTTGTTCTTGCTGCGACACCGAATGCAAGGCAAAAGTACGAAGCACAGACTGATCAGTATCAATTAAGAATACATACACGGCTATGGACAACATTAAAAGTGCAAATAGCTTCACCACGGATTCGAAGGCGATGGCTACCATCACCCCACGGTTTTGCTCGGTCAGGTGAAGTTTGCGTGTACCAAATAAAATGGCGAAAAACGCCATAGCGATGGCGCTTAATAAGGCACTGTCTTGATACCAAGCTAATTTACTGTCATCAAAGCTGCCGCCAAGTAATACCTGATAAGAGCCTGCCACCGCCTTTAATTGCAACGAAATATAAGGGATCACCACAATCAAGCAAACAATGGCCGCTAAAGTGGCGATATTGCTGCGCTTACCATAGCGGGCAGAGATAAAGTCAGCAATCGAGGTCACGTTTTGTTTTTTCGACACATACAACAGCTTAAATAAAAACGGTTGCGCGAAGATAAACAGCAGAATAGGCCCTAAATAAATAGCAATGTAATCCCAGCCGCGGGTCACTGCCGTACCCACTGCACCATAATAGGTCCAAGAGGTACAATAGACCGCTAACGCCAAGCTATAAATTAAACCGCCATACTTTCGTATTAGACGATCGTCGGCATGGCGTTCACCCCAATTGGCAATTAAAAACAAACCACCGACATACATTAAGGCTAATAGGGCTACAGTCCACGCAGTCACGGGATTCTCCATTTAGGGTTGTCAGCTAACTTTGGTTTTAGTGCGGCACCTTGTCAATGCTTCAGTACAAGTCTTCGACTAAAGTCGGGCTAGCAGAGCAGCTAACTACTGCTACATTAGAATTGCTCGAAAATAAAAACTAAAGGAGACACAACTTATGGCAAATAATAACACGAATGCCGCTGCATATTGGAGCGCTAACCTGCGCCTCATAATCATCAGCTTAGTGATATGGGCAACCGTATCCTATGGCTTTGGTATTTTACTTCGGCCGTTTCTGGCGGGTATTAGCGTCGGCGGTACTGATCTGGGCTTCTGGTTCGCACAACAGGGTTCTATTCTTACGTTTATCGCGTTGATCTTCTTCTATGCCTGGAGAATGAACCAACTGGATAAAGAATTCGGTGTGGACGAGGAGTAAGCAGGATGAGTCAATTTGCAATAAACTTGATATTTGTTGGCGGCTCGTTTGCCCTCTATATCGCAATCGCTATTTGGGCCCGAGCGGGTTCAACTAAAGAGTTCTACGTGGCCGGTGGTGGTGTCAACCCAGTCATGAACGGTATGGCAACCGCCGCCGACTGGATGTCAGCGGCATCGTTCATTTCTATGGCTGGCTTAATTGCGGCTGGTGGTTATGCTAATTCCACTTTCCTAATGGGTTGGACCGGTGGTTACGTTTTATTAGCCATGCTGTTAGCCCCCTACCTACGTAAATTTGGTAAATTTACCGTACCTGACTTTATCGGTGATCGCTTTTACAGCACAGGAGCTCGCTTAGTTGCGGTAGCTTGTTTGATTATCGCCTCAGTAACCTACGTTATCGGTCAAATGACCGGTGCCGGTGTGGCGTTCTCTCGTTTCCTTGAAGTGAGCAGCGACATGGGTCTGATCATTGCGGCTGTTATCGTATTTTTATACGCGGTAATGGGTGGTATGAAAGGTATTACTTACACGCAAGTTGCACAGTATGTCGTGCTGATCATTGCTTACACTATTCCGGCAGTGTTTATTTCATTACAACTTACCGGCAACTTCTTACCGCCATTAGGCTTATTTGGTACCCATATCGAATCAGGAATGCCGTTACTGGCTAAGTTAGATATGATTGTTCGTGAGTTAGGTTTCCAAGATTACACCGCAGATGTTGATAATAAACTGAACATGGTGCTGTTCACGCTGTCACTGATGATCGGTACTGCAGGTTTACCTCATGTTATTATCCGTTTCTTCACTGTGCCTAAAGTAGCCGATGCGCGTTGGTCAGCAGGTTGGGCATTAGTGTTTATCGCGTTATTGTATTTAACGGCCCCCGCTGTTGCGTCAATGGCACGTTTAAATTTATTAACCACAATTTACCCTGCAGGACCAACAGCTGAAGCGGTTGATTACACGCAACGTCCAGATTGGATGAAAACATGGGAAACAACCGGTTTAATCAAGTTTGACGATAAAAACGGTGATGGTCGTATCCAGTTCTATAACGATTCTTCTGCTTTTGCTGAAAAAGCGGCTGAACGTGGTTGGAATGGTAACGAGTTGACAGTAAACAATGACATTTTAGTTCTGGCCAACCCTGAAATTGCTAATTTACCAGGCTGGGTTATCGGTTTAATTGCGGCCGGTGGTTTAGCAGCAGCATTATCAACTGCAGCCGGTTTATTGTTAGCGATTTCGTCTGCGATCAGTCATGACTTAATCAAAGGCTCTATCAATCCGAATATTAGTGAAAAAGGAGAGTTATTAGCCGCACGGATCTCCATGGGGGTCGCCATTGTTATCGCCACCTACTTAGGGATGAACCCGCCAGGCTTTGCCGCACAAACGGTGGCTTTAGCCTTTGGTATCGCTGCAGCTTCTATTTTCCCTGCATTGATGATGGGTATCTTCTCTAAGCGAGTGAATAATAAAGGCGCCATTGCAGGTATGCTGGCAGGTTTAATCTCTACCTGTGTGTATATCTTCTTATACCTAGGCTGGTTTTTCATCCCAGGTACTGCGTCTTTCGCTAACACACCTGATAACTGGTTATTTGGTGGTACAGGTTACGGTATTTCACCGCTGTCGTTTGGTGCAGTAGGTGCGATGATTAACTTCACCGTTGCCTTTGTTGTATCATCGATGACAGAAGCCCCTCCACAGCGCATCCAAGAACTGGTAGAAAGTGTGCGTTCGCCACGTGGTGCAGGCCAAGCCATCGATCATTAATATCGTGGCAGAACATGGCTAGCGTAAGAGCAGCTTGTTCTGCCTCACCCTCGGGCTTTCTCTGGAAAGCCCGAATTTTTTAGGAAGTCCGTTATGTTGTGGGAATTAATTGCAACGATTTTTGCAGGTTTAGGCGCAGCAGGCGTTGCCCTAGGCTTACGCTTTATCAGTCGTCAGCGCCTACCCCGTTGGCTCATCCCTGTGTTCGCTGCGGTGGGTATGCTTAGCTTTCAAATTCACAGTGAATACAACTGGTACAGTCATCAAACAAGCTTATTACCTGAGGGCGTTGCGGTGGTAAAAACCATTGAACAAACCGCGCCATGGCGTCCTTGGAGTTATTTCTTTCCTCAAACTTTACGTTTTATCGCCGCCGATGTGGCTAATGCCGCAGTCAATCAGCGCAATTCCGCGCTGGTGTTAGTCGACTTATATTTCTTTGAACGGCGCATGAGTGCTAAACGCGTACCGCAAGTTGTACATTGCCAACAAATGGCTCAGGCTGACTTTACCGAAAACTTACAGATCCCCACTGCAGGTGAAGCCTTATCTTCGCAATGGCGTCCATTGTCGGCAACCGATCCCATCATTACCTTGCTATGCGCAAAGTAAAGCCGGCCTAAACGAACTAAAACAGGAGCGCATCATGGAAGTTGCCGAAGTCAGTAAATTTTTAGCACACACCACTCCCTTTGATCAGTTAGCTGAGGGGCAACTAGCGGATTTGGCGGCAGCACTTAATGTGTATTATTGCCAAACGGGCGAAACGGTGGATAGCAGCACAGAAAATTTACTGATCGTTCGCACCGGCATTTATGCACTGTACAGCGATCAACAACAATTGCTGACCAAACTGGAAGAAGGTGATTTTTATGGTTATCAACTGCTGTTAACCGGCCTAGCTGATAACGATCAACTGATCTGTGAAGAAGATGGTTTATTATTTTGGTTACCGGCCACGGCTTTTCATCAAATGCGCTATCAATATAAAAATATTGATATCTTTTTTCAGCGCTTATTTGGCCGAAGGCTACATCAATACAAAGAGCAACAAGGCTCGCGTTTTACCTTAAAAGTATCTGACATTGCCCAAGCGCGCAAAATTGCCATACATGGTGAACAAACCGTGCAAGCCGCTGCCCAATTAATGACTGAAAAACGTGTCTCCTCTTTATTAATTGAACAAGACGAACGCTTAATTGGAATTTTAACCGACCGCGATTTACGCAGTCGTGTTCTGGCGGACAACTTACCAGCAGCAACACCGGTGAAAGAAGTGATGACGCCAAAACCACAAACTATTGATAAGCATGCTTATTTGTTTGAAGCAGTCCAACTGATGAGCCGCTTTAATGTGCACCATTTACCGGTGATGGACCAAGGTATTAGCTATGGCATGATCACAACCACAGATGTGATCCGCTCTCAGCAAGATCACCCCGTGTATTTGATTGGTGAGATCCATCGTCAAACCTCGATCGATGGCTTAGAGCATTGCAGTATGCAAATTAATAACTTAGCGCTGATTTTAGGTAAGCAGCAAGTGCCTGCCTATGAAGCGGGTCATATTATTACCACCATCACCGATGCGCTGACGCAGCGTTTAATCAAATTAGCCCAGATTGAGTTTGGCCCCGCGCCCTGCGTATTTAGCTGGTTGTGTTTTGGCTCACAAGCTCGGATGGATCAAAGTATTAATGCTGATCAAGATAACGCCTTATTACTGGAAAAAGAGCCCAGCGGCGAGATTGGCGAGTATTTTGCCAAATTAGCCGATTTTGTCTGTCAAGGTTTGGCTCGTTGCGGTATTACTTTGTGCCCGGGCAATATTATGGCATCGAACCCTGAGCTTAGAATGAGTTTAAAAGGTTGGTCAGGAAAGTTTGCGCGCTGGATCTCCTCGCCGACCCCTGACGCTATTCTTAAATCCAGTATCTTCTTTGATATGCGCGTGGTTGAAGGCTCAAAGGGGCTATTTAACGCGCTGCAACACGATATCTTAGCCCGGACTAATCAATCATTATTTTTATTACAACTGGCACAAACCGCATTACAACGTACAGCACCATTGAGTTTTTTAAAAAACTTTATCCTAGAACACGACGGAAAACAAAAAAAAGGCTTGGATCTGAAAAAACGTGGCATCAGCTTAATTACCGATATCGTGCGGGTGTATGCTCTGGCAAATGGGATCCATGAGGTAAATACACGTCAGCGTTTAGAGCGCTTGGCGGCAGACGGTATTATGGAAGCAAAAGATACCCAAAATTTATCGGATGCTTTTGATATTTTAGCGCAATTGCGTTGGGATAAGCATTTACACGATATTAGCCAAGGCCATGAAGCCAGTAATTTATTGGATCCTGCCGTGCTGTCGGGTCTACAACGGCATCAATTGAAAGACAGTTTTGCGGTAATCAACGGCGCACAATCGTCCATGAAACATCGTTACTGTCGAGAAATGTAAATGTTTGGATGGTTACAGAAAAATCCCGAGTTGTATGCCGAAATACTGACGTTTAATCAGGTGGCCTTACCCAGTGCTGACACACCAGCACGCGAGTGTCGTTACTTAGTATTAGATTTAGAACTCACCGGCTTAAATGCCAAACAAGATCATATTGTGAGTATCGGCTGGTTGCCTATTGTTGAGCAACATATTCGGCTGAGTGAAGCACGGCATTACTTAATTGAAGCACCGGTCAGTGTCGGACAAAGTGCCATTTATCATGGCTTACATGACAGCGACTTAAAAGATGCCCAAGAGTTAGCCGACGTATTAACGTTTTTGCTTAAGCAGTATCCCGGCTATATTTTTGTCGCACATCATTGCAGGTTAGATCGGGCTTTTTTACAGATCGCTTTTCAGCGGCACTTTGGCAAGGCGCCCCGCATGCTGTTTCTGGACACGCTGAATATCGAATATCATCGCCTGCAAAAGCTGGGATCGCGGCTAGCGACTGATGCCCTGCGCTTACCGCAATGCTTGGCGCGACATCACCTACCGGTGAGTGCACAGCATCATGCCTTAGAAGATGCCTACGGCTGTGCCCTACTGTTTTTAAGCCAATTAAAGAAAAGCCACTCGGCTATCACGCTAGGTGATTTACAACTGCATAGCCGTTAAGGACGCAGCTTAAGCTGTAAGCCTTTTAGCACATTACGCAACACTTGCGCTTGGCATTGCCGATAATGGGGATGATCAGGTTTGCGGAAAAATGCGCTGAGTTCCGCTTTGCCCATGCGAAAATCAGCTAATGACAACAGGGCTAACAGATCATCATCACGCAGCGTAAAAGCGATTTTCAATTTACGTAAAATAATATTGTTATTTAAGCGCGCTTCCGCGATCGGTTGCTCGCCCTCTTTTTGGCCACGTTGACGGCTGATTAAGCCATTTAAAAACTGCGCCAACGCTTGGTCTTCTAATGCTAAAAATACCGAATCTTCTTCTTTTGCCAGCCAGCCAATAATCTGTTCACGACTACACACTAAGCCCCCTAGCGCAAAGGTTGCCGCCATAGTGCTGTTGTTGTAATCCATAATAAAGCGCAGACGACGCAGAATATCGTTATTAGTCATTAGGTGTCCAATCGTTAAACGTTAACAAGCCTCAGCAAAAAAGGCGCTTACGCGCCTTTTTTTGCTCACATGCTCTTACTTAGCACGGCTGCGGTATTCGTCAGTGCGCGTATCGATTTCGATACGATCGCCTTCTTCTACGAATGCCGGAACCATCAGCTCAAAACCGGTTTCCAGTTTCGCTGGTTTCATCACTTTACCAGAAGTATCACCACGCGCTGCTGGCTCAGTGTAAGTCACGGTACGCACTACCACTGTGGGTAAATCAACAGAGATAGGACGCTCGTTGTAGAATACCACTGAACATTCCATACCGTCGATTAAGTACTTCAGTGCTTCGCCCATTGATTCAGCTTCGATTTCAAACTGATTGTATTCAGCGTCCATAAATACATACATTGGATCGGCGAAGTAAGAATACGTCACTTCTTTAGTTTCCAACATGACTTGCTCAAATTTGTCATCAGCACGGTAAACTGTTTCCATGCCCTGACCATTAAGCAGGTTTTTCATTTTCATTTTTACTACTGCAGAGTTACGGCCTGATTTGTTAAACTCGGCCTTTAACACTACCATTGCCTCACTTCCAACCATAATTACTTGGCCGGCACGGACTTCTTGTGCTGTCTTCATCATTTGAGAATATCTTCTTGTTAGGAAAAATTGCGCTACATTATAATTTTTTTTCAGCAAAACGCACGAGGTTGCTAGCAAGATCTCCAAAGCTTTCTAATTTGTTGCGCCATAATTGATTTAGCTGCGCAATTTGTGAGCTAACCAAGGCGAAATCTTGCCAACTGTGTTGCACATCTTGCTCGGTATTCCACTGTAAATGCAATTTTTGTACAACACTTGCCAGCTCAGCGGGAAACGCCGCTGTATAACGCGCTAAAAAAGCGGATAACTTATCAATATGCGCTTGCTCTGCTTGCCGATAGATTTGCCAAATAAAAGGCTTAGCCGCCCACTGCGCTCGGATCACAGAGTCTTCACCGCGTACAAAATTAATATCGCAGGCACTGAGTAAATAATCGTATTGCGGCTGCGGTAAAAACGCCAATAAATGCACTGTCAACGTTCCCGCTTGCCAGGGCTCCTCAAGGCTTAAACCTGGCAGTAATTGTTTGGCTTGGTCGGCCAAAGCCCCTAACGGAATAACACATAACACCGGGCGGTCATACTGTTGCCATAAGGCCAATAAACTGCCCAGTGCTTGCTGGGTGTAAGCAAACAACGACACTTTTAAGGTGTTTTCATCTGTTAAGCTAATGCCTAATTGTTGCCAAAAGTGTTGCTGGGCCAACGCATCTTGTT
This sequence comes from Alishewanella sp. HL-SH06, assembly GCF_052656265.1. Classification (NCBI taxonomy): domain Bacteria; kingdom Pseudomonadati; phylum Pseudomonadota; class Gammaproteobacteria; order Alteromonadales; family Alteromonadaceae; genus Alishewanella; species Alishewanella sp. HL-SH06. Next base: position 2,446,018 of record NZ_CP199752.1, read on the forward strand.
GAAAGGCACTTAATTGTGCAATCCTACCCTTCTCACACAGTAAGCCGCCGGTTTTTGCGCTAAAACCAGGGAAAAAGAAATACTTAATTAAGGGTAACTGTGGCTGTGGTGAGGCCATAGTATGGCACGCTTCAATCCAGCTCTCAGCAGATAAGTATTCTAAGTTCAGCCACAGCGGTTTCACTGCCTGCTGCGCCATTTGCTGCTGATAGGCAAAAGGAATAGTACAGGCTAACGCCTCAACCACTACGGTGCCAGGAGTTATACTCTGCCAAGGCGTTTGCGCTTGCCAATGACAAATCAGCACACCCGCCTGCTGTTGCTCTGTCAGATTGGGATCGATTGCAGGGCAAAGCCGCTGAAAACTGACTAAATCATCGACCCACAAGCGCACAGCCAGCCCATGCTCGGCGACCAACTGCCGACTTAAACGCCAACAAATGCCAATATCACCAAAGTTATCGACCACGGCACAAAAAATATCCCAACGTTGCTGCTGCGCTAACCTCATGACCCAACTTCTCCATTAAAAGACATAATGCCGCAGCAGTAAACTGAGCATACGCAGCAATAATAACAGCCAGCTAAATAAGATCAGGCTCAGTAAGAACGCCAGTAAATATTGGCCGCTGCGATAAAATAACCGCCGAAAAAAACCGGCGGGTTGTAACGGCGCCTTGCTGAACAAGGCACTGATTAACCAGCAACAAAGACAAGACAACAACGCGACCGACAGCCCTAACAAGGCATGCGGATTCAAAGCATTAGGAGCAAAAATTAAGCTGCCAGTTATCAGCAAAGCGATACCGCATGCCAACACTAGATACCAGGTTTGCCAAGGAGACAACCAGCTTGCTAAGCGCCGATACAGGCTTAGCACTTTGCCACCTCAGCACTTAGTAGCGCGCGGGGGTACAACGGCAAAATACCCGATTGCCCTAATAAATCCCCGACTACCCAAATCTGTTGAAAGGGATGCTGCTGCGGTAGCTGTAACTTGTGGCAATGCGCCAACATATCTGCGCGACGCCACAGCGGATTCGCATTACGGATCACCAGCCAAACTCGCTCGCTGTCGTAATGCTTTTCTGCTTTATTAGCAATAATCCGATTCAGTGCTGCTAACAAACGCTGTGCTGCCGGTACGCGCAGCAACGCCATTAATTCTTGATGGGTTTGTTGGCTCAGTGCTCGCCCTAAAATATGCATGGCTTCTGCTTCACTGCCATATAAGTGGGCAATTTCTAAATCGAGTTTTTGATCGTCATAATAACAAGACACATCGGGGCGCGCCGGCTCGTTATGCCAAATATGCCGCATTTTAACGGCAAAACGTTGCTCATACAGCCGCATAAAAATGCGAGCGGCTTCATGCTCTAGCGCAATTTTTTCTGCAGCACCATTCATCGTTAAACCGTACTAAAATAGAACTGCCATAACTCCAGAAGCACCGGCAGCACAGACAATAATAAAATAACGCCCATAGCGGCATTAAATAGCCGCTGTGCGAAGGTGTTATTTAATAGCTTTTTTAACACCACACCAAACAACAACCACACGCCCACACAAGGAAAGGCCATCAGTAAAAAGGCCAATGTAATGCTGCTTACTTCTAACCAGTAAACCCCGCCCACACTGGTAAAAGCCGCCATCGCGCCAGAAGCCATCACCCAAGCCTTGCCGTTAATCCACTGAAACAGCACCGCTTGCCAAAAGCTCATGGGTTTGCTTTTACCCGTGGCAATACTTTGCGGATGGGCGCTGGCAATTTTCCAGGCCAGGTATATCAGGTAAACCGTACCCAGCACTTTAATCAGTTGATGCAGATGAGGAAAGCGTTCAAACACTACCGCAAAGCCTAAACCGACCAACAACACCATGAACGGGAACCCCAGGCAAATGCCCAGCCAATGCGGTAAGCTGGCTTTAATGCCATAGTTAACACCTGACGACATCATCATCACGTTATTCGGCCCGGGCGTAATCGTGGTTGAAAAGGCGAAAAATAATACGGCCCAAAAGATTTCCATGCTGTACTCCTGCTGCGAAATGTCGTCTACCTTAGCCAACAATGTCATATCGATAGTTATATGCTACATTTACTTCCAAGTTGTTTGTTAACAGCTTAGGCACTTTCATCATACAGGAGAAGTAAATGAATAAAATTATTGGATTAGCTTTGTTAGTTGCCGGCGCCATTTTATTATATTTTGGCTATACCGAATATCACTCTACTGCCTCTCAAGTCACTGAAGTAGTGACTGGCAATCCAACCGATAATGCCATTTGGTTTCTTGTTGGCGGCGCCATCGCGGCGATTGTTGGCTTAGGAATGCTGTTTAAAAAATAACAGCCGCTAAGCGGCCGTTATCGGGTTTAACGCTAAGGCAGCCGTTTTCTGCTGCCTTAGGGCTTACTCTTCTTCTTTACCCCAGCTATCACGTAAGCCTACTGTACGATTAAATACCAGTTTAGCTGCGCTAGAATCTTGGTTATCTGCACAATAATAGCCTTCACGCTCAAACTGATAAGCTTGTTCGGCCACGGCTGTCGCTAGTGATGGCTCGACAAAACCATGCTTAATCACTAAGGATTGTGGATTAACAGTACTGATAAAATCTTCTTCGGCTGCAGGGTTAGCCACACTGAATAAACGATCGTAAACTCGGAACTCTGCGGCTAACGCTTGCGTTTGCTCTACCCAGTGGATCACACCACGCACTTTACGACCATCAGCCGGGTTTTCACCCAGTGTCTCAGGTAAGTAACTGCAGTTTAACGCAATAATATTACCGGCATCGTCTTTGATCACTTCGTCTGCGTGAATCACATAGGCATTACGTAAACGAACATCGCCACCCGAAACTAAACGTTTATATTTCTTATTGGCTTCTTCACGAAAATCAGCACGATCAATATAAAGTTCACGGCCAAATGGCACTTGGCGCTCACCCATTTCATTTTTGGGATGATTAGGCGCAGATAACCACTCAATTTTATCTGCTGGATAATTCGTGATAGTGACCTTGATCGGATCAAGAACGGCCATCGCCCGCGGTGCTGACGTGTCTAAATCTTCACGAATACAGGCTTCTAACGCGCTCATTTCAATAACGTTATCCTGCTTCGTCACACCGATACGCTTAGCAAACTCACGAATGGCGGCAGCGGTAAAGCCTCGACGACGTAAACCGGCGATCGTCGGCATACGTGGGTCATCCCAGCCTTGTACCACTTGCTCTGCCACTAAGGTTTGTAATTTACGCTTACTCATCACCGCATATTCAAGGTTTAAACGCGAAAACTCAATTTGCTGTGGATGATATGCAATACTGATGTTATCTAAGATCCAATCATATAAACGACGGTTGTCTTGAAACTCCAGCGTACATAACGAGTGCGTAATACCCTCTAACGCATCAGAAATACAATGGGTAAAGTCATACATTGGGTAAATGCACCACTTGTCACCCGTTTGATGGTGATGCGCAAATTTTACCCGGTAGATAACCGGATCGCGCAAACAGATAAAAGAGGAGCTCATGTCGATTTTTGCACGTAATGAGCACTCACCTTCTTTAAAACCACCAGCTCGCATTTTTTCAAATAAGGCTAAGTTTTCTGCTGGGCTGGTATCACGATATGGGCTAGGTTTACCCGGCTGGGTTAAATTGCCACGGTATTCGCGCATTTGCTCGCCATTTAAGAAACAGACATAGGCTAAACCTTTGTTGATTAACTCCACCGCATAGCCATACAGCTGTTCGAAGTAATCTGATGAGTAACGCACATCGCCAGACCACTCAAAACCTAACCAGCTAACGTCACGTTTGATCGACTCAACAAACTCGACGTTTTCTTTTTCAGGGTTAGTATCATCAAAACGCAGATTACACTGCCCCTGATAATCTTGCGCAATACCAAAATTCAAACAAATCGACTTAGCATGACCAATATGCAGGTAACCATTAGGCTCAGGCGGGAAACGGGTTTGAACGCCACTGTGCTTACCATTGGCCAGATCGGCATCAATAATTTGCCGTATAAAATTCGTTGGGCGCGAAATGACGTCCGACATAATACTTGGTGTCCTTTTATTCTACGTGAACCGAAAAATGATGTGGCATTATAACAGCCGAACCGGCGCTGACTACTGCTGGTCAGCACTGTTTGCAAAGATTTTAATCAGCAAGGCTATTTTTGCAATAATGCATCAACCGCACTGATGCAACTCTCTAACCGTTCGTAATAATCAGCCGAGCTAACACGTAAGATGCGATCTGCGGGAAAACCATACTGCTGATATAAGTCGAGTAACTGCTGAAAGCTTTGTTGGCGTATTTGCGGCGAACCCAATTCGCGCATGCCATCCGCTACCCAGGGCACGGTTGGCTCCAGTGCGATGATTAAGTCATATTTTAAAGGATCAATAAAACTCTCGATACGACTGGCGACATTGCCTAAAAACACCTGACTGAAAAAAGCGGTAACCACCGCATCAGTATCGAAAAAACAGACCTTGTTGGCACTACGTAAGGCATGCCAATCTTGCTCGTATTGCAAATGGGTAATACGATTGAAATCTTCTAAATTAAATAAATCGCCATTGCCGCCCACCACGTCTTCTTGATAATCACGCCCCAGCTCTTCTGACCAAGAAGTACAATATACTTTGGCGAGCTTACGAGTTAAGGTGGTTTTACCGCAAGATTCAGGCCCGGTGATCAGCACTTTACGTGCAAAAAACGGCCGAGCAGCACCGGCAATATAATCCCAGTGCAAATAAGGTCGGTTGCGAATTTCAGTGCCACTGATCGGCCATTGGGTGCGCTGCGGATCTAATACCCGATAATCGATGTTAGGAAAATGCTGCTGATGACCGGCACGATAATCTTCTTCGCCACCAAATATCACTGCAAATGGCTCTGGCACGGTGTGTTGTAGCAACCCGGCATATTCTCCCCAACCTTGCGGAAACGCAGGGATCGCATCTTCGTTTTGCAGCAATACCCGGATCCCCAAACCTTGCAGCTCTTGCGATAACCAACGCTGACGAAGTACACCGTCAATATAAGGAATACCGGCAACCCGACATAACTCACCATCTTCATGGCTTCGCTCACTGATCACCACATACAGTTTGTCACATAGTGCATGAGCGCGCAGTATCGCGGTTAAGTGGCCGCGATGAGGCGGTAAAAACTTCCCTGGAAAAACGCCTACTTTACTCAATGCTCTGATGCTCCTTTGTGCCAGCTAATCATGCCGTAAATCGAATTCATTAAAAATGCGCTCCACATTAATAAAGTGGGTACCGCATAGGCTGTTGCACTTGGATCCGTCAGCAATACCAAACTCCAAGCAAACAACGTTAAAACATTGGTCAGGATCCAAAATGGCCACTGCGCCGCATACATACGGATCATCAATAATTGCGCGGCAATTTGTAATACCACCGTCGCGCTATCCAGCAGTGGGCCGCTAAACGTCAGCCCGGTTAATTCGCGCAAGCTAGCATACACCTGTGAATTACGCTGTAAGGCTTCACTAATAAAGCCGTCGAGCTCGGTTAATACCGCGGTGAGTGCCGCAATCCCCAACACAACTAAAGCTAACACCCAAAACCAATGCCGCCCTAACCGCCGCATCTTGATGATCTGACTTTCAGCGCAAAGATGTTGACGCCAGCTAAAATAAATAAAAAATTGCGCAGGTAAAAAGTAAAACCAATTAATTAGCCAATCACCATAATAGCCCGAGGTCCACGCGAGTAAACCGTAGCTACTGGCACTGATCAGCCCCCAAATCCAGTTAGACATTAAGCCTTTGGCGACCATCACCACGCACAAGACACCACTGATGGCACTTATAGGGCTGATAAACCAATTTAGGGTTATTGACCCATAGCTCTGCCAATCCGTACTTTGCCAACTAAACCAAATTGTACTGCTCAAAATAATACATAAAAACCACTGCAACCAGCGCCGCTCTAGGCGGTTTAAACGCTGTAAATCTGCCCATAGCAACATCTGTTTGCTCCGTGATACGCTAATGTCAGATTAGACCCAACCCGCAGGTTTAGACGCAGTCGCATAGGTTGGCATGCCAACGGCTTGCTGTAACCAATGCGCATGCGGCGGCAATTTGTGTCGTGCCATTTGTAAGCGCTGTAATATCGCTCGGTGAATTTGCGTTGCCGGTAAATTCGGCCCGTAACGTTCTGCACAATGCGCTCGCAGGTAATCCATACCATATAAAATGCATTGATAACTTTCGTGATTCCACAGCCCGCCGGTATCAACCGCCGCGCGCATATCACTGAAACCATCATGACTGCCCTGTGCATCCATCCCCGGGAACCACTGATCCTGAAAATCATGGGCACTAGGCGGTTTAACTTTCCAAAATGCTAACTTGGCTTTTAAACGCTCGGTAATTCGCTCCGGTTTTTGTACTTCTCGCCAAAAAGCGGTGTCGGTGCGCTGTGTCATGCAATAGTGCATATTGATAAAATCGAGAATTTCATAAAAGCGATTAGATAAAATACGATTATAACGACTGGCCAGCAGCGGCATATCTTCAGCGGCAAACGGAAAATGCTCCGCTAAGGTGACGGCGCCTAAATCGCTGAGATATAAACCGGTTGATTCCAGCGGTTCAATAAAGCCTCCCGATAAGCCAATGGCCACACAGTTACCTTGCCAGTTTTGTTTACGCCGGCCGACTTTAAAATTAACCACCCGATGCGGCAAATCTTCACACCCCACCCCTTGATAAGCACGCATTTCACGCTCAGCCTCTTCAATACTAATAAAAGCACTGCTATGAACATAACCGACTGACCGTTGGTTTTGCATGGGGATATCCCAGATCCAACCATTGGATAATGCGGTGGCCGTAGTATAAGGCCGCACCATACCCGGATAGAACCGATCGTAAGGAATATGCATGGTAATGGCGCGATCGCAGAGCAACCACTGGGAACAATCTTCAAAACCGACACCGAGTTGTTTTTCAATTAATTTGGCACTAAAACCGGTGCAATCGACAAACAAATCGGCCGCCAGCGTTGCCCCTTGATCGGTGACGATAGCGCCAATGCGCTGCTCAGCCTTCATTTGCACGTCTTGCAGATTGGCCAGGGTATGTTTAACCCCCCGGGCCACGGAAAAATCACGCAAATAATCGGCAAACTTTTGCGCATTCATATGATAAGCATAATTAAGCGGTGGGCCCATATCCCATTGCCCAAGCATTTTGGGTGCTAACCCCATCTCACAAATAATCGGCTGTGCTGAGCAGGTTTCCATAAAGGGAATACTGCGATCACTGCGCAGCCATTCTTCGGCTAAATGGTCTAAGGGTTGCGTACGCATACTGCTAAAAGGATGGTGATAGAACGTATTATCGTTGTGTACCCAGTTGGCGTACTTAATTGACTGCTTAAAGGTCGCATCGGTCGCGCGCATAAATTCCATTTCATCAACGCCAATTACCGCTAACAGATGACGCATAGAAGGGATCGTTGCTTCACCCACTGAAATGCGTGGAATATCAGGAGACTCCAATAAATGGATATTCACGCGAGGTTCACGGCCTGCTTTATTTAATGCGCCATTAAGGTAAGCTGCCGTCATCCAACCGGCTGAACCGCCGCCAACAATTAATACTTGCGGTCGCTGCATCACCGACTCTCCTGTTAGTAATAACCTAAAATATGCCGCAAACCTGGCGCAGCATATTCGACTAAACGTTTTTGCATATCGGGTAATTCGTCTGGGATCTCGGCACTGATCCCAGCCAGATTCTCTCTATAGGTGCCGCTCTGCTGGCGATCTGAACCCAGTTCAATACGGCGGCGCCAATCTTCGGGTAAGCAACCGTTAACTAATACTGGCTGCAATAACTCAGTAAAATACTGCTCAGCGGCGGGCGTATCGAGTTTTTTTAAATGGGTAATCACATCTTCATAACGCACTAATTTAATGCCGGTGCCTAGCCAGGCGACGGCGTTATGGCTATAAATTTCTTGTAAGGTGGGCGCCTTTTGATAAATGCCAAAGATCATCATATTGAGCATTTCATTAATTTTAATGCGACCGCCTTTTAAATGGTCCATCTGCCCTTGAAAGGTGTCCGATAAAAAGAAGCGTGCACGCGCTAATACCCAGTCATAAGGGTCACGCACAATAATATATTGCACCGCTTTTTGCGTGGCTAAGGCCGATTCATCCGAAAACAGTAAGTGCCCCCAACTTAACATCGGCTTGGCCGGATTAAACGCCGGCAGACACTGGCGCAAGTTAGGAATTTGCACAAAAGCGTCATGATATTGTTGTGCAACAGGAACAAACATCCGGAAAATATTACGCAACAAATGTGTACCGCACTTAGGCACTGAGTTTAAAAACACCGGTTGTGTCAAAGCTGGCTGGTTAAATTGTGGATTAAGATCGTTCAAAGTATCAGGCTTGGCAAACACGCGAGGCATGAGGCTGGTTTCCAACAACAAGACTAAAAAAGGAAAATGCCGACCTAAGTCGGCATTTTTACTCACACTTATAATTAGAAATTATAAGACATATTTAAGAACACCCGACGACCTAACCAGTCATATTGACTGTAGAACGCTGAGGTGCCTAAGCGAGTGACAGAACTACCGGCACTGACTTTTGGCGGCTCTTTATCAAAAGCATTAGCCACACCCAAGGTTACATCTAAACCTGCATCAGCAAAGTCTTTGGTCACAGAGAAAGTGTGATAAACCACCGCATCTGCTGCCGCAACTAACTTAACCGCTTCGCCACGGTAAGTGGGGCTACTGCTAACAAACTGCTCGTTTGATACCGCACCAGTATAACGTGCGATCCAGTTTACACTCCAATCTTGGTATTCCAAGCCAACAAACAGGTTACCTACGTCTTCTGGACTACCAAATTGCCCTGTACGGTCGATTGGATCACTATCAGCAAACAATTGACTTGCCGCTTCAATCTGACGCGTATGCTGATAAGTGGCAGATAAACGACCAAACTTAGTATCAGTAGCATAATTTAAGGTAATATCGACACCGCGGTTAACCTGGTTAGCAATGTTTAAATAACCACCACGCACATTGGTAATGCGCAAATCAACAGGATCACGATCAAACTGAGTACAAAGTGGTTCAGTGCTAAAGTTATCAGAAATATAACAGTTACCTAAGATCTGCCCCGCAGTCAAGTTAGTCACTTCGCCAAAGATTTCAATGTTGAAGTAATCAATTGACGCGCTGATATCATGATTTTCGAAATCAGGTGTCCAGACAAAACCTAACGTTTCAGAGATAGAGGTTTCGGCTTCTAACTGACCAGCACCACCGCCTGTGGTCACCGTTGCTGAAATAGCACCACCTGCGAAGTCACGTGGAATACCATCAGTAGCACAGTTGGTAGCAACGCGAGGATCGATAGTACCATTGTCAACACCCTGGCCCCAGTTAATACATGGATCGATATTACGCTGGCCAACAAAGCTTGTTTGGTTATTTAAATATAATTCAAATAGCGCTGGTGAACGGAACGAGGTACCCCGTGAAGCACGCACCCGCACGCCATCGACGATGGTCCAGTTTATACCCGCTTTATAGGTATTATCACCACCATAAGAAGACACATCGGTGTAACGGCCTGAGATGGTTAAATCTAACGCTTGAATACCCGGTAGACCACGTACTAATGGCACTTGGAGTTCAGTAAATACTGCACGGCTGATATGTGAACCGGCAGTAATACCCGCAGCCGTTTGGCCCCAAGTATTTTCACGTAAGGTTTCTTCGCCAGGGACGTCATTGATCGAGTCTTTTTGGAACTGGAAACCGACCGCAGTACCGATAAAGCCGGCGGGTAATTCAAATAAATCACCTGAAATAAAACCTTCAACTGATTGTTGTTTATAAACAGTATTACCCGTTTGCTCACCAAACAAGAAATCACGGATTTCTGGTGAAATATTACCGGCTAAGAACTGTGGATCTAACCAAGGTACATCGACACAAGGCACGCCACGGATCGGTGTTGTTTCACCAACACAAGAGCCTGAGGCAAAGTTATAGGGTGAGATAGCATCTTCGTAAATAAGCTTAGACTTATAATCACCGCTGCTGTAGCTATTTTGATAAGCCACATCATAATACCAGTTACCAATATCACCATTAATACCGGCAACAAAACGGCGGTAATCCACGGTGATTTTATCACCTGAGTGATCAGTAATTGGGGTTGGGCTTAACCACTGCGCACCCGTCCAACCGGCACTTAATGGATCACCAGCAAAGAAATCTTCGTTATATTTGTAGCTCCAGAACTGACGATAGCCGTTGGTGGTGGTTTGACGGCGATTTAATAACACTTCACCGTATAAACTGGTGGTGTCATTTAATTCATAATCACCTTGTGCATACACGGTCATTAATTCGTTTTTCGGAACCAAGGTTTCTAAATCTTGAAACGGGTGGTCAGCGTTAGTGACGGAATCTGACAAACGATCATAAGCCACTGGGAACCAACCGGGTGGTGTCACCATAAAGTCCGGATTGTTGGGATCAGTTGCAAACCCAGGAATATACTGACCTAAGTTACCATCATAATCATATTGCGCTTTTGCACCCGCAGGGACGTTGCCGCCAGCACCTTGATAATCGTAAAGCCAAATATGACCCCACAATAAATCATTACAATGGTAGCTGCCAGTACGCGGATCAACAGGGTCAACTCGCTCATTGGTTGTTGGATCAAACAAATAACGCTCGGCACAGTTAAAGAAGCTGCGTTGACCTTGAGCCAACTCTTGCTGCACTTTGTAATCACCGACAACACGGAATGAGCCGCGGCCAAAGGTCTTACCGTAAGTACCGTTTAATTGATAACTTTCACCGCCTTCTTCTAACGGCTGCGAGGTATTAAAGTTAATAGTACCTTCATCACCCTTCTTCGTAATAATGTTGATTACACCGGCCACGGCGTCAGAACCATATAACGAAGAAGCGCCATCTTTTAAGATTTCAATGCGATCAATTGCCGATAAAGGCAGAATGTTCGGATCAAAAGAAGCTACTTGGCCACGCGTACCCGCTGGGCCAGCACGACGACCATTTAATAAAACTAGCGTACGGTTTGCACCTAAACCACGTAATGAAATGCTTTCTGAACCGACACCACCTTCAGTAACAAACGCCGTAGAGGCCGCAGCAGTAATTTGGTTTGAACCTGCAGCAACCGTGGAATTACGTAATAACTCACCTAAGTTGCTAATACCCTGACTGGCAGCAACACTGGCATTAATTACTTCAATAGGCGCAGCTTGATCTAAACCGTCGGTACGAATACGTGAACCGATAATTTGAATACGTTCGGCTTTTTCATCCGCTTTGGGCGCGTCAGCTTCTGCTTCTTGGGCGTGAACTTGAAAAAGTGAACCGGCCAAGACACAGCTTATCGCTATGGAAAGCGGCTTAATTTTGGAATCTGATGGCATTATTCTCATAGGAATTTCCCTGATTATTATTAGTAAAATAACAGTAAAGCTGAATGGACACTTAACCGCTCTCTCCATGTTAGATAACTGACTTTAAAAATCAACCCCCAACTGTAATTCAAAGGTATTAGACATAAAAAAACCCGCTAAAAGCGGGTTTTTCGGCTAACAAGCTAGATTACCAGCCCGTTAATTCTTTCAGGGCTTGACCGATATCCGCTAAGCTCTTCACGGTTTTAACACCGGCGTCTTCTAAAGCAGCGAATTTTTCATCCGCAGTACCTTTACCACCAGAGATGATCGCACCAGCATGACCCATGCGCTTACCTGCAGGTGCAGTTACACCAGCAATGTAAGATACAACAGGTTTAGTCACATGCTGTTTGATATAAGCAGCCGCTTCTTCTTCTGCAGAACCACCAATTTCACCGATCATGACGATAGCTTCAGTTTGTGGATCTTCTTGGAATAACTTCAGAATATCAATGAAGTTAGAACCTGGAATTGGATCACCACCGATACCAACACAAGTAGACTGGCCAAAACCGTAATCTGTGGTTTGTTTAACCGCTTCATACGTCAGAGTACCTGAACGTGAAACGATACCTACTTTACCTGGCTTATGAATGTGACCTGGCATGATGCCGATTTTACATTCGCCTGGCGTGATAACGCCTGGGCAGTTAGGGCCAATCAGCACGACGCCTAACTCGTCACATTTCACTTTGGCATCTAACATATCTAAAGTTGGAATGCCTTCTGTGATACAAACGATCAGCTTAATGCCGCCATTTGCCGCTTCTAAGATAGAATCTTTACAAAATGCCGCAGGTACATAGATGACTGACGCTGTTGCGCCGGTTACCGCAACGGCTTCTGCTACAGTGTTAAACACCGGTAAACCTAAATGCGTTTGACCGCCTTTACCCGGAGTTACACCGCCAACCATTTTTGTGCCGTAAGCAATGGCTTGTTCAGAGTGGAATGTGCCTTGTGCACCAGTAAAACCCTGACAAATAACTTTGGTATCTTTATTAATTAAAACGCTCATTACTTACCCCTTATGCCTTAGCCGCTGCAGCAACAACTTGTTTAGCCGCGCTTGTTAGGTCGGTATCAGCGATAATGTTCAGGCCGCTTTCAGACAGCACTTTTGCGCCCAATTCTGCATTGTTACCTTGCAGACGAACCACAACAGGAACTTTAACGCCCACTTCTTTTACTGCACCGATAACACCTTCAGCAATCATATCGCAACGTACGATACCGCCGAAGATATTGATGAAAACGGCTTTAACCGCAGTATCAGACAGGATAATTTTGAATGCTTCAACAACACGTTCTTTGGTTGCACCACCACCAACGTCTAAGAAGTTAGCAGGTTGGCCACCATGTAATTTCACGATGTCCATTGTACCCATGGCTAAGCCAGCGCCGTTAACCATACAACCGATGTCACCACCTAAGGCAACATAGTTAAGCTCCCATGAGGCAGCGTGCGCTTCACGTGGATCTTCTTGTGAAGGATCTTGCATAGCTTTTAAGTCAGGGTGACGATATAAGGCATTGCCATCAATAACTAGCTTAGCATCTAAACAGTGTAAGTCGCCGGCAGGTGTAATAACCAATGGGTTAACTTCTAATAAGGCCAGATCTTTTTCTTGGAAAAGTTTTGCTAAACCTAAGAAGATCTTCACGAATTGGCTAACTTGCTTGCCTTCTAAACCTAATTTGAATGCTAACTCACGGCCTTGGTATGGCTGAGCACCCACCAAAGGATCAACCGCAGCTTTTAAGATTTTTTCTGGGGTTTCGTGGGCAACTTTTTCAATTTCCACACCACCTTCAGTAGACGCCATAAACACGATACGACGTGAAGAACGGTCAACAACTGCACCTAAATACAATTCTTGAGCGATATCGGTGCATGGCTCAACTAAAATACGGCTTACCGGCTGACCTTTTTCATCTGTTTGATAGGTTACCAGGTTCTTACCAAGCCATTTTTCAGCAAATGCTTTGATTTCTTCTTTGCTCTTAACTAGCTTCACACCACCCGCTTTACCGCGACCACCAGCGTGTACTTGAGCTTTGACAACGAACATATCGCCGCCGATTACATCTGCAGCTGCTACCGCTTCTTCTACTGTAGCTGCGGCAACGCCTTTAGATACAGGCAAACCATATTGGGCAAACAGTTGCTTACCCTGATACTCGTGCAAATTCATGGCTATTTTCCGTTCTTTTGAATTGGGACGTTACTCAACAAAGAGTAACCTGATTTTGGTTCGGTGCTTATTATAGTACCAACCGGTTTGATAAAAAATGCTGTTGTACCAAACAACAGCATTTTTGATACATTCAATGAAACGTTAGATGTCCAACAGAATACGCGTTGGATCTTCTAACAATTCTTTGATGGTCACTAAGAAACCTACTGACTCTTTACCATCAATGATCCGGTGATCATAAGACAGTGCCAAATACATCATAGGCAGAATTTCCATCTTACCGTCAACAACCATTACACGGTCTTGGATCTTGTGCATGCCAAGAATAGCAGATTGTGGTGGGTTGATGATCGGCGTAGACATCAATGAACCAAAAACACCACCGTTAGTGATAGTGAAGTTACCACCCAACAGATCGTCCATGGCTAACTTGCCATCGCGACCTTTCAGGGCTAATTCTTTGATGGCTTTTTCAATTTCAGCCAGATTCATTTTATCGCAATCACGTAAGATAGGCGTGACTAAGCCACGAGGCGTAGATACTGCGATGCTAACATCGAAGTAGTTATGATAAACAATATCATCACCGTCGATCGCCGCGTTCACTTCAGGGAAACGTTTCAACGCTTCAGTAACCGCTTTGACATAGAAAGACATAAAGCCTAAACGGATACCATGACGCTTCTCAAACACATCTTGATATTGCTTGCGTAAATCCATGATAGGTTTCATGTTAACTTCGTTAAACGTGGTCAACATGGCCGTTGAATTTTTCGCTTCTAATAAACGATTTGCAATCGTTTTGCGCAGGCGAGTCATAGGAACACGTTTCTGACTGCGATCACCGGCAGCAACCACTGGCGCAGCAGCTGTAGCAGGCGCGGCAGCTTTGGCTGGAGCAGCAACAAACTTTTCAACATCTTCTTTTGTTACGCGACCGTTTTTGCCTGTGCCCTTGATTTTGCTGGCATCTAAGCCTTTCTCAGAAATCATGCGACGAACAGAGGGGCTTAACGCATCGTCATTGCTGTCATCGGCAGCAGGAGCTGCTGCGGCTTTTTCTGCCGGCGCTTCTTCTTTCTTAGCAGCCGGTGCACCACCAGCATCCATTTTACCAATGACTTCTTCTGCCGTTACCGTTGCACCAGTGTCATGGATGATTTCGCCCATCACACCATCTGCTTGTGCAACAACTTCCAACACAACTTTGTCAGTTTCAATATCTACTAATACCTGATCACGGCTAACGGCTTCACCAGTTTTTACGTGCCAGGTGGCGATGGTTGCATCTGCAACAGATTCCGGAAGTACGGGTACTTTAATTTCCACTTTTTCACCTTTAACGGTTGGTCTATATCAGTTATCACAGCCTGCAGCATACAGGCTGGAAAATCATTATTTAATGGTTAGCGCGTCATTAACGAGAGCTTGTTGCTGCTTGTTATGCACTGACAAGTAACCTACTGCAGGTGAAGACGACGCTTCACGACCGGCATAATTCAGGTAACCCGTTTTTGGAATTGCAGCACGGAAGTGATGCTGACTACAGTACCAAGCACCTTGGTTTTGTGGCTCTTCTTGACACCAAACAAAATCAGTTACATGTTGGTACTGGCTTAATACTTCGGCCATTTCCTCATGTGGGAAAGGATAAAGTTGTTCAACACGCACGATAGCCACATCGGTTTGCTCGCGCTTACGACGCTCTTCAAGCAATTCGTAATACACTTTACCGCTACAGAACACGACACGTTTCACCGCTTTTGCATCAAGTTCGTCAATTTCACCAATCACGTTATGGAAGGTACCCGATGCAAGCTCTTCTAACGAAGAAGTCGCTAATGGGTGACGTAACAATGATTTTGGAGACATCACGATCAATGGACGACGCATTGGCCGCACCATTTGACGGCGTAACATGTTGAAAACTTGCGCTGGTGTCGTTGGCACACACACTTGCATGTTGTGATCAGCACACAGCTGTAAGAAACGTTCCAGACGAGCAGACGAGTGCTCAGGGCCTTGCCCCTCATAGCCGTGCGGTAACAATAAAGTTAAACCGCATAAACGACCCCACTTTTGCTCGCCAGAGCTTAAGAATTGGTCAATAACCACTTGGGCGCCGTTGGCGAAGTCACCAAATTGACCTTCCCAAATAACCATAGCCCGTGGCTCTGCTGTCGCATAACCGTATTCAAACGCTAAAACGGCTTCTTCAGATAAGGCCGAGTCGAAAACTTCAAACTTACCCTGCTGTTCACTGATTTTCTCTAACGGCGTATAGGTTGAACCATCCGTTTGATTATGCAGTACAGCATGGCGATGGAAAAAGGTACCGCGACCAGAGTCTTGACCAACAATACGGATACGGCTTCCTTCACCAACCACCGAGGCGTAAGCTAAGATTTCAGCAAAACCCCAGTCAATTTTCTTCTCACCTTTTAACATCAATGCACGGTCTTCATAGACACGACCAACCTGACGTTGTAACACATGCGTTGCGGGCACCTGTATGGCTTTTTCACCTAACGCTTTGAGTTCTTCAAGCTTTAGACTGGCGTCATAATGGGTATCCCAGTCTTTACCAATAAAGGGGGTCCAATCTACTGAAGAAGGTGCCATCGGTTGCCATTCTTCAACAACACAATCGCCTTTGTCTAAAGCATCCCGGTAACCGTCAATTAATGCTTTCACTTCGTCAGCAGTAATAACCCCTTCTTGCACCAACTTCTCAGCGTAAATTTCCCGCGGCGTTGGGTGCTTTTTGATCTTCTGATACATCAGAGGTTGCGTTGCATTTGGCTCATCGGCTTCATTATGGCCATTACGGCGATAACAGAATAAATCGATGACCACATCACGCTTAAAGGTATTACGATAATCAACCGCTAATTGCGCAATCATCACTACCGCTTCAGGATCATCACCGTTCACGTGAAAAATGGGCGCCTGTACCATTTTAGCAATGTCGGTACAGTAAGGGGTTGAGCGCGTATCTTCAGGGTTTGACGTAGTAAAACCCACTTGGTTGTTAATGACCAAGCGGATGGTGCCACCTACTTTGAATGCACGCGTTTGCGAGATGTTGAAGGTTTCAGCAACTACACCCTGACCGGCGAAAGCTGAGTCACCATGAATGGTAATAGGCAGTGCTAGCGAGCCGTCGGTACAACCGCGGCGATCTAAACGGGCACGCACAGAGCCTAAAACAACAGGGTTAACAATTTCTAAATGTGATGGGTTAAAGGCCAGTGCTAAATGCACATTACCGCCTTTGGTGGCAAAGTCAGATGAGAAACCCATATGGTATTTCACATCGCCAGCACCCACAACTTCGTATTTACCGGCAAATTCATCAAATAACTTCGAGGGATTCTTACCCAGTACGTTGATCAAGGTATTCAGACGACCACGGTGCGCCATGCCAATCACTGAATCTTTGGCGCCTTGCTCACCGGCACGGTGGATCATGGCTTTCAGTAATGGGATCATCGCATCGCCGCCTTCAAGACCAAAGCGCTTAGCACCTGGGAATTTTGAGCTTAAATACTTTTCCAGACCATCAGCAGCAATTAATCCTTTCAGGATACCTAGCTTAGTGTCTTTATCAAAACGAGGCTGAGATTGCACACTTTCTAAGCGCTGTTGGATCCAACGTTTCTCATCGGTTGAGACGATATGCATATACTCAGCACCAATAGAACCGCAGTAAGTGCGCTCCAGTGCTTTGTGCAAATCGCCCAATTTCATTGTTTCTTGACCAGAAGCAAATGATCCAATGTTGAACTCAGTTTCGTAATCAGCTTCAGACAGATCGTGAAACGACAATTCAAGGTCACGTACCCGAGGTTGTTTCCACAGGTTTAACGGATCCAAGTTGGCGTGTTGATGGCCACGGAAGCGATAAGAGTTGATTAATTGCAGTACTTTAACCTGACGGTTGTCAGCACCAGAACCAGAGTTTACCACCACAACTTCACGATGTTTGTTGCGGGCCAACTCAGCGAAATGTTCACGAACATCGCTATGTCGGGTTTCAAGCTCGACCCCATCGATCTTTGGTAACTGGGCAAAAAACTCACGCCATTCGTCACCAACACTGGTGGGCTCTGCTAGGTAGGATTCATAGAGTTCATCCACATAGGCCATGTTACCACCGCCAAGATGTGAAGACTCTAACCACGCCTTCATTACACCTTCGTGCATTTAGTTTCCCTTATTTTTGAGCACCTGGAAAAAGTAGCAAAAAAACTGCCACCCCGCTAAGTGGATGGACAGTTTTCAATTAAATCACTAAAAAAGGGCGCATTACAGCGCCCGGTTTAACAACATCGACTTAATCTGGCCGATTGCCTTAGTCGGGTTTAACCCTTTCGGACAAACGCTTACGCAGTTCATAATACCATGACAACGGAATACGCTGAAAGCGTCATCTAAGTCATTTAACCGTTGTTCGGTTGCAGTATCACGGCTGTCTGCCAAGAAACGATAAGCATGTAATAAACCCGCTGGACCGATAAATTTATCAGGATTCCACCAGAACGAAGGACACGATGTTGAACAACATGCACAAAGAATACACTCGTACAAGCCATCTAACTTAGCGCGTTCTTCCGGCGTTTGCAAAAATTCACCGGCTGGCGGCAAGCCATCGTTGATCAAATACGGCTTCACTTTCTCGTATTGCGTATAGAACTGGCTCATATCGATAACCAGATCGCGAATGACTGGTAAACCAGGTAATGGACGCACCACGATTTTACCGCCTTTCAAACCCACTGCGGATAGTGGAGTAATACAAGCCAAACCGTTTTTGCCATTCATGTTTACGCCATCTGAACCACAAACACCCTCACGGCAGCTGCGGCGGAAAGATAACGTTGGATCTTGCTCTTTCAATTTGACCAGTGCATCAAGCACCATCATATCCCGGCCATCCGGGTTGTCTAAAGTATAATCCTGCATGCGCGGCGCTTGGTCGACATCAGGGTTGTAACGATAGATCGAAAAAACTAATTTCTGCATCGCTGTAGCCCTCTTAGTACTTACGTGCTTTCGGTGGGAAAGCTTCACGGAACTTCGGTTCCAGATTCACTTTACGCTTAAACATTGACTCAGTGTCTGGAGTATAAACACTGTGACACAACCAGTTCTCGTCATCACGATCTGGGAAGTCGAAACGTGCATGAGCACCACGGCTTTCAGTACGGAAGTTTGCCGCAACAGCAGTAGAAAATGCGGTTTCCATTAAGTTGTCTAACTCTAAACACTCGATACGCTGAGTGTTGAAGTCAGAGCTCTTATCATCTAAACGAGCAAACTGCAGACGTTCACGAATTTCTTTTAACTGCTGTAAACCTTCGGCCATTGCTTCACCTTCACGGAATACCGAGAAGTTAAGCTGCATACATTTTTGCAGGTCTTTCTTAATTTGTACCGGATCTTCACCCTGGCCAGGCTTGCTCTCTTCCCAACGACGTGTGCGAGCTAAGGCCGCATCAATGTCAGATTGAGAGGCATCACGAGCTTGCGCGGTTGCGGCTAAAGCTTCACCAAGGTGTAAACCTGTTGCACGACCAAATACCACTAAGTCTAACAATGAGTTACCACCTAAGCGGTTTGCACCGTGCACGGATACACAAGCAATCTCACCACAAGCAAATAAACCCGCAACAACAGATTCTGTACCATCGGCTTTCGGTGTAATGACCTGACCGTGGACGTTAGTCGGAATACCACCCATCATATAATGACAAGTAGGAATAACCGGGATAGGCTCTTTAACCGGGTCAACGTGCGCAAAAGTACGTGATAATTCACAAATACCAGGTAAGCGGCTTTCTAAAACTTCAGCACCTAAGTGATCCAGTTTTAGTTTAATGTGAACACCCCATGGGCCCTCACAGCCACGACCTTCGCGGATTTCTGTCATCATGGCACGAGCAACAACGTCACGACCAGCTAAGTCTTTCGCGTTTGGCGCATAACGTTCCATGAAACGTTCGCCATCTTTGTTTAATAAGTAACCACCTTCACCACGACAACCTTCGGTTACCAAGGTACCGGCACCTGCGATGCCTGTTGGGTGGAACTGCCACATTTCCATATCTTGTAAAGGCACACCCGCACGTAAAGCCATACCGACACCGTCACCGGTGTTAATGTGTGCGTTAGTGGTTGAAGCGTAAATACGACCAGCACCACCAGTAGCCAGTACCGTGGCTTTGGCTTTGAAATAAACGATTTCGCCAGATTCAATATCAATAGCAGTACAACCGACAATGGCACCATCTTGGTTTTTCACCAAATCTAGGGCATACCATTCAGAGAAAACTTGAGTACGGTTTTTAACGTTTTGTTGATAAAGCAAATGTAACAAAGCGTGACCAGTACGGTCAGCAGCAGCGGCAGTACGGGCAGCTTGCTCGCCACCGAAGTTCTTCGATTGACCACCAAATGGGCGCTGATAAACGCGGCCAGATTCAGTACGAGAGAACGGTAACCCCATGTTCTCTAATTCAGTGATCGCTTCTGGACCCGTTTTACACATGTATTCAATCGCGTCTTGGTCACCGATATAATCCGACCCTTTAACGGTGTCGAACATGTGCCATTCCCAGTTATCTTCATGGCTATTGCCCAGCGCTACCGTAATACCGCCTTGCGCCGACACTGTGTGTGAACGCGTAGGAAAAACTTTTGATAACAATGCACAGGTTAAACCTGATTGGGTGATTTGTAGCGCTGCGCGCATACCGGCACCACCGGCTCCAATGACGATAGCGTCAAATTCTCTTACTGGAATATTCACTTAAGCACCCCACAACACAAATAAACCCACTGCCACGTAGCTAAAGGCAATTACGTACAGGACAAACTGTAAAGCGGCACGTAACTTGGCACACTTTACGTAGTCAGTTAATACCTGCCATAAGCCAATACGGGTATGAATGGCAATCGAGATCAACGCTAACAAGGTATACACCTTCATTAACACGTTACTGAACAGGCCATGCCATATCTCGAAAGTCACTTCTGGAGTGAAAAGAAAAAAACCTAAAATGAAAAGTGCGTATGTCGCTAGGACAACAGCAGTTGCTCTTAATGATACGTAATCCTGAACACCATCGCGTTTCAGGCTTGCCTGATTTAGAACCATAACCATACCCCCGCTAAAACAGCTAAAATAATCCATAACACCATAGTGATGTTGGCGCTGGCGTTACCTGAGTCGAGTTCTTCCCAGTAGCCTTGGTCCATGATCATGTGGCGGATACCGCCTAGCAGGTGGTAAATAAGTACCGTGATAGTGCCCCATGCGATAAACTTCGCAAAATGTGAGTTTAGCAAGGACTTCACGTAGTCAAAGCTTTCTGCACTTTGCAATGAAACCGCCCATGCCCAAATAACAAAAAGCAGTGCGAAAAACATTGCAACACCGGTAACCCGATGCAGAATAGAAGCTTTGGCAGTCGCAGGTAGAGAGATAGTTGTTAAATCAAGATTTATTGGTCTTTGCTTTTTCACAGTGTCTTGCCTATCGATGCCCGTGTAGAGCGTAGTTGTCATTATTGTCGCTGCAAAAAACAGCCACATCCCGAAGCAGATATACTCTTTTTCTATAAAGCTGGTTCAGCAAAAAGGTTCTGGTAAGGTGAACTGTTTTTACGCCGCAAATAGTATATATTTCATGACACGCTATTACAATTTTTGTTTGGTTTTTAACGGAAAAATCCGTTACACAAAACTTTACAGCTTTTTAGCGGTACGGCAATACGACTAGAGTCGAATACTTATTAATTGATTAGCCTTTAGAATTGACTTTCAGGTGCGGTTTGCGAGTAGAATACCCTTAACCCTAATATCCCATAAAAAAACAGTAGGAGAAATCCAATGGCAGATAAAAAAGCCGTCGTACAGATTGATGGTAAAACCTTTGAGTTACCGATCTACTCTGGTACGGCAGGCACTGACGTGATTGACGTTCGTACACTAGGTCAACAGGGCTATTTCACGTTTGACCCGGGCTTTATGTCTACCGGCTCCTGTGAATCGAAAATCACATACATCGATGGCGACAACGGCATTTTGTTACACCGCGGTTACCCAATAGAGCAACTCGCTGAAAAATCAGACTATTTAGAAACTTGCTACCTGTTATTAGAAGGCGAATTACCCACAAAAGAGCAGTATGATAACTTCGTTAAAACCATTACTCGTCACACGATGGTTCACGAAAAAATCGCCGCATTTTTCCAAGGTTTCCGTGTTGATGCACACCCAATGGCTATGCTGTGTGGTGTGGTTGGCGCGATGTCATCGTTCTATCACTCTGATTTAGACATCAACGATCCGCAACAACGTACCCGTAGCGCTCATCGTTTGATTGCTAAATTACCAACAATTGCCGCGATGGCGTATAAATATACTGCCGGTCAGCCATTCGTTTACCCACGTAATGAACTGAGCTACTCAGAAAACTTCTTACACATGATGTTCTCTGTACCCGCTGAAGACTATAAAGTCAGCCCAGTATTAGCCAAAGCAATGGATCGGATTTTCATGTTACACGCCGATCACGAGCAAAATGCTTCTACTTCTACCGTGCGTTTAGCCGGTTCATCTGGTGCTAACCCTTACGCATGTATTGCGGCAGGTATTGCCTCTTTATGGGGGCCTGCACATGGTGGTGCCAACGAAGCCTGTTTAAAAATGTTACAACAAATTGGTTCTGTTGACCGTATCCCAGAATTTGTAGCTAAAGCCAAAGACAAAAATGATTCTTTCCGTTTAATGGGTTTTGGTCACCGCGTTTATAAAAACTTTGACCCACGTGCCAAAGTTATGCGTGATACCTGTCATGAAGTATTAACCGAACTGAACATTAAAGATCCACTATTAGATGTCGCCATGGAATTAGAGCGCATTGCGTTATCTGATCCGTACTTCATCGAGAAGAAACTGTATCCTAACGTTGACTTCTACTCAGGCATCATCTTAAAAGCTATTGGTATTCCTACCAGTATGTTTACGGTGATCTTTGCGATGTCACGTACAGTGGGTTGGATCTCACACTGGGACGAGATGTTAGCAGACAAAGGCCACAAAATCGGTCGTCCACGTCAGCTATACACTGGCCATGCCGCACGCGATTACAAAAAGTAATTTGCTCTGACAAGCAGCAGCTTAAAAGCGGCCATTGGCCGCTTTTTTCGTTTTTAGCGCAGTCAATTGGCTCATCATTGCAAAGTAATCTCGGCTACTTTAATACTTTTACCTTAGCCTCATGCAGCAAAAACCAACCAAAATCGCCAACACGCCTGAGTAATGACGCTTTTATTAGGCTCATTAAAAGGTGCTTCTCGCTAAAAGGGATGGCTTTTGGCATAATAGTCGCCTTGTTTTTGTCTTGAGCTTCCCGACATGTCTGTGTTTGATGCCGCTGCTTTTCGTCAACAGTTCCCTTTTTTTCGTGAACAACCCACTTGGATCTATCTTGATAACGCAGCAACTACACACAAACCTCAGGTCGTCATTGATAGCCTGGTAAAGTTTTATCAGCATGACAATAGCAATGTGCATCGCGGAACGCATCAGTTAAGCCAACAGGCAACAAGCCAATTTGAAGAGGCAAGACGCACGGTACAGCAATTTATTAATGCCGCCGAGCCTGCCGAAATTGTCTTTACCAGTGGTACCACAGCGGCGTTTAACCAATTAGCCTTTGGCTTAATGCATACCATATTGCAAGCCGGTGATCGTATTTTAATCTCGGCCTTAGAACATCACGCGAATATCGTACCTTGGCAACTGCATTGTCAACAGCATGGGGTTATCATCGATGTGATCCCATTAACCGTTGACAGACAACTTGATCAAGCCGCCTATCAAACACTGTTAGAACGCAAGCCAAAAATTGTCAGTCTTACCCAAGTATCTAATGCACTTGGCAATGTTTTGCCTTTAGCACAGATGTTAAGCGACGCAAAAGCGGCCGGGGCCATTACCATCGTCGATGGTGCTCAAGGCATCGCTTGGCAACGACCCGATGTACAAAAATTGCCTGCCGACTTTTACTGTTTCTCAGCGCATAAGTTATATGGGCCAACCGGGATCGGAGTGTTGTATGGCAAGCGAGCATTCTTAGAACGACTGACACCGTTACATGGCGGCGGTGAAATGATTGAGCATGTTAGCTTTAGTGGCAGTCGCTTTAACAGCTTACCCGCCCGTTTAGAAGCGGGTACCCCGCACATTGCGGGCGCGCAGGGCCTTGCTCAGGCCATTAAATTTATTAGTGGGTTTGACGCTCAAC
This sequence comes from Alishewanella sp. HL-SH06, assembly GCF_052656265.1. Taxonomy (NCBI): domain Bacteria; kingdom Pseudomonadati; phylum Pseudomonadota; class Gammaproteobacteria; order Alteromonadales; family Alteromonadaceae; genus Alishewanella; species Alishewanella sp. HL-SH06. The sequence continues at coordinate 2,470,078 of NZ_CP199752.1, forward strand.
AAATAAACAGTTATAAAAGCTTGTTATTAAAGGCTTTTCATAATGGCTTACAGCATATCCCTGGCATTCAATTGTTATCGTCTCGCCACGAGAATGCCGGTATTGTTACCTTGAACATTCAAGGTGAACACCCTGCCGATGTCGCGGCATTGCTGAACGAACAACACATTGCTGTGCGCGCGGGCAGTCATTGTGCTATGCCCTTATTTGAACAATTAGCCGCGCCAGGCGCGCTGCGTTTCGCATTTGCACCTTATAATCAGTTAACCGAAGTTGAGCAATGTTTAGCAGCATTGGCTCAGGCAGTGGAGATCCTTACGGTATGACCATGGCACAACTTATTACGGATACTGCGACAGCCCTTACGGCTATCCGGCAACAGGATTTGCCACAGTTACAACAACCTCAAGATTGGCAAAGTAAGTATCGTTTATTGATGCAGTTAGGTAAAAAATTACCGCCGATCCCAGAAAAAATGCGCCAAAATGAGTGGCTAGTTAAAGGCTGCGAAAGTCGGGCTTGGCTACTGCACTACTATGATAGCCGCACCGAACAACACTTTTTTGTGTTAGACAGCGATGCCCGCATCGTCAAAGGGTTACTGGCTATCATGTTATGCTTTGTTAATGGCCTAACGCGGCAAGAAATCTCTACACTGGATTTACAACGCAGCTTTGATAGTTTGAATTTGAAACCCTATTTAAGCCAATCTCGAGGCAATGGCTTAAATGCGATGGTCAATCGAATAAAAGACGTGGTTGCCGCCCATTAAATGGCGGCTTTTTGCTGCAACTTGACTAAAATTCGCGACACGGCGGCTAAACCAAAGGTTGCCGTAACCACCATAGCGGCGCCAAAGCCGCCACTACAATCTAAGCGCATACTGCCTGTGTTATCGGGTTTTTGTTGGCAAATACTGCCGTCGGCTTGTGGATAACGTAATTGTTCAGTAGAAAACACACAATCCACACCAAAACGCCGTTTAGGATTACGGGTAAACTGATGATCGCGCCTGAGCATATTGCGTACTTTCGCCAACAAGGGGTCATTAAAGGCTAAGGTTAAATCAGCCAATTGAATTTGCGTTGGATCCAATTGCCCTCCGGCCCCACCGGTTGTGATCAGTGGCATTTTATTGCGTTTGCACCATGCAATTAACGCGACCTTAGCTTTAACAGCATCAATCGCATCTAACACATAGTCTGCGTTAGCTGGTAATAGGCTCGCTAAGTTTTCCGGGGCAATAAAATCCGCGACTTGATTCACTTTACACTCTGGATTAATTTGTAAAATCCGCTCAGCCATCACCGCCACTTTGTCTTGACCGACCGTGTCGGTCAGCGCATGTGCTTGCCGATTGATATTACTCACACACACATCATCTAAATCGATTAGCGTTAACTCACCGATCCCTGAGCGCGCTAAAGCTTCACAAGCCCAGCTTCCAACGCCACCAATACCGATCACCACCACATGTGATCGCTGAAATTTTGCTAAGGCCTGCTGACCATATAAACGCGCAATGCCAGCAAAACGCGTATTAAAATCTGACATACTTCTTCCTGTTAACGCTCAAACGGCAAGCTAGGTGCCGCGGGCCAAGCATATTGCCATGGTGTTAGCCACGATCCGGGTAATCCGTGATGCACTAACGCCAGAAACTGCTCACCGCTGTCGGGTAATAATTGATATTGATACTCTGTGCCAGCAAAATGAAACGCCAAGGCATAGGCATGCAGATAAACGCGGTCGGCCTCTGCAGCACCATATAAGCTATCGCCTAGGATAGGCGCCCCCTGACTTTTTAACGCCACGCGTAATTGATGTGTTTTACCGGTATAAGGCCGCAGTAAATAAGCGCGAAACGGTAAGTTTTCAAAGCCCTGGCTAACAAAATACGTGACTGCTAAAGCCTGTTGTGCTGAGGTTAACTTCCAACCGCCGCGCCGCCCAGGCTGCATGGCACCTTTCACCCAACCTTGTTTTTTGTTAGGCCGTGCTGCACTTAACGCCAAGTAACATTTCTGAATTTGCCGACGACTAAATAATTGGGTAAGTTCTGCTGCTGCAACAGTATTACGCGCCAACAGCAATAAACCCGAGGTGACTTTATCTAATCGATGCACCGCAAACAGCTTTTCGCCTAACTGTTGCTCGGCAATGGCCACGACCCCTGGCCCCTCTTCCGAATGAAAGCTTAAGCCTGCGGGTTTATTAATAACCACAAAATCTGCGGTACTATCCACGATAGTCAGCGATTTAAACATGTTGTTGCGTGGCAAAAGCAATGGCTCGCGCCAGATCTTCTGCGGTATCAACGCCAACCGCCGGCGTTTCTATGGCTGTCGCCACATGAATGGCTTCCCCCTGCCACAGCACTCGTAACTGCTCTAACGCTTCAATTTGTTCCAGGGTTGATGTTGGCCACGCCACGTAATCGGCAATAAAACCCGCACGATACGCATATAAGCCGATATGCCGCCGATAGTGTGTTGCAAGGGCATCACGGTAACGTTCGTCCCGGTCAAACGGAATGGCTGAACGACTAAAATATAAGGCGTAACCAGCATGATCGGTTACCACTTTCACCACATTCGGATTTTTCAGCTCAGCAGGATCATGCAGCGGCACGGCTAAAGTGGCCATCCGAGCTTTTTGTTGCAGCGCTAAATTCTCTGCTACCTGACGAATAATTTGCGGTGGGATAAAAGGCTCATCGCCCTGTACATTCACCACGATATCATCTGCAGCTAAACCTAATTGAGTGACCACTTCGGCCAAGCGTTCCGTACCAGAATTATGACTGGCCGCCGTCATGCATACTTCACCGCCAAACTCGTGCACTGCAGCGGCAACCCGCTGGTCATCGGTCGCAACCAGCACGCGCTCGGCACCGCTTTGTATCGCTTGTCGATACACACGCTCAATCATGCTTTGACCTGCAATATCCGCTAACGGCTTACCCGGTAAGCGAGAGCTGGCGTAGCGAGCAGGAATAACGACTATGAACGCCATTTTTCACACTCTTCTGAGCTTAATGGTGTTGCTTCATTCGCCAGTAACACCGGGATATTATTGCTTAAACGATAAGCCAGTTGATCAAAGGTGCAGATCAAGCGCTCGCCTGTTTTGTCATATTTTAATTTACCCTTACATACCGGGCAGGCCAAAATATCAATCAATGCCAGATTCATGGCCATATTGACTCCGTAATAAGTTAAGTTTTGTGCTTAGTTGCTCAGTAAATTGGGGATCTAACCGCGCCTGAACGGCTAAATAGTACCAACCGCTTTTGGCAAAAGACCGACATTTTACCGCATCTTTTTCCGTCATTAACAGCGGGGGGGACAAATCGGTAAAATCGTCAGGGCTAAAAGGATGGTGATCGGCAAAGAAATGCTGCCCTGCAATGTTAAAACCGGCCTCTTGCGCCGAACGAGCAAAACGTGCTGGATTGCCAATTGCCGCCACTAACTGAACCGGTGTCGACACCGCTAACGCCGGTTGCTCAGCCAAAAGGGGCCGCGCAGCAACAACGGTTAGTGTCATGTGGCCATCAACACCGTCTAATGGCCCACTGTTTGCCACCGTAAAATCTACTGAGGCTAAACGAGAAGGCAACTCGCGCAAGGGGCCTGCTGGCAGTAACCAACCATTCCCCAGACCACGCTGACCGTCAATCAGTACAATTTCTAGATCGCGCGCTAATCGATAATGCTGTAGGCCATCATCAGAGATAATAATGTCGACGTCGGGGCAACGTGACAGCAAATGTTGGCCGGCGCTAACACGATCCGGATACACGACCACCGGACAACCACTGCGCTGAGCCAATAAGAGTGGCTCATCCCCCACCTGATTTGCCATGCAGTTAGCGGTAACTAAACGTGGCGCCGTTAATTTTACGCCATAGCCCCGACTAATAATGCCCGGGGTAAAGCCCTGCTCGCGCAATAACTGGCATAACCATAACGTAAACGGCGTTTTACCCGTACCGCCAACGGTAATATTGCCGACAACAATAACCGGCACCGTTAAACGATAATGGCGTTTAATGCCTCGGCGAAATAACGCGCGGCGCAAGGTCGACAATAACCAAAACAACAGGCTAAATGGCGCCAGTAAATAACACCACCATCGACCTTGATACCAGCCACGCTCCAGTGCGGTCATTTTTCAGAGCCGAACTGCAATTTATGTAACGAAGCATAAACACCATCACGCGCTAATAATTCGGCGTGTGTGCCCTGCTCTAAAATACGACCTTGATCCATCACAATAATGCTGTCGGCATTTTCAATGGTTGATAAGCGGTGGGCAATCACAATACTGGTGCGCCCTTTTAACAGCACGTCAAGAGCAGCTTGGATCTTGCGTTCAGATTCTGTATCCAAAGCCGAGGTGGCTTCATCTAAAATCAGTACTGGCGCTTGGCGTAATAACGCGCGAGCAATAGCAATACGTTGGCGCTGGCCACCAGATAGACTGACGCCGTTTTCACCAATTTGTGTATCGAGGCCCTCTGGCATCTTCTTAGCAAATTCCAACACATGTGCTTGCTCGGCAACTGCCAATAATTGCTCGCGACTGACCGGCTCTGCCATACCGTAACAAATGTTATTGGCAATTGAATCGTTAAACAGCATCACATGCTGAGAAACTACGGCGATTTGATGACGCAGAGAACTGCGGCTATACAATTGAATGTTTTGACCATCCACTAAAATCTCGCCCTGCTCTACCTCATAAAAACGCGGTAATAAACTGGAGATGGTGGTTTTACCACTGCCTGAACGCCCTACTAACGCCACCGTTTTACCTGCAGGCACGTGAAACGACACATCGTCGAGAACCTGCTGCTGATGGCCAGGATAGTTAAAGGTAACATGTTTAAACTCGATGTCGCCTTTGGCCTGCTGTAATTCAATGGTTCCCGTTTCCCGCTCCGCGGCTTCGTCCATAACTCGAAAAATACTGGCGGCGGCGGCTAAACCGCGTTGAAACTCGCTATTTACCGTGGTTAATTGTTTTAGTGGCTTTAATAATATGACCATCGACGTGACGATGGCAGAGAAAATACCGGCGGTTAGAGTATCAAGCATTTCCGGTTGACTAGCCATAAACACCACAAAAGCCAGGGCAAAAGAGGCGATCAGTTGGATCACACCAGAACTAATGGCCGAGGTGGCATCCATTTTCACGCCTTGTAAGCGAGTTTGATTATTCACTTCTTCAAAACGCGCATCTTCAACCGCTTGGCCACCAAAGGCTAATATGACTTTATGCCCATTGAGCATTTGTTCAGAAGCGGTCGTTACGCCGCCCATCGCATGTTGAATTTTATGGCTTAACTTGCGAAAGCGTTTCGAGACAAAGCTAACAATAACAGCGATCACCGGTGCAATTAAAAAGAAGATTAACGAGAGCTGCCAGCTATACCAAAACATCACACCAATTAAACCCAGTACCAAGGCACCATCACGCACCAAAACAATAAGGGCTTTGGTTAAAGATTGTTTGATTTGCTCTGAGTCATAGGTGATTTTAGAGATCAGCTCACCGGTAGAATGTTTATCATGAAAGCTTACCGGTAAACGCATCATATGGCTGAATAATTGCTGTCGCATGTCTTTGACAATTTGATTACCCACCCAACTAATACAATAGGTTGCGGTAAAGTGAAAAATGCCACGCAAGATAAACATCAAAATGACCACTAAAGGTGCTAGGCGTAAAAATTCAGTATCTTTTTCTTGAATGCCGCGGTCAATAAACGGCTGTACCGAGGCAATAAAACCTGCATCTACCGCTGAATACCCCACCATGCCGATAATGGCGGCGACAAAACCTAAGCGGTAGGGTTTTAAATAGCTGAGTAACCGACGATAAACCGCCGATGACGTTGTTTGCTCTGTCTGCAAAATTCTAAACCTTTTATCGTTATCATCTGGCTATTCTAGCGTGTTGAGGCAGAGGTTTCAGCTATTGCTGTCGGCTTTTCTGCCCAAGGGTAGTGTTTTTCTCTATTTTCTTGGCGAATGCGCAGTTTTTCAGCCGTAAATTCAATCTGCAAGCTGCCTTGTAACCCAGTATGATACAGCGGTAATTTCAATAAGTTAATCCGTTGTTGCACGCCAGCTTGTGGATAAGTATAAGGCCCTTGTGCGTTGGCCGCTAATAGCAATTGCCGTGGCGCTAAAGCTTGTAAAAAAGCTAATGAATTAGCGTTGGCGCGCCCATAATCTGCCAGTAAATAAATATCCGCGGTTAAATCAGCATACTGCTGCAATAATGCCCGCTCTTGAGCTTGTTGCAACTTACCTGGCAACAACAATTGCCAGCCTGCCATATCAACACTGAGCACACAGGGATCGGCTTTTGCTAATAACCAATGCCGAAAGCCAATGTCAGGATAAGCTGCAACTAATTCAGTACAGGTCTGTACTTCTGGTAATGCCGCTACCGCACTGTAAAATTTTGCCATTGGATAAGCGTGTTGAATTAACGCCAAGGCTGGCGCCATTTCTCGCTCAAGTGCCGGTATAATGACCGGCCCCAATTGCCGCAACCGTTGCTGTTGTAACAAAGGTAATACCTGCTGGCGTACCAGCCCTTCCAACTGTGTCGCAGGGGCATCTAAATATAAGATGGCGTTATGAGGTTTCTGTAATAATAATACCGTGCGCTGCCCGCTATCGATTAGCTGTAATTGCGGGTGAACATTCACCGGTAAACAGATCATTAATACCACCACAGTAAGCCATAACAGCCACAGAGAGCCCTTTACACGGCAGGCTAGCAGCATTGCTAAGGCCCCAGACAGTAAAAACGCTGTCAGGGGGGAGAGCTGAGGTAAACTCCACCACACTGCTTGAGAGGCACTCCATTCTAACCAAATCATTAAGGGAATAAACAACCCATCGGTTAACTGCCAGAGCCATTGAACATAAGGCAAGCCCGCCAAGCTCCAACAGACCGTGATCAATAAAAACGGGATCGCGAGCAACGTACACCAAGGGACAAACAACAGATTAGAGAGAATGGATAAGACACTAACACCCGAGAAAAAAGCCATGCTAATAAATGACATTAACAAGGTTAATGCTAATTGAAACCGCAACCAGTAACGTAATTTTGCCCAGCGCTGTGGCGCTGCAGGGGCTAAGCACCACAGCAGTAACACAATGCAGCCTACGGCTAACATCGACAACCAAAAACTATAACTGAGTAACCACAACGGATTGGCCAGGAGCAATAATGCCAATAACAGCAACCACGCTTGAGACTTGGCTAAGGGGCGCAGTAATAATCGGCTCAGCACAAAAATAGCCAAGGCCACGGCCGCGCGTAATGTTGGGATGGTAAAACCAGCCAACCAGCCATAGCCTAAAACCGGTAACAAACTGAGTAATAAAGCCAGCTCCACTTTAAATCGCCAGGGGCTAAGGCGCAACAAGCCGGTAAATAACAACAGGCTCCAACCAAAGACCAAGCCAAGGTGTAAACCCGAGATAGTTAAAATATGTCCCAAGCCACTGTGCCGGATCCCTTGCCACAATTGCGCATCAAATTGTCGCTCCGCTACAGTTAACGCTAACAGCAGTGGTGCACTGCTAAGGGATGCAGTCGACGTTTTTAGCTGGGTAATGATGGTTTCTCTGGCTAACGCAGGGGCCTGTAATAAGATGACCGGCTGCTCTGGCAACACATATCCCTCGCCAATCACACCTTGCAATAAGGCTTGCAGCGAACGAGGCCGTGACAGTGGAGTCCAACTCTGTGCTACCGGTCGCAATTTTAATGGTAAACGCCAAAGTTGATTATTTTCAAGGCTTGGAGCTTGTCGCCAGCGCACAGAGAGCAGATACTGATTGTATGAACTTTGCTGTAGTTGCAGTTTCACTGTTAAATCACCAATGCCGTGATCGCTCCAACTGACAATCCGCACATCGTGATAGCTGCTTGCTGAGTTTAACAACGCATTTTGTGCCTGCCAGTATGCAGACAACTGCCAATGCCAACTGACTATAAACGCGCAGCAACCGGCTAAAAAAAACAGCCGAAAGCGGCAGCTGACTAGAAAAGCCGCTAGAAAAATATATTGAAAAAAAGCTGGCGGAAGCGGTAAAAATAACGACAATAGGCAGCCAGCTAATACACCTGTGCAAAAGTGTTGCATGTTTACTTTTCGTAAATAGGTTGTAATGCCAAAGAAGACTATTAAGAAATATTTACCATCTCCAGAAAAAATCAAGCAGATGAAGTTATTAAATCTGTTCGGTTCGATGCTGCACGATGGTAATTTATGGCACTTAAACCGCCGCTCTGCGCGCGGCGCTTTTGCTGTCGGTCTTTTTTGGGCCTGGATGCCCTTTCCTTTTCAAATGCTATTCTCGGCGCTGATGGCCGTACCCTTACGCGTTAATTTACCGTTAAGTGTGGCGTTAGTGTGGATTTCAAACCCGCTCACCATGCCGGTGATGCTGTATCTCTGTTATCTAATTGGCAGTGTGGTACTTAAAGCACCTGCCGAGCCCTTTGCTTTTGAAGCTTCGTTTGGTTGGTTGTGGCATAGCATGCAAACCATCGGTAAACCTTTACTAACCGGCTGTTTATTAATGGGCATTACCGCCAGCATTGTTGGCTATTTTGCCATTGACTGGTTATGGCGTTTATCGGTAAAGAAAGAAAAGCTCGCGCGCTTGTTACGGCATAAAAATCGCCTAAAACAAAACTAAGGGTTTAATTAGTATTGCTTTAGGCAGAGAGTCACTAAAAAGTGCGAATAAAACACAACAGGGGTTGTTATCGTTGTCCCAACACGTTTGCCGGTTGCACCCGACTAGCACGAAATGCCGGATACAGCGTCGATAATAAACTTAAGCCCAATGCCAACAGCACCGTAACGACCACATCCTGCCACAGCAATAACGACGGCACGTAATCGATAAAGTAGATGCTCGGATCTAATAACGATTTGCCAAGTGTCGAGGTTACAAAAGCAAAGATCGGCTCAATGTAATGTGCCAGTAACACGCCAACAACAGCCCCGCCTAAGGTGCCAACCAAACCATTTAGCCAGCCTAGTAACATAAAGGTTTTAATTAATGCCGCCGGTCGCATGCCCATGGTTAGCAAAATGGCAATATCCGATTCTTTTTCCCGCACAGCCATCACCAAGGTCGCGACAATATTAAAGCAGGCCACGGCGATCACCAGCGACAACACCAAATATAAAATGGCGCGCACCATTTGTATATCTTGATAAACATGGCCTTGGCTACGAAACCAATCGAGCAGATAGACATAATCATCCGACAACTGCCCGAGTTGCCGTGCCATGGCCGGTGCCTCAAAGATATCGTCTAAACGAAAGGCTAAACCGTGTACGGTGTCTTCTGGCATAGCTAAAAAATCGGCTAATGCATCCAAACCCAGCCACGCTTGGCTATAATCGAGTTGCCCGCCCACCCCAATAATGGCACTGACACTCAGCACTCGATTAGAATAACTGGCTAAACGACCATCATCGGTAAAACGAGGAAGCATTAATTGCACATTATCACCGACCTGCAAACCCAGTGCCGCGGCAATACCGCTGCCTAGCACAACTTGCTCTGCCGCCAAGTTCTCTAGGCTGCCGCTTTGTAAGTAAGTGGCGAAGTCACTGAGTTGCTGTTCAAGTTGCAAATCAATACCACGCAGCTGTACCGCTTTAATTTGGCTCCCAGCACGCAGCATGCCGTTGGCTTTAATATAAGGTGCGCCCGCTATTACGCCTTTTACAGCACTTAAGCGCGGTAGCTTGCTTTGCCATTGCTGTAAGTTATTTTCCACTGACTCTAATTCAACATGCGGGATCACCGCCAACAAACGCTGTTTTAGTGCCTGCTCAAAACCATTCATCACCGACAGCGCTAAAATTAAAATCGCTACGCCTAAGCCAATACCCCAGGTCGATGAAGCCGAAATAAAGCGAATAAAGCCACTGGTATGGCGAGTATTGCGATAACGTCGCGCCAGTTGCCAAACGAGAGCATTCATGGCGCAGGCTCCAAACGACCATCTGTCATCAAATAATGTTTGTCTAAGCGAGCCGCTAAGGCACGATCGTGGGTCACCACCACAAAGCTGGTGGCAAATTCACGATTGAGCTCACGTAACAATTGATAAATAGACTCTGCGGTTTGCTGATCTAAATTACCGGTGGGCTCATCGGCTAAAATTAGAGCGGGTTTAGTCACCAATGCCCGAGCAATAGCAACGCGTTGCCGCTCGCCGCCGCTTAATTCAGACGGCTTATGGGTTAAACGATGCGCCAAGCCCACTCGGCTTAGCAAAGCGGTGGCGGCGGCATTCGCTTCGACAGGGGCTTGCCCACGGATCAGTAAGGGCATGGCCACGTTTTCAACCGCCGTAAAATCCATTAACAAATGGTGGAACTGATAAATAAAACCCAGTTTTTCATTACGCAAGCTGGCTTTTTGATTGGCGCTGAGCTTAGCAATCTGTTGTCCAGCGATCTGCACATTGCCACTGTCTGGCGTATCTAAAGTGCCTAAAATATGCAATAAGGTACTTTTGCCAGAGCCTGAACTGCCCACAATGGCCACCATTTGAGCTTTGGCAATGGTTAAATTAACCTGATGCAACACCTCGGTGACCTGCTGGCCATCACGGTAAGTTTTACAAATTTGATAGGCTTCAAGAACATTATTCATCGCGTAATACTTCCGCCGGATTAATTTTTACCGCACGCCAAGCTGGATACAACACGGCGAGCAAGGTTAAGCCAATAGCACTAATGAAGATGGTGGCAATTTGGCTGGCATCCATTAACACAGGTAATTGAATACCACCTGCAACTTGGAAATTGAACAGATCTAATAACGCATTAAGCTGCCAACTGACTAACACGCCAGCTATCACACCAAGCACAGCACCGAGCAACCCGTTAAATAAACCTTGTATGGCAAACACAAAAAATAGCGCGCGGTCGGTCATGCCTTGGGTTTTTAAAATCGCCACTTCTGCTTGTTTCTCGGTAACCATCATCACTAAGGCTGACACAATGTTAAAGGCCGCCACAGCGACAATCAGTAATAACATCAGCCACATCATGGCTTTTTCCATGGCCACTGCCGCAAATAATTTTCCATGGCTCTGCCGCCAATCTTGCACTGAGCCTATTTGCGTATCAGCTGATAATTGCTCAGCTAACAACGGCGCTTGAAAAGGCTCTAATAAACTGACCCGCCAACTCGGCGTGCGCTCGGCAACCGGCAATAACCGCATTAAATCTTCTTGCGCCGTGATCGCGATAACACTATCCACTTCAGAGCCGGTATCAATAATTCCAGCGACGGTAAATAAGCGCTGGCGTGGCATCCAGCCTAAGGGCGTATGGCTGCCACCTTGCGCTAATAGTACCCGAATTTGTTGCCCTAAATGCACATCCAGCTGTTCGGCTAAACCGCGGCCGAGCATAATGCTATAACGCTGCTCGCTTAATGTTTGCCAATCGCCCAGTGCTAAAGATTGTCTTAAAAACTGCGGTAACTGCTCAGGTGTTAAGCCTTGCAGCATCACGGCCGTTAATTGCCGAGGCGCTTGCACTAAGGCTTCAGTTTGCAGAAATGGGGTAATATCCAACACCTTGGCTTGTTGTTGTAAGTGTTGTTGCCAGCGGGTATCCCCCTGTGGCGCTTCCACAATAAGATGGGGCACCACGCCTAAGATACGACGCTTTAATTCCGCCTCAAAGCCGTTCATAACCGAGCTGACAATGGTTAACGCCATCACCCCAAGTAAAATACCGGCAACAGAAAACAGGGTGATAAACGAAATAAAGGCATTACCCTTGCGACTTTGGCTATAACGTAAGCCAATAAACAGGCTGACTGGAAGGTGCATGTGAATTTTCAGGACTTTACCTAGGTTAGATGATAAATTAGCGCAAAAGTGGTGCCGATAATAGTGATAATTCGGTGCAATGACAAGCACCAACCCGGGAGAACCCAGATGAGCTCTGAACTGGATAGCCTAGCCGAAGATTTTCAACAGTATTTCAAAGTTGAGCATCGCATTGCCATTAATGTGGTACCACTGAGTACGCCTCTGCCAAGCGAAGCAGACTTTACGGCGGCCATCCCCGAGCCTTTTTTGTTAGCCGGGAATGTGGGCCAACTGAATATGAATGCACTGCGCTCGTTACAACGCGTCGGTGAATTAGCCGAAGAGTTAGCGAACTACTTGCAACAGCAAGCAAAAAAGCTCGATTTGCTGCTGCATTACGTTTTACAACAACAAGATGTTGCGGCGTATCGCCATCATACGCAAAGCTACGGTGGTGCTGGCCTCACCTTTAAGACTGATCGCGCCATGCCAGCACTGCAAGCAGTTGAAGTGAAGTTATTTCTTGCTGACAATGCTGGGGCGGTTTTTTGTTTTGGTCAAGTATTAAGCGCTGAACAAACCACAGATGGCTATCTGATCAAAGTGGTGTTTAAACTGATCCGTGATGAAGATCGCGAATTGCTAGTGCGCGCCAGTTTGCAGCAGCAAGCCCGACAATTAAAATTAAAAGCGGAGCAGCGCTGAACTAGCAGCGCCAAATCACTGTAACAGCCAACGCGATTAATCAGGATACGAGTTTATAATTCAATGAGTGTTTTTCCTTCGATACCGCAATTACGCGGCGCTACTGATCAGCAAGCATGGGGCCAACTGACTGGCGCTGCCTTACCTCTAGCCATCAGCAGCTATGTCACACAGCAACAAGGTGTCTGTGTCTTAGTGGTACAAGACACCCCTGCAGCGATGCGTTTAGAGCAAGAGTTAACGGTCTTTCTTGACCCCGCCAAGTGCCCCATTCTCACGCTGCCCGATTGGGAAACCCTGCCCTATGATATGTTTTCGCCGCATCAGGACATTATTTCTCAGCGTTTAACCACGCTGTATCAATTGCCTCGGCTCAGTCATGCCTTAGTGATAGTGCCGGTGAGTACCTTGTTATTGAAAATTGCTGGTCGTGCCCATTTAGAGCAACACAGTTTTATTCTGGCCGAGCAACAACAAACCGATTTAAGTGCCTTTAAGCAGCAATTGGCCGCGGTGGGCTATCGACATGTCGATCAAGTTATGGAGCATGGCGAGTTCTCTGTTCGTGGCTCATTACTAGACTTGTATCCGATGGGCGCAACGCAGCCTTATCGCATCGACTTTTTTGATAATGAAGTGGATGCCATTCGCACCTTTGATCCTGACACGCAGCGCAGTTTAGATAAAGTAAAACAGATTTCGCTTTTGCCGGCACATGAGTTTCCAACCGACAAGGCGGCGATTGAACGCTTTCGTTTGCGTTATCGCGAACGCTTTGCCGCTCGCAATGAAAAAGAATCCTTATATCAGCAAGTCACCCAAGGTATTTTACCGGCCGGTATTGAATATTATTTACCGCTGTTTGCTGAAGATACCTCAAGTTTATTCAGTTACTTACCGGCTAACTCGCATATTTTAACCTGTGGTGATATCGAGCACAGCGCCAATCAGTTTTGGCTAGAGTTAAAACGTCGCTATCAAGATCGCGCCATTGATTTACTGCGGCCCATTTTACAACCCACCGAATTGTATTTAGCCACCGATGAGCTGTTTGCCGCGCTAAAAGCTTACCCTAGGTTACGTTTAAGCCGTGCAGAGTTACCGCTTAAAAATGGTCACATCAATGCGCCGATTGCTAACCTGCCTGATCTTAATATTAATCATCAGCTGAAAAATCCGTTAGAAGCCCTGTTAAACTTTTTAACGGCGCTAAAAAAGCAGCAAGGCCGCGCGCTATTTTTAGTGGAAAGTGAAGGTCGTCGTGAAAGTTTATTGCAGCTGCTGCACAAGGCCGCCGTGCATCTGCCGCAAACCAGTAGCTTGGCGCAGTTTTTAACGCAACAGCAAGATATTGCCGTGTTGGTCGGAACCCTGGATCAAGGTACTTTCGTTAACACCACACCGCCGCTAGCCCTGATCAGCGAAAACGAGCTATTTGGCCAAAAAATTAGCCAGCGCAGGCGTCGTAAGAAAAGCCAGCAAATTTCTTCCGATACCATCATTCGTAATCTGGCCGAATTAAGCCTGGGTCAACCTATTGTGCATTTACAACATGGTATTGGCCGTTATCAAGGCTTGCAGGTGCTGGATGCTAATGGCATTAGTGCTGAGTTTGTGACCATTGAATATGCCGGCAGTAGCAAACTGTATGTACCGGTGTCATCACTGCATCTGTTAAGTCGTTACTCAGGCAGCGATGCCGAACATGCCCCCTTGCACAAACTCGGTAATGATACTTGGGAAAAAGCCCGCCGTAAAGCTGCTGAGAAGGTACGTGATGTTGCAGCAGAATTACTCGATGTCTATGCGCAGCGTGCCGCTCATCAGGGCCATGCCTTTAAACTGGATGAAAATGACTATGCGGCCTTTGCCGACAGCTTCCCGTTTGAAGAAACAGCCGATCAGCTCGACGCCATTAACGCCGTATTGCAGGATATGCAGCAACCGCAACCGATGGATCGCCTAGTGTGTGGTGATGTCGGCTTTGGTAAAACCGAAGTGGCTATGCGCGCCGCCTTTGTTGCGGTTAACGGCGGTAAGCAAGTGGCTTTGTTGGTACCAACTACCTTACTTGCACAACAACATTTTGAAAACTTTAAAGATCGTTTTGCTAACTGGCCGGTGCGAGTTGAGGTACTGTCTCGTTTTGTTAGCCCCAAAGCCCAAAAAGCCATTTTAGAAGATGTCAGTAACGGTAAAGTTGATATTGTTATTGGTACGCACAAGCTGCTGCAAGATGATATTAAACTGCACGATTTAGGCCTGCTGATTGTCGATGAAGAACACCGTTTTGGTGTACGCCAAAAAGAGAAAATTAAAGCGCTGCGCGCCAACATTGATATTTTAACCTTAACCGCCACGCCCATTCCGCGTACGCTGAATATGTCTATGTCGGGCATGCGTGATCTGTCGATTATCGCCACCCCACCCGCGCGGCGTTTAGCCGTGAAAACCTTTGTGCGCGAATACGAAAACGGCTTGCTACGCGAAGCGGTGATGCGCGAGATCTTACGGGGTGGTCAGGTCTACTTTTTACACAATGATGTTGCCTCTATCGAAAAAATGGCAGCCGATTTACAAGAGCTGATCCCTGAAGCGAATATCGCCATTGCCCATGGGCAGCTACGTGAACGCGAGCTCGAACAAATTATGGCTGATTTTTATCATCAGCGTTTTAACCTGTTACTGTGCTCCACTATTATCGAAACCGGCATCGATGTGCCCACAGCCAATACCATCATTATTAACCGTGCGGATAATTTTGGCTTGGCGCAGTTACATCAATTGCGGGGTCGGGTTGGCCGCTCCCATCACCAGGCCTATGCTTATTTAATGACCCCGCCGCCCAAGCGTTTATCTAAAGATGCCGAAAAACGCTTAGAAGCCATCGCCAGTTTAGAAGATTTGGGTGCCGGTTTTGCTTTAGCGACGCACGATTTAGAAATTCGTGGCGCAGGTGAGTTATTAGGCGATGAGCAAAGTGGTCAAATTGAATCGGTCGGTTTTAGTTTGTATATGGAAATGCTCGAAGAAGCCGTGCAAGCCTTAAAAGCTGGGCGAGTACCCAGCCTTGAAGCCATGCTCAGCCAACAAACTGAAATGGATTTAAAACTGCCTGCGCTGTTTCCAGAGAGCTATATTCCTGATGTCAATTTACGGCTATCATTTTATAAAAAACTGGCCAGTGCCAAAAATCCAGAAGAGATCGATGAAGTTCAGGTCGAGTTAATCGACCGTTTCGGATTATTACCCGATGCGGCGAAAAACTTAGTGGCCGTTGCTGAGTTAAAATTGCAAGCACAGGCACTGGGTATTAAACGGATAGAAGCCAATAGCAAAGGTGGTGTGGTAGAATTCGCCGAGAAAACCTTGGTCAATCCAAGTTACATTATTACGTTGATCCAAACCCAATCGCGCGTCTTTAAACTGGAAGGCGGGCAAAAACTGCGTTTTAGTATTGCCGCAGAGGATCATAAAGATCGACTCAGCCTCATCAGCTCGATGTTGGCTGACTTTACCAAACATAAGGTAGGAAACGCATGAAAGTTCGGCTATTGCTGACCGGATGTCTGTTACTGAACACCATGCTGCTGCAAGCCAATGAGCGCTGGTTTGAAGTAGAACTGATTGTTTTTGAACGCACAGGCGATAGCCAATTACGCGAACATTTTCCCGAGCAGGTTACGCCAATTCGCTTGGGCCGCATTATTGATTTGGTCTCACCCTTGTATAATCCGAGCATTCAGCCTTTAGTCAGTGCTTTAGAAGATTGCAGCCCTGCACCGCTGCATACGGCGCCAAGCGGCGTGTTCCCTACCAATTGGCAGGCACCGCAAAAACTGTTTTGCCAACAGGAAACCCAGCCGTTGGCTTGGCAGCGTCTGGCGTTGTTTCCTGAAAAATGGCTCAGCCATAAGGTGCCTTGGCCCTCACGGCTGCCCCATACCTTAGCCGGTCGCGGTGAGTTTCAAGGCGTGCCCTTTTTAGCCGAGCCTGAAGCCTTTGCTTTAACTGATGTGGTCGCTAAACTGCGCCGACAACGCCAGCAACAAGTGCTGTTGCATACGGTATGGCGTCAAGCACCTGTCACCGAGCGCCGAGCGATCCCCAGCCGTTGGTTTGCCGGTGAAAACTTCAGCCAGCGTTTTGATTATTGGGGACAGCCCATCACCTCTGAGCAAGATGATACCCCGGTGAATGACACCCAAGCTGCGGCCAATGCCAGCGACGTGACCAGCGTGCTTGAGCAAATTAATAGCCGCCGCCAACAACTGGCCGCGGGTGTGTCGTTGGATCAACCCAGCACGGCGGCAATCGACAATAGCAGCAACGTACAAAGCCAGGCCAATTTACCGACGGAAGTATGGCAACTGGATGGTTTATTTAAACTGCATTTAGATCATTATCTGTTTGTCAATACAGACTTTAATCTGCGCAGAATGCATAATGGCGCCCTACAAAGTATCAATGTGAAACAAAGCCGACGGGTGATCAGTGGCGAAATTCATTATCTGGATCATCCTAAATTAGGCATAATACTGCAAATTCGCCGTTATCAACCGCCTGAAGTCGCACAGCCATAACCTAGATTGCGCCGTAGTTTGCCCTTTGTCGGGCTGCGGCGTGTCGTTGGTTCAACCCCGCTAACAAATGAACGAGTCATCATGCAATTACGTGTTATTGAAAAACATCGCTATCGCCAACGGCTAAACCGCATCACTGTTTCAAGCATTATCGCATTGTTACTGATCAGTTTAGGCAGCTCGACCTTACTGATCGCACTGTTCGCCACCGGATCAGGTTCAAATTTTTGGCTAAATTTTAGTGGTGTGGTGATCGGCTGTTTAGTGGTCGGCTTCAGTTTGAAACGTTTAAAAACGCATCCCTATTTTCATGATGTGGCCTACATTTGGGATCTGAAACACGAATTAAATTTAATCCAACGTAAGCAACGTGCCATAGACGCGGCCGCCGAGCAAAATGATGTCATTGCGCTATTAATATTGGCGTACAGCTACGAAGCATCAAAACTGGTGTGGCAATTGGATGATAATACCTTGATGATGTCCGAGCTCAATTTGGCCGCCAACAAACTGCAAGATAAACTGAACGCGGCAGGCTTAAGCATCAACCTAGCCGATTATCGTCGCGAATTACTGGCGCGTTTTTAACGCCAAAGGAACTGTCATGTCTATTAACTGGTTTCCGGGCCATATGCACAAAGCCCGCAAAGAAATCGCCGAAGTAATGCCGCAAGTCGATATCATTATCGAAATGCTCGATGCCCGTATTCCGTTCTCCAGTGAAAACCCGCTGGTGCCGCAACTGCGCGGTAATACGCCCTGTATTAAAGTGTTAAACAAAGCCGATCTGGCCGATCCTGCGCTTACCCAGCGTTGGGTTCAGCACTTTGACAGTCAAAGCGGCGTGAAAGCCATCCCGATCAGTCAGCAAAATCCTGAACATATTCGCGCCCTATTACAGCTGTGTAATGACATGCTGCCAGAGCGTAACCTGGAGATCCGAGGCGCTCGTGCTATGATTATGGGGATACCTAACGTGGGTAAGTCCACGTTAATTAATACCCTCGCTGGGCGGACTATCGCCAAAACCGGCAACGAAGCTGGCGTGACCAAAACACAGCAGCGTATTAAGCTGGATAACAATGTGATTTTAACCGACACGCCGGGCTTTTTATGGCCGAAACTGAGCCCGCCTACCTGTGGCTATCGCTTAGCCGTTACCGGCGCCATCAAAGATACGGTGTTTGAGTATGCCGATATTGCGCTGTTTGCGGCTGATTATTTGTTACAAGCCTACCCTACTGCAGTGATGCAGCGCTTTGATTTAACCGAGCAACCGGAAAATGATCTGGCGCTATTAGATGCGATTGGCATTCGTCGTGGCTGTATGCGCAAAGGTGGCGTTGTCGATCTAGAAAAAGCCGGCACTATCCTGATCACTGAACTGCGCGCCGGTAACTTAGGCCCCATTACGCTAGAAACCCCAGAGATGGTTAGCCAAGAGCAAATTGATGCCAAGGCCGATGAAGCGGCGAAAGCCAAAGACAAAGCCGAGCGAGAAGCCGAGCGTAAACGCAAAGCGCAACGTAAATACCGATAATTGAGATCAGCATGCCAGAGCAACCGTTATTACAACTTGCCTATGTCAGTACTGCCCAAACGGACATAACCGCTGACTGTATTGCTGGAATTCATCAGCAAGCAGAGCGTAATAATCGGTTACACCACATCACCGGTTTGCTGCTCGCCACGGAGCAGCATTTTTTACAACTGCTTGAAGGGCCAAAACGGGATGTTGAGCTCACTTATGCGCGGATCCAACGGGATAAGCGGCATCACCACGTGCGATTGATTTTTCAAAATACCGTCAGCGAACGGCAATTTCCTGAATGGCATATGGGGCTGCGTCGTAGTTTTGATCAAGCAGAACATGAAGATGTGACAGCCATTGTTAATTTGTATGGCCAGCGTTCGCAATTTTCTGCCCAGCATGGCGCAGCGTTAGTCTTGCTGTTAAGCTCGTTGTAAGCCGCTTAACAGCAAGTTAAAGTGGTTTAACGTTCTAACACGATACGATAACGCGCTTTACCACTTTCGAGGTGCGCTAAGGCTTCGTTGATCTGACTAAATTTAAAGGTTTCAACCACCGGTTTAATGTCATGTTGCACGGCAAAATCGAGCATCTTGGCAATGGTTGCAGGGCTTCCCACCGGTGAGCCTGATACCGAACGCTGCGCCATAATCAAACTAAACACATTCAAATCTAACGGCTCTAGCGTTGCGCCGACAAAATGCAAACGGCCCTTCGGTTTTAAAGTACCTAAATACAAGTTCCAATCAAGCTTCACATTGACGGTAGAAATAATAAAATCAAACTTGCCAGCCGCTTGCTCAATGTCTGCGGCGCTGCGAGAATTAATGCAATGATGCGCACCTAATTCTTTCGCTTCAGCGGCTTTACTGTCGCTCGAAGTAAAAGCCGTGACTTCACAGCCCCAAGCCCGTAAAAACTGCAAGCCCAAATGCCCTAAGCCACCAATACCAATAACCGCCACTTTATCGGTTGGCTTAACGTCAAACTGCACCATCGGGTTAAACACCGTAATACCACCGCAAAACAACGGGCCTGCGGTTTTTGCATCCATGCCCTCTGGCAATGGGATCACCGCACTGGCATTGGCCCGTACTTTATCGGCAAAGCCACCATGATGGGCTACGATAGTACCTTGCGCACTGGCGCAAAGGTTGTGATCGCCACTACCACAGGTGCTACAGACCTTACAGTAATCAGAATGCCAGCCTAAGCCGACCACTTGCCCTATTTTTAAGTGGGTCACATCGGCGCCAACCGCAGCAATGCGGCCCACCACTTCATGCCCAGCCACCAGCGGGTAACTCGACATACCCCATTCATTATTTAACATTGAAATGTCAGAGTGACAGATGCCGCAATAATCCACATCAATCTCGACTTGATCGCGCGCTAATGCGCCTGGATCATATTGCCAAGGTTCAAGTTTGCCATGGGCTTTCATTGCAGCGTATGCGTTAATCATAAAAACTCCTGTGTGCTAAAAAATCCAACAGTGCAAAGTACAGTGCTAAGTATTAACCAGATCTCAAGAATTGCTTGTTAAATTTTGGAATAAGCACCTCAAGCACTGATTACGGCTATTTTGTGCTGTCAATCGTTGAAAATGGCTAAAGGCGCCAGATATTCACTTTAAACTTCTGTTTATTTACCAAACCACAACCCTCGATGGCAAATAAAGAAATCACGCCGTAACATTGTTAAACGCACAAAAACACCGCATAGTGCAGCAACATCTAACGTAACAGCTATGAACAAAACCGCGGCCAATACCAACTGACCATTTAAGCTGTTCTATCACACTGATTATTAACCCAGCCCGAGGCCAACCCCATGTATTTTCAATTGAGCATTACCCAAGCCACTAAAATGTTACAAAACCTACAGCACATCTTAGACAAAAGCAGCGCTTATGCACTTAGCAAAAAAATTGATATGAGCGTGCTGTTAAATGCGCGTTTAGCCCCTGACCAATTTCCGTTGATCCGCCAAGTACAAATTGCCTGTGATACCGCGAAGCTCGGTGCCGCGCGCTTGACCAACCAAGTCGAACATGCACCTAAGCATGCCGATGACGAAAGTACACTTGAGCAACTTACGCAGCGCATCAATGACACTGTCGCGTACTTAGCCAGCTTTAAAGAAACCGACTTTGCCAGCGCCGCCACGCAGCACGTCAGTCAGCCCCGTTGGGAAGGAAAATACCTGACCGGTGAAGAATTTTTAATGCAACATGTACTGCCTAATTTATATTTTCATATCACCACTGCTTATGCCATCTTGCGCCATAACGGTGTGGATGTCGGTAAAAAAGACTATTTAGGCGCAATGCCTTACAAAGTTTAACCCCCCCTCTTCGATCATGCGGGCGATGCCCGTATGATCTTATTTCATCCGCAACGCCTTTACGCATCAATAAAGCCTGCTTCGCCTTATTTTCCGCTGCAATAACTGACACCAGTGTTCATTTTTTAGTCAGCAACCCCTGTAACTTTGCTACGTATCAGGTATAATCCGCCGACTTTTTTCAGGCAACGCCCAATCTAAGAGACACTATGACTGTTCAAACCTTTGATCCAAGCCAAACCACGACCCTCGATACGCCTCGCAAAAGCCTGACTGACCAAGCCGGCAGCGCGCACAAGGGCAACAATACCATCGGCTTTGTGAGCTTAGGCTGTCCAAAAAACTTGGTCGATTCTGAGCGGATCTTAACGCAATTAAAAGCTGAAGGTTATAACATCGTACCCAGCTATGATGATGCCCAGTTAGTTATAGTAAACACCTGCGGCTTTATTGATTCGGCCGTACAAGAGTCACTGGAAACCATCGGCGAAGCCTTAGCCGAAAACGGCAATGTGATTGTCACCGGCTGTTTAGGCGCGCGCGAAGATGAAATTCGTCAAGTGCACCCGAACGTGCTGGGCATTACTGGACCGCACAGTTATGAAAACGTGTTAAAGCAAGTTCACGAGTTTGTACCCAAGCCAAAATACGATCCCTTCACCATGCTGGTACCGGATCACGGAGTTAAACTTACCCCTAAACACTATGCCTATTTAAAAATTTCGGAAGGTTGTAATCACCGCTGTACCTTCTGCATTATTCCATCGATGCGCGGTGATTTAGTCAGCCGGCCGGTGGGTGAAGTGTTAGATGAAGCGCAGCGCTTAAAAAATGCGGGCGTAAAAGAGCTACTGATCATTTCACAAGACACCAGCGCTTATGGCGTAGATGTGAAACACCGCACCGGCTTTTGGAATGGCCAACCGGTGAAAACCTCGATGCAGTCACTGTGTGAAGCACTTGGTGAAATGGGTATTTGGGTGCGGTTGCACTACGTTTATCCTTACCCGCATGTTGACGATATTATCCCGTTAATGGCTGAAGGTAAGGTGTTACCTTATTTAGATATCCCGTTTCAACATGCCAGCCCGCGCATCTTAAAACTAATGAAGCGCCCAGGCCAAGCCGAACGTGTATTAGAGCGCATTAAAAAATGGCGCACTATCTGCCCAGAGCTGACCATCCGTTCAACCTTTATTGTCGGCTTCCCAGGTGAAACCGAAGAAGATTTCCAAATGTTACTTGACTGGTTAGATGAAGCGCAGCTTGATCGCGTAGGCTGTTTTAAATACAGCCCGGTCGAAGGTGCAAAAGCCAATGAGCTTGCTGACCCTGTGCCACAAGCGGTAATGGACGAGCGTTACGATCGCTTTATGTTAAAACAACAAGCGATCAGTGCGGCGCGGTTACAAGCGAAAGTGGGCAAAACCATTAAAGTACTGATTGATGAAGTTGACGCAGAAGGTGCCATTGGCCGCAGTTTTGCTGATGCGCCAGAAATTGATGGTGCGGTGTATTTAAACGGTTTAACTAACGTCAAACCTGGCGATCTGATTGATGCAGTAGTAGACGAAGCCGATGAATATGACTTATGGGCGTCGATTGCAGAATAATTATTGCAGATGTACAAAATACTAACAGGCAGCTCCGGCTGCCTGTTTTTTTCGCATGACGCACCACGATTAGCGAAACGATTTAAATAGCTCTGCCATATACTCAGCCGCAGCCTCTGCTGTGGCAAATTGCGCCGCTTTTGCCCCTTCAATTTGTAATGTGTACAAATAACGGGGCGTTACCGCGCGAGCAAACCACAGCCCATCTTCAGCTTTTTGCGCATCACTACCAATACAAATACTATAACGCGGGGTGTTAGCTTGATAAGTAGCATGCCATACCGGTAAGCCCGTCTGCTCTAAATAATTTAGGCAGTTGCGATAAAGCTGTAATTGCAAATCAATGTTGGCTTGCAGCGCTTTTTTAAAAAAAGCTTTTTGAGTGGCATCCGCCTCAGCCCGATCCCAGCGTGGCAAAGCGGGCATCACATCCAGATCTAAAGCCATTACCGAAAATGTCCAAACGCTCTGTTGATCAGCACTCATAAAAGTTGAGGATGCTGTAGGTAACACCGCATCACAATCCCAATAGTGCTCGCTAATCGCTTCATCAATTAAGGCGTTAGGCAACAACGTAAATAAATCAGTAAAATGAGGGCAATCTATTAATAGGGTGTTTTCATCCACCTCTGGCGAATCGTCACTGTAGGTTTCATTTATTGCTAGCGGCTGTGCAGACGGCTCGACCACACTTTGTGCATTAATTGCCCCAGAGCAGGCAACCAACCACAGCAAAGTCCACAACCACCCCCTTTTGTTTATCGTCATGCTTTTTCTCATCGGCAAAGTTATTTTGTCGTTTTAGTATTAAGCATGTTTAACGAAATTCAACTTAACCAACAACTAAATTTTTTTGCTCACCCTAGCAGGCTTTATTCACGCTTAAAATGGACTTGGACAATGCCAATGCATGGGCTGCAAGCGGGTGGGATGCTCAAAGTCGATATCACTGGCATGCAGTAATAAACGCTCAGCCATCTGCTCACTTTGTGTGTTGTGATATAAATCACAACCTAAAATAGGATGACCAATACTCTGACTATGAATGCGTAACTGGTGGGTTCGCCCGGTGTGTGGCGTAAACGCCACTAGGCTTCGCGGTGGATCATTTAACCGTTTAAGCACTCGAAATTGACTCAGAGCGGCCTTACCGGTATCCGCACACATTCTGACTCGCCCAAAACCGTGTTTATCTTTGACTATCGCCGCACTAATCATGCCTTCGTCCGCCGTTAGCCAACCATCGAGCATCGCCATATAGCGTTTTTGCACGGCTCTTATTTGAAACTGTCGGTTTAAATGCTGGGTAGCCCGCTCTGTTAGCCCCACCAACATAATACCTGAGGTGCCGTAATCTAAGCGGTGCGGCAATTTAGCTTGCGCAAATGCAGGGCTGATGCCCTGCTGACCATTTACTAAACGGTAATGCACCGAATCCCAATTAAGTGGGTTTTTACCCGATAAACTTAATAAACCACTGGGTTTGTTGATCACTAACATGTCTGCATCTTGATATAAAATATCAACACTCGCCGCACAGGGTTTGGCAACAAAGTGATCCATCAGACTGTCGGTTGAACTGGCACTGTTTGACATGGCGCTTTCTCTGCTCACTGGAGCATCGTGATAAATAGCTTAGTGATGGTAACCCACTGGCTGACGAGGCGATACGACTTATTGCTGCTAGCGCACACCGTTATTGAAAAATTTGACCTGAAATTTAGCGCATTATAAAAGTCAATTACCGTCATGTCTTTGCTGTTACTGAAAAAGTCTGTAACTGTCTGTTGACAGTATCAGTAAAGAAATTAGCCGGTGACAATAATTTTTTCTGCAAAACATTTAAAAATCCTGTATATTGTCGCACTATTTTCAAACCCCTAGCTTATAGAGATGACTATGTCAGCAGATTTATCCTTATACAGAAACATTGGTATCTTCGCCCACGTTGATGCCGGCAAAACCACTACTACCGAACGTATCCTGAAACTGACCGGTAAAATCCATAAGTTAGGCGAAGTTCACGAAGGTGAATCAACTACCGACTTCATGGAACAAGAAGCCGAGCGCGGTATTACTATCCAGTCAGCAGCGGTTAGCTGTTTCTGGAAAGGCTACCGTTTCAACGTTATCGATACCCCGGGACACGTTGACTTCACTGTTGAAGTATATCGTTCATTAAAAGTATTAGACGGCGGTGTTGGCGTATTCTGTGGTTCTGGTGGTGTTGAGCCGCAATCAGAAACCAACTGGCGTTATGCTAACGACGCTGAAGTATCACGTCTGATCTTCGTTAACAAGCTTGACCGTATCGGCGCTGATTTCATCCGCGTAACTGAACAAGTTAAGAAAGTGTTAGGTGCTAAGCCATTAATCATGGTGTTACCTATCGGTCGCGAAGACACCTTTAAAGGTGTAGTTGACCTGTTAACTGAAAAAGCGTACATCTGGGATGAAACGGGTTTACCAGAAAACTACACCATTACTGATATTCCAGCTGACATGGCTGATGACGTTGCGATGTATCGTGAACAGTTAATCGAAACTGCTGTTGAGCAAGACGATGACCTGTTAATGGCCTACATGGAAGGCGAACAGCCTTCATTAGAAGACATTAAGCGTTGTATCCGTAAAGGTACTCGTGATTTAGCCTTCTTCCCAACTTACTGTGGTTCTGCTTTCAAAAACAAAGGCATGCAATTACTGTTAGACGCCGTTGTTGATTACTTACCGTCACCAACTGAAGTTATTCCTCAGCCACTGACTGACGAAGAAGGTAACGAAACTGGCCAGCACGCTATCGTATCTGCTGACGAGCCATTCCGCGCGTTAGCGTTCAAAATCATGGATGACCGTTTCGGCGCCTTGACCTTTATCCGTATTTACTCAGGCGTACTGAATAAAGGCGATACAGTGTTGAACTCGTTCACCGGTAAAACCGAGCGTATCGGCCGTATGGTTGAAATGCATGCCAACGACCGTACCGACCTGACCACTGCACAGGCTGGTGACATCATCGCCCTGGTAGGTCTGAAAAACAATACCCAAACTGGCCACACGCTGTGTGACCCTAAAGCCCCATGTACCCTTGAACCAATGGTATTCCCAGAGCCAGTAATCTCTATCTCTGTAACACCAAAAGATAAAGGTTCTGTTGAGAAGATGGGTATCGCTATCGGTAAGATGGTTGCTGAAGATCCTACTTTCCGCGTTGAAACTGATCCGGACTCAGGTGAAACCATCCTTAAAGGTATGGGTGAATTACACCTGGACATCAAAGTAGACATCTTAAAGCGTACTTACGGTGTTGAATTAGTAGTAGGTCAGCCACAGGTTGCTTACCGCGAAACGATTACCCGTGAAGTTGAAGACAGCTACACGCACAAGAAACAGTCTGGTGGTTCAGGTCAGTACGGTAAAATCGATTACCGCATTCGTCCGGGCGAGCAAAACTCTGGCTTCAAGTTCACTTCTACTGTTGTAGGTGGTAGCGTACCAAAAGAGTTTATGCCTGCTATCGAAAAAGGCTTCGAGTCTATGATGGCTACCGGTACTCTGGCTGGCTTCCCGGTATTAGACGTTGAAGTTGAAGTATTCGACGGTGGTTTCCACGCTGTTGACTCATCAGCAATCGCGTTCGAAATCGCTGCTAAAGGCGCTTTCCGTCAAACTATGCCAAAAGCTGGTGCGCAACTGCTTGAGCCAATCATGAAAGTTGACGTATTTACACCAGAAGATCACGTAGGTGATGTTATCGGTGACTTAAACCGTCGTCGTGGCATGATCTCTGGTCAGGAAGCGGGTGTAACTGGCGTACGTATCAAAGCTGACGTACCATTGTCAGAAATGTTTGGTTACATCAGTACATTACGTACGATGACATCAGGTCGTGGTCAGTTCTCTATGGAGTTCTCGCACTACTCACCGTGTCCATCAAACGTAGCGGAAGCCGTCATCGCTAAAGAAAAAGAAAAGAAAGCCGCTGCTGCTAAAAACTAAGCTGTAAGCGCATAACAAGCCCCGCTGGTGAAAACCGCGGGGCTTTTTTTATACTTGCTCTCGCGCTGGCATAAGCTTTGCTATGCTTCTTGTACAAACTAAAGCGATAGCCCGTTGCTATCGGCTCAGAAGTGCAAGGAGCTGTGCATGAGTCTGGAAAATTTTACCGGGGGCCGCTACCCCCTTTTAAAAAATTGTTTTGATGAATTAGTCGCTACCGATGGTAGTGCCAGACCGCCCGCCTCTGCGATTGCCCGCTTTATTGCTAAACATGGTGATTTAGAACTGTGCAAAAGACAACTACAACTAAATCAAACAATTAGCGATATGGGGGTCTGCTTTACCTTGTATGCAGACGGGTCGAATATCGACCGCGCTTGGCCATTAGATGTGATCCCACGTACCATCCCAAGCTCGGAATGGCAACGCACTAGCGCCGGTTTAAAACAACGCTTAGCTGCACTTAATCTGTTTATTGATGATTTATACAACGAGCAGAAAATCCTCAAACAAGGCATTGTGCCGGCAGAATTAATACTCGACTCTAAAAACTTTCTTGCACCATGTCAGGGCGTATCACCGATCCATGGTGTCTGGGCAAACATTTGTGGCACCGATTTGGTGCGTGATGAGCATGGCCAATTTTTAGTGTTAGAAGATAACCTACGAGTACCATCAGGGGTATCTTACATGCTGGAAAACCGCACCGTGATGAAACGCGTGTTTCCCGAATTGTTCGCCGACTCTACTATTGTGCCGGTAGATGATTATCCCGCGCAATTATGGCAAATGCTGGCATCATTATCGCCACGAGGAGAACATGTCCCGCCCTGCATCGTGGTACTTACGCCCGGTATTTATAACTCAGCTTACTTTGAACACAGCTTTTTAGCACAACAAATGGGCGTAGAGTTGGCTGAAAACCATGATTTATTCGTTGAAGATGACCGCGTCTGGCTAAAAACGCTGCGTGGCAAACGCCAAGTTGATGTGATTTATCGACGAATCGATGACATTTTTATCGATCCGCAAGCCTTTAGGCCAGATTCCGTGTTGGGGATCCCAGGATTGATTGCCGTTTGGCGCAAAGGCTTGGTGGCCATTGCCAATGCACCGGGGTCAGGGGTGGCCGATGATAAAGTGATTTATTCGTTCGTACCGAAGATTATTCAGTATTATCTAGGTGAAGAGCCGCTGCTACAAAATGTCGAAACCTACTTGTGCCAAGATCCCTTACAACGTAGCTTTGTGTTAGCCAATTTAGATAAGCTGGTGGTGAAACCCGCAAACGAGTCTGGCGGTTACGGTATTTTAATTGGCCCTCGTGCCAGCCAAAGCGAGCGCGATGAGATGGCCATGGCCATTAAAGCCAACCCACGTAATTTTATTGCCCAGCCCACACTCAACCTGTCAACGGCACCAACGCTTTGTGAGGGGATGTTAGAACCACGCCATTTAGATCTTCGCCCCTTTATTTTACAGGGTGCCGAGTTGTATTGCTCCACTGGCGGTTTAAGCCGTGTCGCACTGACCAAAGGCTCTTTGGTCGTTAATTCTTCACAAGGTGGCGGTAGTAAAGACACCTGGATCATCAATGATGAGGGCTAAGCAATGTTAGCAAGATCCGTAGAAAATATATTTTGGTTGGGCCGTTATTTAGAACGGCTCGACGATACTGCTCGTTTAGTCAATGCCACCAGCCACTTACTGATCGACAGCCATAAAGATACTGAGTTTGGCTGGCCGGTGTTACTCGAGGTGATGGGACAAGACAGTGCGAAGGTACTGGCCAGTTATGGCTTGGAGCATCAAAATCGGCAACAAATAGCGCAAATTGAACAAGCGGTGATGCAACACCTGATCAGCAATATCGACAGCCCCGTTTCTATCCGTAATGCCTGCAGTCAGTTACGTTATAACGCCCGAACGATTCGACAATTATTGCCGCGTGATATGTGGGAAGAGCTAAACAAACTCGACAGTTTCGTCCAGCAACAATGTGTGGAAACAGTCAGTCGCCAGCAGCGCTATCAATTGATGACCGAAATCAGTCGTCGTTGCCAAATGGTCATTGGTACTTTAGATAGCGTAATGTTACGGGGTGATGCTTTTGATCTTTTTACTATTGGTCGTCATTTAGAGCGTGCGGATATGGTGACGCGGATCATGGACGTGATGGTGCTGCAAACCTTACAACCCACGCAGTTAAAACGGCCACGTTTTCGTTGGATCTCCATTCTCAATGCCTTGGGCGGAGCGGAATCCTATCAATATTATATCGCCAATAATCTGGCTGGGGCGGCTGCCGATGCCATTGATTATCTGTTATGCTATGCCGATTTTCCACGCTCAGTAAGTTATTGTCTGCACCGCATCGCGGCCTCAGGCAAAGCCTTACCAAATAGCCCGGCCATCTTGCAGCAGGTACATCAATTACAGCATTTGATTACCGAGCAAGCAGTAACCGAGTTAAGTACTGTGCAGTTGCATGAACTGATTGACCAGATCCAAACCGGCATTATTGACTTGCATCAGGTTCTGCTCAATATCGCCACAGCTGAGCAGCAACCATTAATCGCCTAGCGCCATCGCGCTTGCAGGAGTAGCCGTGCCAGCAGTGAATGCACCGCCAAGCTCAACCGAACAGCTTTTGGCGTGGTTTGCTAAGTTTCCTTTAGCTCTGCGTAGCCGTTGGTATGATGATATTCAACATCAGCTACGCGAAAATGGCGCAAACTTTGATCGTTGGCAAAAACCGGGGCGCAAACTTGATTTGTATCCGTGGTTAATCAGTACGGCAGATTGGCAACAGGTGCAGGCTGGTATCGCGCAGCGCCATCAATTACTCGCCTTGATCCTGCAAGATCTGTATGGGCCGCAGCAGTTAGTACAAAGCGGAATTATTCCCGCAGAACTCTTGTTTTCCAACCCGCAGTTTCTGTTTGAAAGTGCTGGCTTAGTGCAGCAACCTGAACAATGGCTACCGCTACTGGCAACCGATTTAGGCTTTGATCATCATGGTCAGGTTTGCGCCTTTGCCGACAGCTGTAAGGCGCCTGCTGGCTTAGGTTTTGCGCTAGAACATCGTTTAGCATTAAAGCAGAGTATTCCTGAGCTGCAACAGCTGCGCGCTAAAGCTCATCTGTCTGGTTTTTTTCGGCAGCTACGTTTTTTTTTACAGCAACAAGGCAATGGCATTGCGGCTATCTTAACTCATG
This sequence comes from Alishewanella sp. HL-SH06, assembly GCF_052656265.1. NCBI lineage: Bacteria > Pseudomonadati > Pseudomonadota > Gammaproteobacteria > Alteromonadales > Alteromonadaceae > Alishewanella > Alishewanella sp. HL-SH06. The sequence goes on from NZ_CP199752.1 coordinate 2,499,968, forward strand.
GCGCGCGCGATGAAGCCTACTTTGAGCAAGCCTTTTTAGCCAACTATCTAGATTTAGCTTTGGTGCATGGTGCCGATCTGATGTTTAGCGAACAACGCATCTGGTTAAAAACACTCAGTGGTTTGCAACCGGTCAGTGCCTTGATGCGCTTTTTAGATGATCGTTTAACCGATCCGCTGGAACTTGACAGTGAAGGTGCTGGCGTAGCCGGGCTGTTACACAGTATTCGGCAACAGCAACTGTTTTGTGCCAACCCTCCCGGCACCGCGTTATTGGATAGCGGTATCTTGTTACCGTTTTTAACGGCTGCGGCCGATTACTTCTGGCAAAAGCCGCTGCTGCTCAATACCGTGCAAGCCTATTGGTGCAAAGAAACGCAACCCTTGCAACAGGTGCTAAAAAACCCAGAGCAATTTTTACTGCATGACCTATCCGCACAGCAGCAATATGCGGCAGATAACACCTGTGCCTTATTGCAGCGCCCTGCCGATTTTATTGCGCGGCAAAAATTGTCGTTACACATGCAGCCTTGCTATGATCAGCAAAACCCAACTTGGCAATTGCCAGCAGTGCTTAGAACCTTTAGTTTGTACCAATCGAATCAAGCCCCGCTGCTGCTGCCTGGCGGTTTTGCGCGTTTAGGTGAGCTGAGTCAAATTCAATTACCGGTTATTGCCCAAGATGGCTCAGAGTTAAGTAAGGATGTCTGGGTACTGGGTATAGATCAACCCACAGAATCCCTACTGCAACCGAGCTACAATTCAATGCCGTTATCACGTGAAGCGGGCTTGCTACCCAGTCGCGTCGCTGAACATTTATTTTGGTTAGGTCGTTATAACGAGCGTTTAAACTTATTAATTCGGGCACTGCGGGTTGCGCTGCCGTTATTGCCCCCTACTCAAGCTACTCAAACTGAACAACAGCTCTATTGTTTTATCGATTTTTGTTTGTTGGCCAATGGCAGCCCACCGCGCCAAGTAAATGAGCCCATTAGTGTTGCACTGGCGCAATTGTTCTCTCCGAGTAATCCACTTAGTGTCATCGGCTTACTGAAAAATTTGATTTACAATGCGCAATCTGTGCGTGAGTACTTTAGTGAAGATACCTGGCTGTTACTCGATAAGTTACAAGCTACCGTCTATGAATGGCAACAAACGCCAGACTTACAGCAGCCCATGACCATTATTTATTTATTAGATGAGATGGTATTACTACAAACCGCGATTTATGGCCTGAATAACGAAACGATGAGTCGCACCCAAGCATTGCGTTTTATGGATATTGGCCAGCACCTCGAGCGCGCGTTACAAACCAGTTTATTGTTGCAGCGTATTTACAGCCAAGATTTACCCTCTGCCGGCGTGATGGAAGCCTTATTACGCATGGCCGATACCTTGATGACCTATCGACGGCGCTACCGCTCAGAGCTCAACCCGATGGCGATTTTAGACTTACTGTTACTCGATACCACCACACCTCGCTCCGTCGGCTATCAAATCAGTCGATTACATCGACAAACGCGAGCCTTACCAGAATTAACCAGTGCGGATCGGCAGCATTTACCCGCGCTGACCACGGAGCTGAGCCAACTATTAGAACAAGTCAGTACCCAACAATTAGATGCTAATTATCCGTCTTGTTTAACCTTGCACGCCCAGCTTGGCCAGTTACAGTATTTGTTACGGCAACTGTCGAACGAATTATCGCTGTGTTACTTTACCCATGCGCATCGAAGCAGTCCTTGGTCCATGTCATGAACTACCAGCTCAAGCACCTTACCGAATATCAATACGAACATGCTGTAGCGAACAGTTACAACCTCGCGTGTTTAATGCCGCGGCAATTACCCTATCAACACGTCAGCCAGGCCAGTGTCCGTTTAACGCCCGATCTGGGACACATCAGCCAATATCAGGATTACTTTGGTAATACCCGACATTTAATTCATTTACAGCCCCCCCATCAACAGCTAAAGGTATGCAGTGAAGCCTTAGTTGAAGTGTTACCGCGCCACAACAGTGCCTTACTCGACAGCGGCAGCGGTGTGGACATTCCACAGCTACAGCATTATTTAAATAACAACCTAACAGCCGCGGCCATGCAAGCTAAACTGTTTTGCCAAGCCAGTAAGCTCGCTCCGTTTTTAACTGAAACCGCTGCGCTGTTACCGCCGTTACGCGCCCCTAAGCAAACCCTGTTGCAATTAGTAGAATGTTTAAACCAGTATATCTTTGAGCATTTTATCTACACACCGGGCTTTACTACCGTCGTCACCCCCCTTACCGAGGTGCTACAACATCGGCGCGGCGTTTGCCAAGATTTTGCCCAGCTCGCCATCAGCTGCCTGCGGGCAAATGGTATCCCTTGTCGCTATGTCAGTGGTTATCTCGAAACACAACCGCCACCAGGACAAGCACGATTGCAAGGCGCGGATGCTTCACATGCGTGGTTTGCGGTGTTTGATCCAGAGCTCGGCTGGATTGATTTTGATCCGACCAATAACTTATTGCCGTGCCAGCAACATCTGACTTTGGCTTTTGGTCGTGATTATGCCGATGTGGTGCCATTAAAAGGCGTAGTGCAAGGCAGTGGCGCCCATCAATTACAAGTCGCAGTGGATGTGATCCCGTGCTAAGTTAATGGCCTCTTTGCTCTGCACTGGCGCATGCTCACGCAACTCAGTGATCTAAACAAGCACGCGCCAGCGCAGTGAGCAGTTTTCAGCAAAACGGAGTTCTCGATGCGCGTCACCACCGCCGAACAGGCCCTTAGTATTTTGCAAGATAACGACACTATTTGGTGTCAGTCGATGGCGGCAACACCCTATTATTTATTGCACGCTTTAGCCACAGTGGCGTTATCCCGGCGCAATCTTACCTTATTACAATTACATACTGAGCATAGCGAAGTATTGTGCGCACCGGAACTGAGCGGTCATTTACGTCAGCGGGCTTTTTTTGTGGGGAGCAGTACGCGCCAGGCCGTGCAATGTGGCTTAGCCGATTATGTCCCAATATTTTTATCCGAAATCCCCAAATTATTTCGAAGCGGCGAACAACCGCTTGATGCGGTATTAATCCAAGTTTCTCCGCCAGATAAACATGGCTATTGCAGTTTAGGGATCTCGGTAGAAGCAACGCGTGCCGCCCTACAAATGGCTAAACGCGTGATTGCCTGGATCAATCCGTTAATGCCCAGAACTCATGGTGACTCTTTTGTGCATCTGAGTCGATTTGACCGTTATGTTGAGTACAGCGCCCCGCTACCGCAACATTTGCCCGTGCCGCTGGATGCCATTACCCAGCAAATTGGCCAACATGTCGCCAGCTTAATCCGCGATGGCGATTGTTTACAACTGGGTATTGGCGCCATACCCGATGCCACCCTAGCCTGTTTAGGCCAACATCAGCATTTAGGTATTCATACCGAAATGTTTTCCGATGGGGTGCTACCGCTTATCCAAACGGGCGTCATCAATAATCAGCGTAAACGCAAACATCGCGGTAAAATTGTTACCACTTTTGCGATGGGCTCTCAAGCCTTGTACAACTATTTGGATGACAACCCCGAAGTGGTCTTTTTAGATGTCGAGTACACCAACGATACCGCGGTTATTCGGCAAAACCCGCAAGTGGTCGCGATTAATAGCGCTTTACAAGTCGATTTAAGCGGCCAAGTGTGTGCCGATTCGCTGGGCACCAAAATTTACTCTGGCGTGGGCGGACAAATGGATTTTGTGCGTGGCGCGAGTTTATCCGAAGGGGGACGCGCGATTATTGCCTTGCCCGCTACCGCGGCGGGCGGCACAGTATCACGCATCAGCAGTTTATTGGCACCCGGTGCGGGAGTGGTTACCACCCGCGCTCATGTTAACTATATTGTTACCGAGTACGGTATTGCTCAACTTCGCGGTAAAAGTTTAACTGAACGTGCCAAGGCGCTGATTAACATTGCGGCGCCCGCTTTTCAAGAACGGCTGGCGCAGCAAGCCTGGGATGATTGGCGCTTAAACGTGTAAGCGCCGTTAACGAGTGCGACAAACATAAGGGTTTAGCTTTCCGGTAATTCCAGTAAGCGCTGCTTGATTTTATGCACCTGATCACGCAGCGCTGCCGCTTGTTCAAACTCGAGATCCCGGGCATGTTGCAGCATCTTTTGTTCCAGCTGTTTAATTTCAGCCTGCATTTGATAAGGCGTTTTGCCTTTAAAGAAAGCTTTCGTTTCAGCTACTTGGCGCAATACAATATTTTTGGTTTGTGGCGATTGCCCCAGATCCATCACATCGGCTACTTTCTTCAGAATCGCCTTGGGCGAAATACCATGCTCAGCGTTAAAGGCAAGTTGTTTATCGCGCCGACGATCCGTTTCATCAATCGCTTTGCGCATAGAATTGGTAATGCGATCAGCATATAAAATCGCCCGTCCTGCTAAGTTTCGCGCCGCACGACCTATGGTTTGAATTAACGAACGCTCTGAGCGTAAAAAACCTTCTTTATCTGCATCAAGAATGGCCACTAATGACACCTCAGGAATATCCAGACCTTCTCGCAGCAAATTGATACCCACCAAAACATCGAAGATCCCTAAGCGTAAATCACGAATAATTTCCATGCGCTCGACGGTATCGATATCAGAGTGTAAATAACGCACACGAATACCATGTTCACTTAAGTACTCGGTAAGATCTTCCGCCATCTTTTTGGTCAGGGTTGTCACCAGCACCCGCTCTTGTCGCGCAGCGCGCTGCATCGCTTCCGACATTAAATCATCAACTTGCGTCGCGACGGGGCGAATTTCAATAATCGGATCAACCAAGCCCGTTGGCCGCACCACCTGCTCAATCACTTCGCCATTAGAGTGTTCTAACTCATAAGCCGCCGGTGTGGCCGAAACATAGATGCGCTGCGGTGCGATCATTTCAAACTCTTCGAACTTCAGCGGCCGGTTATCTAAAGCAGAAGGTAAGCGAAAACCATAGTTAACCAAGTTTTCTTTCCGTGACCGGTCGCCCTTATACATCGCGCCAATTTGCGAAATGGTGACGTGCGACTCATCAATAAACATTAAACCATCGTCTGGAAAATATTCCAGTAAGGTCGGTGGTGGTGCACCATCACCACGGCCCGATAAATAGCGCGAATAGTTTTCAATACCCGAGCAATAGCCTAATTCAATCATCATTTCGATATCAAACTGCGTGCGCTGCGCTAAACGCTGCTCTTCAACCAGTTTATTGGCACTGAGTAACTGCTGACGACGCTCAGCAAGGTCAACCTTGATTTGCTCTACGGCTTTTAGAATCGTCTCTCTGGGTGTGACATAGTGCGTTTTAGGATAGATGGTATAGCGCGTCACAATTTTTTCCACCGCTCCGGTGAGCGGGTCGAATAAACTGATACGTTCAATTTCTTCATCAAATAATTCGATACGAACAGCAATCTCTTCCGACTCTGCCGGAAACACATCAATCACATCACCGCGTACCCGATAAGTGGCACGCTCAAAGGCCAGATCATTTCGGCTGTATTGCAGTTCGGCCAAGCGCCTTAAGATAAAGCGCTGGTCAATAATATCGCCTTGCTTTAAATGCAACAGCATTTGCATATAAGACTGCGGATCGCCCAAACCATAAATGGCAGACACCGATGCGATAATCACCACATCACGACGCTCCATCAGCGCTTTGGTCGCAGACAGGCGCATTTGCTCAATATGCTCATTTATCGACGCATCTTTTTCAATAAAGGTATCCGTCGAGGGTACATAGGCTTCAGGCTGATAATAATCATAATAAGACACGAAATATTCAACGGCATTATGCGGGAAAAACGCTTTCATCTCGCCGTAAAGCTGCGCGGCGAGTGTTTTATTGTGTGCCATAATTAGCGTTGGTCGGCCCACTTGAGCAATCACACTGGCCATCGTAAAGGTTTTACCTGAGCCGGTGACACCTAATAACGTTTGATGCGCTAGGCCACTCTCTAAGCCGCTGACCAGCTTTTCGATCGCGCCAGGTTGGTCGCCAGCCGGTTGATAATCTGATACCAGTTCAAAAGCACGTGACATGGTGTTTCCTATAACAAATAGCGTTGCTGCACTCGGTTAAACCAATAATAAGCCACGGCAGCCGTAAGCAAATTAGCAAGAATGCATCCAATAAAAATGCCGACCACGCCAAACACAACGCCGCCAAGCCAAGCAAGGGGTACATAGCAAACAAACAAACGGATCACGCTAAGTACCACGGCTTTCGCCGGTAAATGCAACGCATTAAAAGAAGAATTGGTTAAAATGATGATGCCTTGTAAGCCATAAGCCAAAGGCATCAGCCAGATAAACCAACGTAAATAACTGGCAACGTCTGCATTATCCGTGAACATAGCGGCAATCGGATAAGCCAGTAGCGCTAAGATAAGATAAATACCGGCTTGCCAAAACATCACAAAACGACAACATAACTGATAAGCCTCTTTGACACGATCAAAACGCGATGCCCCAAAGTTTTGACTAATCACCGGTGGCAGGGTCATCGATAACGCTAACACCACTAACGAAGCAATACTCTCAATCCGTGCTCCCACGCCAAAGGCCGCGACGGCTTCTGGACCATAAGAAGCCATAATCGCCGTGAGAATCGCCATCGCCACCGGCGTGAGCATGTTGGCGCCGGCAGCCGGTAGACCAATGTGCAAAATTTTACGACAGATCTGACGAAACAAACCCCAAGGTAATATCCAAGCCGTTAATAAACCGCGCTTAACACTGAGCCAATATAAAATAAACACAAAGCCGGCTAACCAAGAGATGACCGTCGCAATGGCAGCCCCACTGATCCCCATAGCAGGAATAGGGCCAATACCAAAAATCAGGATCGGATCCAAAATCGCATTAATCACACCGCTGCCGGCCATCACTAGACTGGGGATCTTTGTATCACCAGCTGCACGTAAAATGGCATTACCGACCATGGGTGTTACTAATAAAATCGACCCCGCCAGCCAAATCAGCATGTAGCGTTCAATATAAGAAAAGATCTCTGGCGTCGCCCCCAACAAAAAAAACAGCGGCTCTAACAAAAGATAGCCCAGCAAGGCGAGAATACTGACTAAAATCGCCGACAGCCATAAAGCCGCTAAACTGTCGGCCCGCGCCGTGTCGGTTTGCCCTGCCCCCAGAGCTTTGGCAATAATGGCTGAAGTACCAATGCTTAAACCAATCGCTAAACTGATTAAGGTAAAGGTAACCGGAAAGGTAAAACTGATTGCCGCCAGTTGCTGAGTTCCTAGTAAGCTAATAAAAAAGGTATCGACCAGGTTAAAACTCATTAGCGTCAACATCCCGCCCATCACTGGCCAAGTCAGACGTTTTAATAAGGGAGCCATGCTGGCTGTTAACAGTGGATTCGTGCTCATCAAAGATAACTGCTTCTTACGATGTCAGAAAAGTCAGTCTCTATTGTAGAGAAAAGCGCGAGTCAGCACCATGCTCGTCGTCGAATAAGCCAAATTACCGGTTTAGTGGCATGAATGACCTGAAACTCACAAAAACAGTGCACAATGGCAAGCGGATCGGACAGGCAGTAAACAAAAACTGCACTTAAAAAGCACAATCCGCTCAAAAAATCATAAGCGACTGAAATTTAACACAAAAAATTTTTATCGCAAAGCTATTGACCACGATGAAATTAAGCAATGACAAGGCTTTGCTCGATTAAGCAACCAGTCATTCACAGAGTTATCCACAGCTTCCGTGGATAACTCTGTACAAGGCTTATTGGCTAAGGTGTTGCGGTCATTGCCATCTGAATGACCCGTCATCGTTCCTCGATTCGTATTGAAAATGTGCATTTTGGCGAAACTATACGCAAGTAAACCACTTCTGTAAAAATCAGCTCTGCAAAGTGTTGACAGTCTCCTAAGGTGGCATTAGTATTGCGCCCCGTTGAATGCTGTTCCCTAGTAGCTCAGTTGGTTAGAGCGGCGGACTGTTAATCCGTAGGTCACTGGTTCGAGTCCAGTCTGGGGAGCCAACAGCAATATTTAACGAATGTATCACCCTTCCCTAGTAGCTCAGTTGGTTAGAGCGGCGGACTGTTAATCCGTAGGTCACTGGTTCGAGTCCAGTCTGGGGAGCCAAATCTCTGCATACCTTTTTGTTCCCTAGTAGCTCAGTTGGTTAGAGCGGCGGACTGTTAATCCGTAGGTCACTGGTTCGAGTCCAGTCTGGGGAGCCACAATTTTTCTGTTATACTCCTTTTACCCCCTGTGTTTTATAATCTGACATTTTCGTGTTATTTATTTATTTTTAAAGATTTTTTTGCTTTAATAGGCACAGTGAGTTGCGTGATAAAAGCCACATTTGCGCTTTTATAATGGATGCAATATTGATTGGTGGTCTAGGAATGATGAAAAACTTTCGAACGTTACTTACAGCACAGTTAGTCTCTGCGACTCTGCTAGTAATTGTCTTGCTGGTTGGTTTCCTCTATTACGGCAAGAACCAACTCATTTTACAAGAAAATACAGCCAAACTTGCCATAGAACAAACCATCGCAACCCATGTTACCGCAGATGGTAAATCATTAAGCCGTCAACTAGACCGCAGCTTTAAATTAAAAAGCCTGCAAGTCAGACGTTTAGATGGCACCATTTTATATGAACAAAGCAATAATGCTTATCAAGCCAGCTTTATTAGTCAGCTTTTTGCGCTAGCCGGTAAAGTAGACGATACCGTGACCATCAAAGATGAACAACAAGACGTGCTGGTGCGTTATGAGTTAGATCACCGCGCCACCTTAAAAGGCATGCAATATTTTTTATTCGTGCTGGTTGGTAGCCCTTTCATTCTGTTTATGTTGCCAGTGCTCATTATCAAAAACAGTTTGCAACGCAAGTATCGTCGTATCTCTAGAGTGGTTAACGAGACCATCGAGGCGTTCTTATCAGACAATCAACAAACAAAAACAGAAAACAGTGAACTCCCTGCTGAGTTTTCTGAAATCAGTATTTCATTACGCAAGTTAACGCAATATACCCAGCAACAAGCTGAAAAAATGAAAGCTGATGCCCAACTTATTGCAGAAGAAGCATATAAAGATGCAGTGACAGGCCTGCCGAACCGTAATCGTTTTGTGCAAAACTATGAAGAGCATTTTACTAATTCCAGCCAAGCTAACTATGGTATTTTTGGTATTACTCGCTGTACCGAATTGCAAAGTATTAACCAAACCCGTGGCTTCCATGAGGGTGATCAATATATTAAAGAAGTGTCAGATATTCTTAAACGGGTAATCGCAACCTATCGCGATAGCAAATTATTCCGTTTAAATGGTTCTGACTTTGGTATTTTAATGCCAAAAGTGACACCTAAAGAAGCAGAAAACTTTGCCCTGCAATTACAAAGCCGCTTTAATGAGTTTCAAAAACTTTCTGAACTTGACTCGGTAGCCTACACCGGTTTAGTCAGCTATGAAAATGGCAAAGCCTTAGGTGAGTTATTGGCCAGTGCCGATACCTCTATCAGTTTAGCGCAAACTAAACAGCCGAATGCCTGGCACTTACAAAAAGAAAGCAGTGGCTTAGACAGTGCGGGTAACAGTTACGGCAATCAAAATTGGCGTAATGTGATTGACGATGTGATAGCAAATAATCGGTTAGCGTTATTAGTTCAACATATCATGCCGTCTTCGCGCGCAGCTAAAGCCTATTCCGAAATTCTGGTGCGCTTTAAAACGCATGAAGAGCAAACGCTGCCTACGGCTTCTTTCTTAGCCATGGCAGAGAAACTGGACAAAATTATTGCCATTGATCGTTTAATTGTTGAAACCTCTTTGACGACGATCAAAACCAAAAGCATGCATGACCAGTATTTTGGTATAAATCTTTCGCCACGCAGTGTGCATGATGATCAATTTGTGATCTGGTTAGAACGGCGCTTGCTAAAAGATGCCAATATTGCCGCTAAATTGGTGTTTGAAGTCAGCGAATTTGGTTTACAACAAAATCTCAAAACCAGTAAACGTTTTATCGACATGCTACATCGTGCCGGTTCACGTATTACCGTTGAGAAATTTGGTGTGGGTATTACCTCATTTAAATTCTTCCGCGATTTAAAACCCGATTATGTGAAAATGGATGGCAGCTACACCCGCCATATCAATGAAGATAAAAACAATCAGTATTTTATGCGTTTAATGATCGATTTAGCACACCGCATTGGTGTGGGTGTGTTTGCTGAAAGCGTTGAAACGCAGGAAGAAAAACACATGCTGGAATCGTTGTTTATTGACGGCAACCAAGGCTATTACATCGGCAAACCTAGCCCCATGTAATACCCCATGCCGTGTGGCGGCTGCCAGCAAAGTTTTACAGTTAAGGGCTTCTGCATAGCAAAAGCCCTTACTTTTATCAGGTTGTATGCCATACAGGCTAACGGCATAATACGCACTGAGAACCCTATAACGTAACCCTATGACTGAATTTTTATTACTCCTTGTAAGTACAGTATTGGTCAATAACTTTGTCCTGGTTAAATTTCTTGGGCTTTGTCCCTTTATGGGCGTGTCAGGCAAGTTAGAAACCGCCATTGGTATGTCTTTAGCGACCACCTTTGTACTGACACTGGCTTCTATCAGTAGCTATCTTGTTGACAGCTATGTACTCGCGCCGTTAGATCTATTGTATTTACGAACCCTGAGCTTTATTTTGGTGATTGCCGTGGTCGTGCAATTTACCGAAATGGTCGTGCACAAAACGAGTCCTAATTTATATCGGTTATTGGGCATCTTTTTACCGCTGATCACCACTAATTGTGCGGTATTAGGCGTGGCCTTATTAAATGTTAATGCACGGCATAATTTTATTAATTCCGCATTATATGGCTTTGGCGCTGCCGCTGGGTTTTCGTTAGTGTTGATCTTATTTGCCGCTATGCGTGAGCGTTTAGCTGCAGCCGATGTGCCGGTACCTTTTAAGGGTGCGGCCATTGCGATGATCACCGCAGGTTTAATGTCCCTGGCCTTTATGGGCTTTAGTGGCTTGGTGAAATCGGTATGACTATTATTACCGCACTCATCGCACTGGGTGTACTGGCGTTATTGTTCGGTGCTTTACTCGGCTATTCGGCTATTCGCTTTAAAGTGGAAAGCGACCCCTTGGTCGAGCAAATTGATGACATTTTACCGCAAACTCAGTGTGGCCAATGTGGCTATCCTGGCTGTCGCCCCTATGCAGAAGCAATTGCCAATGGCGATGACATTAACAAATGCCCTCCGGGTGGCGATGCCACTATAAAAAAACTGTCCGAGCTGATGGGCGTTGAAGCGAAACCGTTAAATGCCGCGCAAGAGCCTGCGGTAAAACGTGTGGCTTTTATTCGCGAAGATGAGTGCATTGGCTGTACCAAATGTATTCAAGCCTGCCCCGTCGATGCCATAGTTGGCGCGTCCAAATTAATGCATACCGTACTGGTTGATGAATGTACGGGCTGTGATCTGTGTGTTGAACCTTGCCCGGTTGATTGTATTGATATGATCCCTGTTCCGGTGACCGCTGAGCGCTGGAAATGGGATTTACAGGCAATCCCGGTAAAAGTGGTGGAGTAACCCAACGGTGCCAAGTTTATTTCAACAAATTCAAGCCGGCGCGCTATGGGACTTTCATGGTGGTGTTCATCCCCCTACGCGTAAAGCGGTAACCAGCGAAAAGCCGATCATTAGCATGTCGCTTCCAGAGCGGCTTTACATTCCACTACGCCAGCATATTGGTGTTGCGGGCCAATTGCTGGTGGGCGTAGGTGAGCGCGTGCTCAAAGGCCAAGCACTCACCGCTGCCGATAACTCCATGACGGTGCCCGTGCATGCGCCGACATCGGGGATGATTATCGCTATTACCGATCACACCAGCCCACATCCATCGGCCTTACCTGAAAGCGTCATCGTCATTGAGCCCGATGGCTTAGATGAGTGGCGTGAGCGGGAGCCACTAAACTTTGCCACAGCGGATACCCATACCCTTTTAGAGCGCATTCAAGACAGCGGTATTGCCGGTATGGGCGGTGCGGGCTTCCCCACCCATATTAAAGCGGGCTTGCACCAACCGGTCGATTATTTAATTATCAACGCCGTTGAATGCGAACCCTATATCACCGCTGATGATGCACTGATGCAAGAAGCGCCAACGACCATCGTCAAAGGCATTGATATTCTGTGCAAGCTGCTCAACCCAAAAGCCGTATTAATTGGTATTGAAGCCGATAAGCCGATTGCGGCAGCCGGTATGCGCGCGGCATGTAGCCAACGCGAACATTACTATGTTCGAGAAGTGCCGGTTAAGTACCCCTCAGGCGGTGAAAAGCAACTGATCCAATTACTGACTAACAAAGAAGTGCCAGCGGGCCGTCGCCCTGCCGACATCGGTATTGTGATGCAGAATATCGGCACCGCCTTTGCTATCGCGCAAGCGGTGTTAGACGATCATCCGTTAATTTCGCGTATTGTTACCGTCACCGGGGAAACCTTGCAGCGGCCACAAAATGTGCAGGCGTTAATCGGCACACCTGTTGCGGCCTTATTAGATTTTTGTGGTTATCAGGCCGAACTGGAACAAAAAGTGATTATGGGCGGGCCGATGATGGGTTTTACCCTGCCCGACCTAGCCGTGCCCGTTGTAAAAACCACTAACTGCATTTTAGCGCCCAGCCATACTGAATTACCCAACGCAGGGCCAGAATTAGATTGCATTCGTTGTAGCGCTTGTGCTGATGCTTGCCCCGCTACGTTATTACCACAACAATTGCTGTGGTATAGCAAAGCCAAAGATCATGACAAACTCAAAGAGTATAATCTGGCCGATTGTATTGAATGCGGTGCCTGCGCTTACGTTTGCCCAAGTGAAATCCCATTAGTGCAGTATTACCGTATTGCCAAAGCCGATATCCGTGAGCAGCAGCGTGAAGCACTAAAAGCCGAACAAGCAAAAGCGCGTTTTGAAGCACGCAATGCCAGGCTGGAGGCAGAAAAACAAGCACGCCTGGCTAAAAATCAACAGCTGGCTGCGGCACGGCAACAGTCTCAACAACAAAATGCCGGCAGCAATACAGTTGCCGCAGCACTTGAGCGCATTAAAGCCAAACAGCAAAACGCTACCGAAACAGCACAGCGTTCGCATGCGGATATCGTGGCTGAACGCGAAGTGAAAAAACAACAAGCGCGTGCGTATCAAGCGCAACAAGCTGCGGCAGCACATACCGATGCCGAGTCTGGTGCGCAAAGTCAGTCAGCAAGCCAAAATCTCGACGCTACAGCAACCGATCCACGCCAAGCCGCAGTCGCAGCGGCTATTGCGCGAGCCAAAGCACGGCAACAACAACATACCACTGAGACTGCACAGAGCAGCGCAAGCGCACCAGCGGTAACTGAAAGCCAAGCCACACAAAACCATGCGGATAAGGCATCAAGCCAAGACGATCCGCGTAAAGCCGCCGTTGCCGCCGCTTTAGCACGCGCTAAAGCACGTAAACAACAGCATGGCGCTGAAGCTGAACAAAACCATGCTTTAGAAAATAATGGGGAGGTAGCCGCTAGCAGCGAGGCTGCTTCAGATAAGCCGCCAAGCCAAGACGATCCGCGTAAAGCCGCGGTTGCCGCCGCTTTAGCACGTGCCAAAGCACGTAAACAGCAGCAGGGCGCTGAAGCTGAACAAAACAGCGCTTTAGAAAACAACGATGAGACAGCCGCTAGCAGCGAGGCTGCATCAGAAAACACGCCAAGCCAAGATGATCCGCGTAAAGCCGCCGTTGCCGCCGCTTTAGCACGTGCCAAAGCACGTAAACAGCAGCTGGGCGCTGAAGCTGAACAAAACAGCGCTTTAGAAAACAACGATGAGACAGCCGCTTGCAGCGAGGCTGCATCAGAAAACACGCCAAGCCAAGATGATCCGCGTAAAGCCGCGGTTGCCGCCGCTTTAGCACGCGCTAAAGCCCGTAAACAACAAGCCGCAGCCGATACGAGGTTTGCCTCTGAGCACGACGAGAATGCCCAGGCTGAATTAGCGAAAACAAAAGGTGACTCTGCATGAGTTTTAAAATTGCCAGTTCGCCGCATCATCACAATCGACGAAGTACGGCCAGCTTAATGCAGTTGGTAGCGATTGCCTGTATTCCAGGGATCGCCGTACAAGCCGTGTTTTTTGGCTATGGTGTGCTCGTGCAATTGGTGCTGGCGATTGCTACCGCCTGGTTGGCAGAGGCAATGATATTAAGCTTGCGCCATAAAGCCATCAGACCGCGCTTAATGGATCACAGTGCTTTAGTGACAGCCGTGTTGCTCGCTGTGGCTATTCCACCTTTTGCGCCTTGGTGGTTAATTGTTATTGGCACCGCTTTTGCCATCATCATGGTCAAACAACTGTATGGCGGTTTAGGGCATAATCTGTTTAATCCGGCCATGGCAGCCTATGTCATGTTATTAATATCCTTCCCGGTACAGATGACACAGTGGCTACCGCCTTTGCCCTTACAATCGGTAACCATCAGCCCATTAGATGCCATTTGTACCATCTTTACCCAATTTAGCTGCGGTGGCTTTAGTTTAAGCCAGATGCAACTTAGCGTGGATGGCATCACCTTAGCCACACCACTGGATACCCTACGTACTGATCTGGCTCAAGGCTTAACCTTAACCGAAAGCTGGCAGAAGCCAGTTTATCTAAGCTTTGCCGGCTCAGGCTGGTTATGGGTCAATTTAGCTTACCTTGCCGGAGGCTTATTTTTACTCCAGCAAAAAGTCATTACTTGGCGCATTCCGGTGGCAGTTCTGGCCAGCTTGTTTGTGTTTACTATGTTGAGTTGGTTAGCATCACCGGATGCTTTTGCTAGCCCACTGTTTCATTTATTTAGCGGTGGTACCATGTTAGCCGCCTTTTTCATCGCCACCGATCCTGTGTCGGCCTCTACCACCGATCGGGGGCGTTTGTGGTACGGGGCGTTAATTGGTCTATTAATTTATTTAATCCGCAGCTTTGGCGGTTATCCTGACGCGATTGCTTTTGCGGTGTTACTGGCGAATATGTGTGTGCCGCTGATCGACTATTATACTCGTCCGCGTACCTATGGCCACAAAGCCAAAGGAGCAACCAAATGATCCGTATGGTCAGTAAAAATGCCTTAGCCCTAGCGTTGGTTGCGATTATTTGTGTGGTCATTTTAGGCAGTTTACATTTATTAACGCAGCCCAAAATTGCCGAGCAGCGTCGCTTAAGCCAACTGGCGATCCTCAGTGAAGTGTTACCTGAAGTACAGCAAACGCGGGCACTGTTGGCCAATTGTACGCTGGTTAATGCACCAGACGAGCTTGGCGGTAAGGCGCAGCGCGTGTATCGTTGGCAAGAAGATGACCAACTTCGTGCCTATGTACTTGATGTCACCGCTCCAGATGGTTACAGCGGTAATATTGAGCTTATTGTTGCCATTAGCCCAATCGGTACCGTGCTAGGTACGCGCGTTTTAAACCATCAGGAAACACCGGGCTTAGGTGATAAAATTGAAACCAGACGCAGTAACTGGATCTACAGTTTCAGTGGCAAAGCCGCCACACCCGCTGAGGCTAAGCACTGGGCTGTTAAAAAAGATGGCGGCGATTTTGATCAATTTACGGGTGCAACCATTACGCCGCGCGCCGTGATTAACGCCGTGTATCGGGCCGCTAACTATGTGCAGCAGCACCCTGAACTGGCCCATGCCGCCACAAATTGTGAGTTAACCCCATGAGCCTATTTAAAGAACTGACGCTACAAGGATTATGGAAAAACAACCCTGGCTTAGTGCAATTATTGGGGCTTTGCCCGTTGCTCGCGGTGACCAACACCGTAATCAATGCGCTAGGTTTAGGCTTGGCAACCTTGTTAGTGTTACTCGGCTCGAATATCGTGGTGTCGTCGATCCGTAGTCACGTGCCTAATGAAATTCGTATCCCGATTTTTGTGATGATTATCGCCACCTTTGTTACTGCCGTGCAATTGCTGATGAATGCGTTTACCTTTGGTTTGTATCAATCCTTAGGCATTTTTATTCCGCTGATTGTCACCAACTGCGCCATTATTGGCCGGGCAGAAGCCTTTGCTTCAAAAAATGCAGTACTGCCCTCAGCGCTAGATGCACTGATGATGGGTTTAGGCTTTTTATTGGTGTTACTGGTGTTAGGCGCCATACGCGAAATCTTAGGCCAAGGCAGTTTATTTGCCGGGGCTGATTTATTGTTAGGCAGTTGGGCTAGCGGCTTGCATTTACAGTTATTTCAAAGCGATAGCCATTTTTTACTGGCTATTCTACCGCCAGGCGCTTTTATTGGTATGGGCTTACTTATCGCATTAAAAAATAGTATCGATCAGCATTACGCCAGTAAAAAAGTTGTCAATAAAGGGGATATTGCTCGGGCCCGCGTGACCGGCAGCCCACAATAACCAGAGCGATAGTATGAATAAACAAAAACGTATTGCCATGCTCACTCGGCTGCGCGAGGCCAATCCGCATCCGAAGACCGAACTTGAATACAGTTCACCCTTTGAGCTCCTTATTGCGGTATTGCTGTCGGCACAGGCGACCGATGTTGGCGTCAATAAAGCCACACGGCAGTTATTTCCGGTCGCACGCACCGCACAAGCCATGCTTGATCTGAATGTTGAGGGCGTAAAGCACTATATTAAAACCATCGGCTTGTTTAATACCAAGGCTGAAAATGTCATTAAAACCTGTCGTATTTTGGTTGAACAGCATGGTGGTGAAGTGCCACAAAACCGCGCGGCCTTAGAAGCACTGCCTGGGGTGGGTCGCAAAACAGCCAATGTGGTGCTTAATACTGGTTTTGGTTTACTAAAAGATAATGAAGGCCAGTACTTTATCGCGGTTGATACGCATATTCAGCGGGTCGCTAATCGCACCGGCTACGCCAAAGGCAACACCGTTGAGGCCACTGAACAGAGCATTATAAAAAACACCCCGCAAAAATCTGAATTTATGTTTGATCTGCATCACTGGTTGATCTTGCATGGTCGCTACACCTGCATCGCCAGAAAACCTCGCTGTGGTTCTTGTATTATTGAAGACCTTTGTGACTTCAAACAAAAAACAGAATAAGCATCTAAAAACCCGTGTTTCGCTATCAACTGAATATTAATGCCGATAACCATTGGCATGTTGTACCCCTGAACTTAACAGACCAATTTTTTCATATTTCAGACTATGTTAACATCAACATAAATTTGTCTTGCATCCTTGCGATGACCGTTTCGATGTTTAGGCAAAGAATGCAGCATTGAGCAAATTGCAAGCAAACACAGCAAAGAGGGTCACTATGCGAATTTTACATACCATGCTACGCGTTGGAAATTTAGAACGGTCAATCGCCTTTTATACCGAGGTGCTGGGCATGAGATTATTACGCCAATCCGAAAACAGTGAATATCGCTATACGCTGGCTTTTGTTGGTTATGGCGATGAGAAAAGTGATGCCGTTTTAGAGCTGACCTACAATTGGGGTGTTGATAGCTATGAGCTAGGTGGCGCTTTTGGTCATATTGCCTTAGAAGTAGAAGATGTTTATGCCGCCTGCGACAAGATCCGCGCTAAAGGCGGTGTGATTAGCCGCGAGCCAGGCCCCGTAAAA
Organism: Alishewanella sp. HL-SH06; assembly: GCF_052656265.1. Classification (NCBI taxonomy): domain Bacteria; kingdom Pseudomonadati; phylum Pseudomonadota; class Gammaproteobacteria; order Alteromonadales; family Alteromonadaceae; genus Alishewanella; species Alishewanella sp. HL-SH06. Next base: position 2,517,627 of record NZ_CP199752.1, read on the forward strand.
GGTGGCACAACAGAAATCGCATTTGTGCGCGATCCTGACAATTACGCTATTGAGTTAATTCAGAAAAAAGCCAGTTACGATACGTTATAAGGTTTAACCTGAAAACTCGACGCTTAGCGGCTGAACGCTAAGTGTCGAGCAAGCATTAGGATGCCGTATTTGGCAACTTACCGGCTAATTGCTCAAGCTTTTCAATCACGCGCGCTGGGTAATTTGATTGATAAAATCGACGTAAGGTGCCATCGCGATACAATTGTTCTAATTGTTGCTGCCACAACGCAATTTCACTGTCAGAAAAATCCAACGAAAACGCCATATACAACGCCACTTCATTGAGTGCAATAAGCGGCACTAAACGCAGCTGTGGCTCTTCATACATGTCGCCACGTCGAAAACCATTCATGGGCGTGACATCAGCGCGGCCTAATCTGAGCATATCTAAACAATCTGTCTGCGTTTTCATTAAGACCAAATTGGTATCTTCAGAAAAGCCTAATGTTGCTAATATCGGTAAATAAGAGGCGCCACGATAACCGCAGGCAACATAGTTTTTACTGATCTGCTCTGCATTCATGCCCTTTAGTTTTGGTGGGCCATATAGCTGCATGTCGAAATACATAATAGGGCCAACCCATTTAAATAATGGCTCGCGCTCGGTATTACGCACGGTTTCGAACAAAATACTGCGCGGTGTATGCTGAGCGCGTTGCATGGCTCGCGCCCAAGGCATTAAATAAAACACCCTTTCTTTGCCAACACGTTCAGCTAAGATATTCATCAGATCGATAGTGGGCCCGATGACGTCACCATGGCTATCAAGTTGCACACCGGGATAGCTTGTTTCAGTTAAAAACACCACTGAACTTTGACATTGTTTGCTTTGACAACCGAGCGCTGAGGCAGGCGCACAGGCCACCCCCAACACTAACCACAAGCCAAGTGCTCGAACACGCCGTAAAGTGCTATGACTAACAGATAAGCTCATACACATCCTATGTTTAAAGGCGAACTCGTTTAGCGCACGCCTTTTTTTTATTCCAATTCTATAATGACTTTTTCATTTAATGACATCGCCAAATTATTATCATAATAAGCCGCTTCATTAATAAAGGTAGGATAGACTACATGTTCACCTTCATAAAGTACTTCAGTACCATCAAACAAGGTGAAGATTGGATCGCCTGGGTTAATCGGTTGATAATCACGATCTTGCACATTTTTATGCACCATACCTATGCGCTCACCCGCTGCATTCATCGGTAACTTAATCGAATGTAAGTAACGAAACGCCTCGGTTTTTTTCGGTAAGGCTGGTAAGTTATCCTGATTGTAAAGCTCAACAAAATCAAGAATGTGCTGCACCATTGTTTGCATTAAGTCTAACACATCTTGGCGTAAAACCGATTGTGGCTGTGGCCCTACTTCGACCAACACGCCATAACGGCCTAAGGTACACATTAAAGCGTGCTCTTCTGCCGCGAAATGATCTTCATCACGCGAAATTATCGCGTCTGGCATGTTCATTTTAACGTAAGCCGCCATTTTATTATAAAAAGGCCCGGCTTGCGTCAAAATCAAACATGCGCCCATATTACTGGTGGTGTTGTGCAAATCGATCAGCAGATCGGTGCGAGCAGCGCCTTTGGGACCCAGCTGGGCGTTTAACACTTTAGCTCGGCTTTGCTCGTAGTCGGTAAGCTCAGGGTTTGCCAGATCCACGTTTTTAAATTGTCGATTTAAATCGCTGTGCAAATAGCGCTTATTGGCAGCATAAGCCGCAGGATTAGCCCAGACCGTTTCAGTAGTAAAACTGGTACGGCGGCAGCGCTCAGGCTCAGCTTGATATTGTTTGACCAAGTAGATCCCTGAAAACTCATTACCATGTACACCACCGACGATGGCAACCTGCTTAATCTTATCCATTAACTGCTCCAAAGCGTTCGACTTACCTTCACAAAACCACGTTTACTATACTGCAACGCCTTTACAGGCTTCTGTATGAGCAACATTGAGCTATTATGCTGGGCTTTGCGACTGAATGAAAATAGAAATGTGGCGATAAGCGGAATTAATTGGGTACGAACTTAAGCAGCCGGTTTCGCTAACGTGTCGATAATATCGGCACTCGGTTGTTGCTTCACCAGTTCATTATGCAGCAACTGTGCTGCCTGACACAGACATTTACCACACTGAGAGCCTACCCCCAGCTGATTTTTGAGTGCGCGCATTGAATCGGCACCTTCAGCGATAGCCTGCTTAATGGCTTTGTCAGATACCGCTTTGCAAACACAAATGAACATGGCGTGATCTCCGTTCTGGACACCACGCCATATTAATACTATTGCGAATCGTTATCAATAGCTTTTAGTTGTCATTTAACGAAACAGTACTTTTTCTTGTTGGAACCAGTGCACACAAAAGGCAATTAATACCGCAGCTAATAGCACTGTCGCACCAAAAATCAGCGCAATCATACTGGTTTCAGCCGTACCTTTAATCAACTCTTTAATGGCTAACGCGACATTCATTACCGGAATAAAAGCGGTTTTCGCATTTAATTCAACACCCGGCATCATGGCTGCAGCAAGAGGCACAAACATCAAAATACTGAGCGGACTCATATAGTTTTGCGCTTCTTTAAAGGTTTTGGCATAAATCGAGATCGCCAATAATAAAGAGGCAAAGATGGCCGACGTCGGTACGATCATCATAAAAATTAACAACAGCTCTGGTACAGAAATCGCTCCCATCGCCTCTTTAACCACTGAAAAACCGGCAAAAGAGCCTATCACCGCGCCCCATATACCGAAGCTGGCCACCGTGATCAGCGCCCCCGCTAAGCCGGTAGTTAGCACGGTAGCAAATTTGCCCAACACAATGGCAGTTCGGCTAATCGGACAAATTAACAAAGTTTCCAGCGTACCCCGCTCTTTCTCCCCCGCACCCATGTCAATTGCCGGATAAGACGCGCCGAGCAAGCACAACGGGATCAAAATATAAGCAACTAAAGCCCCAAATTTTTCACCCAGGTTTTCACGTTTCGCTGCCGTATCCAGTTTTTCAACCGACACGGGTTTTAAAATTGCCGTCAGTTTTTCGGGATCAACGCCCAAGGCACTTAATGATTGACGCTGTAATGTACCAGTATAATTTTCAAGCATTTCATTAAAGTAACGAGACATAAAATCTAACTGGCTGGCTTGGTTATAAATTAGCTGCCATTGGCTTTGTTCAACCGCTTGTTGTTTTGCTTGAAAATCAGCAGGGATCACCACGGCAACGTCAAAATCACCGGCACGAATAGCCGCGATCAACGCTTCAGGCTCGGTCAATGAGGTTGTCACCTGCTTAAAGTTTTTATGATAAAACAACGCTTGGGTAAACTCAGGAGCTTGCTGCTCGTTAATAATGACGTAGCGATGTTGCTCTTGCATAGCTTTATTGGTGGTTGAAGATAACACCAAGCCCATAATGCCGAAGATCACCGGGAAAATAAAAATTGGCAGTAGGATCACGAAAATTAATGTTTTTTTATCCCGCATTAATTCCGTAAGTTCTTTAAGATAAACTTGCCACATTAGACGGCTCCTTGTGCTGCAGGTTGTTGCTGTAAGACAGATAAAAAGGCTTGACGTAAATCGCCCGTGGCACTTAAGGCACTAAATTGTGCCAATGCACCCGAAAAGCTGCTGATCCCTTTATCAATGACCACCACACGATCACACAAACTCGCCACTTCATCTAAGTGGTGAGTAGAGAAAATCACTGGGATCCCTATCGTTTTTAACGACTGAATAAAATCTAATACCGTTTGCACGGTCATGATGTCTAAACCTGTGGTCGGCTCATCGAAAATCACCACTTTGGGAGAATGAACTACCGCCCGCGCTATCGCCGTTTTTTGTTTCATACCGGTAGACATATTATCGGCTCGCCGATTGGCAAAATCGTGCATGTTCAGCAAGGTAAACAGTTCATCAATGCGTTTTTTAATGGCCGCATCAGACATACCATGTAATTTGGCAAAATAAGCAATATTTTCATAGGCGGTTAATTTGCCATATAAGCCAGTATCCGCTGATAAAAAACCAATTAACTTACGGGCTTTTACGGGTTCTTTTAAGACATCCACACCGTTAATCAACACCGCACCCGCATCAGGTTTTAAGGCCGTTGACAGCATCCGTAACGTCGTAGTTTTACCCGCGCCATTCGGACCAAGCAAGCCTAACACTTCACCTTGACCACAGGTAAAACTGACATCACGTACCGAATGAAAGACTTTATTACTGTAGCGAACATCCTGTTTCTCTGTATCAGATAACTTATTGCCTTTACTTAACGTAAAGCCCTTGGCAAGTTGTTTTATTTCTATCATCTAACAGTCCTATTGTTGAGTCTTGCGTGGACGAAAATACTCCGTATTGGCATAAAAATCCTCTGCATTATTATCTGCATACCAACCGGGTAAACCTAATAACGGCAAAGGTGTAAGCTGGTCATTATTAAGCAGTTGCTCAGTGTTAGCAATTTGTTGAGAGAGTTTTTCATCGAGAAAAGTGTAACGATCTGTTAAAGCCCATTGACTAAAACCGGTAGGCACATCAATAAACCAGGTTTTCGCGGTTAAGCCGATAAAGGGTTGAGTGGCCATTTCATAAATAGCATGGCCGAAGATCACTGGCACAATAGCGTGTTGCCAATCATGGCGCTGCTGCCAAAAACTGCGCCGCCAAGCATGCTGTTGTAACCACTGACGATGAGCCTGAGCGCTCGGCTCCAGCGCAATCAGCACACCACATTCATCCAGCAAGGTTAATTTGTTGCGAATTTTACTACGCTGCTGTTGTCCATGTAAGGCCATTTCGCTGATGTGAAGCTGGTTGATCTGACGTTTGGTTTTAGGAAACAACCCCCAAATTAAACCGCCAAACAGATCATGCCAATTTTCAGCACGGGTCGGAATGTGCGACGTCGCAAAAATAAAAGCTTCGTAGTAACGTCCGTCAGCTTGCAACAGCGCATCGTCCACCAAGCGATAATCGCTTTGGCCCAACCAATGATTAAGTTGGACTAAGGTTGGCCAGTTGCTAAGTTCGGTCAGTGGAAACAACTGACACAACTCGCTGAAGATCGGGTTAGCGCTTAAATACTGCGCCGACCAGTTGGCGGGGGCGTTAAAGCGGTTTTTTGCTGATTTTTTATTCATAAGCTTTCACATTTGACGAGAGTGGTTATTTTTTGGACTATTAAAGGAAATAAACCAAAAAGCACTTGCAATTTAACGCTAGCATGGCACATTCAATGGGTACGTATATACGTACATACTGCCAAAACTTATTGTGTTATTAATTTGATTATCAGAGGTTATCATGTGTTCGATATTTGGGGTGCTTGACATCAAGACAGATGTTAAAGCATTGCGCCAGCAAGCGCTGCAGTTATCTAAGTTATTACGTCATCGTGGTCCTGACTGGTCAGGCATTTGGAACGATGATAATGCTATTCTGGTGCATGAGCGCCTAGCGATTGTAGATACTGAAAATGGTGCCCAACCTCTCATTAATACCGAGCGAAATCACATTCTGGCAGTGAATGGTGAGATCTACAATCATAAAACACTCGAAAAAACCTTGAGTACGCCCTATCCGTTTAAAACAAAATCGGATTGTGAAGTGATCTTACCGTTGTATTTAGAGCATGGAGCTGAATTTATTGATCAGCTGCACGGCATGTTTGCCTTTATTTTGTATGATGCCGAACAGCAACGCTATTTAATTGCGCGTGATCATATGGGCATTATTCCGTTGTATTACGGCTATGACGAACATGGTCAGCTATTTGTCGCCTCAGAGTTAAAAGCGCTGGTACCGGTTTGTAAGCAAATAAAAGAATTCCCGCCAGGCCATTATTTTGATAGCAAAATTGGTGAACTGCGTCAGTACTATCAACGCGATTGGCAAAGTTTCGATGCGGTTAAAGACAACCCTGCCAATGAAACTGAGCTACGCGAAGCACTTGAGCACAGCGTAAAAACTCACCTGATGTCAGACGTACCTTATGGGGTATTGTTATCCGGCGGTTTAGACTCGTCCTTAATTTCAGCTATTGCTCAGCAATTTGCCAAGCGCCGTGTCGAAGATGATGATCAATCAGAAGCTTGGTGGCCCCGTTTGCACTCTTTTGCCGTCGGTTTACCCGGGTCGCCTGATCTGATTGCCGCCCAAAAAGTAGCAGATGCCATTGGTACTGTGCATCACACGGTGCACTTTAGCGTGCAAGAGGCATTAGACTCACTGCGTGATGTGGTTTATCACTTAGAAACCTATGATGTAACCACGATCCGTGCTTCCACACCGATGTATTTGATGGCTCGTAAAATTAAAGCCATGGGCATTAAAATGGTGTTATCTGGCGAAGGCTCGGATGAACTGTTTGGTGGTTATTTGTATTTCCATAAAGCGCCGAATGCCAAAGAGTTCCATGAAGAAACACTGCGTAAATTAGACCGTTTACATTTGTTTGATTGTAATCGTGCTAACAAAGCCATGTCAGCTTGGGGTATTGAAGCGCGTGTGCCGTTCCTAGATAAAGAATTTATGGATGTGGCTATGCGCTTAAACCCTCAAGCGAAGATGTGCGGTGGTGGCAAAATGGAAAAACACATTTTACGCCATGCATTTGAGGGTTTACTGCCTAATGAAATTTTATGGCGGCAAAAAGAGCAATTCTCGGACGGTGTCGGTTACAACTGGATTGACAGCTTAAAAGCGCATGCCGCGAAAGAAGTGTCTGATCAGCAGATGGCCACCGCCAGCTTCCGCTTTCCGGTCAACACGCCAGATAGCAAAGAAGCCTATTACTACCGGGTGATCTTTGAAGAGCATTTCCCACATGCAGGTGCCATCTCATGTGTGCCAGGCGGTAAGTCTGTCGCTTGTTCCACACCAGAAGCCTTAGCTTGGGATGCCAAAATGGCTGAAATGACCGATCCTTCGGGCCGGGCGGTTCGAGATGTTCACGCACAAGGTTATTAAGCCATCGCGTTTTTTAGCTATAAACGTTGCCTGAAAAAGCCCAACCGCTAAACAGCACACTTTTATCGTTGTGGCACCGAGACTCGGTTGAAAAGGACTCAGGTCCTTTTCATTGCGGGCGGCTCTCCCCCTAAATAGCCTGCTGATACCCCTTTGTTGCTTTAAAGAGCACCGCTCATATCCGATGATCGGTGCTCTTTTCTGCTACCTTCAGCTTAGCTGAACGTCAAATGATTAACGACCTACCCCTAAGCACTTTTATCGAACGTTTAGCGAGAAAACCCAGTGATCTTTATTCGCTGGGATGAATCGCTATCCTTGTTCCTGAATGTATTTTCTGATTGTTTCTGCGCTGGCGTTACCGACAGAGCAAGCAAAATATCCGTCTGACCAAAACGTTCTCTGATTTCAAAACTGTCTTTTAGGTTTGGTGCGTATCTCCATATCTTGTTGTTAGTCATTTGCTTAATGTTTCGCACATGCTGGGAGACGCTGAATTTTGGAGAAATTGTCATCAGAAAATGAACATGGTCTTTGTCGATTTCAATCTCTTTAACTTCAAAGTCTGATTTTGTCGATAATTCGACAATTGAGGTTTTAACGAATTGACCTAGCTGTCCGGCCAGTAATTGCTTTCTGTATTTCACGACCAGTATTAAATGCAATGCTATTAGGTATTTGCAGTGAGATTTAGTTTCATATTCCATCTTGACAATGCCCCCTTATACAGTAGTCTATACAGTATATGGGAAAGGTGCTCAGATACAATTATAGGCTCAATCCAACGCCAGAGCAGGTAGCTAAGCTGATAGAGTTTGGCTCGTATGCACGTGGGATATGGAACCTGTTGTTGTCTGAAAACGAACGGCGTTATCAGTACGACAAAACGTTTCTCTCTTATAACGATATGGCCACTTTGCTCAAAGAAATAAAGGTTTTCGAAGAGTTTGCCTGGGTTAAGTCGTTTGATTCCGCCGCCGCACAGCAAGTGGCTCGTGATTTGGAAACGGCATTAAAGAATGCCGTTTCCAAAGAACGGCTCCAGCGATTTCCGAAGCATAAAGCCTCATATAAAAAGAAAAAACTTCACGATGATAGTTTTCGGGCGGTAAATAATTCTAACTGTATTCGCGTTGAAAAAGGCACGATAAGTATTCCCAAAATAGGCAAAGTGCCTATCGTACTTCACCGAAAACTGGCCAGTGGAATTAAAACGGTAACGTTTCAATATCGCCACGGGAAGTGGGAGTGCAGCATCGTTCAGGAAGTAAAATGCAAAACTGCCAGACAGGTGCTTCAGTCAATAACCGGCTTTGATATTAATTCGAAACTAAGCGTTGTGGGTTCGAACGGTTTTGAAGCGCCTAATCCAAAATTCTTAAAACAATCCAAACAGAAATTGACCCATCTACAACGCCAGCTTGCAAGACGTAAAAAGGGTTCAAATCGCTGGCGCATAACAAAAGAACGCATCAATAAATTACACGGAAAAATCTCAAGGCAAAGGCTCGACTTTGCACATAAAACATCACATCAGATAGCCAATGAGAGTGATATTTTAGTGTTTGAGAATTTGAATGTAAAAGGGATGCAAAAATTTAATGGCAGTATGGTCGCTGACAACGTAATGGGGCTTATCACTCAGCTGGTAAAATATAAAGCTGAGCTTGAAGGTAAGCTTTACCATGAAATTGGCCGGTTCGTTAAGTCCACCGGTATTTGTACTGACTGCGGTCAGCATCATGCACTGACATTAAATAAAAGAAACTTCACCTGCTCAACTTGCGCAACCTATCAGAGCCGAGACCTTTCGGCGGCAATAAGCATAGCCAGGACAGGTGAAATAGATTTGATTGCGGCTGGAATAGTCGCAAGGGTAACCCCCACATCTCAGCAGAAATCGGCTATTAAAACGAAAGTCTTCGTCTTATCGAAGTTGGGTGATGGAGCTGAGAAAAAAGAAGCGGCTTAGTGTAAAGCTAAACCGTAGAAGCCCAGTGATCTTTAGTCGCTGGGTAGTTCACAGCGGCAAATCATTCGAGGCGCCTTCTTTCTCAATCATGGGTACCAGCAAATCTTCCCGCGTTAAACCCAACACTAAGGCGATGGCACTGGCCACATAAACTGACGAATAGGTGCCGACCAGAATGCCGAACAACAACGCCGTTGCAAAACCATGGATCAGCGCACCCCCCATATAAAACAGTACCAGTAACACCAATAGCGTAGTTAACGAGGTAATAACCGTACGGTTTAAGGTGGTGGTAATAGCATGGTTAATGGTTTCTTCCGCGCTACTATCACGCAGTTTGCGAAAGCTCTCGCGAATGCGGTCAAATACCACAATCGTATCGTTGATTGAATATCCAATCAGCGCCAACACTGCCGCTAAAACGGTCAAATCGAACTCTAACTGCAATAAAGAAAATAAACCCAGCGTTAAAATCACATCGTGCCCTAAAGCCAAAACGGCTCCAAGTGACAAGCGCCATTCAAAGCGAAGGGTAACATAGAGTAAAATACCTAATAAGGAGACTAGCAACGCTAAGCCCCCATCTTGCTTTAAACCCGCGCCAACACTTGGCCCCACAAACTCAATGCGCTGCAAACTGATCAGAGGATCAATCTGCTGTGTTAACGCGCCTAATACCGTGCTGCCCAGCTGTGTTTGTGCAAGCCCTTGCTGCAACGGAATACGGATTAACACATCCTGACTACTGCCAAACAATTGCACAACAGCATCCGCATAACCGGCACCGGCTAAAACCTCGCGCACTTGCACCAAATTAGCGGCTTGCTGAAATGCCACTTCAATCACTGTACCGCCAGTAAAATCTAAACCCCAATTTAAACCACGCGTGGCTAATAGCATCAACGAGCTAAGCACCAACAGCACTGACACACTCACGGCCAGCCATTTATAGCGCATAAAATTAGCCGGTTGCGTAAAGTTAAATACTTGCATCAAATACCCCTTAAATAGACAGTGACTGCACACGGCGGCCACCCCAAATCATGTTAACAAGCAGGCGAGTACACAGCACCGCGGTAAAAATCGAGGTTAAGATCCCCAGTGCCAGCGTAATAGCAAAACCTTTCACCGGGCCGGTGCCAATACCAAACAGAATTAATGCCACTAACAAGGTGGTAATATTGGAATCGGCAATGGTGGCAAAGGCGCGATCGTAGCCTTCATGAATAGCCTGTTGAACAGAGCGCCCTGCGCTGAGCTCTTCTCTGATCCGCTCAAAGATCAACACATTGGCATCCACTGCCATGCCAACGGTTAACACTATGCCAGCCATGCCGGGCAAACTTAGGGTGGCGCCAGGAATCATCGACAATAGCCCCACCAGCAACACCACATTGGCGAGCAAAGCAACATTCGCGACCAAACCAAAGCCTTTGTAATACACCAGCATAAACAGCAACACGGCCAGCATGCCAAAAGAGATGGCTTGCATACCAAGCTTAATATTTTCTTGGCCTAAACTAGGACCGATGCTGCGTTCTTCTAAGATTTGGATCGGTGCGATTAAGGCGCCCGCACGTAATAACGACGCCAGCTGTTGAGCTTCAGCAGACGAGCTTAAACCGGTAATTTGAAAACTATGGCCAAGGCGCATACGAATGGTCGCATCGTTTATCACCTCTTGCTGTTTAATCAGCACGGCACTGCCATCTTCAGCACGCTCGGCACTGGCTTTGTATTCAACAAACACTGACGCCATGCGCCGCCCGGTGGCGTTTTTCGTTCCCGCAGAGAGCAACTCACCGCCCTGAGCATCTAACATGATACTGACTTGCGGCATACCATATTCATCATAGCCAGAGCTGGCATCGGTGATCCGATCCCCGGTCAGCATAATGCGTTTTTCAAGTAAAATGGGCTGCCCGTCACGGGTTTGGAATAGCTCAGCATCGGCGGGTACGCGACCGGCGAGCGCAGCGGCTATATCAGCTTGGGTGTTCACCAGGCGAAACTCTAAAGAAGCCGTCGCCCCTAAAATCTCTTTGGCTTGCGCGGTATCTTGCACACCGGGTAATTGCACAATAATCCGATCGGCACCTTGGCGCTGCACAATCGGCTCGGCAACACCAATTTCGTTTACCCGATTACGCAAAATCGTTATATTTTGTTCCAGCGCCTCTTCACGCAGCGCTTTTAATTGCAGCTCAGACAGTTGCAACAGCAAGGTAACACCATCATCGGCACGACTAAGCAACCACTGTCGATCTCGTTTTGACAGCAGTGATTCTAACGAGGCTAAATCAGTAGCGCTTCGCAGCGCAATCTGCAGTTGGGCATGAGTTGGATCGGCTTGCACGCTGCGATAACGGATATCGGCTTGCCGCATTTCCACACGCAGCCGCTGCTGCAAATCATTCATGTGTTTTTGCTGTGCCGCTTGCATATCCACCGCTAACAAAAAATGCACGCCACCGCGTAAGTCTAAACCCAACTTCATTGGCGTCGCACCAATCCGGGCTAACCACGAGGGCGTGGCAGGCGCTAAACTCAAGGCCGTAACATAATTATGATCAAGTGTTTTGTTGAACAAGGCTTGCGCTTGTAACTGCGTTTCGGTATCGGCAAAACGTAACAGTAATTGACCGTCTTGTAATTGCAGGGCTTTAACGGGGATGTTCGCTTGTTGCAGCGTTTGGCTTAACTGCGCCTGAGTGTGTTCACTGATTTGCGCGCCACGGGTTGCACTGATACTCAGTGCAGGATCGGCTGGATACAGATTAGGCAGTGCGTAAACCAGAGCCAACAGCAGCAAACTGATCACCATGCATACCTGCCAAGTTGAATTCTTGTTTAGCATAGCTGCTCCTTGCTAACAGGCGCATCAACATGCCGACACACTTGAAGTAACAGCGGGGTAAATAATATAAAAAGCACAGGCAATAACGCTTTGCCAGGCATAAGCGCAATATCAATAAAAACCATATTTTCCTCTCACACCAAAGCGCTTCTTGGCTTTGATTAAGCTATCTTAAACAGTGCGACGAACCACAATGGGTCGCGCCATCATTTAAATGCTGAGGAACAAAGGGGGGGCGCGTGCTTGCGCAGATGAAAATAAGCGGTTGACCAACACCGCTAAGCGCTGCGTCATCGCAACAGGGGTACTAAGATGCCCTAGCCCAAGGTTGCGACTAAGCAGGGCAACATCAGGCTGTTCGGGTTCTTCATCCGCTTCGTTAGCTAAAAACTGCGGCAGTGCCACCGGCACCGCTTGCAACTGGCTATCCATCTGCGGCAATACTCTAACGTCATACACCGCAGACGAATGCGGTGTGCAAAGTACCGTTAGATACAACAAAATGATTAAACCGCTAAACCAGCGCATAACACCTCGATGGAGAAAAAAGCCTGCTACGCCGCTTAAAAACGCAGTGAAAACGTAACATAGGCCTGCATATGATGCGGCTAAATAGCGCATTACTCAAGTGGCCGAACTTAATAAAGTGGAATTGCATAATGCGCTGCCAACCCTGCATCAGATCTGCTATGATTTGCGGCTATAATTTACTGTTTAACCCCTAGTCGCCGTCTGTACAGGATAACAACATGATTAATCACTTTCGGGTACTGGGCGTAAAGTCTAATGCCAGTGATGACGAGATTAAAAAAGCGTATCGCCGCTTAGCAAATAAGTTTCACCCCGATAAACTACACGGTTTATCAGAAGAAGAATTGCAGCAAGCCGCCAATCAATTACAACGGGTCAAAACAGCCTATGAAGTGCTGGGCGATCCGAAGTTACGTAGCGCCTTCTTAAAAGATTTTAATAACGTTATTGTTACCGATCCTGCAGCCGCAATGCGTGAGCTGTGGGACGAATATTACGCCTGAGGCCATCATGAGCAGCAAATTAAACTTGGCACGGATCCGCGCCTTACAAACCGACGCCGGTGAAAATATAGATTCGTATAGCGACCCGGAAAATCCGAAAGCGCTTGAGCAATTTACCAGCAAAATGAAAGCCGTATTACTAGCTGATCCTGAAATGCTTGAGTCGGTACCAGAGTATTTACCGATGGCGCTTTATGGCCGAGTTAAGTTCCCCCCTGCCGCGGCAGCAAAATGGCAGCAATGGTTAAGCGCCGCTAAAAAGCCCAGTTGGGAAGAGTTTAAAGTGTCTGTTGCCTTTAATAATGCCGATTTGCCCTTGGTAAAAGCCATTCGTGATTATTCTGAAACGATGTTAATTGAAGCCTGTGCCGCACTGTATTTACTAACGCAAAATGTGACCATGCCCAAAAACCACGCGGCTGAGGACAGCGATGATGAACAAGAAGACGCACCCTATGGTTTTGGTGGTGATGACGAACACGATGACGACGATAGCGATGAAGAAGGCTACGACGATCAATATGATGAAATCCGCTTTAACCGGGAGGGCTGAGAGTGAGTACCGATTTAATTGCTATTGCTGCAGCAGAAATAAAAGAATTAGCGCTAGTCGAACCAAAACAAGCCAGTAAGCGTTTTGAGATTATTGCCAACACCATGAGCGATCAACAACTGGTTGATGTGATTGAGCAAATTGATATTGTTACGCTAACACAAATGAACAGCCAGCATGACTTATCGTTCCCATCGATTATTTCTGAGCTGATGACGCCAGAAAAAATCCGCGATATTGTGTGTCAGCAACCCTTGTATTGGGAAGAAAAAATCAAAAACAATGCGGAAGATCTGAAACAGCATACCTTTGATTTTTTAACTTACCTGATCCGCACCCAAGATAACGAAGATAAACAAGCTGAGATCTTAGAGTGTATTGCTGAAGATCCCGCCGGCTTGTTCTATTTATCGATCCCTTTTATTGAAATTTATCGCGGTGAAATTCTAGAGTATGAAAACTACTGGGAAGATAAGCTGTATGAAGATGAAGAACATTTAGAAGAGGCCGAAAGTTTCACTGAACGCCAGCTTGCCGAAGATGCCCACAACATTGGCTATGATGATCCGAAGAGCTTATTGGCACTGATCCGCCAATTAACCCCTAAGGTAGAAACAGCCATTAAAGCGCTGATCCGCAATGAAAAATCTGGCTGGGAAGGTATTATCAATAAATTTGCTACCGAGTTGGTGATGCAAGCTAAAGAGAAAAACCAAGCTGAAGACGAATTTAGCGAAGTCGACGATATGTTTAGCTTTTTGGATTAGGGATAATTTTCATGCAGTTAGTGGTGCGAGATAGCCAGCAAGGCCCCTTTTTAACGCAGGTGATTCGATACGCGCAAGCGGCAGAACAATTAAATGCCACTGAATTAGCGCAAATTAAAAGCAAAGCCGTGTTGATGAGCCTAAAGTTTGCTGACAAGTTCTATAACAAATACAAGATGCACCTGTTAGAACAAGCCGCTTACGATGTCATCGGCATTGTCAGTCTGGGCCTGATGGCGTTAAGCGATAAAGATCAAGTACGGGCTCTCCAGCTCTTATTAGCGCCTGAAGGTTTAGTTAAACCGTTTCAAAAAGGCTGGCATATGCTCAGCACTGTGCATCGTAAAACCTCAGGCAAGAGTTCCTTATATGGCGAAGTTGATGAACAATTGCTGTCACAAGTATCTTGTCCGCCCGATTCAGAAGAGTGGCTAGGTTGGCAAGCCTATCAACAAGCCTTGACCGAGCATCATCGTTTTCAGGCTATGCAGCTATTACGACAACAGTTTTATCAACGGCAACAATTTGATGAATTCGAGCATTTTAGCTTGGAAGAAGTGTTGGCTGAGATTGTGCTCTATCGTGCTTTAACGGGTGGTGGTCAAGTAAAGCAGGATTTAAAACGTCGGCTACGCGAAATTGACTTTGCCGAGCATTGGTTTAATGATGCTTACCTTATGTTACAAACCGAAGCGGTATTAGCTGAATTGCCCGCTGAAAACGCCAGTGCGATCCGCCAGGATCTGGGCCAGCATTTTCATCCTGCCTTACAGCGTACCTTGTTGTTTTGCCGTGAATATCAAAAACAGCAACGGTTAGACGCATCGCCAGAAAAACTCGATGCCTTTGAACATAAACACGGTTTAACCAGCCCACTGCTAGGTTGGCCACATTATTTAGATTTGTAACCTCCCGTTGGCAATATGCTGCTGCAACCGCAGCCTGTTGCCATGGATCGGCTTAACGTTTGGCACTTTGCCAATTTACTATAGGGGTGTTATGAAAACACCAAAACGCATCCAACCTTTAATTGATGAAGGTATTATCGATGAAGTATTACGGCCATTGATGAGCGGTAAAGAAGCCTCTGTCTATGTCGTTCGTTGCGGTAACGCCATTCGATGTGCCAAAGTGTATAAGGATGCTAGCCAACGCAGTTTTAAAAAAGCAGTACAGTATCAAGAGGGCCGCAAAGTGCGCAGCTCGCGCCGCGCTCGCGCCATGGAGAAAGGCTCAAGCTTTGGCCGTGAGCAACAAGAAGAAAGCTGGCAACATGCTGAAGTAGATGCCTTATATAAGTTAGCCGATGCTGGAGTACGCGTACCTGAGCCTTACGGTTGTTATGATGGTATCTTGCTGATGGAATTAATTTTAGACGAAGATGGCGATGTCGCGCCGCGTTTAAATGATATCACGTTAGAACCCGAGCAAGCCAAACGCGATCACAAAACCATGATGCAACATATTTTGCGCATGTTAGCCGCAGGTTTAGTGCATGGCGATCTCTCTGAATTTAATGTACTGCAAGATCCTACTGGCCCGGTCATTATTGACTTACCTCAAGCAGTGGATGCGGCAGCCAATAACAACGCTCAGTGGATGTTAAGCCGAGACGTGAATAATATTACCCAATATTATGGGCAATTTGCACCTGAGCTATTAAACACAAAATATGCTAAAGAAATCTGGGCCTTGTTTGAAGCCGGTAACCTGAATCCTGACACTGAACTGACCGGTGAATTTGCCGAAGATGAACAGTTAGCCGATATCGATGCAGTGCTCGATGAAATTAACGCCGCTTATAATGAAATGCAAGAACGTAAAGCGCGCAATGCGGCGGCAGAGCAAGACGATTAGCCACAAAATCAGTATTGCTTTATCACCTCTTTCATAACGGACAGCGCATGTCCGTTTTTTTCACCTTGTTCGGGTCAGCAAAAATTCGCCCATCCACATCACGGCCTTGAGTTGTTGTCATGCTTTAGCTGCCAGCTTTCTTGCTGAAATAACACCTAACACATCACACACCACAAGATGC
This sequence comes from Alishewanella sp. HL-SH06, assembly GCF_052656265.1. NCBI lineage: Bacteria > Pseudomonadati > Pseudomonadota > Gammaproteobacteria > Alteromonadales > Alteromonadaceae > Alishewanella > Alishewanella sp. HL-SH06. The sequence continues at coordinate 2,533,885 of NZ_CP199752.1, forward strand.
CCTCGTGTCAGCCGCAACGCAGCAGCAAAACCAGACTAAACTTAACACTAAAACCGCATTAATTTCTGTCAACCTCGACCTTTGACTAATAACAATTTTCTAGCGGCTGTTTTATTCTGCTACCTCAACATCTAATTGCTTATAAAAAACTGTGATTTTAATTTTTTAGTAGCAACTATGTTGCCGGGGATAGCATGAACACCAAGCCTGAAGATAACAGCTTGTCTGTAGCTGCACAGGTAACAGCGGACCACGCCTTTACCGATAGCTACCAAAATTTACACAAACCCAGTTCAAAGTTCAGTAGCCGAGAAGCCTACCTCAAGCATGAACTGCAAATTATGCAGCCCAAACGTTGGCGAGCCAATTTACCGTTTCGGGACTATCGATTCGAGTATGAAGATACCATTCCAGCAATGGCGGCCACGATCGGTAAAGTCGTGATGGTAGCCGCCATTGCTGCGACCTTTGCCAATGCCTTAGGTTTAGGCGATGCGTTTATTCTTGAAAACGTTCGCTACGAACTGTTAATCGCATCCGTTTTTATTCTGTTATTTTTCCGGTTTTATTTTACCCACCGCTAACTTAGCCGGCACCCATGGCCCGCTGATCCCATTGATCCCGATTGTTGTCGCCACAGGCGGTCACCCAATGGCCTTTGGTCTGTTAATTGGAGCTTTTGGTTTAATTTTAGCGCTTAGTAAAGGAGGTAGCTTATTGGCACGACTGACCAGTAAAGGCGTTTGTGGCGGCTTACTGTTGTACCTCGGCTTTATTGGTACCACCTCGCAAGTGAAAAAATTGTTCGTTTGGGCAGAAGGGATCGAAAAAACGCATATCGCCTTTGTGGTCATCTTGTCGACCATATTACTCTATGCGTTCTTAGAGCATTTTAAAAAACGCTGGTTAGCAGTACCTTTAAGCTGCTTTTTAGGGGGGACTATGGCCTTTGCTCTTGGCGCGCCCTTTGAGTTTCATACGGCACCGGGTTTACCTAATATGAACCCGATGTACTGGTGGGGTGACAACACTGGCTGGATGCTAGGTTTACCCACATTAGAAAGCTTCGTAGTAGTTCTGCCTTTTGCCATCCTTGCCGTTGCCATGTGGTCACCTGACTTTTTAGGTCATCAAGTATTTCAAAAAATCAGTTACCCGCAACGGACTGAAAAAGTAATAATGAACATTGATGACACCATGTTAAGCGCTTCAGTCAGACAAACCTTTGGCTCATTGCTCGGCGGGGCTAACTTTACGTCGTCTTGGGGAACCTATATTGTACCAGCCGCTATTGCTAAACGCCCTATCCCCGCAGGTGCTATCCTAACCGCGCTATTTTGTATTATTGCAGGGATCTGGGGTTACCCGATGGATCTGGCTATTTGGCAACCGGTACTCTGTGTCGCCTTAATTGTGGGGGTGTTTATCCCCCTGTTAGAGGCGGGTATGGAAATGACCCGTGAAGGTAAAACCACGCAATCCGCAGCCATTGTGGTCTTTGCTTCAACCTTGGTTAACCCCGCTTTTGGTTGGTCATTAACCATTCTGTTGGACAATTTAGGCTTAATTGGCTGTAAAGAACGTAGCGCTAAGTTAACCCATATGAGCCGTTGGATCATACCACTGGTAATGTTTATCGTGTTAACTACGGTGATGGCGATTGTGGGTATGCTACCAGGTATCCCAGCCCTGATGCCAAGCTTCCGGCAATAAAGCAACCGTCATAAAGCTTCACTGATAAGTGAAGCTTTATCCCTTAAAACGATCCGCCTAAACACCGTTGACCCAGGTTTTAGAAATAACAATTAGGTGTAAATTGTTCCGCTAAGAAAATCCGTTTTTGCTCTTAATCCCCTTTGTAGCGAGCCGACTGATCATCGTTGGCCAAGGTTTTAAGAAAACGGGTGTTTGAGTGCGGCGACGGTAGCGCCGCACGAGTTACGTTTTCGCCTTGGACAACGCATGAGCAGCCGGGCTTTCGAGCGGAAGTGGGGTCGCATTTTCTTTGGATACTTTCTTTTGGCGACACAAAAGAAAGTATCTCGCCAACGGCGAAAACGTAAAGATTATCAGTAAATTAGTGTTTAAACTCAAGCAGAGTCGGCATCGAGGATGTTGGAACATGCTCCCGAAGCTAGAAGCTGGCAAAACGTTAAACGCTGCGTAAAGCGTCGGCTGGAGCACGCTGTAAATACAATCCCTGTACGCTCCTCTTTTTCATCCCTGAAAAAGACGTCTCCAGCCAACGTTGACTTCGCTATTAACTCGCATTGCATCAAATCTAAAGTATTTAAAAATCCATGGCCATTTTTAGCTGTTAATCCCATTACATTGCAAGCCGGTCAACTTGGCACGGCCAAGGTTTTAAGACGAGGGGTGTTTGAGCGAGGCACGGTAGTGCCGAACGAGTTACCTCGTCGCCTTGCTCGTGTCAGGTTGAGCCGGGCTTTCGCAGCAATGTAGGGTCGCATTTTCTTTGGATACTTTCTTTTGGCGACACAAAAGAAAGTATCTCGCCAAAGGCGAAAATATGAAGTTTATCAGTGCACTATGATTTAGCTTCAAGCAGAATCAGCAGCAAGGTTCTTGGCATCTAACCCGAAGTTTTAAGTTTGCAAAACGTTAAACGCTGCGTAAAGCGTCTTACTTTGCTCGAAAGCGTTTTAGATACCAAATCGACAACGGAATTTCGAGGATCAGATAACAGACCAGCGTAAACCAAAACCAGTTTAGATGCAGACCGGCAAACTCAAACACGTGCTCTGTTTGACAATACTTAGTACCCACGATGCCAAGCGCGATGACGGTGGTTAAGCCATCAAACAACGCAACTTTTTTTAGATCTGCGCCAGCCACTCTGGGATATAACCAAAAGTACGCCAGTAACAACAATACTGAAGTCAGTAAAATAACACTGAGTTCCGCACTCATCAGTTTACTCCTATTAAGCATCGCCAATAGCGATTAATGTTGCGCTTAGCTAAGGCTTTTAATGGCATCAGATAAACCGGTAAGGGTTAACGGAAACATACGCTGCTGCATAATGCTTTGAACCAGACTGATGGAATGATAATGCCCCCACCATGCCAGCGGCTGCGGATTTAACCACGCCGCTTTGGGGTATTGTTGCAGCAAACGGTTTAACCACACTCGCCCAGGCTCGGCATTCCAGTGTTCAACACTGCCACCAGGGTAGTCAATTTCATAAGGGCCCATGGTGGCATCACCAACAAAAATCAGCTTGTAATCGCTACCGTAAGTGTGGATCACATCGAGCACTGAGGTTTGTTCGGTAAACCGTCGGCTATTATCACGCCAGACACCTTCATATACGCAGTTATGAAAGTAAAAAAACTCCAGATGCTTAAACTCGGTTTTCACGGCCGAAAAGAGTTGCTGACAAAGCGTGATATGATCATCCATCGAGCCACCCACATCAAAAAACATGAGTACCTTGATGGCATTATGTCGCTCGGGTACAAAGCGTAGATCCAGATAACCTCCCTGCTCTGAGGTGGCTTGAATGGTACCGTTTAAATCCAATTCCGTCGCCGCACCACTGCGGGCAAAGCGCCGTAACTGACGTAGCGCCAACTTAATACTGCGATTGTTGAGCTCGCTGTGACTGTCTAAATCTTTAAACTCGCGTTTATCCCACACTTTTACCGCGCGGCGCGCACCACTGCCTTGTTGGCCAATACGCACGCCTTCCGGGTTAAAGCCATAAGCGCCAAACGGCGAGGTACCGCCGGTGCCGATCCATTTATTGCCGCCAGCATGGCGTTTTTGCTGTTCGGCCAAACGCTCACGCAACTGCGCCATTAAGTCCTCTAAACTGCCCAGCCCTTTTAACGCAGCTTTATCTTGGGCTGATAACTGACGAATGATATCTGGAATGAGCCATTCATCAGGAATACTGCTGGCTAGATCGACCGCCGCAACCCCTTCAAAATACTCAGCAAAGGCACGGTCAAACTTGTCATACTGACTCTCGTCTTTTACCATGATTAAACGCGCTAGCTGATAAAAGGCTTCGCTATCGGCAAAGATCACCTGCTGCTCTAGCGCATTGAGTAAATCCAACAGCTCAGTAATACTAACTTTTAAGCCGTATTTGCGCAGGGTGAAAAAAAACTCAATAAGCATAACAACACACGATGGCAGTCGATAAAACACTAAACGGCAACATTCTAACGCCCCCGCTTAGCAATAAACGCGAGTTTTTCAACCAACTGCACATCTTGCTCGTTTTTTAACAGCGCGCCGAACATCGGCATTAAGCCGCACTGCTGCTGTTTTTGTTGCAACACTTCGGCCGGAATTTGCTCGGCTAACAATAATTTTAACCAGTCAAGTAGTTCGGAGGTAGAAGGCTTTTTCTTTAAACCCGGTAGCTCACGTAACTCGAAGAACACCTCAAGTGCGGTACTGAGTAATTGCTGACGAATAGTCGGAAAATGCACCGCCACAATCTCGCGTAACACCTCGGCATCAGGAAAGCGTATGTAATGAAAAAAGCAGCGCCTTAAAAACGCATCTGGCAGCATTTTTTCATTATTGGAAGTAATAATCACAATCGGTCGCTGCTCAGCACTGATATGCTCACCGGTTTCATGCACATAAAACGCCATCCGATCCAATTCATGCAACAAATCATTCGGAAACTCGATGTCGGCTTTATCAATTTCATCAATCAACAACACAGGTCGTTTTGCCGCAGTAAAGGCCTGCCACAGTTTGCCCGGTTTAATATAATTGGCAATATGTTGCACCTTTTCACTGCCTAGTTGGCTATCACGCAAGCGTGATACGGCATCATATTCATATAAGCCCTGTTGCGCTTTGGTGGTGGACTTAATATGCCACTGAATCAGCTCAGTGTCCAAACTCTCGGCAAGCTCTTCGGCCAGACGTGTTTTACCAGTGCCCGGTTCGCCTTTAATTAATAAGGGTTTTTCTAGGATAACAGCGGCATTAACCGCCAGTGCCAGCTCGGCAGACACGATGTAGTTTTCGGTACTTTGAAAGGCCATACAGGCTCCGTGCTTAGTGAAAAAACTGATATATGTTATAGCAAATTGCTACTTTAACTTTTAGCTAGGCCGCGTATGCTATGGGTTATTGTACTGGTTATTCCTTATCTTTTTTTTGGAGTTTTTATGGCTAATGTATACGCAGATAACACATTGTCGATCGGCCGCACCCCTTTGGTCAAATTAAACCGTGTCGTTAAAGGCGCCAATGTCTATGCCAAAATTGAAGCGCGTAACCCAAGCTTTAGTGTGAAATGTCGCTTAGGCGCTGCTTTAATTTGGGATGCAGAGAAACGTGGCATCCTGACAAAAGACACCGAATTAGTCGAGCCAACCTCAGGTAACACGGGTATCGCCCTGGCATTTGTGGCGGCGAGCCGCGGTTACAAGCTCACCCTCACCATGCCGGCCACCATGAGTTTAGAGCGTCGTAAATTGTTAAAAGCCTTAGGCGCCAACTTGGTGTTAACTGAAGGGCCAAAAGGCATGAAAGGCGCAATTGAAAAAGCCAGAGAAATTCAAGCATCTAACCCAGATAAATACCTCATTTTGGGTCAGTTCGATAACCCGGCTAACCCACAAATTCACTTTGAAACGACCGGCCCAGAGATTTGGAATGATTTAGACGGTGCAGTGGATGTGTTTATTGCCGGTGTTGGTACTGGCGGGACTATCACGGGTGTCAGTCGCTTTTTAAAACAAGAGAAGCAGCATCCGCTAGTCACCGTGGCGGTTGAGCCCTCGGAATCGCCGGTCATTAGCCAAGTTAAAGCCGGTGAAGAAATCAAACCTGGCCCACATAAAATTCAAGGTATCGGTGCCGGTTTTATTCCTGGTGTGTTAGATGTCGATTTAATTGATCGGGTTGAGCAAGTCAGCAGTGATGATGCCATTGCCATGACACATCGCTTGATGAAAGAAGAAGGCATTTTAGCCGGTATCTCATCAGGTGCCGCGGTAGTTGCCGCAGCACGTTTAGCCGAGTTACCCGAGTTTGCCGGTAAAAATATCGTGGTGATCCTAGCCAGCGCGGCAGAGCGTTACTTATCAAGCCCCTTGTTCGCCAATATTTTCACCGAGCAAGAATTAGAAGCCTAATGGATAAATGCGGCCTTAGCTGTGATGCCCGTCAGTAAAGCATGACGGGTGTGTTTAAGCCACGTTGTCGGCCATGGATGGCCAGATAAATAGCCTTTTCGCCGCCTTTTTCTTTACAGATAGCCTGAAAACACCCACAATTCTGCTATCGCTTAAGGAAAATATGATGTTATGGCTTATTTAAAACTCCTACTGTTACCGCTACTATTGCTATTAGTCAGCTGCACTGAAGACAACCCGCAAGTTAATGCGCAAATTGGCACGCCTGAATTTATCGCCGGTGAATTTTTTCATGCTATTTATAATGAAAAAGATTTAAATCGGGCGAAAAGCTTGTCGACCAATGAATACGCCAAAATCTTAGAGTCTTACGGCTCGGTAAAACAAGTCAGCCGTACCCTATTGAATATGAGCTTTGATACCGTAGTCATTAACGTCAACAATAGCGGTCGTAATTTGCGCCAGCAGTACGATAACGATGCAACTATTCAGCTGGTTTTTGATGGCGAATTTGATAACAAACGCGTGCAAGACACTCGGACAGTTGAAATGGTAAGACATCGAGGTTCCTGGCTAGTCAAAACGGTACAAGCCGACAAGTTTAGTACCGCCATTCGTTAGTAAATGGCGGCCTTAAGGCTAAGTCCGTGCTTCACTTAGCCTTAGCGTCGTTTAAAAAAAGCAGCAAGCTGTTGTTGGCAAGCGTCAGATGACAATAACTGCTGAAAATCCAGCAACTCCTGGCCAATCACTTGCTGCACTAACGTCTGTTGAGGGGCCTTTAACAGCGCCTTACTGCGTAACACCGCTTCGCTAGGTAATGCCGCCAGCTTTGCTGCTTTGGCCGCAACAAAAGCCAATAGCTGCTCGGCCGGCACAATGTCATTTACTAAGCCAAATTGTGCAGCTTGCTCACTGCTAAAAGCCTCCCCCAATAACAAATATTGCGCGGCGCGCTGGTAACCGGCGATCTGCGGTAATAATAAACTGGATGCGGCTTCAGGGCATAACCCCAGCAATGTGAACGGCATCTGCAAACGGCTGGCTGGCGCAGCGTAAACCAGATCACAGTGCAGCAATAGTGTAGTACCGATGCCAATGGCAAGCCCTGCCACAGCGGCTATCAAGGGCTTGGGAAAACTGGCGGCTTCGTATAGAAACTGCACCACCGGATGCTGCATATCTAAAGCACCCGCAGATAAAAAATCTTGCAAATCATTACCACTGGTAAAGCAATCTGCATCCCCTTGAATTACCACAACTTTAGACTGTGACTGCTGCCGTGCTTGTTGTAATGCCGCCGTAAGCTGCCGATACATCGCCAGATTTAACGCATTCTTTTTTTCAGGGCGCCGCATCGTCAGTGTTAACACACCGCTGGCCGCTTGCTCAATCAAGATAGTCATTATTACTCCAACCTAACGCTTAAAAACCACTGACCTTGCCTTCGCGGCGGGGATCTGCAGCACCTTCGAGCTGTTTTGCTTGTACTTCAATGGCGTGTAAACCACTGTTGAGATCTTGGATCCGCACATCATAACCCATTGCGGTTAAGCTCTCTTTTAACTCAGCCAACGGCGTGCCCTGCTCTAACGCCAAATAATCATTGCGATGGGTAAAACGAGGCAAGTTGATGGCTTGCTGCACATCTAAATCCCAATCTAATAGGGCGATAATACTTAACGCCACATAATTGATAATACGGCTGCCACCGGGCGAACCAATCACTAAACGTAAATTATTATCGGCATCAAATACCATCATCGGTGCCATCGAGCTGCGAGGCCTTTTGCCACCTTCAACACGGTTTGCTACCCAAAGCTCACCATCGCGAGGCGCTAAGCTAAAATCCGTTAACTGGTTATTCAGCAAATAGCCATTAACCATTAAACCTGAGCCAAACACATTTTCGATGCTGGTGGTCATACTCACCGCATTACCTTTTGCATCCACTACCGAAAAATGACTGGTATTCGGAAACTCCACTGCCTTTGAGGTGGCTTGTGCTTCAGCACCCAGCGGGATACCCGCTGTGGCCATTTGATCTTGAGCACTAATCAGGCCGGCGCGTTGCTTTAAATAGGCCGGATCGAGCAAACCGGCCAGCGGCACATGACCAAAAGCCGGATCCGTTACATACAGATCGCGGTCAGCAAACGCGAGGCGAGAGGCTTGGCTGATGACATGCACAGCTTGGGCACTATTGGGCTGCATCTCGGCCAGTGGGAAATGCTCTAAAATACCGAGCATTTGCAACACCGCAAGGCCGCCAGAGCTAGGGGGGCCATGCCACATACTTGATATACCCGATACGCCACACAGAGCGCATCACGTTCAATGGCTTGATAATTGGCTAAATCAGATAACGCCAAACTACCTGGGTTAATCGCGGCTTGTTGCACCGTTTTGACCATCGCCTCGGCATTTTTACCTTGATAAAAAGCACTGACCCCGTCTTTGGCAATGTTACGTAACAGCGCCGCATACGCTGGGTTTTTCAGCGTTGCGCCTTCAAGTAATGAGCTGCCATTCGGATAAAAAAACTCTTTAGCCGGCGACAGCTGCTTCAAACCACTGTTCCAGCCCATCGCTAATTGCTTCGAGGTGCGGCTACTCACGGCAAAGCCCTGCTCGGCTAGGGTAATGGCATCGGTAAATAGCGATTCCCAAGGCAGTTGGCCGTAGCGTTGATGGGCATCGGCTAAGGCTTTAAGTACACCCGGCACCCCCACCGATTTACCGCCAACATAAGCTTCGCGCCAACTCATCACCTTGCCATGATCGGCAAATAAATAAGGGCCCGCCGCAGCAGGTGCCGTTTCACGACCGTCAAAAGTGGTTAAGGCTTGGTTATCCGCTTGCCAATGTAAGATAAAAGCGCCGCCGCCGATCCCTGAGCTTTGTGGTTCAACTAAACCCAGCACTAACTGTGTGGCAATAGCCGCATCAATGGCACTGCCGCCAGCTCGCAACACGCGCTCGCCCGCATCAGATGCTAAGGGATGCGCCGCAGAGACCATTGCCGTAGGAAAGCGGGTAAGTTGTTGTTGCACAATACCAGTAGTAGCTTCAGGTTCACGCGTTTCCTGCGTAGCTTGGGCTAATAAGCTGGGGGCAAAACTTATTAGGAATAACGAAACGAGTGGGATAAGAGTGCTTTTCATTATCAAGACTTTCCTTATAATACAGTCATAAACACCCTACTCAGTTCCTATAATAAGATCAACCAGCACTATGCTATCTCAAACAATTAAATCTTATGCGCCCTATTTTTTGCTAGGTTTTTTAATATTCTTGTTACATTTTAGTCCCTTAGCATGGCATGAGCTGCTGCAATACAGCCGACCAGCCATTGGCCAAGGTGAAGTATGGCGTGTTCTGACCGGCCATTTATTACACAGTAATGCCTATCATTTGCTGATGAATATGGTGGGTTTGCTGTTAATTATGCTGATCCATGGGCATTTACCAGGGCGCTTAGCCTTTGGCTGGCAATTACTGATCTTAGGCTTGGGCACGAGTGCGGGATTATGGTGGCTGGCGCCCGACATGCTGTATTACGTAGGCTTATCAGGCGTTTTGCATGGCATTTTATGCTATGGCGCAGTCATTGATATTAAACAAGGCTTTCGTACCGGCTATCTCATTTTGGCGGGTGTACTGGTAAAAATCCTGAGCGAACAATTCTCTGCGCCTGATTTAGCCCTGGCGGCACAAATTAACGCTGATGTTGCCATCGATGCCCACCTGTTTGGTGCCAGTGTCGGTTGTCTGCTTGGTCTGGTGTTATTGAGTCGGACACCACGCCAGTAACTCACCTGTTTGGTGCCAGTGCCGAGAGTCTGCTTAGTCTGATGTTATTTAGTCGGACACCACGCCAGTCACTTCTTTGCCGGCAACGCGATACACCGCATAACTGGCAAACTCGGCCATTAGCTTACTGTACAAATCTAAATTACTTAAGTTGACCGTCAGCAGGCAGTTTAAAGTGCAATTGACCGGGCGAAACGTTTGCGAGCGCACCACTCCTACACTGGCTGATAATTGATATTCTTTAATTAACTGTCGCACCCGCCAGCTATGAAAATCACTGGTTATAAAGCGAATAGCGTGTTGTGGGTTTAAACGCTTAGCAAGGGCTTGAAACTCTTGATAAGTATTTTCACCCGCATCAAAACAATCGATAGCGCCATGCCTTACCGTCTGTTGTAACGCAGCTAAATAAGGCTCGCAATAACGGGTTGTGATAACCACGGCCAGCGGCGCCGCTTGGGGTAATAGGGCAATTTCACTGTTTAATTGTTGAATACGCGCTGCTGCACAGGCCGGTATCTGCTCGGCTGAGCCACCACAGCCTAACATCACAAATAAATCAGGCGTTCGCCCTAATACACTGGATGCTGAAACAACAGCTTGCTGTTGATACCATTGCCGTACCTGATTAGCCACAAAGGTATTGCCAATTAAATAATAAAATAGCAACAAGCACCACAAGCCTTTTTTTCGATAGGCGATACAAGCGAATAACAACCCATATAGCAGCATATTATGCGGATAAATTAGCGGCTCAAGCAGATCTTTCATCAGCGGCTCCCGTTTCGGTCTGTAAAAGCGTTAATGCCAAGGCTCGCGGCAATGCTTGCTGTGCCAGTAAGGCGGCATTAATCAACGCCCAAGGCAGCCATAACATGCCGGAGGTCAGGACATGTCCGGCGAGTAACGCGACCAATAATAACAGGCTATTTAACAGTAACACCGGCCCCGCTGCTGAAGTTTTTTTCAAGGCGCCGGCACTTAAACCAAACACGCGCCAAAAAGATAAGGCGAATAATAAGCCTCCGGCTAAACCGTAAAACAACAGCAGATCGAATAAATCTAATTCGATAAAGTATTTTTTCAAATGCAGACGCAAGCCACCTTGGCCGACACCAAATAATTGTAACCACTCAGGGTAACGCTCAGCGACCAGGGTGAAATTACGCTGTAAATAATAATCGCGGGAGGACAAAATAATGCCCATAATACCCCGCTGTTGATAAGCAAATTGCAGCTTGTCGTAAATTCCTACCCATTGCAGGACACTGCTTAAATTCCATAGCAGTAGCATCAATAAACCTAAAATGATGGCGCTTAGCCCCAACAGCCATTGCCGTTTCGCGTAAAAATAAGCGCGTGGCGTTAATAAAATGGGGATCAGTAGCACTAACAGCAGCACACCAAACAAACCGGTTTTCGTTAGCAATAACGCGGCTATCGACAGTGCCGCTAAACTGAGCAAGGGATAGAACCAGCGCAGCGCTTGCCAACTGCGAACTAACAACCAACAGCTGAGCACCAGTAACAAACCTGACAACTCATTGGTTGAAATAAAGAAACCTTTTACGCCAAGAAAGGGCTGCGCCACTTCATCCATCGGCTGATAGGCCGTGCCACCGTACCCGGCTAACCCCAGCAGGCTATTAACAAACAACAGCAGAAAGCTGGCAGCAAACACACCGTCTAGCCAGCGTAAAAAAGCCTGGGGTTGCTGGCGAGCCAATTCAGAAAAATAAGCCAGTGCCACTAATAGCGCTGCTGATTTACTGATTAATTGCAGATCGGCCAAGCCATAGTGATGGCCTGTTAGCCATAAAACATATAAAGGCCCGGGTAACATCAGCAGCATTAACGACAAGGGCCAGTACAAGGCTTGGCGATTTAACTGCCAACCACGGTAAATTAACAGCAACAATAGCAGCAGTTTAATACTGGCCGAGAAACCAAAACTGCTCCCAAAGGTATGCCACAACAGGCCATTACCCCAATCGATAAATACCAGCAACGAGGCGAGCAACACCAGAAGCTTATCAAGCGGCGTGGCGATACTGAGGTAATGTCGGATGCTTGACATTATTTTTTAAATAATCCACTTAAGCCTTTGCTCAGCAATCGCATCCGCAATTGACTTAAACCGGCTAATTTATGTTTTAAATAGTAACGCCACTTCACTTTAACCAAGCCATATCGGCACAGGCTTAAAAATTCTGTGAACCGCAGCACATGATGCTGCATCGTCAGCCGATAAAACATCTGATTTTGTAAGTTACGCTCACTCATTAAAGAGCGATGCTTCGCTACAAACTGCTGATGAGCATCTAGGCGTTTCGGTGAATTGGTAATACGGCCTTGCTCATGCCCTACATGCACGCGATAACTGGCTTCCGCCAAACGCAGTGCAGGGCCATAGGCCGCGACCACTCGCACCCACATATCGTAATCTTGAAACGCCGCCAAGCTAACATCGAAACCGCCTAATTGCAGCATGCGTTCACGTTTAACTAAGGCTTGGTTCGATAAAGTGTGTAAATCCAGTAAATTGGACAAATTCACGGTTTGTCTTTGCGCAAATAGGGTTTTAGTAAAGCTACCGTAATCCCACAAATAGGCCGAACACACACAGCTATAACGATCATCATAAGCGGCATAAAGTTGGCTTAGACGCTGTGGTAAAAACTCGTCATCGTCATCCAAGCCCGTGACAAACTCACCGTTAGCCACTTCAATGGCTCTATTGCGCGCGGCACAAGCCCCCTGCCCCTCGGTTTGCCGTAAAATTCGAACACGTACATCGGATGCATAACGTTCGGATAACACCGCAAAGGTGTCATCTTTGGAGGCGTCATCGACCACAATAAGCTCGATGTTAGGATAAGTTTGGGCTAACACCGAATCGATAGCGCGACACGCCATCTGCGCACGATTGTAAGTCGGCATATATACACTGATTAATGGCCATTGCGACATGGTGCTTCCCTTAAATTTTACCCAGTCCATACCACCAAAGGTATCGGAATAAACGAAGTTGACGGCCAATGCGACTGGGCTGCGCTAATAACCGATACGCCCACTCTAAATTTAATTTACACCACAAGGCCGGTGCACGTTTCACATTACCGGTATACACATCATAAGTGCCACCGACTCCCATATAAAAACAGTGAGGATGGGCAGCTTGAATACGCTGGATCAATAACTCTTGCTTGGGCGATCCCATGGCAACGCTGACAATTTTCGCATCGGCGTGTTTAATGGCAGCGATAAGCGCGGCTTCATCTTTAAAATAGCCATCAATAGCACCGACCACGTTTACCCCCTCAGCCAGTAACTTGGCTTGTGTTTGCGCTAATACCTCGGGCTTGGCCCCAACTAAGAACACCGGTACTTGTTGTTTTGCCGCACGTGACATCAGTTGTTGCCAAAGCTCACAGCCAGGGATCCGTTCAACATGACGACCTAACCGACGACGCATCACTTTCACCACGCCGATACCATCCGCATAACGAATATCCGCTTGCTCGATAACCGACATAATGGCCGAATTTTCCATCGCAGTTAACACTTTTTCGGGGTTAATGGCAATGGCAGAACCGGCATAGCTCTCGCCCTGCTCAGGTAAAATAAACTGCAGCAGATGCGTCATATCTTTAAAGGCTGACACCTTAACCGGGCCAACCTTGACTTCAGCAATGGCCTCCGTCAAATCCTGTTCTGTAACACTCATGCTAAAGTTCCTGATAAAGTTGGGTTAACTGATGTATCACTTCGGGTAACAACACCTGCTCTGCTTGTTGGCGACCCGCTTGCTGCATTGCACGATATTCTGGCTCGTCTAACATTAACAGCGCCTTTATGGCTAAAACCAATTGCTGACAGAGTTGCGCTTCTGCTTGTTGCTGTGAAACGCGATAACCGGTTACCCCCGATGTTATTTGCGCTTTAGCGCCATCCGTATCGGTAGCCACCACTGGCGTATAACAAGCCATTGCCTCTGCCATCACTAAACCAAAAGATTCATTACGCGATAAGCTGATAAAACAGCGGGCACGTTGATAAAGTTTGACTAAAGCCTCAGCATCTTGAGCACCTAATAAACGCACATTGGGGTAATCTGCAACCGCCTGTTCTAGCTGACGTTGCCATGGCCCGGTGCCGGCAATCACGATGTGCAGTTCTCTCAACGCGGGCAACATAGCCAATAGCCTGTCCATGCCTTTATTGCGATCTAAGGCGCCGACATACAGCAGATCAATGTCTTTTTCGGTACGCGTTTGAAAACGCGCGGCAGCATAGCGACTCTGGATACCCGCTGACAAGATCCGTTGTGGCTTGGCTTGAAAATAAAACTGTTCACTTAATGCTTGGCTGGTAAAAACCCAAGCCTGCACCTGTTTTGCACACCAACGGTAAAGCTTACCGGGCGGTTGATAATGATAAATATCACTGCCATGACAGGTCACCACAATCTTAACCTGCCGATTACGCAAGCCTCGATATAACAATGCTAGCCAAATCGTCGGATAAAAAAAGTGCACATGAATAAGGTCATAACGCTGACGGCTCAACATATATCGCCACAGAAAATCCAAAAAGAAAACCGGATATTTCAATAACCTGTTCAGCCAAGAGTCACTATGCCAGCGCATATAATGATAAGCAGAAGGATGGCCTTGTGCCTCAAGTTCATCTACTTGTGCTCGCACAAACTGGCCTTGAAAAGGCGCAGACGCTTTCGGGCCCATATTGGTGATAACAAGCAGTTTTTTAGTGGCAACTAACACGACGATGAATGCTCCTTAAAGCCAACCGTTTAGTGCTAAAAAAACGGGGCGGGGTCAGGGTTATACAAGCGAGAATAAACAATATTTTTAACTATTACGTAAAGCCAGTCGTTTATTCTGTCACTAAGCATTATTATTACAACAAGTTTCAGCTGACGCCTGGCTGAATAATTCTGCGGTTTAACAAAATTGAGAAAAATTAGTCGGTTATGAAATCCCAGTTACTGTTAATGAGTTCAGCTTTAGGCTGTTGCCTGTTAGCCATTATTTTATTGTACCCGCTGTCACAACGCGTAGGCTTAGTGGATATTCCTCGGGGTCGTAAACAGCATCAAGGTGCCGTTCCGCTAATTGGTGGTTTATCGGTGTTTTGTGGTTTAGCCGTGGCCTTGGGCTTATTCGCCCCTTCTGAACTGGAACCTATCTATTATTTGTTATTAGCCGGTGCCTTGGTCATCTTAGGTGCCTTTGACGATTACCTCGATCTCAGTGTCAAACTGCGCCTTGCCGTGCAATTAGCCATTGGCCTTGGCATGGTGTTCGCGCTTGATTTACACCTGAATAGCTTGGGCAATATTTTCGGCTTAGGCGAAGTGACCTTAGGCCCACTGGGCATCCCTATCACCTTGATAGCGGTTATTGCCGCGATCAACGCCTTTAATATGACCGACGGTATTGACGGCCTTGCCGGTATGCTCAGTTTGGTTAGCTTTGTGGTCATTGCCGGCTTTATGTTGCTCTGGGGCCAACAAGAATATGCCTTGCTACCGTTAACCTTAATTTGTGCGCTACTGCCCTATTTAGCCTTTAACCTGCAATTGGTACCCGGTAAAAAAATCTTTATGGGTGATGCCGGCAGTATGCTGATTGGTTTATCTGTTATTTGGTTATTACTGATTGGCACCCAAAGTGAGACAGCCAGTTTTCGCCCAGTTACCGCGTTATGGCTAATTGCTATTCCGCTAATGGATATGGCGGCGATTATGTTGCGACGCATTCGCAAAGGCCAATCGCCATTTCAAGCCGATCGCGAGCATTTGCATCATATTTCATTACGCTTAGGTTTAAATTCGCGAGAAGCCCTCACTTTAATCGTCGCGTTATCGTGTATCTTTGCTTGTATTGGCGTAATTGGTGAGTATTTGATGGTGCCCGAACCCGTAATGTTACTGCTGTTTGCCGCTGCCTTTGCCGGCTATATTTTGCTACTGCAAAATGTCTGGCGTATTGTTTCGACCTTGCGCCGCCGTGCCGCCGGAGCCCGTAAATGAAGATCATTAAAAAGTTATTGATGGCACGGGCTACCGCCATGCTCGGCGACAAATTAGTTAAATTAGCCGCTGGCGCCATCTTAACCGTCTTTGTGGCACGGATGCTCGGTGCGGCCGAGTTAGGTATTTATTCTATCGTTATGGCGTGGAGTGCGTTTTTAGTACCCCTAACCAGCATGGGCTTAAATAACCTTGTGGTTAGGCAAATGACCAAGCTATCAAGCGGTCAAGAAGCCATGACGATGTTGTATACCGCAGTGAGTATTCGTTTAACACTTGGCCTGATAGGCGGTGGTGTTTTACTCGGCTTGTTTTATTTGCTGAACCCAGAACTGTTTAGTGGTCATCTTAACTATGCCATCCCACTGTTATTTATGCTGCAGGCCTTTTTTGGCTTTTTATTGTTTGAGTTTTACCTAAATTACCAAGGCACCTTTCGCAGTCCAGCCTATGCTAAATCGGTTATCTCGCTGCTCAGTTTCGCCGTTAAGCTGCTGTTGTTACTGCAAGGCTTTGGCATCGCCAGCTTATTGTTAATGACGGCTATCGAGTTTTTATTGGTCGGCTTAACCCAATATCTGCTATATCTACGTAAACACCAACCTTTTAAAGAAGAAACCCAGCGTTGGCAGCGTTACCATCCGCGCCATTTTAGCTTCGCTCAAGCCAAAGTGCTGCTCAAGCGCTCCGCCTGGTTATGGTTATCTGGCATTGTTTCGGTCATTTATCTGAAAATCGATATTGTGATGCTGGGCAGTATCGCCGGCGCAGAGCAAGCCGGTATCTATGCCGCCGCCAGTCGACTTTCTGAATTATGGTATATCTTCCCTGCCACCTTAGCGGTGCGCTATTACCCTGATATGCTAAAAGCCTTTGAAAAAGGCTGGAACGGCTATTTATTAAAACTGCGCCGCTTCGCGCTAATGTTTTTTTCTGCAGCCTTAGCTATCGCCCTGGTGATGACGCTTTGTGCCGAATGGTTAATTTTATTACTGTTTGGCGAAGCCTTTAACGATGCCGTTACTGTGCTACGCATCCATATCTGGGCCGGCTGTTTTATTTTCGTACGCTACCTGATTGGCCAACACTTAGTAATCACCGAGCAAGAACCGCTATCGCTGTTTAGCCATGGTATGGGTGCGCTGATTAATGTCGGCTTAAATCTTTGGTGGATCCCACAATACGGCATCGTTGGTGCAGCTTGGGCTACCTTGATTTCTTATGCTTACGCCTCTTTTTTCTTCTTATTTTTTGCAAAAAGTACCCGCACGCAATTCTGGCAATTGCTACGAGTAAAACGCGCATCCTTGACTGATAATGGAACAATGAATGACTAAACCTTATTTTATCGAAATTAAAGGCGTGCAATTTCGCAACAAAGGCGCCTATTTGATGCTGCTCGCCTGCCTGCAAGGCTTAAAAGCGAAAGACAAAGCCTTTGAATTGGTGTTATCACCCGGGCCGAATTTGCCCTACCCCGAGCGAGCACGCCACGGTGCTTGGCAAAAATTGGCGTTTCGACGCAAAGGTATTGATTTAACTGGTCTGCTTGGCAAGCTGCCTGGCGGACTGCGTAATTTATTTAAACGCTATGGCATGGTCACCGAGCGCGATGTCGATTTGGTATTAGAAGCCAGCGGCTTTGCCTATGGTGATCAATGGCCGCTAACCTTTTTACAAAATACCGCAAAAGAAGTGGTGCGCTTTGGCCAAGCAGGCAAGCCATTTATCTTTATGCCACAAGCCTTTGGCCCCTTTACTTCCAAAGAAAGTAAAGCGGCTATGCGCGATATTATCCATCATGCCCGGCTGATTTTTGTGCGTGACCCCGTGTCCTTAAAGCACTTACAAAGCTGTGTTGAGGTGTTACCCGAGCACGTCGTGCTTACCCCTGATTTCACCGTAGGCTTAAGCCCTATCGGCAATCAAGAACTACCTGAGTTAGATATACCTTTTGCGGCCTTGATCCCTAACTCTAAGGTCGTGTCAAAATACAATCATGCCAATGCTGAAGCAATGCGCCAGCAATATGTGATGGCTTTTGCTGCAGCAGCGGATTACTTAACGGTGCTTGGCATTCAGCCCGTGCTGGTTAACCACGAAGGTAAAGAAGACGCCGAGTTATGTGCTGAAATTGCCGCCTTATCACCCTGTGGCTTAGTACAAATTGAGGACCCTCTTGCCGTTAAAGCCTTTATCGGAAAAGCCGAGTTAGCCATCAGCTCGCGCTTTCATGGCGCAGTCAATGCACTAAGCCAAGGTGTGCCTTGTATCGCGACCAGTTGGAGCCATAAATATCACGCCATGATGAGTGATTTTGGTATGGGCAAGTTTTGTGTGGAAGAGTTGACTGAAGACAACCTGCTGCGCAGCGTCGCCGAATTAATTGAACAAAAAGAAGCACTCACCAAAGAAGTGGCCTTAAAAGCCACGAGTTTAAAGCAGCAGAACAAGCTGATGTGGCAACGTTTGTATCGGGCGATTGGCTGGTAAGCTTGCCTCTGAGTGTCTGTTTAGCCGAATGAGCTCACGCAGGCTAACAACAAACGGGCGGGTCAGAAAACTGACCCGCCCGTTTCCACAAAAACAGTGCTCACGTTTAAACGAACAACGCGAGCTTCAAGGTGTTATCTACTTTTTCTGGGCCACCGCACATTTCATCATAAGCAGATTTGTGAACTAACCAAGCCTGTCTAACCGTGCAATCGCTGAGCGACTTTTTAACCTGTTCGACACTATGAAAATGTTGTGGTTGATTTTGCTCATCAACAATGAAGCCTTTACGGCCGTCAAAGTCAGCTTCAACCAAATAAAGGCCCATTTCATAAGAGTGTACGGTTAACTCATCAATGCGTACGTCTTGATGGTTCAAATGGGTAAGGCGATGATGTGGCATAGCAGTAACTCCAAGCTGTGAACGTTAAGGGGATTACCTAACTAGAGTTTGTCGAAAGAATGTACGACTTAACCTTAAGATCGGATCTTCACCTCGTCCAGCAGGCGTTTACTAACACTTAATTAATGCTCGGCTCACTCAATTTAGTGGCCTGCCAGTTGACCACTTGCCACTGTCCGTTGCGCTTGACCAAAGTACCACTATTTAAAAAGCGCAGTGTTTCTGTTGCTGATTTTCCTACCAAAACAAAAGCCAGCACAGCAGTATCGCCATACTGCATAATTTGCAAATCTTCACGACCATAACGCATGATCACTTCAGCAGCAGGGATCTCGCCACGGCTGTTTACGCCTTGCATTAACTGCGCTTTACCAAAACGGGTACCCGCAGAACTGGTGTAAATCAGCTCTTCTGCCCAAAAGGCATTATGTATCATGGGATCATTTCGGCTCGCCCCATCTAAAAAGGTGTCCAACATGTTCGTAAGGACGCGTTGTTCATCCGCCCATACTGCGCTAGGCAGCGCTAATAACAAACAAAAAAATAAGCTTTTCATCGGTCAGATCCTCTAAAGATAAGGGTTATCACAGGTTAAGGCGCCAAAGCGGCCATCGTGTCTTGAGCGTTTTGCGCAAGCCCCGCTAAAGCCTGCAACACGACCTTTAGGGCGAAGCTCAAGGCTTCACCAAGAGCAAACATGAGCACAAGCGCCTAACCCGCTTTACATACTGATGCCACCATCTATTTCTACCACACGACCGGTAAAAAAATCATTCTCAAAAATGTACTTAGCGGTATGGGCCACTTCACTGGCCTCACCTAGCCGGCCAACCGGTTTCATTTTCTCTAAACGATCACGTGCTTCTGGCTTCATGGCATCGGTCATCGCGGTACGAATAACGCCCGGGGCAATGGCGCCGACACGAATACCGTAACGCCCTAACTCCCGTGCCCAGGTCACGGTCATTGCTACAACACCGGCTTTGGATGCTGCATAGTTGGTTTGGCCCATGTTACCGCCACGCGCGACACTCGACATATTGATAATAACGCCTTTGTTGCCACGCTTCACCATCGCTGCTGCGGCTTCACGGCCACATAAAAATACGCCTGTCAGGTTAACATCAATAACCGATTGAAATTGTGCCAACGGCATCTTGCTGGTGATTTCGCCATCTTTGAATTTCAATAACAATCCATCACGCAGGATCCCGGCGTTGTTAATCAAACCATCGATACCGTTAAAATCACTGTCGATTTGGCTGAAAGTCGCCTCAACTTCGTCTTCAGCGGCTACGTTAGCTTGGTATACGTGCACCGTGGTTTGTGCCGAGAGTTCGGCTTTAGCGGCAGCCAATTGCTCGGCATTCATATCAATTAACGCCAGCTTGGCGCCTTCACTAGCACACATACGCGCCATCTCTAAACCCAGGCCTTGAGCGCCGCCCGTGATCACGATGGTTTTGTCTTTAAGATTCATTTTATTACCTTTGATTGTAATATTTTGTTCAATAAGATGATGGTCGTTGCGTACTTTTTTATCGGACACGCCGTAAATACCTCCCTGTAGACTCCTCTTTTTCATCCATGAAAAAGACGGTCCGCTAAAAAAGTAGCTTCACTCTTTTAGCCGTAGATAAAGCAAGGCCGCTACACAAGCCAAGTCAGCCGTTACGGATGTACTTTTTTCTGCAACCGTTGTAGGCCATGGATGGCCGAAAAGGAGCCCCAGGGATGGTTCATGGCGTGTTGCAGAAAAAACGTACGCAGTAACAGCATCAACTAATACTGCTCTTTATAAAACGGTCGACCGCTAGTTTTAGCCAAATTTAAAACTTGTTCAGGACGTACTAGGCGCTATCGCACAAGCCCCCTCAAACAAAAAAATCAAACTATTCAACTAATCAACTAATCAACTAATTAGCATCTGACTTTTTAAATGACGTAAAAATACTCGAAAAATCTAATTTACCGTAACCAGCTTGTTGATGACTGACATACAAATCACGCACCAAACTGCCTAATGGCGTTTTACTTGCGCTTTGCTCTGCCGCTTCCATCGCCAAGCCTAAGTCTTTCGCCATCAAGTCGACCATAAAGCCACCTTGATAATGATTGCTTGAAGGAACCGTATCAATCACACCTGGGCAGGGATTGTATAACTCTAGCGTCCAGTTACGACCTGAACTTTTCAGCATGATTTCAGAAAGCACTTTGGGATCTAAACCATTGGCAATGCCCATCTGCAAGGCTTCAGAAGTACCCGCCATCAAAATGCTTAACAGCATATTGTTACAGATCTTCGCAACCTGTCCGGCGCCAACATCACCGGCATGAAACAGGTTTTTACCCATGTTCGCTAACACCGTTTTCGCTCGCTCATAATCGGCTGCAGTACCACCGATGATAAAGGTTAAGGTACCGGCTTTAGCTCCACCTACGCCACCCGATACGGGCGCATCAATAAAGGCAATCCCTTGCTCACGCAACCCGGCACCGACTTTACGCGCACTTTTAGCATCAATTGTCGAGCAATCAATCACTAAAGCCGATTGACTAATATTGTCCGCGATGCCCTGCTCGCCTAAATATAAACCTACAACATGCTTACCCGCAGGCAGCATAGAAATGACAAACTCTGCACCTAACACCGCCTCAGCGGCCGATGCCGCAACCGCAGCACCTTCTGCTTGCACTTGTGCCAGTGCTGCAGCTGATAAATCAAAAGCCGTAACCTGATGACCTGCTTTCAGCAAATTGAGTGCCATCGGGCCACCCATATTACCTAAACCAATAAATGCCACTTTTGCCATGTTCTAATATCCTTGTTGTTGTTTACCCAATTGTGCGAGGGGATGTGCGGCTTCTGACCATGGCGAACGAAACAGTTCTGCCACCACTTCCACCGGCACGGCTGCCACGTCGGGATATAACCACTTAGGTTGTAAGTCTTTATCAATTAATAAAGCTCTCACACCTTCTTGAAATTCGCCTAACTTGCCACATTGCACACTTAAGCCCAGTTCCAAACGGAAACTGTCGGCCAGTATTTTTGTTTGACCCAGCTGTAATAAACGAAACACAATATGAGCGGTGATCGGGCTGCCATAGCTCAGCGACGCTTTGGCTTTAGTCAGCCATTTATCTTCACCTGGCATCGCCATAATACTATTGACCACCTCGGCTAAGGTCGCTGCTTGGGCTAAAGCCGCGATAGGCTCTTGATGCACACGGATCTGGCTAAGTGGCATTTGTGTGCGACAACCTTGTTCTTGCACCCGCAGTGCATCAGACAGCTTCTGGTGGTTTAACGACACCGTATCACCCCAGTTAATACTGCAAAGCTTTTGCACTAACTCGGCTTTTTGCTCATGGCAAATAAATACATCCGCTAAACCAATAAATCGCGCATCTGCGGCATTAATGGATGCACCGGTTAAACCTAAAAATAAACCACAGCCTGCCGGCATTCGATTTAAAAACCAGCTAGCGCCAACATCAGGATATAAACCGATGGCCATTTCCGGCATGGCAATACGACTGCTCGCGGTCACGATACGATGCGAAGCGCCCGCCATCAGGCCTAAACCACCGCCCATGACGATGCCATTACCCCACACTAACACGGGCTTGCCAAAGGTATGGATCAAATAATCGAGGGTGTATTCTTTGCAGAAGAAATCAGCAACATAAGGTTGAAATTGGCCCGGGGCATCCTGCATAGCTTGATACAAATCGCGAATATCGCCACCCGCACAAAAAGCTTTATCACCCGCGCCTTGCAACATCACCATAGCGATGGTTGGATCAGCTTGCCATGCTTGCAATTGTGGCAGTAAGGATTCAACCATCGGCAAGCTTAAGGCATTAAGTGATTTTTCTGAGTTGAGTGTCGCCACGCCAATCAGCTTTCCATTGGCTGCTTGCAACTCCTGATAAAGCACTACACTACTGTCAGTATTTACCAGCATAAACATTCCTTAAAAGTGTACAGTAACGCTGAGTGTAAGCCCTGTGTGTGACATAAGATGGCATAAGCTCAGCGTTACCGTGATTTTTTATCGTTATAAGATATCGCCTGCCGCTTCATCTAATAAACGCCGGCCGATAATCAGCCGCATAATTTCGTTCGTACCTTCTAATATCTGATGTACGCGGACATCACGGAAATGCCGCTCAAGAGGATACTCTTTGATGTAACCGTAACCGCCATGCAGTTGCAGTGCTTGATCACACACTTGGAAACCGACATCGGTGGCAAAACGTTTGGCCATCGCACAATAAGCGGTGGCTTCACTGTCTTGCTGATCTAATTTAAAGGCTGCTAAGCGCACCAGTTGCCGAGCCGCTACCAGTTCAGTGGCCATATCGGCCAGTTTAAACTGCAGCGCTTGAAACGCCGCTAAAGGCTTACCAAATTGCTGACGCTCCAACATATAATTACGCGCGGTATTCATCGCTTGTTGCGCTGTACCAATAGAGCAGGTCGCAATATTAATGCGGCCGCCATCTAAGCCTTTCATAGCAAAAGAAAAACCTTCGCCTTCATTGCCTAATAAATTGTGCGCAGGAATACGCACATCTTCAAAAGTAATTAAGCGAGTTGGCTGTGCATTCCAGCCCATTTTCTCTTCGGCTTTACCGTAAATCACGCCTTTGGCATCGGCAGGTACAATAAAGGCTGAAATCCCTTTAGGCCCAGCTTCTCCGGTACGCGCCATCACCACTAATACTTCGGTTTCACCCGCGCCCGAGATAAACATTTTTGAGCCATTGAGCACATAATGATCACCGTCTTTCTTCGCGCTGGTACGCAAACCTGCAGCATCAGAGCCTGAGCCCGGTTCAGTTAGGCAATAAGACGCTAGCTTTTGCCCGGTCACGAGCGACTCAACCCACTCACTTTTCGCGGTTGCCGTGCCCCAAGTTGCAATCATCCAGGTCGCCATGTTGTGAATAGTCAACATGGCCGTGGTCGCAGTACAGCCCATGGCAAGTTGTTCAAAAATAATCGACGAATCTAAGCGTGATAACCCCATACCGCCATCTTCTTCTGCGGTATACAGCGAACAAAATCCCAGTTCACCCGCTTTTTGGATCACGGCTTTTGGAAAGAAATGATCTCGATCCCACTGTGCTGCATGTGGGGCTAATTCTTGCTCAGCAAACTGTTTAGCCACATCAACAAAGGCTTGTTGATCTTCGGTTAAATTAAAATTCATAGAGATTTCCTGTACTGTTCTAAGCAAAACGGACGACGGCGCAGCTGCAAATTTTTAATGGTTTTGTCTTCGCTGTCACCGTCGCCACGTTCGCCCCTGTCAACTCTTAACGTAAATTAATCGACATATTCGGGCCGGCTACCGGAATATCGTCATCGAACCAACGCGCCGTAATGGTTTTAGTCTCAGTGTAGAAGCGCACAGCTTGTTTACCATAAGCATGTTGATCGCCGTAGAACGAGCCTTTCCATCCGGTAAAGGAGAAAAAAGGTAGCGGTACTGGGATAGGAATATTAATACCCACCTGACCCACTTCTACGTTGTGCTGATACTTCCGAGCAGCGGCCCCACTGGCGGTGAAGATTGACGTGCCGTTACCAAAAGGACTGTCGTTAACGACTTTTAACGCCTCTTCTAACGAATCTACCGTCATGGTAGATAACACCGGCCCAAAGATTTCTTGCTTGTAGATTTCCATCTCGGTGGTGACATTACTGAACACGGTAGGGCCAACCCAGTTACCGTTAGGGTAGCCATCGACCACGCAGTCAGAGCCATCTAACACGCAGGTCGCGCCTTCTTTTTTACCTTGCTCAATCAGTGATAGCACGCGAGCACGCGCTTGTGGGCTAATTTGTGGGCCGTAAGCCGCATTGGCATCGCTGTAATGCCCCGGACGCACTTTACCAATGGCCGCGGCCACCTCGGGGATCCACTCTGCCGCGGCACCGACAAATACGGCCACTGAAATCGCCATACAACGTTGTCCTGCCGCCCCCACAGAAGCGCCCACCAAGGCATTCACCACCTGTTGCTTATTGGCATCAGGCATAATCACCATATGGTTTTTCGCACCGGCAAAAGCTTGTACACGCTTCAGGTTGTCAGTACCCGTTTTATAGATGTATTGACCCACGTTAACCGAGCCGACAAACGAAATCGCTTTAATATCAGGGTGATGCAAAATTGCATCCACTTGCTCTTTCGCACCGTGTACTACCTGCAACACGCCTTTTGGCGCACCGGCTTTAACAAACAGCTCGGCAATTTTGTTCACCGTCATCGGATCTTGTTCAGACGGTTTTAAAATAAAGGTATTACCACACGCAATCGCCATCGGGAACATCCACAGTGGGATCATCGCAGGAAAGTTAAATGGCGTGATGCCCGCGCAGACACCTAGCGGCTGAATATAGCTGTAGGTATCAATGCTACGTGCCACGTTTTCAACGGTTTCACCCATCATTAAAGAAGGGATATTCGCCGCTTGCTCTACCACTTCAATACCGCGCCAAACATCGCCTTTGGCATCTTCAACGGTTTTGCCTAACTCTTCACAAATGATCTCAGCAATTTCGCCCTGATGTTCTTTTAATAAATGCGCAAAGCGCATCATTAAACGAGCACGTTCAGAAACCGGTACTTCTTTCCATGTTTGAAAAGCCGCCTTAGCGGAAGCAATAGCGCGCGCCATTTCTTCGCTAGTGGCACAAGGCACTTGAGCAATCACCTGTTGCGTTGCAGGATTAGTCACTGCAATCAGTTTATCGCTCGTTGAGGTGACGAATTCGCCATCGATAAAGTGTTTAACCTGTTGTGTCATGAAGCATCTCCCGATTGTTGGGCTATACCGACGGCATCTTATCTATGTCGTTATTATTTGCCGTCGGTAAATATGAATGGTTTATTGTTGCATTGGCCGGTATAAAACACTCGGCCCACGTAGTATTGCCTTTGTTACATCACTTCCACTGCAAGCGCGACGGCTTCACCGCCACCGATACACAGTGAAGCAATACCTTTACTTAAACCGCGGTTACGCAAGGCGTGGATCAAGGTCACCAAAATACGGGCACCTGAAGCGCCAATCGGATGACCTAAGGCACAGGCACCACCGTTGACGTTAACTTTGTTATTATCTAAACCCAGCTCATTAACAGCGAGCATCGTTACCATGGCAAAGGCTTCATTGATTTCCCACAGGTCAACCTCATCTTTTTGCCAACCGGTTTTTTTCAATAATTTTTGCATCGCACCAACGGGCGCAACCGTGAAATTTTCTGGTTCAATCGAGTGCGTGCTGTGTGCTACGACGCGTGCTAAAGGTTTAGCCCCTAAGGCTTTGGCATCGTCTAAACGCATTAATACCAAGGCAGCAGCACCATCAGAAATTGAACTAGAGTTCGCAGCGGTAATAGTGCCGTCTTTGGCAAACGCCGGACGTAAAGTGGGGATTTTATCTAATTTGGCATTACCCGGTTGCTCATCGACGTTAAAGGTTATTTCGCCTTTACGCGTTTGAAAAGTGACCGGCGTAATTTCAGCAACAAAGGCGCCACTGCTAATGGCACTTTGAGCTCTGGTTAGAGATTGCACCGCAAAGGCGTCCATCTGCTCGCGATTAATTGCTCTGTCATTAGCCGTGTTTTGCGCGAAACAGCCCATGGCTTTACCGTCATAGGCATTTTCTAAACCATCAAGCATCATATGGTCTTTCATTTCGCCGTGGCCCATACGGTAACCGCTACGCGCTTTGGGTAACAGGTAGGGCGCATTTGACATCGACTCCATGCCACCGGCGACCACAACATCGGCACTGCCAGCGTGTAATAAATCACTGGCTAACATCACGGCTTTTAAACCCGAGCCACACACCTTGTTAATGGTGGTTGCACCGGCACTTAGAGGTAAACCGGCTTTTAAAGTGGCTTGACGCGCCGGTGCCTGGCCTAAACCCGCGGGCAGCACATTGCCCATAATCACTTCGCTAATTCTCTCAGCAGCAATTCCTGCATCAGCCATTGCAGCTTTAATGGCCGCCGCACCTAACAGTGTAGCGTCAACCTCTGATAGACCGCCCATAAAGCCGCCCATGGCGGTACGTCTAGCAGCAACAATAACAACAGGGTTTTGCGGATTCATTCAGCTCTCCAAATCTTGGCGTTGACTAAAATAATGACACAGAGCCTACACCAAATTTACGTTTACGCCAACGTCAACTTGTTAGCACTATGGTATTACCACAGATTTAAAGTGCAAAAATCTGTACAGCGAGTGGCGTTTTGTTGGCATAAAAACTTTACAAAGAGCACTATTAACCCACTCAAACAGTGATAGCTTATGGCTGATTGCTTTACCTTTACGTAAACTTCACTTATAGTTGCCAGCACTTAGTGAGAAGGCATGCCATGAAAGAAAAAGACGAGAAAACCTACAGTATCAGCGAGCTAGCACGGGAGTTTGACATTACGACCCGTAGCATTCGTTTTTACGAAGATCAGGGTTTGATAACGCCACAGCGCGCCGGCCAAACACGAATTTACAGCAAACGTGATCGCGTTCGCTTAAAGCTTATTTTGCGCGGCAAACGCCTAGGCTTTAGCTTAGCGGAAACCGGTCAGTTGTTTGAATTGTACGATGCCGATAAAAGCAGCGTAAAACAACTTAGCACCATGTTGACCTTAATTGAGCAAAAAAAGTCGAACTACACCAACAGATGGATGACATTAAAGTGGTGTTGATGGAGCTGGTTACCGTCGAAAAGCGCTGCCGAGAAACGCTTTCTGAAGCCAAACAACCAAAAAGCGCCTGAACCAATAAGGTTTTGGGTGATAAGCCTAATACAGATGGGGATTTAACATGATTAGCAGTTACAAAGGCCTTAATTTCGATTTAGGCGAAACCGTCGATATGATCCGTGATCAAGTAAATGCTTTTGCGCGTGAAGAAATCGCACCGCGTGCCGCAGCAATCGACGAGCAGAACGAATTTCCACATGACTTATGGCGTAAATTTGGTGATTTGGGTTTATTAGGCATTACCGTGGATGAAAAATACGGTGGCTCAGGTTTAGGCTATATTGAGCACGTTATTGCCATGGAAGAAATTAGCCGCGCCTCTGCCTCAGTGGCCCTGTCTTATGGTGCTCATTCAAATCTGTGTGTGAATCAAATTTCACGCAACGGCACTGAAGCTCAGAAAATGAAATACTTACCAAAACTGTGCTCGGGTGAGCATATCGGTGCCTTGGCCATGAGCGAACCGAATGCCGGCTCTGACGTAGTCAGCATGAAACTGCGCGCCGACAAGCAAGGTGATAAGTACATTTTAAACGGTAACAAAATGTGGATCACCAATGGTCCAGATGCCCATACCTATGTAATTTATGCCAAAACCGACGTCAATGCCGGTTCAAAGGGCATCACCGCTTTTATCGTGGAACGCGGTTTTAAAGGTTTTAGCCAAGCGCAAAAACTTGACAAGCTGGGCATGCGTGGTTCGAACACCTGTGAATTAGTCTTTGAAGATTGTGAAGTGCCTGCCGAAAACGTATTAGGCGAAGTTGGTCGTGGCGTACAAGTACTGATGAGCGGTTTGGATTACGAGCGCGTGGTATTAGCCGCCGGCCCGCTGGGTATTATGCAAGCCTGTATGGATGTGGTAGTGCCTTATATCCACGATCGTAAGCAATTCGGCCAATCTATTGGTGAATTCCAATTAGTACAAGGTAAGTTAGCCGACATGTATACCCGCATGAACGCGGCTCGCTCTTATGTCTACATGGTAACGAAAGCCTGTGATAGAGGCGAAACTACCCGTAAAGATGCTGCCGGTGTGATTTTATATGCGGCGGAATTAGCCACCCAAATGGCTTTAGACGCCATTCAATTACTTGGCGGTAATGGTTATATCAATGAATACCCTACCGGACGTTTGTTACGAGATGCCAAGTTGTATGAAATTGGTGCCGGTACCTCAGAAATTCGCCGCATGCTAATTGGCCGTGAACTCTTTACCGAATCTAACTAAGCTTTTAAGCCGAATTAACAGTGGCAGCTTTAGCTACCACTGTTAACTAGCAATCTAGGCAAGTGAAATTAACTAAGCGAAGCGCGCGACAGATTTAACGAAACGAGCGATTAAAAGTGAGTCTGCTAAGTTGTTCCGGTTCCGCTTTGTTTAACCCGCTCTAGTATAAGGTGACTTAAGTGACCAGAATTACGTCAAAAGTAAATCCTCGCGCAGAGGATTTCCAAAAAAACGCTGCGGCGATGCAAGCCGTGGTCGATGATCTGAATAGCACAGTACAAAAAATTAAACTCGGTGGTGGTGAAGCGTTGATCGCGCGGCATACCGCACGTGGCAAGCTGTTTGTGCGCGAGCGCATCCAAAAACTGCTCGACCCGGGCTCACCCTTTTTAGAAGTAGGCCAATTTGCCGGTTGGGAATGCTATGAAGACTACGTACCCTGTGCCGGAGTGGTTGCCGGTGTAGGTCGCGTCAGTGGTGTGGAGTGTATGATTGTCGCCAACGATGCCACCGTAAAGGGCGGTACTTACTACCCGCTAACGGTAAAAAAACATTTACGTGCGCAAGAAATTGCTGAGCGCTGTCACCTACCCTGTATTTATTTAGTCGACTCTGGCGGCGCTAACCTGCCACGCCAAGACGAAGTTTTCCCCGATAAACTGCACTTTGGGCGTATTTTCTTTAATCAAGCGAACATGTCAGCCAAAGGTATTCCGCAAATCGCGGTAGTCATGGGGCTTTGTACTGCAGGTGGCGCTTATGTGCCTGCCATGGCCGATGAAAGCATTATCGTTAAAGATCAAGGCACCATCTTTTTAGCCGGTCCACCATTGGTAAAAGCCGCCACCGGTGAAGAAGTCTCCGCCGAAGAGCTCGGCGGTGCCGATGTGCACTGTAAAATCTCCGGCGTGGCAGATCATTATGCTTTAAATGACGAACACGCCCTGCAACTTGCTCGTAATGCGGTATCCAGACTGAACCGCCCCGCACCTCAGCAAATGGATGTAAAAGCAGCGCAAGAGCCTTTATATGATGCTAAAGAGCTGTACGGCATTGTCGGTACCGACTTACGCAAACCGTTCGACGTGAAAGAAGTGATTGCTCGTATTGTCGACGGCTCAGATTTTGATGAATTTAAACAATATTACGGTGCTACGCTCGTTTGTGGTTTTGCGCGGATCTTCGGCTATCCCGTGGGCATTGTCGCCAATAACGGGATTTTATTCTCCGAATCGGCGCAAAAAGGCGCGCATTTTATTGAGCTTTGTGCCCAGCGCAAAATCCCGCTGTTGTTTTTACAAAATATCACCGGTTTTATGGTGGGTAAAAAATACGAAGCCGAAGGTATTGCCAAACACGGTGCCAAAATGGTGATGGCGGTTAGCTGCGCCAAAGTGCCGAAATTTACCGTGTTAATTGGCGGCAGTTATGGCGCCGGTAACTACGGCATGTGCGGCAGGGCTTACGATCCTACCATGATGTGGATGTGGCCGAATGCGCGTATCTCGGTAATGGGCGGTGAGCAAGCCGCCGGTGTTATGGCCCAAGTGACTAAAGATGGCTTAGCACGCAAAGGGGAAACTTTAAGTGTTGACGCTGAAAAAGCCTTGAAACAACCCATTGTTGAACAATATGAAAAACAAGGCCACCCTTACTATGCCAGTGGTCGCTTATGGGATGATGGCATTATCGATCCGGCACAAACGCGAATGACCGTCGGTTTAGCTTTAGCGGCCGCCTTAAACGCCCCAATTGAAGAAAGCCGTTTTGGTGTATTCAGAATGTAAGGTGTTACCGCAGCCAGTTTGCTTAATAGCGAGCTGGCTGCGCTGAAGTAGGTTAATCACAAAAGGTGTTTTATGTAGTAAGCAAACGCTTGCTGGCTTATCCAGCCATACCGGCAACCCCATTACTTTATAAGCAGAAAGTCTTAACTTTCGGAGATAAAAATGACCCAGGTATACACAGAAGTTAATATCGATACCCGTGGCGTAGCAACTTTAACGCTGAACCGCCCTGCTGTGCATAACGCTTTTGATGACGCGATGATCGCCGAATTAATTAATGTGATCAACGAGCTCGCCAATAACGATGCCGTACGGATTATGGTACTTGCCGCCAATGGCAAAAACTTCTCTGCCGGTGCCGATTTGAATTGGATGCGCGCTATGGCGCAAAAAGATTACGATGAAAATCTGGGTGATGCCGCCGAATTAGCCACCTTAATGCACTTGCTCGATAAATTTCCAAAACCCACTATTGCTTTGGTTAACGGTGCAGCCTTTGGCGGCGCGGTTGGCTTAGTGGCTTGCTGTGATATTGCTATTGCCAGTGACAGCGCTACTTTCTGTTTAAGTGAAGTGCGCATCGGTTTAATGCCTGCCGTTATTAGCCCTTATGTGATGCGAGCATTGGGCGAGCGCGCCAGCCGTCGCTACTTTA
The DNA here is from genome assembly GCF_052656265.1 of Alishewanella sp. HL-SH06. Lineage (NCBI taxonomy): Bacteria > Pseudomonadati > Pseudomonadota > Gammaproteobacteria > Alteromonadales > Alteromonadaceae > Alishewanella > Alishewanella sp. HL-SH06. Next base: position 2,565,253 of record NZ_CP199752.1, read on the forward strand.
TCACTGCAGAGCGCTTTAACGCCGCTACCGCACTGCAATTGGGTTTATTACATGTTGTGGTAAGTAGCGATGACATGCAGGCCTGCTGTGAAGGTTTTATTACGCAACTGCTGCAAAATAGCCCAGCGGCGATGCGTGCGGCTAAAACCTTGTTACAAAACATCTACAACCGAAAAATTAGCAACAATGTTATTGCTCATACCCAGCAAGCGATTGCCGATATCCGCGTATCTGCCGAGGGCCAAGAAGGCTTAAGCGCATTTTTAGACAAACGTACCCCAGCTTGGCAAAACGCAGTAACCACCGATGATAAGGCAGGGAAATAACATAATGTTTCGTAAGATCTTAATTGCTAACCGTGGCGAAATTGCTTGTCGCGTGATTGATACCGCACACAAACTCGGTATTCGCTGCGTGGCGGTTTATTCTGAAGCCGATGCCAATGCCCGGCATGTCAGAATGGCCGACGAAGCCTACTTACTCGGCCCTGCGCCAAGTAAAGACTCCTATTTACGCAGTGACAAAATCATTGCTATCGCTAAACAAAGTGGCGCCGAGGCGATTCACCCAGGTTACGGTTTCTTATCTGAAAATGAAGATTTTGCTAACGCCTGTGCGCAAGCCGGTGTGATTTTCATTGGCCCACCGGTGGCGGCCATCACCGCGATGGGCTCAAAAAGCGCAGCCAAAAAAATTATGCAAGAGGCCGGTGTGCCGTTAGTGCCGGGTTACCATGGCGATGATCAAAGCGATACCTTGTTAGCTGAAGAGTCAACCCGTATTGGTTATCCGCAATTACTGAAAGCTGCCTACGGTGGCGGCGGTAAAGGCATGCGGGTTGTTTGGAACAAAGACGAATTTGCCGCTGCTTTAGCCAGTGCCCGACGTGAAGCCAAAGCCGGCTTTGGCAATGATAAAATGCTAATCGAACGCTACTTAACCAAACCTCGCCATATCGAAATTCAAGTATTTGCCGATAATCACGGCAATGCGGTGTATTTGGCTGAGCGTGATTGCTCTATCCAGCGTCGGCATCAAAAAGTGATTGAAGAAGCCCCAGCCCCCAATTTTAGCGCTGAGCAGCGTAAAGCCATGGGCGAAGCTGCTGTAAAAGCCGCTAAAGCCATTGATTATCGTGGCGCCGGTACGGTGGAGTTCTTATTTGACGAAGACGGTTCTTTCTACTTTATGGAAATGAACACCCGCTTGCAAGTTGAGCACCCTGTGACAGAAATGATCACCGGCCAAGACTTAGTAAGATGGCAATTATTAGTGGCCGCGGGCGAGCCTCTGCCATTGGCACAACAGGATATTCAATTAGACGGCCATGCCATTGAAGTGCGCGTTTATGCCGAAGATCCTGATAATGACTTTTTACCGGCTACCGGCAAACTGACTTACTTACGTCAACCCGAAGCGAATCGCCATGTGCGGGTCGATACCGGCGTGGTTGAAAATGATGAAGTGTCGCCCTTTTACGATCCGATGATTGCCAAGCTGATTGTTTGGGATGAAAGCCGTGACCGCGCCATTGCCCGCATGCTGCGCGCCTTGGATGATTACCGTATCGCCGGTGTGACGACCAACCTGAGCTTTTTAAACAGCCTGACCGAACACCCTGCGTTTAAAGCCGCACAACTAGATACTAACTTTATCACTCAGCATCAAGAAAGCTTATTTGCCCCAGCGAATAATGAAACCAATCAAGCCTTAGTACTGGCTGCATTGTTTGTTTTACAACAGCAAAAAGCCCCCAGCTGCAGTCATACTACTTTTAGCCCATGGCAATTTAGCCATGGCTGGCGTTTAAATGAAATGCCGACCGTTCACATTGCTTTACATTATGGCGAACAGAAACAAACACTGACTATTCAGCAACATGAGCAGCATTATGTTATTGATGTGCAGGGCCAACAATTATGCTGTACCGCCGAGCTTCTCGGTGATGAACTTAGCGCCGTGTTAGGTGATCATCGTACCAAGGTGCGGGTAAGCCAATATGGCGACACCATCAGCATCTTTATTAAGCATCAGCGCTACGACTTTATCTATCAAACCGAAGTCGCTACCGAAATTGATGGTAGCGAGCATGCCGGCAGCTTAACCGCGCCGATGAACGGCACTATTGTGGCGGTGATGGTTGAAGCTGGCGCCAAAGTTAAAGCCGGTGAGACCTTAGTGATCATGGAAGCCATGAAAATGGAATACAGTATCAAAGCACCGAAAGATGGCGTAGTAAATCAGCTGTTTTACCGTGCCGGTGAGCTGGTACAAGACGGTGCTGAACTGGTCGATTTTACAGCGGAGGAGCAATGAGTTTTCCTAAAGCCGTGCGCCTAGTGGAAGTGGGCCCTCGCGATGGTTTGCAAAACGAGCAAAATGTTAGCACGGACGCGAAAGTGCAGCTAATCAATATGCTCAGCGCTGCAGGCCATCGCTATATTGAAAGTGGCGCCTTTGTCTCCCCCAAATGGGTACCGCAAATGGCCGACTCGGCAGCCGTGTTCGCTGGTATTTCGCGCGGCGCCAATGTCACCTATGCTGCCCTAACACCCAATTTAAAAGGTTACGAAGCCGCTAAAGCGGCCGGTGCCACTGAAGTAGCCATCTTTGGCGCCGCATCAGAAGCCTTTAGTCAAAAAAACATTAATTGCTCGATCAGTGAAAGCTTGGCGCGTTTTGCGCCGGTACTGGATGCAGCAAAAGCAGATGGCATTAAAGTACGAGGGTACATCTCTTGCGTCGTCGGTTGCCCTTATCAGGGTGACGTTGCGCCAAGCGAGGTCGCTCGAGTTGCCAAAGCGCTGCTAGAAATGGGCTGCTATGAAATTTCGCTAGGTGACACCATCGGGGTTGGCACCCCGCTTAAGGTGAATGCCATGCTGGACGCCGTGCTCAAAGTGGCGCCGGTTGAACAACTCGCAGTGCATTTTCATGACACCTATGGCCAAGCCTTAACCAATATTTATGTGGCGCTCAGTCGTGGCATTAGCGTGATTGACAGCGCAGTAGCCGGTTTAGGCGGCTGCCCTTACGCTGCAGGTGCCTCAGGCAATGTGGCCACTGAAGATGTGGTGTATTTATTAAATGGCTTGGGCATTGAGCACGGTGTGGATTTAGACGCTTTAGCCGCTGCAGGTAGCTTTATTACCGAGCAATTGGGTAAAACCACGAGCTCAAAAGTAGGCTTAGCTCTTAGCGCTAAATGCGCAAGTTAGCATAGTGTTGGCTGTCACACTGGGCTCATAAAATCTGGGCTCAGCAAGGTCACTACTAACACAAAGCGCAGCACAATTTTTGATGGGACCGTGTTTTTCAGGGATGAAAAACAGGAGCGTACAAGGATGTATTGACAGCGTGTCCCAAAAAAATTGGGCGCAGCGACAGTGCTAGTTAGACAAAGCGCAGCACAATTTTTGGTGGGGCCGTGTTTTTCAGGGATGAAAAACAGGAGCGTACAAGTATGTATTCACAGCGTGTCCCAACAAAATTGGGCGCAGCGACAGTGCCAGTCAGACAAAGCGCAGCACAATTCAAGAAGGCAAGGATTTAACTAAGCACTTAGTGCTAAAGTAGGATTGGCACAAGGTGCATGTAACCTTCAAACTAATACCATAAACAAAGCATATTATCGTAGTCTTTAATAAAAAAATTGATGACATGCAATGACTTGCTTAGACAACTTGCTAGCTAAAACAAAACAACAAGGATTGAGTAGCACAATTTCGTCGGGACCGTGTTTTTCATGGATGAAAAACAGGAGCGTACAGGGAAGTATTTACAGCGTGTCCCGACAAATTCGTGCAATTCAATCCGTGTCATTGACATGATGACAAGGTGATATGTACACGACGCGGTGCTCCGGCTATTTATTCTGAGGTACGCCGTAAACCCGTCCCTGGGGGCTCCATTCAGGCATCCATGCCTTCAAGGACCCTCAGAACAAAAGCCATACTCACCGCGTCTTTATGGCTGCAGCAGATAATCAAACACTCCAAGTAAGTTTGTTATTAAAACACGACAGAGGACACAAAATGGCAGGGTTTAATAAAGTCGTACATAGCTACGAAGACGCCATGGCAGGCTTGCAAGACGGCATGACCGTTATTGCCGGCGGCTTTGGCTTATGCGGTATCCCAGAAGGGCTTATCGCCCAAATCAAAAAAATGGGGACCACCGACTTAACCGTGGTATCTAACAACTGCGGTGTTGACGGTTTTGGTTTAGGCGTATTACTCGAAGATCGTCAAATCAAAAAAATGGTCGCCTCTTATGTGGGTGAAAACGCCCTGTTTGAAAAACAATTACTCAGCGGCGAACTTGAGGTGGAATTAACACCACAAGGCACTTTGGCCGAAAAAATGCGTGCTGGCGGTGCCGGTATTCCCGCCTTTTTCACTGCTACCGGTTACGGTACACCGGTGGCCGAAGGCAAAGAAACGCGTGAAATCAACGGCCGTCATTACGTATTAGAAGAAGCCATTACCGGCGACTTTGCCATTGTACGTGCATGGAAAGCCGACCGTTATGGCAACTTAGTGTTCCGCCATACCTCAATGAATTTTAACCCGATGGCCGCTACAGCCGGCAAAATCACCGTGGCCGAAGTGGAAGAAATTGTCGAGCCTGGCGAATTAGAGCCATCACAAATTCATACCCCAGGTATCTACGTGCAGCGCGTGATCAAAGGCAACTTTGAAAAACGCATTGAACGTCGTATGGTTCGTAAAGATTAAGGAGACAGCAATGGCTTTATCACGTGAACAAGTTGCCATGCGTGTCGCGCAGGAGCTTAAAGACGGTTACTACGTCAATCTCGGGATCGGTATCCCAACGTTAGTCGCAAACTATGTACCCGCCGGTATTGAAGTGATGCTGCAATCCGAAAACGGTTTACTCGGTATGGGGCCCTACCCAACCGAAGCTGAGCTGGATGCCGATATGATTAATGCCGGTAAAGAAACCGTTACCGCTATCAAAGGCGCGGCGATTTTCAGCTCGGCTGAAAGCTTTGCCATGATCCGCGGCGGTCATGTCGATTTAACCGTACTAGGCGCTTTTGAAGTGGATCAAAACGGCAATATTGCCAGCTGGATGATACCCGGCAAGCTGGTTAAAGGTATGGGCGGCGCCATGGACTTAGTGGCCGGTGCACTCAACATCGTGGTCACCATGACGCACGCCGATAAATACGGTAACAGCAAGTTGCTGACAGATTGCACCTTGCCATTAACCGGTGTCGGTTGTGTGAAGAAAATCGTTACCGATCTGGCCGTACTAGAAGTGCGGGATGGCGCCTTTCATTTACTTGAGCGTGCGCCTGGCATTAGCGTGGAAGAGATCCAACAAAAAACGGCAGGCAAACTGATCGTTAATGGCACTATTCCAGAAATGGTATTTAATTAAGTTAGCCATAAACAGATATTAGGCCGCGAGTACAGCTAAGGCTGATCAGTTTGGTGTTTTCCATAACACCTTTTATTTAACTGACAGGCATTGTTGATATCGCGCCTTTTTTTTGACCAAGCAAATATCATATGATAGAGTCAGCACATACCAACTGATAAATCAGGTGTATTATGACCGCGCAAGTTCATGAGTTTATTCCAAGCCACTACGCTAGCCCAAACCTCTGGCAACAGCTAGGCATTGCCGAGCGCGGGCCTAAATTGTATCAAGCGTTACATAACGGCTTTCATTACAACGTATTTGAAAAACTCGCTTTATCGGCACAGCTCGATAAAAAACAACTGGCTCAAGTGTGTCAATTAGCGCCCGCAACACTGGCTCGTCGCGCGAAAAGTGGCCATTTTACTCAAGATGAAAGTGATCGTTTATACCGTTTCGCTACCGTACTGGTGGCCGCAAATGCCCTTTTTGCACAGGATAGCGCAGCCACTAAACGCTGGTTAACCGAGCCGGTGTATGGCCTAGGTGATAAAACCCCGCTTGATATGCTCAGTACCTCTGCTGAAAGCCAAGCCGTCTTAGATTTAATCGGCCGCTTATCACATGGCGTTTTTGCCTAAGATGTCCGCAAAAGACACTGTTCAGCTTTATCGATTAGTGCATCAACAATGGGCAGCACAGGCTTTTGATGGCGAAGGGGCCTATTTATATGGTGGGCGTTGGAATAACAAAGGTCAGCGTTGTATCTATACGGCAGGCTCTGAAGCGTTAGCCGTTTTAGAGATCTTGGTGCATTTAAATAATCGAGCGGCACTGCGCCAATATCGTTTATTTCAACTTAGTGTAGACAGTAGCGCCGTGTTGCAACTGAGCCAAGAGAACCTGCCCGCAAATTGGCGCGCCCAACCGGCTCCGGCTGATACAGCCCGTTTAGGCGATGATTGGCTGCAGCGAAAGGCCAGTTTAGCTTTAGCGGTGCCCAGCGTGTTGGCACCGCGTGAAACCAATATTTTATTAAACCCGCAGCATAGCCAATTTAAAGGCTGCCTCAGCAGCCTTGTTGAATTGAAATTTATGCCCGATCCACGCTTAACGCTTTAACCGCGCCAGCAAACTCGAAGTATCCCAGCGACCACCACCAAGCTGTTGCACTTCACTATAAAACTGATCAACCAATGCGGTTAGGGGTAAATGACTGCCATTTTTGCGCGCTTCATTCAGCGCAATCGACAAGTCTTTACGCATCCAATCCACGGCAAAACCAAAATCATATTCTCCGGCCAACATGGTAAGCGAGCGGTTTTGCATTTGCCAAGACGAAGCCGCGCCTTGAGAGATCACCTCGACCACCGCCGCGCCGTCTAAACCGGCATTTTGGGCAAAATTCAGTGCTTCGGCCAAGCCTTGTACCACCCCAGCAATACAAATTTGATTGACCATTTTAGCTAACTGGCCATTGCCCGCGGGGCCCAATAATTTTACGCAGCGCGCATAACTTTGCATGGCGGTTTCAGCTTTGGCATAGGCTGCGGGTTCGCCCCCAACCATCACAGTTAAAATGCCTTTTTCTGCACCCGCTTGGCCACCTGATACCGGCGCATCTAAAAAGCCTAACTGCTGTTTAGCACAAGCCATGGCAAGTTCACGTGCTAAATCAGCCGACGCTGTGGTATGGTCAATTAATACCGCGCCAGCCTGCATGCTTGCTAACACACCGTGCTCGCCATACACCACCGAGCGCACATCATCGTCGTTACCTACACAAACAAACACTAAGCTCGCGCCACTGGCTGCAGCGGCTGGCGTTGCAGCAGCTTCACCTTGGTAGTGTTCAACCCACTTTGCCGCCTTGCTCGCGGTGCGGTTATATACGCTGACTGCATAGCCTTTTTGTTGCAAATAACCCGCCATTGGGAAACCCATTACACCTAAGCCGATAAAGGCCACTTTCACTGCTTGATTTGACATATAACTGACTCAAAAATATGACATACTGTGGTCATAGCTTACTAAGTTCTCCAACCAATGAACAGCAAATAAAAGGATCTGCAATGCCCTCTATCTATGATTTTACTGTGCAAGATAACCAAGGACAGCCCATCGAACTCAGTCAATATCGCGATAAGGTGCTGTTAATCGTCAATACCGCCAGCAAATGCGGTTTTACGCCGCAATATAAAGAGCTAGAAGCCCTCTATCAGCAGTATCACACGCAAGGTTTGGTGATTTTAGCCTTCCCCTGTAATCAGTTTGGTGGGCAAGAACCTGCTGGCAATTCTGAGATCCAACAGTTTTGTGAAATCAATTTCGGGCTAAGTTTCCCATTAATGGCTAAACTGAATGTTAATGGGCCTGATACCGCGCCCCTGTTTGATTATCTTAAAGAGCATGCCCGCGGTTTACTGAAAAGCAGAGCGATAAAATGGAACTTTACCAAGTTTTTGGTAAATAAAGAGGGGATGGTAGTAAAACGTTATGCACCGCGCACTAAACCCGCCAGCATAGCGCCGGCCATCGAAGAATTACTGTAAATTTGATCTGGCGCTAATTATGACCGAACAAGATGCCCTACACTATCCGCAATCTGATGGGAGATTGCCGATGAAAATCGCTGTATTCAGTGCCAAAAAATACGATAAAGAAGGGTTCAGCCAATGGGCTGATCCCAGTCTTCAATTTCACTATATTGAAAGCCGACTTAACCTAGAACACCTTAAACTGGCGCAGGGCTGCCATGCTATCTGTGCCTTTGTTAATGATGATCTATCAGCGCCAGTGTTAGAGCAGATGTCAGTGATGGGCATCGAAATGGTTGCACTGCGCTGCGCCGGCTTTAATAACGTCGATTTAGACACCGCCAAAGCCTTAGGTATCCGCATCGCAAGGGTCCCCGCTTACTCGCCTGAGGCAGTAGCAGAACATACCGTCGCTATGATGCTGACGCTTAATCGCAAATTACATAAAGCTTACAACCGCGTGCGCGATGACAATTTCGCCTTAGACGGTTTATTAGGTTTTAATATGCACGGTAAAACGGTGGGCATCATTGGTACTGGCCGCATCGGGCTGGCAACCGCTCGGATCTTAAAAGGGTTTGGTTGCAAACTGCTTTGCTATGATATTAAACCTGATCCGGAATTGGCCGAGCATTACACCAGCTTAACCGCGCTTTATCAGCAAAGTGACATTATTAGTTTGCACTGCCCACTGTCACCACAAACCCAATATATCATTAATGCCAATAGCCTTAACTTGATGAAAGAAGGCGTGATGCTGATTAATACCAGCCGCGGTGCATTAATTGATACTAAAGCCGTTATCGATGGTTTGAAAAATCGTAAAATTGGTTATTTAGGCTTAGATGTGTACGAGCAAGAAGCGGATATTTTCTTTGAGAACTTATCAGAGCAGATGATTGATGATGAAGTGTTTAAGCGCTTATTGACCTTTTCCAATGTATTAATTACTGGGCATCAGGCATTTTTTACCAAAGAGGCGTTACAGCAAATTAGCCATATTACCAGTGAAAACTTGTTAGCTTATGCCAGTGGCAGTTTTAACGGTAACGAGTTGGCTAACTAGTCGCAATGGGTGCAATAAGCAGCCATTGCGACTTCTCTATCATCGAGATTAGCACCGTTAAGCCGCAACACTGCACTTAACGATGATCATCGCCAACGATGTTAGGCGTCGTCGCTTGTTTCATCAACCAGCGTTTCAGCCATTTCATCTGGGGAAACCACCACACCTGGACCATCCGCGTCTGGCAATACGGCAATACTTAACTCATCGCCATTTAAGCCTTCAGTCCACTTGCTTAACCAGGTTTCTAAATCCACGGCTTGCGCTTGGCAGTTTGACCATTCGCCTTCAATCCACTGCTCAGCTAACTCAAGGTGTGGCCATACTGGGATACAACGTTCATCTTCGGCACTGACTAAAACAAAACCTTCATCATCTGTTAGGATCCAGATCTGCTGTAAATCTGCAACGGCTTGAATAAAGTAGTCGTAACGTTGCTCTGCATCAAGCGCCGTAATGCGTGCTAACTCTTCTGCCGATAATTGGTATTCCATGTGTCTATCCCATACTGTCAATAATAAGGTTAATGATGACGGATCTGCCGGCATAATGCCATCAGAAAAAGCGTTAGCGCAGCGCTTAGCTTAAAAAAAGGACAGTGCTAGCAATATCAACACGGCATAACGCAAAGCCTTACCGATAGTCACTAACAGCAAAAATATCGAAAAAGGCATCTTTAACACGCCTGCGATCATCGTTAGGGGATCGCCTACTACCGGCAGCCAAGATAACAACAAACTCCAGCGGCCATAACGCAAAAACAGTCGCTCGGCACGCGCTAATTGGCTTGTCGATACTGGAAACCAGCGTTTATGCTGGTATAAACGTAGTTTTTGACCAAGCCACCAATTCACGCAAGAGCCTAAAGTGTTGCCCAAGGTAGCGCTTAGCCACAACAACAACGCGACATGCCCCTGTTGCAGTAAAGCCAGTAACAGCAACTCTGAAGAGGCCGGAAAGATCGTAGCAGCAATAAAGCCGGTTAAAAATAACGAAAAATAAGCCAAAACGTCTACCTTTTACTCTATGAAGATGCGACCAAGCGTCTTAACCGTGCCGTTGCTTATAGCGACAAAAAAATCAGCGCAATATTGCCCTCATTATTAGTACAAAACAATTGCTTGACTATACTTTAGTCGCAGCATACTGAGCAGGCATTGACTTTGCTAACGCTTTTACCGAATCTGCTTAATCATATAAAAAATTGGGAGTCATCATGCCGCTAAAGTTGACACAACACCTGCTGTTTTTAGTGCTGTTAGCACTCAGTCAACTGCTGTTGCTCTGGCTAGACTATGCCAAGGTAGCAGTAGGCTTATCTTTTTTACTTACCGCTTTCTATTTATATGCACTCTCGAAATCTGTACAACCCGACTCGCCGCTTGAAACAAAGACAACGCATCAGCCGGTTTTAAATGACATTTCAACTGCCACCTCAAAAATGGCCATTGGTGCCGCTGAAGTGTCATTTTATATTGATGGCTTAATTAAAGATATTCAACAAAGTGGTCAAGATAGCCAGCAAATTGCCAACGCGACCAGCGCGGTAGCCGATACCAGCAGTAAACTTAATCACAATTTGCAAACCATCAACCTTGCGCTCACTCAAACCGCCAGTGCCAGTTTACAAGCGGATCAGAAATTACAATCCGGTGTGGATAAAATACAACAGCTCGCCCAAGCCGTTAGCCATGCGGCGAACGAGTTGTCTGCCCTGCGTGGTAATGCAGATAAAATTCAACACATTACTCAAGTTATTGATAATGTCGCGGCACAAACCAATTTGCTGGCACTGAATGCGGCCATTGAAGCGGCAAGAGCGGGTGAACAAGGACGCGGTTTTGCCGTGGTCGCCGATGAAGTGAGAGCCTTAGCCGGCAAAACGGCGAATGCCACCAAAGATATTGGCAGTATGCTGGCCGATATTCGCTCACAAAGCGCGCATACAGCAAATTTGATGACCCAATTAGAAGAAGCCAGCCATCAGGTGCAGTTAGAGTTACAAGATGTTGCCAGCGGCGTGCAGCATATCAGTCAGGAGGTCAGTCAATCCTCTACCACCTTAAACCAAATTGAACACCTCAGCGCCGATCTTGAACAAAACAGTGTGCAGATCAGTAGCGCTATCAGTAATATCAGCCAAGCCCTGCAGGCTATCGAGCAAAAAGGCGGCAGTATTGCCAGTCAAGCTATTGATGTCTCCGTAGAAACCGAAACCATTTATCGCGCACTCAGTCAGCAACAACTCGATGCTTTTTATCAACCGATCTTACAAGAAGCACAACAAGCGGCAAGCGCCATTGGCGAGTTACTGCAACAAGCGATCAGTCAGGGTAAATTTAGCCAGCAACAATTATTTGCCGAGCAATATCAGCCTATTGCTAACACCAACCCGCAAAAATATCATACCGCCTATGATAAATTTACCGATGAAGCCTTCCCAGCCATTCAAGAAGCCATTTTGGCTCGACAGTCTAACGTCACCTATGCAGGGGCGGTCGACCGTAAAGGCTATTTCCCTACGCATAATCGTAAATTTAGCCAAGCATTAACCGGTAATTATCAAAAAGACTTACTGCAAAATCGTACCAAACGCATTTTTAATGATCGTACGGGCAGCCGTTGTGGCAGTAATACCGAAGCGATGTTGTTACAAACATACAAGCGCGATACCGGAGAGATCATGCACGATCTGTCGGTTCCCATTTATGTGGCCGGTAAACACTGGGGTGGTTTTCGAATTGGCTTTACTCGCTAAGTGTGTTTGGCAATGTTCAGCGCCGAACTAATAAGGTCAGCACCTCGGCATGGCTGCTATGAGCAAACAGATCGAACAGCTGGGCTTTGACTAAGCGATAGCTTTTTAGCTGCGCTATATCAGCGGCTAAACTGTGTACGTTGCAACTGGAATACAGCATAAAACGCGGTTGTAACCGTGTGATATCAGCACATAAAGCGTCGCCTAAGCCCCGCCTAGGTGGGTTAACCACTAATAAATCAGGCGCCTGTGCGGCGGCATGGGCAAAGGCCGCAGAGTCTAACGCTTGAAAACGCACCTGAGTGAGCCCCAACTCGTTGGCCGCTTGCTCGGCACTGGCTATCGCAGCGGCGGCAATTTCAATGCCGGTTAGTGTGGGTTGTTGCCCTGTTATTGCCGTTAATTGGCTTGCCAAGTGCAGTCCAAAACCACCGACACCACAAAACAAATCCCAGATCTGTTCAAATGGCTCACCTTGTTGCTGTAACTCAACCGCCCAAGTTGCGGCGGTATCATATAGTGCTGCCGCTAAGCTGGGGTTGGTTTGAAAAAAGCTTTGGGGTGATAAATACAACGGCACCTGGTTTAATTGCTCGCGCAGCAAGCGCTCTGCTGTAAGCACAATCTCTTCTGCCCCTTCTAACAGCGCGGCAGGTTGTGGCTGCAAATTAATACTAACCACGGCTATAGCGGGTACTTGCGCTAATAAGCGCGGTAGATACTTTTGAATGACCGCTAAATGATTTTTTGAACGTAGCACAAAACGCAGCATAAAACGGCCGCTATGCTGGCTTTGACTCAGTAAAATAAATTTCAGCTCACCACGGCGCTGCTGCACCTGGTATGGCTGTAGTTTAGCTAAAACGATAAAATTTTTAATAGCGGCAAATACGTCAGCAAAGTGCTCTGGATATAACGGGCAATCAGCCAAATCGACCGCTTCGTTTTGCTGATTAACAATCCCCAGCATTGGGGCATCTGTCGTGCCAAGCACCACCATTTTGGCTTTATAACGAAAACCCTGCTCGCTACTGGCGATGGGCGCTAATAACTGAAACGGCGCAAAAGCAGCCAATACATCCACTAACTGTTGCTGTTTGTTAGCCAGTTGTGTGGCATAAGGCTGCGCTAACCATTGGCAGGACTGGCATCGACCTGCCATAAAATGGGCACATTGCACAATATTATTCCTCAGCCAGCATCAAAGCTATAGCTGCAGGATCACCATCATTCGGGGCAGGTTCAATTTGCAATACCGCTGCCATCACATTATAGATATCAACCATACTGAGCTTCTCAACGGCGGTGGCTTTTTTAAAGGCCGGGCCTATAGCAATCAAGGTCGTTTGCATATCTGCTTCGCTATTATCATAACCATGGCTACCACGCGGATCTAAATAAGTGGGATCGGCCTTTAAGCGAGCTAAAGCACTTTGACGCACAAAAATCCATGGCTGTTCAGCCAGTAAAAAAATCGGTGCGATACGGCTATGCTGCTGATAATGAAAGCGCGCTGGGAAATCAGCTTTACGATATAAGCGCATTTGCTCAGGGTTATAACGCTCAGCAATTTGCTGATACAGCGTGTCTTCTGCGCCCTCTTTCGGGAAAATACTGATCAATTCACGTGAAAGCCGCACATTTAACGCTAAATCGGCTGAGAATAACTCATCCGCCACAATATGCTTGCGCTGATCCACTTCGGCCATGCCATGATCTGAGCTGATAATCAGATTCAACTCATCAGCTTGACCGCGAGCGGTTAAGGTTTGCATCAAATAGGCGATCTCAGCATCCACATCGGCTAAGGCTTGTGCCGTTTGTGCGGATAAGGGGCCAAAATCATGTCCGGCTGAATCCACATCGCTGAAATATAACGTAATCACCTTAGGGCGCTCAGCATAAGGTAACGCTAACCAATCAAGCACTTGCTGGGTACGCTGACGATTTGGCGTATTATGCTCATAAGGGAACCAGTAGCTGGGGCGCAGGCCATTGATTTCAGCTTCAGTACCTGGATAAAAATAAGTGGCCGCCATCTTACCTTGGCGCTCAGCCGTGATCCAAATAGGCTCACCCTGCCACCAGAAACCATCCCCGACTTCCTCTGACTTACTCAAGGCAAACATACGGCCCGTTGCCGGATCATAGATAGAGTTATCCACAATACCGTGCTTTTCTGGGTGTAAACCGGTTACCAAAGAATAATGATTAGGAAAGGTTTTGCTTGGGAAGACCGGTTGTAACTGTTTCACCTGCACGCCGGCTGTTGCTAGCTTAGAGAGAGTCGGAGCTTGATGCAGTTGCAAATAATCGTGACGCAAACCATCAATTGAAATAATTAACAAGCTGGTCTGTGCGGCGTCTTTTGCCACTGACTCGGTTTGTTCGGGTTTAGCGCAAGACACTAACAACAGCAGCATAACAACAGTTAAAAATCGCATGAAACTAACCTTTTATTAGCGGAAAACCCACAAAGCCAAAGCATTAACCTGCCCAGTGCTGCGGTAACCCCTTGGCGAAAGTACACATTGCTGCAAACGCAGCATGCAATTTGGTAAAGGCGGTCAGTTTACTGCTTTTTCAAAGGCGCTTCATGCCATTTTGCCCAAAATTATTGCACGTTTAACGTAATTTCACTGCTGCCGCCTAAATCATCCTGTACCCGTAACTGATATTCTCCGGCACTGGCTGACCAAAATAAGGTTTCATTCGCGCTAACCGCCCCTAAAAAACGCTTCCCAGCAAACCAATAACTTTGTGTGGCGGCGCCATCTAAGCGCACCTGTAAGGCTAATGGACGGCCGGCTTGGGCATAATAGGTTAAACCCGCTTGGGGCGACACAATCTGCGGTGGTTGTGCTTGGCTTTGGGTTAACTGTGAACATGGGCTGGCGAAAGCGGGCGGTTGCTGTAAACGCACACCTGCTTGCTGATACAAGGCCGCAATATCAGAGGGCCAAAACTCAAATACCTGTAACTCAGTTAAAGGCGGTTGATGGTAACAAGCACGCAAGCCTGAAGCGCGAAAAACCGGCACTGGCCGATGTAACTCTGACAAAGCAACCGGTGATACGCCGGGGATCACCCAACCCAGCTCAGTGGCAGGGCAAAAGCGATTGGGTAATTGAAAACTTTGCCGACACAGCGCAACTTGGCGTAAGTTAAGCTTTTCCGACACCGTAAACAGTTGCTGATTCGCGTGTTGTTGCTCACCGAGCAGCGGTAATAACGAAAAGAACAAAGGTGCCGCTACCGTGCGCCCCACTAAATTCGGGTTGCTGCTGCCATCAAAGTTGCCAAGCCAAACGGCCACCACGTAATCACCATAGAGCCCCAGAGTCCAAGCATCGCGATACGCATAAGAGGTGCCCGTTTTCCAAGCGACGGGCGGGCTATCGGTCAGCGCAGCTAAACGCGTATTTTGTAAGGCGGGTTGACTACTGAGCATCTGTAAGGTTAAAAACGCGGCTTCGGGCAATAAGCCGGCGTTATTCTCCGCTACTGCTAACCTCTTAAGTTCATGGGCGGTTATCTCAACAACATCTTGGGGATGATTGGCTGTTCCCCCCCACGGTTTAGTCTCTATGCTCGCGTGTTGTGTCACTTCAACCTTGTTAGTCGCATCACTGGTAAGCCACTGCAAATCACGATACTGCCCTTGATTGCCGAGCATGGCATATAAACGCACCATTTGCTGCATCGACAACTCCATTCCGCCCAAAGCTAAGGCTAAACCATAATAGTTGGCGTCTTGCGGTAAGCGAACCCCATTAGCCCCGAGCCATTGGTAAAAATCAGGTTGTGCTAACTTTGCTTGTAAAGTGACCGCCGGCACATTTCGACTTTGCACCAAAGCTGCCGTGGCGGTTAATGGGCCTTGAAAACGGCGATCAAAATTCTCTGGGCTGAACAGACCAAAACGCTGCGGTAGATCTTTTAATAGGCTTTTCGGGTGTATATGCCCTTGCTGTAACGCTAAAGCATAAATAAAAGGTTTTAAGGCTGAGCCAGGTGAACGTAGTGCCGCGGTACCATCGACTTGCCCCGCTATCTCGCGATTATAGAAATCGGCAGAGCCGATATAGGCTTTGATCTGCATGGTTGGGCGGTGCACCACGAGCACGCTGGCATTACGCAGCCCTAAACGCTGTTGCTGGCGCAAATAGCTGTCGACCCGTTGCTGCACTTGCTGCTGTAAATGCCAATCTAAACTACTGTGCAACGCGCCACTGGGTTGTTGCACAGCCAGTGCTTGTACAAAATGGGGGGCGGTGAAAGGCAAGTCGGAGCGGCGTTTAAAACGAAGTGGGATCTGCAATAACTGCTGCTCACTTGCTGTGAGCGGATAATACTGTTGCCATATTTGCAGTAACCGGGCTCGCGCTGCTTCAAGTTGTGCCGCGCCGTTTTGCCGCTCAGGATTACGCTGTAGCGGGTTTTGTGGGATCACCGCCAGCGCTAAGGCTTCAGCCGTGCTGAGCTCTGCGGCAGGCTTACCAAAGTAAATCAGGCTAGCGGCAGCAACGCTTTCGATGTTGCCGCCGTACGGGGCGTAATTTAAATAGGCTTCTAAAATGGCATCTTTGCTGAAATGCCGTTCTAAATACAAAGCCAAGCCAATTTGCTGTAATTTGCCCAGCACAGTTTGACTGTCAATTCCGTAATGCAAACGGGCTAATTGCATAGTAATGGTGGAAGCGCCCTGCCGCCGCCCCCCCTCAGTACCCCTTGCGAAAACGCTCGTGCTAACGCTAGCAGATCCAAGCCCAAATGCTGGTAAAAGCGTCGATCTTCATACAACAAGGTGGCTTGCTGTAAGGCTGGGGCCATATCGCTGAGCGCCAGTCGTAACCGGTAACGTTCATCCGATGCCGGACGCAGTGCTAACAATTGGCCGCCTGCAGCAAAAACCGCTTGGCTTTGTGCATACTGGGCATACAGCTGCGGTTTGGCCGTAAACAAGGGTAAGCCATACCAAAACAACGCCAATAGCGCGACTAAGACCAACCCGCGTGCTATTTTCTGACGCCACAGCTGTTTTAACCTAAGCCTCACCACTGACAGTGCCCCAGCGTATTAGCGGTCATAAGCTGCAAACGGCTAAGGTTGAGTTGGCTGAGCTTGATAGGCACTCACCTCAAGCTGACCGGCTGGCGTGTAAGCGCGCACACGATTGTCGTACATGGCTTCAGCCGAGGCCACCGGCACCGTAAAACGACCGGCGGTGCTGACACGCACCTGATAAGTCAGCTCGGTCATTTGCGTTGCAATAGCGCCGTACCACAGCACGCGATCTTCACGAATGTCCATATAATCGGCCTGCCACAGGCCACTTTGCCTGGGTACTGAGCTGCGCACCACCTCAAAGCCGGCCGGTAATAAATCGGTAATCACCATATTACTGATCGTGTCCCCCGTTAAACTACGCAGCCGCAAACGCACGGTTAACAGCTGCCCTTGGCGCGCACGGGTGATTTTCTCGCCCTCACTGTTCAGGTAATCACGCACCAGCTCAACACCGTCTGCACGGGGTTTGCTCGGTAATTGCGCCGCATAGCCTTGCTCTGATAAGGCATAAAACAATGGGTAAGCTGCATTTAAGCTAAATTGCTGTACGGCTTTATCCGAACTGGCGCGCGCATAAGGCCAGTTATCTAACAGCGCTAACTTTTCGCCGTCAGCTGATAAGGTGGGTAATACCGATACGGTGTTTGGCTTGATATCGGCATAAGCTGCTAACGCCAAAATGCTGTAAGCCGCCGCTTGCGTATGATAATCGCCCGCAAATAACGGCTCGAGCTGTGTTAACAGTTGCTCGCTACTAAGCTGTGCTGCCTGCTCTGGGAAATGCCGCGCTAATAACAACAGATACTGACTATCTAAGTTAAACTGCGATTGAAACTCAGGGTTAGCAAAAGGCTGCGCTAAGCGATTAACCGGTTTATAGTCGCGCTCAAGTAACGAGGTTTTGCCTGCTTGATAAGGCTTCAGCAAACTTTGCGCTAAACTAGGTTGCTGCAAAATCTGATAACTGGCCGCCATGTACACTGCCAAAATATCCGATTGCCAACGTTGTTCATGCTGCCGTGTTAAGCGCTCATGCAAGTGTGTTAACGCATTACTGACTTGCTCGCCTTTTACGCTTAACAAGTAAATTGCCAGGGCGCGCAATCTCGCTTGATAAAGATTAGCGCCAGCGCCTTGGCTCACGCTGCGTAAATAATTCAGCGCCCGCTCCAACATATAATGTGGCACGGCAAAACCTTGCTGCTCGGCTTCCAGTAAAAACTGGATCACATACAACGAGGGGAAATCTGCGCTTTGGGTATGGCCTGGCCAAAAAGCAAAGCCACCATCGGCTTGTTGTCGTTCGGCTAAGGCTTGCAGCAACTTGGCAAACTTTTCATTTAATTGTGGCCACTGCGCTTGGAAATGCGCTTGTTTAACCAAGGGGATCAAGGAAAAACTTGGCTAACCATCTGCTCGGTACAACCATGCGGATAAGTATCCAAGTAATGACTTAAACGGTCGACCAATAGTAACGGGCTGCTACCCGCCGTTAGCTGCCGCTCAGCCAATACCGGCAACAAGGCCGTAGCATTCAGTTGTTGCTGCCCACTTTTACTGTAACCAAACTGCAACTGCCGCAAATAAGGCTGTGCTGGGCGAATACTTAAACTCAACTCTCGTTGACTGCTCTGCAGGCCATCAACCGTAGCCACACTAAACCGAATTGAGGCTTCGCCAGGATGCTCGTTTGCCTTTAATGTCAGCCGCAGAACCTGTGTAGCGCCTTCATCCACAGTAATACTTTGCGTTGGCTCACTGAGCAAGGTTAAGCCTTGACTCACTGTTGTCTTAACCTCTAACGGTAACGCTTTACCTGAGCCGTCGAGCATATTACTGATCGATAAACTGATCTCAAATTCATCTGCCGGTGCCACAGCCGTTAATACATCGGGCTGCAGAACAAAGGGCCCCCGAACCAACACGTCTTGGCGAGTCGCCCCTAACGCCTGCTCAGAGACCCCCACGGCCATTAATTGCACCGTACCATTAAAGGTATCGGGTAATCGCGCCTGATGCACACTGCCATTCGCATCGGTTTTCACCACACCTAACCAAAAGACGCCAGGTTGTTCCACCCGACGCGCGAACGGATTGGTGTCACTTTTCAATCGAGCCCCCGAAACCATTATCCTTTCAGTATCACCACCAGGGCCTGCCGTTAAACGTTGTAAGGCGCTAAATTCCGGTAAAATAAGATCAAGCATCTGCATACTGCGCACTTGTAAGGCTCGTTTTTGTAAGAAAAACGCCAGTGGATCGGGTAAGTCGTAAGCGGCTACCTGCAAGATACCGGCATCGACACCGTACAGCAGCACATCGGCGGGCTGATCGCTGCTTAAGCTAAAGCTAAATTCTCGCCCGGGCTGGATCAACGCCGGTGCCGTTAAGTTAAGCTGCAAGGTTCTGGCAGCGCGAGCAATATTAAAGGGCTGCACCGCATAACTTAGCGGGCTTAACAGCAACTCAGGCGCACCGGCTGCGCGCACAAAACTAACATTTAAATAAGCATTACCTTGCAAGTCTGCCGGTATTTGAATGCGCTGCATACTGTGGCTGCTGTCTGCTTGAAACCAGCGAAAGGCGACGACCTTGTTTGTTTCAATGGTGATTAAACCACTACCGGTATAAGGTGCCGTTACACTAAACTCTAACCACTCGCCCGGCTGATAATCGCTTTTGCTGAGTTTCAGTTGTAACTCGGCATTTTGCTCGAGCTGCGCGGTCAAATTAGCATTACCGACCACAGTGTAATCGGTTTGACTGACCACTTCACCAGCCTTATTAAACAGCTGCAGCTGATAATCGCCAGGTTGTTCGGTATTCAACTGATAAGTTTGCCCTTGCTCGGCAATACTGAAGTCTTGCTCTGCTATGACTTTTTGCTGCAACACCGTTTGGTATTGCAAGGTACCATCAGGTTGTTTCACCAAACTGGATAACGGTGTTTTTTGCACTAACTTTAGCGTTAAGTTGTCTTGTGCTACCGTAGTCAACTGTTGATTAATGGCTAAAAAATGTAATTGCCGAGCTTGCTGTTGCTTTAAAAAATTCAGCGCTCCATCGGCTTTCATGCCAATTAATACTGGGCTAGTCGCGATAAGCGCGCCATTACTGTGCTGCACTGCCCGCCCACCGGCGCTGTCAAACCCTTCAACGTACACTTGCAATTGCCAATGGCCCTGTTGAAAACGCTGCAGCGGTAAGCTAAAGGTCACCTGACCAGCGCTATCGGTTTGCTGCTCGGTTAATTTCTCGCGCTGCGCAACTAAGCTCTGCTCATTTGGGATCCCAAACTGATAATCTGGATAAGCATCAAATTGAAATGCGCTGGGCATCAAGACATAACGGGCAGCCACACGCCGCTGCTGCGCGGCACTGCCAAACAAGTTATCGAGTTGCAGGGCTAAACTTAATTGCTCAGGCAATAACCAACCTTTTGCCTGTTGATTAAACTCACTACTTATTTTTAGGGTGTCAGGTAAAAACTCTTCTAGTTGAAAACTGACATCACCGAGTGTTTGTTGATGCCGGCCTTGTGCATCCACTAACATAATTAAAGCATCATATTCACCGGTATCGCTAAACTTAGCAGTGTCTAACTGAAAGCTTTGCAAACCACGCGCTGATAAAGTGAATTTTTGCTGATGCAGCGCATTGCCTCGAGGCCCGTTAACTTGCAATTGTAAGCTGAGGTTTTTGGCTGTTACCGGTGCTAAATCACTGCGGCGAATAATACTGGCTAATTGCACCGTTTCACCCGGCCGGTAAATGCCACGATCGCTGAACATAAAGGCTTTAAGCTGGGCCGCATTACCCGACTGATATTCGCCATCAATCGCAAAGCGCGAATAATCGAGTTGTCGACTGTAACGATTGAACGGAATAAACGTACTGTCGGTGCGACCATTTTCAGTGTGCTGGACCAAATACACGGTGGCCTGCTCCGCCTCTTTTAAGCCATTAGTCACACCCAGTTCCACATGGCCTTGCTTATCGGTGATGCCGCTGTATACCGCCAAGCCATTACGCCCAAGCAATTGCACCTTGGCACCACTCACTGGCTCGCCGCTGGCTAAAGACATCACAAAGACTTTTTGGCTACTGTCTTGTTGGTGTTTTACCATCAAGCCTAAATCGGTAACCAGCACCAGCCGCTTATCTAATGCCTCGCCTAACCAATCTGGATACTTAGGATCGTGTTGATAAAGCTCTACAAAATACACCCCCATGCCTTCACGCTGCAGATGAGGTTTCAGATCTAAACTTAAAAACTGATTTTTTTGTGGTGTCTGATTATTGATTTCAAAGATCTGCTCGGTGATAGCCGCAAGGTTTTCCGCACCGAAACTGCGATTGTAAAAAAAGGGGTTGCTGATATCGCCGCCACTTTGGCTAATAAGATGATTAAGATGTTGCGGTAATACCTTAGCCAATCGCACTTTTAGCTGTGGTAAGCCGCGGCTGACCAGTTGCAACTTTTGCTCACCAGATAACATTAATACGGCACCCTCACCACTGATCCGTGCTTCTTTCGGATAATCCGGTAGCGTCAGTACGCGTTGATAGGTATGGCTTAATTGATAATTATCTAAACCGGGTAATCCCGCCTTAACTATCACCGCCAATTGCCGCTGCGCCGGTAAATCCAATTTAATGGCAAAATCTTGTTGATGGGCAAAAGCCCCCGGCTCTAGCTGATAATGCAATAACCTAGCTTGCGCTAAGGTGGCCGGCGTTAACTCTGCGGCCGTCCAAGTGCGTTTCGCTGGATGTGGCGGTAACAGATATAACTGTAAATGTGCCGTCAGATCAGTAAAACGCACCCGATCAGTCAGGCTTAATTGCAATACTTGCTCAGGCTCCGCTTGGGCATTACGCACTAATTGCAATTGCGCATCACTGATCTGCAACACCGTAGCTTGATCGGGGATCAACACTTGCTGCTGTTGCGCCTCTTGCGTGCGGCCTTGACCATGCTGCGCTTTAACGCCAGCGGCGAGCTCGAAAGTTAAAAATTGTGCTTGCTTAGGCAAACTAATCGGTTCGCTTTGCAGATACCAAACCCGTCCTTGCTCAGCACTTTGCAAGGTATAAGCAACAGACTGCGCTTTACTACCCACTTTTTCTGCGCTTTGCGGCAAGTTTAAACTCAACGCTTTTTGCAAACTTTGTTGCTCAACCGCATGAGTAAAAGCCAGCGTAGCTAAAATGCGTCGCACCGAAACCTGCTCGGGATCTTGATAAAACTGCAGTTGTTCTATGGCAACATTAAGGGCCGGACTGTCGAATGACCATTTGCGGGTAGCAAGAGCTAGCTTGTCGGCAAACCAGGTTTTAGGCAGTGTGATCTGATAACGCTGACCCGCTGGCCATGCTTGCTCGGGTAAAAACTGTAATTGGTTATCATCCAGCCATTGCCACTGCCCCTGAATGGCGGGTGTGAGCGTATCCCCTACCGCCAGGCTTTCACCTATTAAAGCCAGCTTTGCTGCGCTTAAGTTTGCAGTAGCTATCGGTAAACTGATCCGGGCGGGGTTAACATCGGCAAGTTGCGCGTTTTCGCTGGCGGGGTCTTCCTGGTAAAAGCGCAATAATAACGGCGTGGGTTGTTCTACCTGTTGTACTATCTCACCTTGGCTTGGCGCGATCACTTGCGCTAACACCTGCGGTGCTTTGGGCAGTTGCCAATAATAGCGAGTGAACAACACTAGGCTCATTAGCGCCAACAATACAATAAGCAAAGCTGCACCAAAACGCTTCGGCTTCGCTTTCGCTTGTTGTTGTAGCTTGGCTAACCAAGCCGGTGCAGCCCAGCTGAGCTGCCCAAACAGCCGAGTAAATAAAGACGAAGCCCCTGACATACCCCTTCCTTGCTCGCGTTAATCGCGGAAAATTCCTCAATATTGCTAAAGTATAGCCCTGTTATATTAATAACCGATGAACTCTTTTAAAAAAGGCGGTGATAACCTAATGATTTAGGGAGAAAATTGAATTTAAACCAGCCGTAGTTTAAAGTGAAAATCAGATCCCACTAAAAAAGTGTCCAACATGAAATTTCATTCCGCACTACTAGGCATTGTGACGCTAGTCTTTGCTAGCTTTGCTACTCAAGGGCAAGGTGTCAGCATTACCGTGTTAGATCAGACTAACCAACCGCTGGCCGATGCGGTGATTGAAATTATCAGCCCTGATTTTAAAACGACCACAGTAGCGAAAATAGCGCATGTCGCACAGGAAGATCTTGTATTTGTGCCATTTGTTACCGCGATTCAACAAGGTAATCTGATCGAATTTCCCAATCGCGACAAAACCCGACATCATGTTTACTCTTTTTCCAGTGCTAAAACCTTTGAGATCCAACTGTATTCCGGTAAGCCTGAAGCGCCTGTTCAATTTGACGAGCCCGGTATCGTCGTTCTTGGCTGCAATATTCATGATTATATGCTGGCCTATATCTACATTGGTGAAAGCCCGCTGTTACTCGTTACCGATAAGGAAGGTAAAGTACAGTTCCCAGAGGTACCTGCGGGTGAACTTCGCTTAAAAATCTGGCATCCATGGCAAGTTGAGGCTTTAGCTGAGCAAGTGGTTACGCCAGATGAAACGGGCCATCTGACCTTTTCCTTGGCCATCGAAGACAATGAAAAGCCCAGTGCACCAAAGCGCGGCTTTGGTAGTTAAGTTTATTTATGCTAAAAAAACGCCTGAGGTAATAGCTTAAGCAGTTGCCACTTTGGGTGGAGTCTGGAGATACACTATGATCACGCGTTTTACATTAGCCCTTTGTTGCCTACTTGCCAGCGCGAGCAGTGTTGCCGGCAGCAAAATCGTGGCGACAGGCGGTGCAAGTAGCATTGAAGGCAGTGCGGGCGGCGGTATAGTGCCGTGGGCAGTGATTAACGGTTATGGCAGCAGTGATGAGTGGAGCGCCACCGCTTTTACGAGCCGCGTCGGTGTTGATGATTTCACGCTAAATGTGTTTGGTGCCAGCGTCAGTTATGACAATAAATGGGAATGGTCGGTTGCCCGGCAAACCTTCAAACTAGATAGCATTGGCGGTGAATTACGCCAAGATGTCTTTGGTGTTAAATACCATATCGCCGGAGAACTGCTGTATACGGCTTGGCCGCAAATTAGCGTTGGCTTACAGTATAAAAAACACCGTGATTTTGGCTTACCGCAAGCGGTTGGCGCTCGTGATGATAGTGGTGTCGATGTTTATTTTTCTGCCAGTAAAGTGTTGTTTGACCACGTTGCCGGGCGCAATTTGTTGCTAAACGGCACAGTGCGTGCCACTAAAGCCAACCAAACCGGTCTACTCGGCTTTGGCAGTGCTAGCGATAACGATTACCAGTTTGTCTTTGAAGGTTCAGCGGCTGTTTTGCTGAATTATAATGTGGCGCTGGGCATTGAATTTAAACAAAAGCCTGATCAATTAGACTTTGCTACCGAGCAACATTGGCGCGATCTGTTTGCCGCGTGGTTTATCAATAAGCATGTGTCGGTGGTCGGTGGCTATGTCGACCTTGGCAGTATTGCCGGTTTTGATCAGCAACAAGGTTATTATATTTCAGTAGAAGGAGCCTGGTAATGCGCACCATCACCCCTTTAGTTTTCGCGTTACTGTTGACGGCTTGTAGCCAACACTCCCAACCTAGCTTGTATCAACAACTCGGTGGTGAGCCGGGTATTGCCGCCATTACCGATGGTTTATTGCAAAAAATTGAACAAGATCAACGTATCGTGCATCACTTTGCCGATACCGATATTGCACGTTTTCGCCGATTATTAGCCGAGCAGCTGTGTAATATCAGCGGCGGCCCCTGTGAATATACCGGTGGCACCATGCAAGAAAGCCATACCGGCTTTAACATTACCTTGGCGCATTACGATGCGTTAGTCGAAAACTTGATTGATGTGATGCAACAGCAGCAGATTAGCATCAGTGCGCAAAATCAGTTACTGGCCCTACTTGCGCCCATGTACAAAGACATCACTTATCGCTAATCACCTTAGCGCCCGAATGCACTGAGCTATCTCCTCCGACCACACTCAGACACCGGTAAGAGCTCTGACCTCTGACCGCACTCCGAGACAGGTTGGACCACACTCTGAGACTGGTATGACCGGTGTCTGAGTGTGGTCGGACAACTTAAACTGAACAAGCTTTAATCTGACATCACGCTATTCATTCAGTGGCACATAACGCAGTTGTCCGGCAATTTGTGTTGAATGAAACAAGGCAAATCGGCCTATCCTAAGCTCTAACGGCAAACAAGCCGGCAAGGGCCCCTCGTGATCCACTTTTCGAAGTAGGGTGATATGCGGCTTAAATTCGGGGTGCTGCGCCTCAAAGCCTTGTTGTTGACACAACTGCGTGATCTGCTGTTGTAACTGCAATAAAGGTTCAGGAATGACACTGGGCGCTAAATAAGCAATTTTAGGTTTGGCGAAATAGCCCAATTTATCGAAAGTGAGCGTTATATCAATTGGCGCAATCGTCTTCGCCGCAGACAATAAAAATTGCTCTTGCTCACCGTCTACTTGACCAAGAAAAAACAGCGTTAAATGAAAGTTATCCGCAGTCACAATACGCGCATCAGGATACTGCGCTATCAGCTGCTGCTGATACCTTAAGATAGCTTGTTGCTGCGCTGGGGAAAATTGCAGTGCAAAGAACAGTCTTTTCATATGCTCATGCGCTAAGTTAATGAAGCTAAAGCCGCGGATTTTTCAGCGAGCCCTGCTGCGGTTTTCTTATCATAACCAAGCGCCTAGTGTGTGCCAGGCACTTGCTTGTTCAAGACTAACCGCGTTGCGCTTTGCCGTTTTGTGGACGCTTTGCTTTTGGTTTTGCCGCTGTTGGGCCATGAGTGCTAGCTGGCGTAGCAGGCCTTTGGCCGTTTTGTTTGGCTTTAGGCTTGCCCGTATTATCGGCACGCGTGGCTTTTGCCGCTGGATTTAACCCCGTGTGCCGCGTTAACGCCGGCTTACCCCCCCGAAGAGGTCTGCGCTGTTGCTCATCTTTGCCTTCCGGTGGTACTAAACAATCTTTGCCCCGGCCGATTAAATGCTGTAAACCCATCTTCGTCAGCGCTTCACGAATACTTGGCCAGCCTTTTGGATCGTGATAACGCAAAATGGCTTTATGTAATCGGCGCTGCCTTTCACCTTTGGGTACCGGCACCGCTTCTTTATTCGCTTTATTAATGTTTTTCAGCGAATTCATCTCGGTGTGATAAATCGTAGTGGCATTGGCCATCGGGCTTGGATAAAAGTTTTGTACTTGATCTAGTCTGAAATCACGCTCTTTTAACCATAAGGCTAAATTCACCATATCCATATCGGTGGTGCCAGGATGCGAGGCAATAAAATACGGGATCAGGTACTGCTCTTTGCCCGCTTCTTTACTAAAGCGATCAAACATTTCTTTAAATTTATCGTATGCGCCCATACCCGGCTTCATCATCTTACTTAATGGGCCCTCTTCGGTATGCTCAGGGGCAATTTTTAAATAACCGCCGACATGATGCTGCACTAATTCTTTCACATAGTTAGGATCTTCTACCGCCAAGTCATAACGGACACCCGAGGCAATCAGCACCTTTTTGATGCCTTCGATATTACGCGCTTCACGGTACAACTCTACCGTCGGGCTTTGATCGGTATCCATGTGCTCACAAATGGTCGGATAGACACAAGAAGGTCGACGACAAGTTTGCTCTGCTTTCGGGTTTTTACAATTTAAGCGATACATATTGGCCGTGGGCCCACCTAAATCGGAGATAACGCCAGTAAACCCCGGCACTTTGTCGCGAATGTCTTTGATCTCTTGCATTATCGACTCTTTCGAGCGACTTTGAATAATCCGGCCTTCGTGCTCAGTAATGGAACAAAACGAACAGCCACCAAAACAGCCTCGCATAATATTCACTGAGGTTTTAATCATTTCATAGGCAGGGATCTTGGCTTTACCATACACCGGATGCGGAATACGCTGATAGGGCAAACCAAACACCAGATCCATCTCTTCGGTACTCAGCGGAAAAGCCGCAGGATTTACCCAAATATGCCGATCACCATGACGCTGCATAATGGCGCGCGCACAGCCTGGATTGGTTTCTTGATGCAAAATACGTGAGGCATGGGCATACAACGGCTTATTCACACTCACCTGCTCAAACGCGGGTAGCTTAACGTAAGTCAGCTCCCACGGTTTTTGCCGTGGTGCCTGCACGATAATAGGTTTGGCTTCCACTTCTGCCGGTTTAGTTAAATCAATACCGGCTTTGGCAAATTCAGAATAACTGCTACAGCCGACATCATCAGCACCGTAAGGATTGGGAATAGGGTCGATTTTGCCAATTTTATCAATGGCGGTGGAATCTACGCCGCGCCAGCCCGGCAGAGGCTCTTTGCGGATCACCGCAGTACCGCGTACATCCTGAATATCGGCCACCGGAATACCACTGGCAAGGCGGTAGGCTACTTCAATTAACGGCCGCTCGGCATTACCATAAATTAATATGTCTGCTTTGGCATCAAAAATAACTGAACGGCGAACTTTCTCAGACCAATAATCATAATGCGCAATACGGCGTAAACTGGCTTCAATACCACCGATAATAACCGGCACATCACTGTATGCTTCTTTACAGCGCTGGGTATAAACAATTACCGCGCGATCCGGTCTTTTACCCCCAATATCGCCGGCGGTGTAAGCATCGTCATGCCGCAACTTTTTATCGGCGGTATAACGGTTGATCATCGAGTCCATATTACCGGCAGACACACCGTAAAACAGATTAGGTTTGCCTAAGCGCATAAAGTCGGTTTTGCTGTGCCAATCGGGCTGGGCAATAATCCCCACGCGATAACCCTGTGCTTCTAGCATTCGCCCAACCACTGCCATCCCAAAGCTGGGGTGATCAACATAAGCATCGCCAACCACTAAGATAATGTCGCAGCTATCCCAACCTAATTTGTCCATTTCGGCGCGAGACATCGGTAAAAAAGGCGCGGTGCCGTAACATTCGGCCCAGTATTTTGGGTAAGAAAACAGATCGCGCTCAGGCGCCATCCGGGCTACCGGAGCAGATTTACGAAGATTTACAGTAGTCGCGGACATAATTACAGCACCTGAGTGTTACAAGGCCGCATATTATACAGGGTGTACGATTGAAAGGCGAATAAGCCGCATGACTTTACCGCTTCGCAGGACTACACTGACGTTTTGTCTCGAAGATTTGCGCCGATGTCTAACCTACGCCCACGTCAATTGCTGTTACTGTCGCTACTTGCCGGTTTTTTAACCATGGCGTTAAAAACCCTGGCTTGGTATTTAACCGATTCGGTGGGTTTTTTATCTGACGCTATCGAGTCGCTGGTGAATGTCGCGGGCGCAAGTTTTGCGCTAATGATGGTAACACTAGCCAAACGCCCTGCTGATGAGCACCATCCTTTTGGCCACAGCAAAGCAGAATACTTCTCAGCCGCTTTTGAAGGCGGCATGATTTTTCTGGCGGCGTTGGCGATTATGTTTACCGCCGTTGAGCGTTTGCTCAATCCTCAACCTTTACTGGCTTTAAATATCGGCATCGCACTAACCGTGCTGGCCAGCCTGCTTAACTTAGCTGTGGGCTTACTACTGGTTAAAGGTGGTCAACAACATCAATCGCCGGCCTTAGAGGGTGATGGCAAACATTTGTTAACCGATGTTTGGACCACTGCTGGCGTGGTTATCGGGGTCGTGTTAGCGGCATTAACGGGGTTTATTTGGTTGGATGCCTTGGTGGCAATATTGGTGGCCTTGCATATCCTGCGTGAAGGCGGCAGTATTTTATTCAAGGCGATAAATGGCTTAATGGACAGAGCCTTGACTGCAGAGCAAATTGCCACAATTGAACAAATTTTTGTCGAGCTGGGTAATCACCAGGCGCAGTTTACGCATTTACGCACCCGCGCTGCCGCCACCCAAGCGTTTGCGCAAGCGGATTTACTGGTACCCGGTGACTGGAGTGTCGAGCGTGCGCATCAATTAGCTGATGCTGCCGAGCAGCAATTACTCAGCTTAGGTGTGCAATTAACAGTACATATTGAACCGTTGGACTATAACAGCTCAGGTAACAGGCTACTCAATCCAACCGTGCATTAACTCACTTTAGCCAATCATATTGGCAAGAAGCTGCATTAGCTCGCGACCTTGGCGCGATACTCTTCAGCAACGAACGACATCGCTAAG
This sequence comes from Alishewanella sp. HL-SH06, assembly GCF_052656265.1. Taxonomy (NCBI): domain Bacteria; kingdom Pseudomonadati; phylum Pseudomonadota; class Gammaproteobacteria; order Alteromonadales; family Alteromonadaceae; genus Alishewanella; species Alishewanella sp. HL-SH06. The sequence goes on from NZ_CP199752.1 coordinate 2,594,316, forward strand.
CTGCGCTAAATAATAAGCGACAGTCAAAACTATATCGCCAAGCCTGGCATACTGACCGCTAAATTAATGAAGCGCTGCTGGTGTTGCTGCAAGGCCGCCAAGTCTTCGCTGGTTAAACACGGCTGAATCACTTTTTGCATATGACTGGTTTGCGCCAAGGTTTTTTCAACTTGATCGCGCTGCGCTTGCTGTAAAAACGGCAACGACTGCTGTGACAGATTCAACATCGGCTGCATCGATTGCAGAACCGGCCAAGCCCCTTTCGCGGTTAACTCTAAAAAGACTGCCGGAGTAAGCTGGTGCGCGGCCAAAATTTGTTGCATCTGCGCCACATACTCTTTACCGCTTTCTTTCGCTTGTAACTCACTAACATGCTGTGGCCAGTTGCAATGTGGCTGTAATCTTAACCGCTTTAACTCCGCGGGGCTGTCCTGCTCAATTTTCGCCAATTGCGGTAAAACCGCCTCTAAACGACTAATGTTTTGCTCAGTAATCACGGTAGCGGCCGACAACACACTACTAAAGCCAAACAACGGCAACATCAGCGCTATTACTTTCATTCGCATAAAAACCTCTTCACTATCTAAGTAAATTGCTCCACAACACCACCGACCTGTCTCTGAGTGTGGTCTAACCAGTGTCAGAGTGTGGTCCAACCTGTCTCTGAGTGCGGCCAGAGCTCAGAGCTCGTACCGGTGTCTGAGTGTGGTCGGAGCTGTCTCTGAGTGTCGTCTGATCTGTGTTTTACGCGCTTTAGGCTGAACGCCGGCTGAAAGCGCGTTTAGCTTGGATTATCTTGGCGTAATAACCGCTGCAAAGCGCCAAAACGCCAATCGCGTAGCGCTAGAACCACGCTACTGCCATGGCGCTGACTGAGCGGCAACTGACTGTCTTGTTGAACTAATTCATTAAATTCATTAGCAAGACGTTTCAGTTTTCGTTGAAACACAGCGTTATTCGATACCGACAACATGCCATTTAATACCAGTAAGCATTCTTGATCGCCGTTAAAACGATGATGAATGAAATCAGTTGCCAATTGCTGTTGAAAGAAGCGTTGAATGGGACCATCGTTACGCCAGCTAAAATTGGGGGCAACTTTTAATTTAATGCGGTTTTGCGGTAACAGTTCAATCAACTTTAAACGGTCTAATTTAATCAACTTTTGCAAACATTCAGTTGGCGTCAGTTGATACCACTGCAGCATGTCTTGCATCGTCCAATGATTTAACGCCGATACCGCCACCACTAACAAGGTCAGATCTTCAGTTAACTGCTGCTCTTGCTGTTCACTCAGTTGCGTCACCTGCCACTGGGCTTGCTCTAATAAACGCAGCAAATCTGTAAAATCGAGCGCCATCAGCTGACAAATGCTTTCAATGCGCGCCAGCGTAAACTGTTGCTGGGAAAACATCCGTTTTACACTGGCTTCAGTCAGCTCAAGATGAGCCGCAACCTGTTGGTAAGTAAAACCATGCTGTTTTAAGGCCTGTTTTATCACTTTAATTAATGCGTTACTTTGTTGCATCGGAAGATCAGCTATTGTTATACCCTGCCTTAAAAGTAGCGCATTACGCTACCAAAAGCGATAAATGTTGCTGCTTTTATTTTTTAAGTAGCGATATGTTCACTTGCCTGCTAGTTTAATGCGTAAGCAAACCTGCTCAACCTAAAGGACGCTATTATGGCTCTATCAATTCGTCACATCAGCATTAGTCTTGCCCTACTTTGCAGCTTAACCGGTTGCGCCAGCCAGCAAATGGGCAGTCGCAGTAGCGTGGTCGATTACCTCTACCCCACAGAAAGTGAAGTGATGATTAACCCAGCGATACCGGTTTTACAATTACCCATTCGCTTAGGCATAGCCTTTGTACCGGCTGATCGCAGTCATCAACGTGGCGACAATCCTTGGGCGTGGCAAAACACTGGTGCCAACCTGCTGACCGAGCCGGCCAAGATGCAAATTCTGGATAACATTGCTGCACAATTTAGAGAACGTGACTTTATTGGCGATATTCAAGTGATCCCCAGCGCCTATTTGCGGCCGCAAGGCAGTTTTACCAATCTTGATCAACTAAAAACCATGTTTGGTGTCGATGTCATTGCTTTAGTATCGTTTGATCAAGCGCAGTTTAGTGACGAATCCAAAGCGGCGCTGAGTTATTGGACCTTGGTCGGTGCTTATTTAGTATCGGGGCAAAAAAACGATACCAGCACGTTAATGGACACGGCGGTTTATGCCATCGACAGTCGTAAGTTGTTATTTCGAGCTCCGGGCGTCAGCCAAATACAAGGGCGCTCCACCCCCATTAACTTAAGTGAAGAACTACGGCTGGATAGTAGCGCCGGCTTTGCTGCCGCCAGTGAAGATATGATCAGCAATTTAGAAACAGAATTACAGCGTTTTACCGAGCGTTTAAAAGCACGGCCAGAGGATATCCAAATTGTCAAAAGCAGCCATTACCGTGGTGGCGGTAGCTTGGGTTCAAGCTTTTTAATTATCCTATTTGGCCTTTGGCTGAGTCGGCAACGTGCTCGCCACCCACTCAGCCAAAGTTAAAGCTTAAAAGTTAGGCACGTTTTAATAAGCGATGTTGCCAACGCTGACTGCGCAGTAACAACTGCGCACAAGCGGCGCGTAACTTTATCAAGCCATAATAATTTAACGGTACCAGCAGCAAACTGGTTAAGGTAGAGAATAACAAGCCACCGATGATCGCTAAGGCCATCGGTGCATAGCTGGGGCCGTCACCGCCAATCGAAGTGCCGCCTAACGCCAGGGGCACTAAACCTAACACCGTAGTGGATACCGTCATTAAAATCGGCCGTAGCCGTAAAGTACAGGCTTCTACAATCAAGGTTTTTAGTGGCATATCAGGCTGTAATTGCCGATCTTGATTAATACGATCAACCAATACGATGCCGTTATTCACCACAATACCCATTAATACCAGCATGCCAATCATGCCCATTACCCCCATGCTGGTGCCGGTGAGCCAGAATGTCCAAAACACCCCAACAAAAGAAAACAATAGGCTGCTGATCACCGCATTGGGCAGTAATAACGATTCAAATAACGCCGCCATTACAATGTAAATCATCGCCAGCGCCAGCAACATATTCACCATCATCACTTGCTGCTCTTCGTTTTGCTGCACAAAGCCGCCTTGATAAGACCAACGATAACCATCGGGTAGTTGCACCTGTTGCATTAACTGATCGATTTGCGCTCTCGCCTCTTCGTTTTTAACCTCCGGCTGTAATGCTAATTGCAACGCTATGCCGGTCTGCCGTTCGAAGCGTTGGATCGACTGTAACCGTGGCATCACCTTTAATTCCGCCACCTGCGACAATGAAATACTGACACCGTTAACCACCGCCACGGGCAAGGCAGCAAGCTCGGCCGGTGATTGGCTGATGCGTTCATCGTAAATCAAGCGGATCAACAGCTCCCCCTGCTCACTGCTACGAAAGGTACGTAAATTGACCCCACGTAACGCTAACGCAACGGCATTCGCTACCTGATCGGCCGCCAATTTAAGGCGATCCAGCTCAGCACGTTTAAGTATGATTTGAATTTCTTGTTGACCTTTCGCCAAATCAGAGCTCACTTCGGCTAGGCTGGGCAAGCTTTGTAACAGCGGTTGGATCTCACCCGCCAAACTTAATAAACGCTCAGTCGAATTGCCTAATAAGTGTAGCTGCAACGCATTGTTATTATTACCAAAACTAAATGAAGGTTGCGAACGCACCAACGCTGGCCAGTCGGCGCGAATGTGCTCTTTTAGTTGTGCTAAGGGCACTTCAAGCTCAGGTTTCAGTAGAATAATCGACATGGCATGCCCAGCACGATAATAACTGTATACAGAAGCGATACCAAACTCTGCCTGACGACTGTATAAAAACGCTTCCATCGTTGACACTTCTGCCCGCACTTCTTCTAGGCTGTAATTGCCTTGCACATTGTAATTTAGGTACAAGCGGCTATTATCCTGGTCTTCATCACTACTAGTACCCATTTGTGAAAAGGGTAAGCCCGCACTGGCTAGCACCAACAAGGCGGCAACACTGGCGGTTTTTGGCCAATTCATCACCAGTGTCAGCGCACGATGATAAAACTGCTCTAAGGCTGAAGCGGTTTGTTGCGGTTGTGGCTGCACACTTAATTTGGTGGTTAACAACGGGATCAGGGTTAAGGCTAACAATAAAGAAATGCCCAAGCATAAACAGATGGCAATGGCGACATGCTCTAAAAAGATGGTCAGCTGCATCTTTTCACCAATAATATTCGGTAAAAACACTATCGCCGTGGTGGCTGTACCCGCTAATACCGCCAAGCCAACGCGCTTTACTCCCCGCTCGGTCGCCGCGCGAATATCGCCGCCTGCTGCACGTTCCCGAAAGATGCTTTCGGTGACCACTACCGCATTATCAACCAGCATACCTATGGCTAACATTAAGCCCATCATGCTAAGAATATTTAAGCTGTAGCCCATAAAATACATGGCGCCCAGCGCAATCACGATGGCCGCAGGCACCGATAACACCACAATTAAGGTGGTGGTTAAATGCCGTAAAAATAAAAACAACACAATAAACGACAGCAAAGCGCCGATGGCACCGGCCATTAATAAATCGCGCAACGACGTTGTCACGCTGTCGGCCAAATCATCCATCACAAATAAATTGATGCCATTAAACGCCGGGTTCGCTTCAGCCTTTGCCACAACTTGCATGGCGGCAGCGGCAACATCCACTAGGTTAGCACCCGATTCTTTGTACACGTTCATACCAACCGCGTAGGTTTGATTTAAATGGCGGCCTTCTTGGCGTTTAGGCAACTCAAGTTCAACGCTGGCCAGATCACGCAGTTGCAAACCGGGGCGTATCGGCAAAGCAGCGATCTCACTTAAATCTTGATACTCACCCAGTGGTTTCACTAACACACTTTGCTCTGGATTACGTAACTCGCCGGCACTTAACGAAAAGTTACTGCCGCGTAATTGCGCCAGTAAACTACTGGCATCAACATTCAGAGCGCGCAATTTGTCGGGATCAAGGCGAATAATGACTTGGCGTTTTTCAACACCGTATAATTCCACTTTTGATACGCCCGGCACGCGCTCTAATGGCCGTTTAATTTGCTGCTCCAGCAAATCGTAGGCCATCGCCAGATCGCGCTCAGAAGAAATGCGTAATTGAAAAATCGGCAAATCGCTAGTGTTAAATTGAAACAGCAACACGCGCTCGACATCGCTTGGCAGCAAATGCCGAATACTATCAAGACGTTCGCGTACCTCTAAGCCCTTGCTGCTAATGTTTTCGCTCCAACGAAACTCAAGCGATACATCACCGCTGTTTTCATTGGCAAAACTGCGCAAACGCTTAATCCCACTGACTGTAGCTAATGCTTCTTCCAAAGGGCGGGTAATTAAACGCTCTACTTCAGCAGGGCTAGCATTAGGATACGGCACGGTGACATATAATTGCGGCACATCAATGCCCGGCAGCATCTCTAGCGGCAATAACCTGCTGGCTAAACCACCGAGTAACAGAAGCGAAATAAAAAACATGCAAATAGTCACCGGCCGACGCAAGGCTAACCGGGTTAACCCTAAGGGTTTTTCTGTTGTAGGTTGCTCAGTGTTCATACTTGCGCCTCCGTAACAACAGCGCTTTGGCGGTTTTGCTGAAAACTATACAGCACTGGTATAAACACCAAGGTTAATAAGGTGGCTAAACTTAAGCCGAAAATGACCGTGATCGCCATCGGCGCCCGAATTTCACTGCCTTCGCCAGTACCAAGCGCCAGTGGTAATAAACCGAGCACCGTGGTTAAAGTGGTCATCAACACGGGGCGTAAACGACTTTGCCCAGCCAGTATAATGGCCTCGGTCATCGCTTGGCCTTCCGCTCGCAATTGATTGATGCGGTCAATTAGTACAATGGCGTTATTTACTACGATACCGGCCAACATAATTAAACCAATAAATACAATCACTGATAACCGTGTATCTGTTAGCCACAAACCTAACACCGCCCCTGCTCCTGCTAGCGGCACCGTAAATAAAATCAGTAAGGGTTGCAGTAAATTCTCAAACTGCGAGGCCATTACTAGGTACACCAAGAACACGGCCAATAACAACGCAAACAGCAAAGAGCTGTATGCGCGGGCCATTTCTTCGCTTTGGCCCATCACCTGCACTACTTGACCTGGCGGCAACACCAGTTGCTGTAACAGTGTATTAGCACGGTCTGTAGCTTGCTCTAAATCACCATAGGCTAAATTGGCCGTAACAATGGCAACCCGCTGCTGGCCAACTCGGGTAATTTCGCTTGGGCCCACTTCACGGCGCACTTGCGCAACGGCACTTAACGGCAAGGGCTCGGCAGCACCTGGGTTGATGATCAGTTGCGCCAGTTGTAATTCATATTGCCGATATTGCTCGGCTAAGCGCACGCGAATATCAATTTTCCGATCATTTACCGAAAACTGCCCAGCCACTTCACCGCCGATATAGGTTGCGACACGCTTGGCCACCTGCTGTGCTGTCATGCCTAATTGCGCCAAACGGGCATGATCAAAATACAGCGTAATCTCAGGCTGGCCTGGCCGTAAGCTCGATTTAACATCCGTGAAACGCTGATCGGCACTTAATAAGCCCTGCAAGCGCTCTGCCGATTCGGCTAGCTGGCTTAAATCATAACCACTAATTTCAATTTCTAACGGCGTGCTAAAACTAAACAACTGCGGCCGGTCAAAGTGCGCGTTTACCCCTGGCTGTAAGGCTAAACTGCGACGCAGCTCTTCTTGCAATAAATGCTCGTCTGCAGCACTACTCTCGTCGGTTAACACCACATGTAAACGGCCCCAATGGCTGCCACCAATGGCGGGATCAACTGTCATTTGCGCGCCAGTACCGGCTAAACCATAGCTGCGCGCCACCACCGGATATTGCTCTAATTGCTTAGCTAGCTGCTTTAACAGTGCATCCGTTTGCTCAATTGCCGAGCCCACCGGTAATTGCACATCAACATAAAATTCACCTTGGCTAAGTTGTGGCAGTACATCCGCGCCTAAGCGCGGTAATAAGCTAAAGCAGGCCCCTGCAGCAATAAAAGTAACGAGTAAAGTCAGCGTTTTCGCCCGCAGCGCAGCACGAAGCACTTTCAGATAGCTTTGCTCTGTTACACTTAATACCCATTGCACCAACAACACGGCAGGGCGACACAGCCAATACAAGCCTTTTGCAATAAGACTAAATAGCAGGCTCAGCACGCTAACCAGCGATAACAGTACAAGGTATAAGCCGCGACCGATCAAGCGCAGCGGCAATAGTGGCCAGTGATACCAACGCGTGGGTTTTAATGACGACAAAGCTTTAAGTTCTTGCTCGCCCTCAGTTAATGCCGTTTTGCGACTGCGCGCTGCCATGGTTGGAATTAACGTCAAAGCCACCACCAGCGACACTAACAAAGCAAAGGTCACAGTTAAGGCTTGATCACGAAACAGTTGCCCGGCGATACCTTCAACAAAGACCAAGGGAAAAAACACGGCTACCGTGGTTAAAGTAGAGGCAGTAATCGCCATCGCCACTTCACCGGCACCTTTTTCTGCGGCGGCTTTACCTGACAAGCCCAGCTCTTTGTGCCGAGCAATATTTTCTAAAACCACAATGGCATTATCGACCAGTAAACCAACCGCCAAGGCAATACCGCCTAAGCTCATCATGTTCAGCGTAATACCCTGACCGTACATCAAATTAAAGGTCGCAATCACCGAAACCGGAATGGAAACCGAAATTATCAAGGTGGCCCAAGCATTTCGTAAAAACAAATACAGCACTAACATCGCCAGCAAACCGCCGACCATACCGGCAGATTTTACATCGGAGATGGCTTGTTTAATAAATTGAGATTGATCAGATAGCACCTCTAGCTGATAGCCTGGCGGCAGCATTTTACGTAGCTCAGGCAAACGCGCTAATAACCCTTCAGCCACGCGCACCGTGTTGGCATCGCCTTCTTTATAAATAGCCAGCTCAATGGCCTGACTGCCATTGATGTAACTGATACTTTGCCGATCAGCAAAGGCATCTCGCACCTCGGCCACATCTTTTAGGCGAACTTGGCTGTTGCCAACCGTAGTTAAATACAGATTTTCAATTTCTTGCAGCTCAGCAAATTGGTTAATGGTTCTAACCAGATAATCATAAGACGCGGTTTCTAAACGTCCGCCGGCTAAGTTGATATTTTCAGCTTTCAAACGCTGAGTAATAACGCTGATATCAAGTTGCAGCTGACTTAACTTTTGTGGATCCACCAAAATCTGAATTTCTTGGGTTAACCCCCCGTCAGGGCGCACCGCGGCAATACCGCTAAACGATTCCAGTTTTCGGCGCAAATCTTCTTCGGCAAAGGTACGAATACTGACCAGCTCTGCTGCGCTCATGTTGGCTTTCGACAACGACAGCCGCACCACCGGGTCTAGGTTGGGGTTAAAACGCAGTAATAACGGTTTATCAACATCTAAGGGTAAGAACAACACATCCAGCTTCTCTCGCACTTCTAACAGCGCCAGATCCATGTCCGTGCCCCAATCAAACTCCAGTACCACGTCAGAGCGCCCAGCTCGAGATACCGACGTGACTTTACGAGCCCCTTTAACAATGCCCAGCGCTTCCTCAACCGGTTTACTGACCAGTTGCTCTACTTCAGCTGGGGCCGCGCCTATATAGGTAGTACGTACCGTTAAGCTAGGATAGGACAGATCGGGTAGTAAATTAACCGCTAAGCGACCGACCGACACTAAACCAAATAATACAATGGCGAGGGTAAACATCCAGACGGTAACCGGCCGGTTTACAGCAGTATTGACCAAACTCATGATTAACGTCCTTGTTAGAATTCGCGCTCAGAAACCACTTTAACCAAGCTTTGCTCTTTAAGTGCGGCATGCCCCGCTACCACTACTTGATCGCCTACGTTTAAACCGTCTAGCACTTCGACCATATGATCTGCGGTATAGCCCAAAGACACTTGGCGACGTTGCACCCGATTGTCGGCATCTAACACCATCACACCGGCTAAATTATCTAAGGTAATGAGCGCGCGCTTAGGGATTAACAGTGCCTGTTCTCGGGTATCAAATTGGATCTCTACCTGACTAAACATGCCGGCTTTGAGCTGCCGTGCTTGGTTATCAATAATCAGCGTGGTACGCACCGTACCGGAACTGGCATCGACCACAGGCGCGACGCGACTAATACTGGCAGTAACACTGGGTACGCCAGCAAAGCTTAGTATGGCGGCTTGGCCACTTTTCGCTTGCAGCATTTGTTGCTCAGGTAAATGCACCACCGCTTCTAATTCGCTTTCACTGACCAAATAAAACAGTGAATTTGGCGCCAATTGGTTAATCAATTGGCCGGTTTTAACAAAACGCCGTGCCACCACTGCGTTAAACGGTGCGCGAATTTCGGTTTCTCGCAAATTTAACTCAGCCAGTGCAACGCCGGCTTGCATGGCCGAGACTTGCCATTTTAGTTTTTCATACACGTCGGTACTGACCAATTTGCGCTGATGCATTTCATGCATGCGGCTTAATTCAGATTCTAAGCGGCCTAACTCGGCCCGCTCTTTGGCTAACAAGTGTTGTTGCCGCTCATTTTCTAAAACCGCTAACAATTGCCCCGCTTTAACTTGATCGCCTTCTTCTACGAGCACTTGCTGCACGATACCGGTGCTTTTCGCCATCATGTCGGCTTCAGCCCGCGCTGTTAATGTGGTTGTTGTACGATAACTGCTACTGATGGCCCCTAAACGCGAACGTGACGTTTCTACTGGGATCGCCACCTCTGCGGCGGCGGTACTGTTCGGGCTACTTTGCGCCTTATTGCATCCTGTTAAAACTACGCTACCGAGTAACACCACCGCCATTAACGCTAATTTCGCCTGCATTTTTCCATTCCTTGCACTATAAACGTATTATAGATATTGATTGCAGCCACTATGCCAAAAATAAAATAAAAATATAATCAGTAAGTTAGCAGATAATTGTTACAATTCATGTTTTTTAACATGGTAATTAAATAGCGTAAATAACGATTTATTAGTCAATTTAACTAGCCTTGCTAAACTTTCAGCCTGATAGCGGCGTAAAACGAAGTACAGGCTGCGTTCAGCTTGGCTTGCTAAATTATTACACTGTGAGGCTTGCATAAACTGCGCTAAACTCGCTGCCATAAACTGTTTGTTTCAGGATGAGGTGTCTGATGTCTGTTGTTAACGTGCTAAAAACCAGCTTATTGCTGCTGACCACCACGCTTGTATTGGCCGGTTGCGCCAGCCCGAAACAAGCTAATATTGACTATGACCGTTCAGTTAACTTTGAACAATATCAAACCTTTGCTTTTTTTAAGCCCACCGAAACGGTTGAGGCAACAGCCGAAACTAAAACAGCTGATACGGCAGAGACTGCTGCGACAGCCCCTAGCTACGATCCGCTACAAGCGCAACATTTTAAAGCCGCCATCATTCGCGAAATGACCGATTTAGGCTATCGCTACAATGAGCAAAGCCCGCAATTATTAGTAAATTACCAGATCAATACAGAGAATCGGGAAGATGTTCGCAGTTCGCCTTTTAGCATTAACGCCGGTTATGGCTTTTTCGGTCGCAATAGCGCTTTGAGTTTCGGCTTTCCTATTTTTGGCGGTGTTGAAACACATCGTTACAAAGTAGGATCAATTCTGATTGATGTGATTGATGCCAGCGAGAATCGTTTAATTTGGCAAGGTATGACCGAAGGTAAATTAGCAGCAGACTCGAAAGTACATTCGCAAGATAGTATTAGCGCAGCGGTGGCGCTGATTTATCAGCGTTATCCTACACGGTTAAGTGCCGACAACAAATAAATGCTTTAGCCAGTGCCTCAACAGCACTGGCTTAATGCACGAAGATTTAATCAAGTGCTGCCAACAAGGTATTACATTGAGTTATCATGTCGACTATTAACACCCTAGATGCTCAAGCCTGCTGATGTCCTTAGTTAACTGCTTTGCCCTTCGACCATGAACCCACGAATTCCTCTCACTAAAGCGATTGCTTCGCGCGGTTTTTGCTCACGCCAAGCGGCAAACCGTTTGATCAGTGCAGGCCAAGTGTTGGTTAACGGTGAGCCGGCTCGATTGCAACAACGAGTTGCTGTTGATGATGAGATCCAGATTAACGGCGAAAGCTTAGCACCTGCCCCAGCATGGCAATATTGGCTTTATCATAAGCCGGTGGGTATCGATTGTAATAATCGAGCTACTGATCCCGCCAGTATCGCGCACGTGCTGTCACAATTACCGGTTCGAGCCTTTGCCGTGGGTAGGCTGGATAAAGACTCACGCGGTTTATTACTGCTGACCAATGATGGCGAACTTGCCCAGCGCTTACTGCATCCACGTTATCAGCACCATAAGCGCTATCGAGTGCGTGTGCAGCAAGCGATTACCGATGCAGACGCCCTGATCAAAGCTTTTGCCGATGGCATAACATGGCAAGTGGGGCCGCATCAATATCAAGCAAATCCCTGTTTAGTTAAGGTATTAACTGCACACAGCTTAGAAATTTGCCTCAGTGAAGGACAGCATCGGCAAATTCGTTATATGTGCCGAGCGCTCGGCTTTAAAGTGGTTGATTTGTGTCGGATCGCTATTGGCGATTTACCACTTGGTGATCTCGAAGAGGGCCGCTATCGGCCTTTAACTGCAACCGAATTAGCACAACTTCGTGCGTTGCAAACGCCAGAGCCAACAACTTAACGCTAACGTTAAACTATACATCAGCAAAGAGCCCATAATCACCCCAGGCCAAGCGGCCCATTGCCAAAATGGTTGCAGGTAAACGCCACCACTACTGGCGCCGATGTAGTAAAACACCAAATATAACGCACTGGCACTGGCTTTAGCGCGGATAGCCTGTTGATTGACAAAACTGCTGGCAAGTGAATGGCACAAAAAGAAACCAAAGGCACTGATAAAAAAGCCCGCAACCATCCCCCAAAGCCCTGCAAAGAGGGTCATGATTGAGCCTAACATCATAATCAACACCCCCAGCGCCATCGCGCCGGGCAAACTAAGCCTATGGGCAATTTTAGCGGAATAAGCCGAGCCTATAGTGCCAGTTAAATACGTTACAAATAACAGTCCAATAAGGCCGCTACTTAAATTAAACGGCGTGGCCGCCAGCACAAAGCTGGCGTAGGTATATTGGTTTAAAAAGACTAAAAAATTTAAGCCGCCAATCAGGTAGGTTAACAATAATAACCGCTGGCGTAAGTGATACAGATTATCTCGTAAAGCCTGTTTTAAACGAAACGGTTGACGCACAAAATACTGAGCAGCCGGTAAATAACGCCAAACCGCATAACAACTGAGCGCCCCTAACAGCGTCATTGGCCAAAACACCCATTGCCAGTGCCCCCAATCCGCTAAACCACCGGCGAGCAAGCGCCCTGAGATCCCACCTAACGAATTGGCACTGATGTAATAGCCCACCGCGCTCACTAACGCCGGCTTACTGTATTCTTCGCCCATCCAGGCAATGGCAATCGCCGGCAAGCCCCCCAAACAACAGCCTTGTATTGCCCGAAGTAACACTAGACTACTGAAACTTTGCACTTGCGTGAGTAGCAAGGTACTCACGCTCATACCAACTAAGGTTATTAACAAAAGGGTTTTACGCCCCCAAGCATCCGACAAAGCGGCATACACTAGCAGCGACAGGCCCAAACAGAGCGTCGCTACGGTATAGCTAATACTGGCTTGTAGCGGCGTTAACGCAAATTGACGGCTTATTTCCGGCAACAACGGCTGCATTAAATGCAAATTAGCGAATACCGCCACGGCAGCTAAACAAAGTGCTGCAACACTGCGGTAATAGGCGGCAGATTTATATTCGATCACTGACCATGCTCAGTTAACTACTTGCGGTTATTGTAACGGATCGCCAACCGCGAACAAACCAACTGACCAACTAATCACAATAAAACTCCCTCCCCCAACAAAACGTCTCTGAGTAAGGTATGACCAGTACCGGAGTGTGGTAAGACCTGTCTCTGAGTGAGGCCCGACCTGTACCGGAGTGTGGTATGACCTGTCTCTGAGTGAGGCCCGACCTGTACCGGAGTGTGGTAAGACCTGTCTCTGAGTGAGGCCCGACCTGTACCGGAGTGTGGTAAGACCTGTCTCTGAGTGAGGCCCGACCTGTACCGGAGTGTGGTATGACCTGTCTCTGAGTGAGGCCCGACCAGTACCGGAGTGTGGTTGTACCAGCTTGCGGCGGAGATTATAGGAGCGATGAAGTAAATGCTTGTACCGAGGATGACAAAACGTTGTGATAGCGGCATAATCGAGTGCGAACTGCATAAAAGCAGACAATAATAATAATTCATTACCCGGGGACTCCATGAATTCTCAATCCACTGCGCTGGGCAACCATCAAACTCAGCCACAATTTTTCGGCCATCCGGTCGGGCTTTATGTATGCTTTTTAACTGAAATGTGGGAACGCTTTTCGTTTTACGGCATGAAATATTTGCTGTTGTTATATTTAACAAAGTATCACCTGTTCAGTGACGCCGGCGGCTTAGATGTATTGGGTAGCTATGCCGGTTTAGTGTATGCCATGCCCGTGATCGGCGGCATGCTTGCTGACCGGTATTTAGGAATGCGCAAAGCCGTTACCTTTGGTGCCATTTTGTTGTGTTTAGGTCATTTAGGCCTTGCCTACGAAGGCTTTCAAGCCTATGTCGAAAACGGTGTGGTCGTGCAAGATACCGGCGCGATCCAAGTGTTCTACTTTTCGTTAGCCCTAATCATCATGGGCGTGGGTTTTTTAAAACCAAATATTTCTACTATCGTTGGCCAGTTGTACGGTAAAGATGATGCCCGTCGCGATTCTGGCTTCACCATCTTTTACATGGGTATCAATACCGGCTCATTTATTGCCACCTTATTGGTTACCTATATCGGTGAAAAATTCGGTTGGGGTTGGGGTTTTGGTTTAGCCGGTATCGGTATGGTACTAGGCTTAATTGTGTTCTTAGCCGGCCAAAAATACCTGTATGGTTATGCCGAGCCCAATGATCCCGTGCGCTTAAAACAAAAGGTATTTGCTTTTGTCGATCGTGAATGGCTGATTTACCTAGCAACCATCCCGGCTCTGTTTGTTGTTTGGCAACTGGTTCAATACAACCCCATCGTACACTCTGTGTTACTCGGTTTGTCGTTCATCGTGTTAGCGGGCGTAATCTGGTTTATGGTAACGCAATGCAATAAAGAAGAACGTGATCGCATGTTTGTGCTGATCGTTCTAACCTTCTCTACGGTGGTGTTCTGGGCCTTGTTTGAACAATCGGCGTCATCCATGACCTTGTTTGCTGATCGGGTTATGGACCGCACGGTTTTTGGTTTTGAAACCACTGCAGGTCAATACGGTGCATTAAACCCATTATTTATTATAACCTTAGCCCCTATTTTTGCTTGGCTGTGGGTGGCACTTAGCAAGCGTAAACTTGAACCGAGCACGCCGGTAAAATTTGCACTGGGTATCATGCAAGCCGGTTTAGGCTTTGGCGCGTTAGTCATTGGTGCACAATTCCCGAATGAAGCAGGCTTAGTGAGTGCCGGTTGGTTGGTGCTAGCTTATATGCTGCATACCATGGGTGAATTATGTCTATCACCTGTTGGTTTATCTGCGGTCACCAAATTGGCCGTCCATAAAGTGGTCGGTGTGATGATGGGGGCATGGTTCTTAGCCACTGCTTACTCAGAGTTACTTGCAACACAATTGGCTAAACTGGCCGCTATTGAAACGCCCAGTGGTGAAGTCGCTGATGTCGGTGCCGCTTTAGCTGCCTACACAGAATTATTTAGCTTCTTATGTTACTTCGGTATTGCTGCAGGTATCTTTATGTTGATTATCAGTCCGCTACTGAAAAAGCGCATGCACGGCATCAATTAACCTTAAGCACATTGTTACCCTAAAACACCTCGGTCTGCTGGCCGGGGTGTTTTTTTATGGATTTACGGCTAAAGTTATTGCTGTAGCGGCCGCTACAACGTTAATTGAAAATGGATCTAAGGATCACTCATGAGTAGCATTAAAACCGACAGCATGGTAAGTACGCTACGTAGCAATGCTAATAACGCTGCTGTGATCCCAGAGAAACTGAGCAAACAACAACAAAATGCAGCCATTTTAGCGGCCAGTGAAAAAGTGGCACTACAAAGCAACAACAACACCCTCAGCCTGCTTTACAAAACAGCACTCGACGGTATTAACGACGCCTTAGAGCCTACCTTAGGTAAAAACGCCACAAAAAAAATCTATGACTCAGGTATTGATACCTCGCCCGAGGCCACGGCCGAACGCATTGTCAGTTTTGCCACCAGCTTGTTTAATATCTATAAAAAACAGAAACCATCAGAAGATAGCTTAAAGCAATTAGATGATTTTATGGGAACCATCGGCAAAGGCATTGAGCAAGGTTTTAGCGATGCAAAAGCCATCTTAACCGGGTTAAAAGTGTTTGAAGGTGATGTCGAAACAGGTGTCGCTAGCACCTACGATATGGTGATGAAAGGCCTACAAAACTTTCGTGAAAAACTGATGGCAAGCTATGAGCAACAAGCCGAAACGGCTGAAAATGAGCCAGTGACAAAAACCCCATAACCAACATTAAACGCTTATTCCGCAACAGGCTCGATACGAGTGACCAATAATTGGTCAATTTTGTAGCTGTCGATATCAACCACTTCAAATTTATAGCCAGCATGCAGCACAAAATCGGTGCGTTTCGGAATTTTCTTTAGGGTATACATCATAAAACCCGCAATGGTTTCGTAGTTTTCGGCATTCGGAAAACGCGGTATATCCAGCACCCGCATCACATCCGCCAGTGGCGTTAAGCCTTCAACTAACCATGAATTACTGTCACGCGCGACAATCTGCTCTTCTTCTGAATTAACCAACTCGCCCATCACAATACTCATCACGTCTTTTAAGGTGATAATACCCACCACCATCGCGTACTCATTTAAGATGATGGCAAAATCGATACCCGCCGATTTAAAGTGTTCTAACACCTCATATAAAGACAAGGTATCCGGGATAATTAATGGCGTGCGCACAATACCGTCTTTTTGCAAAGAAATAGGCTGATCGTGTAATACCTGCATTAAAATATCACGGGTATCCACATAACCAATCACTTGATCTAACACGCCTGCACACACTAAAAACTTTGCATGAGGGTGCTCTGCAATTTTGGCTTTAATGCTCTCTTGCGCTTCGTCTTTGGTGAAAAAGATTAAGCTTTCGCGCGCGGTCATGGCCGAGGTTACCGTGCGCGATTCCATATCAAACACATTTTCTAATAACTGATGCTCATGCTCTTGTAAAACACCGGCCTGCGCACCGGCATCCATCATCGCCATAATGTCATCGGGGGTAATATCATCTTTACGCAATGTCGGTATTTTAAGCATACTAAAACACCAATTGGCTAAACCGTTAAACAACCACACTAAGGGTTTAAGCAGCATAATCAGTAATAACATGGGGGCGACAATGCGCAGCGCAATTTGCTCGGGGGCAATCATGGCTAAACGCTTTGGCATTAAGTCTGCGAACAAGATAAATAATGACGTGACAAAGAACACGGACAAACCAAAGGCCGCAGGTTGAACCCAAGTTTCGTGGCTAAACAAACCAAGCATATTGGCAAAATAAGGTGTAAAAGCCGACTCACCTAAAATACCGCCGAGTATCGCCACGGCATTAAGACCAATTTGCACTACCGTAAAAAAATTACCAGGGTGATCTTGCAGCGCTAAAATTTTCTCTGCGCGAACATCGCCCTCAGTCGCTAATAAACGCAAACGCATTTTGCGTGACGCCGCTAAAGAAATTTCAGAAACAGAAAAAAAGGCGCTGGTGGCGACTAAAGTAGACATGATAATAAGGTATTCTAAAGCACTCATAATAAATCCATTCGCGTGATATCGCCTATATTAAGCATTATGCTGTACTAATTAAATTATACCTGATTTATAAGTATATTTTTTTAAAGTGGACTTATTATGCATTCTTAGTTAAAACTATAGAATAGAAATTAAGTTAAATCGGTTTTATAAAAATAATGTCATTAACTAAATGTTTTTTAGCACTGGTTTGTACACTGACCCTATCGCTGCTACCTAATTGGGCAGTGGCGCAAGAGCATTTTAGCGATGACACGAAACACGTTCAGTTTCAAGCTATGCGCGATGCTTCAGTTGAGCAAGCATTAGACGATTATTTAACGTTAACCCTAGTTGACCCCGAGCAAGCAAATCTAAAACTACAAAGTATCATCGACCGCCTTCCTAAGAATCTGGCTGAAGACAATACACCCGAGAGCACCGTTAGAGCACTAACTTACCAGCTATTTGCTCATTTATATCAAGCAAACCCTTCTGCTGTAGATGATATTTTAGCGACTCTGGCAGAAATTAAACATAACACCACGTCGGTTAACGCTATTGCAGAAATTATGGCTGCAGAACTCGAAGTGCTGTCTTTTCGCAATCAAAGTAATCAGGCCTATATTAATGCTGAAATACTGGCCGGTATACTCACAGACGTTGAAAACCCCCGAGTTAAATATTGGATAAACGCTCTGCTAGGTAGACTATTTAGACAAGACACACAATACGAAAAGGCGTTAAAACATTATGAGCAAGCACTTGATGCCTTAAATACAACAAACGACAGTAGAACTTTAGTTCGTAGCACCTCTTTAAGACAACAGATCGCAATTGTGCATACCGATTTAAAAGATTGGCAACGTGCACGAAGCTTGTTAGAAGAAGTTTATCAAGATTTGTTACGCTATAAACAAGACCAACTTCTACCTGACCTATTTTTATCGCTCGGTTTTGTCATGGCGGGTCAAAAAGATTATGCCGCAGCTGTGGAAGTGAATCTCAAAGGTTTAGCCCGCGCCCGAGCCCAAAAACAGCAGAGTCTCGTGCTTACCTTCATGAACAACCTTGGTTCGGTGTACATCGAACAACAGAACTATCAAGCAGCAAAAAATATTCTAGAAGAAGCATTAACTGAAGCGCTCGCATTAAAAGATACAGAAAACGTTAACCTTATTAATTTTAACATTGGTTATTTAGAAGTAGTTTTAGGTGAAGCCGAATTAGGCCTTACCAAAATGCAAAACGCTTTTACTTTTTACCAGCAACGCGATAGTAAAACTGAACTAGAAGACTTACTTGGGTGGTTTGCTAAAGCCTATAAATCGCTTAAAGATTATCCAAAACTAGCCGAAACCCTTGAGTGGCAAATGCAACTCCGTGAAGAAATTGCCGCAGCGTCCAGTGAAAAAATTACACGTGATTTGTTATCTCGCTATGAACTCAAATCTCAAACACAACAAATCACTATCTTACAACAACAAAACGAACTGCAAGAAGAGCTGCTTAAAAATAAACAACTGCAGCAAACCATTACCTTTTTGTTTATTTTTATTATGGGTTTAGCGGCTATCTTACTGGTTAATTTGTACCGCAAAGTACAACGCTCAAATCTCCGTCTGAAAGAAGTTAACAAACAACTGGAATATCAGTCTTTACGCGACCCCTTAACCGGCTTATTTAATCGTCGTGCTATGCAAGATAAAATGGCGAAACGCCATAAAAGCAGCCAGCCGGATGCTTGCGCACTCTTATTGTTAGATATCGACTTTTTCAAACAAATAAATGATAACTACGGTCATGCGGCAGGTGATGCCGTGCTGATTGATTTAAGTCGACGCTTATTGGCCTTAACTGATGATAACGAGCTGTTGATCCGCTGGGGCGGTGAAGAGTTTTTAATTGTCATTCAGCGTTTAGAGCAAGAAGCTATTGATGATCTCTGCCAGCAAGTGCTGCAAGTCGTTAGCGCCCTGCCCGTGGTATACGAAGGTAATGAGATCCCCGTCACGATTAGCGGTGGCTTTATTCGCTTACCGTTTTCGCAAGTGCCTGAGCACCAATTTAATTGGGAAAGAGTATTACAAGTTGCCGATATGGCGCTTTACATCAGTAAGTTAAATGGTCGTAACCAAATTAACCTGATTGACGAATTGCTAGTGCCGTTTGCCGATGCAGAACCGCATTTACAAGCAGATCTTAATGGTGCGATACAAGAAGGTATGATTAAACTTCATACTATTCATGGCTAAAAAGGGTTAGTTAGTACTATGAGCCTAATTTAATGAGCCTAATTGACCAATTGAGTTAAATGCTTTTGTTGATTTTTCGAAAGTTAAATCAATAACCTGCTCGTTTTTGCCAAATAATGCTCAAATAAGTTCAATGGTAATGGTTTAGAAAAATAGTAACCTTGATAATGGTAACATCCTAGCTTGAACAAGGTTTTTAACTGCTCCACCGTCTCAACCCCCTCAGCCATCACTTCTAATCCTAAGGTTTGGCCTAATAAAATGATCATCTTTGCAATAGCCTGATCATTCTCATCTGTAAGTAAATCGGCAACAAAACTACGGTCAACTTTCAATTGATATAAGGGCAAACGCTTTAAATAGACTAACGAAGAATACCCTGTACCAAAATCATCCAAGGAAAAGCGGATCCCTTTGGCCTGCAAAATCTGCATAATACCGACAACATTATCAAAATCTTCAACCAACACACTTTCTGTAAGCTCCAGCTTCAGCGCCGACGCATCAATAGCAGTGTGTTTTATAATGTCGAGCACCTTATCTGAAAAGTTAGCTTGTTTTAATTGCTTAGCGCTAATATTTACCGACAGTTCTAAACGGGCTGTACTAGGCGTTTGCTGCCAAACAGCCAATTGTTTACAGGCATGAAAAAGCACGTACTCACCGATTTCCACAATCAAGCCTGTCTCTTCAGCAAAACGAATAAACGCATCTGGGCCAAGTAAGCCGCGTTCTGGATGACGCCAGCGTAACAATACTTCAGCCCCCAGCACGACCCCCGGGTGAACCAACTGTGGCTGATAAAACAATTCAAACTGTGCTTGATTTAATGCTTGCCGTAATTCCTTGGCTAAATTCAAACGTTGGTTAGCTTGTTCCTGTAACGTGATATCAAAAAAACTCAGGCCATTGCCGCCTGCTTGCTTTACTTGGTAGGTGGCCAGATCGGCCTGTGTAATGAGTACATCCGTATCATGCTGCCCGCCCAAAAACAAAGTGCAACCAATACTGATGGTGTTTTTCTCTCTGATCGACATTAAATTTTGATTAGAAATGACCGTGTGCTGTAAACTTGCCGCTAATTCCGTAATTGCCTGCACCGCTTTACAACGCTCGGCAGTAAACAATTCGCTTAATACTAAGAATTCATCTGCACTAAAGCGCCCAATGGTGTCTCCCTGCGGCAACACCGACTGCAATGCTTGGCCGATAAGTTTAAGAACTTCATCTCCTTTAGTAAAACCTAAGCTATCATTTAGTGTTTTAAAATCGTCGACATCAATAAACAGTAATGCCACATAAAACTGATTACGATGACTTTGTCGTTGCGCTTGTTCGATCCGATCTAACATTAACTGCCGATTGGCCAAACCAGTTACCGGATCGTAAAAGGCTAAGCTTTCTGCTTTTTCCTCAGCCTCTTTTCGTAATAATACACCGCAAATATTACCCGCAATCAGACTTAACCCGGCCACTTCTGCCTCAGGCCAACCCTGTAACTGTTTCACCATATCAATACCAAACATGCCGATTAAACGTGTATTGCTGCGTAACGGGATCATCAAAAGCGATTTGATACCTTGACTGGCTAACAATTGATATTCATTTGACGTGTGCTCTAAAACGGAAATATCTGCGATACGCGAGATTTCGCCCTCTTGCCAGCTGCTAAACCAGCCACCAAATTCTGCTGAAGCTAAATTTTGTAAACACGATTTTTGAGGCGAAACATCCGAGGCACACCATTCATGCGTATTGCTTGCAGTAACTAAGTCGGCACTAAACATAAATACATAACAACGATCAGCACCATAAAACATGCCAATACGCGCTATGGCTTTATTAATAACGTCATCCACTTCGTTTGCTGAACTCAACACAAATTCAGCGGAAATCGCCGCAACTAATCTAAAAAAAGCAACATCATAGTCTTGGTTAACAGACAAAATTCTCTTCCTAATTTAAACATACTTAAAAAGTGTATCTGTAAATTCAAAATTTCGCTAGCCAAGCACTCAAAACGTGGTAGCTCAACTATTGCGCCTTAGCCATAAGTCTAGTTTTATTTCATTATAAATTCTGTACATTGGTAAGATAACTAAACATCCTTAAGGATACTAACATGTCTTACCTACAAGAATATCAAGCGTCTGTTGCTGATCCCGCGGCATTTTGGGCTCACAAAGCAAGCAAAATCGCTTGGTACAAAGCACCTACAACAATTATCAGCCAGCATGACAATGTTTATCACTGGTTTGCCGATGGTGAGCTTAACACCTGTTATTTAGCACTGGATCAGCAAGTGCTTGAAGGCCGTGGTGAACAAACTGCGCTAATTTATGACTCTCCAGTAACTCAAACCAAACAACAATACACTTATAAACAACTCCTCGAAGAAGTAGCAAAATTCGCCGGAGTATTACAAGCACATGGCGTAACCAAAGGTGATCGTGTAGTTATCTATATGCCAATGATCCCACAAGCGGTGATCGCCATGTTAGCCTCGGCAAGACTGGGCGCCATTCACTCAGTGGTATTTGGTGGTTTTGCACCGCATGAATTAGCGATCCGTATTGATGATGCCAAACCCAAAGTGGTGATCAGTGCCTCTTGTGGCATCGAGATTAACCGTGTTATAAGCTACAAACCGCTACTCGACAGCGCAATTGAAAAAGCTGAATATAAACCCGAACACTGTATTATTTTTCAGCGCCCGCAAGATCCTGCAACCCTAATTGCAGAGCGTGATGTGGATTGGCAACAAGCCATGCTTAATGCCACAGCCGTAGACGCCGTCCCGGTGCAAAGTACTGATCCGCTGTACATCCTTTATACCTCTGGCACGACCGGCAAGCCTAAAGGCGTGGTGCGTGATAATGGCGGGCATGCGGTTGCCTTAACATACAGCATGAAAGCTATCTATGATATTCAAGCCGGCGATGTGTTTTGGGCCGCCTCAGATGTGGGCTGGGTAGTAGGACACTCCTATATTGTATATGGCCCCTTGCTCGCAGGCGCCACCACTATTTTGTATGAAGGTAAACCGGTATTCACGCCCGATGCAGGTGCATTCTGGCGAGTGTGTGCGGAATATAACGTAAAAGCCATTTTTGCTGCGCCCACCGCCTTTCGTGCTATTCGAAAAGAAGATCCCCATGCTGAACTGTTAAAACCGCATAACTTAAGCCAGTTAAAACATGTTTTTATGGCCGGTGAAAGGCTTGATCCCCCCACCTATCAATGGGCTTGTGAAGTATTAGGCAAACCCGTAATTGATCACTGGTGGCAAACTGAAACAGGCTGGGCCATTTGCGCCAATTTAGCCGGTGTTGAATTACTGCCGGCCAAGCCCGGCTCGTCAACCAAACCTGTACCTGGCTACCATGTGCAAATATTAGATGATGCAGGACAAGCTGTACCCGCCAACACACAAGGCAATATTGCAATTAAGCTGCCACTGCCTCCAGGGTGCTTAACCACCATTTGGGGCAATCCAGAGCGTTTTAAAGCCGGTTACTTAAGTCACTTCCCCGGCTATTACAGCAGCGGCGATGGTGGCTACCTGGATGAAGACGGCTATCTGTTTGTGATGGGCCGTACGGATGATGTCATCAACGTTGCCGGGCATCGTTTATCAACCGGCGAAATGGAAGAGATTTTAGCCTCGCACCCTGCCGTAGCAGAATGCTGTGTTATCGGTTTACCTGATGAATTAAAAGGTCAGCAGCCTGTGGGTTTCGTGCTACTGAAAAACGGCATCACCGTTGATGAAACGACCCTACAAGCAGAGTTAGTCGCGTTAGTAAGACAAGAAATCGGCGCAGTTGCCAGCTTTAAAAAAGCATTAATCGTGCCTCGGCTACCCAAAACACGTTCGGGTAAAATATTACGCAAACTGTTACGGCAAATCGGTGAAGGACAAAGCTACCAAGTTCCCTCTACTATCGACGACCCAGCTAGCTTGCCAGAGATTGCCGACATCATGAAACAACGCGGCATCACCTAACCCCACTCAGACACTGGTCAAACCACACTCCGGTACTGGTTTGGCCACACTCAGACACTGGCCAGACCCCACTCCGGTACTGGTCTGGCCACACTCAGAGTCGGTTAGGTGAAATGGCGACTAAGCTTGTTTTTCTGGAAACTGCTGCCGGCGAATTGCGGCAAACTGTGAGCGGCATAAATAAAAAGTGATAGGCCGTGTGATCAACGGATAAACCACTACCAATAACAGAATATAACCTGGGATGGCTAAACCTTCAGCGCGAGCAATTAAAATAAATAACGTAGAAAGAATAATTAACTTAATAATATTCAAAGTTATTTTTGTAGGTGCTGCTAGCCTATCAGCTGCGGTACGAATTACTTCCATGCGCTGTGAAAAATTCAAGCCAGCAAGCTCGGGGATACTCTGACTGTTAAAATAAATCATCTACTACCGCCTTAAAAAACCACAACAAATATTTAATACATAACATTACGTCATAACTGGCTAAATCGACTGGTCAGACCGGTACCGGAGTGTGGTCAGAGGTTTGACTTGTACCGGAGTGTGGTTGTACCAGTGTCTGAGTGTGGTACAACCAGTACCGGAGTGTGGCCATACCAGTGGATTTAACTGGTATGGCCTGTACCGGAGTGCGGTACGACCAGTTAGTCGTAGAATGGTGAACGGCTTTCGGTCCTGTCGATAAGCTTAATGGGGCGATTAAGCGGTTGACCACCGTCGCGACCAATGGGTACCCATGGAATACGGCCTCGGCCTTTAGCAGGGCTAATCGAGAACAAATCAAACGGTAATGATATATAAAAGCCTTTAGTGAAACTGCCTTCGCCATACTCTTCTGAACTGACATCCGTTATCGCAGCATAAGCGCCCACAACGATACCGCTATCAAAACGCTTAGCAAAATCAACATTAACCCCTTTATCTTTAGCTAAAAACTGACCGATATTGAAGGTTAACAAGGTGTCTTTAAGAAACTCAGGTTGCCAGTAAACATTCACATGCCCCGTTACGGTTTTGTAATCCAGAAACCCAAAATCATTTTCGTATGAACGCTGTTTTACATAGTTTAAATCGACGCCAAAGGCTAGCGTACTATCAACAGGTCGATACAGAAACTCTGCCCCGGCCCCTGCAAACATCGTTTCAAGGTAACCCGCGTAGGCTTGCGCAAAAACTGACGGCGCAATTTCTTGCTGCCAATGCCCATAAATGTTTTCAACCGATAATTTGCTGCGAGTAACATACTCACGAACATAAGTACGCACTCTAGGTAATGCCGACTCCTGAGCATCCACTTTAAAATTAAAGGAATCAAAATTCTCTAACACGGTAAGTTTAGCCGTGGCATTCATACTAAATTGGTTGTTAAAACGATATCCGCCCCCTAAAAATAAACCGCCTTGATACATATAGAATTTTTCTGGGTTACCAAAAGATTGCACCCAAAAAATTTCAGAGCCGGTATAAAAACCACGATCATCGGTTAAATTAACTAACTCCAGGGCAGCAGCATCGGGTTGTTGTCTAACATAGGTTGAACGTAGATCAGGCTGGAACAAATTGTTCTGTGCCACATCAATAAAATCTTGCACATTAATCAGCTTTTCAACTTGCGGCATATGGCTAGCATATTCAACAAGTCGAATAGTTTTAATATTTTCAGGCAATTGCGCAATAATCACGCGCGCGACCCGATCGGTAAGCTCCACATCATCACGATAATTGAGAGACTGGCCGTGCAGAATGAACTCATCCTTGGTCATGCGAATACTTTTGGGTAAAAATGCGGCGTTGTAATATAAGTTATGCGTTAACTGGTTAAAGTTTATATTGGCAGACGAATCAATTTTAACACCCGTTACCGGCAGCTTAGCGGGGGTGATCTTAATTTGGCTGGCTTCATGCATATTCAGCCGGTAATGCACGCCAAAACCTAAGGTGTTACCGCGCTGATAATTAACATCAAACGTAAAATCATCCCATTGATAAGCCGCACCTATATTCCAGCGGCTATCTTGCGCTAACACACCCGCAAAATCTTCGGTATAGTCGTTGCCTTCATATTCTAATTTTAAAACTAGCGGTTGCCACGGTGTTTGATAGGTTATGCCACCAAACACCGATGCAGAGCCCTTAAAAAAACGTTGATAATCAATCTTACCGCCTGACCCACTAAAGCCGCCCGGGCGATTACAAAAACTGTCGCGCACTTCACAAAAAGGGTTGGTTATATTACCGGCAGTACCTAAATAGCCCCAACCCATCCCCAAATGAAAATCTAGGTTACCATAGTGCTTACTTAGCGCTAAAAACTCACTTTCAAACAGGCCTGTACCACCAAAGTCTTTAAAACCCAGTGACACTTCGGGTAAATAACGGCTTTCTTGCAATAAACGAAATTTAACATCTATGCCTTTGTCTTTGTATGTCTGATCACCACTAAAGGAAGCAGAATCACTGTATAAGCGGTTACGAACATCGGTATAACGTGCGGTGGCTTCCATCCATGGGAACAACTGAATACTGACCGACCACAAACGGTATTCTTCGTTATCGGTGTAATTAAGCGAAAGATCGCCATCCGCTGCCATGCGAGATGTGGGCGTTTGCAGTAAACCTACACCACCATGAATAGCTTGAGATACCCGCGCCGGTGCTTGCTGCCAAGTATCATCTGCTAAGGCTGCACCGGGCATACATAAGATGGCAAGCGCCGATAATTTAAATACGGAAGAGATGTTCTGCATTAATCCATCCTGTTCACGGCAAGTGCTAGAAGTTTTTTATTCAACTCGGCAAAGTCTTTAGAAAAATAACCATGCGAAAAAGGAATATATAAAGTTGAACCGGGCATAACCTCAACTCGGTCTTGTTGCCAAGCACCACGCAAAATTTCAATGACGTTGCCATTAGGTTGAATAAGATAAAAGCGGCTGGTATCGGCTGTTGGATGTTCTGGTATGGCGTCAAAATAGTCATGCACGCTTGTTGCTGAACGCAGTGGTAAATTAACATTTTTTGCCACTGCACCCCACACAGGTACTTCTACTGGCCTAACCTTTAACTGCAAACGATAATGACCACTTTCGAAAAGCGGATTAAAAGCCTGTTTAGCTCGGGCTAAATCATAATCGATAACAAGCGGAATTTTTTCTGCCAGTTGCCAAGAAGAAAGCTCGCCAGCCAGCCGTTTTAATAAAAGTTGCACCTCATCATCCGCATCGAGCATTAACGCAGAGATTAACGCTAAGGCTTCGCTTCTTTGTTGTTCAAGCTGTGAAGCATTTAAACGGTACAACTGGCTTGCCGGCCAATACCAGGCTTGCTGCAGTGCCACAGGTGCGAGCACCTCAGTTAATCGCGGTTGCTGCTCAAATTTAAATTCCGTCGAACCCATTTTTACTTCAACTACGGGCTTGGCTGCCACCAGCCCACTGGCGGCACAACATAAACCCATAAATAGTGCTGTGATAAGTTTCATATTGCATCCTCGGCGATAAATAGCCCTTCGCGATTCAAATGCCGCACCACTTCACTAATAAAAACCAGCTCAAAAGGCTGAGCACCGGGTTGTAATTGCTGCTTGCTTTTTAAAACCTGACCCGTTTTCGCCTCAAGCCAAAAAACATTTTGCCATTGTTGATCAAAACGCCAAAACGAAGCAGGATTATCATACTCAAGCGTTTCAATCACTTTAATGGTATTCACCGAATGGGTAAAAAAAGTCAGCTGGTCTTGCTGCACAGAAAACTTAGAGCGAATTTGATAACCGTACTCACCGGCGTGCCAATCTACAGCTCGGATCCAAGCACTGTTATTAAGGCTGTTCCACTTTAAGGGGTCAGATAACAGGTTACTGACATACAGTAAATCATTACTTAAACCCAAGGTTTTTATGATGCGGCCGTGATCGGTTACTAACACAGATTGATCTGCCGACAGCCATTTCATCTGCTCGCCATCAACCGCCATTAAACCCATGGCAATACGCGAATTTTCACCCAACCGCACATATAAAAAATCGTTCTTCGCCTGCACAATAGTGCTATAGGTTAAGGTGATATCTGTTGGGGTTTTGAACACTTGTTTAGCCATATTGGCATAGTGTTGATAAGTATTGGAACAGCCTGATAAAAAGCTCAAAATAACAAGCAGTAAAATACGCGCTAGCGAGTTCATAAAGGTAAAGCCTCAGGTGAGCTACACTCAAAAAAAAGCCGCCAACAGGCGGCTTTTTTCAACAATACCAATTATGGCAAAATTGTTGCGATAGCTGGATAAGTTGTAACTACTGGAACAGTAATCGTGCTGGTAGAGGTACCTGTACCAGTAACTGTTACTGTGGTGCTGTTGTTAGTACAAACACCATCTACTGGAACACCGTCGCCTTCGTTACAAACCAGCGTAAATACTGGATCAGTTGGGCCGCCATCACCACCATCACCACCATCCACTACCAAGCCGTCAGCTGAAGCGTTAGACACAATTGCCGCAGCTACTGCTGCAGCAACACCTGCTGCAGTTAACGTTGCTACAGACAATGAACCAAAAGTAGTAACAGAAGACCCTGTAGTTGAAGTGGTATTGGTAGCTTGTGCACTAACACCCATTGACAACAATAAAGCCGCCGCAGCTAAACTTAACTTTTTCATAAATATCCCTCTAAGTAAAAATATATTGTTGACAAGAATACCCGATAACATGGGGTTTGACAACGTGACATTGTGTTTCAATTAACTCATTTCATTTACGCATAGTTAGATGACACTATTACCACTATTACCATTAGGCAATTTGCTGTGTTTTGTTTTCATCCTTAACTGCCGCTAATGTTAACGGCGCGGTTGCATTAGCAATAGAGGCAATTTGCGCCGCCGTGCTCACATCGCATGCCGCGTTCGCCACTAAATCGCTGGTCGCATTACTGTAGTTAAATTCTGTTGGTGCTGAACGAATTAGCGCAATAATGTCTTCCACCGCAAACTCATCACAGGCTTTGTCTAACCGTTGCAGTAAATGTTGCATTTCAGGCCAGGTTAAACACACTTCATCGGCAGCCATGATTCTGCTGTGCTCAGTTTTACGCACATTGTTACCCACCAGCAGTTCTTCGTATAATTTTTCACCTGGTCTAAGGCCCGTGTAGCGCAACTCAATATCGCCATCGGGGTGCTGCTCGTCTTGCACTTCTAAACCCATTAAGTGGATCATTCTTTTTGCCAGATCAGAAATTTTAACTGGTTCGCCCATATCAAGCACAAAAACATCACCGCCTTTGCCCATCGCACCGGCTTGTATCACCAACTGCGCCGCTTCCGGAATGGTCATAAAATAACGAATAATATCTTTATGCGTAATAGTCACTGGCCCGCCTTTACGAATTTGCTCCCTAAATAAAGGAACAACGGATCCAGATGAGCCCAACACATTACCAAAGCGCACCATACAAAAACGTGTTTTAGTTTGATACTGCGCCAAGGCTTGCAACACTAATTCGGCTAAGCGTTTAGACGCCCCCATCACATTGGTTGGCCGCACCGCTTTGTCAGTTGAGACTAACACAAAGGTTTCTACGCCGGCTTTAATAGCCGCATCAGCGGTAAACCAAGTACCAAATACATTATTACGTACACCTTCAACCACATTATATTCAACTAGCGGTACATGCTTGTAAGCCGCAGCATGATAAACGGTATTCACCTTAAACGTGCGCATTACGGTTTCAAGGCGGTTTTGCCGCTGCACCGTACCCATTACAGGTATTAATGTAACATCCAAACCTTCTTGCAAAATAAAATTCTTTAACTCTTGCTCTATCGCATACAAACCATATTCGGACAGCTCAAACAGTAACAAGGTGATAGGCTCACAGCGAACAATTTGCCGGCACAACTCAGAGCCAATAGACCCGCCAGCACCGGTTACCATGACCACCTTACCTTTAATGTTGGCGTTAAGCAGTTTTAGTTTTGGTGCAACCGGATCACGGCCGAGTAAATCTTCAATTTTTACGTCTTGCAACTCATCAATACGCATGCTGCCATTCACCACATCGCTCATGCCCGGAATCGACAACACCGGGATCGGTAACTCTTCTAACTGATCCAATACATCACGGCGACGCGAGCGACTGGCCGACGGCATGGCAAGTAGCACCCGGCCAATATTTTTTTGTTTAATTAAACTGGCAATTCCGTCTGGGCTACTAACCGGAATACCTAAAATGGTTGAACGCTGCAAGGTAGTATCATCGTCTACAAACATCACCGGGTGATACTGTTCGCCGTTTAATAGGGCTTGCGCCAATTGGCGCCCCGAAGAACCCGCACCATAAATTAACACTCGGGTTTTATGGCCATTATTGTTCGGCTGAAACAACATGCGCGCGCCTAAACGAATGCCCCCCGAAGTAACTAACGCCACCAAGGCATAAACAATAACTAAATTGGTACGGTCATGTACCCCCATAACAGCGAACAAACTGGCCAGTGCAATAGCACTTAGCACAATACCAAAGAGTACCGCGCCTAAAGCATGCTGGCCAACATAACGAATAACCGCACGATATAAACCCAGTTTTGTAAAAATAAACAAGGTAAGCGGCAAAGCAATAACAAATGCCAAAACAATAGGTTGCAGCTGCTGTGTTACTTGCCCTTGCGTGAGTAAGTATGCTAAAGCTAACGACAATATTAGAAAAAAGGTATCTATACCTACCGAAATAATACGTTTCACTGAGCGCGGTAACGCCAGTAACCATGCAAGCATGATGAACTCCTAGTTACCGGCAACCTCACCGGCAAACTTTTTAAACAACTTTACAAAATAGTATAGCGTAATGAGGCCTTTTTAGCGGTTAGCGTTGAGCAAGCCCATTAACCACTGCTGAAAATCTGGCCCAAGGTTTTTATCCCGCAAGCCATATTCAACAAATGCCTGCATATAGCCCAGCTTGTTGCCGCAATCATGGCTGCGGCCTTTAATGTGATAAGCATTTACCGCCTGAGCTTTCATCAAGATGGCAATGGCATCAGTAAGTTGGATCTCATCACTTGCGCCTAGTGGGGTATATTCTAAGGCTTCCCAAATATCAGACGAAAACACATACCGGCCCACCACGGATAAATTAGACGGCGCTTCATCTACCGGCGGCTTTTCAACAATCGCCGTCATCGCAATGGACTCGCCCGCCGCTAACGGCTGACCTTGCACATCGGCTACACCATAACTGGTCACATTTTCCATTGGCACCGGCTCAACCATTACCTGGCTAACACCGGTATCACTAAATAAAGTGGCCATATGCGCTAAGTTATCGCGCTTTAAATCGCTGTCGTAGCCATCAATTAACACATCAGGTAATACCACAGCAAAAGGTGCATCACCTACTAAAGGCCGAGCACAGAGTACCGCATGGCCTAGGCCTTTGGCTTGACCTTGGCGCACGTGCATAATGGTCACGTCTTTTGGGCAAATCTTTTGTACTTCATCTAATAACTGGCGCTTTACGCGCTTTTCAAGCATTGATTCGAGTTCAAAACTAATATCAAAATGGTTTTCAATGCTGTTTTTTGATGAATGCGTAACTAAGATAATTTCTTTAATACCGGCGGCAATACACTCTTGCACCACATACTGAATAAGGGGCTTATCTACCACAGGCAGCATTTCTTTGGGAATAGCTTTAGTTGCAGGCAACATCCGTGTACCAAGGCCGGCAACAGGTATTACAGCTTTACGAACAATACTTTTTTGCATATTTTTTCCATTCTAAAAATTGCTAATGTTAATGCTAATCTTTTAACTGATGATAAAAGTAAAAACTAAAAACTCAACACTAAACACTATAATACTCTCGATACCAATCCACAAAACGCTGCATACCCTCATCAATGAGCGTGGCCGGTTTAAAGCCGACAGCGGCTTGTAGGTCATCGATATCAGCAAAAGTAGCCGGTACATCACCGTCTTGCATTGGGTAGTATTCTTTTATTGCCATTTTACCCGCAGCTCGCTCAATGGCTTCGATAAAGCTCATTAATTTTACCGGTTGGTTATTACCAATATTAAAAATTTTATAAGGCGCAAAGCTTTCTGAAGCATTATTGCCATTCCATTCTGGCTGTGCAACAGGTGGTTTGGCCTGAATACGCACAATGCCTTCTACTATGTCGTCTATGTAGGTAAAGTCACGCATCATCTGGCCATGATTAAATACTTTAATGGGCTCACCCGCTAAAATGGCTTTGGTAAATAAAAACGGCGCCATATCGGGGCGGCCCCAAGGGCCATACACGGTAAAAAAGCGTAAGCCCGTGGTAGGGATCCCATAAAGATGACTATAAGTATGTGCCATTAACTCATTGGCTTTTTTGGTGGCGGCATACAGTGATACCGGATGATCAACCCGATCGGTTGTACTGAACGGCATTTTGGCGTTCATACCGTACACCGAGCTTGAAGATGCATACACTAGGTGCTCTACCTTGTTATGCCGACACCCTTCTAAGATAGTAAGGGTGCCAATAACATTGCTGTCGGCATAAGCCAGTGGGTTCTCTAGCGAATAACGTACCCCAGCTTGCGCCCCTAAATGAATCACCCGCTGAAACTGCTCTTGTGCAAATAACGCAGCGATACCTTCGCGATTGGCTAAATCAAGCTCAACAAAACGAAATGCGGCTTTATCAGTTAACTGTGCTAGGCGGTCTTTTTTAAGTTGTACTTTATAATAATCATTAAGATTATCTAAACCGACAACACTGTGGCCTTCAGCCAGCAAACGCTGACAAACATAAAAGCCAATAAAACCTGCTGCGCCGGTAACTAAATAATGCATCTAAACTCCAACTATATTTAAAACTTACACGTAGCTATGCTGCTGATGACGAGCGGATAGCGTTACAATGACCGGCCCAAAAGGCCTAATGACGGTGCATTGAGCAAACTGGTTACCGCTTATGAAACAAGCTAGTCACTACCAAATAAATCACGGGTGTAAACTTTGTAAGCGACATCCGCCAAAACATCACTGTGTCGATTTGCGACAATAACATCAGCAATTTTTTTAAACTCGTCAAGATTTGTAATGACCCGACTGTTAAAAAATTCAGCTTGTTTCAGCTCGGGTTCAAACACCACCACTTCAATGCCTTTGGCTTTAATACGCTTCATAATACCCTGAATGGCAGATGCTCGGAAATTGTCTGAGCCCGATTTCATAACAAGCCGGTAAACACCAACCACTTTGGGTTTACGGCTAACAATCGCATCAGCGATGTAATCTTTGCGCGTGCGGTTGGCCTCAACAATAGCTTGGATAATATTATTAGGTACATCTTTATAGTTAGCCAACAACTGTTTCGTATCTTTTGGTAAGCAGTAACCGCCATAGCCAAAACTAGGGTTGTTGTAATGATTCCCAATTCGCGGGTCTAGGCCCACACCTTCAATAATCTGCCGCGAACTTAACCCATGGCTTTCGGCGTAGCTATCCAATTCATTAAAATAAGCCACTCGCAGTGCCAGGTAGGTATTTGAAAACAGCTTAATGGCTTCTGCTTCGGTGCTATCGGTAAATAATACCGGCACATCTTTTTTAATAGCACCAGCTTGCAATAATGCAGCAAACTGCGAAGCCCTATCACTTTGTTCACCCACTATAATGCGCGAAGGATATAAATTGTCATAAAGCGCACGCCCTTCGCGTAAAAATTCAGGCGAAAATATCAGGTTTTCAGTAGCAAACTTGGCTCTTGCATCACGGGTATAACCAACCGGTACCGTTGATTTTATTACCATTACGGCGTTAGGGTTTACAGCAAGCACCGCCGTTATAACAGCTTCTACACTGCTAGTGTTAAAGTAATTAGTTTGTGGATCATAGTCAGTAGGTGTAGCAATTATCACAAAGTCGGCATCTTGGTAAGCCGCTGCGGCGTCTAGGGTTGCAGTAAAATTCAGTGTTTTGTTCGTTAAAAACTCGCTAATCTCTTTGTCTTCAATTGGCGATATCTTGTTGTTTAACTGCGCTACCTTGCTTGCAACAATATCCACTGCCACCACGGTATTTTGTTGAGCCAATAACATGGCATTTGATAAGCCAACATAACCGGTTCCGGCAACTGCAATTTTCAAACCTGACATAAGTATCCTTTTTATGAGCTTTGAGTATTGAAAGCTACGTTTTTAGTTAAAACCATCCCACAAACATACTCAATATTAAAAACTAAAAACTAAAAACTAAAAACTCAACTATTTTATTCCGCAATAACAACCTGTTCTGCATAAGCAACCAGATCAGACTGGAGCGCTAATTTCGCTGGCACATCGCCATGCACAATTCTAACCTGCTGCGGCCTGCGGTGCATACCACTAATAAAATTCAATAACCCTTTTTTATCAGCATGGGCTGAATAGCCGCTTAATGTGAGCACTTCAGCCTGAATATCAACCCGTAGGCCGTCGATCATAACATAACCACCGCGTGGTCCATATTGCTGAATAGCAGCGCCAAGCGTACCGCGTGCTTGATAACCCACAAACACCACTTGATGCGCGGCATCAGGTAATAACGCCTTTAAATAATTGACTACTCTACCGCCTTCACACATGCCGCTAGCGGCAATAACAATAGCAGGCTTGCGAGTACTCGCCAGCAAGTTAACTGCAGCAAGGTGTTCGGCATGGCTATCAATAGTATGTAACTGGGCAAAACTAAGTGGGTGACGCCCCGCATGCACTTTTTTTCGCGCTTCGGCATTCCAGCAAGGCAGCAGTTGTTTGTAAGCGGTAGTAAATTTAGCGGCTAAGGGGGAGTCGATAATCACAGTTAAGTCTTGCCAAGCTAAA
Organism: Alishewanella sp. HL-SH06; assembly: GCF_052656265.1. NCBI lineage: Bacteria > Pseudomonadati > Pseudomonadota > Gammaproteobacteria > Alteromonadales > Alteromonadaceae > Alishewanella > Alishewanella sp. HL-SH06. Next base: position 2,628,446 of record NZ_CP199752.1, read on the forward strand.
TGCTGGTGAATTTTTTGGCCTTGCAGGCGATGGATAATACCTTCTAACTCGTACACCAGCTCTTGCGTTCGGCCAATGCTAAAGGCAGGAAACAATACCGTGCCATTATCTTGCAACGAATGCAATAGCACTTGCTCTAAGCGCTTAACACGCAAGCGCCGGTCATCATGCAGCTTATCGCCATAGGTACTTTCTATTACTACCACATCGGCGGCATAAGGTGGCTTGGGCGCTACCAGCAAGGGCGAATAAGGCGCCCCTAAATCGCCCGAAAAACACCGTAATAAAGGGGCTTGGCAGTTTACGGCTTACCTTGGTATTAGCTTGATCATTACAGTTGGCCGCAGGATAATGCTTAATTTCGACATAGGCCGAGCCTAAAATATGCCCCGCTTTTTGTAACCGAAACTGCCCTGCAGGTTTACCTTGGTAATCGGGTAAGTTAAACCATTGTTTAAATTCGCATGGCACCAATTGCCGGCCAATCGCCCTTAAAAAGCCAGCAATGAGCTTTTCATCACGAGTTACCCCCACCTTAAGCGCATCTTCTAACACTAAGGGCAGCAAATGCGCCGAGGCCACAGAGCAATAAATAGGCCCAGTAAACCCCGCAGCAAGCAGATAAGGAATACGCCCAACATGATCAATATGCACATGGGTAACGATAAGCGCGCGGATATGAGAAATGGGAAAATTAATAGCAAGATTAGCTTTGCTGCCACTACCCTGCTCATCACCTTGAAACAAACCGCAATCAATAAGTAAGCTGAACTCAGCAGCTAGCTGATACTCATGGCAAGAACCGGTAACACCATCAACAGCGCCGTGGTGGATAAACTGTGGTTTGGGGTAAATAGTCGACATCCAATGTCCTTTATAGTGACACGCAGCTTTGCTGCTAGTTACTAGTTACAAGTTACAAGTTACAAGTTACAAGTGACTGATTGCGCTTGAAACTTGTTACGATTTCAGTTTTCATATTAGTCCCTTGCTCAGCTTGAACAACTCTTTGACTTTATTTAGCGGCTCGCTAACATCAGTGATATATCCTAACCGCTGTGCAATTAGCAGCTGTGTTTCCAATTCACTTAGAGAACCACGTGCGATTGTTAAAAAGCGTACAAAATCAGCATTACTTTCACGACCTGCACCTTCGGCAATATTACTAGGTATCGAAACCGCCGCACGTTGCATTTGAGAAGCTAAACCAAACTTTTCTATATCAGGAAATTGCCGAGTGATTGCATAAACATCTACCACCAAATCCATGGCTAATTTCCACACTTTTAAATCATAGTGCATGAGTAAGTCCTTTTTCAACAGCATTGACTCGCAGCTTTGCTGCTAGTGACGAGTTGCCACAGGCAGCTTTTTACCGTTCCAAAGCGAACTAGTCACCGCTGACGTAGTCAGCTAGTTACCGATTGCAAAGCAAGACACATTAAAACTTACCTCTAATCAGTAACGTAAGCCTCGCTTTAATAGCTTGCCAAACATAATTGGGGGAAGTTAAGAGGTAACTTAAAGGTACTGCAGGCTTTTTAAATAGTGCGATTTTTCTTACTACCGTTTTGCTGCTGTGCTCGCCACTTAATAACGCATAAAGTTTACGTTGATAACTGTTGCAAGGCGGTAAAGGGTTAGCAATGGCAAAATGCTGTGCTAACACCTGGGTAAATTGTGCCGCGCATCTTTGCCACTCGGGGTGTGCTGCCAGCGTCTGGAGCAGATCAGGGGGTAATGCCGAAACCCCCGCTTTGTACATCAGCCGTAGAAAATCCACAACTTTCATTAGCCGGATAAAGCCGGTATCAAGCGAAGGCGATGCCATAAGTGAGCATTGAATAAAACTTTGCGTAATTCTGTGCGGCAAGCTTAACACACCATAATGCATATTATGCTGTTGTTGATATTCAATGCCTTGTGCGCACAGCGAATTAGGCAGCAGCGCGCTCAGTGCTGGGCGAATAACATGTTTATGTAATTCTACCGTGGCCACTTTTTTAGGATGGAAAAACGGCGAAAAATGGTGCGACTCTTCCCATAATTCATGCTGCTGTTTATTAACGTAACCTAACTTGTTAAGTACCTCAATTGCCAATGAATGCTGCGCAGGATCAGGTACCCATACATCAATATCATTCATTATTCTGGCACATCTAGGCCAATCTGCTTGGTAAAGTAAAGCGGCCCCCTTTAACCAAACCGGCACTATGCCTGCTGCATTAAAGGCTGTGGTAATGTCATCGCACTGTGCTTTTACCAGCTTGCTGCGAAGTAGCAAAAATTCGTACAACTCAGTTAGCGTGTTGGCGATGTCTACGGGTACTGAAGCAAATAACTGATGCCTTAGCAAGCCTTGGTATAACTCTGGTAAGACATGCGTTGTGTCAGCCATTTTTAACAAAATCGGCCAATCAACGTTGTTTAACACAATATGCCCTGAGGGGATAAAGGGGTTTAGCAGCTGGCAAAGCACAGAAAAACCGGCTGGTGGAACCATATGTTCACTCATAATAAGGTTTCTAGCATTTGCTGAACACTGGCACTGTTATTAAACACCATTTCATAACAAGGCGCATGTTGTAACCAAGCCAACCACTGCGTTAAGTTGGCTGTTTTATCACTACTATGCTGCATAAAAGATACACCAGACACTAAAAACATGGCAATGGTTTCACGCAGTGCTAAAGGTCGCAAACTTGGTGTTGATACTAACGAAAAACGCGGAAAAACCACGGCAGCAATGCGACCCGTTTTCCAGGAACTAGTGGCTGATTGACTTAGTGGCAAAAACTTCGCTTGTTTGCCGGCATATTCTGTTACCGCTAAGCTGGGTATTATTGGATAATGCCCAGTCAATAATGGCCAAGAGCCGGGTTTTAAGCCCACGGCGGTTCTAAAGGGCAGCGTTTGCATGGTTTGCTCCCCTATTGCCGCTAAAGCCACCACGTCATCACCATAATACTCCCAGCCTTGGGCAAGCAACTCGGCCGTTAAGGTGCTTTTGCCACTACCCGAATTAGCTGGCAGCAGTATTTGAGTACCGGCTTTACCCACAGCGGCTGCATGTGCCGATAACAGCATACCAGCATCAGCGTAGCTTAAACGCAACAACAAGGTAGCCAGCATTGACAAGGCATAGCTTTCATCAGTAATTTGGTAGCCTACATTGTCGGTAAAAATAGCCACATAATCTTCATTTACCACAAAAGATAAGGCAAACTTCTCTGCTACTGGCTTAGCCGGCGCCGCTACCGACACACCTTGCAGTACCGCTAATAAGCGTGGAATAGCTTCAGGGCAAAACGGTTGCTGAAACTGTTCATGCTGGTGCTGGTGCAACACCTGATAAAAAGCAACGGTGATGACATCCTGCCCATTCAAATTTACCCAAATGCGCTTTACCAACTGAGCATTAGATACCCGCTGCTTAGCGGTGGGCAATTGCTGCACAACGCCGCGCGGCAAAGACTGTGTCACTGTGATGTCATCGCTAAGCAGGTAGCGGCCATCAGCAGTAAGCTGCAGCCAACCCCGCTGCAGCCATTGTTCAAGGCAAAATGTTAAATGGCTATTAAGCTTGGGCAAATGTGGGGCGAGTTGGTTTACATTGTCGCTTAACTTGGCAAAGCTAAGGGGTTGATCTGCCAACAACAAAAATAACATACTGCCAAGGGCATTAACCATTTCACACTGATTATATGCCTTGTCATAAATAAGTAAATGATCATCTACTAACCAAGCTACAAACCGCTGAGAAGAAAAAACCTGTGCTATATCCGTGTGCTGATTAGCTTGCATGGTGTTGGTTTGAAACACTTAACAAGAAAAACTACAGGCTTTTGCTTCCATTGACACTAAAGCAATACTCACTGGCGCAAAAGCTGCCGCTTTACCCAATTTTTTCAGTAAATCACGACGACCTTGGTCTAACTGCGCTTGAGCATCATCGGATGCTGCGGCATTATTAGGTTCCTGCATGTCATTTTGGTTATTTTGCATAAGTTGCCTCACTCATCTGAATATTTATGGCTGGGTAAAAACTAATTATCAATGCAGGAATTTATCAAAATATCTTAAATTGACTTTAAAGATCCAAAAAAACACATTTTTCCAACCTACATTTTTGCTAGTAATAACCGCTTTGCTATGTTTAAGACTGACTCTTGATATTTGGATTTTAACAAAAAAAGCCAAAGGGCAAAAAAATAGTTAAAACCAGATGCCTAAAATAATTCACCTAAAACTACCTCAGTAAAAAGTTGTTCAGACGTGACTTTTAAGCTCTGTGAACCTAACAGGTTCAACAATCAACCTCTCCGGCACCACATCCCCATAGGTTAAGGCGACACCGGCACGCAGCCAAGCACCTGTTTTTAGTACCGAAGTACCAGCCATAACAGCACCGACGCCTAAGTGGCTGTAATCTTCCATAATGCTATCATGGTCTGCAACGGCATTAGGGTTAAGTATACAGCCAAGGCCAATCTGGGCGTGAGCACCAATAATGGCACCGGCCATCACCATGGTTCCAAGGCCAACTTCTGCCTGCTCGCTCACAAAAGCACGAGGATGATAAATATTCACAATAGGAGCACCTAGCTTTGCTAGACTAGCCAGCTTTTCGCTGCGGACTTGATTGTTACCTATAGCAACAACAACACCGGTGTATTTTGATAAAAATTTTGGTAAGTCAGCGCTATGGCCTATCACGTTATAACCCGCAGGCAATTGCTGATGGGGATAACTGTCATCAACAAAATCAACACAACCCCATTTACCTGATAACATTGCAGCCTCTGCAACACTGCGACCAAAACCCCCGACCCCAATAATAAGTAAAGCTGTGTGACTCATATTTTAATAAAACTCATAAGTTAGTACTAAAGCAAATTGTCAGGTTTTAATTGCGCTTTACTATTTTAAGTAAAGTATCCCAAATAATCCGGATGTCAGTAACAACACTATGACTATCGACATACTCGACATAATAACGCTGCTTTAATGGTAAAATATGGTCGATGTAAGCTTGTCTAGGCTCTGGATATTTTGACAAGATGTCATTTTCATCAACCATCTCAATTGATGCACGATCTGTGATGCCGGGTCTCACCGACAACACCTTAGCTCTAACATTTTCTGGGTAACAATCGATAAATTCTTGCACCTCTGGCCGCGGCCCAACTAAACTCATTTTACCCATCAAAACGTCAATTAGTTGAGGTAACTCATCTAGCTTGGTTTTTCGAAGTAAATGACCGGAGCGCGTTATACGGTTGTCCCTCCCTATGGTTAGCAGCCCAGATTGCTCGGCGTTAACCCGCATGGTCCTAAACTTATGAATACGAAATGGAACACCGAATCGCCCTACCCTTACCTGCCTAAAAAAAACAGGGCCTGATGAGTCAAGTTTTATCCAAATCGCAATAACCAATAACACGGGAAACAACACAACCAAACCTAACGCTGCGCAAACCACATCAAAAAAACGCTTAAGCATCCATAAGCACCTGTTTTACCGCAGCAATAACCCGCAACTGATCATCGCTGGTCATCTTGGTGTACAAGGGTAACGACACTTCCTGTTCAAAAATGCGTTGTGCAACAGGAAACATCTCTGGCGTCAGGTTATAGGTATCACGCCAGTATGGATGTAAGTGCAATGGAATAAAATGCACCGAACAACCTATCCCCAGCTCTGCCATTTTCTCAATAAAGCGCGCGCGTTCGATCCCCGCTTCCGGCTTTATTTTGACCGGGAATAAATGCCAGGCATGTTCATCAGCGCCAGTCGCTGCGGCAGGCATTTCCAGAGGTAAATCTTTAAAGGCGTCAAAATAAGCACGAGACATCTGCTCGCGCTTTTCCTGAAATGCAGGCAACCGCTTAAGCTGATGAATGCCAATTGCAGCAGCAATATCCGGCATATTGTATTTAAAGCCAGGGGCAATAACCTCATAAAACCAAGCTGGCTTTGTTGAAACATAGCGATCAAAAGCATCACGGCTAATACCATGTAAACGCATAACTTTACAGCGTTTCGCCAGTTCTGGGTGCCGGGTTACTACCATGCCGCCTTCACCCGTTGTCATGGTTTTATTGGCATAAAAGCTGAAAACCGTAATATCAGTGTCCAAGGTGCCAATTAACTTACCTTTGTATTTTGTTGGTAAAGCGTGTGCAGCATCTTCGATAACACGAATATTGCGCTCTTTGGCTACAGCAACAATCGGATCCATATCACAGGCTAAACCTGCAAAATGAACAGGAACAACAGCTTTGGTTTTGTTAGTAATGGCTGCTTTAAAGCTGGCAGCAGTCATGTTGAAGGTTTCGGCATCTACGTCCACCATAATGGGTGTAGCACCGAGATAACGCACAATTTCAGCAGTAGCTGTAAAAGTATAAGTAGGAACGATTACCTCATCACCTGGACCTACACCTACCGCTTCTAGTGCAAGGTGCAAACCTGATGTGGCCGAGTTAACGGCTATCGACTCTAACGAACTATCACCGAGAAACGCAGTAAAGTCTGCTTCAAATTGCTTTGTTTTTGGCCCTGTAGTAACCCAACCAGAACGCAGGGCACTTGCCACTTCATTAATTTCATCTTCGCCAATATCTGGCAATGCAAATGGCAAAAAATTATTTGCTGACATATAGCCTCATTTTAAAAAAATTTAATTAAACGTAACATTTTCCTACCATTTGGCTGTGTAAAGTCACTCTCTATTTGATAGCCAGTTTTAGTATAGAAAGCCACAACACTGTCATTACCAAACTTATCGGTTGTTAAATACAAGCTGGCAACATTCATTGATTTTACTTGTTTTTCAAAATCCAGTAGAAGCTCTTTACCTAGTGATTTACCAGTCATCTCTGGCAAGACCGCAATACTACTCAACAAAGCTGAAGATAATAGCTCAGCTGGCTTATCACCTTTATAAAACATAGCATGATAAAGTTTACGTAAAACTTTAATGGGCTGATTTAAGACACCTGGTATTGAAGAAATTAAAAACGAAAGCCATTTCTTTTTCCTTAGAGAAGAAAAAAACAAATCAGGTGATGTTGTGCCAGCAGCAAAACCTATAATATTACCGTCATCGTCTGTAATAACTCTAAAAACACCTGACTCCTCAAACAAAAAGGCTTGGTATAACTTACGAAGGAAACTTTTACCAAGCGATGTTAGAAAAAAACCTTCGAACGCCTTGATATGCAATATTACTACAGAATCGATATCACTCTCTGTTGCTGATCGAATAAACATTAATTTAAATTTCCAAGTAAAAATAAAACAACTAAAAAAATCATCGTAATATTAACGCCTGTTTGACATAAAGTCAGAGTAAACTGCCAGAATTTCTACAAGCACTGAATCAGAAGTAAAGTTTTTTACTTTATTCTGATTGTACAGTGACATTCTTTCGGACATAAGTGGATCAGAAATTAAATCATATATTTTAGCTGCTAACAATACTTCATCATCCGGCCGAACAAGAAAACCACCTTTACTATCATCTATCAAGTCTTTAACACCACGGATGTCACTTGCAATAACAGGTAAACCGCTTAACATAGCTTCCATAACAGAGACTGGGAGACCTTCTTGATAGGAAGGAAAAACAAAAACATCAGACAATGCAACTATCTGATTTATGTCATCCCTATAACCCATGAAATTTACAACATTATCAAGCTCAAGATCTTTGACCATTTTCCTTAAAGAATCCTCTAAAACACCTCTACCACAAAGAAGCACTTTTAAGTTATCTTTTGGCTTCAAAATAGCTATCGCTTTAATCAAAGAAGAATGATTTTTTCTAGGTATAAACTCACCAACACACAGTACTACAAAATCATCCTTCTCCAATCCTAGCCGCTCTCTAGTCAGAGTATGAGTCATATTAAACTTACTTTCGTCGACACCGATGCCATGTACGCACACGGTCTTTTTAGAGTGTAACCTACGCTTAGCGAGCATAAAGTCTTCTTGATTAATAGTAATAAGACAATCAGTAAGAAAAGAAAGAACCCACTCCACTGGAAAATATATCAGCCAATTTAACAAACCAGAACCTTGGAAAAAGTGGAATCCATGAGCAGTATAAATAACCTTAATGTCTGGATTAAATAATTTAACTAATCTTCCGATAACACCACCAATCGGTGAATGGCAGTGAATAATATCAATTTTATTTTCTTTAGTGAACTGCAAAACATCCCGAAGCGCCAATATATTCCTGATATCGAAGGGGCTTCTTTTTATATCAATATGGTGAACATTAACATCTACTTTTTTAATTCTTGAATCTTCATCTCCATCGCAATTTGCAATACCAAAAACGTTGCAACCCAACTCCTTCAACGCCTTGATATTGTTAGCTTCAAACAAGTAAAACTGCCTAACCACAGAGGATAATATAAGAACATTCATAAGAAAACCCAATTAAAGAAAAATTTAAAAGCATTTTATAGAAAAAAAGAGAAGTAAGATTTAAAAAATATACCGAAAAACTCATAAAAAACAAAATAACAGCTGAAATTTAAAAAATAACTATAATTTTGCGTAATTCAATACTGATGATGTAATACACCAATAGCAAAAGAAAAAACAATAATAACTTAAGTCAAGAAGTAACCTGTTTTATTAACTCTCTTACCTTGTAATCCCAAGATAGCGTTTCTTTAGGAAAGTATACTACCTCATTATGAATTTTCTCATACCATGAAACAATACCATCAAAATCAAAACTTTCATTCTGGCAGTCTATTTTCTTCCATACGGTGCCTTCATAACTACGAAAATCTTGATCGGGTGTAGTAGAAATAAAAGGTTTAGCAAGCAACGCATACTCTTTAGACTTAAGGGTTGAGGAAACTTCAAAGCCAATGCGATCTAATGCCAAGCTATCTACTCCAAGATGCGCTCCATTTATAATAGCAATTGTATCCTCTTTGCTTTTACTGCCATGCAAGATGAAGTTAACTTTTTGGTTGTTAAGACTATTGATGTCAGTAAGCAACTCATCAGAGATAAAACCAACAAGATTCACCTCAATTGACTTTTCACCATGGTATTTTTTCAATGAAGAAATTAACCTGTCGAGCCCGTGCCAAGCTTTAAACTCAGAGGCAACAAAAACTACTTGCAATGAGTCAGTTTTATCGTTTAAATCCGGTAATATTTCCACAGAAGAAGACAAATTAGTATCTGACAACGAAACACCATTTGAAAAAACCATGTACTTACCTACCCCACCAAATCTTGATTCCTGATGGCTAGATATCTGACTTGTAACAGATAGGTGCCCCATGCATTTCCGCAAAAACAAAGGTGCAAAAATCAACTCTGAAAAGTACTGAAGGTGTTTAAATAAAAAGGGAAAACCGGCCTTCTTGATTTCGTTCAGTTCAATTGAATGATGCTCAAAATAAACCTTGCCAAGTTCTTTCTTGAAAAACAGCGCAGAAAAGTCGAAAAGTGGATATCGCAACAACACAAAGTCGTACTTACTAAAATCAATAAGTCTTTTTATTAAGTAGAAACGTGCTATTTTGGCAAAGCGCGCTATGGGTAACGAATCATAGTTTATGTAGTTAACGCCGTTGATTAAACCATCGAAATCACGATTCAATATATAGACATCAACATTATTTTTTTTAAAATATGGTGAGAATTGTTCAATTTTATTTCTAACACCAGACATTCTCCCCTTTGAAAATATAAGAGACACATGGGCGCCTTTTTGCATCATTTCAATTACCTACTAATATAAAATCGGAATCACTCATTAAAGAAAAAATCATAAGGTATAAAAGTATATCTAAACTCAACTGAGCTGATACCATTAGCTTTCGCTACGTTACTCTGCTCTGTCAAAACCGAATAAATCGCAGGAACTGTGATAGAAAGAACAAATACAGAGCTAAATGCGACCTTACTATATAATTTTTTAAATCCCAACTTGTCATTTGCGATTAAAAATAACATAAATAGCCCCAGCAACGTATGAAGACGGTAAAATATATCCACGTAAAGTATCCCAACAACAGAAGACACTAGAAAACTGTTATAAACCAACATCTTCACTGAAAATTTCATTCTAAGCATGGAAAGCGTTATGTAAACCAAAAAAGGAGAAATAAATAGAAGCAAAGCTATGCCACTTAAAGATATCTTACTGTCCTCGGTCTGAAAATAGAGTGCAACCTTAATTAAAAAGTAATCAAAAATAGCCCACAAAAAAAGTGAAAAAATCAAGATTAAAGCTATAATTAACTTCCAGTTAAGCATATCCTTATAAACCATCCAAATTGGGATCAAGAGTAAAATTGAAAAGTGATTAATTACGGCCAACAACAAAAAAAACAAACTACTCCTCGCTGAATTCAACTGCAACGAATAGATAAACAGCAAAACAGCCAGGCCTACTCGAATAGTGTTGAGATGAAACTGCAGATAAAATGTCAGAAAATATATAAATAAAAATAAAAAAGGAAACTTAATTTTTTTTGCTATAAAAAAGAGCAAAACTGCTTGAAAAAGAGCATAGAAAAATATAACAAACTGTGAACTGTCTGATATATATGAAGATATTTTCATTATTAATACGAAAGCTGGCTCAAAGCGAAGTTCGAAGACACCGTAACTTGACTGAAGATACCTCTGGTATATCTCGTCATAAGCAAAGGTATCAGCACCAACCTCACCACGAAGCGCTGCAAGAATAAAAAAACATAGAACTAAAATAAAAATAAAAATGCTTTTCAACTCAGGGTATCGATAACTAGTAAACCAAAGGCCTAAACTCAACAATAAAACAAAAGAATATTCTAACATCAATTTTCTTCACAGTAAGAGGTAGCGCTTCTTATTTAATAAGCCGCTGAGCTATTCATTTAAATAATAATTATTGTATTCAAAAAACTAAAGACTAACAGGCCTTTATAAAGCAAGCATATTGCACAACAAGCACCTCGCCGATTAGCATTTCCGCCAGTTGAACAACATGAAAAGGCTAGCACCAGGGTGAGATTACGAGAGGTCATTTAATCACTACACTCATGCCGGCCTCCAACACTGCATCAATATAAGCTGCATTCATTAAAGCCTGTCACTGCTTTCTTCTGATACTCATTTTCCGCGTCTCAGCGCGTAACATATTCAAGCCGAAGTGCCGCATCGTGGCAAGATTGGCTGCGGCATTGCCACGGTATATCTGGCACACATCCTCACCTAAACTTACATCCAGCACCCAGTGCAACTGGTTTTCGATACCCCAATGCTCACGAACCGCAAAGGATAGCCGCTCTGCACTAAGCCCTACAGAACTAATAAAGTAACGCTGCTCTCATACCGCTCGTTTGTTCTTTTCCACCCTATAGGTGGTAGCCATACCTAAAGTCGACAGCTCCGGCCAGACGGCTTTGAGTTTTGCCGGTAATTCACTGGCTTGGCATACCTGGTACTCACGATATTCCAAGCGCCCACGGTTCTTTTCCAGTGTCTGCGCTGTCTTTGTGAGCTTTACCCGCATAGACTTGTTTTACTGCATCGTACAGTTGACCTTGGTTGCCTTTAACCGTAAGCAGGTAATCAGCGCCCTTATCTACTATATTCTGGGCTATTTCTTTATGGCATCCCTTAAGCTCCAGCAAGTTGAGTAACTGAGGTATTGCCGTAATTTCGTTGCTTTTCTCGTCTGTTTTAACCTGGCCCATTACAACGCCATTTGCACTGGCAACGGCACTGACCATATGAATAGAAGAGCAACTGTCTTCCCGGTTGCAAGACCAGCGAGTTGTTTTACCGTCAATCGCCACCACCTGACCATCGGTAAGCTCTATAAAGGCCTTCATCCAGCTGGCAAAACAGCGTTGCAAGGCTTCACTGTCCAGCAATGACATCACCCGCGCTAAGGTATCGTGTACCGGCAAATTCAGTTTAAAAAAGCCATGTTTTTGCAGCCAATCAAAGCGATTTTCACCGAAATCTACAATATCCTCCCAACACTCGCAGCCTGCTATAACGGCACACAGCGTTAAAATACGACATCAAACAAGGGTTAAACGACCTTAGCAGCTTGCCTTGGGTCTTCTTATTCTGAAAAGTGTTCTGCAAAAACATCGATGTTCATAAACTGGCTCCGCGCAAAAGCCAGTATCTGATCACAGCTGAAGATCGAGGTCAATCAATTATGCTAAAGTGTGCGACAAACGTTCGTGATCTTGCCCTGGGCAAGCACCCTTGATTTCCAATAGGTACTTGTTATCGACTCACCCGAGTTTCTAAGATTAGAGGCTTATGTTACTCGGCTTTAAAAGCCGAATAACCGCATTAAAAAAATCTAATGCTATTAAAAAAAGTGCGGTTGGTAACGCGAAATAAAAAATTAATACTAGCTAATAAGGAGAAAAGAAAATCTTGCTTGAGTTGATGAATTCAACACAAGCAATTAAGTTAATTAACTTGGCTTTCCTAAATAGCCACCCAAATATCTAAAAATATCTAACGCATTAGCTATTCAGTCAAAACACCTTCGAAATTTCTTTCTCGGACTAAACCAAAGCACAAAAGGCTCAGATGAATCAAACCAGGCAAATGCACGCCAAATTAACTCCAACCTTGAAATAATACACTATCGATTAATCAAAAACGCTACAGATGCTTTCGTTTGGTTCCAAAAAACGAACAATGACAACAAGCAAGTTGCAAAGTAAATCCCAAATAATAGAAATACATTAATCTTTACTAGGTTTATTATTAGACATAGTGTAACTAGCCAAGTAATAAACCCATACAGCCGAAAACGTTCAAAACTTATCCATATTTTTGAACTCGCTTCTGTTCGAATTATAAAGTAAGAGAAAAACGCCACTGCTGAAGCCATTGCAGCACCAGCTGCACCATATATAGGAACTAAAAACCAATTACCAATTGCGTTAAGTATTAACGCAACAACGGCAGCTAGCAGTGAAAACATTGTTTTTCTTTTTATACCAATGCCTATACCTGTAGACTCAGAGACTGTATAGATCAATGGATAAGCCATCGTTGCTAAAAGGATGTATTGAACATTGATATATTCCGGAGGAAGTAGGTATGGTACCACCCAAGAAAACATTCCAGCTAATGACCAAATCACCACTATTGCTAGCGTAACATAATCCATTACGTTCTTGATCCTTTGTGGATGAACCCCTTCAGCGGCCCATTTATAAACCACTGGGGCCCAAACAGTTGAAAAAATTGCTTGAAACAACAACGCAGCACCCGCAAAACTTACTGAGATAGAGTAGATACCTAATTCCTCGAAGCTGGATAAGCGCCGCAAAAAAAGCTTATCCATAGCGGTCAACCCCCAAAAAGCTAACCCGCTTCCAATTAGAGGAAAGGAGTAACGTATCATCTGTGACTGTCTAGTTTTGTCTATGCTAGCAGTTAAGGCAGGCAACCAATCTTTTCGTGTGTTCCATGCATATATTATAAAAACAGCCAATAGAGATAAAAAATTAGCAAAGATAAGATTATCAAAAACCGCTTCTGCACCAAGCCAAAAATAAACCAATAAAACCAATAAGAACAACAGTTTTGGCAAAAGCTGACTCATAGAATAAGCTAAACCGCGCTCTTGCATTCTCAATATTAGGCTCAAAAAACGCGAACAGAACGACAGTAAAATCGACGCATAAAGTATAAAAGTTATAAAAAACGAATCAATTTCAAAAAGTATTATGGGTAGAGACAAAGGACTGAATGCAATGCATACCAAGGTCATTAATAAAATCATAAACCCTGGCATAAATACAGCCTTAAGTAAATTAGGCTTGGTATTTACCTCATGAAACTCACGCACGTAAGCTTGATCTAATCCCAAACTAAATAGCAATAATGCAAAACTCACTGCTACATTGAGCATTGTCAAGCGCCCAACATCCTCCGGTGAAAATATCCATGCGACAATTGGCAAGGTAATCAGCCCTAATACTGAAGCGCTAATAGGGCCAATTGCGAAAAGCAGAATTCTTTTTGCGTTCAAGCAAAAAACTCCAAAACAGCTTTTATTACTTGCGTCTGCTCATCTACACCCATGCCAAAGTAGATTGGTAGTCTAACCAGACGTTCACTCTCGATTGTAGTGTGTTGATCAACACCGTTAAACTCAGCGAAATTTAGACCAGCAGGCGCGGAATGAAGCGGAATGTAGTGGAATACGCAGCCAATATCGTAAGCTTTTAGATGCTCAATAAATTGGGTTCGCTGCTCAAGATCTTTCAATTTAAGGTAATACATATGAGCATTATGTTGACAATGCTCCGGGACAAAGGGCAAATCAAACAAACCTAGTGGTAAATTTTTAAACGCTTGATGGTATGCATCCCAAGTTGCCAAACGGTTCTGGTTGATGTCATCCGATTTCTCCAACTGCCCCCATAAGAACGCAGATTGCAGTTCGCTGGGTAGATAGCTGCTACCTATATCTACCCAAGTGTATTTGTCCACTTCGCCTCGGAAAAAGAGGCTACGATTGGTACCTTTTTCCCGAATTATTTCTGATCGTTGTAAAAACCGCTCGTCATTAATTATTAACAAACCGCCTTCACCGCCACTTGTGTAGTTTTTCGTTTCGTGAAAACTAAATGCCCCTAAATGCCCAATTGTACCCAATGGTTTACCTTCGTATGTGCTCATCATCCCTTGTGCTGCATCTTCCACAACAAACAAACCATGACGGTTAGCTATCTGCATAATCGCATCCATTTCGCAACCAACACCAGCGTAATGTACAGGCACAATAGCCTTAGTTCTTGCGGTAATGGCAGCTTCTATTTTAGCTTCGTCGATATTCATAGTATCTGGTCGAATATCGACAAATACAATTCTCGCACCTCGCAAAACAAAAGCATTAGCCGTGCTAACAAAGGTATAACTGGGCATAATAACTTCATCGCCAGGCTGAATATCAATCAAAATCGCTGCCATTTCTAAGGCTGCAGTGCAAGAAGGTGTAAGCAAGGTTTTAGGACAAGCTAGATTTTTCTCAAACCAAGCTTGGCATTTTTTTCCAAAAAAACCATCTCCTGAGATCTTACTGCTGTGCATAGCCTGTAAAACGTATTGCTGCTCGTTGCCTGTTAAAGGTGGTTTATTGAATACTATTTTCATATATAAAAACTCTTCATAAATTTTTTAGCATTTGAACCTTCATTAAATATTAAATCTATAATACTTACGCCATGTTCAAAAGGTGGATAAAGCTGATGATATTCTTGATATCCAGAATAATTCATCCACTCAACTTGAATGCCTTCTTTTTGAGCCAATGTAATGTCAAAATATTCTTTAGCAGCAGGTCCACTTAAATAAACATCTGCACCTGCTTGCTTGCAAATACTAAGTAGTTTTTCTGTCTGACCTTCCAAAAGTTGATAATCACTCGACCAAGAGATCTTAGTTTCAATGCCCAAAATAAAGTTTACTATTTCGATTAATCGAGCATTTATCAGACTTAATCTTTTCTCTTGATTATTCATATAAAAATCCTCAAATAGATCTTTATACTCTTTAAAAAAAGGTGCTTTAGAATAATTCTGAGAAATTGTTTGCCAGTGTTTTTTAGACCAACGTAAATCAGAAACTAAAGTATCTGAAATCGACTGTGATAAAGACACATGACTTGTAGGTATTGTTAACCAACTTACCCCTTGTGAGGTTTTAATTTTATTACGATTACGCCAATCATTTTTCGTGTATTGTGCAGTATCAAATAAAACAAATTCATCTACCATATTGATAAGATCAAAGTAACCCTTCCATGGAATATAGTTCGATTGCAATATTGCTATTTTTTTCATCTTACACAAATTCCTTCTTTTTGGTGAAAACCTACAACCTTTGAGGGTGAACCTATATTCTTTGAAAAAGACATTGTATCTTTTAATACAAGTGCATTAGCACCAATCAATGACTCTTCCCCTATTGACAGGTTCTGAGAACAGGTTGAATTAAAACCTAAAAAACAACCATTGCCGATTTTTGTGCATCCCCCGATCAGCGATTGACTTGCCAAAAATGAATGACTACCAATCTCGACATCATGCGAAACATTTACTGAAGACCAAATTATGTTGTTATCCTTAATTACAACATTGGGTTCAATAACAGTTCCTTGAAATATGATATTATTTTCACCGATTTTCACACTCTCATCGACTATTGCTGCTGGCGATACATAATTAATCAAATTGTAATTCTTTTTTTTGGCTTTATCGAACATAAACTGCCGTGCCCGCATGTTGGAATAACCAACAGCAACTAACATAGAATATGATTTTGGTGGATACAGGACCTCAACTTCCTCAAAAGGAACCAAGGGAAGTGTATCAAAACTATTGCTTTGCTTTATAAAATTTTGATCAGCAACGTAAGCAACAACTTTTTGGAGTTCAACTCTATCTAGATAGGTTCTCATTAACTTTGCGAAATCACTCATACCATAAATCAAAATTTCTGTTTTTTTAGTCACTGAAGATTCCTGCTAGCTGGTTTAACAAGCTACCTTCTGAAAAGTAAGCTTTAATTATACTCTTATTACCTTCAAATTGATTTCTTTCACAAACGTTTAAATTGAATTCTTCAATATCCCAAACTGCAATACCATGAGTTTTAAAAAAACACCACTGCGTAACATCACTGCGCATAAAAACTTTTTTTCCTAAACCTAAGAGCGTTATGGTATTACCCATTGCTTGTTGACGTTTGTGATTGAAAATTGCGATGTCAATTTTTGCCAGAAACTCAAGGTACTGATTAAACGGCATGTGGTCGGTTAAAGCTTCAAACTTATCACCAAAGCGTTGCTTACCCTGTTCAATAATCATCTTCGCGTAGTCTGGATTACCATAAGTCAGAGGTACATATATTTTTATATCTTTACTTTTAAAATTATCAAGTTTTTCAAAAACTTCTATATGGTTATTACTTGGGTCAGCAGAGTTGCCCACCAAAATATTAGTGCTCTTGTGTTGCTTTACTTGCTCTTGATATTCTTTATAGAGGTTGGTTGTATACATAAAGCATTCATGATAGGTACCTCGAGTAGCATACCATTGCTTGGCCAACTGAAAATCACCTGGTATATAAGTAATTAAGTTACCAACATTTTTAATAACCCGTCGACGTAAAAATTCACGTATTCTCCACTTTACAGAATTATCAGAATCTTGATAAAGATAAAGATCGCCCCCCCATATTACCCAATATGATTTTTTGCATAACCACGGCATACAAAATAATATCAAAAGCACATTATTATCAAAAAGTCCATGAATGATTATCTTCTGGGATTTATGCATCTTAAACAGAACTGCAGCATAATGAATAAATTTACTTACGATCCCTTTTTTTCCAATTTTTACATTCGGGAACTCTTGGAGTCGCTCCTGCGTAGGGCCAACAGTTAGATGGAATTGATGATTAATAATATCAAAATGGGCGTTAATAAGCTCAACGAAACCGGGTAAAAACTTCTCACAACTTGATAGATGTAGTACTTTTTTCGGCATTATTCACTTTTGCCTAAACTGAATAGATAGCGACCGTAGTCATTCTTTGACATTTGATCTGCAAGACTCAGTAAGTGTTCATTGGTCAACCAACCGTTGTTCCAAGCAATCTCTTCTAAACATGCAATCTTAAAGCCTTGTCGGTGTTCTACAGTTTGAACAAACAAACTTGCTTCTATTAAACTATCGTGAGTACCAGTGTCTAACCAAGCAAAACCTCTCCGTAATAACTCAACATTTAACCGGTCTTGCTTTAAATATTCGTTATTAACGCAGGTAATTTCTAGCTCGCCGCGTGCTGATGGCTGAATATTTTTTGCAATGTCGATAACATCGCTATCATAAAAATAAAGTCCTGTAACAGCGTAATTTGATTTCGGTTTGGCTGGCTTTTCTTCTATCGAAATCGCTTTATAGCTTTGATCAAACTCAACAACGCCAAAGCGGTGTGGATCTTTTACTTGATAACCAAATACAGTGGCGCCAGAGTCTTTTGAAGCTGCACTTAGCAATTTCGGTCGCAGACCATGACCGTAAAATATATTATCACCTAACACCAGACAAACACTTTCGTTGCCGATAAACTTCTCGCCGATTATAAAAGCTTGTGCAAGTCCGTCTGGGCTTGGCTGTATAGCATAGCTTAAATTAATTCCAAAATCGCTTCCATCACCCAATAAGCGCTGAAAAGCAGCTTGGTCTTCCGGTGTAGTAATAATTAAAATATCGCGGATTCCGGCTAACATCAGTACCGATAATGGATAATAAATCATTGGTTTGTCATAAACAGGCAGTAATTGTTTAGATACACCTCTAGTAATCGGATAAAGACGGGTACCGGAGCCACCTGCTAACACTATACCTTTCATTTGTTAAACTCCTTGCCCGAGGCGTTCTAAGTTATAGCTACCATCCAATACCGCCTCCCACCAGGCTTTATTGTCCAAATACCATTGCACAGTTTTGCGCAAACCTGATTCAAAGGTTTCTTCTGGTTTCCAGCCCAATTCACGTTCAATCTTGCTAGCATCAATGGCATAGCGTAGGTCATGACCAGGGCGATCTTGTACGAAGGTAATTAGACTTTCGTAGTTTTGAATGTCGAGTGTTGAATGTTGAATAGGCGCCAGTTCTTCCAGAATAACGCAGATGGTTTTTACAACGTCGATATTTTGCTTTTCGTTATGGCCACCGATATTGTAGGTTTCACCAACAACACCTTCAGTCACTACCTTATAAAGCGCGCGGGCATGGTCTTCTACATATAGCCAATCGCGTACCTGATTACCTTTACCATATACCGGTAATGGCTTACCAGCTAAGGCATTTAAAATAATCAGCGGGATCAGTTTTTCCGGAAAATGATAAGGGCCATAGTTGTTGGAGCAGTTGGTTACTATTACCGGCAAACCATAGGTACGGTGCCAAGCCCGCACTAAATGATCGCTACTGGCTTTACTGGCTGAATAAGGGCTGCTAGGTGCGTAAGGGGTGGTTTCTGTAAATAAGTCATCAGTGCCATGCAAATCACCATACACTTCATCGGTAGAGATATGATGAAAGCGAAAAGCGGCTTTACGAGCTTCAGGTAAGGCTTTCCAATACTGTCGAGCCGCTTCCAATAAAGTGTAAGTACCTACTATATTGGTTTCTATAAAAGCTGCTGGGCCATCAATAGATCTGTCAACATGGCTTTCTGCCGCTAAATGCATTACAGCATCAGGCTGATGCTTTTCAAATAAAGCGGCCATGGCAGAAGCATCACAAATATCAGCCTTTTCAAATACATAGCGCTCGTTGTTGGCAACAGCCACTACCGAATTCAGGTTACCTGCATAAGTCAGCTTATCAACATTAACAACACTATTTGATGTGTTATTAATAATATGGCGCACAACCGCAGAGCCGATAAAACCTGCACCTCCTGTTACCAACAACTTCATAACCATATCCCTTTTGTGTCTACCGCTAGGCCGCTAGTCGGGATTTGCTGTTTAAACTCTTTATGGTCAACCAAAAGTACGTGTATATCTGCTTTAGAATATGCTAAGTCTGCTGCAACTAACTCATTATTGCTTAATTTAGCTGGTAAAAAGTCGATGTTAGGCTCGACTAACAGCACTGTTCCTCGGTGAAAATTGATAATTTGCTGAGCTATCGCACAAGCGGGACTTTCACGCAGATCATCAATATCGGGTTTAAACGCTAAACCATAGCAAGCAACTATCACATCTTTCGCAGTTTTAGTCGGGTTAGCTTGCAAAAAATCAGCAATAGCAATTATTACTTTATCAATAACCCATTCCGGTTTGCTATCATTTACTTCACGCGCGGTGCGAATTAGTCTTGCTTGGACCGGTGTTTTACTGACGATAAACCATGGGTCAACCGCGATACAGTGGCCGCCCACACCTGGACCAGGTTGCAGAATATTGACTCGCGGGTGCCGGTTCGCGAGCTTAATAAGCTCCCACACATTGATGTCTAGTTTGTCGCAAATCATTGATAATTCGTTGGCAAAAGCAATGTTCACATCCCTAAAGCTGTTCTCAGTCAGTTTTGCCATTTCTGCGGTACGAGCATTGGTAATTACACATTCACCCTGCACAAAGGCTTTATAGAGAACAACTGAATACTCAGAGCATTTCGGCGTCATACCACCTATAACCCGATCATTTTCAATCAGCTCGCGCATAACGTGACCAGGTAGCACGCGCTCTGGGCAATGTGCTATTCGGATATCTGAATTTTCACCATGTGTTTGCGGAAAAGTTAAGTCTGGTCTTGCTTCGGCTAACCAGGCAGCCATTTGCTCGGTTGCACCAACCGGTGATGTCGACTCGAGTATTACCAGGTTACCTATTTGTAGTACTGGTGCTATGGCTTTGCTAGCAGCCTCTATATAGCTTAAGTCTGGTTCATGGTTATCACCTTTAAAAGGTGTCGGTACGGCAACAATAAAGGCATCAGCCGGTTCAGGAATAGTCGTAGCTTTTAAATAGCCCTCGGTAACAGCAGCATGTACTGCAATATCAAGGTCAGGCTCAACAATGTGAATTTTGCCTTGGTTAATAATATCAACCGCTTTCTGGTTAACATCTACACCAACCACTTTGATTTTTCGAGAGGCAAAAACTGCTGCTGTAGGCAAGCCGATGTAACCTAGCCCAATAACGGATAAAGAAGAGAATTTCATATATTAATAACCTTGAATAAGTGTATCGAGAATGCGTTGGCAGGCGTTGCCATCACCATAAGGGTTATGCGCCCGGCTCATGGCGTAATACGCTTCAGGAGTGTTCAGTAAATTACTTACTTCGGTAGTGATTTTAGCGACATCAGTGCCGACAAGTTTTACTGTACCTGCCTCAACGGCTTCTGGCCGCTCAGTGGTGTCGCGCATGACTAATACTGGTTTACCCAGCGAAGGCGCCTCTTCTTGAATACCGCCAGAGTCAGTTAAAATAATATGCGAACGCATCATTAAATAAACGAAGGGTAAATAGTCTTGTGGCTTAATTAAAAACACATTAGTTAAGCCTGCCAGTAAACGGTTGACTGGTTCTTGTACATTGGGGTTTAAGTGCACAGGGTAAACAATTTGGCAATTGGGGTAGTTAACAGCAATTTGCCGCAACGCTTCACAGATACGCTCAAATCCGCCACCGAAACTCTCGCGACGATGGCCGGTAACCAATACCATTTTTTTGCTGTTATCTAAAAATGGATAACGACTAGAAAGTGATTCAGCAAGATTTGCATCTTGCTCAATTTTTTGCTTAACCAGCAGTAAAGCATCTATCACGGTATTACCTGTAACACTTACACTGCTAGAATTAATATTTTCAGTCAACAAATTCTGTTGCGAGGTAGTGGTAGGTGCGAAATGATAGCTAGCTAATACACCAGTTAACTTACGATTACCTTCTTCTGGCCAGGGGCTATAGATATTACCCGTACGTAAACCTGCTTCTACATGCCCTACTTTTATCTGTTGATAGTAGGCTGCTAACGATGCAGCTAAAGTAGTTGCTGTATCACCATGCACAAGTACTACATCTGGCTTAAATTCAACTAATACTGGCTGTAACCCTTTAAGAATTGCCGTGGTAACATCAGTTAGCGTTTGACCGGCTTTCATAATATTTAAATCATAGTCCGGCGTTATTTCAAATAAAGCCAAAACCTGATCTAACATCTCACGATGCTGAGCCGTAACACAAACTTTAGCGTCAAAACGGCTATCAGCTGCCAAAGCATGAACCAAAGGAGCCATTTTTATGGCTTCGGGACGGGTACCAAATACAGTTAGAACTTTCATTATCACTTCTTAGAAAAATAGCGAATTAAAACAAAAAGCACACTTAGCATACCGCCCAGCATAACAGCTAAAATACAAATTAATGCTCTCGCTGGTTTAGCTTTTTTCTCTGCAACTACAGCACGATCAACTGTTTTAAATACATATTCACTACGAACATTCGCTAACATTAAGGTTTTGGTTTGTTCTTCTACTAACGAAAACAACATGGCTCTAGCATCGGCCAAATTGGTTTGTGCTATTTGATCGTTTAAGTAACTAATACTTTGCTGCGCTTCGATAAGCTCGCGATTACGCATATCTTCGTTAATTTCAAGCACTAATTTATCAGCCCATTCTTTAGCAAGATAAGGCGAATAATGCTGCACGCTGAGTTTCACCATACCGCTGGTTTTATCTTGCGACACGCTTAACAGCTTCATAAATTCAGTGTAGGTTTCTTGAATACTCGGTTTAGGTGAAAAAGGCGCTTTTGCTTCGCGCACCCATTCTTGAGTCTCGTTGTTATAAACATCGCCATCAATTTTTAAAGAGTTACTGCCAAGGCTCCAACCTTCAGCCGCCATCACCGGTACATACAAATCGTATTTTTCAATAAAGCGGCCAATAAAGTCACGGCTTTTTAAAACCTCTATGGCTAAGTTAGTTTTATCACTGGCACCGCCACCCAAGTTAACACCCGCTAGGGCAGCTAAGCCACCTAATTGACCGGGGATACTTAACCCCCCTCTTGGCTTACCGGTGAAAGTAACGCTTCGCTTTTATAAATATTGGGTAAACTTAATGCGTAAATTACTGCCAATACTGCAAACACAAAAGTTGTAGCAGCAATTATCCATTTACCTTGCCAAATAGCGCTAAAAAGCTCGCGGAGGTCGATTTCGTCGTCGGCAGCTTGAGTGGGTTGAGCATTTTCAGTCATGGTATTCCTTTAGGGTAACAAGCTCGCTGCGCGAGCGGTAACGAGCTGGCAAAGCCAGCGGTCACTTGCTGCCTGCGGCAGCGGTAACGATTTTAAAGCAGTGACTAGTTCGCTGCGCGAACAGTTACTGGGCCCTTTAGGCCGGTGACTAGCTGGCTATGCCAGCGGTCACTTGCTGCCTGCAGCAGCGGTAACGGTTGTTAATTAGTGACTAGTTCGCTTTCCGAACAGTGACTCGGCCTTCTAGGCCGGTGACTAGCTGGCTATGCCAGCGGTCACTTGCTGCCTGCGGCAGCCGTGACTTGGCCTTTTGGGCCTGTCACTGTCGCCAAGGGCAACTGGTCACTGGTCACTGGTCACTACTAAACACTACAGCGTTGCAATCGCCGCGATAGCCACTGCACTGTTATAAATAATTTGTGTTGCCGTTGCCCAAATGGTTAGGCCATCTTTGTACTCGGTATTTAGCGGTACTACGATGGTGTCGCCTGGCTCTAGGCGGTTACGGTTAATGGCAAACCAGCTATTGTGTTTATTCATTACACTGCCGTCGGCTTTTATAACATATACCGCGTCTTTGTCGGCGCGTTGCTTAAAGCCACCAGCGCGGGTTAAGTAATCTTGTACGCTTAAACCGGCAGTAAATACATGGCTTGAGGGGCTATGTACTTCGCCAATAATGCTAATAGCGTTGCGCAGTTGCGGGATAAATATTTCGTCGCCATCTTCTAGCTCAATGTTTTGACCATTGTTACCGGCTAAGGCTGCGTTCATATCTATTACTAAGCGCCCTACGGCTTGGGTTTCATTCAGTTTGGTAGAAAGTGCTTCTGCATCAGCAACAGATGTAGTGCCACCCGCTGAGGTAACTGCCTCGGCCGCCAATTGCTGTTGCAACCCTAAACGCAAGGCCTCTAATTGCCGTTGCTCGTTTGCGCGAATACTGGCGCGGCTAAATACGGTAGCTTCGGGTTGGGCAATGCTAGTAAAGCCGCCAGCTCGGTTAATCACATCAGCTAAACGCTCGCCACGTTTTACCGTGTAAGTACCTGGAAAACGCACTTCACCCACCAATTTTACTGTGTTGCTGTCGCGCCATTCGGGAATGCGCTTAATTTGCAGCGTATCTAATGGGTTAAGTGCGGTGCTCGCGGCATTTGTTAATTCTAAAATTTGGTGGTTGGTAGTAAAGTTTGAACTGCCGTCGGTACTACGACGGGTTAATTCGGCACTTACTGCATAGCTAGACTCGCGAAAGCCACCCGCCACTTCTATTAAGTCTGCTGCCGACATATCACGGGTTAAAGGGTATCGCCCCGGAAAGCGCACATCGCCCTCAATATTTACTACCAATTGTGGAGTGCTTTTATCGGCTTGCTGTAATAAGCGAGCCACTAGGTTTTCGATAACGGGTTCACGCGGCTCTGTCATTGAAAACACATACAGCTTGTCTAACGCTTGTAACGGAATGGCCAGACTGTTTGGGTTTGCTAACGACACCACTTGCACGCTGGTTTTAACCGTTTCACTGTTAAAACGTGCTAATAGTGCATAGTTTTTGTCAGCAAATTGGTCTAGGTCAAAACCGGCTTGTAACAGGTTACCCAGTGTCATACCCGCTGTTAATGGGAAATCGCCGCTAAAGCGCGTGAAACCGCGCAATGACACCACCTTGGGTGGCTGTAAAAAGCGGGCTTGGTCACGTAGTTCTGCAATTAAGCTGGTTAACACTTGCTCGCGATCGTCGTTACTACCAAACAAGTACAACGTATCACGGGCTTGTAATGCTAAATTGGCAGCAGAATTGGGTTGGGTAATTGCCATACCAGGGTTAAAGGCCAGCACTTCTATTTCACGCGTGGGAAAGCTTTCGCGGCGAATAATACCGTAGTTAAGATCGGGATTGGGCAACAGCTCACGGATATCGGGTAATACATCACTGATGCGCATACCTTCGCGCCAGCCAAAGCCGCCAGGGCGATGCACATGGCCGGTTAATTTAACGATGTTATCAATTTGGTCTAGTACCGAATACACTTCAATAATATCTCCTTGCCACAGTGCGGCATTTTTGCCGCTGGCTTGGGTTAAATCGATATCTTTTAAAATTTTTGCGCCATTGTTGTCAATGCGCTCTAAGCGCGAAGCGGCGGGGAACGCCGTTGGTAAAAAGCCACCGGCTAAGCGCACGATGTCATCGGCGGTTTTTTCGTTTTTCACTTCATAGATAGCGGGGCGCAGTACTTCACCACCAATACCCACGGTGCGCTGAACAGTAGGAATAAACACCACATCACCCGGTTGTAGGGTAACATCACCCGAGGTGTCGCCGCGCAGCAGTAAGTCATATAAATCGAGTTTGGCCACCACTTTGCCACTGCGTTTAATTTCGATATTGCGCAATGAGCCAATTTTTTTCACCCCACCGGCGGCTAATACGGCATGGGTAGCGGTTGATAACGAGCTAATGGTGTAAGCACCGGGTTGAAAGGCCTCGCCTAATACAAACACCCGAATAGAGCGTAATGAACCCATGGTAACGTTAATTTGGTTACCAATCATTTGTTGTTCTACTACTGAGCTAAGGTTTTGCTTTAATTCGGTAAAGGTTAAACCGCTCACCATTAAGGGGCCAATGTTGGGGAAGAAAATTTGGCCGTTACGATCCACGGTAAGCTCTTGTTGCACGTTTTCTTTGCCGTACAACTGCACACGAATGCTGTCGCCTGGGCCAACTACGTAATCGACAGGCACGGGTGCATCAGAAGTGGGTGCGAAAGTACTGGGCGAGCCGGCGAACAAATCGTAACCAAACTGCTTTAAAGATTGGCGTAAGTTACGCGGTTTTTGTTGTTCGGAATAGGGCGTGCCGGTTTTGTCGTCTTCAAGCATTTCATCGCTTGCCATCTTTGGCATGTCGGTAGCATTTTGCATAGCGTTGCTGTCTTGCTGGCCATTGACTTGCCGCATTGGCGTAAGCTGTTGCAAGCTGGGCGACGGCGTAACGCTGGCCGAATTACCCTGCCCGCTAAGCTGTGATAAGTCGACGCCGTATTGCGCGGCTAAGGCTTCCTGTTGGGCGCGAGGAAGTTGTTTAAACTGTTCAATCTGTGCCGCAGTGATTTGTGCCGTTGCGCTTGCAGTAAAAAATACTGCAGCAGCACTTAACGCCAAGGTGCGGAAAAAACTCTTAGACAACCCCATGAAAATGCTTCCGTATTGTTAGTTATCAAAATGATGTTTTGCTGCTGTTCAGGCACGCTACCGCCACTGAGTTATGCGCCCCAGAACTGCAAATCTATTTTATCAAGCGCGGGATTATAGCTTAAAACCGCCCCGCTTTACTGCATGTATTGGTGTAACTTTTATAAAATTAGTTGTTATTAATGTTTGCTTTGCCAACTAAGTTACTGTTATTCATTGCCAATTTAACTTGCTGGCCTAAAAAATTTAATAAAATAATACTGCGACTGTCACCATCGGCTTGTTGAAATACCGCATTTAGGCTAGCAAACGGGCCTGATAGCACTTCTAACGGTTGCCCTGGCTGAAAAACTGGGGCTGGTGCTTGTTGTTGTAAGGCAATTTGTTGATTCAGCAGGCCATGGATAAGCTGTTCTGGCACCGATGCGAGGGTTTGGCCAAATTTAACAAAGCCGGCTACACCACGGGTACTGCGAATGCTAGATAAATTAACATCACAGGCTGCTTTTAAAAAAATGTAACGCGGAAATAAGGGCTCAGTTTTAGTGATATGTTTGCCAGCCCGAATTTTGGTGATATGGATATGAGGTACAAAGCTTTCAAAGCCTTGGTTTGCCAGGTGTTCTTGCGCCCGGCCTTCTTGTTTGGGTTTGCTGTAAAGCAAGTACCAGTTATCCATAACTTACTGCGTCCATTGTTTTGCGAGCGCAATGGTACGGATGCGTACACGTTGCGTCAAACACTTTAACCACCATGTAAGGCTAAGTGCTGAATTTTCGATCATTACCAACGCCATTCCCAACGGGCACCAATAGCATGGTTAAAATCGATATTGTCGCTCAGGTTATCGGTTTTTTGCAGTTGATAATCGAGCTTCAATAAACTATTCCACAATGGCTGCTGGTAACCCAGATGTAAGGCCACAGCGCGCTTTAGTTGTGCAAGGTTGTTGTCGTTTAGCTGATAGTTGCTTTGGCTAAGCTTTAGATAACCGGCTTTACCCGACGGAGTAGTAAGCTGTAAACCCATCACCCACTCGTTATCAATGGGTGCGACTTCGGCGCCATGTTCAATAAATAGCCATTGGTTATAGTGCTCGGGCAGCTGTTGGTATTCTGCGAAAAAGCGGATCAGTACACTGTCGTTACCTAAGTGATAATGGCTGCCAACTAGCCAGCCGGTGGCGCTTTTGTCAGCTTGTTGATACGACACTTCGGCATAAAGTGCAGCCACTTCAGACACATGATAACGCATATCAGCACCAAAGGTGCGTAGGTTATCTTGGGGTAATAGCGTGCTGTAGGGCTGTTGAAGCGGTAATTCCGTAAAATTGGGTTCAACATTACGGGCGCTAAAACCCAGTTCTAGTTTTGAAAATGGCTTTATACCCAACCGACTAGCGGCATAGTTGGCATGGCGCAGCGGCGAGGTGCCGGCAAAACTACCCACTTGAATATTAAAACTTACTGGGCCAAGCCAGGCCAGGTTGTTTAGCAACGGGGTATTGGGGTTTAAACGGCTTAATTGCACGCTACGAGTGGGCCGCTGCTGATTGTTGAAGTTAAAGCTGCTGTGGATAGCCGGGCCCCACCATTGCGGTTGCAGTGCCGCTATTAGCACCCAATTGCCTGCCGTATAGGCCGCGTAACTGTTATCCCAATGCTGTTTGTTTTCTGAATATTCGTTGGCGTCGTAACTGTCTGTTCTTACTTGTTGAAACACCCCTGCCGCCCAGTTACCGCCTTTTAGCTCAGCCCCCAAACTTATCAGCCCTTGTTGCTGATGCTGAGTACCCAAAGCCTGTTCGCCTAAAGGATCGGTACTGCCCTGCACGGCCAAGGTTTTAATTTGTGCTTGCTGCGAAAAACTCGCAGCCGATTGGATGCGGTAAAAGGCTTGTTGCTGTGCCGCACTTAGCTGATTAACGTCGATATTCGCCAAGTCTTGCAATATGGGTTGCCACATCACTGGCCAAGTATTAACAGGTGTCGTGATTAAACCCGCGTTTGCTAATTGCTGCAGGCTTTGTTGCAGATAAGGATCATCAGTTTTCACCCACGGCGTTGCGTGCAGTTGATGAGCGAAAAGCGCGGCGATGAGCGCCATAGAAACAGTTGTTGTAAGCCGCATTGATTCTTTTAACGTCCTGTAAATTGGTTTAACGGCGCAATGCTACCAAAGCCACCTAGTGCAAGCAACCACATTACACCGCTCGACCCCGTCAACTGGCCCAACCGCACTCTGAGACTGGTTAGACCACACTCAGAGACTGGTAGGATCTGACTCAGAGTGTGGTCGTACCTGTACCGGAGTGCGGTCTTACCAGTAATAGTTATCTTAATCATTTTATGTATATTCAAACTCAATTCTTCAGGCTAATATGGCAGATAGGTTTAGAACATCAATAAAAAGCAAATAAGGACATGGCAATGTTAAATAAAAACGCAATTACAAGCGTCATAATCAGCCTTTTACTGACCGGCTGCGGCGGCGGGTCTGGTAATGATGCTCCCCCGGGAAATGGCTCTGGCAACAATAACACCACCTTAACGCTGCAAGCCAATGTTATTCAAGAAACGCAATGCGGTACGACAACAAGTTCACCTAACGCTGAAATACTGGTGCATGATCAAAACTGGCGAATCGTTAGCCGGCATAAAGCGAATTCGACAGGTCAAATTTCTGCTGCCATTACCGGTGCCAATACGGTGAACTTAAGTGTTATCACGTTTAGCACCGGCGCGGGTGCCGAGTTTGTTGTTAACTCCTACGCGCAGCACCCTGTGGTTGATATGGGTACCATTGTCGTTCCTGGTAAAACGCAACAAGGCTGCGAATGTCGCAATACTAATGTGCGAGTCAATTCGCCTAACGGAGCGCTTAGCGCCAGCGACGTTCAGTTAACTGGTTTTAGTAGCCCTGAACTTCGCAAATCCTCCCCCGCTTTTAATGAAGTGCTTTTTGAGCAAGTAGGATTATGCCGTGTCGCTAACGGCAGTTGGCCGCTGTTAACGGCGTTTGCCAACCATGGCTCTGCCAATGCTATCGCGGGTAGCATTCGACAATACAATGGGAACAGCGAAGTGAGCTTAACACTGGATCAAAATGTGTCGACCATACCCGTTAGTGTAAATAGCAGCAGTGCATCACTGCTAGAGGGGCACTTTACTGAAACAGGCACGGTTAATTTAAGAAGCCGCATGAATAGCAATGAGGCTTATGTTTTTAATGAATTAGATGGTGTTAATTACATTATGGTGCGGGCTTCTGATACTCAATTTGATGTGACAGATGAAGGCACGGTATTACGTTCTGCATCGCAACGGATAAACTTTTTACCCCCGATAAATGACGCTGTTGTATTGAACATACCTACCAGTGATGCCATGAGTGCATTAGAGAATTTTTTAGTGCGTGATTTACCCTCAGACAATTTTAATTACAACTTAGGGGCAATACCGGGATTCAACACGTTTTATTTGTACGTTCAAACCACGTTAACTGACGGCACCCGCTATTTCCAAAGTTTTATAGGGCCGTTACAAGGTCAATATCCTGATGAGGTGGCGCCGGCCGACTACGGTATTGATGACAAATTTGATGAAAATATTCGCGCTACGGTGGCCGTTTCGGTTATTCGCTATGATGAAAATGACAGCTATCAGCAGTATTTACTGAATCAAATTGAACGCAGCAAACTAACCGCCGCAGCTCGCGCTACCGGTAAATGGGCGAAGTACAGCACAGTAAGTATTCAAGTTACTGCACCTAATTAATCATTTCATACCCAGTGGCTAGAATTCAGTATTATTTTTTAGCCACTTTTTGAGTTTTGCGCTATTCAAACAACTATTGCTCGGCCTTATTGCAATACCCGGCTTACTAAAGGCATAGTCGGCTGCCGATATCGGATCCAACGGGGTGTTACTTTGCTGTTCGGTAAAAATGTCTTTAGCAAACTGATACCAACTTTTAAACTCATCACCACAATAATGGTAAGTACCATAGGGTAATGCTTGTTGAGTTGTGTGTTTTTCTAAAACGCAGGTTATCACCGCGGCTAACGCTTTTACCGTTGTTGGCGCACCTATTTGATCTTCCACAACTTTTACTGCCTGTGGCTGCTGTGCAAGTTTACGCATGGTGGTGTAAAAGTTTTTGCCTACATCACTGTATAACCAGCTGGTTCTGATAATGTAATGCTGACAGGCTACGTGCTGAATGGCTAACTCCCCCGCTAGCTTGCTTTTACCATATTGATTTAGCGGATTTGGCTTGTCTTGCTCTTCGTATGGCTTGCTGCTGGTACCGTCAAATACGTAATCTGTTGAAAAGTGTATGAGTAAACAATTTGCGTGAAGGCAGTATTCCGCCAAAGTTTTAACGGCAAGCGCGTTTACCGCAAAGCAAGTTGCGCTGTCTGTTTCGGCTTGATCTACTGCAGTATAGGCCGCGCAGTTAATAATAATACTGGGTTTTTGCCGGCATAAAAAAGTATGTAACGCGGCTTGGTTAGTCAGGTCTAACTCGTTACGGCTTGTAGCCAAAAAAGCAATATTGGCAGCCTGTAAATGCGCAGCAATCGCTTTGCCTAATTGGCCGTTAGCGCCGGTGAGTAAAATGTTTGGCCTAGTTACCATAATATTGTGGCTATCAGTTGCTGTTTAACAACCTCAAAGACCGGTGCTGCGCGATCTTTGTCTGACATAGTAGTAACTGGCTGCGGCCATGTAATAGCAAGCTTTGGATCCAGTGCGTTAAAGGCGCCTTCATCGGCTGGGTCGTAATACGCAGTAGTTTTATAAGATACTAAAGCAGAAGCGCTTAAAGCCTGGAAGCCATGCGCGAAACCAGGCGGGATCCACAGCTGTTGTGCTTGCTGTGCATCTAAGTAAATACCTTGCCATTGGCCAAAGCTTGCTGACGCGGGGCGTAAATCTAACATCACATCGTAAATTTCACCGTGCAAAACAGATATCAGTTTACCTTGCGGCTTAAAGCGCTGAAAATGCATGCCGCGCACCACACCTTGTTGAGAGCTTGATAAGTTATCTTGCACAAAGGCTTGGGGTAAACCCGCAGCTTGGTATTTAGCCGCGACGTAAAGTTCACGAAAATGACCTCTGTTATCATGATACACCGGCGGTTGGATCAGCAGGCAGTCTGGTAAGTGTGTTTTAGTGATCTGCATCAGTAAGCTAAGTTAGGCGCTAATGGATGTATTATACATAAAGCGCGGTTGCTTTATCGTCGCCTTTTAAGGGCTTTGTAAGAGAAAAGAATGAATAAGTGTGTGTTTGTTACCGGTGGTTCAGGTTTTATTGGCTCTGCTGTGGTGCGTTTGCTGTTAGCAACAACTGACTTTACCATCGTGAATATTGATAAGCTGTCTTATGCCGTAAACCCTTTGGCGTTGAAAACGGCAGAGCAGCACCCGCGTTACGTGTTTAAGCAGCTGGATATTATTGATGAGGCTCAGCTTCATTTGCTATTTGCTGAGTATCAACCGCAGTATGTGATTCATTTAGCGGCAGAAAGCCATGTTGATCGTTCTATCAATATTGCCGCGCCTTTTATACAAAGCAATATTGTTGGCACCTTTAGCTTACTTGAAGCCTGCCGAAAATATTGGGCACAGTTGCCAGTTCTACAGCAGCAGGTGTTTAGGTTACTGCATGTGTCAACGGATGAAGTTTATGGCGACATTCCCCTAACCGCGCACCCCGCAACCGAGCAAAGTGCCTATCATCCCAGTAGCCCTTATTCGGCCAGTAAAGCTGCCAGTGATCATTTAGTTCAAGCTTGGCAACGTACTTATGGTTTGCCGGTGTTAATTAGCCATTGCACCAATAATTATGGCCCATTTCAGCATCAAGAAAAGCTGATACCGTTAGTGATAAACCGCGCCCTTGAAGGCCAAACGCTGCCCATTTACGGGGATGGCCAGCAAATTCGCGATTGGTTGTTTGTAGAAGATCACGCCAAGGCGTTATTAATGGTATTGCAAAAGGGTACTGTTGGTGAAAGCTATAACATTAGCGCGAATAACCAACTGACTAACTTAGAGGTGGTAAGCATTATTTGTCATGAGCTCGATAAGCTTATACCGGCTAGCAAAATTGGTATTAACCATTACAACGAGCTGATCACATTTGTGGCAGACCGCCCCGGGCATGATCGTCGCTATGCTTTAGATGCTACAAAAATCACCCAGCAACTTGGTTGGCAACCCAGCACCAACTTTGCTGAGGGAATTGTAAAAACCATTTCAGCTTACCTCCCCTAGCAACTGGTCATACCGCACTCCGGTACAGGTCGGGCCACACTCAGACACTGGTCTGACCGCACTCCGAGACAGGTTAAACCACACTCAGACACTGGTCTGACCGCACTCCGAGACAGGTTAGACCACACTCAGACACTGGTCTGACCGCACTCTGAGACAGGTCGGGCCACACTCAGAGATCCGTAATTGCCCAAAAGGAAAATTCATGCTGATATTTAAATAATTATTTTGCAGATAAATTGTATATTCATATTCAGCACCTTAAGATGAGCCTATTCATACTCATTATATAAGCCTTGCAAGGAATCATTAATGCTATCTCAGTTTTCTAAAGTGTCTGTTATTGGCTTGGGTTACATCGGTTTACCTACGGCGGCTGTTATTGCTTCGCGTGGTGTTGAAGTAGTCGGGATTGATGTGTCGGAGCATGCGGTTAATACCATTAATCAAGGTAAGATCCACATTGTGGAACCTGACTTGGATATGTTGGTGCAGGCTGCAGTTACAACCGGTAAATTGCGCGCTTCGCTGGTACCTGAGAAGGCAGAAGTGTTTATGATTGCGGTGCCCACCCCGTTTAAAGAAAACAAGGCACCCGATCTCAGTTACATTCGTACCGCGTTAGAGAATATTGCGCCGGTCATTGAGAAAGGTAACTTGATTGTTCTAGAGTCGACCTCGCCGGTTGGTACCACAGAGCAAATTGCCGAATGGTTAAAAGAGTTACGCCCTGACTTAAAAGTGCCGTTAGATCATTCAGACGTTGCCGATGTGTTTATTGCGCATTGCCCTGAGCGCGTTTTACCCGGCCGCGTATTGCAAGAACTGGTAAGTAACGACCGCATTATTGGTGGTATTACCGAGCGCTGCGCTGAAAAGGCCATGTCGCTGTATCAGCTGTTTGTACGTGGTGAATGTTTACGCACTAATGCCCGTACCGCTGAAATGGCCAAACTGACTGAAAACGCCTTTCGTGACGTGAACATTGCCTTTGCCAATGAATTATCACTGATCTGCGATAAGTTAAAAATTAACGTTTGGGAATTAATTAAACTGTCGAATCGTCATCCACGGGTGAATATTTTAAGCCCTGGCCCGGGTGTTGGCGGCCACTGTATTGCCGTTGACCCTTGGTTTATTGTTGATTCAGCTCCAGATTTAGCCAACCTTATTCGCACTGCACGTGAAATTAATGACGGCAAACCACATTATGTTATTAATAAAGTGAAAGAAGCGGCTGATCAATTCAAACGCCCTGTTATCGCTTGTTTAGGTTTGGCGTTTAAAGCCGATATTGATGACTTGCGCGAAAGCCCAGCTTTAGATATTGCCGAGCATCTTATCAATGACAACGTCGGTGAAATTCTGTTAGTTGAACCAAATATCAAAGAATTGCCAAAACGTATGAGCCAATACAACGATAAACTCACTACCCTCGCTAAAGCATTAGAGCGCGCCAATGTGTTAGTAGTGCTAGTAGATCACCGTCAATTCAAAGCGCTACATGTTAACGAAGTGGCAGCAAAAGTGGTGATTGATACACGCGGGATTTTTGGCTAGTAGTACTACTTAATAAAAACACTCCGCTACCAAGTAAATTTGGGCGGAGTTTTTTTATTTGCGCCTTTGAAAATCGTCTTAGAATGTGGTCATACCTGTACCGGAGTGCGGTCTAACCAGTTGCTGAGTTGCTGTTGAAAAATTAAAGCCAATGCATCAGCCGTCTGTTGCGATGCTGCTTCGGCATAAACTCTGAGCTCTGGCGCATTTCCTGAAGGGCGAAAATGGATAATATCGCCATCTGCCAGGGTTAAGCGAACGCCATCAGTGAGATCACACTGACTGACAACTTTATGTGGCTGGCCAAGCTCAGCGAGTAAATCATCTGGTGCCACGGTTGCTTTTGCTAATAGTGTTTCAGCAACAACTCTTGGCACACTTTGTAGGCGTTGGCTGGCGGTAAAACGTTGTGGCAAAGCTGCTGTTAAGCTTGATATGGTGCTATCAGTTGCCATCTGCATAATAGCAATAAAAGGTAACAAAGCATCGCGGGTGGGTAAGGCGGCTAAAGTATCCTTGTTTATTGTTAAATCGGTAGACAATAGAAAACCACCATTAGCTTCAAAGCCTGCTACGCTTTGATAGTTGGCAACTAATTGCTGTAGCTTAGCTATTACATAGGGCGAGCCAATCTGAGTTCTAGCCACTTTTTTAAATGCGCCGCACAGGTCTATGGCACTGTTACAATTAACCGGTACCGCTAACGCCTCAACGCGCAACGCCATGGCTGTTAATAGCCCTACCGTATCGCCTCTAAGCCAATTACCGTTTTCATCCGCAATGAGCGGTCTATCACCATCGCCGTCAGTCGAAAAAATAGCGTCAAACTGGTATGCTTTTGACCAATTCTGAGCTTTTAACTTGTCTTCTTCACTTACCGCTTCGGTATCAATCGGTACAAAGTAGTCTGTCGCTTCCAATCGAGTTACTTTGGCGCCAAGCTGGGTAAAAAGCTGATGGTATAGCGCTTTACCCGCGCTTGAATGTTCATAAACACCAATATGTTTACCTTGTAAAAGATTAGGCTGACAAAGATTAAGGTAGCGCTTAACATAGTTTTCTGCGGCAAGGGTAAGTGGCGTTTTTTCAGTCGACGTAAAGCTAAGTAGCGTGTTTGTCGAACCTAAAATAAGCGCTTCATCTGCTTTACTAATTTCTCCGTCTGGACGATAAAACTTTATACCGTTGCGATCAAAAGGGATATGACTGCCGGTAATCATAATAGCGGGCACATTATCTTTCAATGCTTGCAGTGCTAAAGCGGGTGTGGGTAAAACACCATAAAACTGCGCGTCTAAGCCCAACGCCTCAACCATACCGATGCAATGCGTAACCATTTCAACACTGCTAGGCCGGTTATCTATGGCTAAGGCTACATGCTTAAAACTGAAACGCTGCTGCATACCTTGCAAAAAACTTTGGGTAAAGGCTGCACACACTTCTGGCGTGAAATCAGTAACTAAACCACGCGCGCCGCTGGTGCCAAACTGGATATTACTGCTGCCAAGAATGTCGCTTATGGCTGTTGACATTGTCGCCCCCACTAAGAACGACCATAACGATCAGAGAAACGAACAATATCATCTTCACCTAGATAAGGGCCTGACTGCACTTCAATCAACTCAAGTGGAATTTTCCCAGGGTTTTCCAGTGAGTGTACAGCACCAATCGGTATGTAAACTGACTGATTCTCTGTCAGTAATTGTTTGTTTTCATTCACTGTGACATTGGCAGTACCTTGCACAACAATCCAGTGCTCAGCGCGGTGATGGTGCATTTGAATTGACAATTTTTCACCGGGTTTTACCGTGATGCGTTTAACCTGATAGCGCCCGCCTGTATCAATACTGTCGTACTTACCCCATGGCCGATACACTTCACGGTGAATATGATGCTCTGTACGCCCTTCATTTTTCAATTGCTGCACGATGTTTTTCACATCTTGCACCTGATCTTTTGCTGCCACCAAAATGGCATCTTTCGTTTGAATAATAACGGTATCCTTTAATCCTACCGTGGCAATGATACCCGTCTCGGAAAACACATAATTGCCTTCACAGTTATGCTGAAAAACCTCACCATGCAGAACATTTTGCTGATTATCTTTCTTACTGATATCCCATAAAGATGACCAGGAGCCAACATCGCTCCATCCCGCATCTAACGGCACAACTACCGCATCGGCTGTTTTCTCCATTACCGCATAATCAATAGAGTCTGCCGGGCAATTCATAAAAGGTTCAGCCGCTAAACGGATAAAGTCTAAGTCAGTATCAATGTGTGCAATAGCTTGTTCGCAAGCCGCAAGAATGTCAGGGCGGTACTTTTTAAGCTCGGCTAAATACACACTGGCTTTGAACATAAACATTCCGCTATTCCAGTAGTATTCGCCGCTTTGTAGATATTGCTCGGCAATGTCGCGCGACGGTTTTTCGACAAACTGGGCCACATCAAACGTAGCGCTAGAAATGGTAGACGCCTTACCACGGCGAATATAGCCATAACCGGTTTCGGCTGAGTTTGGCACTATGCCAAAGGTCACCAATTTATTCTGACTCGCCAGCTCGCTAGCTATACCAATGGCATCATGAAAAGCCCCAGTGTCAGAAATAATGTGATCGGCAGCTAAGATTAACAAGGTTGGATCAAGGTTTTGCTTAACAGCATACAGTGCAGCAAGCGCCACTGCAGGTGCGGTATTTCGACCTGCAGGCTCTAGTAATATATTGCTTTTTAACTGATTAATTTGTCTTAATTGCTCAGCGGCAATAAAGCGATGCTCTTCATTACAAATAACCAATGGCGCTTCAATTTGTAACCCCTGTAAGCGTTCAACAGTGGCTTGCAACATGGTTTTGTCACCGCTCAATGTCAAAAATTGCTTTGGCATTAACTCTCTGGATAGTGGCCATAAACGACTGCCTGTGCCACCAGCCATGATGATGGGTAATAACATACTCGATCCTTGATCAATAATTATATTACCCTATGTTAAATCATCATCAGAAATAAGCAACATAGCTAATCAAGCCTGCTTAAATTCAAACCGAGATTGACATAGCCTCAGGCTGAACTTGTTTGCTATTTGCAATTAAAGACTGACACGGCAAGTTTTTACTAAGCGACTGACGGATAGCCTGCAACTCTGCTTTGTCGATGTCGGCGTTAAACAGTTCACGATAAGCACGTAGCCGGGTAAATTTGTTATCGCCTAATGCCTCATAGCTAGGATGTGGCACAATGATTTGCGAGTTTAAACCGCCGGCATTGCTATGATAGCTTGACCAATGATACTGATCCGGCGTTCTAACAATGCCTGCCCTAACCGGGTTAAGTTCGATATAGCGATAACATGCCAAAACGTAGTAATCGTTTTCGACCAAACTCGCAAAGTATTTACCATCCCATACCGTGCCAGTTTTTTCGTTTAGTGCATTGTAGTAACCCGCAAAATGCCGACCCAAGCATTGCATAAAGTGCGGTACTTCTTTACCACTTTGCGGTGTAACAAGTAGATGATAGTGATTCGACATCAACACAAAAGCATGTAATTTGATGCCACATTCATCTAACTTATTGCATAACATAGAAAAGAACATTCCTTTTACAGCCTCAAACTTGAAGCAATTGGTCCGATTATGCCCTCTATGCACGATATGATAGGGCATGTTATCGATAAACATACGCAGCCTCCTAGACATTTCTATCAACCTTTTGTTAAACAAATTTTAAAATAGTAAATAAAATTAAAAGCTGCAAATAAAAATTTCACCGATCAGACCTCGTACCAGTGCCAGAGTGTGGTAGGACCTGCCTCAGAGTGCGGTCTTACCAGTACCGGAGTGTGGTAGGACCTGTCTCAGAGTGCGGTCAGACCAGTACCGGAGTATTGTCTGATCAGTGTTGGTGCTGGAAGGTTGGGTTAAAAGGGAAAAACGCGGGGGATCAGTAGTAAACTAACCACGATATAAGTAAAAGCAACGGGCGCTCCCATCAGGAAAAAATGCTTGAGGCGGTAATTGCTTGCATTAAATACCATCAAGTTGGTTTGATAACCATAAGGCGTGATAAAGCTGGCTGACGCGGCAAATGCCACCCCCATCACCATGGGTATTGGATCAACACCCATACCCTGTGCCAAGCTATAGGCGATAGGAAACATTAATGCCGCGGCGGCATTGTTGGTAATCATTTCTGTTAACAAATAAGTTAATAAGAAAATGCCCATTAAGGTAAAAAACGGCGCTTGGCCACTTAAACCTGTGCTTGCAAATTGACTTATCACGTTCGATAAGCCGGTGGTATTCATCGCGGTGGCAATACACAGGGCGCTGGTTACGACCAACCAAATTTCGACTGGAAAACGCCGTTTAATTTCATTAACGGTTAAACATTTAGCAAACAATAGCAGCGCCAGAAAAAACATCGCGGCCTGTAACAAACTGATAGGAGTAAACACGCTCACGCCAATCATCAGCGCAAAGCCCCACCACGTCAGTTTTTCACGGTGGCCACTGAGCATATCTTCGGTATCAATATCCGACAAAATATAGAAGTTTTTACTCAGGTTATGCCTGCTGCTAAAATCTGGCCCAGTTGCCAATAACATTACATCACCGGCTTTTAATGCTATGTCGCCCAACTTACCGCTGACTTGTTCGCCCTCACGGCGCACAGCCACAACCGCAGCATCAAACCGGGCACGAAACCCGGTACTTTTTAATGTTTTACCGATTAATACCGACTCTTCCTTGATCATCACCTCGGTTAATACTTGTGTCGTTAAACCGTTATCATCAGCAAATAACCGTAAACCCACAAATTGCTTAAGCACGTTGACTTTATGTACGTTGCCACTAAAGAGTAATTTATCGCCGGCACACAATACGTCATAACGCGCTACAGGCCGTATTAATTGCTTACCTCTAACGATTTCAGTTAAAAATAACGCATCAAGATGGCGCAAACCGGCCTCTTCCACCGTAAGCCCTACCAATGGCGAGTCGGGCATCAATTCAGCTTCTAACAAATAAGCGCTATGGCTTTCAGCTGAAATGATGTCATTCGGTAAAAATCGGCTCATAAAAATAACGACCCCACCGCAGGCTAGCGTGACGCCTAAACCTATTAAGGTAAAGTCAAAAAAGCCAAAACCTGGATGGCCTTTTTCAGTTAGCATTGAATGCACGATTAAGTTGGTCGAAGTACCTATTAAGGTTAAAGTTCCGCCGAAGATCGCGGCATAAGAAAGCGGGATCAACAACTTTGCTGGCGACACCGTTTTATTGCTACGCACGGTGTTAAGCATCGCTGCCACAACGGCGGTATTGTTTAATACTGATGAGGCTAAAGCGGCAAAACTGACGGTGCGAAACACCGAACCCGACACAGAGCGGGTAAATAGAAAGCGCGATATACGTCGTAAGATACTGGTTTTCTCTAACGAGTAAGAAATTAAAACCAGCAACACTAACGTGGCTAAACCCGAGTTGGCCGCATTTTTTAATACATCGGCCGTCTCAATAAAACCCAAGGCTAACAAGCCAAGTAACATGGCACCAAATACTGCGGCGGCATGCTGCTGAAAGCGTAATAACGCCATCAGCAACAACACCAGCAACCCTATCAGCACAAGCGCTTCAAGGCTCATTTATTACTGCCGAGACATTAAATGGGGAAAATGTTTGCGCACAAGCATGATCAATTCATATTCAAAATCGCTGAGGCCTTTAATTTCTTCCTCTTCAGCAACAGTAGCAACTAGGGGCGCATCAATCATACCCGCTCCTACCGTTAAATTTGTGAAACGGTCAATAATAATAAAAGCGCCGGTAAGCTTGTTTTTACGAGAGACATCAAACGCCATAGTTTCAGTTAAATTAACATCAACCAAGCCAATTTCATTCATCGCTAACACTTCAGCTGATTTCTCTGCCAAGGTATTCACATCGATGCGATGATGCAGTTTACTGATCTCACCTGTCGTGGTTTTACAGCTGAATTTAAAGTAATACTGCCTGTCGGTTTTTAGTGGCGTGTCATGCAACCAAATTAACTTGGCTCGCATCCGCGATGAGACATGCGGCAGCGCGTCTTTTTTTACCAACATACTGCCACGGCTGACATCAATTTCATCATTCAAAGTAAGCGTTACGGCTTGCCCTGCGTTGGCACTTTGCAAGTCACCATCAAAGGTCACGATGCTTTTGATGGTAGACACGGTACCCGCCGGCAATACCCGCACGGTATCGCCTACAGCGACACTGCCTGAAGCAATCGTGCCTTGGAAACCACGGAAATCAGCATGAGGGCGGCTGACTAACTGCACAGGGAATCGGAAATCGTCATTTTCAGCAAGCGTTAATTCAATGTTTTCAAGATACTGCATCAAGGTTGAGCCACGAAACCAGCTCAGTTTTTCACTAGGATGCACCACATTATCGCCCTCTAAGGCCGAAATAGGCACGAAGCGGATATCAGGAATGTCCAAAGCCCCTGCCAAAGCCAGATACTCTTCTTGAATGGCCTTGTAACGGGCTTGAGAGTAATCGACTAAGTCCATTTTATTAATCGCGACAATCACGTGCTTGATACCCAGCAAAGAACATATGTAGCTGTGTCGCCGCGTTTGGGTTTGCACACCTTTACGCGCATCCACCAGGATTATCGCTAAATCACAGGTCGACGCACCAGTGGCCATATTACGCGTGTATTGCTCGTGGCCTGGCGTATCGGCAATGATAAATTTCCGTTTCTCGGTTGAGAAATAACGGTAAGCTACATCAATGGTAATGCCCTGCTCCCGTTCAGATTGTAATCCATCGACCAGTAAGGCTAAATCGACACGCTCACCTTGAGTACCCACTTTTTTGCTGTCTTCAGTGATAGCCGCAAGCTGATCTTCAAAAATCATTTTGCTGTCATGCAACAAGCGGCCAATCAGGGTACTTTTACCATCATCCACACTGCCACACGTAATAAAGCGCAGTAATTGCTTGTTTTCGTGCTGCTTTAAGTAGGCCAGAATATCCTGCTCTATTAATTCTGAGGTATGGCTCATTAGAAGTACCCTTCCATTTTTTTCTTTTCCATCGAACCGGTGCTGTCGTGATCAATCACCCGACCTTGCCGCTCTGAGGTTTTGGTTAACAACATTTCTTGAATGATTTCAGGTAAGGTTGCCGCTGAGGACTCAACGGCACCCGTTAACGGATAACAACCTAGGGTACGAAAGCGTACACTTTTCATGCTAGGTGTTTCGCCGGGTTGTAATGGCATGCGCTCATCATCAACCATAATCAGGGTGCCATCGCGTTCCACCACAGGGCGCGGTTTAGAGAAATACAAATCTGGGATTTGGATATTCTCAAGATAGATGTATTGCCAAATATCTAGCTCGGTCCAGTTTGATAATGGGAAGACGCGAATGCTTTCGCCTTTATCGACTCGGCCATTAAAAATATTCCACAGCTCTGGCCGCTGATTTTTAGGGTCCCAGCGATGATGCTTGTCGCGAAACGAATACACTCGTTCTTTCGCTCGGGACTTTTCTTCATCACGTCTTGCACCACCAAAGGCAGCATCAAATTTGTATTTATCTAAGGCTTGCTTTAAACCTTGGGTTTTCATGATATCGGTATGCTTGCTGCTGCCATGCTCAAAAGGGCTGATATTCATGGCCAAGCCGTCTGGGTTTTGATGTACCAATAAATTTAAGCCCAGATCGACAGCAATTTGATCACGAAACGCAATCATCTCTTTGAATTTCCACGTGGTATCCACATGTAACAGTGGAAAAGGGATTTTGCCGGGGTAAAACGCTTTACGTGCCAGATGCAATAACACCGACGAGTCTTTACCAACCGAGTAAAGCATCACCGGATTATCAAACTCGGCTACCACTTCACGGAAAATTTGAATCGATTCGTTTTCGAGGGCTTTTAAATGGCTTTGGCTACTTGCTGCCATGATAACTCCGCCTGCGTCTAAGTAAGTGTTTATAGCTTACCAGAACAAATCAAAACCGAATTATCTTGTTTTGGAATATCTTATTTCCAACAACAGGTCCGACCGCACTCAGACACCGGTAAGACCTCCAACCAGTACCGGAGTGTGGTCGGAGGTCAGAGTGGTGTCTGAGTGTGGTCTGAGGAATATCTAGCGGAAGGTTTTTAGGGTGGCGATAATCCGTGCACAGGCTTTGCCATCACCATAAGGGTTATGGGCGAAGCTCATGCTGTCGTAGTAAGGTTTGTCACTGAGTAAGCGAGTGACTTCAGCAACAATTTTGGCTCTGTCTGTGCCCACTAATTTCACCGTACCCGCATCAACCGCCTCTGGCCGCTCGGTCGTGTCACGCATCACTAAAACCGGTTTGCCAAGTGACGGCGCTTCTTCTTGAATACCACCGGAATCAGTCAGTACTAAGTAACTTCTGCTCATCAGATACACAAATGGCAGATAATCTTGTGGCGCAATTAAATGCACGTTCGATACATCACTCAGTAAACGATAAACCGGCTCGCGCACATTGGGGTTTAAATGTACTGGGTAGACAATATCGCAATCCGGGTATTGCTTAGCAATATCCGCTAGCGCAGCACAAATTTGCTCAAAACCACCGCCAAAACTTTCACGGCGATGGCCTGTTACCAATATCATTCGGCGATCGTCTTTTACAAAAGGAAACTGCTCAGCAAAACTGGCGCTTAATTCTGGGCTTTTATCAATTTTGTCGACAACTTGCAGTAGCGCGTCAATCACCGTATTCCCCGTAATAACGATGTTAGCGGCAGCAAGGTTTTCCGCTAATAAGTTATCCGCAGAGGTTTGCGTCGGCGCAAAGTGCAAGCGGGTTAAAGCGCCCGTTAACTTACGATTGGCTTCTTCAGGCCAAGGGCTATAAATATTGCCGGTACGAAGGCCGGCTTCGACATGACCTACCGCAATTTTTTCATAATAGCAGGCTAAGGCCGCAGCAAAAGTAGTGCTGGTATCACCGTGTACTAACACGATATCGGGTTGAAACTCGCGCAGTACCGGTTTGATGTTAAGCAAAATACTGGTAGTAACGTCATAGAGATCCTGCCCGGCTTTCATGATGGCTAAGTCGTATTCAGGTTCGATACTGAATAGCTGTAGTACCTGATCCAGCATTTCACGGTGCTGTCCGGTAACACAAACGCGGCTATCAAAGGCCGCATCTTGTTTTAATTGATTGACCAATGGTGCCATTTTGATGGCTTCAGGGCGTGTGCCAAACACACTTAATACTTTAATCATGTCGCTTTCCTTTTCATTTCGCACGCCGTCATTAGGCCTTTTGCACCCATAACTGGACAAACCAGTACCGGAGTGCGGTCAGAGGTGTGACCAGTACCGGAGTGTGGTATGACCTCAGTGCTTTGGCGTATTATTCGATTTCTTCAAGAAAATCTAACATATCATCGTCTAGCGTTTCTTCAGGCTGTGGTGGATTACCATCGTAAATTTTAAAGATCTGACGCTGATAATAACTTTCTTTAACAAACGAGTATGGATCCAGCGAGTCGTTTAACATATTTTCGACTTGCATTAACTGCTCGCGACCGTCTAATGCACCAATTACGGCACGTGAAATGGTTAACGGCGTATTTAATAAGCTTAAAGGGAAATACAAATTATCAACCAATGAGCCAGCAGTATCTCTTACCGTGGTAGGCCCACGTGCAGGGATCATTAAAAACGGGCCATCGCCAATCCCCCATACCGCCATGGTTTGGCTGAAATCTTCTTCAGCATTGGTCAAACCAATATTGGTTGCTACATCAAATAAGCCAAAAAAACCGGTGGTGCTGTTTAACACAAAACGGCCAACGCTTACGGCTGCTTTCTTCGGTTTGGCTTGCAATACGCTGTTGACGAAGCTAGCTGGCTCACCTAAGTTATTGACTACATTACTTAACCCTTTACGTGCCGGTTTTGGCACTACCGTGATGTAGCCTACGGTTAGCGGTCTAAGTAAATAGGCGTCTAACACATCGTAATTAAAATCCCAAAGCGGGCGGTTAATACGCTCTAGGGGATCTCGTACATCAACATAGGCGGGCTGAGTGTTATTCGCTGTTGCAGCTTGCTGCTCGCTTGGTGCGCTAGCACAGGCCGTTAAGCTGAGCACACCGCCTATCATTAGGGCTCGAAAAAAGAATAAAGACATATTACTGTTCCAAAGTTAATTGTACGGATACTACCGGTTGCTCAAAACTTAGCACCGCTGACACCACTTCTACATCTTGCGTAGAGCGCTCAACTGTTCCTGAAACAGCCATACGGGCAACAACTT
Organism: Alishewanella sp. HL-SH06; assembly: GCF_052656265.1. Taxonomy (NCBI): domain Bacteria; kingdom Pseudomonadati; phylum Pseudomonadota; class Gammaproteobacteria; order Alteromonadales; family Alteromonadaceae; genus Alishewanella; species Alishewanella sp. HL-SH06. The sequence goes on from NZ_CP199752.1 coordinate 2,672,634, forward strand.
GAATAAGATTAGTTTGCTCGATATTCCAGCCCGCTTGCATTGCATCGGCTGCAGATAAGCTGATTTCGGTTACACCAGCAACTAGTGGCAAGCGCTTCGCAGCTAATGGAATAGCCGGGCCTTCTGCCGCACGAGCAAACACGAACAATGAAGCACCAGGATGAGCAGCGGCTAACTCTGCGCCAACACTGACCTGAACCTTTACTTCACGAACAAAGGCTGCGTTTTGCTCGGCAGTGCCGACCGTTGCAGGGGCATTTAATTCGGCTAAACGTGCATTCACTACCTCTAAACGTGGATCATCTGGTGCTAAGCGCGATGCCAATAATTGCCAAGCGGCTATCGCTTCGGCATTATCGCCACGCTCATAAGCAATCAACGCCATTAATGAAATCGCATCAATATTTTCAGGCTCTTGCATTAAGACCCGCGCAACACTTTGGCCGGCTTTGGCTAAGTTCATATCACCGCCCAACATAATCAAGGCTTGGCTGTAGCTAATTAACAACGGGGTGCGCTCTGGCATTAGCTTTAAAGCGCGCTCAAAAGACTCAATCGCTTCTTCTAGCATCCCCAAGGTCATCCAAACCCGACCTAATAACATCCAAGCTACCGCATCATCACCTTCGTTGGCCAGTTTGGTGCGTAGTGCTAAAGAAAACAGCTGCATATCTTGCTCGTTTAAAGGCTCGCCCTCGCCTAGTAATGCGCGTTGACCATAGCTGGCTAAGTTTTGCTGGGCATGCTCCCAATCGGATAATTGCCGATAATGGCCATTTTGGCTGTAAACCACCGCCACAATTAACGCCGTAACCAGCACTAAACTGAGGTGTAATACTCGCTGCTGTTTGGGTTGCTTATAACGAATGGCTTGCTGTTCTTGTTCTAAAAACTGCTGCTTTAACTCATTGGCGGCGGTATCAAAATCTTGCTCAGCCAATTCACCGGCATCGCGTGCTAACGCCAATAATTGCAGGCGCTCTTCAAATAGTTGCGCCGGAGTTTGATTATTCTTTGCATCGGCTTTGCGCGGCCAGATAATAAAAAGGGTACTTAACACCAACATGGCGAGTGCACCGGCGGCAAGTTGCCACATCATGATTTTTTACTCCGATAACTGTCGATAATTTGCTCAAGCTGCTGGTTTAACTTTGCTTTTTCGGCAGAGTCGGTAGCAGCGTCATCTGACAACTGCTCTGACCTGTACCGGAGTGCGGTCTGACCAGCTTGGCGTTTAAGTTGAAACAGCAACAATGATAACAACACCAGCACCGGGGCTAGCCACAACCAAATGGTGTAGCGATTGACCGGCGGCTGATAGTGCACAAAGTCACCGTAACGATCGATCATAAAATCTAACACCTGCTGCCGGCTTAAGCCTTGTTGCACCAACTCGTAGGTTTTATCACGCATATCTACGGCCACCACGGCATTCGAGTCGGCGATATTTTGATTTTGGCATTGCGGACAACGCAGTTCAGCCGTCAGCTTTAAATAAAGTTGCCGTTGCTGCTCACTTTCAAAAGACAATAACTCTTGGCTCTCTGCTGCACTGGCAGCACTGCTTAAGCCTACGGTCAGAAGGATGCTGCAAAGAAAGGTAAAAAATGGCTTCATGGTTTGGCCGCCCATTGCTGGTAAATCGGCGCGAGTTTGCTGCGCCAAACTTGCGGATTAATATCACCAATATGATGCGCCCTTACAATGCCGTTGGCATCCACGATAAAGTGCTCAGGCGCGCCACTGACCCCTAAATCCAGCGATAAACGCCGCTGTTGATCAAGAATGTTAAATTGGTAGGGATCGCCATTTTGTTGCAGCTTAGTGGCAACCTCTTGCTGTAAGGTTGGCAAATCGAAGACTTGGCCAAACATCGGATCTTCAGGTAACACGTAGTAAAGACCGATAATCCGAATGCCCTGCTCATTACGCAGCTGCGTCATGTAACTGAGCTCAGCATTACAAGTAGGGCACCAAACTCCCCACACATTCAGCAAAAAAGTTTCGCCTTTTAGTGCGTCCGGTGTCCAAGTTTTATTCGGATCCTGTAAATCAGGTAACGAGAAACTCGGCAGCGGCCGGTCGATAATAGCCGAGTCACGCTCACGCGGATCAGAAAACAATCCACTGAGTAAAAACAGCGACAAGCCTAAAAATAACGCTAAAGGAATATAAAATAACGCCTTACGCATCCGCCGTCTCCCGCACTGGCACTTGTCGACGATAGCGCTTATCAAGCAAAGCGATTAACGCACCTAACGACATTAACAAGCCGCCGAGCCAAATCCATCTGACAAAAGGTTTTACATACACACGGATAGCCCACGCATCGCCCGGTAAGGCTTCACCTAATGACACATACAGATCACGGCTTAAGCGCGCATGCACCGCGGCTTCGGTCATCATCATCCGTTGAATATTGTATTCGCGCTTTTCAGCATGCAGATGGGTAACATAGCTGCCGTCTATTCTTCTTACGTCGATTTCTGCCGCTTCCCCACCGTAATTAGGGCCGTTTAGTTTATAAACGTCTTGTAGCTCAAATTCATAATCGGCTAACACCACCTTATCACCGATGGCCATGCGCACATCACGTTCGACACTGTAGGTTTTGGTCATGGCCACACCAATTACCAGCACGGCAAAACCGATATGCGCCATCGTCATACCATAATGCGACGCCTGCAATTTACTTAAACCGGCTTTTACTGAACCGAACTGATCTAATCGCTGATAAATTTCGCTAAGCGCCGATAAGCCTACCCAAGCACCTAACAATAAGCCTAACAACGCCAAGTTTGCGACGACACTTTGCAGTAAACTTAAGGTACCCAAAGCGACAATCAGCGTAGCGATGGCCAGTAACGACATGGGCTTGAGCAATGGCGCGGCTTTTTGTTGCTTCCAGCGTACCCAAGGCCCTAAACCTAGTAACAGGGCAAAAGGGATGGTCAGGTAATAAAACATCTGATTAAAGAACGGCTCACCTATCGAAATAGAGCCTAAGCCTAACTCTTTGTGTACCAATGGAAATAAGGTACCTAACAATACTACTAAGGTAGCGGTTAGTAAGAACACGTTGTTGCTCCACAGCATCACTTCGCGCGAAAAAAGCTGATAACGCGCCTGACTGCGCACCGAGTTCATGCGGCTGGCGTAAAGTAACAATGAGCCACCGATAACGATTAGCAGGAAAATCAATAAGAAAATACCGCGATCAGGATCCGATGCAAACGAGTGAACCGATACCAACACACCAGAGCGCACTAAAAAGGCACCTAATAAACTCAGAGAAAAGGCACCGAGCGCCAATAATACCGTCCAGGATTTAAAGGTGCCGCGCTTCTCGGTGACCGCTAAGCTATGGATTAAAGCCGTACCCACCAACCAAGGCATTAACGACGCATTTTCTACCGGATCCCAAAACCACCAGCCGCCCCAACCTAGCTCGTTATAGGCCCACCAACTACCCAGCATAATGCCCAAGGTCAGGAACATCCAGGCCGCTAAAGTCCAAGGTCTGGCCCAGCGCGCCCAAGTACTGTCAAATTTACCGCCAATTAAAGCGGCTATCGCAAAGGCAAACGACACCGCAAAACCGACATAACCCAGATACAACAACGGCGGATGGATAATCATGCCGAAGTCTTGCAGTAATGGGTTTAAGTCACTGCCTTGCACGGGGTAAAACGGTAAGCTGCGTTCAAACGGATTTGACATAAATAAAGAAAAAGCAATAAAACCGATGTTAATCAGCCCCATAATGCCTAAAATTCGCCCTTGCATTAGTAAGGGCAATGCTTTGGAATATTGCGCCACTAAGGCAGTCCAGCCGGCTAACATCATAACCCATAACAACATCGAGCCTTCGTGTGAGCCCCATACTGCGGTGAGTTTGTAGTACCACGGTAAAATAGAACTGGAGTTGGTGGCCACATTAATTACGGTAAAATCATCGTGATAAAAAGACCAGGCTAGCGCCATAAACGCTAGTAAAGTAAATACAAACATACCCACTGATAAGGGTTTGGCTAATAATAAGGCACGTTCATTGGCGGTAAAGCTGCCCGCTAAAGGCACTAAAGCCAATAATAATGACAGCGCAAAGGCAAAGGTCAGCGCCAGCTGACCGTATTCTGCAATCATCGATTAGCCTCCGTAATTCGCGTTGCTAGCCGCGGGCTGTTGGCTGGGAGGCACATGGCGAATGCCTTTTAGCGCTTCGGCCACCTCTGGAGGCATATATTCTTCATCGTGTTTGGCTAGCACTTCGGTAGCGGCTAACACAGTGGCACTGCGCAACTCACCTTGCGCAACGATACCTTGGCCTTCACGAAATAAGTCCGGCAAAATGCCTTCAAACTCAACCGTGGCGATTTCACCTGAATCGTCGGTTAAATCAAAACGCACTTTTAAACTTTCAGCGTCACGTTGCACTGTGCCGGGCACCACCATGCCACCTAAACGCAGCCGTTGGCCAACATCGGGTTTAATTTTCCCTTCACCAAGGCCCTGAATAAGCTGACCTGGGGTATAGAACAAGTTAATGTTTTGCTGTAAGGCAAATAGCATCGCCCCCACGGCACCAGCAATCAAACTGATTACCAACAACATGGATAACAGGCGTTTCTTTCGTCTTGGTTGCATTAGCTTTGCTGCTCCTGATACTGCTTGATTCGTTGCTCTCTGGCCATTTTTGCGGCGAGGTGCTGCTTAAATTGACGTTGCTGGAAATAACTCCACCACAGCAAGCCCATCAACAACAAATACGTTAAGCCGAAAGATAACCAAACAAAAAAACTGTAACTAATGCCGTTACTGGCCATCGCTAAAAAATCACTGAAGCTAGCAAAGTAGAACGGAAAAACACCAAAAAGTTGCACCGGCAATTCGCTACTCAGTTGCCAAAACGTGTTCAATAAACTGCTCAATAACATGCTATCTCCTCGCTTATGCTTTGCTAACTAACTGTTTAACCCAAGGCCGATGCTGCTCATTTTCGAGGATCGCTGTACGTAAACGCACGCAGGTTAACGCCGCTAATAACAAACTAAACGCCAATAAACTGATTAACAAAGGCCAGAGCATGCTGGGATCGATGGACGGTTTAGCAAACTTAGTGATGGTCGCACCTTGATGCAGGGTGTTCCACCACTCTACCGAGAAATGGATGATGGGTAAGTTAATCACACCAACAACCGCCAATAAACTGGCCACTTTAGCGCCGGTTTGCCGCTCAGAAAAAGCCCCATGTAACGCCATCACGCCAAAATATAAAAATAAGAGGATGAGCTCAGACGTTAAGCGTGCATCCCACACCCACCACGCACCCCACATGGGTTTACCCCAGGCCATACCGGTTAGCAAGGCAATGGCCGTATAAACCGCACCAATCGGCGCGATGGCTAATACTGCCCACTGCGCCGTTTTAATTTGCCACACCAAGGCAGTAAAGGCTGCGATGGCCATCGCCATATAAGCGCCCATCGACATAATGGCCGACGGCACATGAATATGAATAATGCGGTAACTGTCTCCTTGCTGATAATCAGTGGGGGTAAAGCCTAAGCCCCAAATATTACCCAACAACAAAGTAAACAAAGCACTACTCATTAACCACGGCGTTAACTTGCCACAAAAATGATATAGCGTTTCTGGTTTTGCTAACGGATCTAACCACTTAAACATATCAGCTCACATTTATCTTTAAAGCGCTGCACACGGCCATAGGCACCAACGCCAGCGAGAACAAAAACATTGCCAATAAAATGGCAATCTGCCCAGTAAAACCTAAACCAATGCTGGCCGCTTCAATGGCGGCACTCGCAAAAATTAATAGCGGAATATATAAAGGCAGAATAACCAATGCCAGTAAGATCCCACCTTTATCCGCAGAGACCGTGATACCCGCCCCTAACACGCTGAGTAAGCTCAGCACTGGAGTACCCAGTAATAACGTTAGCGCCATCGCTTCTAGGGCGGCCCCTTGCATATTCAGCAGCAAAGCCACTAGCGGTGATAACAGCAATAACGGCAAACCGGTACTTAACCAATTCGCGGTAATTTTCGCCAGCACAAACGGCATTAATGCCTGCTGCGCCGCCACTAATTGCTCTATCACCCCATTGCGATAGTCGTCTTTAAACAGTCGCTCGGCCGCTAATAACACGCTTAATAGCGCGGCAATCCAAACTATACCTGGTGCCATTATACGCAGCATATTCGGCTCTGGGCCAACCCCTAATGGAAACAGGGTTAGCACGATAATAAAAAACAACACAGGATTAAGCCAATCCGCTTTTTGCCGAGCCAGTAAACGTAATTCGCGCTGTAAAAAAATGCTAAATTTTACCATCGATAATGGATCTCTAACGCGCGCAAGGCATGATATTCAATGCTGAGCGGTTGGTGGGTCGTTAAAATTATCGCGCCGCCGCGCTTTAAATGCGCGATAAAGTGTTGCTGTAAACTGACAATCGCGGATTGATCTAATGCCGTAAAAGGTTCGTCGAGGATCCAAATTTGCGCAGAGGTAGCCCAAAGCCGGGCTAAGGATACCCGCCGCTGTTGGCCGGCCGACAACATGCGACAAGGAATATCTTCTAAACCGGCTAAACCTAATTCTGCCAGTAACATAAATTCGTCTTGAATATGCAGATCGCTAGCCGCTTGCCAAAATTGTAAATTTTCAATCGCCGTTAATTGCTCATGAATACCGCTTTGATGGCCGATAAAACATAAGTTGGCGGCGTAATCGCTTAACGCGGCAGGTAAGGGTTGAGCTAAATACTGCAATTGGCCTTCATCGGGTTGCGCCAAGCCAGCTAGAATTCGCAGCAATGAGCTTTTACCGGCGCCATTTTTGCCTTTGATCTGCAAAAGTTCGCCCGGTTTTAAGTGTAACGACAGCTGCTCAAACAGCACGCGATCTTGCTTTACGCAGCTTAAATCAGCAGCATCGAGCAAAATGGGGGCAGTAACAGCAAAGGTGGGTTGTGCTATATTCACAGTCCTCTAACTATCGACGACCAACAAAATTGGGCGCATAGTAGCATAATGCCGCCAGAATACGAATCAGAACCGCTTCGTAAGCTTGATTCAAATCAGCTATTTGCACAACTTGTCGGCAAGTGCCGCTTACAGTTCAATAATCACTGTTAAAAAAGCGGCTTTAACCAACAGAACCTTGAGAGCGTGATGTTACCCTTTAATTTTGGCCAGCTAACCACAAACACCAGCTTAAACCCACAAACGACAGTGAACAGTGGTGTGATTAAACTTGGCAGCGCCGTGCCGTATCCGGCAATGGTGGTCACAAGCCATACCAATAACACCCCCAATGCGACACAGCAATTATTACTGCAAAGCCAGCAAGGCTTACAACGGCTTGCTTTATCTGCGCTACCCCCGTTACCACTGAATGTGCCGCTGCAACTGAGTTTTAATGCGACAACGCCCGACAACTTGAACGTACGCGTGATGCAGTGGCAAGGTAACCCGCAAGCACAACAATTAACGGCCGCACAAACCACTTTGTTACTGCAACCTGAGCAGCTAAACCAAGTGAGTGCACAATTAGCCAGTGGCAAACCGCTTAATCATTTGGCTGGCCAAGCGGTTACCCCGCCCCTCGCCGCGCAATTAGCCACATTACAATTGGTCAAGTTACCCATTGTCAGTGCCGCTTCATCGGCGCAAAGCGCTTTGCAAAACAGCAGTAGCTATAACCTTTCGACAAATAACAACAACCAAGCGGCTAACACACTAACAGCCAATATGCCAAGCCAGAGAGCGGCGATGGCTAACCTGCAAAACGCAGCGGTATTTCAAACGCTAAGCCCCCAGCTACAGCTCGCTTTACAACAAGCTGCCGTGCAGATTTCGGTGTTTCAACAATTACAAACGACAAGTCCGCTGTTGCAACTGAATAACCAAGTACTCAACCTTACCCCACCTGAGCGCCAGCAGTTAAAGCTGTTGCTACAACCTTTGGTTACTCAAGCCACCCCCAACCATGCCACTGAGCGAGCGAGTTGGGTGTTACTCATACAACCGTTAAAAGACTTAGGCCAATTTCAACTGCCAGGCAGTGCACTGAACCGGCCACTGCAACTTAGCTTGTCTGATGGTAGCCAATTAACCTTGGGCAGCACGCAAACCCATAACAAACCTGATGATGCATCACAAAAAAATTCGGCAACACACTCGGCAGCAACGGCAACAGCTCAAACGCAATTAAGCCAGCCCAGCGCGAGGAGCTCCGCCGGCGTAATGCCCAACACCCCGTTACAAGAGGAACCGATGAAAACCGCGATTGTTGATAAGATCCTCAGCCAGTTTGGCCAAAACAGCGAAAGCACGCCGAAACTGCAAGCCGGGCAACCCTATTTGGCTAAATTACAGTTAACCGGCCAAAGCGCGCAATTTATTGTGCAAACAGCGCAAGGCTTGCTGCAATTGCCACTGACGCTGGCAGCCAAACAACTCTCTGCCATTCCAAGCGATTTGCCCTTACAGTTAAGTTTTAAAGAAACCAAACCCGGCACAATAGAAATTCATATCAAGGTATTAAGCGGCTTACCAGAGAACATTCAGCTAACAGCGAAACAAGCACAATTACTGCAAAATCCCAAACAATTAGCCGCCTTGCAACAAAGCGTGTTGCGCGGTGAAACCATCACCCAGTTAGCGGGCGAGCCGCTTGCGCAGCCGTTAAACGCCCGTTCAGCCACAAGTAACAGTATTGCCAAACATTTATCGCTGATATTATTGCCACCCGCTAATAACAATAAAACCGTTAATGCTAATTTAGCGCAGCAACAGCTCCAAGCAACGGCAGGGGCTAATACGGCTAACAACGCTGCTACCTCTTGGCAATTAAGCGTGCAGCCGCTTGTCAGTGAACACAAAATTCAGCTCGCCAGTCAGCAGTTTGCCAAACCTCTGCCGTTGGGTGCGCAGCCTGCCCCTGCAGCCCCCACCGTAACAAAGTTACAGCCAACCGATGTCAGCAATACACACTGGCGGCAATTATTACCTTTATTACAAAGTGCGCCAGCCACCTTAAGCAGCCTGCCAGACTTACCTGCCGAAGTTCAGCAAGTGTTGAACCTACTACGCCAAGCTCAGCCGGATGGCTCTAAGGTATTAACACCGCCTCAAGTACAAGAACAACTGCAAGCAGCGTTAAACTTTCAACCTTTACAAAGCCAACCTAACATGACCACCTCGGCCGGCACCTTGGCTGTGGCCATTCAATTATTATTAGGGCACTTGTTAAAGCAACCCTCGGGATCATTGCGAGAGCCAAACGCGCAGCGTTTAGCCCAAAATATCGGGCAGCTTGAACCGGCGCAAGCATCTAACTTACTACGAGCACTCGGTAGCCACAGTAGTGCTTTGCAATTGGCACAACTACAAAACGCTGAAGTGCCAGCAAATCTGCAGCAATGGCTGATCCCGTTAGCCTTGCAGCAACAACAAGAAAGCCGAATTAGCCAAATTTTGTTAGAACAAAAAGAACGCGAGCAAAAAGACAGCGAACAAAAACAGCGCTTTTGGCAGTTAACCATGAAATTTGACTTAGCCGATAAGGGCCAATTATTAGCCGTGGCCAAGTTGCAAGACGACGATGTGCAATTACAGTTTTATACCGATCAACCGCAAGCATTACAGCAAGCGCAAAAGTTTTTACCAATCTTAACGGAGCGCTGCAGTGCGCAAGGATTAACCGTGAGTAAAGCGGAATGTCAGTTAGGGAAAATCCCTGATACGCTGGGCAGTAAACGCACCAGTTTAATTTCGACACAGGTTTAAGCCGCAAGTTTAAAAAAGTAACAAAGTTGCAGTGTGGCCAGCGCGTTATCACACTGGCCACCAAGGTTGTCGCTTACTTAAAACAACAAGTTTTTACCAAAATAAATGGTAGAGACAGTGTTGATAAAAATAATCGCTAAAATTAATGGAATAAAAGTACCCAGTGAGAAATTCACATATTTTTGTAAAAATGAGCCTGCAAAGCGTTGATTGCCATCACTAATTTCAGCATCTAAATTCTGTTTTTTCCAGCGGTAAATCACAAAAAGACACAGCAATAAGCCGTTTAATGGCAGGATGGTTTCATAAAACATATCGTAAATCAGATCAAAGAATGACTTATTGGCACCGCCGTAACTTAGCATATTGCTCAGCCAATCAACACGACCAAACGACAAAGCGGAAACGATAGCTAACGCCACCATCACACTGCCTAAAAGATACAAGGCTTTGCGACGACTGATCCCTTTGCCATCCATAACACTGGCCACTGGCACTTCAATAATCGAAACCAGTGAAGTCATTGCAGCGAAAAACACTAATAAAAAGAAAAACGCGGCAACAAAAGAAGCGCCAAAATAACCAATATCGGCCTGTAGCGCTAAAAAGATTTTCGGTAAAAACATAAAGATCATGCCGATACTGGAGGTCGACAGTTCCGAAATTTCAATTTCAGGGTTAAACGAAAACACCGCCGGCAATATTAATAAACCCGAACAACAGGCCACCATTAACGATAAACCCGCCACCGTTTTACCGGCTGAGACGATATTGTCATGTTTTTGAATGTATGAGCCGTACGTAATCAAAATACCCATGGCTAAAGACAGCGAGAAAAAGGCTTGCGCCAGTGCGCCATTGAGAACTTCGCCGGTTAACTTGGTAAAATCAGGGATCAGAAAGAATTTCACACCCAGCATAGCGTTTTCTAAAGTAAGTACGTAAATCACCAACGCAATGAGCATAACAAACAGTGTTGGCATCAGCACGGTGGTGGCTTTTTCAATGCCCTTTTTCACCCCGCCTTGCAAAATTAAGAAGGTTAATACTACAACAAAGGCGAGATAACCAAATAACTCGTTGCTGGTAATAAAATTACCAAACCCTGCAGGATCGGCTAATTGGTCTAGCTGCCCAAAAACGGCTTTACCCAAGTAGCCTGCGATCCAGACGGTAATCACCAAATAAAACACGCCAATCATAAAAGGTGTGATCACCGATAACCAACCAACAGTGCGCCAAGCGCGGTTTTGGCCAATTTCGGTGTAAGCGCCAAGCGGGTTTTGCCGTGTATGACGGCCTAAACTCATTTCGGCCAGCATCACCGGTAAACAAATAAAGAACACGAAAAAAGCGTACATAACGAGGAAGGCGGCGCCACCGTTTTTACTGGCCATCACCGGGAAAGCGACGAGGTTACCAATACCGACAGCTGAGCCTGCTGCAGCCAGAATAAAACCTAGGCTGGAGCTAAATTGTTCACGTTTCATTGATGCGTGACTCCTGGATAAATGTTGTAGTTATAGTTGTTGTTTTTTACAGTCAGTTGCATGCTAACAGTCTGTTGAAGCAAATCCTAGTCCGAGCAGCAAAGCGCGTACTGCTAATTGGTTTTAAAAAGCAAATCTGCTAAGGTGCAAGCAGTTTATTAACAGCCGAGTTTTATCATGTTATATATGATTTATGCAGAAGATGCGGTAAATAGTCTAGAAAAACGGTTAGCAGCCCGACCAGACCATTTAGCACGCTTAGAACAGTTAAAATCTGAAGGACGTTTAGTAATGGCAGGCCCGCTGCCGGCTATCGATTCAGACAACCCGGGGGCGGCTGGTTTTACTGGTTCTTTAGTGATTGCTGAATTTCCCTCTTTAACTGACGCCGAAGCTTGGGCCAAGGCAGATCCTTATTGGGCTGCGGGTGTGTATCAACAGGCTACAGTGAAACCGTATAAGAAAGTATTACCTTAATTTTCGTTCAACTTCTCTCAAAGGAATGACAGCATGTCGTCATATATTCTGTTAACGGGTGGTGCTGGTTATATCGGCAGCCATACGGCATTGTGTTTACTGCGTGCGGGTTATCAGGTGATTAGCTTTGATAATTTTAGTAATAGCTCAGATGAAGCGTTAAAACGCGTTGAACAGCTTTCAGGTAAAAGCCTGATCAGTATTAATGGTGACATTCGCGATCAAGCCGCGTTAACCGCCGTTTTTAGCCAATATACTATTTCTGCGGTGGTGCATTTTGCCGGTTTAAAAGCAGTAGGTGAATCCACTGAGCTGCCGCTGCACTATTACGATAACAATGTTGCCGGTACAGTGACCTTATGCCGGGTCATGCAACATTTTAACGTGAAAAAACTGGTCTTTAGCTCATCGGCGACCGTGTATGGCGATGCTAAAGAAGTGCCGATCAAAGAAACCTCAGCGCGCTCAGCGACCAATCCGTATGGTCAAAGCAAATTGATGATCGAGTATATTTTAGAAGACTTACAACGCGCGGATGACGACTGGTCAATTGCCGTATTGCGCTATTTCAACCCTGTTGGCGCGGATAGCAGTGGGCAAATTGGCGAAGATCCTAACGGTATCCCGAATAATCTGATGCCATTTATTTCACAAGTGGCGGTGGGTAAACGCCAGCAGCTCAGTGTGTTTGGCGATGACTACCCAACCGCCGATGGCACCGGTGTGCGCGATTACATCCATGTGGTCGATTTAGCGCAGGGCCACCTAAAAGCGCTTGAGTTCTTACAAAGCTTTAAAGGTATTGAAGCCATCAACTTAGGCACAGGCGTGGGTTACAGCGTGTTAGATATGGTTAAAGCCTTTAGCGATGTGAATAAGGTGCCGGTACCCTATCAAATTGCAGCACGTAGACCTGGTGATATTGCCGTTTGCTACGCTGAACCGAGCAAAGCGAAACGCTTACTGAACTGGCAAACTGAGAAAACATTGCAAGATATGGTGCGCGACACCTGGCATTGGCAAAGCAACAACCCCAACGGTTACAAAGCTTAAACACTCCCCCCTGATAAATAACGCTAACCTGTCTCTGGTCTAACCACACTCTGAGACAGGTTAGACCACACTCCGGTACTGGTCTGACCGCACTTAGAGACTGGTTAGACCACACTCCGGTACTGGTCTGACCGCACTCTGAGACAGGTTAGACCACACTCTGAGACAGATTGGGCCACTTAGAGTAGCATTTAGGTATGTTTATGGGCTAATCAAGCCAAGTTCTAAGGCCATTAATACCGCTCTGGTGCGATCGCGAACACCGAGTTTACTTAGGATGGTGGAGCACTGATTCTTTACCGTTCCCTCCGATTTACAAAGTGCAGTGGCGATCTCTTTATTGCTGTAACCGGCTGCCATTAACTGTAAAATTTGGAGCTCTTTTTCACTTAATGGCTCTAAAGGTAGGGGTTTAGTAAAAGCAGTGGGCGTAGGTTTACGTACTTGGCTAAGTAGCCGCTCAGTGATGTTAGGCTGAAAAAAACTGCCACCGGCCGCTAAGTTTTCAATTGCACTAATTAAAGTGTCTAATGACACATCTTTTAGTAAAAACCCTCGTGCGCCGGCTTGAATACTTTGTAACACCAAATCATGCTCATCAAAGGTGGTTAATACCAATACAGGGATGGAAATGTCGGCTTGTTGCAAGGCCTGCAAGGTTGCGATGCCATCCATCAACGGCATAGATAAATCGAGTAAGATAACCTCTGGTTTTAACGTTTGACACAGCGACACCACTGGCCGACCATCACTGGCTTCCCCCACTACGTTTACTTTACCCGAAATGGCTAACAAGCTGCGGATCCCATCACGGATCAGCTGTTGATCATCAACCAGCAACACGTTAAGCATTAATCACCTCTTGCGGTAAACGAATTTGCAACTGTAAGGCTCCATTAACTTTTTGCAGGATAACTTGCCCATGACATTCCGCCACGCGCTCTTGCATGCCCGTTAAACCATTGCCTAACCGCCAATTATCAGCAAGCATGCCGTTATCGGTAATACACAGCAGTAATTCTGCTTTGTCACTATCATGAATAATTTCTGCGCTAAGGCTAAGCGTTGTTGCCTTGGTGTGTTTAAGGGTATTACTGACGGCCTCTTGCACCAGCATCATGACATGTTGTGCTTGAGAGATATTGGGTAGAGTCAGATCTGCTGGGATCGTTAACTCAATGTTTAAGTGAGCGGGTAAATCGGCCAAGATCGGCTCTAATAGGTGCGCTAGGCTTAAGTCTGCATAATCACGCATTGAGCTTACGGCTTCACGCACATCTGATAACAATAGCTTTGCCAGTTGTAAGCTTTTCTCAACCTGTAAACGTGCTTCACCATCACTGTGATGACGCGCCACTTCTAGTTGTATCGTCAGTGCCGTTAAGTGATGACCTAACAAATCATGTAAGTCACGGGCAATACGGTGACGCTCGCCTTGTCTTGAGGCCGCCAGCAATAAGTGCTGGGCAGCCTGTAACTGTTGATGCTGGCTGGCAATCTTAAGCTTAGCCTGCTGCTCAGCAAATATCGCGCTTTGCATCACAATCGCAAACAAATGAAAGCTGCCAAACAAACTGGCCGAGATCCACAAACTGCGTTGTTCAAACACCGCTTGCAGACTAAACCATACCACCACCACCACAGCAGCTAATAAGATGGCTTTATACTGCGACATAATATGAGGCAGTAAAGACACCCAAATAATGGTTAAAATTGCCAAGTAGTCAAAATGCCCAGTCGGTAGCACCCACAATAAACCGAACGCACTGGCTAACTGCACGGCCAATAAATAATGTCCATAACGCTGCTTCAAGGCTAATGACGAGCTCGACTCTTGCGTTAGAAAAATAAAACAGCCGCCATAAAGCAATAATAACAGCACTACGGATAGCCAAGGTTGTGGGCCGGGTAAACGCTGCAAAATAAGCAGTGTAATGCCAGAAACCAACAGCCAGGTCAGAACACCGGCTAAGGTTGCAAGAGGAAAAGGTAATTTCATCAACTTATTATGTCTGTTCTAGCTTTAACTGCAATAGGCCAGAAGTCATATTTTAAAGTGCTGACTTCTGGCACCTGTATTGATTGCTTATCCGCTCTACACTGCGTAAACATTAATACAGGGAGCATCACAATGTCATTTATTCATACTATTTTGCTGTACAGTCATATTTTCTTAGGCGCACTTTGTTTAGTACTGTTTTGGGTCCCTGTGATCTGTGGCAAAGGCACTAAACTGCACAAGTTATCTGGGCGTTATTACTACTTTATGATGGTGTTTATTGCCGGTTCTGGCATTGTCATGAGCCTCATGGTGTTATTCGACCCGGCGCAGGTATACCTTAAAGGGGCAATATTACCGGCAGAAAAACTGGCAAAATTTGTCAGTGAAAGGCGGCATTTTTCAGCTTTTTTACTGTTGCTAAGTGTTTTAACGTGGGTAACGGTTCGTCATGCTTATGTGGTATTAAAAGTTCAAGCCGAGCGGCAACCTTTACGCACATGGCACTACCTATTACCGGTAGTCAGTTTAATGCTTGGCAGCCTTTTTATGCTCGGATATGGTTTTAATACTGGCACTTGGCTATTTATGATTTTTGCTATGGTCGGAGTTTTTACGAGTACTGGGATCGTTCGCTATGTCTTTCGCGCTGAGCTTGCAAACCGGCAATGGATTATCGAGCATTTCAGCTCAATGATCGGTTCCGGTATTGCTTTGTATACCGCTTTTTTCGCTGCCGGTGGTCGCAAGCTACTCTCGGAGCTACTCAGCCGTGAATGGCAGCTGGCAACTTGGCTTATCGCTCCAATAGTGGGCACTTTAGCCATTTCATTATTAACCAAGCACTTCAGCCGCAAGTTTCGCGTTAGTCCTTCGACAAAATAACTTATTCGCAGGTCATACCGGTCTCTGAGTATGGTTGGAGCTGTCTCGAAGTGCGGTCAGACCAGTACCGGAGTATGGTTGGACCTGTCTCAGAGTGCGGTATGACCAGTACCAGAGTATGGTTGGACCTGTCTCAGAGTGCGGTCAGACCAGTACCGGAGTATGGTTGGACCTGTCTCAGAGTGCGGTATGACCAGTACCAGAGTGTGGTTGGACCTGTCTCAGAGTGCGGTCAGACCAGTACCGGAGTGTGGTTGGACTTGTTGCGGGGGGCTGGGGGTTTTGGTGATTGTTCTTTTGACAGTCAGTAGCGATTTGCCCTAACATCAGGCGCATGCAAGCGACAATGGCGAAATAGATGAGCGTATTACTGCAAGATAAAGTTGTGTGGATCACGGGGGCTTCTGGCGGTATTGGTGAGTCCTTGGCGCACGAGCTAGCAAAAGCCGGTGCCAAGGTGGTGCTTAGCGCGCGACGTGAAGCTGAATTACAAAGGGTGCAGCAAAGTTTGCTTGCACCCGAGCGACACCTGTGTGTGCCATTGGATGTTTGCGATGAAGCACAGCAGCAACAAGCACTCGACACTATTGTCGCACATTATGGTCAGGTAGATTGGTTGATCAATAATGCAGGGATCAGCCAACGAGCCTTGGTGATGGATACCAGTGCAGCAACCGATCGCAAAATTATGGAAATCGATTACTTTGCGCAAGTGGTACTGAGCCGGCGTGTTTTAGCCGTCATGTTAAAGCAAGGTCATGGCCAACTGGTGTTTATCTCTAGCGTGGCGGGTTTAGTCGGTACGCAGTTTCGTGGCAGCTATTCGGCGGCGAAAGCAGCACTGCATTTATGGGCGAACAGTGCCCGCGCAGAGCTTTATGAACAAGGGATCCGTGTTGCGGTGGTGTTTCCAGGCTTTGTGAAAACCGCGGTATCGATGAATGCGCTAACAGGCAATGGCGAAGCCTTAGGTAAGATGGATGATGCGCAAGCACAAGGCATGTCGGCGGAAGAATTTGCCAAAATTACCGTAAAGGGGCTGTGCCGCGGTAAAAGTTACTTGGTGGTTGGCGGTTTTAAAGAGAAATTTGCCAGCGTGTTGGGGCGTTTTGCTCCTGAGCTGCTGTATAAACTGATCAGAAAAAGTAAGGTGCGTTAATCCAGTATTTGCACATAAAGTGCAATGCTATAAATGACTGCTTATGACACGGCGTTTATCTGCTGAGTTAAGCTAAAAACCGCAGGCTCTTCGTCGTCAATCTCAACAGCAGAATAGCGGCGGGTTGTTCAACTGTCTTTCAAGCAGCCCACATAAACTGAATAAGCACTCAACTAATGGCCTTTAACAGCCATTAAGTGAGTGTTTTAGCTGATTAAGACGGCTTTCTGCTCGATTTACGATCCGATGCTGGTCGCTTATCCGTGGCGACTTTTTTATCCGCTGATGGCTTCTTTTCTGCCGCTTGGAACTTGCGTACTGCGCGTTTCATACTGGCCATACGACGACGACGCTCGGTGCGGTCTTCAGCTTTCACCAAGGTTTGCGTTTCAGCAGGCATATGAACCAGTTTGCGTAAGTAATTTACTTCATCCAGTGGATATTCGGCATAACCACCAGCAGGTAAATGTTTAGGTAGCAGTAAATCGCCGTAACGCACGCGGATCAAACGGCTGACCACAGCACCTTGTGATTCCCACATCCGGCGTACTTCACGATTACGGCCTTCGGTTAACACTACATGGAACCAGCGGTTAATGCCCTCACCCGGTAACGCTTTGATTTTTTTGAAGTTGGCTTTACCATCTTCTAACTCAACGCCGGTACGTAAACGTTGGATCATCGCATCATTGATCTCGCCAAATACCCGTACGGCATATTCACGTTCAACTTCAAATTTTGGATGCATTAAGCGGTTAGCTAACTCACCGTCGGTTGTGAACAACAACAAACCCGAGGTATTAATATCTAAGCGACCAATAGCAATCCAACGTGCGCCTTTGATATTTGGCAAACGTGAAAACACTGTAGGCCGACCTTCCGGATCGGTACGCGAACAAATCTCACCTTCTGGTTTATGATAAGCCAATACGCGGCAGATCTGTTGCTCTTCACTGGCGATCTGCACGGGGTGACCATCAACACGAATAGCTTGGGTGGGCTCTACGCGATCACCTAAGGTGGCCGGTTTGCCATCTACCGAAACACGACCACGGCTGATCCAATCTTCCATTTCGCGGCGTGAACCTACACCAGCACGGGCTAAAACTTTCTGTAACTTTTCACTCATTAGTGGAGCTCTCCTGTCATCTCGACGGTGGATAAGGATTCTGCCGTTTCATCCGTTAGCAAAGCTTGAAACTCAGCTAATGGCGGCAATTCATTTAAATGTGTTAAACCAAAATAATCTAAAAACGTAGCCGTTGTGGCATACAACGCCGGTCGACCTGGCACTTCCTTTTGCCCAACCACTTTAACCCAGCCGCGCTCGGTTAAGGTGCGAATAATTTGTGTACTCACCGACACACCCCGGATCTCTTCAATTTCACCCCGGGTGATCGGTTGACGATAAGCAATCAAGGCCAAGGTTTCCAATACCGCACGCGAATATCGCGGTGAACGCTCAGGCCATAATTGGGCTAGCGCATCACTTAATTCTGGGCGAGTATGAAAACGAAAACCACTGGCTGTTTCGACTAACTGAATGCCACGCGCACTGTAATCTTGTTGTAACTGCGTTAGGCTTTGTGAGAGTTTTCGGCTACTTACGGCAAAATCGACCAAGACTGTCGCTTGCAGTTCTGCCCGACTTAACGGCTTATCTGCCGCAAAAATAGCGGCTTCGAGTAACTGCAGTAATTGAACGTCATTTAGTTTGCGCGCCATTATGCCTCATTAATCGCCAGTTTGACATGAATTTGTGCAAGCGGAGCGACCTGCGTCAGTTCGATTAACTTTTCTTTGGTTAGCTCTAAAATCGCTAAAAAGCTCACCACAACGCCTTCGCGGCCTTCTTGCAGTTCAAAGCAATCGCTAAAGGCCACAAAACCCTGCCGCTGCTGTAATAACGCTAAAATACGGCTCATCCGCTCGCGCGTTGATAAATGTTCGCGTTTGATATGATGATGCTGCAGTGCTTGCGACCGTTTTACCACGTCTTTTAACGCCGCCAGTAACTCGGTAAAGTCGACTTCAGGTAAAATCAGGAGTGGGCTAAAGTTATCGGCTAAACTGGCTTTCGCCGTGAAAAAATCACGCTCGGCACGAGGTAAGGCATCTAAATCACTGGCTGCTTGTTTAAAAATCTCGTATTCCTGCAAACGACGCACTAATTCGGCACGCGGATCTTGTTCGTCTTCCTCCGCGGCCGAACTGCGCGGCAGCAATAAGCGCGATTTAATCTCTGCCAGCATGGCGGCCATGACTAAGTAATCGGCAGCCAATTCGAAGTTTAACTCCTGCATCAGGTTGATATATTCCATATATTGCAGGGTAATTTCATTCACAGGCAACGCCACTAAATCAAATTTGTGCCGTCTGATCAGGTACAGTAAAAAATCTAAAGGCCCCTCAAACGCATCGAGTAACACTTCTAGCGCATCAGGCGGAATATAGAGGTCTTCTGGCCGCTCTAACACCGCTTCGCCGCGCACATAAGCCAACGGCAAAACCTGCTGAATGGTGAGGCTGTTAAAGGGCTCGCTCATGTTTTCAGTCAATTACTGAAAGGGTCGCACATCACCACGGCCTTCACGGATGATAACCGGGATTTCTTCAGATAAATCAATTACGGTAGTCGGATCTTCGCCAATCACGCCACCATGTAAAATCAAATCGACTTGGCGCTCTAATTGTTGGCGCATATCATCAGGATCAGCTTCGGCAAATTCATTACCCGGTAAAATCAAGCTGGTTGACAGCATCGGTTCTCCAAGCTCTTCCAGTAACGCCAAAGCAATTTTATGCTCTGGAATACGCAAACCGATGGTCTTTTTCTTTTCATTTAACAAACGACGTGGCACTTCTTTAGTACCGCGTAAGATAAAGGTATAGGCCCCCGGTGTGTTATTTTTGATCAAGCGAAAGGCGCTGTTTTCAACCTTGGCATAAACCGACAACTCAGATAAATCACGGCACATCATGGTAAAGTTGTGATCACCACTGACTTGACGAATTTGTAAAATACGATCCATCGCGGCTTTATCGCCCATATGACAACCCAGAGCGTAACCACTGTCGGTGGGATACACAACAATGCCGCCTTTTTGAATCAATTGCACCGCTTGTTTAATTAAACGTTGCTGTGGATTATCGGGGTGAATGTGAAAAAACTGACTCATAGTGCGTGCCCTTGCAAATTAGCGGTGTCGGTTGCTGTGGGCTGAAGTGCCCAATCCGCCCAAATTGGCGTAACATCATCCGGTAAATATAGATGCTTTCCTAGCTCATTCCAAGCCGTAGGCTGATGAAAATCTGAACCGACAGAAGCAGTTAAATTGTGAAGTTGACCCAATGCCCACAGCTCACGCCGCTGCACTAAGGTTTGTTGTGGCGAGATAATCTCTAAAGCATCACCACCGGCTAGCGCAAAATCTTGCACCAGACGTTTTAAATATTTGCCGTTTAATTTGTATTTTAACGGATGCGCCAACACGGCTTGGCCGCCCGCATCGTGGATCCACTGGATCGCTTCAGCCATCGCCACCCAATTATTTGGCACATAACCGGTTTTACCGCGCGCCAAGTATTTTTTAAATACGGTGTTCATCGAGCTAGCGTGGCCGCTATTCACTAAAAAGCGTGCAAAGTGCGTGCGCGTGATGGCCCCGCCGTTGGTTAAAGCCAACACGGCAGGCAGCGCATCAGCAATGTTGGCTTTTGCTAAACGCCGAGCGATTTCTTCTGCGCGCTCAAACCGGCGCTGCTGCTGTAAAGCCAAGCGGGCTTGAAATTGCGGGCAATCGGCGTTGATATTTAAGCCCACCACATGAATTTCAAATTCTTGCCAAGCAGTAGAGATTTCAACACCGGCAATAAGCTTAAGCGGCGCTTGCTCGGCTTTTAGCCATTGCTGCGCTTCTGTTAAGCCACTAATGGTATCGTGATCAGTAATGGCCAGCACATCTAGCTTCACGCTTAGCGCACGGCTTAGCAGTTCGCTAACGCTGAGCAAGCCATCGGAGTGAGTTGTGTGACTGTGTAAGTCAATTTTCATGCAGTTTCCTTTTTAACAACCGCTATTGTCGCATAATCGCTTAGAAAGCCCAACAAACAAAGAACCAAGCCAAGCTTGCTTGCGTACAAAGGCGCACAGCAAACAACTGATGAGTGCATTATGTTTAAATGGTTAAAGCCCGATCCCGAAAAGAAATTACGCAAACGTTACGATGCCAAACTCGAGCAAGCTATGCATGCTCAGCGTAATGGTGACATGCGATTATTTGCCGACCTCACCGAAGAAAGCGAAGCGTTATGGCAACAACTAACGGAATTAAAAGCCCAAGCCAACAAATAAGCGCTCAGCGTTTTTTCATTAGAGGCTCTAGACTGATGATAAACCCAAGCTAATTAATATTTTTTTGCTCGCTGAACAGCGGATAAGTGACCTGCAACACAGCCGTTCAGCCTTCTTTACGGTTTAATCGCCTTAAATAACAATTTGCTCTTGACGCGCCGCGCTTTTCGCGGTTTGATGTAGCCTGATTTTTTAGAGGTGGTTAAAACCAATGCAATTCACGACTTTCGCTAACCTGAACATCTGGTGGTGGCACATTCCCAACGGGCATGTGTAGGCGTTGTATTCGCTTTAATAACCTAAGCCCGTTTCAAAAAGAAACGGGCTTTTTTTTACCCTGAATTTATAGCTGGTTTGTGTAAAGGATAATACCGATGATTTTTAGTCATATCACCGATACCCCAGGCGAAGTCGCCAGTATCGCACTGCCTGTGCCTTATCAGGCTGATGCTTTAGCCGCTTATGCGTCACTGTGCTCGGCCGACCGTTGCTCATTACTGCTAGAGTCGGCTGAAATTGACAGCAAAAATAGCGTTAACAGCTTAATGTTAATTGATGCGGCGCTGCGTTTAGAATGTAACGGGCAACAGGTCACCATCGATGCATTAAGCAATAATGGTTTAGGCTTATTACCCTATTTAGCCGAGCAGCTTGCCGATTTAGCGCAGGTGACATTAAGCGGTGAACAACTTATAGCAGAATTTAAACGCCCCGATCCGCTGTTAGATGAAATCAGTCGTTTAACTGAAGCTAACCCTTTTAGTGCGCTGCGTTTAGTACAGCAAAGCTTACGCGGCCAAAGTGATGAGCCTTTTGCCATCTTTTTAGGCGGCGTGATTGGTTATGACATGGTAGCAAACATTGAGCAATTGCCCGAAGTGCCGGTCAAGTCTAATCAATGCCCTGATTATGTGTTTTATCTGGCAGAAACCGCCCTAGCGATTGATCATCAGCGCCAGCAAAGCCGCTTGGTCGGCAACGTATTTTGTGGCGCCGATGCCCCTGCCAACTGTTTTGCCATTGGTAAACGCCTAGAGCAACTAAAACAGCAACTGGCGCAAACCCCTCCGTTAGCACCAGGTAAACCGGCCACAGATAGCAGCGTATCGGTTGATATTAGCGATGATGATTTTGCCAGCCAAGTAGAAAACTTAAAAGAGCATATTGTTGCCGGTGATGTCTTTCAAATTGTGCCTTCGCGTTGTTTTTCACTGCCGTGCCCCAACCCGTTAGCGGCCTATGCCAAATTAAAGCAGCTTAACCCCAGCCCTTATATGTTCTTTTTACAAGATCCGGCGTTTTGCTTATTTGGTGCCTCGCCAGAGTCGGCTTTAAAATTTGCTGCCGACAACCGGCAAGTTGAGATCTACCCTATTGCGGGGACGCGGCGCCGCGGTTTTGCCGCCAATGGCAGCATTGATCGTGATTTAGACAGCCGTATTGAGTTAGAACTGCGCCAAGATGAAAAAGAAAAAGCCGAACATTTAATGCTGGTCGACTTAGCCCGTAATGATGTGGCGCGTATCGCGGTACCCGGCAGTCGCTATGTTAAAGAGCTATTAAAAGTGGATCGGTACTCTTATGTTATGCACTTGGTCTCACGTGTGGTCGGCACTTTAAAGCCAGAATTAGATGCCCTGCACGCGTATCAAGCCTGCATGAATATGGGCACCTTAGTGGGCGCACCCAAAGTGAAAGCCGCTGAATTAATTCGCCAAGTTGAAGGCAAAAAGCGCGGCTCTTATGGCGGTGCCGTGGGGTATTTAGCCGGTAATGGTGATTTTGATAGCTGTATTGTCATACGCTCAGCTTATGTTGCTCAGGGCATGGCACATATTCAAGCCGGAGCCGGCGTGGTATTTGATTCTGTTGCCGTGCAAGAAGCGGAAGAAACCCGCAATAAAGCACAAGCCGTGATTAAAGCTATTCAACAGGCGGGGTACTAAGCATGAGTACGCCAGCCATGACGACCTTAGGAAGCCGCATGCCAACGATTTATTTATTAGATAATATCGACTCTTTTACTTATAACCTTGTCGATGAATTTGCACAGTTGGGCTGCCAGTTAAAACTGTATCGCAACACCGTACCGGCTGAATTTATTTTCAACAAAATGCAGCAAGAAACAGGCCCGGTATTATTAGTGCTTTCGCCAGGCCCCGGCGCACCGAGTGATGCGGGCTCCATGCCCGCCTTATTACGCCTTGCTGCGGGTGTCTATCCGGTGCTGGGGATTTGTTTGGGCCATCAAGCTATCGTAGAACATTACGGCGGACTGGTCGGACGCGCCGGTGAGACCGTACATGGCAAGACGTCAGCAATAACGCTGCACGAACACCCGGTGTTTCATGGCTTGCCACGGCCTTTTCCTGTGGCGCGCTATCATTCATTAATGGCCACCGAACTGCCGAATAGTCTGGACGTATTAGCCACTGAGCGGCATATCCCGATGGCGGTGATAAACGAAAGCCAACGGATGCTGGGCTTTCAGTTTCACCCAGAGTCTATTCTTACCACGCTGGGTAAGCCGTTGTTGCAACAAAGTATTGCCTATTTACTAAGGAGTAAAGACTGATGTCGCAGCCTCAACATGCTCAGACGCAGCACATTCTGCCTCTGGTGCAGCAAACCTTAAATGGCAAAAGCCTAAGCCGTGCGCAAGCCGAACAATTTTTTACGGCTGTTGTGCAAGGCCAGGTTGAACCCGTACTGCTAACGGCCTTGCTGGTCGCCTTAAAAGTGCGCGGCGAAACTGCCGATGAAATTACCGGGGCAGCACAAGCCTTATTAGCCGCCGCTACCCCCTTTCCAACAACGGTCAGTGGCACCATTGATTGTTGTGGTACGGGCGGTGATGGCAGCAACACCATTAATATTTCTAGCACTGCAGCCATCGTTGCGGCCAGTATGGGTTTGCCAGTAACCAAACACGGTAATCGTAGTGTGTCATCCCGCTCAGGCTCAGCTGATTTATTGGAATACCTTGGCATTAATATTCAAGTTAGCCCAGAGCAAGCCGCGGCCACCTTAAAAGGCAGCAATTGTAGCTTTTTGTTTGCACCGCTTTATCACAGTGGTATCAAGCACGCGATGCCGGTGCGCACCGCCTTGAAAAGCCGTACCCTGTTTAACTTACTAGGGCCGCTAATTAACCCAGCCAGACCTGATTTTCAACTGTTAGGGGTGTATGATGCTGGCCTGTGTAAACTGATGGCGCAGGCATTACAACAATTGGGCACGAAAGCCGCTTGGGTTGTGCACGGCAGTGGTTGTGATGAAATTGCTTTACATGGCAATACCTATGTTTGCCAATTAAAAGATGGCGAGCTTAGCGAATTTACCCTAACCCCTGCCGATTTTGGGGTAGAGCCGCAAGCATTAAGCAGCCTAGAAGGCGGTGAGCCAGCCGATAACGCGACAGCAACCTTAGCCATTTTAGCGGGCACCGCGCCAGAAGCACATTTAACAGCGGTGGCAGTTAATGTGGCGGCGATGCTAAAAATTGCAGGCTTAGGTACTGATTTAAAAGTGAATACCCGCGCAGTATTAGAGCATCTGCATAGCGCCAAAGCGCTGCAAACGTTGCACAGCATGAAGGAGTTAAGTCGTGGTTGAAACAACGACACCCCAGGTGGTAATTGAAGGGGTTTTGGCAAAAATTGTCGATAAAAAACGACTCGAAGTCGCTGAAATGATGACACAGCGCCCGCTTGAGCAGTTCATCGATCAGGTGAGCGCCACTGAGCGACATTTTTTAGCAGTGTTACAACAACCGGGTGCCCGTTTTATTTTAGAGTGTAAAAAGGCTTCGCCTTCCAAAGGCTTGATCCGTGAACATTTTGATTTAAAAGAAATTAGCAGCGTTTATAACTGCTATGCTGATGGCATTTCCGTGCTGACCGACAGCAGTTTCTTTCAGGGTAGCTATCAGTATTTAAAGCAAATGCGTACGCTTACCGACAAACCCTTGCTGCACAAAGATTTTATTATTTCGAGTTATCAGATTTACGCAGGGCGTGAAGCCGGTGCCGACGCAGTCCTGCTGATGTTATCGATTTTAGATGATACGCAGTATCGCGAGTTGGCAACGGTGGCCAAACAACTGCGTATGACAATCTTAACTGAAGTGAGTAATGAGCAAGAAACCTTACGTGCCGTCAATCTAGGGGCGGAGTTAATTGGCATTAACAATCGTAATTTGCGCGATTTAAGCACTGATCTGCAAACCAGCGTCCGCTTACGGCAGCTGATCCCAGCGGATCGCACCGTGGTATCCGAATCAGGCATTTATCAAAATCAGCAAGTGCGGCAATTATTACCCGTAGCCGATGCCTTTTTAGTGGGCAGTTCGCTCATGGCGCAAGCCGATTTAGCCGGCGCCTGTCATCGCTTGATTATTGGCGAGCATAAAGTGTGTGGTTTAACCCGTGCTGAAGATGTGCAAGCAGTCTATCAAGCCGGCGGCTATTATGGTGGCCTGATATTCGCAGCAGCCTCACCTCGCGCGGTAAGTGCTGAGCAAGCGGCCGAGCTAGTCAAAGCAGCCCCGCTACGCTTTGTCGGCGTATTTGTAAACGCCGAAATAGAGCAAGTGGCTCGTTTAGCAAGCCAATTAGCCTTAGCCGCCGTACAGTTACATGGCGATGAAGACGATGCTTATTTACAGGCATTAAAACCCTTATTGCCAACCGGCTGTGAAATATGGAAAGCCTATCGAGTACAAGCCGAATTACCGGCATTTACCGCCTTAGCTGATCGCATCTTATTAGATAGCTTTCATCCACAACAGCACGGTGGCTCGGGTGTCAGTTTCGATTGGCGTTTACTGCAACAACTGCAAAGCCAACATCCGATTATGCTAGCCGGTGGCTTGAACCCCGATAATCTCAGTGCCGCCTTAGCACTGCCGGTTGCCGGTTTAGATATGAATTCCGGCCTCGAAACGGCTGCCGGTTTGAAAGACACGACGAAAATCGCCAGTGCCTTTCAGCGGATCCGTGAATTTGATTTTTTGACTAAGAAGAGTGTCCCACATGAGTGAGCTAAAACTTAATCCTTACTTCGGCCAATATGGCGGTATGTTTGTGCCGCAATTGTTGGTGCCCGCCTTAAAGCAATTAGAAGCGGCCTTTGTTGACGCTCAACAAGATCCGGCGTTTCATGCCGAGTTTCAACAATTGCTGACGGAATATGCCGGTCGGCCTACACCATTAACGCTAACCCGCAATTTATCACCCAACCCGCTGGTGAAAATTTATCTGAAGCGTGAAGACTTACTGCACGGTGGCGCCCATAAAACCAACCAGGTTTTAGGCCAAGCGTTACTGACGAAACGCATGGGTAAAAAAGAAGTGATCGCTGAAACCGGCGCAGGCCAGCATGGTGTGGCAACCGCTTTAGCCTGTGCGCTACTGGGTTTAAAATGCCGCATTTATATGGGCGCTAAAGATATTGAGCGCCAGCAACCGAACGTATTTCGGATGCAGCTAATGGGAGCTACCGTGATCCCGGTTACCGCCGGTTCAGGCACCTTGAAAGATGCCGTGAACGAAGCGATGCGCGACTGGTCTGCCACATACGAAACCACTCACTATATGCTAGGCACCGCAGCGGGCCCTCACCCCTTCCCTACTATTGTGCGTGATTTCCAACGGATGATCGGTGAAGAAGCTAAAGCACAGATCCTTAAAGCGGAAGGTCAATTACCCGATGCAGTGATCGCTTGTGTCGGTGGCGGCTCAAACGCTATCGGTATTTTTGCCGACTTTATTGAAGAGTCTGGCGTGCGTTTAATCGGTGTAGAACCCGGTGGTAAAGGGATTAATACCCATCAACATGGTGCGGCATTAAGTACCGGTAGTTACGGTATTTTGCACGGTGCTTACACCGCGATTATGCAAACAACCGATGGCCAAATTGAAGAATCTTATTCTATTTCAGCCGGTTTGGATTATCCCGCTGTTGGGCCACAACACACCCATTTACAACAAATTGGTCGTGCTGAATACGTGGCCATTAACGATGACGAAGCCTTAGCGGCTTTTCAGTTACTCGCCATGAAAGAGGGGATTATTCCGGCATTAGAAAGCTCGCATGCCGTAGCGCACGCCATTAAAATGGCCGAAGCAGCAACCGAGCCTATGGTGCTATTAATTAATTTATCGGGTCGCGGCGATAAAGACTTATCGCATGTGCACAGTGTATTAGCCGCACAACAGCAAGGAGCAGAGTAATGCAACGTTATCAACAGATGTTTCAGCGGCTGAGTGACGAAAAACGTGGCGCTTTTGTGCCGTTCGTTACAGTGGGCGATCCACAGCCTGAGCTGTCGTTTCAAATTATTAAAGCTTTAATTGATGGCGGTGCTGATGCCTTAGAGTTAGGTATTCCGTTCTCAGATCCGATTGCCGATGGCCCTACCATTCAAAATGCCAATATCCGCGCACTGGCTGCGGGGGTCACCCCCGCCATGTGTTTCGATATTATTAAGCGTATTCGTGCTTATGATGAAAACATTCCCATTGGTTTACTGCTGTATTCTAACTTGGTTATGGCAAAAGGCCTCGACACGTTTTATGCGACGGCTGCTGCCGCAGGCGTTGACTCCGTGCTGATTGCGGATGTGCCACTGAGCGAAAGTAAAATGTTCCGTCAAGCGGCCATGCCACACAATATTGCACCGATTTATATTGTGCCGCCAAATGTTGATGATGATGACTTACGTGCGATTGCCTCTTATGGCCGTGGCTACACCTATTTGTTAAGTCGGGCTGGGGTAACCGGTGCTGAAACCAAAGCGGCGATGCCAACCGCAGCTTTGATTGAACGTATTCGTGCTTATAATCCGGCGCCACCATTACTTGGCTTTGGTATTTCGTCACCAGAGCAAGTTCGGGCAGCCATTGATAATGGCGCAGCCGGTGCGATCAGCGGCTCGGCTATTGTTAACATTATTGAGCAAAACCAAGCCGATCCGGCTTTAATGCTCAGTAAGTTGCAGCAATTTGTCAGCGAGATGAAAGCCGCCAGCTAAGCGTTACAGACGATCCGTTGGCTAAGGCTGCGGATCGTCTTGCTGTTACGGCTTACACCGTTTTTTAAAACCTGCACAAATTTCTCTGACACCGCCTGCGAGCGCGTTATAATAGCGCCACGATAACCTTCAGAAGATGACTCATCATGCAAATCAGTTCTAACAGCGTTGTACAATTTCATTACACAATCACCGAAAACGGTACTGAGCTTGAAAGCTCACGCCAAGGTGATGCCATGTTGTATTTACATGGCCACAATCAAATGCTGCCAAAGCTTGAAGAAGCCTTACAAGATAAACACGCTGGCGACACGCTAGAAGTAACACTGGCTCCGGTGGATGCTTATGGTGAGCGCAAAGCCGATGCCATTCAAAGCGTGCAAGTAAAACACTTACAAGGTGCCAAAAAATGGAAACCGGGTATGGTGGCATGGGTTAATACCGATCATGGTGAGCGTCAAGTCACCATCGTTAAAATGGGTATGTTTAAAGCTGACGTAGACACTAATCACCCCTTAGCCGGTAAAACGGTAACTTTTCATATCGAGATTTTGTCGGTACGTGAAGCAACTGAAGAAGAGCTTGCGCATGGCCATGCCCACGGCGCAGGTGGGCATCAGCATTAAGCCTTGCGCTAAAAGCTTTACGCTTCTCGCTCTTAGTTTACGGAGCAATGCTCTCCGTTCAGCGGCAGCCGCCTTTAGCTGAAAACAAAAAACGCAGCGTTTTGACGCTGCGTTTTTTATGAGCCTAAGTTTAATGCATTCAGCAAACAGATTAGTGAGTGCTTAAACGTAAGCGTCCGGCCATCACATCTTTTATTTGCTGACTGATCACGCATCATATCTTTCTGTGTTGCCAACAATGAGAGTTATGTATGCCAGCTTTAAAACAACCCGATATACGTCGGTTCTTTTCCCCCGAATTAAAATGGCAGATCGTCCAGGAATCGAAAGAACAAACCCTTTCAGTATCTCAATTAGCGCGCAAATATGATGTCAATACCAACCAAGTGTTTCGCTGGATCCGAGACGTTAACCTCGGTAATGCATTGTGGGTCAGGCGCGCTAAAGGTGAAGTGGATACGTCAGCGGCTCCCATGCCATTCCTTCCTATCAGTGTTCGTGCTGTTGACTCGATGCCAGTGTTACATAAACCTGCAATAACGGTGTCGTTTCGTGGCGGCCACCAACTGGTGTTACACGACGCCACGCCAGACATGTTACGCCAACTCGTGGTGGCGTTGTCATGATGATGTTATCGCATGACGTGCGCATTTGGCTGTGTGCCGGTTACACCGATATGCGCAAAGGCTTTGATGGCCTGGCTGCAATGGCGCAGCATGTGCTGCAAAAAGACCCGTTTAGCGGTCACGTATTTGTGTTTCGCGGACGTCGTAGCGACCGGGTTAAATTGCTCTGGTGGGATGGTCAGGGGTTATGTTTATTTTACAAGCGACTGGAGCAGGGTAAATTTGTTTGGCCAAGTGCAAAATCGGGGGCTGTGCATTTAACACAAGCCGAATTGGCGCTGTTACTGGAAGGCTTAGACTGGCGGCCACCTGCCAGAAAAAATAGACCAATAAACGCCGCATAATTGCATTTAATCAATGAGTTAGCTGGATTTTTATGTTATTATGCAGCGCATGAAAACGATGGCATCTTCCTTACCCAATGACCCAAAACAGTTGCAGGAAATTATCCTTCAACTGCAGTCAACGCTTGCCCAGCAGGATACCGTTATTGCCTCGTTACGCCACCAGTTATCCGTATTAAAACGTGCCCGCTTCGGACGTTCGTCCGAGCATATCGATAAGCAAATTCATCAGTTGGAATTACAGCTTGAAGAGCTTGAGATGCAAACTGCAGCCTTACCAAAGCTAGCCGCACCAGCAAAAGAGAACAAAGCCACGCCCCGTCGGCGCGCTTCTCTGCCTGCACAATTGCCGCGAGAAGAGCTGCGTGTTGAAACGGCTTGCCAGTGCCCGGCATGTCAGGGTGCATTAACCCATATCGGTGATGATGTTTCTGAAATGCTGGATGTGGTGCCGGCCTCTTATCGGGTTATCCGTATTGTACGCCCTAAATTCAGCTGCCAGCACTGCGACACATTGGTGCAAGGTGCTGCGCCTGAGCGTGTGATTAAAAAAGGACTGGCCAGTGCGGCATTGCTCACACAGGTGATGGTTGATAAATACCTCGACCATCAACCGCTGTACCGCCAAGCTGAGCGGATGGAACGTGAAGGCATCGACATCGAGCGCTCTACCTTGGCTGACTGGGTAGGACAAACAAGTGCATTACTCACGCCACTGGCAAGTGCCATCGGCCGCCATGTTAAAGCCAGTTACCACGTACATGCGGATGATACCACCGCACCGACGCTATCACCGGGTAAAGGTCGTACGCAAACAGGTCGTTACTGGACCTATGTCCGCGATGGTCGCCCCTGGGGAGATAGCACACCGCCTGCAGTGTGGCTGCAATACAGTGAAGACCGAAGAAGTCTTCATCCTGCGGCGCATTTAAAAGATTACAAAGGCTCACTGCAGGCCGATGCTTATGCCGGTTACAACGAATTATACCAACGGCAAATCACCCAACATGGTTGCTGGGCACACGTGCGGCGTAAGTTCTATGACATCACTCAAAGCGGCCCTTCGCCTTTAGCCGACGAAGCCATTGCGATTATCCAATCCCTCTATGTGATTGAAAAGCAGGTGCGCGGCCAACCACCGGATGAACGACAACACAACCGAGCCACACACGCCAAGCCAATCCTTGAGCGCTTCCATACGTGGTTGCAAACAACCCTGCGTACCTTATCGAAAGGCTCGCCGTTATCCAAGGCTATTCATTATGCTCTGAAACAGTGGGAGGCGTTGGTTGCCTATGTGGATAACGGTTATGCTGAGATAGATAACAACAGTGCAGAGCGCTCATTGCGGCCGATTGCCTTGGGTAGGAAAAATTACCTGTTTGCGGGTTCAGTTGCTGGAGGAGAGCGAGCTGCCGTGCTGTACTCAATACTCGGCACCGCTAAACTCAATGGCATCAATCCAAATGACTATCTCACAGCGGTACTTAAGCGTATCGGCAATCACCCCATCAATCGTGTCGATGAGTTGTTACCTTGGAATATCGATCTATCCAAACAGTCAGGTGACGCGATTTAAGACACTAAGTGTCCACTAAAATTAAGTGGACACTTAGTGTCTTAAATCAGAGCGCTAACCTGTGATCGCCGGACGCTTACGCTTAAACAACCCAACACTTCGCGCTAATTCGGTAATAAACGCAGTAACTGCCCTTTAGCGCCATCGGTTAACAGGTAAATCGCCCCATCTGGCCCCGTGCGCACATCCCGTAGGCGAGTGGCTAAATCCGCTAACAGCACTTGTTCTGCCGTGACTTTGCCCGCCGTTAATTGCAAGCGATGTAACGCTTTAACGGCTAAGGCACTGACAAAGATATTCCCTTGCCACTCTGGAAATAACGCTCCTTGGTATAAGGTCATACCCGCCGGGGCAATGGATGGCGTCCAAACATACAACGGATCTTGCATGCCCACAAAACGCTGATAAGGCGAGACACGCGCGCCGGTATAATCCACACCATAGGTGGCCACTGGCCAGCCGTAGTTTTGCCCCGCAAGTAACAGGTTTAATTCATCACCCCCTTTAGGCCCATGCTCATGGCTAAAGAGTTGCCCGGTTTGTGGATCATAGACAATGCCTTGCACATTACGATGACCCAGCGTGAAAACCTCCCCAGCAATCCCCGCCTGATTAACAAAAGGGTTGTCGGCAGGCACCGCCCCATCCACCGTTAGACGCACCGTTTTACCCAAATGATGGGCTTTATTTTGTGCCTGCTCCCGATAGTCAAAACCGTCGCCTAAAGTTAACACTAAGGTTTCATCGGGTAATTGCACCATACGCCCACCGTAATGGGCGGCGCCGCGTCGCTCAGGCTGCGCCCGAAAAATCGGTCGAATAGCGGTTAATTCATCATTCACTAATTGGGCACTGGCTAAGCAGGTACTGTTGGCATTTAAATTTCCGCAAGAGTAACTTAAAAATAACCGACCGCTACTGTCAAAGTCAGCCGCCAGCAGCACGTCGAGTAACCCCCCTTGCGCAGCCACAAACATATCGGGCAAGGCCGCGGCTTGGCGCTTGGATTCACTGCCATCGGCATTCAGAATAACCAGCTGGCCAGTGCGCTCGGTGACTAAAAAACGCCCGTCGGGCATAAAGGCCAATGACCAGGCAAAATCGAGATCACTGGCCACGGTATCAAGGCGCCAAGCGGTTTCGGCCACTAAGGGCAAACTGAGCAAGGCGCCGCACGTTAAACTCAGGGTAAGCTTTTGTAAGGCTCTCAGTTTTTTGACGATAGACGTGTTCATCGCGTACTCCGTTTCGCTGTCATCCATTGAAAAAATACCGCTGCAAAAGCGGTGCAACACAGTAATAACAAGGTGCCACTATTGCTGCGATTCAGGGCAATCAGCGTGGGCATAGGGGCTAAATAATTAATCAGGTTAAGGGCTAACCAAGTTGCTAATGCTGTTACCCCAAACATGGCGGCCAGCGGTTGCAATGGCAAGAACCGACAAATCAGCTTGGTTGATAGCACACTCAATATCAAAATGGGCAAAAAGATCAGTGCTAATAGCGGCATAAAATGCCGTAAATCGAAAAGAAAAGTACGCCATTGATCGGCTAACGACACCGAACCTGCCAGCTGAGTGATCGCCCATAAATTGGCCGCGCTTTGTAATGCGGTTCCCAGCATAGCCGCTAACAACACGGCCAGTACAAAGTAACTGATTATTTTCATCCATTATTCCCTTTTTTTGCGCTAAGTCAGGTACTCAGCATACGGCAGAACAAGATTATCTGCATCCGGTAATAGGTTTACGTGACACAAACTGCTAAGATCAAGCTTATGTTGGCGATCTGTCATTTCCCCGCTGCCGTAACGTCTTTTTTGATTTTCAGTGAGAGTAATTACCGATTATGGGTTATATCAACAGCAAAAATTATAGTCATGGCGACGCCGATAAAATCGGCGTGTTATTAACCAACTTAGGCACACCAGATGAACCCACGCCTAAAGCTCTGCGTCGTTACCTCAAACAGTTTTTATCGGACCCTCGTGTGGTAGAAGTACCCCGCTTATTATGGTGGTGTATTTTAAATGGCATTATTTTAAATATTCGGCCTCGCCGCTCAGCGAAAGCTTACGCCACTGTATTTACCGAGCAGGGGTCTCCCTTGCTGTTTCATACCGTCAGTCAAACCAAGGCCGTTCAAGCTGCCTTAGCGGCGGCTGGCCAGCATAATGTTGTGGTTGATTATGCCATGCGCTATGGCAATCCCAGTATGGACAGTGCCATTGAGCGCTTGATGGCACAGGGCGTGCGTAAGTTATTGGTACTACCGCTTTATCCTCAATATGCTGCCGCCACTACCGCTTCAACCTTTGATGCGTTAGCCGCTAACTTTACGCAGCGTCGCTGGTTGCCAGATCTGCGATTTATCAGCCATTACCATGATTATCCAGCTTATATCGCAGCCTGTGTTGCACAAATTCAAGCACATTGGCAGCAGCATGGCCAAACCGATCAATTGCTGTTTTCTTATCACGGTATTCCAAAGCGTTATTTGCTTAATGGCGATCCCTATCATTGTGAATGCTACAAGACCTCACGCTTGATCGCCGAACAACTTGGCTTAAGAAAAGATCAGTACATGACCACTTTTCAATCGCGCTTTGGCCGCGAAGAATGGTTAAAACCTTATACCGATGAAACGCTAAAAGCGTTACCGGGTTTAGGTGTGCACAGCGTGCAAGTGTTCTGCCCAGGGTTTGCTGCCGATTGTTTAGAAACGATTGAAGAAATCGCGGAAGAAAACAAAGAGTATTTTGAGCAGGCCGGCGGTGAGCGTTACGAATACATTACCGCACTGAATGACAGCCCTGCGCATATTGAGGCGCTATCACAGCTTATTTTAGATAATTTACAAGGCTGGCAAATTACCGCTGATCCTGACAGACTGGCTCGGGCGCAGCAACTTAACCACGAGGAAGTGAAATAAAGTCACCACTATGTCAGACGAAAAAAGAGTTGAGCCCCGCATTGGTGACGCCCCGTTAGAAGGGCCACCAGTGCTAAAAAGACGGCATTTTGAAAATGTACGCGAAAACCAACGTAAAGTCGTCGCCCCTCGGGTACGTAATTGGAAACCGTTGAAGTGGTTACTTTGGTTGTTAGTCTTACTGCTATTAGCTGGTCTTGTTTACCAAGAAGCACGCACGAGCTTCTTGCAAGCGCGGGTTTTGCATTACCTGGCTACACAATTAACCTTTGAACAAGGCACAGGCCCGGCACCTGCCGAGCAACAACCCATTTATCCAACGGGTGGGCCTTTTGACCAACGGGCTGGCTATAGCCATTTAGCCGATTGGTTAATCAAACTGAATAATAGTGGCTTTAATATTACCAGCCAAAGTCGTTTTTCACCCAGTTTACAGCGCTACACCGATTGGGGCTTGTACCCACCCTATGCCGAAAAAACCCAATGGGGTTTGCAAATTTTCGATTGCCAGCAACAACCGTTATTCAGTTATCAAACACCTGAACTGCAATATGCTCAGTTTAGTGATGTTGCACCGCTGATGTTGCGGATCTTATTGTTCATTGAAAACCGGGATTTATTTCAAGCCGCACCGCTGACTAATCCGGCCATTGACTGGTCTCGTTTGGCCGTTGCCGGCTTAGCACAAGTACAAAAATTAGCCGGACAAGAAGCCGCCGCAGCCGGTGGCAGTACCCTCGCGACACAAATCGAAAAATATCGGCACTCGCCACAAGGTTTTACCTCGGGTTTTGCCGATAAGCTCCGCCAAATGGCATCGGCCAGTATCCGCGCTTATCAACCCGGCTTAGAAACCATGGCGCGACGGATGCAAATCGCCTTAGACTACATAAATACCGTGCCTTTGGCCGCCACACCCCAAGCAGGTGAAATACATGGTATTGCAGATGGTTTAAATGCTTGGTTTGGTGTTGATGCCATGCAAGTCAATCGGTTACTACAAGATGCAGAGCCCACCGCCGCTCATGGCCAAGCGCTGCGTCAGGTTTTAGCCTTGTTTATTGCTCAGCGTCGCCCCAGCTTTTATTTATTGCAAGGCCGCGCCGAGCTGGAAGAGCTGGTAGACAGCCACCTGCGCTTATTACGCCAATTTAATATTCTATCGCCGGCTTGGTATGCCGCAGCAAACGAGCAAACCTTGAATTTTAATCAGCAAGCTCGGCAAACCACACGTAAGTTAGATAAAACGGCCTTGTTAGTGCGAAACCGTGTCGCCGGTTTATTAGACCGTAGTTTATATCAAACCGACCGGCTCGATTTAACGGTGCAAACCACGTTAAACTTGCCACTGCAGGCAAAAATAAATCGCTATTTGCAGCAATTATCACAACTGCCCGCGGCCAATAATGCCGGTATTATTGGTCAACGTTTATTACAAGAAAACCAGATTGGCAACGTTAAATACAGTTTTACACTGTATGAAAGCACGCCGCTGGGCAATAAGCTGCGAGTGCAAACCGATAACCATGCAGAACAACCCTTTGATTTAAATGAGGGCAGCAAGTTAGAGCTGGGCTCAACCGCGAAGTTACGCACCTTAGCCACTTATCTGGAAATGGTAGCCGAGATCCACCAGTTATATGCTGAAGAGTCGCCCCAGCAACTGGCCTTTTTAGATATTGCGCCTCAAGATGAGTTATCACAGTGGGCCATAAACTACCTCATTGCCAATCCTGGTGTATCTTTACTGACCATGCTCAATGCCGCAATGGACCGTGAGTTTTCTGCCGATCCCCGTAGCAGCTTTTTTACCGGTGGGGGCTTACATACCTTTGGTAATTTTCGCCGTGAAGAAGATCGCATGACGCCGACACTGCGCAAAGCCTTGTATGAATCGATTAACCTGCCTTTTGTACGCTTAATGCAAGAGTTGGTGCAATACAGTATTCATCATGGTGAAAGCAGCAGTTATCAGCTATTGAAAAACGATAACGATCCGCGCCGGGATCAATATTTACGCCGTTTTGCCGATCACGAGGGCGTAAAATACCTACAACGTTTCTGGCGTAAATACCACAAGCTGAGCGCCAACGAGCGGTTAGACGTGTTTTTAAATGGTTTGCGGCAAACACCCGACCGCTTAAGTGCCGGCTATCGCTTTATTAACCCCAGCCAAAGCGAAAGTGAATTTATCAGCGCCATGCAGCAGCGTTTTACTGATAACCCACTGACAACGCAACAATGGCGACAGCTTTATAAAAAATACTCGCCCAGCGAGTTTAGCTTACCGGATCAAGCCTATTTAGCTCGCAGCCACCCGTTAGAGTTATGGTTGTTGGCGTACTTACAGCAGCAACCGGCAGCCACCCTAGCCGAAGCCACGACGCTTAGCGCTGATGTGCGGCAGCAAGCCTATCAGTGGTTATTCCGCACGCAGTCGCGTAGTGCCCGGGATAATCGCATTCGCACTATGCTCGAAATCGAGGCATTCTGGGATATTCATCAGCGCTGGCAGCGTATGGGCTATCCGTTTGAGTACTTGGTACCGTCACTGGCTACTGCATTGGGGAGCTCTGGCGATCGACCGGCCGCTTTAGCAGAGCTGATGGGCATTATTCAAAATGGCGGTAAACGACTACCGATGTTCAGAATTGCCGGGGTGCACTTTGCCGCAAATACGCCTTACGATGTGGCTCTAAGTCGCACAGAAGTGCAAATAACACGCGTTATGGCACCCGAAGTTGCTCAGGTATTGCGCGAAAACTTGGCGGGCGTCGTCCAGCTTGGTACAGGGCGGCGCTTATTACCGCATTTTAGCTTAAGTAACTTGCCCGACTTGGCGATTATTGGTGGTAAAACCGGCACAGGTGACAATCGTATCAGTACAGTGAACAGCCGTGGCGAGACCGTTCAGTCACGTGCACTAAACCGCACGGCAACCTTTGCATTTTATCTCAGTGATAATTACTTTGGCGTGATCAGTGTTTATATTCCAGGCAATGCGGCTGACGACTACTCTTTTACTTCGGCGCTACCGCTGCAAGTATTAAACGGTATGTCGCCCTTGCTCATGCCATTATTAAAAGATAATGGCAGCTGCCCGGAATAAACGATTGAGATTGCAACTGACTCAGCGACGTGATTAGAAAAATAAGCAGCGCGAGTAGTGCGAGTGATTTAATGACATACCACTCGCGGGCAGACTAAGCCGCAATCACCTGATTGCGGCCATTGTTCTTCGCTTGATACAACGCCATATCCGCCCGATGTAACCACTGCTCCCAATCTTCATCTGGCGCTAACATGGCCAATCCCGCGGATAAGGTGACCGCTTTGCCATCTGGTAAAGTTAACTGCTGCTCCACTCCTTTGCGGATCTTCTCGGCCAGATGCAACAAATCTGTCGGTTTAATATCACGCAGCAACACAATAAATTCTTCACCGCCAAACCGAAACACGCGATCACTCTGACGAATTAATGACGAAATTAAAGGCACTAAGCGCACCAAGGTTTGATCACCAACTTTATGACCATAGTTGTCATTGATTAATTTAAAGAAATCTAAATCAAACAAAATTAAACCGTAATGACAATTCAGCTTTTGCTTTAACTGCACAGCCAAATCTAACTGGGCATTTAAGGTATGACGATTGCCTGCACCCGTTAAACTGTCGATACTGGCGATATGCTTTAATTCTTTATTCTGTGCCCGGGTGCGATAGGCAAACATAAAAGCGAAAAAACTGCTGATAAAAGCGGTGACTAAAAAAGACATCATTTGATAATGATTAACAAAGACTTGCCCCGGTTTGAGAAAATCAATACCAACCAATAACAAAAGCAATAACAAGGAAAGTAAAATGGCTTCTTTTGCTGAAACTAAAAAGAAGATAAACACCATAAGTGGGTAGACCCAAAATAAGCCATTAACGCCTAAACTGGTACAGATAACAGTTAAACCAATACAAAATATCAGCGCCAAAAACTGACCTGGTCGCACCGTGTCATTGGTGCGCCATGCATACAAAACCGCGATTGAACTGGCTAAAACAATAGATAAATCAGCAATACCCACCAGCATATTGCCTGTTAAGATACGATACACTCCGTAGGGCGTAACGAATAGCAATATCATTAAACCCACTAATGTGATCATAGCAAGATAGAAGTTTTGTTTTAACCTAGCAAGCAAACTGCACCTGTTAACTGTTATTTTTATTTTTATTTTTATTTTTATGTTGATACTATAGAGGCTATCACGTAAAAATGACAAGTTATTACGGTTAAATTATCTTACTCAGGCCATTTACGGCCAAAATGCCTGTTGTAACTCATTAAAGTGAGCGATGCTGTAATCCGCTTGCGGCAAAAAATGTTGATTACTGTCGTTAAGGTACAAACAGGATGCGGCCCCAGCATTGGCGGCAACTTGTAAATCAAACACGTAATCGCCAACATACAGCATCTGCTGGCATGGAACCTGTAAACGCTCGGCAATGATATGAAGGCCTTGCGGGTCCGGTTTGGCCGCACAATCTTCTCGTGTGAGCACTAACTCAATCGGGATTTGTAACCGGGTTAGCACATGCTCGGTGGCTTCGCGCATATTGCGCGTTAAAATGGCCAGTGGCAGCTTTTTCTCTATTAGCGCCAGCAGACAGGCTTCGGCCCCTGGCATCCATTGTGCCGCTGCTGCACCGGCATTTTCATGACGACGAATAATCTGATGAGCTCGGTCAGCTTCTGCACCTGAGCCGAGCGTGGCAATATGCTCAAGTAAGGGTGTGCCATGCGGCCAACCCAGATCATCGCAAATTGCTGCAAAATCTAAGCGTGAATCTATCAAGGTACCGTCTAAATCAAAAACCACTGCTTTAATATGAGCCAAGTTCATGGCAGCTCCTCTTGTTAATGCCTTCTTAAACGGCTTATTTGCGAAAAAGATCATGCAGCAGTTGCTAAAAAAGCCTGCTATTCGCTAGACTACCCCACCAATTTTAATTGATAGCTTAACAGGACTTCATTATGGGTGCCCAGTGGAAGAACAAGCATAAAGCAGATGCGGCTAATGCCAGAGGCCGTATTTTTACCAAACTTGCCAAAGAGATTATGGTTGCAGCTCGTAACGGGGCCGATCCGGCAATGAATGCCAAATTGCGTTCAGCCATTGAAATTGCGAAAAAAGCATCTATGCCAAAAGAAACCCTAGAGCGTGCCATTAAAAAAGGCGCCGGTTTACTCGATGGCCCAGTGAATTATGAAACAGTGGTATATGAAGGCTTTGCGCCACATCAGGTTCCGGTTATTGTTGAATGTTTAACGGACAACAAAAACCGCAGTGCCATGAGTATGCGTATTTTATTCCGTAAAGGGCAATTAGGAGGCGCGGGCTCGGTATCCTGGGACTTTAAACACTTAGGACAAATTGAAGCCGTAGCCAGTAGTGCCGATGCCGATATGGAGCTGGCCGCGATTGAAGCCGGTGCACAAGATTTTGAAGAAGGTGAAGACGGTGAAGTGATCTTCCTAACTGAACTGACCGATCTTGATTTAGTGGCAAAAGCCCTACCCGACTTTGGTTATGAAGTGCATTCAGCCAAATTAGTCTATCGTGCTAATAACCCGCTGAGCTTAGATGACGAGGCCCGTGCTGAGGTTGAAGCCTTTTTAGATGCTATTGATAATGATGATGACGTACAAAACGTCTACGTCGGTTTAGCCTAATAAATAGGCTGAGCAGTACACCAAAATGTCACTGCTCAGCCCAGCTCGCACATTAATTATACCCCAGTTCAGCACAGCACTCGATATCCAACTCTGCTAACGGCTGCGGCCTTAATTGCTGTTGCTTTTGCCACACTAAACTTAGTGACGTAATGGCTTTCCCTTGCTGCTGTCTATCTACTTGTTGATGCTCTCGCTCGGCAGCATGCGCTTTATGTTGGTTGGCTTTCATGGCTTTTTCCTCATCAATTTATGGCTTTATCGGTTACCCGATATTCTAAGCCTAGTGTAAATAAACTGACTCTGCCCTGAATCAAATCAATAAAATCAATTAATTGCCTTAAAGTGATTAAGCACAGATGCCGTATCCGTCTGATTATTAGTTTAAAAATACATTTATGAGGTGGTCTGAAAAAAGCTAGAT
This sequence comes from Alishewanella sp. HL-SH06, assembly GCF_052656265.1. NCBI lineage: Bacteria > Pseudomonadati > Pseudomonadota > Gammaproteobacteria > Alteromonadales > Alteromonadaceae > Alishewanella > Alishewanella sp. HL-SH06. The sequence continues at coordinate 2,713,155 of NZ_CP199752.1, forward strand.
AAAAAATAAAACCCAGTAGCAAAGGCTGCTACTGGGGTGAATAAAAGTGGTTAGAGACTATCAAAGAACGCTTGCACCCGTTGACGGGCATCGTCTTCTTCCAGATTGTAGCGCTCTTGCACTAACGCTGTGAGATACTCAGGGTTGTTGCGGGTCAGTTCAAGCTCAGCATAACTGATCTTATCCCACTCACATTTGACCTGTGCTCGCACACTGCTCCATTGGCTTTCGGCAAAGATTGAACTCATCGCATCGTCCTCGCTTATCATGACGCCGCTCAAGAAGTGCTGGCAGCGTCAAGTTAAGTATAGGCGAACTTTGTCAAACCGTGGCTCAGCAGAGGCTAGCAAACGCGTTGAAACTAACCCTTTGCAACTAAAACATCAGATCAATCTAAAGCACTTTCAGCATCTTGATGCCTTTAATATTTTCCAAAAATTAATTGCCAGAAACTGAATTTGCGCTCTTTATGGTACTGCTTTTTTAATTGTTCAATTTGCTGTAAATGCTGTTTTAACTTAGGCAAGTCATCTGCGGTAACCGCGGCTTTAGCCAGCGCCAACTCGGCCAATACCTTGTCTAAGCCTTCGTTGTATACTTCGGCTTTGTCAGAGGGCAGTGGCGCTTGTTTAGCCTGCTGCACCAGCTTCTGTAACTTTTCAACAAAAGGTAAGGCTTCTGCTGTTGTGCTCGCTTCAGAAGCTTGTTTGTGGGCAAAACCCATGGTTTTCATGGTTCGTTCTAAATTAACCGGCTCTTTTGCCAGTAAAGACTGACTGCTTACCGCAAGCAACATTGCTAATAGGGCTGTTTTAATCATGACATTCTCTCAAATCTGATAATACTTTGCAGTATACCTTATTCTGTCAGGCTAATCATGATTGCACCGCCACCCAGTGCAGCAGCAGAGGGTTCGTTTGAAACGTTAAGCGCAAACCTTGGAAAGCTGCCTTGACAGCAGTGTCACGCGCTGGTTGCGGGGCGAGCTTGAAAAAAGAAGCTTGTAGGTTTAATGCCAGTCAGTTAAGCATGACCTGTTTGCTCTAAATCAACCGTTGAAAGCCATGGATGGCCGGAATCGAGCCTCAGGGATGATTCATGGCGTGTTGATGTGAGCAAACTGCGACATGCTAAATACAATTCACTCGCGCAATTTATTCGCGCATAAAGCACTGACCAACCCGTGCAGACTGAACGCAATAACACACTACAATCAGCGCTGATATTGGCATATTGGTCGGATAGTGCTTGTCGACAGCCAAAAAAACTGGTGAGATGAAATTTGGTGTATCCAACAATAAGAGACAACGAATGAAATTTCAATTAAGTGCTATGGCCATACTCTGTAGCACCTTGCTGTTAAGTAGCTGTGCCCAAACCTTGCAAACCACTAATAAACCCTTAACTGAGCTAACCCCCGCCGATCGCGTAGCGCAGCAATATATTATTGTTGATACCCATATCGATGTTCCTTATCGACTCCATAAAAAATGGGAAGATGTGTCAGTTGCCACGGCTAACGGCGAATTTGACTACCCTCGGGCAAAACAAGGGGGGTTAAATGCTCCCTTTATGTCTATTTACATTCCCGCATCCTACGAGCGCACTGGTGGAGGTTACCAACTGGCCAATCAGCTGATTGATAGTATGGAAGCCCTGGTTGCACGCGCCCCGGATAAATTTGTCATGGCCAGTAGCACACAGCAGGTATTAGCACAATTTGGCAGCGGCAAAATTTCTTTAGCCATGGGCATGGAAAATGGCACGCCGATCGAAGGTAAATTAGAAAATTTACAGCATTTCTACCAGCGTGGTGTGCGTTACATCACGCTCGCCCACTCTGAAAGTAATCATATTTCGGACTCGAGTTATGACATCCGTCGCCGCTGGCAAGGCTTAAGCCCATTTGGCAAAGAGCTGATAGTGGCGATGAACAATATCGGTATGATGATTGATATTTCGCACGTATCAGATGATGCCTTTTATCAGGCCGTGGCTATCAGTAAAGTACCGGTAATTGCCTCGCATTCGTCACTGCGCAGCTATACACCTGACTTTGAGCGCAATATGGATGACGATATGTTAAAAGCGCTGGCCAAAAATGGTGGCGTGATCCAAATTAACTTTGGTTCATCCTTCGTTACACGCCAAGCCAATCAATATAACGCCTTACGTAAAGCGGCTGCGCAACAGGCGGGCGTGGAAGATAATCAAGCATTTCGTGAAGCTTACAGCAAAACCCATCCTTATCCGTTTGCAACATTAGACACCGTGCTGGACCATATCGACCATGTGGTAAAGTTAGTGGGTATTAACCATGTGGGTATCGGTTCGGATTACGATGGCGTCGGCGATTCGCTGCCCATCGGTTTAAAAGACGTGGCCAGCTACCCAAACTTGATTGCAGGTTTATTTAAACGCGGTTACAGCGAAGAAGATATCGTGAAAATTTTATCAGGTAACCTGATGCGCGTTTGGGCAGAAGTAGAAGCTTATGCGGCTAAACAAGCCAGCTAACGGTTAACCTAGTCATGATGTCAGGCCCTTGCAACCAAGGGCCTTTTTTATCTGCAACTTGCTACTCGTGCTTACAAATAGGCGCGACTAAACGAGTCTTTCGATTGTTTTAAGTAATCACGCGCTTTACGAGCGTGCGTTTCCCACACTTCTTTGTCGGTTTTTTCAGTAAAGGGGTTTTGTTCAGCCGCTACTGAGCGTTCAAAACGTTCATAGTAGGTCAACATCGCTGAAGTGATCTGGTTAAAATTGTCTTTATAACGCTGCATACCATCGAGTAACTCGGAGGTTTTTAAGACAAAACGGATCAATTCAGTATTGCTACCATCGCTTAAATAACTGCCCGCTTTTAAACTGATGTTGCCGGCCACCGCTGCAACTAGCTTTTGTCGGATCGCTTCATCTTTACTAAGCACCTTACTGATATTCTCTTTGGATGCCACCACACTGGCATGCAATAACGTATCGCGTAAATGCCGGTCGAGATCGCGCCTGAAGTTATCAATATTACGCTGAATGCTTGCTAAATCATTATCTAACGCGGTAACCAGCTGTAATTCACGCTCTAGCTCGGATAAAAAGCGCTCGGCATCCTGATAAATCTTTAAACCGTTTTCCTCAGCAAATTTACGATCCGCTCGGCTTAACCCAGCATTTTGGTAACTGGATCGGTCGAAACTGACTGCTAAAAACGATTTAAACGGCTCTGCAAAAGCCGAATAAGTGCCGGCACTGACCACATTTAACGTAGCCGTCACCAGATCACCAAAGGGTTTAATCATGGAATTTAAACGCGCCTGCTGGATCTTAGAACTGACGCGTTTTGCATCGTTGACGATATTACGAAAACTGGCATAAGACATCGGATTGGACATTTTATTGCGCTCTGAGCTGGCGAGCACTAAAGAGATCCCCGAATGCAAGGCATTAGCATATTCGAGATACTGCCGCTGTACTTCTAACTGTGCCGCATAATTCGTGCCCAGCGAACGAAATGACTCGGCTTGCACTTCAATATTTTTGTCTTTGCGCAGCTGATCCAAAATACCGCTAATAATGCGCTGCTCGTTTTTATGCAGCGCGGTCGCTAATAAGATGCGGCTGGTTTGCAAGTCATCTAATTGTACAAAGCCTTGTTGTGATTCAATATCCAGCCTTAAAAATTTACGCCCAGGGTCATCCACCGAAATGCGGTGCGCTTTGTAGCCTAACTCTCCCGCTTGCTGTTCAATCACGGCAACTGGCTGCCACGCACTGTCTAAGGTGCTTTTTTCTGAGACCAACACTTGAATACGGTAAGAAGTAAACTCCGACTCGGGCAACACCCAAAGCTCAAGCACGCCTTGCTCACCAATCGATTCTCGGCTAAACAACGAGTTACTGCCGGCCTGACAGCGCATCGCGCCCTCACCCGTTCGAGGTTGTTCGTTGGTTAATTGACACTCACCCAGTTGCCGCCAGGTTTTTAAGCTGCTTTGTTCAAAATCACTGCTAAATACGATACCAGCGGTTTGCGCCGCCGCAGAAAACGCAACCATTGCACACAATATTGCCGCAAGCTTACGCATTATCACCTCGAAAGTGTAAGTAAAGGGGTTGGTAGCCAGGACTGATGCTTAAATCGCTGCGAATTCTAGCAGTGCCTTTTGCTCAGCACAATTAGCCACAGCAAGGGCAGTATAAGATATTATCGCACAGTACCAGTAGCAACGCGCTGAAGATACGCTCTGCAAACTGAATAATGGCTGAAGGGACAGCGACATTAGCCGTGTGGGTTTAAACATTAATGCATCTGAAATAAGTACTAAGCATAAACTCACTTAGTACTTTTTTTGATCAGTTTGGCGGATAAGATCACTGTTATCAATAACCAAACAATACCTTTAACCAGCCCTGTTTAAAGATGCTCAATCAAAGTACGTAACGCCGCTTCAGCCATAACTTTAATCTCTGCTCTGTCAGTATCATCACCAACTTCATAGGTGACTGAATGCACGCCAAACTCATCTGCCATATATTGTTTAAACACCCCAGAACCTTGGTTATGACTGGGTCTGTTTTCAATTTTATAAGGCACACGCTCAGCTAATGATGAGAGCCAGTTATTGACTAACTGCGGCTGCGCTAAAGGTTTGCCCTTTGCCGTAACATAATCATGATCCATGGTGTAATAAACATTGCGATTAGTTGAATGGAAATCTAGGGCAAACCGAATAACACCGCCTTCGGCTTCAATGGCTTTTAGTTTGGTGTGTAATGCTTGAGTTTCCGGTTGACTACGATTTTTCCAATCGCGATTCAAATCAAGCCCATTTCGGTTATGCCGCCAATTACCACGATGCACGCCATCAGGATTCATGTTGGGTACTAACAAGATATTGTAGCGCGAGCGAAAAGTGCTAACGGTCGGATCGTCACTCCACAATAAATTATTAAAATGCAGCAGGGCAAGTGCGCCAGTGATCTCTGGCGGGTGTTGCCGGCCGATCAAAATCAGCCAATCTTGGCTGTTGGGCGTACGATGTTCCAGCATGGGTATGGCACGGTTTTCAACCGTTAGACCCAAGGTGCCTATGTGGCCTTGTTCTAGATCAGACAGCCAACGAGTGTAAGTGACGTTGTTAATGATCTCACCGGCCGCAACATAGATTGGTGTTTTCGATGCAGACAACTTAAATTGAATGCTTTGATCGGTTTTACTAAAGGCAACCGGAGCCCAAACCTGCTGATCAAGACTAACCTTAGGGCTATAGCGTGCAGGACCGTTATGTGTCATTAAGGTTATGGTTATCGGTTTGGGCTGTGCCTCAACACCAATCACTTTAAAGGCATACCAAGGACTGGGGTTAATAGGCAGATTTTCCGGTTTTAGGTGCAGTGTAAAACTGTCCACACCGGTTTGCTGACAACCATCCAATCGCCCCATGGGGAAATCGCTGGTGAAACTAACCGAACTGAAGACACAGCTTGCTGTGGCCTTGGCCACAGCAGCTGTTGTATCTTCAATTTTTGCCCAGCTCGCGCTGCTAAACAGCAGCGCAACAACAAAAATTGATCTTAGTGGCATTAAAAACTCCATGACCAGTTTGCATAGATGTAACGTCCACGGTTACTATGAATATCTGAAAAATAACCGAAACTTTCATCTGCAATTGGTGGATCACGGTCAGTTAAATTACGCACACCCAGGCGCAAACGGCTGCCATCCAAATACCCGTCTTTAAACCGATACTCACCATAAGCATCTGTGGTGGTCCAACTGGGAATAGGAAGTGGATCGCCTGCTGCACTGGTGGCGGAAGTGTCATAAAAATCACTAATGTAGTTAACACGAACGCCGGCGCTCCACTGCGCTAAACGCCAATCAATCGCAGCAAACATCCGTAATTCCGGATTTCCGTCCATTTGCACTAAATCACCGGTACCCGGCACAATAATATCAGCCGGTACGGCAGGATTTCCGGCAGCTTGTGCGGCAAGCACGATTGTGCTGATGGGATCTGGCATTTGTTTAAACGAGTTCAACTTCGCCGCATTCACTTTGAAATCAAAACGGCCAAAATCAGTGCTCAGTTTATAACTGACACTCACATCAAGACCACTGATCTCACGCACATCTAAATTGCTGTAGGTGTTTTGCACAAAAACCACACGATTATCTATAGGATCACGCACAACGGCTGTGTTAGAAGAACCTTCTGAGCGTAATAATGAATCATATAATAAATGCGTTTGACTGTTTAAAATGCCTACTACGCCCTCTTGCTCGATATCCCACCAATCAACCGTGATCAATAAATCGTCCACGGGTGCCAGCGCAAAGCCGTAACTATAGGTTTTATCGTCTTCTGGTTGCAGAGTGACATTTCCGCCACGCACTTCCTCAACACCATAACTCGCATTGGTTACCGGATCGCGTCTTGTGTTTGAACGCACCACGCCATCTTCAAATACTTGCGGTAAATTAGGTGCACGAAAACCACCAGAATAAGCAGCTCGCAGCTGTAACCACTCTTGTGGTGCCCAAGCTAAAGCTATTTTCGGTTTGGTTACATTACCGACATCATTAAAACGCTCATGCCGCAATGCCAACTGCATACTTAAGCTGTCAGCAAGGGGTACCAACAATTCAGAATAAAGAGAAACTACATTACGACTACCACTGGCATCGGGCGTAGAACTACTGCCGAGGGCATCAGAATCGGAGCCCACCAGCCCAGTAAACGCATCCACAAAGGGTTGGCTGCCATCCAAAGTAGGATCGCGATCATCAGCGTAGCTTTCATAACGGTATTCAACACCTGCAGCAATACCAATATCACCGGCATACCATGAAAATAATGCTGGATTAGAGACTTTAAAGTCCCACAAGGCTAATTCGCTGGTGCTTTCACGATAAACATCACGCACTATGCCAGCAATAACACTGGCACTGTTGCCAACACTAAAACCGGTATTCGGATTAGCCGGATCGCCGCCTAAAAAAGGATTGTAGGCTAAACTGGGATCAGTTTGATTCAAGGCAGCACTAAAAGCTGAAGTACTGATCCGGTTGTAATCCATATCAAGGGTATTCGCCCGAGAATACAACACGGCGCTGTCCCAATCCCATAAACCTACCGCACCGCGTAAACCCGTTAATACGCGATAGCTGGTATCTGTCACTTCAATACGTCTTGGACCTGCATCGACTGGACGGTAGTTACGCAATTCAACCGTCTCATTAAAAGGGTTAAACGCCGCATCGGCACCAATCATGATACGCTGTGCCGTCAGGTTGGCATTTTGCTCACGACGACGCTCTGACTCTGCTCGATAATATAAAGCTTCAGCGTAAAACTCGGTAGTATCATTCAGTTCATGTGTGAAATAACCAAATAAATTAAGGCGATCAACCGAAGACGTCATGCTTTGGTCTTCAATAGCCGGATCATAATAAAGATCACGCGATTGCGTACCGCGATCAGCACACACATTATTCGCTAACTGCACATCACAACCTGACATGGTATTAGGTTGAATATGAAAGGTACCCAGCGATGAGCTAAAAAAAGTGCCCCAAGGTGATGCTATCAAGCGATTATCCAATGCCGTGCGGCCGATAAACTCTTCAGGAATACCAGGAGCATTACGACGGTCCTGATTTGCTGAATAAACACGTTCATCTGCCCCCATTGCACCGCGACTATAATAAGCCGCAGAGAGCGCTAAGTAGCTTTTATCATCATTAAAGCGCATACCAGTAGAACCATTAACGGTAATTTGGTCTAGGCTGGTGCCCTCAGACTTACCATAACTAAAATTAATGGTACTGTTTTCAACATCGTCTTTCAGTACATAGTTTATAACACCTGCAACCGCATCTGTGCCGTAAATCGCTGCGGCACCGTCGCGTAACACTTCAACCCGTCGCAAGCCAGCCACAGGCAAAGTATTCGAGTTAACCGTAGTAACAGGTACGAAATTCTCGGTTTGTGTGCCAGGGTGTAATACCAGGCGCCGACCATTTAACAGCGTCAGAGTATTGCCAGTGCCAATACCACGTAAGTTAATCGACGCAACATCGCCGCGTGCATCATTGACACCACCGACGGTGCGTTCATTATTGAAGCTAATATCACCGATCTGCGGAATTGATCGCAGTAATTCATCACCCGTCACCGCACCGGTATTAAGAATGTCTTCTGCATTTAAAATAGTGACTGGTAGGTTACCCGCCGCTTTTGCGCCACGAATATTGGAGCCAACCACCTGAATACGTTCCACAGACTTGCTGGAAGACTCACCCTCAGCATTTTGTAGTTGTTGTTGGAAGTTATTTTGTAGCCGATTGCCATTATCAGTACTTGCACTGATTACATAAATGGCTGGCCCAGTGGCCGTAGCCTGTAAACCTGTGCCTTGTAACAGGGCTGTTAAAGCTTGATTTACACTGAGTTCACCCGACACTGCAGGCGAATTCAAATCTTGTGTACTTTCCGATGCAAACATAATTTGCACCCCTGCGGTTTCAGCGAGCTCCAGTAAAGCCGAACTGGTTCGCTGGGCAGGAATATTAAACGTTATGGTTTTTTCTTGGCTTGCCACACCCGCAGTTTGGGCGGTAGCTAAGGGCACTGCGGCAATATTGGCACCCAGCGCAATTAATGTGCAGCACGCTAAATAGCTAAGACGGTATTTCAGCATAATTGTATCCCTAGTTTTTTATTTTTGTCATAGGTATATACGCAGCCGGTAAAAAATACCTCCGCACTGTTTTTAACGATTGCTAATATTAATTTGTTCCGCAACCACGGCAACTCGGATCGGCAAGGTCGCTTCCAAAGCTGACAAGATGGCTTCACCATCCGCTAGGTGAAACACCCCACTGATCCGATAGTTTTTCACTTGTTCATCGATAATTGTAATTTTGCGGGTGCGATAACGATTAAATTCTTGTACAACATGATCAAGGCTCTCGTTATCAAAGCGCATAATGCCTTGACGCCACGTTTGTGCCTGACTCACTTGCTGTGGTTGATTCTGTTGAATGACCTCATTTTGCTCACTAAAGGCAGCTATATCGCCAGCGAGCAAAGCCTGCACGGCTTCAACCTCCGTTGCTTGCAAGGGTTTCACCAGGTTCTTCACCGCCACCTTACCTTCTAATACCGCAATCTTTAACAAGGTTTCATGAGGTAATTTTCTAACATTAAACTTGGTACCAATGACCTTAATTTGTCGCTCGCCGGTATCAATAATAAAAGGTCGATTGGCATCTTTAGCTACATCAAAAAACACCTCACCTCGGCTTAACGTTACTAAACGCTGACCAGCACTAAAGGCTACCGTTAGTGCTGACTGTGTATTCAGTGATAAGGTGCTGCCATCAGCTAGCAAAATATTGCTGACTTCACCCACTGCCGTTTCAAAGTGCCATACACCGCTGGTGAGTGGTTGTTGACGCTCGGTAATCCGAAACTCGTTGTCGTCTGAGGTCTTTTGCAAGGCAGTCTGCATTTGCTCTGTGGCAATGACTGCCACAGGCACATGGCCTGACTGAGGTATCACCGTTGGCGAGATACTTTGCAGTAGCACCAATAAACTCACTGCACTGACACTGGCGGCAGTTGCCAGCCACGTTAGCCAGTCATGACGAGCAGCTTTGGTTGTTTTTTTATAGTGTGGATGATAAAGCATCGCAGTAAAATCATAAGCTTGCAGCGCGGTTTGCCACTCCAACTCATGTTCTGGTTGCTCTTCGCGCCAGCGGCGTATTTGGCTCTCTTCACGCGCAGTTAATTCACCCGAGTACAATCGAGTAACATAGGCAATTGCTTGCTCACGTACGTTGAATTTAGCCATGCTGATTACTTCCTAAGGCCGCTGTGTCGACACTATTACGGATCACCAATAGCGCAGCGGAAATATGTTTTTCGACAGTAGAAACGGAAACGCCCAAATTGTCGCTAATTTCTCGATAACTTAACCCGTCAATACGATGCATTAAAAAAGCCTGACGTTGTTCTTGGCGGATCTGTTGCAGAGCACATTCAACTTGATGCAGTAAGCGTTTGTTATGTAACTGCCGATCGGGTTCATCAATGGCGATTAAATCGTTTAGTGCATATTCGCCTTGATGTTGGTCTGCACAGCGAACTTGAGCGCGCCTGGCTCGATCAATTAATAAATTACTGGCAATTTGAATTAAATAATTTCTTGCCGTATCAAGCCTACCGGCTAATTTTGCGGGTAAATCTTCAATTTGGCTGAGCCGCATATAAACTTCTTGCATGACATCATCACAATCCACGCTACTGTTCATGCGCACGCGAATAAAACGCCTTAGCGCAAAATCATGTTCTGCCAGTAAACGTTCGATCAGCTTATGGCTAGTTTGCTTTTCACGTTGGCGATTAAGTACGTTTTCAAGCACGGGCATCTTCTCTACTTTAACTCGTCTTACTATATACGCAGCCTAAAGAAAATACCTCCGCTGCTTATGTCGATTTTAATGACATTTATAACGTCATCCTCAACGCTATGAGCCATTGCTGCCTTGAATCTCACCCTGATGATCGCTTAGGGTTCGATGAAAAACATAGCCCAACCAATGCTAGGTTGTTTTGGCAAGAACCTGCAGGCTCGAACTAGCTTTGAGGGCTCGCTTGATACTCCCGCCACGTTAAAAACAGTCGCAGATCAAGCTCTAACTGATGGTAATCGGCCAACATATATTGACACAGTTGATAAAAGGCTTTGTTGTGATCTTTTTCACGCAGATGCGCCAACTCATGCACTACCACCATTTCTAACAGCGGCAGCGGTAACTGCTTTAACAAACTGGCCACGCGAATTTCATTTTTACTTTTTAGCTTACCGCCCTGCACGCGGCTAATTTGTGTGTGCGTGCCCAGCGCATTGTTGATGACATGCAGCTTGGGATCAAACACCACTTTACTGAGTGGCTCGCTACTTTTTAAATGCTGGCGTTTTAACTCAAGCGTATAGTGATATAACGCCTTATCAGTTTGCACCGCATGCACCGGCTCGGGATAACGCCGAGATAATACGTTACCTAATTGCTGCTTAAGAAGCAGTTCGCTAACTTGCTGCTGTACCTGTGCAGAGTAGCCTTGTAAATAACGTAATGCGCTCATACGACGTATTAATGATGGATTAGACAACCTAGGCGGCAGTATAGGGATTTTGTTTTAGGCTGTATAGCGCGAGAGCTTATCGGCAACAAGCGGAACATTACAGGGTTTTGAAAGCATAGTGCTTTAGCCATCGCATTAGGCATTCAGGTTAGCGGGCTGCAAACGAGCATCACTCACACACTTAAACAGAAAATGAATAGAAATTAAGTGTTCTGCCCTTTATTATCACGCCGATTACAACAACCCCAAATTTATAGGTACTGGCGATGTGGTTAAACAACGCGCTAATAACCGATACCGCGGTGCGTGCTTTTCGTAAACAACTAATACACTTAAGCCCAAAACATCTGGTGCTGGATGATTTATTTGATACGGCAAAATTGCATAACGTGTTAGCTGCCCTGCAACATGCATCGAACTGGCAAATGCAACAACATACCTACTCCGCCTTGTATGTCGACTCGTCTACATGGCAAAAAACCAACGCGCAACAGCGTTTTGTGCAACGCGATCTGTGGCAACGCCCCGAGCAAAATGACCCCAGCGATATCGCACAGCAATTTCTGCTATTTTTACGTAGTAGTGAATTTTTAGCTTTACTATCACGGCTGTTCAAAGTGGCTTTAACTGATATTAATGTGGCTAACCCTGCGATAAACACCAATTACTTTCGACTAAGCGCTAACGATTTTGTTAAACAACACGCGGATGACTCACCGGGTAGAGAACTGTGTATGTTGCTGTACTTAAACCAAGACTGGCGTGACGAAGACGGTGGCGAATTAGTATTTATGGGAACACATCAGCAACCTATTGCTATCTCACCACAGTTTAATCGCTGCGTGTTGTTTGATCCCGCCTCCCCCGGCGCTGAGCATTGGGTCAATGCGGTAAGCTCGAATAGCAAACAACACTATCGCTTTAATGTGACGAGTTGGTATTGGTCTGAATAACAGGCTTGATGAGAAGTTGATCTCGGCTTATCACTCTCTGGTGTAGTATAGCCGGTTACAGCTTGGCGCACGCTCGGCACTGGTGCGGCTCGACATTACGCCAAAGCAGGTCATGCTCCCCGGTGTCTGAATCGAACCTCTGGGTGCCCCCCTGTTTGTTATTTTGAGGCATTAATACAAAAGGCCCACGTAGTAAACGTGGGCTTTTATCAATTAACTTAATATGTTTAACTCACGTTTTGAATGCTCAATACCCAACTGAAACAGCAAAAAAAAGCATGAAGCAGGCAAGGATAATAAACACTAAGACTAGAGGAAAGATAAACTTAGCCCATTGCGTCCAACTGACTTGTGCGGTGGCTAAATAAGCTAATAAGGTGCCTGATGTTGGCGTAATCATATTGGTAATACCATTGCCAAACAAAAAGGCCAGCACAGTAGTTTGCGCGCCGACACCCGATAATTGACCGAGTGGTCCCAAGATTGGCATGCTGACGGCCGCTTGCCCTGAAGTTGAGGGGATCATCACATCTAACAGTAACTGTGAAATAAACATCCCTACTACGGCAACATAAGGATTGTCTTCGCCGATAATACCAACTAACCCATGCACTACCGCATCCAGCACTTTCCCGTTCTCCAACGTGATCGCGATGGCAAAGGCAACACCAATTAAAATACTTGCCAACAAAATCTTTTTCATACCGGCAACAAAAGCATCTGCCGCGCCACTGGCACCTAAACCGCTGCAGCTGGCCAAGATAATACTTAACCCTATGTAATAAGCGGTAAGTTGTTGGTTTTTCCACTGCCAAGTATTAGAGGCATACACTAGCCCAGCTATGCCGCTTAACATGATCAGTAATAGCAGCAAATGCCGCTTACTCAGTTTTTTACTATCAAACTCAATGGCAACTTGGGTATTAAAACCCGCCCGCCGGATCATTAACAGCATGAAAATGATACCGAAAAAACAAAAAAAATAAAGAAAAACAAGGTGCGCATTCCTGCACCACTAAAAATCGGTAGCCCCAATAACGGCTGCGCAATCGTTAGTGGTAATGGATTGGTTATTGAAGACAAATAACCAACCTTGACCGCAACCGTTAAAATAGCCAGCCCAATCAGGTTAGACATCCCTAACCTTCTAGCCAGCTCTACCATCAACGGAATAATCAATAAATATTCTGATGCTAACCCAAGAAAAGTACTGCCCAAGGCAAACATCGTCATTAAAAAAATCACCAAACCATAAATATTGCCTTTTACTGCAGAAAGTAGACGCTCTAAGCCGGCATCGACAGCGCCCGACTGATTCAAAATACCAAACATTCCACCGATGATCAGCACCATAAAAATCAACCCGCCGCCACGCTGCAACCCTGCGGGAATAGCCAGCAACACATCAACAACGCCAACAGGCTGCGCTTCTCCTGCTGTCGCATCCGCCACCGAGCCAAAAACATGACGCAAGGAACGATCTTTCTCAATCACCTGATAGCTACCCGCGACCACTAACCCGTCGGCACGCTGATAACTTCCCGAATCGAGTAAATAAGTCAGGCAAGATGCCAAAAACAAAATAAACAGTAAAACAACAATAGGGTTACTACCACTACGTGCCGTTTTGTTGAAAACAGGCTTGGGGGCGATGTGATTTTGCACTGTCATAAAGAATTACCTTGGACTAATGATGACAACTTGGCAGAAATAAAATCGCGGATGACTGCCGCAAGTTCAGCTAAATCACTTTGTAATTGGTAAAAGCCTGCATGTTTACTAAAGGTTTTTTCATCCATATACAAAGCCCGATTAATTTCTATTTGCACGCTATGGCGGTTATGTTGAGGATCAGCAAAACATTCGGTGAGGTAGCCGCCTTTATAAGGATGATTTACGGCAACGCTATAACCCGCTTTTTCAAAAAAATTGACCAGTATTTGTGTAAAGTCAGCATCGGCAGAGCGACCATCTTTATCCCCAATCACTATTGATGGCCGAGCTTGATTGTTATCAATATTCATAGCATTACCACGTGACTTCATGGAATGACAATCAATATGCCAAACAGCACCGAATGTTGCATGATAATTAGCCAGGAGCTCGGCTAAACATTGATGGTATGGCAGGTAAAAATCAGCAATCCGCTGCTGCACATCTGCCACGGCTAATGGCTGCTGATACATGGGTAAACCGGGCAATGCATAACGACGCAATAAGCCCATACCTCGCTGGCTGTAAGCCGTGGGGTTAATACTAGCGGGCCATTTACCGGCTATCATTTCCGGATCAATGTCATCAACCGCTCGATTTAAATCAATAACCATTCTGGACACTAAGGCGGTTAAAACCGTCGCACCAACCTGTGTTGCCGGCTGCCATAATTCATCAACATAGGCATCCCAGCCCGAACGCATTTGCGCCTCCGATGCTTGACATTGAAAACCTGCTGGCAACGCCATACCACTGTGTGGCGAGTCAAAAACAAGTGGAATAGCGGCGGCTTCAGGCAACAACAACTGAAAGCTTTTTATCATAGGGTTTCTCGTTTATACATTAAGCTCAAGGGCACGTGAAACGTGCCCCGTCTTTAACCATTAGAAGTCATACGTTATTTGCAAGTAATAGAAACGGCCTACAGCATGGTATGTTTGTTGATCAAAGTTAATATTGGTATTTACTCGCGAAGTAGGCGGTTGCTTATCAAATAAGTTGTTAATACCTAAACGCAAAGCAAGGCCATTGTCTAATTTATAACCACCAGTGAGATTGTGATAAAACATTGATCCAATATGGCTAGGCTGGTTAGCAAAGACTTCGGTAGTATCACCGATATAACGTACATCATAAGCCAGTGAGAAATGGTCGTTACGCCATTGGGTGGTCACATTACCACGCCATTCTGGATAAGCTTCTCGCACCCCAGCGAGGCCTTTTTTGTCTGTTGTCAAAGTAGATCCATCGGCTAAGGTTGCAACCTCAGCAAATTTATTAAGCTTGGAGACACTCGTGCTAAAGTCCCAACGCCCTAAGCTATTATTCAAACGGTAACGGATTACGGTATCAATCCCCGACACCTCGGTTTCATTCAGGTTCACCGGGCCATCAACCACATTGGTGATTTCACCCGTCGCACCGCGGCTGATCACGTTGCAGTTACGACCCGTAAAAGCACATAAATCAAGTAGGTTTTGCGTACCAAAAGCACTAATCGTGTTGTCAATTTTAATGTTGTACCAATCAGTGGTAATGCTAAAGCCCGTTAACCAAGAGGGGGTATAAACAACCCCCGTAGATATATTTTCAGAGGTTTCTGGGGTAAGTAAAATATTGCCACCAAGCGTAATTGGAATATTTGCATCAGTTTGCACATAAGCCGCGGGAATGCCAGCACAACCTGGTAAGTTGATATTGGCTGAGCAAGGATCATTCACCGGAGAGAATGAAGCGCGTTCACCTTCATAAAGCTCTAGTAATGATGGCGCTCGAAAGCCTTCGGCCCATGTAGCGCGTAACATAACATCCTGTATTGGCCGATAAAGCATCCCCACTTTACTGTTCGTTGTATTACCAAAGGTACTGTATTCTGAAAAACGTGAAGCCAAGTTCAACTCTAAAAGCTCTGCCAAAGGTACATCCGCTAACAACGGAATATTGAGTTCAAGATAAGCTTCATACAGATCGTACTCACCAATGGTACCGGTGCGTGGGGCTGAAGATGTAGTTTGATAGCGAGTCACTCGAACTGGCGAGTTAATAATGCTGTCTGGGGTATCGGTGCCCTGCTCTTTACGATACTCCATGCCGGTAGCCAGCAACACATCACCAGCCGGTAATTCAGCAATCGTATTAGTCAGGTTAAATCGTAGATGCTGCTGTTTTGCTTCATTAGCATCTTGCCCAGTGAAATTAATATAGTCCACCATTGCTGGCGTTAACGAATTAAACATATTTACCGGCACACAATCGGCAAGCAAATCGCTGACATCCGCTTGAATACCGGCCGCATTACAGGCACGTAAGCCTAATGCCAGCTTATCCAAATGTATTTGATTTATTGATGAAAAAGTACCTTCGTTTTTAGCGAAGGATGCAAAGGCATCCCAGCGCCAATCACCGCGTAAAAAACCCTCTAAACCGAGACCGAAACGCGTTGTTTCAACTTCCTGCACGTTTTTGCGTAAACCATTATCAACAAAAAAGTTGGTCATCACAAAATCGTTACCAGAGAACTCTACACCAAACGGATTTACACGAGGATCGTTTGCAATAATAAACCACCGACTACCATTTACGATTGGAATGACAGCAGAAAACTGTTGATCTGATTCACGACGATTATGTAACAATTCAACGCGTAGACGGGTCTCAGTAAAAATAGCGGTATCAGCTAATTGAAACTGTGCCTGGCCATACAAACTTAGCCGCTCATTCGGTGCAACGACGTAGTTATCATAATAGCGATTAAAACGATCATTTGTTGTCGCCGCACGCCAGTTGGCAAGGTTATTTCCATCAGTACCGGGCTCTCGCGTTATACCTTGAGCGGGTATGGTAAAGTCAACCCGTCCTGCTAAGCTGCTTTCTCGAAATAAACCTTCAGCTGTACCTAAAGATAAACCGTTCAAAGGCAATGCCGTGAGCTCGCGATCTTGGGTGTAAATAGGTTTTTGGTTGGAGTAACTGGCAGCAAAAAGAAAATTATGCTCTCCGACATCTTTACCCAATTTCAGATCTAAATTAGCGGTTTGTCGGTCACTTTCGCTGCTTTGTCCATAGTACGCTTTAACACTGGCCCCATCATAGTCTTTTAAAGTGTGAATATTAACTACACCGGCAATGGCATCGGCACCATAAATAGCCGTAGCACCATCTTGCAATACCTCAACGCGATCAATGATGGCAAATGGAATGGTGTTCAAATCAACAAAATCACGAAAACCACGACTACCCGCACCATTAACCCAGCGGTTACCGTTTACCAAAACTAAAGAGCGGTTTTCACCTAAATTGCGCAAGTTCATACTAGAAGTACCATGGCTGGTACCCGCAGAGCCATTATCATTTAAACTGGCACCAACCGAAGGTAGTCCTTGTAAGATTTCACCGATCGACATAGCCCCTTTAATGTCCATGTCGGCCCGTTCAATTGTTTGAATAGGGCTCCCTTCAGTTTCTCCTCGACGCAATATGCGTGAACCGGTAACAGCAATTACTTCAACAGACTTGTCAGCATGCTCTGCTGTTTGCTCTGCCTGTCGCGCATAACTTGGATTAGCTGCAAAAACTAAGGCACTACTGATGGCCAAAGTAAGCATAGATAATGGGTAAAGAGGATGTTTATTCATGGCGTTTCCCGCTGCTTGGTATTAATGATGTGTTGTGTCATCAAGAAAACTAGCAAAGGCAGCAAACCTATGCAATATTATGATTTTTTATTATCAGCCCATAACAAAATGCTATAGGAAGATATGGATAATTTAAATTTACGTAGCTTATTAAGCTTTCAAGCCATTATGCATACGGGTTCTGTCACGGCAGCAGCAAAGCAATTAGGTTTAACGCAACCTGGCGTTAGTCGGCTTTTAGCAAGTTTAGAAGCGCTTGTGGGCTTTCAGTTATTTTATCGCGAGCACAGCCGATTAATCCCAACTGCTGAAGCAAAAAATCTCGCCCCAGAGATTGATTTATTACTAAGTAATGCCAACCGCTTTTTAGCTTTAGCGAAAAACATTCATCGTACCGAAACAGGATCGTTAACCATGGTCGCGCCAGCCAGCTTTAATTCAGGCCCGCTAGCCGATGCTGTCGCCAGTTTCATCGAAAAATATCCCAAAATATCCATCAGTATTGACTCACACAGCCCGCAACTTGCTCGTGACTTAGTGGCTCAGCGCTCTATCGATTGTGGCTTTATTCAATTACCTGAGAACCATCCTGGCTTGATTAGCCAACCTATTTTGCAAAGCCCTATGGTATGCGCGGTGCCGATAAACCATGTTTTAAGCCAGCATAAGACACTACATTTGAATGATTTAGCTCAGCATCCGTTAATAATGCTGGGGCAAGGTCGACCATCTCGCCATAAAATTGAGCATATATTTAAAGAAGTTCACTTTCAGCCAACTATCCGATTAGAAACGCATAGTGTCGCTACGGCATGTGCTTATGTTAAACGCGGCTTAGGCATTGCGATTATCAATAAAGTATTGGCTCAGCAGTACGTTAATGATCAATTTAAACTCATTCCATTAGCACCACTGATTAATCATGAATACGGTTTTATTTATTCGGCATACGCACCAATGCCACGTTTAGTGCAGGCTTTTTATCGGCACTGTATTGCGTTTTTTGAACACGCTTCTGAGTAGCGCTTGTTATGATCAAGGCGAGCTGCAAATAAATCAGCTTTATACATGCATAAATAACAAGTTGGTAACCAAGTCTTCAATCTCAAGCGCATTAAAACAAAAGGCAAAAATTTTTGGCTTAGCCGCTTGATAGGGATGAATCCGGGCATCCTGCCCTTCACCCCTTCGGGGCCGCGCTAAAGCGCGTTCCAACTTGTTCCAGACAAGTTGGTCGAACCGTAGGGTTCAAACCAAGTCATCGATCTTTGCCGCATAAATGAATAAGGGCCACGCTTTGTGGTCGAGAGAGGGATTCACTCTCGCCATCCATGGCACTCGCCCTTCGGGTGGCAGAGCCATGCAAAACGGCTATCCTGCCGTTTTGTCGAACCTAAGGGTTCGAACCAAATCCTCAATCTCTGCCGCATAAATGAATAAGGCCCACGCTTTTGGCGTGGGCCTTATTCATTTATCTGGCGGAGAGAGAGGGATTCGAACCCTCGTTAGGGATTAACCTAAACACACTTTCCAGGCGTGCGCCTTCAGCCACTCAGCCATCTCTCCGGAACTTGCGTTGCAAGCGCGGCTATACTAGGGAAAAAGGCCGCGCTTAGCAATAACTAATTGGTATAGCACAAGCTTATTGCCGCTATTTTGGCCAATCCCTGTGTTACAAAAACTAAGCGTTACCTTTTACTACGGTTTTTTGTTCTTTAGCAAAATTCAACATACGGTCTAGCGGCAGTAATGCTCGCTCACGCAGTTGCGCATCAACAAGAATTTCATGGCCAGTAGGCTCTAGTAGCGCTTCCTCAATCGCTTTTAAACCGTTCATTGCCATCCAAGGGCAATGCGCGCAACTGCGGCACGTTGCGCCGTTACCGCCGGTTGGGGCTTCCATAAACGTCTTGTTTGGCATTAACTGTTGCATCTTGTAAAAAATACCGCGGTCAGTCGCCACAATAAAGATGTCATTCGGTAAGATTTGGCTGGCTTTAATCAGCTGGCTGGTCGAACCGACAGCATCGGCTAACTGCACCACGCTATCAGGCGATTCAGGGTGTACCAGTATAGCGGCTGTTGGATATTGCTTTTTCAGCTCAATTAACGCTTTAGCTTTAAATTCGTCATGCACAATACAGGCACCGTTCCACAGTAACATATCAGCACCGGTTTGCTTTTGCACATAAGCACCTAGGTGCTTATCTGGGCCCCACAGGATCTTTTTACCTTGGCTATCCAGGTAATCAACCACATCAAGCGCTATCGACGAGGTAACAACCCAATCAGCTCGCGCTTTAACGGCTGCAGAGGTATTGGCATACACCACGACCACACGGTCTGGGTGTGCGTCACAAAAGGCGGAGAACTCCGCCGCTGGGCAGCCTAAGTCTAACGAGCAGGTCGCTTCCAAGGTTGGCATAATGACCGTTTTTTCTGGCGTAAGAATTTTGGCAGTTTCGCCCATAAACTTAACGCCAGCCACCAACAAGGTTTTTGCAGAGTGCTGATTACCAAAACGCGCCATTTCTAACGAGTCAGATACACAACCACCGGTTTCTTCGGCCAGCGCTTGAATTTCTGGATCGGTGTAGTAATGCGCCACTAACACCGCATCTTTTTGCTGCAATAAGGTTTTGATCCGCGCTTTGTAAGCGGCTTTATCGTCGTGACTTAATGGCACAGGCTTTTTCGGAAAAGCAAAATCTTGCTCTGAAAAATACAACGGCTGATCCATAGAAGATACTCAGTAGCTGGTCAAGGCCGCGTATTATATAAGGCATAGCATAAAAAGGACAGTACAGATATGCGAAGCGATTAGGTGGTTTACGTTGCGAGTCTGAGTAGGCTACATATTTGCGAAGTGGTGGGTCGTGCTGGATTCGAACCAGCGACCAATTGATTAAAAGTCAACTGCTCTACCAACTGAGCTAACGACCCGCTTCGGTATACTGTATTGTGCAATTTGGTGGGTCGTGCTGGATTCGAACCAGCGACCAATTGATTAAAAGTCAACTGCTCTACCAACTGAGCTAACGACCCAAACAGGGTAAACGCGAAGTGGTGGGTCGTGCTGGATTCGAACCAGCGACCAATTGATTAAAAGTCAACTGCTCTACCAACTGAGCTAACGACCCACTTCGGTGTACTTGTTTGTGCGATTTGGTGGGTCGTGCTGGATTCGAACCAGCGACCAATTGATTAAAAGTCAACTGCTCTACCAACTGAGCTAACGACCCTAACCGCGGACGCATATCTTACTGATTTACGTAATTAGTGCAACCAAAAACTGTATTTTTTTCGGCTTTAGCCGGCTGACTGCTTAAAATCCCAGCGGATTGGTGTAGGGCTGCAGACGAATTGTTTAATCGCTAAACAACAGAAAGAAAAAACCCGGCACCAGGCCGGGTTGATCATTTAAGCGCCTCGAGGCGTTCCTTTGCCAGTTTGGCAGCCGTAGAGCTACCATGTGCAGATACCAGAGTTCGATAATGCCCTAAAGCGGTGGCTTTATCGTTGTTGCGTTCTGCTATCTGTCCAAGCTTCAATAATGCATCTGCCACTTTGCTTGATTCGGCGAAGTTTTTCACTACGCGTTCAAACTCCGTTTTCGCTTTAGCTAGCTCGCCATTGTTAAACAACAACTGCCCTAACCAATAGTGTGCGTTGGGTGCATATACTGAATTTGGATAAGTACGCAAAAAGTTCTCAAATTCAGGAATAGCAGCATCATAGCGTCGGTCTTTCAACACCATGTTGACTGCTCTGTCATAGGCGTCGTTTTCCGAGACGTTACCCGAAACCATGACAGCCGAGCCACTCGTAGCCGGTGTGGCTGAACTCGGTGCAGCGTTAGATGCCCCACCTTGTACAGCACTCACCCGCCGTTCTATTTCCTGGTAAATATCACGCTGTCGCTGGATAATCTCGTCCAGCCGGTATGAATGAGTTTCAGTGACCCCACGGAGATCGCTTACTTCATCCAGTAGAATCTGCAATTGTTGCTGCATACGCACTTGGCCTTCGGCGCGGGCTTCAACCACCCGCTCCAACGTTGCCAATCGCTGCTCTACTGTACCCACTGCAGCTGCAGTGGCTGATGTTGAAGTTGTTCTGCCGCTTTTACTTATCTCAGTAACCGGCGCCGGATTTGCCCAGACGCCAACACTGACTAAGGACATTGCTATAAGCAGAGGTTTCTTCACTATCATCCTCACTCGTACCTTTTTAATTAGTAAACTAATACACCGCGACGGTTTTTAGCATAAGCTGATTCGCCTGTCTCACGTACTGCTGGCTTTTCTTCGCCGTAGCTTACTGTAGAGATCTGGCCAGCGCTTACGCCCAGGTTCTGTAAATACTGAACCACAGACATTGCACGACGCTCGCCTAACGCGATGTTGTACTCTGGCGTGCCACGTTCGTCAGTATGACCTTCAACAGTCACACGTACGCTTGGGTTAGCGCGCAGGAACTCACCGTGAGCTTGCAGAACTTCTGCAAATTCTGGACGGATAGTTGCTTTGTCGAAATCGAAGTATACGGTGTTTTCACGACGTAATGCTTCCATTTTTAAACGCATTTGTTCAGCAGCAGCAACCGCTGGATCTACACGTTCAACTTGTACAGTTTGAACTGTGTTAGCAGACGTGTCAGCGTCGCCAGCACCTGTTGAAGACTTTGAGCTACAAGCAGCTAAAGTTAATACTGGAACTGCGATTAACAGACCTTTTAACACTTTATTTAAGTTCATCATTTGTCCTTAGATTAGATTAGATTTACCAAGTTTTACCAAGTTTTTTTATAAAAAAGGTGACCAAGCCGGCGATTTCACCTGTCCATCAGCCGCCGGTAGTCGTGCTTTAAAACGCCCATCCATAGAAACCAGTGCCAACACTTGCGAACGACCATGCATAGTGCTGTAAATTATCATCGAACCGTTAGGAGCAATACTCGGTGACTCATCTAGGTTAGTAGCGGTCAACACTTGCAAATAACGGGTCTGTCTGTCCATTCTTGCCAGATGATAGCGGCCGTTGGTACGGTTAACCATAACTATCGACTGACCATCTGGTGAGTAAGTCCCCGCCAGATTCATTTCGCCTTCGAACGTTAAGCGACGGGTATCGCCTGTATTCAAATTTACGCTATAAAGTTGTGGATTACCACCGCGCTCAGAACTGAACACAATCTCGCTACCATCGGGTGACCAGCTCGGTTCTGTATCAATGGCGCGATGACTGGTCACGCGGGTTAACGCTTTGGTGGCCACATCCATCACATAAATTTCTGCATTGCCATCTTTTGACAATACCATCGCAATCTTTCTGCCATCAGGTGACCAGGTTGGGGCACTGTTAATACCCGGGAACGAGGTCAAAATGGTACGACGGCCGCTGTAAATATCTTGAATATAAATTTGTGCCTGACGCTTTTCAAAAGTGACATAAGCTAATTTGGTACCGTCTGGTGACCAGTTAGGCGACATCAATGGTTCTTTCGAGCGTAATAATACTTGCTCATTATAGCCGTCGTAATCAGCAACGACTAATTGATATTGAAACTCTGCATTAGGACGCACTAAAACATAAGCAATCTTGGTTAAGAAAGCACCGCGTTCACCGGTTAACTTTTCGTAGACAATATCGCTAATACGATGGGCGTACTGACGGAATTGACTGCCGTTAATCGTGGTTTCACGACTGTCTAACAAATACTGTGGTGAACCGCCTAAGATACCGCTATTCAACATCTGGCTGCTTAAACCAGTGCTACCTTTTAATACATCAATTAATTCAAAACTAACACTGTAACGGTCGATGCCAATCTCAGTAATAGAACCCATTAAAATGGCTTCTACACCTTCTTTTGCCCAAGCTGAAAAATTAATGTCAGCTGAGGTTGCAGGACGCTGTGGCATTTTTAAAAACGAAATAGGATTAAACTTACCGCTACGCATTAAATCGGCAGACACGACATCCGCGATATTTTCTTTAGGCAAGGTAGTGCCTTTAAACGTGAACGGTAACACCGCCACCGGACGGGCAGAATCAACACCACCGGTAATCACAATTTCTAAAGAAGCATGCGCTTGCATACCGACCAGCAGTAAGACACTGCAACCTAATTTACGTAATAAATTCATCATCTAAATTCTGGTGCCACCGTTAATGTTATGTCTTTGAGTTGGTTATATACATCAGGATCAGCTGACATCGGCAAGGTCCCTGCCCGATTTACCGCTCGCACTGCTGCATCACATACCACCCGCTCACCGCTAATCACATTGACACTTGTCACAAAACCATTGGTTGCTAAGCGAATATTTACCCGACAAGTACGGCCACGCATGGTCGATTCATCTTTAATCAAGTTTCTATCAATCGCATCGCTGATCATCGCGGTATAGCGTTGAACCTCAGTCACAGCTTGTTGTGATCTGGCTCTGCGCCGCGCTTCCGCTTCTGCGGCTAACTGCTCTTGGATCATCCGTTCGCGTTCAGCTTGCTCTCGCTCTTCACGTGCTTTTTGTTCACGTTCAGCTTGCGCTTTGGCTAACGCGGCTTGTTCCGCTTTGCGTTTCGCTTCTGCTGCTTTGGCCGCTTCTTCGGCTTTTTTGCGTTCTTGCTCTTTCGCTAACCGCTGTTGCTCAGCTGCGCGCGCTTTAGCCGCTTCGGCCTCTTGTACTTTCTTTGCTTCTGCGGCAGCTTGTCTTGAAGCCTGGGCTGCGGCATCCGCTTTGCGTTTTTCTTCTGCTACCCGTTTTAAGCGGGCTTCTTCTGCTGTACGTGAATTTTCAGCTTCTTTCGCACGGCGTTCTAAATCTCTAATACGTTTCTCTTCAGCTTTACGTGTGTCATCTTGCTGTTTTTTAATCTCAGCAACACGCTGTTCTAACGCTTGTTTGTCAATCGCCACCGCTTCAACAGGCGCCGGTGGTGGCGGAGGTGGCGCATCGGCACTGAGCCCTGCTTCACTTGATAACATAATTTCAGTTGGCTTTGGCCAAAAACTTAAGGTACTGATGAATAAACCCAGCACTAACGCAAGGTGCAAGCCTACTGATTTTGCCAGTGGTTTTTGCCACCACTTTGCTTGCAACTCAGACTTCATTGTCAGTCATCAACCCGACAGCGGGAGCCCCAGCGTTTTTTAACACATTGATCAGGCGTATTACTGAATTGTAATCCACACGACCATCACCTTTTACTATCACCTGAGTGCCAGGCTCGATACTTAACCAACTTGCAACCTCAACCTGTAACTGTGACGCGGTAAAAGGGCCTTGCTGGTTACCGTCTTTTTCAAAATAATACAAACCATCTTCATCAACGGTGGCCACCAAGGGCGTTTTACCGTCTTTCATTTGTTCAATCGGTTGTGCCGCTGATTTTGGCAGTTCAACCTTCACACCTTGCGTGATAATCGGTGTGGTAATCATAAAAATCACCAACAGCACCAGCATAACGTCGATATAAGGTACTACGTTAATCTCAGCAACTGGGCGGCGCTTTTTACGCGGGTATATCATTAGCCTTGATCTCCGCTACTGACCTGGCGATGCAGAATGTTCGCAAACTCTTCAACAAAATTGATGTAGCTGCTTTCAATCTGCTCAACCTGCGTTGAGAACTTGTTGTAAGCAATAACGGCCGGGATGGCAGCAAATAAACCAATTGCAGTGGCAATTAAGGCTTCAGCGATACCAGGCGCCACCATCGCTAGGGTGGCTTGTTGCACCGCACCTAAAGCGATAAAAGAATTCATAATACCCCAGACAGTACCGAACAAACCGATATACGGGCTGATCGAACCGACAGTGGCTAAAAACGGCAAATCCGATTCTAAGCGTTCTACTTCGCGCGACAAACCTACGCGCATGGCACGATGCGTACCGTCCATCACTGCCGCTGATTGGCGACTGGTTTTGTGCATACGCGCGAACTCTTTAAAGCCTGACTTGAACAAGGCTTCCATACCGTTGGCTTGTTGGCGTGCACTGACTTCAGCATATAACTTTGATAAATCAATGCCCGACCAAAAACGGTCTTCAAACTTTTTCGCATCACTTAACGCTTCGGTTAAGATCTTCTTGCGTTTAAAAATCATCGCCCACGAGGTTACTGACATCCCCACCAGGATTAACATTACTGCCTGAACAACTATGCTGGCATCGAGCAATAAATGCAGAATGGAAATTTCACCTGACACGCGATAATACCTCTGTTATTTCTGCGGGTATTGAACGAGCTTTTAACTGCTCTGGGTCAACACACGCTATCTTAATCTCTGCAGCACACACAATTTGTTGGGCTGCATTGTGAATTTCTTGTTTAAAACATAAACTAGCACGCTTTAAGGTACTGATTTCACTGGACACCGTCAACAGCTCATTGAACTTTGCAGGGCGAGTATTCTTCATCTGTACTTCAGTTACCACAAAAGCGACTTTATTCGCTAACCAGATATCTTGCTCAACTCCTAGGGCACGCAACCATTCGGTGCGCGCTCTTTCGAAGTATTTCAGGTAGTTTGCATAGTAAACAATGCCGCCAGCATCGGTATCTTCATAATACACCCGCACTGACCAAGAGAAGTTGTTTCGCTGCATCTGGTTCCGCTTTATTTCGCGCCTGTATGATAATTAAGCCAGCGTACAAACTCAATTGGCTGTCGACCAATTTCGTAACTATATTTTTTTACACTGACTACTTGTTTTTTATTAAAACATTACGTTGACACAGGTCTATCGGCTAAGTTCAGAATAAAAGCCGATTTTTTAGGTACAAATTATCGTTTTAAGCGATAAAAAGTAATCTGTTGCTATCATGCTTGATTTAGATGAATGGCAGATGAATTTCAGTAATAGCTTACGATAAACTCGTAAGTCTCTTTTTATCCTCATCATCTTAACCCTTGACGAACCATTAGTTTTTTTAATGTCAAAACGCCAGTTTTTCTCGTTTGAAGTAAAAACTCCAATTCTCTATCATACGCAGGTGTTCTGAGCTAGCGCAAAGACAATCAAAATTTTGGTAGCGCCTTTTGATTGTTTAGTACAGGTCACTTAACAATGAGACTTTGTGAGAGAGGTTTTGTTGTTTGCTCCAAACATGTTCCCTGGATTTATTGAAGCAGTTCCTGAAATTGTTGCTTGCCCGCTCATTGAGCGGGCTTTTTTTTGCTTAAAACCCGAGTAACAACACCCTTATGTTGGTGTCTGTGGCAGGTCAAAACCTAAATGCTGATAAGCACGAGGCGTGGCTATTCGCCCCCGTGGCGTGCGTTGAATATAACCTTGCTGAATTAAAAAGGGTTCAATCACATCTTCAATGGTTTCTTTTTCTTCACCGATGGCAGCAGCTAAGTTATCTAATCCTACTGGCCCCCCCATAAACTTATCAATAATGGCATCGAGTAATTTACGATCCATGTAATCAAAACCTTGTGCATCTACATCAACCATTTTCAGCGCGGCAGACGCTACTTCAACACTGACTATGCCATTAGCTCTAACCTGAGCATAATCTCGCACACGACGTAACAAACGGTTAGCGATACGCGGTGTACCACGAGCACGTCGTGCAATTTCAGTGGCACCGGCTTCATCTAACTGCATATTAAGGAAGTTGGCCGAGCGTTGAATAATTTGCGTCAGCTCTTCTACTTTATAAAATTCCAATCGTTGCACGATACCAAAGCGATCGCGCAAAGGTGATGTCAGAGCACCAGCTCGGGTGGTGGCCCCTACTAGGGTAAAAGGCGGTAAGTCGAGTTTAATTGAGCGCGCCGCAGGGCCTTCACCAATCATCAGATCTAACTGATAATCCTCCATGGCCGGATACAGAATTTCTTCTACCACAGGGCTTAAACGATGAATTTCATCGATAAAAAGCACATCATTTTCTTCAAGATTGGTCAGTAATGCCGCCAAATCACCGGCCTTTTCTAGTACAGGCCCAGAGGTGGTTTTAATGTTCACCCCCATTTCATTGGCCACAATCATGGCTAAGGTGGTTTTACCTAAACCTGGCGGGCCAAAAATCAATAAATGATCGAGCGGCTCACCGCGCCCGCGGGCGGCTTCGATAAAGATCGCCATTTGCTCACGCACATGCGCTTGGCCGGTATAATCGGCCAGCGATTTTGGCCGAATAGCCCTGTCGATGGCTTCTTCTTCTTTAAATGCGCTAGGCTGGATCAGACGATCTGCTTCTATCATGCTATGCCTTTTATAACTGCTTTGTGTGCTTAGAAAACGCCACGATTAACCGCGATACAGGCCAGCATGACACTCTGCTTAGCCTGGCTTACGGGGTTAAATCATACTCTTTAACGCTGCTTTAATCAGCTGCTCGCTGCTCATGCCAGGTTTCAGTTGTTGTTGCACCGCTTTTGCCGCTTGCGCTTGCGAATAGCCTAAACCGAATAAGGCACTAATCGCATCTTGCTCTGCCGAAGCCGGAGGCGCAAATAAAGCTTCATCCTCCTGCATAATCATTTTATCGGTGATGGGCGTATTTGAACTGACGCCCCAATCTTTTAGGCGATCACGCATTTCAATCACTAAACGCTCGGCCGTTTTTTTACCGACACCCGGCAATTTTACCAAGGTACTGAGATCATCAAATTGCACACAACGTACAAAATGCTGCGCGGTCATGCCAGAAAGGATAGTTAACGCCAACTTTGGCCCAACGCCATTTGCTTTAATTAATTGTCGAAACAAACTACGCTCAGTTTGATTACTAAAGCCATAAAGTAACTGTGCGTCTTCGCGCACCACAAAGTGGGTGTAAATCACCGCGGGCTTACCCACTTCGGGCAAAGCATAAAAACTGGTGAGGGGTAATTGCACTTCGTAACCTACACCGGCCACGTCCAATAATAAATCGGGTGGCTGCTTTTCTAAAATAATACCGCTTAAACGTCCAATCATCTGTTTTCTTATCTTTGGGCGGCGTTAACGTAAACGGCCGCGAACTGTTTTACTGGCTTGCCCCGCCATGGCAATTAAACTTTGCTGCGTATGACCATGGCACAATGCCACGGCCAGTGCATCTGCCGCATCGGCTTGAGGACTCGCAGATAACTTTAATAAATGCCGGATCATATGTTGTACTTGCGCTTTATCCGCCGCGCCACTGCCCACTACGGCTTGTTTCACTTGCCGCGCCGAATATTCATGCACCACTAAACCGGCATTTTTAGCCGCCACAATAGCCGCGCCCCTCGCCTGACCTAATTTGAGTGCGGAATCGGGGTTGCGTGCCATAAACACTTGTTCAATGGCAAAAATAGTCGGTTGCGTTTGCGCAATAATTTCACTGATGCCGTTAAAGATCCGCAGTAAACGCTCAGGAAAGTCATCAGTGCCTAAACGAATACAACCACTGGCCACATAATGAAACTGCCCACCTTGCTGGCGAACCACACCGTAACCCGTTAAACGACTACCAGGGTCGATGCCCAGAATAATATTCAAGGCTACTCCAAGCTAGCCATAATGTCGTCACTGATCTGCGCATTATGATAAACGTTTTGTACATCGTCAGAATCTTCTAACGCATCCAGTAATTTGATAAATTTCTCTGCCGTCTCAGCATCCAATTCGGCATGCGTATCAGGCACTAAGGTTAGCTCAGCAGAGTCAGCCACAAAGCCTGCACCGTTAAGCGCATCCTGTACTGCACTGAAATACTCAGGGCTAGTGAGCACCTCGATGCTGCCATCTTCTTGGGTTTGTACATCATCGGCACCGGCATCCAGTGCCACATCTAAGATTTGCTCTTCATCAGCGCCGACGGCAAAGCACAACACGCCTTTGCGATGAAATAAATAAGAGACCGAACCTGAGGTGCCTAAGTTACCCATATTTTTCGAAAAGGCATGGCGCACATCAGCAACGGTACGTTTATTGTTATCGGTGAGTGTTTCGACAATCACCGCCACACCACCTGGGCCATAACCTTCATAAACGAGTTCTTCGTAGTTATCGGCATCATGCATACCGGCACCACGTTTAATGGCTCGGTCGATGGTATCGCGCGTCATATTTTCGGCTAAAGCGCGATCGACAGCTAAACGTAAGCGTGGGTTTGCTTGCACATCAGCACTGATCTTCGCCGCTACCGTAAGTTCGCGGATCATCTTGGTCCAGATCTTATTTTTTTTGGCATCCTGACGGGCTTTACGATGCTTCATGTTAGCCCATTTGCTATGTCCAGCCATGTCTTACTCCTCTTAGCTAATCATAAACAGGATATAAAGGCACAACGAGGCACTTGGGCCTCGTTGTGTAATGCAGTAACTACGCTTTTGGCGTGACTTGGATACCCAACTCAGCCAGTTGTTGTGGGTTGGCCGCACCAGGTGCATCCGTTAATGGACACGCAGCAGTGGCAGTTTTAGGGAACGCCATCACATCACGAATAGAGGTTGCACCGGTCATTAACATGACTAAGCGATCTAAACCAAAAGCTAAACCGGCATGTGGCGGTGCGCCATACTTTAACGCTTCGAGTAAGAAGCCAAATTTTTCTGCTGCCTCTTCATCGCTAATACCCAGTAACGTGAACACTTTTGCTTGAACTTCTGCGGTATGAATACGGACTGAGCCACCGCCTAATTCGGTACCGTTTAGCACCATGTCATAGGCATTGGATAACAATTCACCCAGCTTTAATTCTTGGTTAGGCGTAGCTAAAAAGCTTTGCGTATCTAATGGTGAGGTAAACGGGTGATGTACTGCTGAGTAACTGCCATCATCGTTTTCTTCAAACATTGGGAAGTCGACTACCCACAATGGCTTCCAACCGGGTTGAGTAATTTGTAAATCTTCCCCCAGTTTTAAGCGCAGTGCGCCCATGGCTTCACAGACCACTTTATAGCTGTCAGCACCAAAGAAAATTAAATCACCGTTAGCGGCTGCTGTACGCGCTAAAATGTCAGTAATGATGCTCGGGCTTAAAAACTTCGCCACCGGCGATTGCACACCTTCGGCTCCCGCGGCAACGTCATTTACTTTCATCCAAGCAAGGCCTTTTGCACCGTAAATGCTGACAAATTGGGTATAGTTATCAATATCTTTGCGCGATACTTTTTCTGCTGCGCCTGGCACTTTTAATGCCACTACGCGGCCTTTTGCATCGTTTGCTGGGCCTGAAAAAACTTTAAACTCAACGTCTTTCAGTAAATCAGCAACGTCGACAAACTGCATGGGGTTACGCAGATCAGGTTTATCTGAGCCGTATAAACGCATTGCTTCCCAGTATGGCATTTGTGGGAAGGTGCCTAAATCCACACCGAGCAATTGTTCAAACATCTGCTGAACCATTTGCTCCGTTACCGCCATCACTTCTGGCGCACTCATAAAAGAGGTTTCAATATCGATCTGAGTAAATTCAGGCTGGCGATCGGCACGTAAATCTTCATCACGAAAACATTTTACGATCTGATAATAGCGATCTAAACCCGACATCATCAGCAGTTGTTTAAATAACTGGGGAGACTGTGGCAAAGCGAAAAACTCGCCTTTGTGCGTGCGGCTTGGCACTAAATAATCTCGCGCACCTTCTGGGGTGGCTTTGGTTAAAATGGGGGTTTCAACATCTAAAAAGCCATTGCCGTCCATAAAGTTACGTACAAAGCTGGTGACTTTAGCGCGAAACTTTAAACGTTCGCTCATTAATGGCCGGCGTAAATCAAGATAGCGGTATTTTAAGCGTTGTTCTTCGCTGTTCTCATGATTAAAGTCTAGAGGCAGCGGCGCTGACTTATTTAAAATGGTGAGCGCACTGGCATACACTTCAACCGCACCCGTCGCCATGTCTTTGTTAATTTGTGAAGCGGGACGTGCCCGAACTTGCCCGGTGACTTGAATACAATATTCATTGCGC
Organism: Alishewanella sp. HL-SH06; assembly: GCF_052656265.1. Classification (NCBI taxonomy): domain Bacteria; kingdom Pseudomonadati; phylum Pseudomonadota; class Gammaproteobacteria; order Alteromonadales; family Alteromonadaceae; genus Alishewanella; species Alishewanella sp. HL-SH06. Next base: position 2,744,513 of record NZ_CP199752.1, read on the forward strand.
AAGGTGTAAGCGACGTCGAATAACGCTTTCAGATCAGGATCACAAACGACTTGCACCAAGCCTTCGCGATCTCGCATATCGATAAAAATTAACCCACCCAGATCCCGACGACGGTTTACCCAGCCACTAAGTGTGACCTGCTGATCGACTTCGTTTACCGATAACTTACCGCAATAATGACTACGCATTAATTTATCCTTTCTCCATGCTGAACAACTGAAAGCAACTGATTTGAATGACGGCAATTATAGCGAAAAGCGCTTTAAAGTCACTGCCCAGAGCCGAAAACTCTGCTTAGTCGCTAGCTTAACACGATAAGTTTTCAGCGCTCGGCAAATTTCAGGTAAACTAGCCGCCATTTTCGTGACAACCACTGAGTGTGTTAATGCAAAAAGACCACGTTTATGCCGAACCTTTGGCACATATTCAGGATTTCCGTTTTGATGATGCGGTAGCCGACGTTTTTCCTGACATGATCCAGCGCTCTATTCCTGGCTACCAAACGATTATTCAAACCATCGGTAAATTGACTGCGCGCTATCAGCAGGCAAATAGCCATTATTATGATTTAGGCTGCTCGTTAGGGGCGGCCAGTTTGTCCATGCGCCGCCATATTACCGCCGACAATTGTAAAGTGATCGCAGTGGATAATAGCAGTGCCATGATTGAGCGTTGTCAGCGTCATTTGCAAGCCTTTCGCTCGGATGTGCCGGTGGACGCCATATTAGGTGATATTCGACAGCTTACTATTGAAAATGCTGCGGTGGTGGTGGTGAACTTTACCATGCAATTTTTGGCGCCAGAAGATCGCCAAGCTCTACTCAACAAAATTTATCAGGGGTTAAAACCGGGTGGCCTTTTGATCATCTCAGAAAAATTTAAAGCCGATACCCCTGTTAATGATGAATTGCTGATTGATTTGTACCATGATTTTAAACGCGCCAATGGTTACAGCGAATTAGAAATTAGCCAAAAACGCACCGCGCTGGAAAAAGTTATGCGCCCCGACACGCTCGCCACCCACAGTGCGCGCCTGCAGCAAGCCGGCTTTCATTCGCACAGTGTCTGGTTTCAATGTTTTAATTTTTGCTCGATGTTTGCTTTAAAGGATTGATTCGCATGTTGGACTTTTCCGCTTTTTATGCGCAGCTTGCCACCAGCCGTCTGCACCCTTGGCTAGAAACCTTACCGGCGCAATTAGCGTTGTGGTCGAAAACCGCGCTACATGGTGAATTTAAACAATGGCAAAAAATACTTGCGAATCTGCCAGCGACTCGCGTCTCGCAAATAGCGCTGGCTGACGCTGTTGCCTTTGGTCAAGCAAGTGATATTAGCGCGGGTGAAACAGAACGCATTCGCTTTTTACTGCAGCAATTAAAACCTTGGCGCAAAGGCCCCTTTCAGATCCATGGTATTGATATTGATACCGAGTGGCGTTCAGATTGGAAATGGCAACGGGTGCTGCCGCACATCAGTGATTTAACCGAGCGTTTGGTATTAGATGTCGGCTGTGGCAGTGGCTATCATTTATGGCGGATGCGCGGCGCTGGGGCGCGCTTTGTTGTGGGTATTGATCCCTCACAGCTGTTTTATACGCAATTTCAAGCCATTAAACATTTTAATCCCGATCCGCAGGTTAATTTACTGCCGATTGGTATAGATGATATGCCGGCGTTAAAGCAATTTGATACGGTGTTCTCAATGGGGGTGTTATATCATCGCCGCTCGCCGTTAGACTTTTTACAGCAACTAAAACAACAGCTGCGCCCCGGTGGTGAATTGGTGCTAGAGACACTGGTTATTGAAGGTGATGCACAAACCGTATTGGTACCCGGTGAACGCTATGCCAAAATGCGTAATGTTTGGTTTATCCCCAGCACAGCCGCCTTGTGTCACTGGTTAGAACGGCTGGGTTTTCAAGATATTAAACTGGTCGATTTAAATCACACCAGCTTGGATGAACAACGTGCCACCCCTTGGATGGAAAATGAAAGTCTGATTGATTTTCTTGACCCAAATGACCATAGTAAGACCATTGAGGGTTATCCAGCACCATTACGTGCGGTGGTGGTAGCCAGGGTTTAAGCAAAGTAAGGAAACGGCTCGTTATGCCCTATCGCCCAAAGTCCACGTTAGAGCAATGGCGCATTTTACAAGCGGTGGTTGATGCTGGTGGCTATGCCCAAGCGGCCGAGTTGCTCAACAAAAGTCAATCATCGCTTAATCATGCCGTCGCAAAGTTACAAACCCAGCTGGGTGTAGAATTGCTCGAAGTGATTGGGCGTAAAGCGCAACTGACTGCCGCCGGCGAAGTTATGCTTCGTCGTTCGCGTATTTTAACGCAACAAATTGAAGATCTTGAACTGCTGGCCGATAACTTAGATAAAGGCTGGGAGCCAGAAATTCGTATCGCCACTGAGTTAGCCTACCCCAAACACTATTTATACCAAGCATTACAGCAATTTTATCCAATGAGTCGTGGCAGCCGAGTACAAATTATTGATACGGTGCTGACGGGAACTAGCGAAATTATTACTCAAAAAAAAGCCGATTTAGTCATTACTGGCATGGTGCCAAAAGGCTATTTAAGTGAGCCGTTGTCGATCACCCGTTTTATTCCCGTGGTGGGCGCGACGCACCCGTTAGCGCAGCTACCAAGCCTAGACCAAAATGAACTGAGCCAACAACTGCAAATTGTTATTCGTGACACCGCCGTTAAACCGCAAGAACATATTGGCTGGTTAAAAGCTGAGCAACGTTGGACGGTAAATAACTTTTATGAAGCAGTCGATATATTATTACTCGGCTTAGGCTTTTGTTGGTTACCCGATTTTGTGGTGGCACCGCTGTTAGCCGATAAAACCTTGTTTCGGCTACCGCTGCAACAAAGTACCGAACGTTTTGCCCCGATGAGTTTATTGGCACCACAAGAAGAATCTCTTGGCCCCGGCAGTCGTCAGCTGCGTCAGCTGTTACTGGCCGTCCATCAAAAATAATAAGGAACCCCTATGCAATCTGCCGAAATAAACCAGTTAATGCATGCCGCCGCACAAGATGCGATCGCTTATGCCGCCGAACAACATCAATTAACGCTAGATGGATCTGCCGAAAGTTTAGCGGTCGTCGACACCTTGTTGTCGGCGTTACACAAAGATCAGCAGCATCGGCAACATTCTGGCGAAATGTTATTTACACTTTGTAATATTATTGGCGCTTATGTCGGTGAAGTGTTCATTAAACTGGTCGGGGGTGAGTGGAACAACAATCAACAAGATCAATCTGCACCTTATATTGCAGTGACCTTTGGCGACAAAGAATTTCCTTTTGCTTCAGTCTGTTACCATAAGATCGCCAATGACGACACCATCAGTTTACAAGACTATGTTCGCCAAGCGAAAGAGAATGCTATGCAGTAAGGCTTTTGTCTGCGCGGTTAAACGGGTAAAATGGTTAGCACTTTAGCCAACCCACATAGCCATTCGAGGAAAGCCGTGAGCGAGCACAACACATCTTTAAGTTACAAAGACGCCGGAGTAGACATTGACGCAGGCAATGCGTTAGTTGACCGCATCAAAGGTGCCGTAAAACGCACCACTCGCCCAGAAGTCATGGGTGGTTTAGGCGGTTTCGGTGCGCTGTGCCAAATCCCTGCCGGTTATAAAGAGCCGGTGTTAGTCTCTGGTACCGATGGCGTGGGCACAAAACTACGCTTAGCCATGGACTTAAAACGCCATGATGGCGTAGGTATCGACTTAGTTGCCATGTGCGTCAACGATTTAGTGGTGCAAGGCGCTGAGCCATTATTCTTTTTAGATTACTACGCCACAGGCAAGTTGGATGTTGACACCGCCGCCCGCGTTGTTACTGGCATCGCTGAAGGCTGTGTGCAATCAGGTTGTTCTTTGGTCGGTGGTGAAACGGCTGAAATGCCCGGCATGTACCACGGTGATGATTACGATATCGCAGGTTTCTGTGTAGGCGTAGTTGAAAAAGCCGACATTATCGATGGCAGCAAAGTACAACCGGGCGATCAACTTATTGCATTGGCCTCGTCTGGTCCTCACTCTAATGGCTTTTCATTAATTCGCAAAGTATTAGAAGTGTCAGGTCAGTCAGCAGACACCTTATTAGAAGGTAAGTCGTTAGCCGATCACCTACTAGAACCTACCCGAATTTATGTGAAAAACCTGCTAAGCTTGTTTAAAACCAGCCCTGTGCATGCGTTATGTCACATTACCGGTGGCGGTTTCTGGGAAAATATTCCTCGCGTCTTACCGGCTAATACCAAAGCTGTTATTGACGGTAAAAGCTGGCAATGGCCCGCCATTTTTAACTGGTTACAGCAACAAGGCAATATCAGCCGCCATGAAATGTATCGCACCTTTAACTGTGGTGTGGGTATGTTAGTGGTTGTGCCTGCAGCCGAATTACCTACCGCGTTAGCGACACTACAACAAGCGGGTGAAACAGCTTGGCACCTTGGCGAGATTCAAGCGGCTGCGGCAGATGAGCAGCTGGTTATTATTAACGAATAACGAGGCCGCATGAACGCTATTGTAGTACTGATCTCTGGTAATGGCAGTAATTTGCAAGCCATTATCGATGGCTGTGCGAAAGGCACGATCCCCGGTAAAATTACAGCGGTTATTGCCAACAAAGCGTCCGCTTATGGTTTGCAACGTGCAACGGCAGCGGGTATTACTACCCGTGTCGTCAGCCACAAAGACTATAGCGATCGCGCCAGTTACGATAGGGCTTTACAACAAGCCATTGAGGGTTTTGCGCCATCTTTAGTGGTGCTTGCCGGCTTTATGCGGATCCTCACGCCTGCTTTTGTGCAGCACTTTTCTGGAAAATTATTGAACATTCATCCATCTTTGTTGCCGAAGTATCAAGGTTTAGATACGCATCAGCGTGCAATTGATGCCGGCGATACTGAACATGGTTGCAGTGTCCATTTTGTGACAGAGCAACTTGATGGCGGCCCGGTGATCTTGCAAGCGAAAGTGCCTATCTTTCCAGGTGATGATGCTTCGACAGTGGCTGAACGGGTACATGAGCAAGAACATCTGATTTATCCACTGGTTGTGCGTTGGTTTTGTCAAAATCGTTTACAACAGCGCGGCAATGAGGCATGGTTAGACGGTAACTTACTTTCAGTACAAGGTTATGCCGAAGATGAGGATGATTCTGAAGTGGCGTGTTAACACGTCACTTTTTTTAAGCACACTATTATTCTGTAGTTCTGCTGTATTGGCGACATCGTTGCCAGCCCCTAGCGTTGCTGAGTCGTCGAAAGACACTGCTGCAGCACCTATTTTCACTTCCTTTAATGCTGATTATTTAGTGTACCGTGGCGGCAAAAGCCATGGCACAGCTAAACGCTATTTGCATAAAAAAGACAGCCATTATGAAATGGGCTATAGCAGTGATATCACTTGGTTAGTATTTAGTGATAAGCGTAGCGAAACGTCCACTTTTACGCTTGAGCAGGGCCGTTTAAAACCGTCACATTATAAAATGATCCGCACGGGTACCGGATCTAATCGACACTATGAATTACGTTTAGACTGGCAGAAACAACAACTTTTCACCGGTAAAAAACCCACGCTCAAGGCCATCGATTGGCAAGAAGATTGGTTAGATCCGCTAAGTTACCATCAACAATTGGTGCTGGATTTACGCGCCGGTAAAACCGATTTCACTTACCAAGTGTTAAACCGCGATGGTAATAATAAAGTGTATCACTATCAGGTAGTCACCGAAGAAGCGTTGGCCTTACCTTTTGGCACCGTTCGCGCGTTACGCATTGCCCGGGTTGAAGAAAATTCAGACAAGCAAGTTTTAGCTTGGGTTGCACCTGAGCTTGATTACATGCTCGTCAGACTTTGGCGTGGCGAAGATAACGTTGAACAATTTGATGTGCAACTGCAAAAAGTACAGTGGCTCACCCCCAACTCAACAGTCGATGGGCTCGCCACGACGGAATAACTGCGCCTCACCACTTTGCATTTTTTGCCACTGCTCATTATTAGTTAGCGGTGCAGTGGCAATAATGGTCACGACATCGTTCGGCGTGGTTTCTTGGCTAAAATCAATATCCACATCAACATCGGATAAGCGTGCTACACCAAAAGGGGCCCGGCGCGTGATCCAATGCAGTTTAGTGCTGCAAAACGCCAATAAATACTCACCATCACTGAGCAGCATATTAAATACCCCTAGCTGCTGTAACTGTGGTAATAAGCGACGAATATAGCGAAATGCGGCTTTTGGGCCTGGGCTTTTCTCTGGATAACGTGCCGCTAAAGCACTGAGTAAATAACAAAAGGCACGCTCGCTATCGGTCGTTCCCACGGGTAAAAACCGATCCACCGCTAAATGTTGATATTGGGATAACTGCCCATTGTGGGCATAAGTCCAATAACGCCCCCATAGTTCACGAGTAAACGGATGCGTATTGGCTAATGCCACTTGCCCCCGATTGGCTTGCCGCACATGCGCTACCACAGCGGTGCTTTTAATTGGGTAATCAGAAATTAAACGGGCAATTTCGGATTGATAACTGGGCAGCGCATCTTTAAAAGTACAAACGCCTTTTTGCTCGTAAAAGGCTACACCCCAGCCATCTTTATGTGGGCCTGTGCGCCCACCGCGCTCTTTTAAGCCTTTAAAACTAAAACAAATGTCGGTCGGCACATTGGCTGACATTCCCAATAATTCACACACTGGTGTATTCCCATTAATCCACAATGATGTCGTTGGCATATAAAAGTACAAACAGCGTTTGTGTTGACACACAAAGGCCAATGCTGAGCTATGCTAAAGGCTATTGTACAGAGTCTGCAACATTAGTTGACACTTTGTATAGATAAGCATTGCACAGAAGTACTTGCAACTTAAATCAAAGCGTTCTAAGCTTAGGCTTTAGTGGTCAGACCTCTTATCGCAGGAGTTAACAATGAGTATTTTTCTGGTTTGTGTAGCTTTGCTGGTGGCGACAGGCATTCTTGCCTATCATCGCGCCAGCCTCACATTATTTACCGCAGCTTTAGCGGGTGTATTATTAATTGGTACTTTTAGCGACATCGTCGGCTTTTGGTCTTGGTTAGTCTTTCTAATCGTTGCCTTACCGTTAAATATCGCTTCGGTACGTCAGCAACATTTGACAAAACCATTACTGGCGTTATATCGCAAAATTATGCCGGAAATGTCAACGACAGAAAAAGAAGCCATCGATGCCGGTACCACCTGGTGGGAAGGCGATTTATTTCGCGGTAACCCTGACTGGCATAAAATGCACAACTTCCCACAACCTCGGTTAAGTGCTGAAGAACAAGCCTTTTTAGACGGCCCAGTTGAAGAATTACTAGCCATGACAGACGACTGGCACACAACACATGAACGAGCTGATCTCGCGCCAGAAGTCTATCAATACTTAAAAGATCACGGTTTCTTTGCGATGATTATCAAAAAAGAATACGGTGGTTTAGAGTTTTCTGCTTATGCACAGTCTTGCGTATTGCAAAAATTAACCAGCAAAAGCATGGTGTTATCAAGCATCGTTGGTGTTCCTAACTCGTTAGGCCCAGGCGAACTGTTGCAACACTATGGTACTGATGAGCAAAAAAATTATTATTTACCGCGCTTAGCCAAAGGTATCGATGTGCCGTGTTTTGCTTTAACTAGCCCAGAAGCGGGTTCAGATGCCGGTGCTATCCCTGATGTGGGTATCGTTTGTAAAGGTCAGTGGCAAGGTGAAGAAGTTCTGGGTTTAAAATTAACCTGGAACAAACGTTATATTACTTTAGCGCCTATCGCTACGGTGTTAGGTTTAGCCTTTAAACTGTACGATCCAGATCATCTACTAAGTGAAGAAGAAGATCGCGGTATTACCTGTGCGTTGATCCCTGCCGACACCCCAGGTGTGAAAATCGGTCGTCGCCACTTCCCCTTGAATGTGCCGTTCCAAAATGGCCCCACGCAAGGTGAAGAAGTCTTTGTACCGATTTCTTATATCATTGGTGGTCCAGAAATGGCCGGCCAAGGTTGGCGTATGCTGGTTGAATGTTTATCTGTCGGTCGCGCCATCACATTACCGTCTAACAGCACCGGTGGGATTAAAGCTGCTGCGCTGTCTACTGGCGCCTATGCGCGTATTCGTCGTCAATTCAAATTACCTGTCGGTAAAATGGAAGGCGTTGAAGAAGCCATGGCACGCATTGGTGGTTATGCCTACATGGCCGATGCATCAACCTCTATGTCGGTAGGTGCGATTGATTTAGGTGAAAAACCGTCTGTGGTTTCTGCCATCACCAAATACCATATGACTGAGCGTATGCGTACGGCGATTAATGATGCAATGGACGTGCACGGCGGTAAAGGCATTTGCATGGGGCCAAATAACTATTTAGCTCGCGGTTATCAAGGTGCGCCAGTAGCGATCACGGTTGAAGGTGCTAATATCCTGACCCGTAACATGATCATCTATGGTCAAGGCGCGATCCGCTGTCATCCTTATGTGTTAGCCGAGTTACAAGCTGCCCAATTGACGGATGAAGGCGCAGCCGTGACTGCCTTTGATAAAGCGTTATTCGGTCATATTGGTTTTGCTATTAGTAACTTCTTCCGGACCTTCTGGTTATCGTTAACCGGTGGTGCTTTTAGTCATTCACCTTACAACGATGACACTGCGCGTTATTACAAGCAAATGAACCGCTTTAGTGCCGCCCTTGCGTTAATGTCAGATGTTGCAATGGGAACCTTAGGTGGAGACTTAAAACGTCGTGAGCGTATTTCAGCGCGTTTGGGTGACATTTTAAGTATGCTGTATATCACCTCATCAGTACTGAAGCGTTATCAAGATGAAGGTCGCCAAGTTCAAGACTTACCTTTGGTAAAATGGGCTTGTGAAGATAACATGGCTAAAGCGCAATTGGCGTTAACGGAGTTATTCGATAACTTCCCTAACCGCGTCATTGGTATCGTGCTAAAACGCATTGTCTTCCCATTTGGTCGCACGCTACGTAAACCATCAGATATGCTGGATCATCAAGTATCACGTATCATGATGACCCCTTGTGAAGCGCGCAACCGCTTAGGTAAGCACTTATATTTAACGGTTGAACCGGGAAATCAATTAGGTCGCGTAGAACAAGCCTTATTAGATGTGTTAGCTGCAGAGCCGCTGTTTGATAAAGTCAGCAAAGCCTCAGGTAAACGCTTACCCTTCTTTAAACTGCATGACGTAGCTGATATTGGTTTAGAGTTAGGCGTAATTAATAAGCAAGAGGCCGACAAATTGCGTAAAGCCGAAGAAAGCCGCTTGTTTGTGATTAACGTGGATGATTTTGAACCTGATTACTTAGCGGCAGACAAAACCTTAACCCAGCAACCCAATGGTGCTGAGGCGTTAAAAGCTGAAAGTAAGAAACAAACCAAAACAGAAGCCGCTTAAGCGCGAGACACTCTAAATAGAAAGGGCTCGTCTGACGACGGGCCCTTTTTTTATCTGCTAAAGCGTTGCTCGCAACGCTTTAGCAATGTTAGAAATGCACGGTCAATGGCGCAGAGCACTGTGCGGTCGCGTCATAACATAAGGTGTATGTAACGGCTGGCGCACTGGTTTTAAATTGATTGTTGTACTTACCAGGCTTGTTCAACACTGCCACCACTTCGCCATCGCGATAGAGTGTTAAGCCTGTTTGCACACTGCTCCAACTTAACTGCACCAGTTTCGAACCTGATTTAGCATTACCTTGATTCACTTTGATCAGGTTTAAATCAATATCCAGAGGCGCAATCAGATCCAGTGCCACAATAACCGGATCATGATCAGATGAGCGATAAGCGTCTGGTTCATAAAAATCGCTGCGTTGCTGCGTTGATTTACTTTCAATGTTGTAATCAAGCACGATTGGTTCATCCGCATTGATATGCCATTCTGCCGCATCCACCAAATAACGGCGTGCCGGCTCATTCAGTAAGGCATGATCGAGTTGGCCAGCCAAATCATCAAACACATAACCGTAGGTCGGTGTTTTTTCTAACACATCAAACACGTTAGCGTAACCGGCACGAGCCAGGGCCGTTAACGGGTCTTCTTTCGCATAAGAGTTTAAATCACCAATCACCAAAGCCGGAGTGTCATTGAAGTACTGCGCGGCAAATTGTCCTACCGCTTCGGCCGCACGCGTCCGTGTGATATTACAGTTACCCTGACCATCATTGAGATCGGGATCACCGCTACAAGCTGAACCTTTCGATTTAAGGTGATTCACCATCACTGCAAACTCAGCATTGTTACTGTTGAGCTTAAAGCGCTGCGCCAACATCGGGCGATTACTGCGGGTATTAAATAACGCTACGCCATTGGTATCTGTGGCAGAGTTGGTTTCGTCTAATATTTGAGCTGCACCGACTGGCGTTGCCAAATCAGCACGATATAACATGCCCACAGTAATTTGATCGGTACCAATCACCGGCGTGTTAACTGAGACAAAGCGCCAATCGTCTTGCCCACTGACTTGCTGTAAACCACGCACTAAATCAGCAATGGCTGAGGTTTCTGCAAAACCATCATTCTCGATCTCCATCACGCCAATCACAGTAGCATCTAACGCTGCTAATGCGGCTAAAATCTTAGCACGCTGCCGCTCAAACTCAACCAGATTATCGGCGCCACGCGCAGTTGGGAAGCCACCGCCTAAGCCGTCACCGTTGAAATAATTCAACACGTTAAAGCTAGCAATTTTCACGTTACCATCGCCACTGAGCTCAGGCTGCGCAGTGCGCGGATTTGTCGCGACAAAATTCACGCTATTAATGGGGTTAACACGATATTCATTAAAGCTGTAATAAAGGGTACCCGTTAAGCCCACGACGGTATCGCCGGCACGCACGGTATTCATCGCCGTTAAACCCGGTGCTGGATAAATGACCGTGGCAGCGTTTTGCACTGTTGAGGCATCATCTAACATAATGCGATTTAAGGCATGCTCAGCCGCTAAGGCTTGTGCGGCGGCACCTGGCGTAACGACTTGAGTCGGTGTGTAACGACGACCGTTTGATAACACTAACTCGCCAAAACGGCCTAAGGTAAAGTTGCTGTTTACCGTCAACTCTTGCGCGAACTGCACCAACATGCCTTCGTAGCGCTCTAAATAATCTAATGAAGCGACCGGCAAACTCACGGTCACGGCGTTTGGCAGTTGCGCCGTGCCACAAGCGACCATGTTAGCCACATTCTGCAGCTGAGTATTATTAAAGGCTTCGCCAACTTGTGCTTGTAAGCGCACACGTTGACCTGCGGTAACATTCAGATTTGCATTATCGGTAAAGACAAAAACGCCTTCGGAAGTTAACGGATCGGCATCTTGTTCAAGATCACTGGCTTGGATCATATAGCCACGTAAGCCGGGTAAAGTATGTGTGACAACCGCCTCTACCACTACCGTTTGGCCGACTAAGGGGCTCGCATTACCCACGCCTTGAATCACGGAAATGGGCGTAAAGGTTGCGCCACACACTAAAGGTGGTAATGGCTCGGGATCGACAGGTTCTTCAGGATCAATTGGCGCGCCTGTGCCATTAAACATACCCAGATCAGAAAAATCGTCCCGATCAAATTGAATCCATTCAACAGAGGGATCAAAAGCATCGCTGATATTGGTATCTCTTACCACGCTCTTACGACGAAGCGTTTTATCTAATGTTGACACGCCATTGGTGTTCCAAGCAGTACCAGGATCCTCTCCCACTGTACCTATACTATCAACAACCACACCATTTTTTTCAATTACAATAGCATCATCACCATTCCAAAGACTTGCTCCGGTTGTAATATTCGCCACCGCTAAAATGGCTGCGGCAGAGGCAGAACTAGCATAAACAAAGGTTTCACCGGCGGCTAAGCTGCCACTAAGTTGTTGATTAACGTTGGATGTTAACGCGCCATTGAAATAAATCCGGATCCGATAATCACTTAAATTAATCGGTGCAGTGCCCGGGTTATGTAATTCTAGTGCTTTATTTAAACTTGAACCTTCTACATACTCTGAAATAAAAAGCTCTGCTTGAGCAACAGGCGCTAAAATAAGCGCGAGTGTTGCCGCAATAAGTGTTTTCTTCACGTGGTATTCCCTGATCTGTTATTAGGATTGTGCAGACTAAGCCACGAATGTGGCAATCTGATTAACTTTTTAAGAATGCTTTACTGAGTAGAAAAAGACTTCAAGACATCTAAATAGCTAAAAAAGCTATACAAACGGGCTTTTTTCCGTTTTACTAAACAGCCCGATATATAAGGAGTTAACGATGTTTAAAGTCAACAATTATTTTGATGGCAAAGTCGCCTCAATTGGTTTTCAAGGCGAAAAGCTACCTGCAACGGTCGGCGTAATGGCACCCGGTGAATATGAATTTGGTACCAGCCAACATGAAGTGATGACCGTGATCAGCGGCGCTCTTACCGTAAAACTGCCTGGCAGTGATGATTGGCTGACATTTACATCAGGTCAGGCGTTTGAAGTAGCAGCTAACGTGAAGTTTCAATTGCAAGTACAACAGGATACCGCGTACCTTTGTACCTATGCGTAAATTGAATTACTGAGAGTACTATGCGAGGCATGCGAAGCGCCGCAAAACAAACTGAACCGTTAAAGCGTGATTACGCCATGCCGCTAGGTCAGAGTATTAAAACCCTCTGGCCTTATTTAATGGCCTTTAAAGGGCGGGTATTGTTAGCCTTACTGGCACTTATTGCCGCCAAAAGCGCCACCTTACTATTGCCTTGGGCCTTAAAAGAAATTATCGATGCGGTAGATGCCAACCGCCAACAATTACTGCTTGTTCCTGTTTGGTTATTACTATTGTATGGTGCGCTGCGCTTTGGCATGGTGTTTTTTGGTGAAGTGCGGGATGCACTGTTTGGGCGTGTCACCGAACATGCCATGCGCCAATTAGGTTTAAAAGTTTTTAAACACCTGCATAGTTTAGAATTAGCGTTTCACCTTGACCGACAAACCGGTGGCATCAGTCGCGATATAGAGCGAGGCAGCAATGGCCTGAGCTTTTTAATGCGCTTTTTGATGTTTAATATTGTACCAACCTTACTTGAAATCGTGGCGGTAGCCGTGATTTTCAGCTTACTGTTCTCGCCAATGTATGCGCTGATCACCGTTGTAGCGGTCAGTCTGTATATCTTTTTTACCGTGTATATTACGGAATGGCGCAACAAGTTTATTCGTGAAGCGAATCAAGCGGATAACACCACCAATAGCCGTGCCGTTGATAGCTTACTTAACTATGAAACGGTGAAATATTTTAATAATGAGCAGCATGAAGCACAGGTTTACGATGGCTTTTTAGCCACTTGGGAACAAGCGCGACTCAAAAACCGTTTAAGCCTGCTCTTACTTAACTCTGGCCAAGCACTATTAATTGCCGCGGCTATTACCGCATTAATGTGGCTAGCCGCAGCCGAGGTAGTGAGTGGTGAAATGAGTATCGGTGAATTAGTAATGCTGAATGCTTACATGATCCAACTGTTTTTACCGTTAAATTTTTTAGGTTTTGTGTATCGTGAAATTCGACGCGCGTTAACCGATTTAGAAAATATGCTGGGGTTATTACAACGCAAAAGCAGCATTGTCGATAAAGCGGATGCTAAATCCTTAGTCACCCAAGGTGCCAGTATTCAGTTTGAGCAGGTGAGTTTTGCCTATCAGGCCGATCGCCCCATTCTCAATAATCTCAGTTTTACCGTTGCCGCAGGCCAAAAAGTGGCGATAGTCGGCGCGTCTGGTGCGGGTAAAAGTACCATTGCCCGCTTACTGTATCGCTTTTACGATGTGAGCGGCGGCCGCATTTTAATTGATCAGCAAGATATTAAGGGGCTAACCCTCGACTCTCTGCGCCAAGCGATTGCCATTGTGCCGCAAGATACGGTGTTATTTAACAGTAGTATTCGAGACAATATTGCCTATGCCAAACCGGGGGCCAGTGCCAGCGAGATTGCCCAGGTTATTGAATTAGCCCAGTTACGCCAGTTTATTGATAGTTTGCCACAAGGTGATGGCACTCTGGTGGGTGAACGCGGCTTAAAGGTCTCTGGCGGTGAAAAACAGCGCATTGCGATTGCCCGAGCGCTATTAAAAGGCTCGCCCATTTTAGTTTTTGACGAGGCCACCTCGGCATTAGATTCCTTAGCGGAGCAAAGCATTGTTGCGGCTATGCGTGAAGTCGCCAAACAACATACCAGCGTGGTTATCGCTCATCGTTTATCAACCATTACCGATGCTGATTGCATATTAGTTTTACGGCAGGGCGAATTGATTGAGCAAGGCAGCCATCAACAGTTGCTAGATTTAGCCGGGGAATATGCCCAAATGTGGCAACAACAGGCCAAGCAGACACGTCTTACTACCTAAGCCATTGCTGTTTATTTGTGCTAGATCAAGCTTTTTTAACGAAGTGCTGCTAAATTTAAGATAGCGCAGAGACAAGGAGCAGATCATGCCATTTCAAGAATACAAACGTCGCCTAATTCAACGCAAAATGGAATTGGAGCGACAGCAGATATCACTGCAGCAAGACCTCTCGAAAGAACACAGCCATGATTTTGCAGAGCAAGCACAAGAGCGAGAAAACGATGATGTGCTAACCAGCCTAAAACACCATGCCGAGGCAGAGTTGGCTGAAATTAATCAGGCGTTGCTAAGGATGGAGCAAGGTGTTTATGCCCAATGTACCCGTTGTGGTGCAAAAATTAATCCAGCACGCTTAGAAGCGTTACCCGCCACCGCATTTTGTGTTAATTGTAGCCACTAACAGCACAGCAAAAGCCGCACTGTTAGCAACCAACAGATTCAATTAGCGGGCTAATTTGATTTTAAACACCAGCGAATACAATACCGGCACTGCCACCAAAGTTAGCACGGTGGCAAACGCCAAACCGGCCATAATGGTTATCGCCATACTGTTAAAAAACGCATCCCAAATCAGCGGCAACATACCTAAGATAGTGGTTAATGCCGCTAAGATCACCGGCCGGATCCGGCTGATGCTCGCATCAATAATGGCTTGAGCTTTATCCGTTGCTTGGCTTAATTGCAAATCCATTTCGTCAACTAACACTATGGCGTTTTTCATCAGCATGCCGGATAAACTCAAAAAGCCCAACAGCGCTGTAAAACCAAAAGGAAAGCCCGTCAGCAGAAGCCCGGCACTAACACCGCATATCGACATCGGCACAATTAACCAAATAACTAAGGGTTGTTTTAGGGAGCCAAACAACAAAATGCTAATAGCTAACATCACCAGAAAACTTAAAGGCAATTGTTTCCCTAATGAAGCTTGTGCTTCCGCTGAGCTTTCATACTCGCCTCCCCACTCCAACGTATAGCCATGTGGCAATACTAATTGCTCAACCGGCGCCCGCAAACGCTTTAAGGCTTGATCGGCGGTTATGGCCGTGGTGGGCTCTGCTTCAACGGTTAAAGTGCGTACCCGATTACGCCTTTGGATCACCGCTTCTTCGTGCTCGGTAACAAAACCATTAATCACCTGCGTTAGCGGGATATAACTGTTATCGATGCTACTCCAAATCATGCGGTCATTTAGTCTGTCTAAATCAAATCGCTCTGCTGCCGGTGGCCGCACCACAATAGGAATTTGTTTTTCTTGCTCGCGATACACACCGCTCACTAAGCCCTCACTGGCAAAAGCCAGAGTTTGCGCTAAATCGGTACGATTAACACCGGCAATGCGGGCCCGCTCTTCATTAAAATCTGGCGCTATCACCAACTCACGCTGCCGCCAGTTTTGCCTGATATCGGTCACGCCGTCGGTATTACGCATAATATCCGCCACTTGTTGACCAAGTTGCCGCAAAATGGCCTCATCACTACCAGAAATGCGAGCCTGTAACTTTGCCCCGGTACCGGGACCGAACATCAGGCGCTCAGTATAAATTTCAGCGCTGGGGAACTGAGCTGGTAAAGTTTTCCGCAAATACTGCATCAAGGGCGGGATCGCATCTCGCTCCTTGGTACGAATGATCAATTGACCATAAGCGCTATTCGGCAATTGGGGTGCGTAAGTCAACATAAAACGGCTGGCACCTGCGCCAACAAAACTACTGACCGACTCCACTGACGCTTCGGCCAAAATAATCTTTTCTATTTCGGCAATATCGCGCTCGGTGGCACGAATATCGGTGCCTTGCGGTAAATAATAATTTAAGTAAAACAACGGGGTATTAGAGGCAGGGAAAAATACCTGCTTAACTTGGCCAAAACCAATAACGCTGATCACAGTAAGCACCATCAGCAAACCGATGGTGGCAGCGCGCTGCTGCAAAGCTAAACGGAGCACTTTGGCATAACGCTGATAAACAAAACCGGCATAAGGATCACGTTGCTCGCTGTCTGCGGCCACTTTAAACAAATAATGACCTAACAAAGGGGTAACAGTAATCGCCAACACCCAGCTTAATAATAAGGAAATACCAATCACTGCGAATAACGAAAACAAAAACTCACCCGTGCTATCAGGCGACAAGCCAATACCGGCAAAGGCCATAATGCCAATAACCGTGGCACCTAATAACGGCACTTGGGTGCGACTGGCCGCCTCCGCTGCAGCTTGGCGTGATGCCATGCCTCGCTGCATATTTATCAGCATGGTTTCGGCCACCACAATGGCATTATCAACCAACATCCCCATGGCGATAATCAGCGCACCTAACGAAATACGTTCCATTTCGATTTGCCATATACGCATAAAGAACAAGGTGCCCAGCACAGTAAGCAATAAGGTGCCGCCGACAACAATACCCACGCGCCAGCCCATGGTTAAACACAGCACGGCGACCACAATCACCACAGAAATTAATAAATTCACAATAAAATCATTAATCGCTTTATCCACCACAATATGTTGCTGGTAGATCGGCTGTAACTCGATGCCCAGTGGAATACGCGGCGTTAAAGAGGCTAGGTGCAAATCAACGGCATTACCTACATCGACAATATTGGCATCACTTAAGCCGGCAATGGCAAGCGTAAAAGCCGCTTTGCCGTTATGACGGATCAAGTGTGTCGGCGTTTCCGCCTCTTCTCGACTCACTTTAGCAACATCGTAAATACTCAGTTGCTCAGTGGAGCCCAAATTACCTAAACGTAAGTTCTCAATCGCACTGATCGAATCTAAGCCAGGCTTACTGACTAAGCGGATACGCTTATCGCCAACGGCTAAAGAGCCGGCCGCCGCGACGGTATTTTCAGCTTGTAAGGTACCAATCACTAAATCTAAAGGTAAGCCCATGCCCAGCAACCGCTCTTGGGCAATCTCTACATAAATTTTCTCTTGTGGCTCGCCCGCGGTTTGTACTTTTGCCACACCCGGCACCATCAGCATTTCGCGCCGTAAAAACGTGGCCAACTCACGGATCTCGCGATCGCTATACCCTTCAGCAGTGACTGCATAAAAAATACCAAACACATCACCGAAATCGTCATTGACCGATGGCGTCATTACCCCGGCAGGCAATGACCGACTGCTATCGCTGATTTTTCGCCGTAACTCATCCCAAATTTGCGGCATGGCTGGGCCATTGTAAGTATCTTGGATCACTACACGGATCTCAGATTTGCCTGGGAAGGATTTAGACGTCACGCGCTTTAATTGCGGTAATTGCTGCACTGCCGATTCGAGTACCTCAGTGACTTCCTCTTCCACCTCGGTTGCCGTCGCCCCAGGATAATAGGTGATCACCATGGCTTCTTTCAGGGTAAAGGCCGGATCTTCTAAACGACCGATGGTATTTAGCGCCCAAAGCCCCCCCAAAAAACAAAGCATAATCAACATCCAAGTGTTGACCTGTTTATCAATCGCATAACTCGCCATTTTCATGCGGTTGACTCCTAATATTTTTCAAACGGACGCACGACTTGGCCGTCTTGTAAATGATAAATACCCGCAGAGACCACCTGATCGCCGGCTTTTAAACCGGAAAGCACTTCAACTTGCTGCTGGTGGATCCGACTGACTTGGATCGGTTGTCTGCTGACTTGCTGAGTTTCGGCTTGATAAATCCAAACATAGAATTGCTCTGGCGTTGAAGTATCTAATGCCGAGACGGGGATCAACATATTATTCTGAGCAGCATTGTTCTCGGTGACCACCGTCACCGTCATGCCTGGCAATAAATTTTCACCGGCGAGTCGCGGCATAGCAAAAGACACTTGATAGGTTTGTGTGACCACATCCACTTCTGTCGCATGCTCACGGTAAGTAAGCGGGTGAAGGCTGGCATTATCATCCGATAATTTCACATACACCGCATAATCGGCTTTATCTTGCACTTGGCGCATCATTTGCTCTGGCACGTTAATGTGCACGCGTAATTCAGAGACATTCTGCACGCGTAAAATGGGTGTACCGGCCGTAACGGTGGAATAACGCTCGATTAAGCGGCGTGTAACTAACGCATCAAAAGGAGCGTTTAACTGCGTGTACTGGCTATTACGCTCGGCGTTTTGCAACGCAACTTGCGCAATATCAAAATTAGTTTGTAACTGGTCAAAAGCCGACGGGGTTAAGATCCCTTGTTTACGCAGTGGCTTAGCCCGCTCTAAATCTCGCTGCGCTTGAGCAAGTTGCACTTCGGCTTGTTGCACGGCCAGTTGATAATCGGTGTTATCCAGTGCCGCTAATAGCTCACCTGCAGGAATAATTTCGCCTTGCTGCACCGGTAAAGCAGTTACACGCCCGCCCACTTGAAAGGCTAAATCGACAGTACTGACCGCATCAATTCGCCCAATAAAACTGCGACTGTTGGCATGTTCATCTCCGCTAACGGTATATAATTTCACCGTGGTTAGTGTGGTAGCTGACTCTTGGCTTACCGAGTCGGAACAAGCACTGAGAAATATCAGCAGGCTAAGTACGCTGCTGATCAGAGTAAAAGATGGGCGGTTCATTAACTTAGCTCCTGTGCACGAATCGTCATATAATTTTCCAATTGACTGTGTTGTTCTGGGGTCAAGGGTGAAATGTTCAGCAACTGATGAAAGGTTAAGGCTTCACTGACCAGCAATAATGACATCACTTCGGGACTGTGATGATGCTCAGCTAGAATGTCGTTAAATACCTTACGGTTATGTTGCTGCAACGGCTTTAGCAGTGCCGGTTGCTCTGCTGCAGCCGCTAAGATAGCCATCGCGGTATTACTGCTTAATTGCTGAGTGAAACACTCTCGCGCTTTTAAGAAAGCCGCTAATTTTGAAGACTCTGTTGCAACAAACTGTTGGCGGCTGTGCTCAGCATCATCCACTAAAAATTGCACCATGGCACTGAGCAAAGCTTCTTTTGACGGAAAGTGGTATAGCAAGCCACCTTTACTTAAGCCACTGGCTTGTGCCACCGCATCCAAGGTGACCTTACCCGGCCCTTTTTCTGCAGCAACGGCTAATGCCGCTTGTAAAATCTGTTGTACGGTAATTTGCGCTTTATTCACGTTTGCTGCACCCTCAAATCAAAACCGTCTAGTCGGTATAGTATAACGGCAAAATCACAAACCGACCAGTTGGTACAGTAAAAGTTTTATCACAGACTCAGCTAAGCGCTATCTGGGCAACACTGTCGGGTTAGGGTTGTGCCACAGGTGCCTAGGTATTTTTACTATAAACTGGTTAAATACACACAAAAATACGCTTAGGAAATTACAAGCTAAAAATAAAACAAATATAAACAATAACTTAAAGTTGGCACATTTATCGCTTTGTTTTGTCAGCGGCCAAAGTGCACAGACACGTGAACGGCAAGGGTATTGAACTTAATGAGGTTGTGGAGCGCAAGATGAGTGTATTACGGTTAATTTTTAATATTTTATGGTTTTTACTCGGCGGGCTAGTGATGGGCTTAGCCTGGTGGATTATTGGTTTAATTTGCTTTATTAGCATTATTGGCATTCCGTTTGGTCGTGCCTGCTTTGTCATGGGGAAATTGGCGTTCTGGCCCTTTGGCCGCGATGCGATTAATCGTCGCTATATTAACCGCGTAGAGGATTTTGGCACCTCGGCTTTTGGCACTCTGGGCAATATTATCTGGTTTATCTTCTTTGGTATTTGGCTGGCCATTGGCCACTTAATGCATGCCTTGGTTTGCTTCCTTAGTATTATTGGTATCCCTTTTGGCATCCAGCACTTAAAATTAGCCGGTTTAAGTATCGCGCCCATTGGTAAAGGCATCGTGGGGCGTTAAATTGACTTAATTATGTTCGGTTTAAGTCACTTAGTTTGCATGAAAAAATACCCCCAATTAATTGGGGGTATGGTGAGTACTGTAAATACACTTTAACGGTTAGTTTAATCGCACTTGCCTTATACGATAAGCGGCAAAAGCCAAAAGCCCCAACCCGAACAAGTACAAGGAGCCCGGCTCAGGAACTGCCGCGATGGCAATATCACCAGCAGCAATAGGAGCAGATAAAGGATCTATCAATTGCTCATCATACACTTCAAATTGCTGCAAACTCGGCAGGCCTATTCCAAAGTAAGAATATTGAACCACAAAATTTGAGACGCTTTGACCAACAGTAATTGCTGTAAAGTTTGAATAAACGTCAATATAACCATCGTCTCCAAAATCAAAATCATAGGTAAATATTTCCCAATCTGGTCCAAATTCCGCAGTAGGTATATAAACTAAATTGGCATATTGAGTAGCATCAAAGTAAAGCGTAAACCAATTTATATCCAACAATAAGTTGTTGGTAATAGTATAACGCGATTCCCAGGTTGTCCCGGTTATATTGGTCGCCGTGCCGCTAATCAACGCCGCAAATGCGGGCTGAAAGCTCAGCATCACGAAACAGGTTAACGTCGTGATTATTTTTTTTATCTGCATTTTTAAATTCCCGTAATTCATCTATTCCGCTTAAATCAGTTATAAGACTGAATGGAATATATGGGTTGCTGAAAAAGACATTTATCACCTACTGGGGTATACATCGTTTGAATCGTCGCCGTATTAAAAGCAACATTTTCGGTTAAACGATCTTCTCCACCACTGCTACTACTGCTTAGCCCGACCACCAAAACGTTACTTAACGTAATGGCATATTGCGTATACAAACTTGTGCCACATTGCTTAATAACATCGATTTGCACCTCATCAAAAAGCTCGCCTTTGGCAATCGCTAATCTCAGCGGATTACTTGCTGCATCTAAGTATTTGGTAACGTTAACATTACCAAGATTAAACGTGCCTGCCCCAGCCCCTCCGCCAACATGGGTGGTACTTGAATTACTTGCTCCCTCACTCCAGGCTAATACTTGGATCCACTCTTTATGGCTTGAACTTTCTACCTCACCTTTAATGGCAGGCCCATCAATCTTCATAAAGATACCCACTGCTGTTGGACTGCGGGACGGCGGGGTTGGTGGTGGTGGCAAATCGCCTTCAATTCTCCAAACAAGATCCGCTAAGGTATAAGCTTGGCGTACATTGATTTGAATAGTGAAGTCATTACTACTTGATACACTGCTATTGGCCGTAATAGCACCAAACTCCACGTTTCCTTGAATAATTGATATGCTGCTTGGGGCTGAGACTAAACTGGCTTTCACGTTCGTTAAATCAACAGCCGAGACATTTTGCGCCAAGGCGCGTAATCGATATTCACTGACGGTACGGGTCACTCGGCGCGAACTCACTAAAGTAAAGTTTTTATCATCAATAATGATTTGATCATTAAGAACTTCAGCCACAGCAAAACCGGAAAAAGTCACTAACAGCCCGGCCAATAACCATGACAGGCTATAAAAGCTATTTATCAATAACCTCATGTGATTAACTCCTCATAATTGGGGTTACTGATTGGTTATAGCTGTACATTTGCCGCGATATTCCAACCTGTCGAAATTGGCGCTAACGGATTGCCAAATCTATCAATAGGATAATAGGTCCAGGTGACTTCAGCGAAATTCAATGACACATTTTCAGTCAGCCTATCTTCGCCACCACTGCCTCCGGCAGAAAACGACGTAACTATGACATTTTTCATTTCTATCTTAAAATATTGCGTCGCACTGCCACCCGCTCTTCTTGCTATTAAGGTTGCCTTTTCGACACGACCGCCATTTGCCACTAACAATCTTAATGCCGGACTGGCACTGTCCAAATATTTAGTAAAAGTAAGATCTGTAAAACTGGCTTTACCCGCCCCGCCACCGGCGCTCAAATGCGTTGATCCCGAATTGGATAACCCTTCTGACCAAGCCAGAATATCCATGGCACCACTGTTTTTCGCGTCTTGCGTTTCACCAACAATACCATCCATTTCTAAAAATATATCAACGGCAGCGTAACTAACGATAGGCGTCAGTAATAAGCTAGTGGCAGTAACAATGGTGAGTAAACTTTTTGAGAGTGGATTTATTGTTTTCATAAATTATCCTAAGCAGGAGATGAAGTGAACGTTCTATACACCTCAACTATTAATGCGAATGAAATGTTAATTTCATCCAAGAAAGAAATTGCCAATATTATTTTAAGTGATATTAAAAAAAGATTTGAAATAGCACTAGACATACTCCTCAAATTCAATATCACCATAAAAATAATTTTTTTATTTCCTAAACACTATTTTTACACGCATATTTAATGCCACTAAAATTAAAGCTCACTAAATTAGCAGCTTAAAAAAGTAAGCGAAAATGGCAACACAACACTGTAAAGAAAGCTGACAATATTTTTATGCTAGTTTATATTTTTTAGAAAATTCAGAGGAAAATAACCACGTCAGAAAATAAGATATAAATTTAATGACATTTTTTTACATGAAGTATGAAAGAGAGATAATCAGGCTGGGATTTATTTATCTTCACAAAATAAACACTAAAGAGTAACCTCATATAGCATATTAAATATTATAGTTTGTACTCACTTTTTAAATTATTCCCCTCCTGATTTTGGCTATATTTGAAACATTAAAAGAACTTAACTGTAAATTGATAACGCCTTAGGATAAGGTGTCAATAATGTCAGTAACGAGCCTGATCATGTCGCAAACTAAAAACAATAAGATCACGCATAATTTAGAATTAGCGAGAGCGCTGCATAAACAAGGCAACCTGACACAAGCTACTGCAGCCTATAAAAAGGTTTTACGCTTAGCACCCACGCAACCTGACGCACTGCACTATTTAGGCTTAGCGTATTATCAAACAGGGCAAGTGAATGAAGCGCTATCCAACATAAAGCGGGCGCTGGTAATCGCACCACATTATGCTGATGCGATGAATAATTTGGCTAATATTTACAAAGAAACGGGCGATCTGCTAGCAGCCCAAGCGCTTTACACTCGGCTACTGAGCATTGCCCCCCACCACACCAATACGCTGATTAATCTGGCGATCATTTTCAAGCAAACCAAGCAAACACAAGAAGCACTTCATCTGATTCATCGCGCCTTAGCGCTTGAACCACAGCATGTGATTGCTCATTATAATCTTGGGAATATTCAGATTGACCTGCAACAGTTTGAACTGGCTAAATCTTCGTTTATGCAAGTGTTAATGTTAGAGCCGTTGCACCATCAAGCAACGAAGCAACTGGCCTACGTTTTAGCCGAGTTAGGTCAAACAGCAGCAGCTATCGAAACCTTACAAAACCTTATCGAACATAGGCCAGAGGATGCCATTGCTCAGCACCTTCTCGCCGCCTATGCACAAAATACTCCACCGCTTAGAGCCGCCGATAATTACATCAAACAAACCTTTGATCACTATTCTGCCAGTTTTAATCTGTCCTTGGCGCAACTGGAATACCAAGTGCCGCAACTTATTGGTGAAAAAGTACTCAGCAGTCTTTCTCCGGCCAGCTCACAGCACGATATTCTTGATCTTGGTTGCGGCACTGGGCTTTGTGCTGAATTCATTAAACCCGTTTGTCGGGCTCTTATTGGCGTAGATTTATCTGCCAAAATGTTAGCTCAAGCTGCAAAACTTAACCTTTATAAGGAACTGCATGAAGCGGAGTTAGTTGAGTTCATGTCAAAAACGGTTAAACCATTTGATTGTGTCATTTGTGCCGATACTTTTGTCTACTTTGGGGAGTTGCACAGCGCCTTTTCTGCCACACTGCGTGTGCTTAAGCCTCACGGTTATTTTATTTTTAGCGTTGAACAACATAGTACTACCGTTAACAGCAATGATTATTACCTGCAGCGTAATGGTCGTTACAGTCACACTAAAGCCTATATCAATACGGCGTTGCAGTTGGCAGGTTTTACTCTATGTACAATAGAAAACATTGTGCCACGCTTAGAAAAAGGTAGAGCCGTCTCGGGGGCGCTAATTGTGGCGCAAAAACCAGGCAAATAGACAACACTAAATGACCACTGACTCGCTCTAGCTTAACCAATAGCCAACACAAAAAAAGTAAAAGTACTATTGAGCCCTCGACTTTTGATCGCCTGTTACGCGTATAGCGTAGATTGAAGCCTGTATGAGGAGAAACGTATGATCCGCCTGCTTGGCTATGCTGGTTTAATTCCCTTTTTGTTACTGCCTGTTGTTAGCTTAGTCTGGCCGCTTATAGCCCCCGCACAAGCCATGTTGTTATTTCAGTTTTATAGCTGTTTAATTTTAGGTTTTATGGCAGGCGTTTTATGGCCGGTATTACATCAGCCTAAGGCGGCTACACAGCAAGCCTTAGCCGCGGTTAGTTTCCCCGTGGTTAGTTTTTTAGCCTTAGCTCTGCTTCCTGCTTACAGTGTGCTGATCCAAGCGGGCTTATTTTTAACACTAAGCTTTTATGAACATTTTTCTGGTATAAGCCAACATTATCAGCGCAGTTATCGTCAGTTACGTTATCAGTTGACTGCAGTAGTGGTCAGTTGTCATCTTGGGTATTTTTATTTTTATGGATAACGCAATGTCAGTCAGCCAGAACCAAGCCGCCTTATTTTTTGATGGTAGCTGTAAGTTGTGTCGGCATGAAATCAATTGGTTAGGCCCTAAGCTAAAGGGAAAAATGCAACTGGTGGATATTAGCCAGCCCGATTTCACAGGCTTTAACGGCGCCAGTAAAATGCAAATGATGCAGCAAATTCATGTTTGGGATGGCCAGCAATTTCAGGTAGGTTTAACTGCCACACTTTTTTATTGGCGACTCGCCGGTTTAAGGCTATTACCCGCTATTTTGGCTTTTCCGTTAATTCGCCCCATCGCCAATTGGGCTTATCAGTATTGGGCGCGCAAACGCTTAAACTGCACAGACGGCCAGTGTGAGATAAAATAGCCAATGCGTCCTCCTCGTCATCGTGTGCGCACCAAAGCGCAGCAACAATCCGACTGGCAGTTACTGCAATTACATGCGCGTATTGCTGATAAACTGTTGGCCAATCCTCAGCTGGCCATCCCCCTACTTGAAAAGTTAGAACTGCGCTATCAAACCGGTTTAATTAAGCATTGGGGTTATATTCGTTGGCACAGTATTTTAACGATGATGCATGAACCAGAGATCTTCAAACGGGCCTTGCTCGAAGACAGTGACAGCATGCGCCGGCTGCGTCGCAAAACGCTGCTAACCGGCATCCTGACCGAGCAAGAGCGAGATAGCTTGCTGCTGGAGCAGCAAACCGAAACTGACTAAGCATCACCTAGCTTTAGCGCAAAAAATTTACCATGCGTCCTTACGCAGTTTAGTTAGCTGAGCAGACAGATAGCCGTCTTGTATTGGCGCCAGCTTTGGCCGTACACTGTTGTTCTTCGTTTTGATGTTCTTGCAGGAACCGCTATGTTTGTGCGCCCGCTGTTATTCGTGTGCTTAATGTTATTCACCAGCCTTTTTATACAAACCGCTCAGGCCAAGGATAGTTATACCTATGCCAACCTAGAAGATGTTCGCGTTAGCCATTTGTACTTAGATTTACAGGTCGATTTTTCAAAAGCAGGCCTTAATCGGTTTTGCGGAGCTGACACTGGATTGGCAACAAAAAGAGCGTAATCAGATTCTGCTCGATACCCGCGATTTAGACATTAAAAAGGTGTATGCCCGTCGTGCTGATGGCCAGTGGCGACAAGTGCCTTTTCAGTTGGCCGCGCGTGATGCGGTACTGGGCAGTAAATTGACCATTACACCGGGGTTTCAACCGAAGAGAATTCGTGTTCAATACCAATCTACTCCGGCCGCATCAGGATTACAGTGGCTGAGTAAAGCGCAAACCGCCGGTAAAACGCAGCCGTTTATGTTTAGTCAAAATCAAGCTATTCATGCCAGAAGCTGGATCCCAATTCAAGATAGCCCCGCACTGCGCTTAACTTACACGGCACGTATTCAAACCGATCCTGAACTGCTGGCGGTGATGAGCGCGCCCAACTCACCAAGCGCCGAGCGCAGCGGTGATTATCGCTTTAACATGCCACACCCCATCCCGCCGTATTTGCTAGCGCTGGCTGTCGGTGATTTGCACTTTAAAGCGATGAGCGAGCAAACCGGCATTTATGCCGAAACTTATATTTTAGAGGCCGCGGCTAAAGAATTTGCCAGTACCCAACAAATGATTGCCGCCACAGAACAGCTCTACGGCGAGTACCGTTGGGGTCGGTATGATTTATTGATTTTACCGCCCAGCTTCCCGTTTGGTGGTATGGAAAACCCAGTGCTGTCGTTTATTACCCCCACAGTGGTGGCTGGCGATGGCAGTTTAGTGAATTTAATTGCGCATGAGTTAGCGCATTCTTGGTCCGGTAACTTAGTGACCAATGCCACTTGGCAAGATCTGTGGCTAAATGAGGGCTTCACCTCTTATGTGGAAAACCGCATTATGGAGCAGGTGTTTGGCACTGATCGTGCGCTAATGGAGCAGGCCTTATCGGTGCAAGATTTAATGAAAGAGCTGCCCAGCCTAGCCGCTGATGACACACAGCTTTATCTGGATTTAAAAGGCCGTGATCCAGACGATGCCTTTACTGGCGTACCCTACACCAAAGGCCAACTATTTTTGATGTTTTTAGAACAGCGCTTTGGCCGTGCGGTATTCGATCCTTTTGTGCGCCAATACTTTGCCGACCATGCCTTTGAAAGTATTACCACCGCAGAGTTTGAGCGTTATTTAACCGCGAATTTACTGCAAGTACACCCGGGTAAAGTCAGCACTGCAGAGGTGCAAGAGTGGATCCACGGCAGCGGTTTGCCTGCCAGCTCGCCTAAGCCGCAGTCGGATGCGTTTTTACGCGTGCAGCAATACAGCAATGCTTGGCGCTCTGGCTTAACTGCCCTTACCGAGATCCCCACCAGCGAGTGGACGGTGCACGAATGGCTGTATTTTATTAATAACTTGCCACTTGATATCAACCTTGGGCAATTGCAACAGTTAGACAGTGCCTTTGCGCTGACGCAATCGAGTAATAGTGAAATTGCCCATGCTTGGTTTTTGTTGGCGTTAAAAACTAATTACACCGCGGTGTTACCGGCACTTGAGGGCTATTTGCTGAAAATTGGTCGGCGTAAGCTGATTTTGCCGCTGTATAAACAACTGGCCAGCACGCCAGAGGGGTTGGCACTGGCACGCAAAGTGTATCAGCAGGCTCGCCCTGGCTATCATCCTCTAGCCCAAGGCAGTGTTGATGAGATCTTAAAACTCGCTAACTAAGCCTCAGCCAATTAGCGTTAATAGCGCCCCCAAAGCGCCGCCAGCCAGCACCAGTTGCCAAGCTGGCCGGCGCCAAAACTGCAACGCCACAAACCCACCAAGTGCAATAGCCAGATCAACAACATTAAAGATACTGTTTTGCCAAATCGGCTGATACAAGGCCGCCAATAAAATACCAGTAACGCTAGCCCCTACCCCGGCCATCACTCGGCTGATGGTGGCAGAGCTGCGCAATTGCTGCCAATAGGGTAATACCGCTGCCAGCACTAAAAATGACGGTAAAAAGATGGCTAACAGGGCTAATACCCCGCCACTGACACCCGAAACTGGGCCGGTATTTGCAGCCCCAAGAAAAGCCGCGAAGGTAAAGAGTGGGCCTGGCACCGCCTGTGCAGCGGCATAGCCGGCTAAAAAGGTGTCAGCATCCACTAGGCCATTTGGCACCACTTCAGCTTGTAATAACGGCAATACTGCATGGCCGCCACCAAACACTAAGGCACCGGCCCGGTAGAAGGATTCAAACAGCGCTAACGCAGCGCTGGGATACAACTGTACCCATAACGGCAAGCCGATTAACAACAGCAGAAACAGTAGCCCAAAGCCTTTGGCGGCAGTACTTGATATCTTTAAGGGTAAGGCGTTGCTGCTGCTCGGCTCTGGTGCTAAGCACAGATAGCCTAAGAAGGCGCCAAGTACAATTACCAGAGGTTGTAACCAAACAAGCGGGAATACTAATAGCAGCAATGTACTGATGGTCATAATGCTGATTTTTGTTTTGGTATTACACAGGGTTTTTGCCATGCCCCAGACGGCATGGGCAACGACGGCAACGGCTACCAGCTTTAAACCATGCAACACACCTTGCGTGAGCGCGCTTTGTAAAAGGGGTAAGCTTATACTAAAGGCAATGAGTAGTATGGCGGAGGGTAAGGTAAAGCCTAACCAAGCGGCTAAGGCGCCACGGTAATGGCCTCGCAATAAGCCTATAGCAAGGCCGACCTGACTACTGGCTGGGCCGGGCAGAAATTGGCATAGCGCAACCAATTCAGCATAATCACGCTCGCTGAGCCATTTGCGCTTCTCTACAAACTCGGTGCGAAAATACCCCAGATGTGCTAACGGGCCACCGAAGGAGGTCAGGCCAAGCACTAAAAATATCCGGAATAAACTCCAGAAGCTGCTGTGTGGTTTCTCGGTCATAGGGTTAATCGCTATTTTCTCGTTTAATGCTGATGGCTCTTTGTGATCGTCTTGATCTGAGCATCCGGCGGTTAAACGCGCCGTACAACTTTGTCGGGGCACTCTGTGGATATATGTCCAATATGGGTTACAAGCAGCCTGGCGGTTCGATTTAACCTATCTATTAGAACGCCTCTTCTACTTGGTGAAAAAACTCCCCAAGGGCTTTGCGCCGATCTTGAATCTGCTGTTACTTAAAGTTACGTAGGTTTGAGATTAGCACATCCGGTGGCTAAACGCGCCGCACAACTTTGCCGAGGGACGCCGTGAACCCATCCATGGGGGCTCCTGTTTTTCATCCATGAAAAACACGCCCTCGGTCAAAGTGTACTATGCATTTACCACCTCGTTCGATTTTCGTGCATCATCAACAATTGCACCTCTAGAATGCAGCAAATCTCTGCTATTTAGCTTGCCGCGAGCTAATAAATAAAACTTATGCAGCCAGGCAGCGAGCCGATATTGCTAAACAAAGCGTGTCCGGCATGGATGCCGGACAGGAGCTTACAAGGACGTATTTACAGCGTCTTTGTGTGCAATATCGGCTGCAAGCAGCCTGGCGGTTTGATTTAACCTATCTATTAGAACGCCTCGTTAGGTTTGAACATCTGCCAGCGTTTGCTGATGCCGCTTTAACGCCCAAGTGCATAGCACCGCGCCTAGCAGCAACAAACCAGATAGCCACAAACACGCCAGTAAACCATAAGTCTGAAACGCCCAGCCCGACAGCAAAGTTCCCACTAAGCGCCCAGCGGCATTGGCCATATAGTAAAAGCCCACATCGAGTGACACCCCATCACGATTAGCACTGGCCACAATCAAATAGCTATGCAAGCTGGAGTTAATTGCAAACACCACGCCATATAACATTAAGCCGATCAACAACGACCATAATGGCTCACCGCTAAACAGCATAGCCAAACCAATTAACCAAGGCATCACGCCAAGCACCAGCGCCCAATTAAGCGCAGTGCCCGCAGCCGGTGGCGCTTTTTTACTGCTGCGTGTGAGTGCTGGCGTAAAGGCCTGCATGGCGCCATAACCAATCACCCAACACGCCAGAAAAGCGCCCACAGCGCTTTGTGGCCAACCTGCGCTGGTCGAGAGGTAAATCGGTAACGCGATAACAAACCAAACATCACGCGAGGCAAATAAGCAAAACCGTGCGGCCGACAACCAATTTAAACTGGCGCTTTTCGACAGCAGCTCCGTAAATTTCGGTTTAAAGTTTTTCTTGCCCAAGTCCTGTTTTAACAGCACTAAACTGCCTAACCAGACCACGAGCAACATAGCTGCCATCAGGGCCATCGCGCCCTGAAAACCAAAGGAAGCTAACAGCACGCCCCCCAAGAAAAAGCCGACGCCTTTTAGCGCGTTCTTCGAACCGGTTAATATTGCTACCCATTTATATAATGCTCCTTGTGCATCCTCGGGTAACAACAACTTAATGGCACTTTTCGCGCTCATTTTATTTAAATCTTTCGCGATCCCCGACACCGCCTGCGCGGCCATTACCCAGAGCACCGTTAACTGCTCTGCTGGTAGCAACAGCATACTCAGTGCAATGATCTGTAAGAACAGCCCGATATTCATGGTTTTGTTCAAACCGATGCGGGCGCCCAACCATCCACCGGTCAAGTTCGTTACAATGCCGAAAAACTCATAAAACAAAAACAGCGAAGCGATGGCCAGCGGGGTATACCCTAAATGATAAAAGTGCAGCACAATTAGCATGCGCAGCGCCCCATCAGTTAAGGTAAAAGCCCAGTAATTACCGGTTACAATTAAATATTGCCGTACATCTGCGTTCATGCTGCTCTCTGCTGCAAAATGGCTTATTTGGCCAAGCCAACTAATTTGGCTAACTCAACGGTGCGATTGGCATAGCCCCATTCGTTGTCATACCATGCATAAATTTTTACTTGGGTACCGTTTACCACCATGGTGGAAAGCGCATCAATAATGCTCGAACGCGGATCGGTTTTGTAATCTACAGACACTAAAGGCCGTGTTTCATAACCTAAAATACCGGCCAACTCACCCTCTGCTGCCGCTTTAAGTAGCGCATTCACTTCTTCTGCTGTGGTGGCACGCTCTACTTCAAAGACACAATCGGTTAGTGACGCATTCGCCAGTGGCACCCGCACGGCATGACCATTTAAGCGCCCTTTTAATTCAGGGAAGATCTCGGTAATGGCCGTTGCTGAACCTGTTGTAGTGGGAATTAAACTGCTGCCACAGGCGCGTGCTCGGCGCAGATCTTTATGCGGTGTATCTAAAATCGATTGGGTATTGGTCAGATCATGGATGGTGGTAATGGCACCGTGCTTAATACCCAATTGTTCATGGATCACCTTAACCACAGGGGCTAAACAGTTGGTGGTGCAACTGGCCGCCGTGACAATGCGATGCAGCGCTGGATCAAACAAATGTTGATTTACGCCCATCACTACATTTAACACGCCGGCTTCTTTGACTGGGGCACTGACCACCACCCGTTTTACGCCCTGGTCTAAATAGGCTTGCAGCAGTGCTTGGCTTTTCATTTTCCCCGAGGCGTCAATGACGACATCGCAGCCTGACCAATCGGTATCCGCAATGGCTTTATTGCCGGTTACCTTGATGTGCTGCCCTTTGATTATCATGGCATCTTCATTGGCCGTGGCCTCATGTTGCCAACGGCCATGTACCGAATCAAAGTTAACTAAGTGCGCAAAGGTGGCCGCATCGGCCGCCGGATCGTTAATTTGCACAAATTCAAACTCAGGCCAGTCAAAGGCTGCGCGCAGTGCTAAGCGGCCGATGCGGCCAAAACCATTAATTCCTACTTTAATTGTCATTATGCTGTCCTGTTTTTCATTAACATTATTCAGTTTCGACTATTGCGGCCGTTTTTAAACTTTTGCCAGCCACAATGCCAAGCGCTTAAAACTCTGTGTTGACTTTGTAAAGTGCATCGTTATTCACTACAACATTGACTGTCACGCGTTGGACGATCGCCCATAGCCGCAAGATTCGCTTGTAACGGCGCGAGAAAGGGTTGCTGCGCGACCGCCGTCTGCTTAAGGCAAGCTTGCGCCCACGGCGCTAAGGTTGGATTTAAACGGTAATACACCCACTGCCCCTGACGACGGTCGAGCAGCACCGCGGCTTTTCTCAGCATGGCCAAGTGGCGTGAAATTTTGGGCTGGGTATCTTGTAAGGCGGTCGTGAGCTCGCAAACACATAATTCTTGCTCGGCCATAATTAATAACAACGCATTGAGCCGGGTTTCATCGGCCAGTAATTTAAAAAAACTCAGTGGGGTTAAGGGTTTGTGCTGATGCTGTCGATCGTATAGCAGCACAAACATACTTAAGCGCTCGGCTAATTGATGAAGTGTAGTTTCAAAAGCATGAGAATCAGAACTTTGCTTTGGATCGCTAAAATCCCAAGCCAATAAATGCTTAGCGGTGATTTCGTTGGCGCACTCTGCCGTTGTTTTATTGCATAGCACAATCGCATAATCAAAATTGATATGCCGATATTTACTGAGGGGTTTGGCGTACAAACCCTCGGTACTGATACCCTGAGCGGCTAAAGTACTTAAAGCGCGAGGATCGGCAACAGCAGGCGCACTACCCCCACTGTATAATGTAAAACGATCCGCATATTTATGCCGAGCTAAGCCTTCCGCTAAAATAGAACGCGCGGAGTTCTCGGTGCAAATAAACAGTAGAGTGGGTAATGTCACAATTATTCACATATGAAAAAACGAATATGCGAATTATATTATATGTGTTTATTGAAACTGCAAGCCTAAAACGCAAAGTTCATCAAACTGCCACATAACACATTTTGAAACGGACCCGTCGTTACCGACTTTACGCATACTGAGATAAAGAAATGATCCACCATCAGCTCCGAGCATAGGCTCAGTGCTGATGGTGAAAGCAGAAGGGAAATTTAAAAGGTCTGTGGATGCCGTTGTAACCAATCGTTCATGGCATCAAGTACTGCAGGTTTTAGCGGTATGGCAAAAGCCGCAATATTTTCCTGTAATTGTTGAGTGTTAGTGGCGCCGATTATCGTGGAGGTAACGCCGACAACTTGATTGGTCCAGCTTAATGCTAGCTGCGTTGGACTGATGCGAAAATTCGCCGCCAGTGCAACAAAGTCAGCGATCGCGGCATTAGATTGTGCGGTATCTCGAAATAAGCCATTACGCTGAGCGATAGACCAGCGACTGCCGGCAGGTCGCGCCCCGCCGAGATATTTACCCGACAATGCCCCACCCGCCAAAGGCGACCAAGGCAGGTATGCCAATTGCTCATGCTGACATTGCTCTAACAAATAAGGCCAGTCTTTGGTGTGCAGCGGACCAAATTCGTTTTGCACTGAGACCATTCGAGGCAAGTTATGCTGCTTACTTAACTGCAAATATTGGCTGATCCCCCATGGGGTTTCATTTGACAAACCACAATAACGGATTTTACCGGCCTGCACTAAATCGGCCAGTGTCTGCAAAATCGCTAAGATCTCATCTTGTTGCTGCTGCACATTGACCGTAGCAAAATTGATGCGGTTAACCGCATGCTTACCAAAATGTGGAGATGTGCGATTCGGCCAATGTAATTGATATAAATCGATATAGTCGGTATTTAAACGGCTAAGTGAGCCTTCAACGGCTGCGATGATACTTTGCGGGCTGATCGGGCTACCGTTACGAATGTGACTAATACCATTACCGGCAATTTTGCTGGCAATAATCAACTTATCGCGTTGCGCAGGATGGCGGCTTAACCAATTACCCAAAATTCGCTCTGTGGCGCCATAAGTTTCAGGACGTGGCGGAATAGCGTAAAGCTCAGCTGTATCAATAAAGTTGACACCAGCCTCTAACGCCAATGCTAACTGCGCATTGGCATCTGCCTGGGTATTTTGCTGGCCCCAAGTCATCGTGCCTAAGCAAACTCGAGATACACTAAGATCGCTGCTACCTAATGTTGAATACTGCATGTTTGTCTCTGAATTTATTCAAATAAGCCGACTATAGCAGATTACTCTGCATTTTAGTGACTCGTTGCGGCGCTACTGTAGATGTTACAAGCAGGCAATAAGGCTAAAGCCCCAGAGACTAAAAGCCAACAGGCCAGTTTTTAGCAGTTACAACAGCTGCAAAGAGCAGCTTGATATACGCATCACTAAAAAATTAGCCACTGGTTAAAGGCTTCTGCATATACACTGCATCTAAGCCATAACTATGCAAAGCGCACTGTGCTTTTTCGGCTATGAGCCTTTTCGCAATAAAGCCCTGTTTATGCCAAAAACGCTGCGATTTTTGAACAGCAACTAAGGCTAAACATGGCAGCGATAAAGCAGCCGCATGCTGCTCAGCTTGTTTTAACAGTATGGCGGCAATACCTTTACCCCGTGCAGCCTCACTAACGGCCAGATCATGCAGATACAATAGATCCGCTGCCGCTGCACGCTCAAATTGACTGGCTAAAACAGTCACATGCTGCGTCAGCGCAGGATAACTGAATAAATAGCCAAGTAACTCACCTGCCGTATTTTCGGCCATCCAGCAACTTTCTGCCGCCACCTTTAAACGCGCACCAAGTAACGCCGGCGGTTCATATAAATCGTCGCTATAGCAGTGATCTTGCAAGGCAACCACCTTAGCAAGATCATCCGCTTGCAGCAGACGGATCCTGACATCCATACTAGCTCGCTTGCCTAACAAAGTTTAAAGCAGCACAAATCGCGGTAACTTGTGCCATAACGCATTGTTCAGGCGTGGCACTGGGGCTGTCTGGATACACTTCAGTGGTGGTCACATATGGGGCCTCTGTAACACGACCGCATAAACCCAAGGCTTTTTTTGGATAATTAATCACCCCCGGTTGTACCATAGGATCACCAATTAACTCACCGTTTTCGTCCGGCGGTGCGATATGCGTTACCTTGGCGACTTCATTAATAATTGCTTGCTGAAAAGCCGGCTCGGGTCGTTCTGCATCGCCAACGAGGTAAAAACCATCCGGAATGTTCCAATTGGTATTGACGGTGCCATCGCGTGCAGCTTTTGCTGGGCGAAACTCCGTATTATCACTGTCGGTCGTTTCATGTAAATCAATGTGTAACAAAGGGGTGATAGCCAGTCGCTGTAAATACTCACGTAAATAACGTGCTTCATCACTTGCACTATCACCGCTAAATGAGCGATTTGGATCCACCGCCAAAGGGTTCCAGCGATTAATCGTTTCATAGGCCCAAGGGCTAATACAAGGTGCAATTAGCAGATTAAAATCAGCTAAATACGCTACAGCATGCTGCGCCGCAAATCGCAAAGCGCCATGCACACCACTGGTTTCATAACCATGTACGCCACCGGTAATTAACGCTAAGGGTTTATCGTTTCGCCAATCACGACTCTTTAAAATATACAGCGGGTAACAAGCAAAACCTTGCGCTTGATAATCGACCTCACCATATTGTTCTCTCTCGAAATGCGCATCGAGCGTGGATAATAACGCTAACACATCCTGCTGATAACTGCGTTGCACTTTTTGTAACGCCAACCATTGTTGTTTCTCAGCCGCTTGCCAAGGCTGGCCTAAACGGCCAATCGGGTAATATACTTCTGTCATAATGTCCTCTGTTAGCGCTGCTATCTAACCTCACTGTCTAAATTGTATAACAGTTTAAATTGCCATAAACAGCCTACCTGAAAGCAGCTACGAGGCCCAGATCATAGAACGTTATTACGACAATAATCTACGGCAAAGAATATAATTAAGCCCGACAGCTACGTGTCGCTGTATTTGAATAGGCTTGGCGTTATCAGAAACCCGCCGCAACTTTCCCTGTGCTGCTTTTTTATGCAGCTTACTGGGATTAATTAGCGTGTTTTACTACGAAAGTACATTAAAGCAAAACGTATTACCGGCCGGGATAAGCGTGTTATTGATAAGCTGGTTGTATGCGGCCATTTTGGCAGAAGTTATCTTGCGCCCACTGATATTTAAATTAAGCCATGCTATTACACTGCAAAACAAGGACGACGCTTGAGTCGAAAGCCCAGTACTGCTAGGCTAGTTTATGAGTAAAACAAGTGCTTTAACCGCTATGAACAAAAGAAATTGGCTGGCAAAACAAATAGATCCTTCGTCATGGCGTCAAGAAGGGCTATCGCCATTCAATTTTTTCATATGTATTGTTATTGTACTTTCCACCATCTTCGCCATATTAGAAACAGAGCCTTTATTAACAGAGGCTTATCCTGAATACTTTGTTTTAATTAATCAGATATTATTAATCATATTTGCTACTGAGTTAGCCTTACGTATCTATATTGCACCCTATGGGCATGGTGAACAGGGCATTAGCCGTTGGCGCTTTATTATCTCTGGCTGGACTTTGCTGGATATCTTAGTACTGTTAACTTTTATGCCATTGTCCGAAGATTTACCGCTGTTGGTGATTCGTTTGATGCGCGTTTTCCGTATTCTGCGTTTATCCCGGCTGACACGCTTTAATTACTCCCTCACTTTACTGCTGCAATCCATTCGTAAACGACAAACCGAATTGGGCATTAGCTTTCTAATAGCCCTTTTATTACTGTTACTCACGTCGATATTGTTATATTTGGTGGAAGGGAAAAGTAACCCAGAAGATTTTGGCAGTATACCGCGTACCATGTGGTGGTCTATTGCCACACTCACCACTGTGGGTTATGGCGATGTCACCCCCCTGTCGCCACTGGGTAAGTTCTGTGCCGGAATAACCGCGTTAATTGGTATTGGTTTAGTCGCCATGCCTACGGGCATATTGGCGGCCGCTTTTAGCGATGCTTATCAACAAGCTCGCGAACATAAAGCACAACACTTAAAACATTTAGAAGAAAGAAGAGCCGCGGAAGCCAGCAAACTGTTTGAACAACAAAAAAATACCGAGGGCTAAAGCCATACCGCTTCAAAGAAATAACCATTTACAGGCTTGATAGGCTTGCAGGGCACTAGCTAACGCTGTGTGGGCATGATAATCGGCTCTAAAGCCTGTTGTCGCACATGCTGTTGTAACCTAGGATAAAAGTCTAAAAATACCTGTTCAAGCTCAGTATAGCGCGGGGTAATTTCAGTAATAATGCCATCGAATTGATTAGCAAAACGAATTCGCTGAGCAATCCTATCTAACGCCATGCCGACTCGAGGTAATTGCTGGTAACTTTCAAACCAATCTTGCTGCCGTACTTTTTGCATAGTCCACAACATCTGCGCTGGCATTATAGGCTCCGCATGGGCTAGTTGCTGGTAAAGCGCTAACTTAGCGCGACTAAAAGGTTCTGCATAAAAGCGGGACCAATGCACTGTTAAAAAGTGGTCAAATAATACATCTAAAGCCACCCCAGCAAAGCGCCGTCTTGTCGATGAAAATTGCCGTTTAGCCAAACAAATAGCACTATCTGCATCAGTAAAAGCATCTACTGCACGATGATTAGCAAGGCCGGCTTTAATTGAGGGGGCAAGTGAAACAAGGCATACGCCTTTAGAGAAGTCACCCAACAAATTCCCCACTAACGATGACGCTGTAGGCTGCGCTAAAGCCATATGTGCCAAATAGTTCATCATTACCTGTAATACAAAATTACTTAAACAATCTGATAAAAAAACCCGCTATATAGCGGGTTTTTTAGTAAGCGTATCAATTATAAGCTGATGTTTTTTACACGCGCTTTTTCATTGATATAACTCTGCCAACTACGTGTTTGACGCTCAGTTGCAGGATCCCGCTTGGCCGCTTGCAATGCAGCATTCGCTTCGCGATATTTACCTTGATAGAAGTAAGCTTCCATCAGGCTCATATGGATCTTACCGGCATCACGTGAATCAATGGCTAAAGAGGCATCAAATGCTTTAATGGCATCGTTGTACTTTTGGATGGCTAAGTAAGCCATACCTTGGCGACGATACGCATCAGCTTCATTGGTCATTTTAGCTAATTCACCATAGTACTCAGCAGCTTTAGCAAATTCACGAGCAGCTTGGAAGTTAGATGCAATAGCATTTAACATGGTACGATCTTTTTTGATCTTACCGCTTTTCATGTATTTTTCGTAAATCGCTGCCGCTTTATGCGGAATGTTGTTATTTGCATACATTTGTCCCAGCGTTTTCAGCTCAGACTCTGATTGCAAATAACCATTGTTGTAAGCGATTTGCAGAGCACTTAACGACTTTTGGTAATCTTCAACTAAAGTATAAAAGTTACCTAAGTAAACCCAATATTGGCGTTCTTCAGGAAACAATTGCACCATGGTTTCTACCGTTTCTACCGTCTTAGGGTAGTTTTTAGACTCATACAAGGCGCCCATTTTCAGCATGTAATACTGTTTGTTAGGCTCTTTGGCATAACGAATAGCATTATCAATCGGAGTAAGAACGTTTTTGTAATCACCTAGTTGGTAGTAAGCATTCGCAATACGCAGATAAACATCTGGGTCTTGCTCACCGGTAAACTTCATCCAAGCTTCATAGTTTCTAATGGCATCTTTATGCATGTTCTCCATTGACTGCAAATCTGCAACCAACTTTAACGATGCAGAATGATCCGCAAAACTTAATAAGTCAGACTTAACGGCTTGCTCAAGATACTTGATCGCTTGCTTGGTATCTTTAGTGGCATATAAAGAACCGATAAAACGTGCTAAAAACGCATTATCAAAATCATTACCACCACGAATTTCTTGCAATACTTGCAAGGCTTCGTCAATTTTCTCTTCGCTGTATAGCTCAAACGCTTTAGTTACACCGCGACCTACCCGTTCACCAGGTAACTGCGTTTTACGGTTTTTGCGTTCTTCAATGCGCGCTCTGTCAGCATCAGTAATGTTAACCTGTGCCATTGCTGGCACAGAAAAACTAAAACTGGCGGCAACGATCAGAGCTGAGGTTAATAAAGATAATTTTCTCATTTCTTTAATCTCCCTGTTGCATGTCTAAGCTGAAATCTAGCTGTACTTGTTGACCAGGCTGGCGCATTGGCTTGCCATCAACAACTTTCGGGCTATATTTCCAACGACGCAGAGCACGGATAGCTTCACGGTCGAATACACGACGTGGTTCGGCTTCAATCACTTCAACCTCATCCACACTGCCGTCTTCCATGATAGTAAAGCTTAAACGTACCCAGCCTTGTAAGCCGTCACGCGCTGCTTGCACAGGATACCGTGGTTCAATACGTACGATAGGCGTTGCATCACCGTCACGTAATAAAGAGCCTGGATCACCTAACCCCGTGTTTGCACCCAGATCAAGACCTGGCATATTGAACGACACGGCACCGGCAGTATTGCTCATTTCTGGCTCCGGCTGCTGCTGTTTAGGCGGCTGAGCCGGTGGTGGCGGTGGTGGCGGTGGTGGTGGAGTCCGCGTCTGTGTATCTGAATCCGGCGGTGTCGTATTAATTTCTATAATAATACGCTCCTGCTCAGGAGGACGCCGCTCGCCGCTGCCCTCAATGAGCAGCGCCATAATCAGAAACAACAGGAACGTTACCACGGCACCGATAATTAACGATGTTAGGAAACGTACCATAATTAGTTATTCTCCCCAGCAACAGTAATAACAAGCGACGGATCAGCTGCTTTAATCTGGTCCATAACTTCCATTACTACACCGTGTTTCGATTCTTTGTCTGCCTGAATGATAATGGTATCAGTAGGTGACTCAGCTCTTAACCGCTCGATGTTTGCAGAAACCCTCTCTACATCAACCGGACGCTTGTCCATCCAAACTTCACCGTTAGCACGGATAGCAATAAAGATTGTCGCACTAGGCTTTTTAGTGGCCTGGGCCGCTTCAGGTTTGTTGACATCGATACCCGCTTCTTTCACGAAAGAAGTCGTAACGATAAAGAAGATCAACATAATGAAAACGATATCCATCATCGGCGTAATGTCGATTGCGGCTTCTTCGTCTTCGCGTATACGTTTACGTGCCATAAAAATTCTCTCTTAATGATGCGGTAAGCTGTCTACGAGATCAGCTTTCTCTCGTTTGACTTTCACTTCCAGCCGCGAACTGAAAAATACACCTGACAAAGCCGCAACCATACCCGCCATTGTCGGGATAGTTGCCATGGAGATACCCGCCGCCATTGTGCGAGGGTTACCGGTACCTTGGGTGGCCATAATATCGAACACCGCAATCATACCCGTTACCGTTCCAAGCAGACCCACTAATGGGCACATTGCAACCAGTGTCTTAATCAGTAACATTCTTTGATCGAGTTGATCCGTCGCTTCAGAAATCCAGCAATCACGGACTTTATGCGCATACCAGGAAGTTGTATCTTCCCGAGCATCCCACTTAGCAATAATTTCCCGTTTCATCTTAGGAAAGATTGAAGTGACATACCAGTAACGCTCTATCATCAACACCCACATAATGAAGAGCACTATGGCGACAACGTACAGGACGTTGCCTCCCGTATGGATAAAATCCTGTACTGATTCCCACAGCCCTACTAGCTGGAGATTCATTAGGCTTTCTCCTTCTCCGCGTGAGCAGCAACAATACCCGCGCTTTGCTCATCTAGAACTTGTAGAATTGATTTAGCACGTGACTGAACGATGCTGTGAACAAACAGTAATGGTAAAGCACAAATCAGACCTAGCGCAGTTGTTACCAATGCTAAAGAGATTGAACCTGCCATCAGTTTCGGGTCACCTGTACCGTATAACGTGATTTGTTGGAACGTTAAAATCATACCGATTACTGTACCTAATAGACCCATTAACGGTGCTACTGCAGCAAACAGTTTAATTAAGCCGATACCACGGTCAACCGCTGGGGTTTCACGCAGGATAGCTTCGTCTAACTTAAGCTCTAAGTTTTCAACATCAGCAGATTTGTTGTCATGATAAACTTTCAGAATACGACCCAGTGGGTTTTTCTCTGATGGTGTACCCAGATTTTTCAGCTGTGCACGCATTTTTCCGCCAACAGCAGCTAATACTAGGATACGCTCTAAAGCAATCAGTAAACCGATAGCTAATAATACGGTGATCAAATAACCAACCGTGCCACCCTGATGGTAGTATTCCATCAATGTTGCGCGTTGCTGATTTAAACGTAACAGTGAGTTACCTTTTGTTGGATCCACATACATACCCGCTAATTCACCAGCACCTGCGCTGTTAAACGTAGCAACTGAGCTTTGGATTTTAGACTGTGGAGCACGACCCAGTGGCTGTATTTGGTCAGTATCAACGTTACGGATCAAATAATCAGTCGCTGTGGTTAAGTGGAAAGCACCCAAACGAGTTACACGTTGTGTAGAAGTACCACCGGCTAATTCAACCACTTCAGCGTCAAATTTTGAAATTTTAGCTGATTCAGTCATTTCAGTTAACATAGCAACCCACAGGTCTTCCATTTGATCTAACGTTGGAAGTTCAGTTGCTGCAGCGATTTCACGTAATGGTACATCACGGCCAGGATACTGAGCGCTGATGATTGAGCTGCTAATGGTACCGAGTGTTTTGTTGGCTGTTTGACGAACCACACCGAATACCTCACCCATTGTACCTAAAGCACTTTGTAACTCTTGTTGCTTTTGGGCGATAAGGATGTCGTTTTGAGCATATTCTTGCTGTAAACGTTTACCACGAGCTTCTTGATCAGCTAAGGCTTTTTTCGCCGCATTTAATAATGCTTGCTTATCGGCACGCTCAGCTAAGAATGCACGCTCACGCTCTTGGTTAACGCGACCTTCAACGGTGCGTTGCTGTTGAATTTGTTGCAGTAATTGGTCTAACTTTTCGGTATTCGCTACCGCGTTGAATGCTACTGACGCAGAAAGTGTAACTGCCGCAGCAACAACTAAACTTTTAATTGCCATTTTCATCTATTCTTACTCCGCTGCGAAAAGTGGTACACGATCCATTTCAAGCGTGGCTTCACGACGAGCCATCTTGATAAAGTTACCTACTGAAGGTAAATAGGAAGCGTCTAATGAAACCCACTCGCCAGTGCTCTTATTGAACACCCAACCAGCGCTGCCATCTAAAGCGATTGCCATTAAAGATAAACGGCCTAAGTGAACGTAATCAACAGTAATTTCGCTACCGCCAGTGGTTAACGTGCCTTGGAAAGCGGCTAACTCGCTACCGTAACCCATTTCAATTTCATAGGCTTCTAGGATTTGACGGAATTGCTCTGAACGTTGTACGTCTGAGCGAGCCATCAATTCACGTAACCGCTCAATACGCTCTAAACGACGTTCAGTACGCAGTGGAATATCGGCTTTGATGAATTGCTCTAAAGAATCGATCATGCGGAACATGAGCGGTACTGTACCTTGGTTAGTTCTCTCAAGGCCATCAATCTGGCGTTGCACAGAGTTGATTTGACGTTGTTGGTCAGCAACTAAGGTAGCTAAGAAATCGTTGTATACTTTTAAATTGTCTGTTTGGTCAACAACTACACGGTACTCACCTAACAATTCCTGAGCTTGCTCATAAATTGTGTTGATTTTCTCTTGTGACTGAACAGCAGCACGTTGAATTTGATTATTTGCTTGATGAAGATCTTTTAAGTCTGTTGCTGCAGCTGAACCAGCCAGCGCGAAGCTGCCTGCCAACGCAGAGGCCACAAGACTCATATGAGTTTTTTTATTAAACATAGTTCCCAACCAATGATTGCTGATTAACGTAACCTGATGTTGTAAGGGTCGCCGTTTAAAACGACAGCAGACCCTCGTTTTAGAGGGTAAACCAACCGCATCATTACAGGTAAAAAGTAAGATGTCAACTGACAGACGCCCCTGAAACACCTGTATTTATGCGGGTTTTGTATGGTTTAACACCATTTTCTGAGTACCGATAAACTCATTATTAATTTTTTTTAACTCTTATTAATAACTCTGCTTATTTTATATGCGGCACTAATTTGCCCGCCGTATACAAATCTACCATAGCATCTAAAGATAATGGCTTAATTTTACTACCTTGGCCAGCACAGCCGAATGCCTCATAACGTGCAATACAGATATCAGACATCGCCTTCACGGACTCTTGTAAATACTTTCGAGGATCGAATTCTGCAGGATGCTTTGCCATATAACGACGAATAGCACCTGTAGAGGCTAAGCGCAAATCAGTATCGATGTTAATTTTGCGCACACCAAATTTGATTCCCTGTTGGATCTGTTCAACCGGAACGCCATAGGTTTCAGGAATAGCACCGCCATATTCATTAATAATCTCCAACCAGTCTTGCGGCACTGAAGAAGAGCCATGCATAACAAGGTGGGTATTTGGAATACGTTGGTGGATCGCTTTAATCCGGTCAATCGCCAGAATGTCGTCTGTTGGTGGCCGACTAAACTTATAGGCCCCATGAGAAGTACCACAAGCAATGGCTAAGGCATCAACATGTGTTTCGCGAACAAACTGTGCGGCTTCTTCCGGATCAGTAAGCATTTGATCGTGCGTTAGTTTACCCACGGCACCAATGCCATCCTCTTCACCCGCGTCGCCAGTTTCAAGCGAGCCCAAACAACCTAACTCGCCCTCTACTGATACACCACAAGCATGCGCTATTTCAACAACTTTGCGCGTTATATTCACATTGTAAGCATAGTCAGTCGGCGTTTTACCGTCCTCCGCTAGCGAACCATCCATCATGACAGATGAAAAGCCTAACTGAATTGAGCGTTGACAAATACCTAAAGAGGTACCGTGGTCTTGATGCATCACAACCGGCACATGTGGAAACTCTTCCACCGCAGCTAAAATTAAGTGACGCAAGAAAGGTGCGCCAGCGTATTTCCGCGCGCCTGCTGATGCTTGCACGATAACCGGACTATCGGTTTTCTCAGCTGCCAGCATAATAGCGCGCATTTGCTCCAGATTATTCACGTTAAATGCTGGGATGCCGTAACCAAATTCGGCGGCGTGATCCAGCATTTGCCGTAATGATATCAGTGCCATGAGTTCCTCTCTTTTTGTGTTAGGTACAGTAGTAAGATTTTAGTTTTGTTATTTTGTTATTTTTTTGCACGTTCTTCTAAAATGGCGACCGCGGGTAAAGTTTTACCTTCTAAAAACTCTAAAAAGGCACCACCACCGGTTGAAATATAAGAAATATCTGCCGCTACACCATATTTATCAATTGCAGCTAAGGTATCACCTCCACCTGCAATAGAAAACGCTGAGCTTTCTGCAATAGCGCGAGCTAAAGCTTCAGTACCTGCGCCAAACTGCGCAAATTCGAATACCCCAACAGGACCATTCCAGACTATCGTGCCAGCTTGTT
The DNA here is from genome assembly GCF_052656265.1 of Alishewanella sp. HL-SH06. Taxonomy (NCBI): domain Bacteria; kingdom Pseudomonadati; phylum Pseudomonadota; class Gammaproteobacteria; order Alteromonadales; family Alteromonadaceae; genus Alishewanella; species Alishewanella sp. HL-SH06. The sequence goes on from NZ_CP199752.1 coordinate 2,788,718, forward strand.
TTAGTATAGCGGTAAGTTCTGCAATGCTGTCTGGTCCGATATCAAAGATCATGTCATCTTGGTTAACTGTAGCAACCGGTTTTAAAACCGCTACTGTGTCAGCACTAAAGGCGCTACCCACCACGACATCTGTGGGTACAGGAATGTTGCCACCGCGCGCTTTTGCTTGCGCCATCAAGCGCTGCGCTTCTGGGATTAAATCATTTTCACATAACGATTTACCGACATTATGGCCATTTGCTGCAATAAAGGTATTGGCAATACCACCACCGACAATCAGTTGGTCCACAATATTGGATAAAGATTCAAGCACCGTGAGTTTAGTTGAAACTTTAGAACCACCAACAATAGCTACTAATGGCCGTTTCGGATTCTTCAATGCTGCGGCTAAGGCATCTAATTCAGCGGTGAGCAAAGGGCCCGCACAGGCAACAGGTGCGTACTTAGCCACACCGTGAGTAGACGCTTGTGCGCGGTGCGCAGTACCGAAAGCGTCCATCACAAACACATCACATAATGCCGCTAACTTTTTTGCCAACTCGTCATTGTTTTTGCCTTCGCCTTTGTTAAAGCGCACGTTTTCAAAAACCACCACTTCACCAGCGTTAACCTCGATCCCCTCGAGATAATCGGCTACTAACCGCACAGGAACAGTAAGAGCTTTTGCTAAATAATCAGCCACAGGTTGCATTGATGATGCGCTGTCAAAGACGCCTTCTTCAGGTCGACCTAAATGCGACATCACCATCACTTTGGCGCCCTTGCTTAACGCTAACTCGATGGTAGGCATTGCCGCTCTTAAGCGCGCATCAGAGGTAACAACCCCTTCACTAACAGGAACATTTAAATCTTCGCGGATTAACACTCTTTTACCGCTAAGATCCAGTTCGGACATGCGAATTACTGACATTTTATTCTCCATTGCAAAAAGCTTACCCTGCCATAGCTCTGGCGGTATCCAACATACGATTGGCAAAACCCCACTCGTTATCGCACCAAACTAGACACTTAACTAATCGTTTATGACTAACCCGCGTTTGCGAGCCATCAACAATACAGGAATGCGGATCATGATTAAAATCGACAGAAACTAAAGGCTCTTCAGTATAATCTAGGATACCGCGCAATGCTTGTTGGCTGGCTTCGCGTAACACCCGGTTGATATCATGAATACTGACATCGTGATCTAAGGTAACGCTTAAATCCATTGCCGTGACATTTAACGTAGGCACCCGCACTGCAATGGCTTCAAAACGGCCGGCCAAGTGTGGCATGATGCGTTCGATACCCAAGGCTAATTTGGTATCCACCGGTATAATCGATTGACTGGCCGCTCGCGTGCGGCGTAGATCGGGATGATAAGCATCGATTACTTGTTGATCATTCATCGAGGCATGAATCGTTGTGATGGTACCGCTTTCCACACCAAAATGCTGATCGAGCACCTGAATCACGGGCACAATACAATTGGTGGTGCAAGAACCGGCTGAAATAACTTGCATGCTCGGTTCGAGTAAGTGCTGATTAATACCGTAAATAATAGTGGCATCAATGTCCGCTGCCGCGGGATGTGAAAATAACACTTGCTTGGCACCGGCATCGAGATGCCACTGTGCGTGCTCTCTCGTAGAAAAAATGCCGGTGCATTCCAGTACCACATCTACTGCTAATTCGCGCCAAGGTAATTCCAGCGGATCGGCCTCTGCAAACAGGGCAATATTATCGCCAGCCACCGTTATCCCCCCAGGAAACGATTGCACAGCATAACCAAATCGACCATGCGAGCTGTCATACTTTAATAAATGTGCGACACCAGCTGCGTCGGCCAATTCATTAATCGCGACGACTTGAAATTGCTTTTGCCAGCCATTTTCATAAATAGCACGTAAGATATTGCGTCCAATACGGCCAAAGCCGTTTATTGCCAGTTTTATTGCCATAAACGTAACTGCAAGAACCTTATCTGCGGGTAATACTGTGCACCTAACGCGCCGTGCTAATATGAAATGAAGCAGAGTGATGATGCAATTCATCACCACTTTACCTCATGCATCCTTGCTGGCGTAACGAGGCCTTGTTCGCCCCATTAGCGTTGAGATGAACAGCACAGGCTCAACATGAGCCGTTATAAAAGCTTAACTTAACTCAGTAATTGCTGAGCAGCCTCAAGTACTTTTTCGGTAGTAATACCAAAGTGAGCAAATAATTGCTCTGCCGGTGCTGACTCACCAAAAGAGTTCATACCAATGATGGCACCGTTCAAACCCACATACTTATACCATGTATCTGTAATGCCCGCTTCTACCGCAACACGTTTAGTCACGGCTTTTGGCAAAACGGCTTCACGATATGTAGCATCTTGTTGCTCAAACACATCAGTAGATGGCATGGAAACAACACGTACCGCTTTTCCGTCAGCTTGTAATTGTTTTGCTGCTTGCATGGCCAGTTCAACTTCTGAACCTGTAGCAATAAAAATCAGTTCAGGTGTATCAGCGCTATCTAATAGCACATAACCACCGCGTTTAATCGCGTCTAATTGCTCAGCATTACGGGTTTGCTGCACCAAGTTTTGACGCGTAAAAATCAAGCTGCTTGGTCCTTCAGTTCGCTCAATAGCTTGTTGCCAAGCCACCGCTGATTCAACTTGGTCACAAGGACGCCAATTCATTAAATTAGGGGTAACACGTAAGCTAGCCAGTTGCTCTACCGGTTGGTGTGTTGGACCATCTTCACCTAAACCAATGGAATCGTGCGTATAAACAAAAATAACCCGTTGCTTCATTAATGCGGCCATGCGCACGGCATTGCGTGCATATTCCATAAACATTAAGAAAGTCGCACCATAAGGTACAAAGCCGCCATGCAAGGCAATACCATTCATCATGGCTGACATACCAAACTCACGCACGCCGTAATAAACATAATTACCGCTGGCATCCTTGGCAGTCAGGGGCTTACTGCCCGACCAAATAGTCAGGTTAGAACCGGCTAAATCAGCCGAACCGCCCATAAACTCAGGCAATAAGGGGCCAAAATTATTTAGTGCATTTTGCGATGCTTTGCGCGTGGCAATCGTTGCCGGGTTAGCTTGTAGCTTGGCGATATAGGCCTGGCTTTGCTCAGCCCAATTTGCCGGTAATGCACCGCTACTACGACGTAAAAACTCCGCAGCTAAAGCGGGGTGAGCGGCTTGATAGCTAGCAAAAAGCTGTTGCCACTTAGCTTCTGCTTGTTGGCCTGTGGTTTTCGCATCCCAATCTGCATAAATATCAGCAGGAATATCAAAAGGCGCATGTGGCCATTGTAAAAAGGCGCGAGCAGCGGCAATTTCGGCATCGCCCAGCGGTGCACCATGACAATCATGGCTACCACCTTTATTTGGCGAACCATAACCAATCACCGTTTTACAACAAATCAAGGTAGGCTTATCGGTAACCGCACGCGCTTGCTCAATCGCCGCTTTTACTGCTTCAGGATCATGCCCATCGACATTCGGCACAACGTGCCAGCCATAGGCCTCAAAGCGTGCTGGAGTATTATCAGTAAACCAGCCTTCAACGTGGCCATCGATAGAGATACCGTTATCATCCCAAAAGGCTATCAGCTTACCTAAGCCTAAAGTACCGGCTAAAGAACAGGCTTCATGCGAAATGCCTTCCATTAAGCAGCCATCGCCTAAGAACACGTAAGTAAAGTGATCAACGATATCAAAACCTGGCTGATTGAATTGTGCGGCTAAGGCTTTTTCTGCTAAAGCCATACCTACGGCGTTGGTAATACCCTGCCCTAATGGACCCGTAGTGGTTTCTACACCGGGGGCATAACCGTATTCTGGGTGCCCTGGGGTTTTAGAGTGTAATTGACGAAATTGTTTTAGATCGTCAATGCTTAACTGATAACCACTAAGATGTAGTAAAGAATAAATCAGCATTGAGCCATGGCCGTTTGATAACACAAAGCGATCACGATCAGCCCAATTTGGATTGGTTGGGTTATGCTTCAAGTAATCTCGCCAGAGTACTTCGGCAATATCTGCCATGCCCATGGGTGCACCTGGATGGCCCGATTTAGCTTGTTGTACCGCATCCATGCTGAGTGCACGGATAGCATTAGCAAGTTGTTTACGAGATGGCATGTTTACTCCTGAAAATTGGGCGCAAGGCAAGTTAAGCGCCTAGCTTGCTGCTTAAATTACCACTATTTTCACTCAGCTGCCGGCAGATGGCAAATGTTAATCTTGCTAGATGCCTTTATTTCCTTGGCATCTGATCTAAAAACAGCGCCTGGCGTAATTGACGGAAAGAAAGACGTCTGGGCGTCAAATATTACTGGTAATTACCCGCAATTTTCACTAAAATTAGCGGCTATTTTTTTGGCGCCCATCACTTTGCAACCTGCACTGGCATTGCTTGCCGGTACAAGCTTTTGCAAATAGGCGTAATTTTAGACAGGCGCTTTGGCGCATTCCGCATTAACCAACGTGGTGGAAAACAACTAATGGCACAACATATTTTCACGTCTGAGTCAGTTTCTGAAGGACATCCGGATAAAATTGCCGATCAGATTTCAGACGCAGTGCTGGATGCAATATTAGAACAAGACAGTAAAGCACGTGTTGCGTGTGAAACCTTCGTTAAAACCGGTATGGTGCTTGTGGGTGGTGAAATCACTACTTCAGCTTGGGTTGATATCGAAGAGATCGTTCGCAAAACCGTGCGTGAAATTGGTTATACCCATTCAGACATGGGCTTTGATGCTGACTCTTGCGCAGTGTTAAACGCAATTGGTAAACAATCTCCTGACATCAACCAAGGTGTTGACCGTGCCGATCCAAGCGAGCAAGGCGCAGGTGACCAAGGTTTAATGTTTGGCTATGCAAGCAACGAAACCGACGTTTTGATGCCTGCTCCTATTACTTATTCGCACCGTTTAGTACAACGTCAGGCGCAAGTACGTAAAGACGGTACTTTACCGTGGTTACGTCCCGATGCGAAATCGCAGTTAAGCTTTATTTATGAAGACGGTAAGCCCATCGGTATTGATGCAGTAGTCTTGTCGACACAGCATTGTGACACCATCAGCACCGCTGATTTGCGTGAAGCCGTTATGGAAACCATTATTAAGCCAGTATTACCTGCAGAATGGCTCACCAGCAAAACCAAATATTTTATTAACCCTACTGGCCGTTTCGTCATCGGCGGTCCGATGGGCGACTGTGGTTTAACCGGTCGTAAAATCATCGTTGACTCTTACGGTGGTATGGCACGTCACGGTGGTGGTGCTTTCTCAGGTAAAGACCCATCAAAAGTTGACCGCTCAGCGGCTTATGCTGCACGTTATGTCGCGAAAAACTTAGTGGCTGCCGGCTTAGCCGAACGTCTTGAATTACAAGTGTCTTATGCCATTGGCGTAGCTGAACCAACTTCCATCAGCTTAGAAACCTTCGGCACCAGTAAACTGAGTGAAGATGAGTTAATCAAACTGGTGCGTGAACATTTCGATCTTCGCCCACATGGTTTAATTGAAATGTTGCAACTGGAAAGACCGATTTATCTGCCTACGGCCGCTTATGGTCACTTCGGCCGCAACGAGTTCCCGTGGGAACAAACCGATAAAGCCGAGTTACTGCGTCAGTACGCAAAATAAGCAATTGTTGTATAAAAACTAAAAAAAGGAGAGCTGAGCTCTCCTTTTTTCTTTTTTAAATGACCGTTCAGCTGATTTGCCGCTTACCTGACGCCAAGTTTTGTGTATGATTATTGGTAAGTTGTACCTTCCAGGGTCATTCACTGTAACAGTGAGTACACAATAAAAAATAAAAAAAGGATATGTTATGTCTGAACAAACCGCAGCCAATAACAATGGCTGGATGAATCGTGCGCTCAATACGATTGAGGTGGTGGGTAATAAATTGCCCGATCCTGCCGTATTATTTGCATTGTTAATGGTGATTGTTTGGGTAACCTCGTGGTTACTGTCGGGGGTGAGCTTTGATGAGCTGGACCCTCGCTCTGGTCAACAAATCGCCATAGTCAACTTGCTTTCGGGTGAAGCGTTAACGAACTTCACCTCCAATATAGTCAATACTTTTGTCACCTTCCCGCCGCTGGGTGTGGTACTGGTTGCGATGCTAGGTTTGGGCGTTGCCGAATATACCGGTTTTATTAATGCTGGCCTACGCTCAATTTTATCCGTTACCCCGAAAATGCTACTGACCCCAGTACTTGTTGCGGTAGGTGTACTCAGTCACGTTGCGGTTGATGCAGGCTATGTGCTCGTGGTGCCGCTTGGCGCAGTGATATTTTATGCTGCAGGCCGTCATCCTTTAGCCGGTATTGCTGCCGCCTTCGCGGGTGTATCCGGCGGCTTCTCAGCTACTTTCTTTGTGCCATCGAGCCTAGATCCGTTACTCGCCGGATTAACACAAACCTCAGCACAAATTCTTGACCCCAGCGTCACCATCAACCCGCTGAATAACTATTTCTTTACCACTGCGTCAACCTTTTTAATTATTGTCATTGGTTGGGTCTTGACGGATAAAGTAATTGAACCTCGCTTAAAAACAACTAAAGTTGATGGTGATACGTCACAAATGGTGACCATGGAAGCCTTATCGCCTAATGAGTCTCGTGGTTTACGAGCAGCAGGCTTGTCGATGTTAGCGGTTATCGCCTTACTTGCCTTAAGTATCGTGGTACCAGAACAAACACCTTGGGCAGCTAAACCAGAAGAGGTATTAGCCGGTGTAAACCCATTGCTTACTGCCGCCGCACCACTAATGAAATCGATTGTGACCATTATCTTTGTGTTCTTTTTAGTGCCAGGTATTGTATATGGTTATGTGTCTGGCTCGGTTAAAAATCACCGCGATGTGGTCAAGGGCATGAGCCATGCTATGAGCGGTATGGGCTATTACATTGTGATGGCATTTTTCTGTGCACTATTTTTATACGCTTTTAACCAGTCTAATCTAGGTGTGTTACTCGCCGTAAAAGGCGCTAATGCTTTAAAGGCTATGGGCTTACCTTTGAGTATGACGCTGGTGGGTATTGTATTCTTATCTGGCTTCGTCAATTTAGTGGTCGGTTCAGCGTCGGCTAAATGGGCACTGATTGGCGCTATTATGGTGCCTATGCTGATGGAGTTAGGCATTTCGCCTGACTTAACGCAAGCAGCTTATCGGGTAGGTGATTCATCAACGAATATCATCACCCCACTGTTACCGTACTTCCCGCTGATTGTAGTGTTCTGCCAAAAGTATGTTAAAAACAGTGGTATTGGTACCTTAGTTGCACTGATGCTGCCGTTCTCGGTAGTGATGCTTGTATTGTGGACGGCTTTCTTGCTTGGGTTCTGGGCATTAGATCTGCCACTGGGCTTTGGATCAACTTACGAATACGTGCCCGTGCGCTAAGTTGTTTACGGCCACTTTGCAAAACCGCTGTTCGCAGCGGTTTTTTATTTTGAACCCGCAGCTCAGGCTGCTAACATTAACGCTTTTAGCATCGGAACCGCCGGCATGCGTATACCTCGTATTTATACTCCTCAAACGTTGAGTGTTCATCAAACACTGCTGCTTGATGATGACGCAGCAAATCACGTGTCTCGCGTGTTACGCATGCAAACGGGCCAAGCCATACAACTCTTTAATGGCGATGGTTTTAATTACAACAGCCACATTGTTGATGTTAGCAAAAAGCAAGTGCAGGTAAAGGTTGTGGCACAACAGGCTAACCCGGTTGAGTCACCGCTATCTATTCACTTAGGTCAAGGTATTTCACGCGGCGATCGCATGGACTTTGCTATTCAAAAAGCCGTTGAGTTAGGTGTGACTGAAATTACCCCCCTATTTACCGACCGTTGTGGCGTAAAACTGGATGGCGAACGTTTGGCTAAACGTAACGAGCAATGGCAAAAAATTGCCATAAGTGCCTGTGAGCAAAGTGGTCGCAGTGTTGTGCCAAGGGTGCATCCGGCCATTTCTTTAGCGCAATGGCTGGCCCAACAAACAAAAGAATTAAAACTCACCTTGGATCCGCGCGCCAGCGCCACCATTAAAACATTAAGTCCAGCGCAAACAATTCGGCTGGTTATTGGCCCGGAAGGCGGCTTTACGGATACCGAAGTTATCGCTACGGCCCAAGCCCAGTTTACGGGTATCCAGCTTGGACCGCGCATTTTACGAACAGAAACGGCTGCACTAACCGCCATTAGTGCCTTGCAATTGCAATTTGGCGATCTTGCCTAAGGTTAAATGTTATGACGATAAAACTGGGTATCGTGATGGACCCCATCAGCCAAATCAACATCAATAAAGATTCCAGCTTTGCCATGCTGCTGCAGGCGCAAAATCGTGGTTATGAAATTCATTATATGGAAATGGCCGACTTGTATTTATTACAAGGCCAAGCGCGTGCCCGCACGGTTACGCTGCGGGTACAACAAGATCAACATAGCTGGTATCAATTTGGCACAGAACAGGATATCGCTCTGAGCGAACTTGATGTGATCCTGATGCGTAAAGATCCACCGTTTGATACCGAATATATTTATGCCACTTACATGCTAGAGCGAGCAGAAGACTTGGGGACTTTGATCGTTAACAAGCCGCAAAGCCTGCGTGATGCCAATGAAAAACTCTACACCAGCTGGTTTAGTCAGTTTACGCCTAAAACCTTAGTCAGCCGTGATCCTTCGCGTTTAAAAGCCTTCTATAAAACTGAGCAGGATATTATTTTGAAGCCGTTAGATGGTATGGGCGGCGCATCGATCTTCCGCTTACAACCGGGCGATCCGAATATCAGTGTCATCATTGAAACGCTGACTGAACATGGCAGTCGTTACGCTATGGCACAACGTTTTATTCCAGAAATTACCCAAGGTGATAAACGAATATTGGTGATCGATGGTGAACCTGTGCCATACTGCTTAGCAAGGATCCCTGCTTCAGGGGAAACACGCGGCAATCTGGCCGCGGGTGGTCGAGGTGAAGCTCGAGCCTTGTCTGAAACCGATTGGCAAATCGCTAAAGCCATCGGCCCAACACTAAAAGCCAAAGGGTTAATCTTCGTCGGTCTAGATGTTATCGGCGATAAATTAACTGAAATCAATGTTACCAGTCCAACCTGTATTCGGGAAATCGAAGCCGCTTTTCCGATCAGTATTACTGGCATGTTGTTTGACGCCATTGAACAGCGCCTGGCAGCACGCTTAACGCCGTAATGATATCGCGGAGGTTGTATGCAAGGATTTCAGAACCATTTTCTCATTGCAATGCCTGCTTTGGACGATCCAATGTTCAAACGCAGTGTAACCTATGTTTGTGAGCACAATGATGAAGGCGCTATGGGTATTGTTATCAATCACCCTCTCCCGGTCAGCGTGGCTGATTTATTAAAACAACTCGAAATAACCTTTGATGCCGACAGCCCGGTGGCCAGTAGCCAAGTTTGTGCTGGAGGCCCAGTACAGAGTGATCGTGGCTTTGTATTGCATACCGCTAAACCGGGCTATCATAGCAGTATGCCATTGGAAAACGGCTTAATGGTCACTACCTCAAAAGATATTTTGATGGATTTAACCACCGCCGCTGCGCCAGAGAAGTTTATTTTGGCGCTGGGCTATGCCGGTTGGACCGCCGGCCAGTTAGAGCAAGAAATTGCAGATAATAGCTGGCTAGTAGTGCCTGCCGATAATCATATCATTTTTGATTTGATCCATGCTGAAAAATGGCAATCCGCAACCGCGGCCATTGGCATTAAACCTTGGCAATTAACCAACGAGGCTGGCCACGCTTAATGCAACATCGCACCATTTTATGTTTTGATTATGGCACCAAAAGTATCGGGGTCGCTGTCGGTTCAGAATTAACCGGCAGTGCTACCTTACTTCCTGCTTTAAAAGCGCGTGATGGCATTCCGGAATGGGAGCAGATTGAGCGCTTAATAAAAGACTGGCAGCCGCAGTTATTGTTAGTCGGTTTACCGCTTAATATGGACGGTACTGAGCAAGACTTTACTGTGCGAACACGTAAATTCGCCAACCGCCTCCATGGCCGTTTTGGTTTAGCCGTCGCGCTACATGATGAGCGTTTATCCACCGCAGATGCGCGCAGTAGACTATTTGCAGAAGGCGGTTACCGTAATCTGAGTAAAGATAAAGTAGACAGCCTATCGGCACAGATCATTTTTGAGGGCTGGCATGAACAACAACACTAAGCCTGACTTGCCACAAGGCTATTATCAACACTACAAAGGGCGTTATTACCAAGTTGTTGACTTGGCTATGCATAGCGAAACCGCCGAATGGCTAGTGATCTATCGTGCGCTATACGGCGATTTTGGCCTGTGGGCTCGCCCCGCCACCATGTTTAGTGAAAACGTTGATATTGCAGGCGAACTGATCCCACGTTTTAGTTATGTCGGCTCCACCTTACCCAAAGCACTAAGCTCACTGGCGAATACCCCTTAAAGATGGACAGCAGCGACACTACTAATCGTCGCTGTTACCGATACTACAACGCGCCCTAACTTTGTTGCCGATACCACTCACCCAGAATTAAGCTTGCGGCCACGCTCACGTTAAGCGATTCCACTTTACCGGTGCCAGGTATTTGCAGCGCGATGTCCGCGTTTTTGGCGACATGTTGCGATACACCAAACATTTCTTCACCAAACACGATCACCACTTTGGCCGGTAATGGCGTGTTATATAACGAGCTGCCGCCATGGCTAGAGGTTGTAATAAGCGTATAACCTGCCTCTTTACAGAGCTTCAGTGCCAGTGGCAGATTGTCGCAACTTAAACCATCGACAAATTCACCGCCGCCTTCAGCGGTGCGCAGCGCCGCGCCCGATTGTAATAACTCAGGCTGCTTCATAATAATGCCGCCCACGCCAAAATGGGCACAGCTGCGGGTAATAGCGCCTAAATTATGCGGATTACCCACGCCATCTAGCGCCAGCAAACAATCTTGCTTGCGGCCTTTTTGTTGTAAATAGTCGGCGAGTTTTTGCTGCGCTTTACGTTTTACCAGCAGCACTATGCCACCGTGATGGCCACTGCCGGCTACTTTTTCAAGCTCGGCATCATCAACAATATGGTAGGCTTTTTTCGCTGCGGCTAAATACTTCATCATATCGGCAAACTTTGGTGCCAGCTGCGCCGATAAATACAAACGGATTACTGACTCTGGCCGTTGTTGAAACATGACCCGACAGGCATTCTCACCGTAAATTTTACCTTCGTTATCCAACACGGTTTTCAACGGCTTAGCGGTTTGCGGTTTTAATGCGGCTACCGGACGTTTTGCTTTATTTGCTGCTGATTTCGCGTTTTTCATCCAAGGCTTTTGCAACGGATCCGCTGCTTTGCCGCCTTTTGGCCGTTGTTGTGACATACCCATTCCCGTTTCTTTAGCATTTTGCTATCGCTTGCTGTATGCCGCAGATTTTAGCAGTTAGGCGCCGACAATACTTGGTTTTTTCTTGCACCGAGTCCGCGTGGGTATGCTGCAAAGCGATTGCTATTAGTGCCATGGTTTTAACACTTGTTTTTTTAAGTTAACGCAGTATCCTTGGCGCCTTAAATGGCAAAGCAAGGCTCTTCTTTATGCTCAGTTATCGTCACAGCTACCATGCGGGTAATCACGCCGATGTGGTAAAACATCTTACCGAGGTAGCCATCTTAGACTACCTGCTAAAAAAAGATAAACCGCTGTGTTATCACGATACGCATGCCGGCGCGGGCCTGTATAGTTTGCAAAGCGAACACGCGCTAAAAACCGCTGAATACCAAGGCGGTATTGCTAAACTTTGGCAATACGAAGCGCAAAGCTCCTTATTAAAACGCTATATCGCGCTAATTAACCAACTTAATCCCGATGGCGAACTGGCTTTTTATCCGGGCTCGCCGAAAATTGCCGCGTTAATGCTGCGTAATGACGACCATATTCAAGCCACTGAACTGCATCCTACCGACTTTCCGGTGCTAAAAAGCCAATTTGTGCGCCGCCGTTATACGCGTATTGAAAATACCGATGCTTATGCCGGCTTTAAAGCGATGCTGCCGCCCTTGGTCAAGCGCGGTTTAGTGTTAATAGACCCGCCTTATGAGTTAAAAACCGAGTATCAAGACTTGGTTACAGGCTTACAAGAAGCCTATAAACGCTTTCCGCAAGCGACCTATGCCATTTGGTATCCGGTGATTGAACGCATCGCGGTTGAAGCCTTTATAAATAGCCTTGTTGCTACTGGCATTAAAAATCAGTTACGTATTGAGTTTAATTTACATGCCGATAGCCATGGGCATGGCATGACGGGCAGTGGTATGTTGGTGATTAACCCGCCTTACACCTTAGCCGAGGACATGCAAGGGGCGTTAAACGAAGTGCAACAAAAGATCGGTGAAGCGGCCAGCCGCTTTAGTATTACTCAACTGGTTGGAGAATAAATATGCGCAGTTTTTTAGTGTTATGTGCACTGTTAATAAGCTTCAATAGCTTTGGTTTTGGGCGCACCGGGCATGCGCTGATCTGTAATATGAGCTTACAATTACTGTCGGTACAAACCCAACAGCACGTGGCGAGCTTAGTTGCCGCCTCACCCCATACCGAATTCGCCAGTGCTTGCGCGTGGCCAGATGAAGTGCGCAGTGAAGAGGAATATCGTTGGAGTGCGCCCCATCACTATGTGAATATGCCGCGCCCAGAACAAGAAATTAAGCATGACCACTGCCCTGAACAAGGCTGTATTTTATCGGCTATCGCCGATATGCAGCAGCGTTTAACCGCAGATGCGACTGACTGGCAAGCCTTGTTATTTTTAGCGCATTATATTGGCGACTTACATCAGCCACTGCATGTCAGTTACGCCGATGATCTTGGCGGCAATCGCACTGCTGTGTATTTTTATAACCCAGAAACGCCGGCTAATTTACACGGCATTTGGGATAGCAGCATGCTGCACAAACTCGGTTATGACGAAGATTACCAGAGACAAGAATGGTTATTTTTGCAAATTAACCCAGAAAACACCGCGCTGTGGCAACAAGGCAGCGTGTTAGATTGGGCAAATGAATCTGCACGGTTAACCTTTGATATTTATCAGCATTATCGGCCAGGCATGTTAATTGACGACAGCTATTTAGCACAGTATCAAGCTAATTTAGAGCAACGTTTACAACAAGCTGCGGTACGATTGGCGCTTTTGCTAGAACAGCTGCTCGGTCAATAACGTCTTTAGTCTCGCAGCCAACACGCGGTTATTTAATCCAACCTTTGCTAATTTGCCGGAACAACTCTGTTCCGGCGCGCTCTAGCCATTCAAAGGCTAACATTTCCTTGCTGATCACTACTGCACCGGCTTGTTGCATGCGACTAAGCGCCAGCTGTTTGTTTTCAGGCGTACGCGAGCCGACTGCTTCGCAGACCAAATACACTTGATAGCCGGCAGCAAGTAAGTCTAGCACCGTTTGCAACACACAAACATGCGCTTCTGTGCCAAGCACCACCACTTGTGGCCGTTGCTGTGCGGCAACAGCCGCAACAATCTCGGGTTCACGCATAGCACTAAAATGAATTTTTTCATGCACCGCGCCACTAGGAAGTAACTCGAGCAATGAGGGGATAGTATGACCTAAGCCAGCAGGATACTGTTCTGTCGCTATTACCGGCACGTCACATAAGCTGGCAATTTGTAACACCCAAGCGGCAGCCTGACTCAGCTGCGCCTGATCAGCAATAGCTGGAGCCAATTTGCTTTGGATATCAATCAGCAAAACCTGACTCTGTTGTACCTGCAATAACATAGAGACTCCAATACTAAACCTTTTAGCTAAAACACCCTTACCGAATCATTCGTTTTATTGCCCACGCCACAACGCATGGCACAGGGTTTCATGCTTTTCGCGACTTAACAAAATACGGGCTAATACCAAGTCGGCACTGCCGTTCTCGCCCGTTACACCAATTTGTGCTTCGTAGTGCAGTTCGGGTTCAAGTTCTTGATTGACGGTGTCAATCCAATCACTGCTTGGTACCACCAAATCGACATAGCCGCGTGCTTCATAATGCTGCTGATAAAACTGATAATCTTCAGCTGATAGGTTATCGGCTGCTAATTCTTCAAATATATCAAAGGCATGGTCACATAATTCATCTAAAGACCACATTTCCAATTCTTGCATAGACCCCCCACATAATTTTCCGCAGTATACCAAGGCTTTGCGGCGAAAGCTTGCCTGCTGCTACAATAGCGTTTTTGCTATCTTGGTTTAACTATGTACCTGTGCCCACTGTGTCAACAAGCTTTAGTTTTAAATAATAAACAGTATCAGTGTGTCAATCGACATAGTTTTGATCAGGCCAAAGAAGGCTACGTTAACCTATTGCCAGTACAGCAAAAAAACTCGCAAGATCCAGGTGATAATAAAGAGATGATGCAAGCCCGCCGCGCATTCTTGCAAGCCGATTGGTATCGGCCCATGGCCGAGCAAGTTGGCGCCACGTTAAAACCTCTTCAAGCCGCTAAGTTGTTGGATCTAGGGTGCGGTGAAGGCTATTACAGTAACCTATTACAGCAACAATTAACTCTTGAAGAACAGCATGGTATCGATATTTCAAAAAGCGCCATTCGCTCGGCAGCAAAACAGTATACACAGGTTCATTTTGCGGTCGCTAGTGCCTATAGCTTGCCTTTTGCCGCAGGCTATTTTGATGCCATAGTGCGTATTTATGCGCCCTCTTTAGCCAGTGAACTGAGCCGTGTGCTCAAAGTGGGTGGTCACTTACTTACCGTTACCCCCGCCCCTGAGCATTTGCTGCAACTTAAACAAGCGATTTATAGCGAAGTACGTTTGCACAATGATGCCATTACTGACATAACAGATTTTCAGCATGTTACAAGAGAACGGTTGAGTTTTCAGCTAATGCAGTTAACGGCAACCGATTTAATGCAGTTAATCACAATGGTGCCATTAGGTTGGAAGTTCAGTGCTGCAGTCAAAGCAGAATTACTGGCGCAAGCGCCAGCAATTCAATGTGATTTCTATTTAGATTTATATCAGAAAGTTGCCAAGGCTTAACAGCTAGACGCTTTTTTTGTGCTGTTTTTCTCGGAAAGTTTGCAACCTGCAAGTAAACTGGCTTTGTCTTCTTTTTGCATTGCCGTAAACATGGTTGACCAAAAATGCGTGCTTAATTCTGCAACCACATTCGATTCCGCATTTAATAAAATCACTAAGCCCAACTCACGATCTTTAGAATACGCTAATTCGGCACGAAAGCCTTGAACCCAACCACCGTGATACACCAGTTGCTCTTGACCAAACTGATAAACGCGCCAGCCCAGGGCATAATGGGCATCGGTAATATGCTCACGCCACTGACGACGGCGCAGATCGCGAACCGTGCGAACACGCTTGTTCGTCATATATTGCAGTTGTTCGCTATTTAGCACCTCGGGGTTATAACCTAATTGCGCAATTAACCAATAGCCTAAATCGATAGCACTAGCATTGACCCCTGCAGCAGGTGCAAAACGATAGTAACTTTCGCTAACGGTACGAGGATACCATTTACCTTTAGCTTTCACATGGGGAATGGCGCGATTTTCAGTATCTAAAAACCCCTGATAGCCCACCGATGCCGTTGGCATATGCAGTGGTTCAAAAATATTCTGCCGTAGCAAACTGGCATAATCTTGCGAGGTCGATTGCTGCATAATGGGTTCAATTAAACTGAACAAGACATTTTGATAGCCATAACACTGGCCGGGTGTACACAGCGGATCTAACTTTTGAAATTGCGGTAAAATGCGTTCAGGCTGAAAATTAGCCTCAATCAGGTTGTCATAAGCATTGGCAATTACCCCAGTACTTTGCGACAGTAAATGTTCTACTTTTAATTTATTATTAAACGAACGCGTTTTAAACGAAAAATCAGGCAAATAGCGATTAACCGGATCATCCCATTTAAAATGACCTTGCGATGCAAGAATACTGGCTAACCCGCCGGCGAAGGTTTTAGAAACAGAAGCAATTCGAAATACCGTAAAAGCATCAACGGGTAGCTTGCTACCCACTTCACGTACACCAAAACCCTTAGCGCGGATAATCTTGTTTTTATAAACAATAGCATAGGCGGCACCAGGCACTTGCTGTTGCTGCACTTGTTCTTGAAAGAACTGGTCAAACTCTTTTAATAGTTCTGGCGAAGGCTCGGCAAAAACTGTAAAGCTAGCACCTAAACATAACAAACCGCATAACGCTTTTAGCAAAATAACCTCATCTACTACTGATCTACCGCTTCAGGGTAAATCAAGGGTTAGTCTTGGTTAATCATAGCAGCTAAACCCCAGTGTACTCTAGGGTTAGTTCTGCGTTACCTGCTATTTTTGTTTTGGTTGGTTAAGGCACTAACCCTTTATTTTCAGGCCTAAGTACAAGCCGGTGTATTTTATTAACAAATGCACAAACTATAATGCCAATAGCAGCAAACGGCCCCAAATCACCCACAGCACCACACAACCTAAGACAAATAACCGAAAACGTGGACGCAAGGTATTGCTACCAATATGCACCACGGTATGTGCGATACGTAGCAGCACAAAGGCCGTACCGAGCAACAAAAAGGTCAAATCGGCCAAACCAAACTGCAATATAAATAACACACTAAATAGATACAGCAT
The DNA here is from genome assembly GCF_052656265.1 of Alishewanella sp. HL-SH06. Taxonomy (NCBI): domain Bacteria; kingdom Pseudomonadati; phylum Pseudomonadota; class Gammaproteobacteria; order Alteromonadales; family Alteromonadaceae; genus Alishewanella; species Alishewanella sp. HL-SH06. Next base: position 2,805,406 of record NZ_CP199752.1, read on the forward strand.
GGGCATCTGAAATTGATTATCGAAATTACGGCCTGTCGCTATGACTTGTTGATCCGCGCCACGTAAATCCATGGTTTGAAAAGCGGCCATGTTAATTTGTTTGTTACGAGCCGCTTTGAAACGTCGCCGCCCCATCAGCACCATGACCACGCTGGTTAGCACGACTTGCGCAAAAACGGTCAATAATAACCACTTTTCCATCTTTTATTTCCTTAAATCAACGATATTGTTGTTGGGTAGTATGCCTGTTTTAAGGTAAAACAACCAATAAAGGTCTAAAGGCTAATGTAAATTTAAACTACGCAAGCTAGATGACACTGCGGTATCATAAGGGCGCACTGGCAAATGCTGTGGCTATGCAGAGCAAACAGCTGATGAAAACGACGCAGTATAGGCTTGTATAGGGTATGAGGTGTTAATGGATAAATTAAATGCGCTGATGCTCGTTCGCGCTTTAGCCGCTGAAAAAGAAGGATTACCCCTGCTAAAACACTTAGTGGGCTGGGTAAACGAGTCACGCTTTAGCTTTGAGCGCAAAAAACGCGCTAAAAAATTATTAGAAACACTGCAACAAAATCTCGCTGAAAGTGAAATGATTGCCAACAACTTGTTCAGTTGGCTGTGCAGTGTGCATATCTATCCGGCATTAGTCAGCCTTGGCGTTTTTTCGCGTCGCGGTTTTTTTCGCGAATTATCTAGCCGCCTCTATGAAAAAGTGAACCCAGCACCGCGGGATCTGAGCGAATTAAAAGATGTGCTGGCCGAAGTCTTTAAAAAAATTGTTATTGATGATGAAGAGCATGTTGATGGCCCAGGCTTGTTTACCGAGTTCAGCAGCTTTTTTCTAAGCGTAGTCAGCAAAGAAAAACTAACGGCATTTGAAGAGCACATGCATGAAGATGCCTTGTGCGCACTGGAAATGCTCAGTGTCTGGATCGCTGCAGAAGAGATGGAGCCGGATCTGATGCGATTAGATAAGCGGCTCAACAACATTGATTCTGCATTTATTGCGCTGCATCGTGAACTGAATATGTTAGTGGGCCATTATCGGCAAAAACAACCGGATGTCGAATTACCGCTCTACGACTGTGCACATTACATCGTGATGGTTGAGCAATGCTATGAGCAAATAGACCGCTTAAGACGCCGTGCGGCAGCAGCAGGCAGCACGGTGGCCGTGTCTCATCTGTTAGAACGCTTAGAGCAAACGCTAAGCCGGATAGAACAATTAGTGATATTGATTACCGGTCAGGATCGCGCCGAGCTGCACCGGCATACTTTAGAGTTAACCGAGCAGTTACTGTATACCAGCCGCGAGAAAAAAAGCGTGCGTGCGCTATGGCGCAGCAGTACTCAGCTGTTATCGAAAAGTATCAGCGTGAACAAAAGCAGTCATGGTGAACATTACATCACCCGCGATAAAAGCCAATTTTTTGGTTTAGTGGCCTCAGCCGCAGGTGCAGGCGTGATTATTGCCGTGATGGCACTGATTAAAATTCATATCCAAGCGCTGGGGTTATCCCCCTTCTCTAACGCTGCGCTGGCCAGTTTAAATTATGGCCTAGGTTTTGTGCTCATTCATATGTTAGGCCTGACTGTCGCCACCAAGCAGCCAGCCATGACTGCGGCCAGTTTTGCCGCTGAAGTTGAAAAAGGTGAAAACGGCCGGGCAGCCCATAAAAAACTGGCCACCTTACTGATTGACGTAAATCGGTCGCAGTGGGCTGCAGTATGGGGTAACGTCAGTATTGCCGTGATAACCGCTTCAATTATTGCCTTGAGCTTTTGGTATTGGCAAGATCGCCCCATTTTAGATGCTGCGGCGGTGTCTTATCAGTTAGATGCCATCTCGCCTTGGCATGGCTCACTGTTTTTTGCGGCTATTGCAGGGGTTTGGTTATTCTGCTCGGGCATTATTGCCGGTTTTTTTGAAAACCGCGCCAATTACCTTGAATTAAATTTACGGCTATACCAACACCCTTTACTGAAACGGCTCCTACCGCAGCGCGCGCGTAAAGCTTTTGCCGAATATTGGCATGAAAACTATGGCGCCTTGGCCGGTAATTTCTTTTTTGGTGTGTTATTGGGCATGACCAGCTACTTAGGCTACTTGCTTGATTTACCGTTGGATATTCGGCATGTCGCTTTTGCTTCAGCCAATTTAGGCTACAGCACAGTCGATGGCGATTTGGGCCTCTTCGGCTTTTTGTTTTATTTAGTGATGGTGTTATTAATTGGTTTTGTTAATTTGTGGGTGAGCTTTACTCTCGCCCTAACCGTGGCATTGCGCGCACGCGGCACGCAAATTGGTAAGTTTTCGTTGTTATTGAAAAGTGTGTTCGAACAAATAAAACAAAATCCGTTAAATTTATTCTTTCCAATAGTGCAACCCGCTAAACCAACACAAAACAATAAAAAAGCAGATGACAGCGCCGTTAAGCGCGCTGAAAAACCGCAAGAAAGGGTGAAAACTGCAGATCATTAACACCATACCAACGCCCTGCTGCCGGTTAATTTAAGCCGCAGCAGGCAGTTAAATCCTGCTAGGCTTGAAGCGCAGCTAGCTGATTTTCTATAGTAAGTTGCTATACTGCGCCGTCAGCATTTTTAGGGTACCGTAATGGCTCAATTGTATTTTTATTATTCGGCAATGAATGCCGGCAAATCCACTTCTTTACTGCAAAGTGCCTATAACTATCAAGAACGCGGCATGACGGTGGCCATTTTCACCGCTGCTTTAGATAATCGCTTTGGTTTAGGTAAAGTCAGTTCGCGCATTGGTTTGGCCATGGATGCGCACATTTTTGATCACCAATTCGACTTTTTCACTACACTGCAACAACAAAAAGCCGCAGGTCGTTTAGATTGTGTGTTGATTGATGAAGCACAGTTTTTATCAAAAACACAGGTGCGGCAGCTGACAGACGTAGTAGATGAGCTAAATGTGCCGGTGTTGGCCTTTGGCTTACGTACAGATTTTTTGGGTGAAACCTTTGCTGGAAGCCAGGCACTTTTAGCTTGGGCGGACAAATTGATTGAATTAAAAACTATTTGTCATTGTGGTCGTAAAGCGAATTTTGTGGTGCGGTTAGATGAACATGGCCAGGCAGCGACAGCGGGCTCGCAAGTACAAATTGGCGGTAATGAAAGTTATGTTTCGATGTGTCGTCAGCACTTTAAAGCGCTAGTATGGCAAAAGCCAGAAACGGCTGAATAGCCCTTTGGCTACAACAAGAACATGCGGGTTAGGCTTTTAGGTCAATACGCTGATGAATGTTATGCCAGTTTTCAGGAAACTTGCCTTGCAGTACATAGGAGAAAGCAATTAACTCGGCGATAATCAGATACAAGGCCTTAGGGATCTGATCGCCTAATTGTAATTGGCTTAACAGCCGAGATAACTCGGCATCTTCATGTATCAATACACCGTGCTCACGCGCTAGGGCAATAATATCAGCTGCTAACTGGCCATGCCCTTTTGCAATAATAATGGGCGCGCCGGCGCCGTCATATTTTAGCGCGGTAGCGCTTTGCTCTGGCTGATCACTCATAGCGACCTCTGCTTGGCTTAACCTTGTTTTTGTTGATGCAAATTGACCAACAATTCGGCTTCAGCGCGTGGTAATTCACATTCACGGATAATTTCTTCGAGATCCGCGCCCAGCTCCACCATCTTCATGGCTCGGCTATAAATTTTACTCTCTGGATCGCTTAGTGCAATCACTTGATGCTGTTCGTGTAACTCAGCTAATTGGTTTTTTAAGCGCTGTTGCGACTCTTGTAAATTGAGTACGCGCTGGCCAACACCAATCACGCCTGAGCGCAGCTCTTCTAGCTCAGCCTGCGCTGTGGCCGCGTGTTGCTGGCTGCTCTCAAGCTGAGCACTCAGTAGACTGACTTTACGCTCAACTTGTGCCAAACGCTTACGAAGCCACAAGGCCAGAAACAGCACACTGACTATGCCTAGGCCTAACAACGGCCAGACTAACCAAACGGGTATGTTCATCAAAGGCTGTTAATCTCGTCCCATTCTTCATCATTTAGCATTTTATTCAAGTCAACCAAAATGAGTAACTCACCATCGCGGTTAGACACACCTTGAATAAAACGTGCACTTTCATCGGTACCGACATTCGGTGCACTATCCACCTCAGACTGTTTTAAGTAAACCACTTCGGCGACACTGTCGACCAAAATACCAATTACTTGCTTTTCTGCTTCGATAATCACCACACGAGTATTATCGGTGACCTCGGCTGGAGGTAAACCAAATCGAGCCCGCGTATCAATAACGGTAACAACATTTCCGCGTAAATTAATGATGCCCAGTACATACTCTGGTGAGCCAGGTACAGGTGCGATCTCACTGTAACGCAGCACCTCTTGGACCTGCATCACATTGATGCCATAAGTTTCTTCCTGCAAACGGAAGGTTACCCATTGCAACACTTCGTCGACAACCTGTTTTTTATCTGCCGATTGGGAAACTTTATTACTCATCTACAGCTCCTCGTGCTCTATTTCTGCGGGCGTTGATATCGAGGCCTTGGTTTAGCAAGGCGATTAGCTCGTCAACTTCAAGTAAGACACACATATGTTCTTTGATCAATCCGGCGATCCACGGGCGCTTGCCTTTGTGTTCACGCCACTTCACTTCTTCAGGTTCTAAGGTCATGGTATCAATTAGGCTTTCGCAACACAGCCCCCAATTACTTGACCCTAACATAATGAGATAATTATAGTTTAACTCTTGTTCCAGAGTTTCGTTATATTTTTCTGGCATGACCCAGCGCGCGGTGTCGACCACATTGATTTTTTGTTCACGATACAACATCACGCCGCGAAACCAATTCGGCTTGCCAAATAAACTGGTAATGGTTCTAAGCTCATGAATACCACCAAGTTCAGTCAATGGCACTGCAATTTTTAAACCGGCCACATTAAAAAATAATACTTGAAACCGTTCTTTTCGATACGCTTTCGCCGTTGTATCGGAGGCAGCAGCGACGGTATTAGCCGCTAAACGCTGTGCTATGGGGATCGCTCTGTTACTGGCAACCTCAGTGTGCTGCACGGCCAGTTTGGTCGGTGCTAAAACGGGTTCAACCGGCGTTTTTACATTAACCGCGGCGGCTGTCGCAGCCACGGGCTTCGCAGTAACAGCTTGCGCTAATAATGTGTTTAATTCAGCACGTTGTTTTTCCGCAACAGCACTAACGGCGACCTCAGCGCGATCATCGTCTTCGGTTAATAACGAATCTAAATAGCCTTGAATCACTTTTTGACTGGCAATTAACTGGCTCATATTAAGCCTCCGGCGTTAATTGCAGCAAATAAGTCAGCAACGTATTGTAAGCAAATACACCACGAGCATTGCTGGCAAACATATGCGGGGGCGTTTGTGCTAACGACGCATCGCGAAACTTCGTATCAATAGGAACCACAGAAGACCACACCTGATCCTGATACGTCTCTTTTAACGCTTTATAAGCTTCTAGCGAGGCTCGGGTACGTTTGTCGTACATAGTGGCAATTATAGTATAAGATAAAGCTTGTTTAGAGCCGCGCATTAACGCCATGGTCGCAATCATACGCTCTAAACCTTTCAGTGCCAAAAACTCGGTTTGTACCGGTATTAACACGCGCTGACATGCCGCCAGCGCATTGACCATTAAAACCCCCATAACCGGGGGGCAATCAATCAATACATAGTCGTAATCGGCGGCAATTAACTGTAAGGCTTTTTTCAGTAATAAGCCCATACCCCCTTTATTGCCCATGGCACGATCGAGAGTCGCTAACGACATGGATGCGGGCAGAATATCTAAACCTTCAGCCTGAGTCGGGCACAGCGATTGTAATATTTCTTCACGGGTAATCTGTTTACCGCGCATAAAAATATCAAACACACTCACTTCTAGCTCTTCGGCATCAATACCAAAATAGTAGGTTAAAGAAGCATGGGGATCGGTATCGACTAACAGCACACGATGACCGCGCTCGGCCAATAAGCCACCAAGCGTCACTGTGGTGGTGGTTTTACCTACTCCACCTTTTTGATTTGCGACTGTCCAAATAACCACTATTTAGGATCCTGTCCTTGCGGCACGGCGTCAGGGTTTTCCTGACGCGTTGTAATACGTATCCCGCCCCCAGGTAAAGCAATAACTTGAATAGAACCATCTTCTTGAGTGACTTGACGCAGTTGCTGCTCTAAGGCGGCATCTGCTTCTGGGCTTAGCTGCTCGGGCCGATAACCATAACGAGAAATGGCAATCACCACTTTACGATTTTCAGCCCGACCGCTGGCGGTACTGTTATCGGCACTGGGATAATACTGACCGAAGCCTTCAATTGCCATACGATGCGATGGCGTACCAGACTCTTCTAATAAGCGTAGCACTGAAGTGGCACGTGCAACGGATAATTCCCAATTAGATGAAAACACTTCATTACGGATAGGAATATTATCAGTATAGCCTCTGACTCTTAAAAAGTTATTGATTGGATTAATGATTTTGCCAATTTCTTTTAACAAAGTACTGGCTGACTCTGTTGCAGTGGCGCTGCCTGACGCAAATAATAACCCGCTGTTTAGCTCGATCACCAACCAATCTTCATCTTGCAGAAGCTTAGCGACTCCTTGTTCAATTAAATTACTTAGCGCCTGTGTCAACTCTTGCTCTATGGATTGTAAGGCGCTGCCTAAAAAGCGTTGTCTGACATCAGATAAGGTCGCTGAGTCGGCAACCAGTTCCGGCCCTTGCGCCGGTTCAAGGGAAGTACCGTACAATGGAAAATCACTTTGTTTATTGCTTAACGGTAATAAGGTTTCACCGGTGGCGGCGGTTTGGTCTTTGACCGTTTTATCAAAAACTTTGGTAATAGAATCGGTGAGTACACTAAACTCTTCATTTTTGACTAAAGATAACGCATAAAGCACAACAAATAAGGCAAACATTAAAGTCATGTAGTCAGCATAGGACACCAGCCAACGATCAAGATCTTCGCGTTCAGTTTGTTGCTGAGAACCTCGATGTCGATACATACATTAACCTGGTCGATAGGCGGCAAGTTTCCGCTCAATAGTCCGCGGATTTTGCCCTTGGGCAATAGACACTAAGCCTTCAATAATCAACTCGTGATAAAGACTTTGTTGCTGAACTAAGTTTTTTAATTTGTTCCCTAAAGGAATAAATACAAGGTTCGCGAAACCAACGCCATAAATGGTGGCTACAAAAGCAGTGGCGATGCCCAAACCGAGCCTATCAGGATCACTGATATGACTCATTGCTTGAATAAGCCCCAATACCGCGCCAATAATACCGATAGTCGGGCTGTAACCACCCATCGCTTCAAAAATACGAGCGCCACGCAGTAAACGTTCGCGAGTCAAACTTAATTCAGCATCTAAGGTGATTTGTAAGGTGTCGGCTTCTGCACCATCAACTAATAAGTTTAAACCACGATGTAAAAACGGATCGGATTCTTCTAGTGCTGCCGATTCCAATGACAAAAAGCCATTAGCGCGCGCTGAATTTCCCCACTCAACAATCCGGTTCATGGTTTGTTGTACAGGTAGCGCCCGGGGTAAAAAAGCCCATGGCAGCATAGATAAGCCCAAGCGAAATTGTTGAAATGGGGTTTGCAACATTACTGCACCCAGCGTGCCACCAAATACAATAATAAACGCCGGTAAATGCATTAAGGTACTGAGTGTACCGCCTTCTAAAACAAAGCCGCCAGCAACCGCTACTACCGCCAGTATAAAGCCAATAAACGCCAACTTATCCATGCTTTAGTTCCGTCAATATTCTTGCAGCCACATCAGCTAAAGGCACTTCCGCATCCATTAATCCTGCTGCTGCAATCGCTTGCGGCATCCCATAGACAACACAACTGGCTTCATCTTGCGCCCAAATGGTTGCGCCCTGCTGTTTCAGCATACGTGCACCTTCGCGACCATCAGACCCCATACCGGTTAATACAATCGCCAGCACTTTTTGCTGAAACACCCTTGCGGCAGTAGCAAAGGTGACATCCACACTGGGTTTAAAATTAATTCGCGGGGAATCATCATCTTTGATTTTTAAACGCGCTTGGCTTTCATTGCCATCCACCAACATTTGTTTGCCGCCGGGCGCTAAATAAGCCACACCTGGGCGCAACAGTTCATTGTCTTCGGCTTCTTTAATTTCAATTTTGGCCAACGAGTTTAATCGCTGCGCAAAAGCGCCGGTAAAAGCCGCAGGCATATGCTGAATTAGGATAATCGGTAACGGGAAGTTAGCGGGTAACGCCGTTAAAATACGTTGTAAAGCAACGGGACCACCGGTAGAGGTACCAATGGCAACCAGTTTATATTCTTTACCACTGCTTTGGGTCACGGCAGAGCTGCGTGGGGTTAACGTAGGCCGTGGCATGGCACTGCGAGCCCCGAGGCTGCGACTGGCATCAGCTAATGGCCGCGTTGTTACATCGGCGGTGCGCGTCGTTGGCATAGCAGTTTTTGCTAACGGAGAGTGTGCGAATGTACTGCGACCTAGGGGGCGACGTCTTGCAACCGCTTTAACGCGATCGCGTAACACATCGATAGCTTCTTGCTTATCGCGGGCAATATCTTCAAATTTTTTCGGTAAGAAATCGACAGCCCCTGCTTCTAGCGCGTCTAAGGTCGCTTTCGCGCCTTCATGTGTTAGCGAAGAAAACATTAAAATAGGGATACGCTGAGTTTTCAGTATTTCGCGAACCGCAGAGATACCGTCTAATACGGGCATCTCGATATCCATGGTGATCACATCCGGTTTTAACGCTAATGCTTTCGCTATGGCTTCCTGCCCATTATTTGCAGTATCAATCACCTCTAACTCGGCATCAGCCGATAACATTTCGGTTAAGCGGCGGCGGAAAAAACTTGAGTCATCAACGATTAATACCCTAATAGTCATGCAATACTCACTTAACCACGTAGCGTTTTAAAGCGCTCGAATTTTATTTTTGACTTTTTAGCATAATGCTTAAGCAGGTTTGGCACGTCTAAAATCAAGGCGATACCACCATCAGAAGTTATGGTAGCACCAGCCATGCCAGGTGTACCTTGTAATAAAGCATCAAGCGCTTTGATCACCACTTCTTCTTGGCCAATCAGTTGATCAACCACAAAACCTACCTGCTGCTGGCCGATTTGCACGATCACAACATGACCTTGTTCGCGGCGCAGCTTTTTATCAGAGCCTTTGACCAACCAATGTTCGAGGTAAAACAAGGGTATGGCTCTGTTGCGCACCACGATGGTTAACTGGCCATCAACAATATTCGTTTTTGCTAGATCTAGATGAAAGATTTCATTGACACCGGCTAAAGGTAAAGCGAAGGTTTGTTTACCTACCACCACCATTAAGGTTGGCAAAATAGCTAAGGTTAACGGCACCTTGATTTCTAGCGTAGTGCCCTCACCCAATTTCGAACTAATATGCACGGTACCGTTCAGTTGAGTGATCTTGGTTTTCACCACATCCATGCCGACACCGCGACCAGATATATCTGAAATCTGCTCTTTAGTTGAAAAGCCGGGTGCAAAAATCAAATTAAAGGCATCGGTATCCGACATTCTGGCGGCCGCGTCGGTATCAATAACACCACGTTTAATGGCAATACCTTTGAGTTTTTCTGGATCCATACCGGCACCATCATCTTGAATGGTCAACAGAATATGGTCCCCAGCTTGGGTAGCCGCTAATTTCACAATACCGGTCCGTGCCTTACCTGCAGCTGCACGGACATCAGGCATTTCAATGCCGTGGTCAACCGAGTTGCGCACCAAATGGACTAACGGATCGGCTAAGGCTTCCACTAAGTTTTTATCTAAATCGGTTTCTTCACCTTCAAGAATTAGATCGATATCTTTTTTCAAAGAACGTGCTAAATCACGCACCACACGAGGGAAACGACCAAATACCTTCTTAATGGGCTGCATGCGCGTTTTCATCACCGCGCCTTGAATATCCGCAGTGACCACGTCAAGGTTGGCAATCGCCTTAGTCATTTCTTCGTTTTGCGTTGAGCTAGATAAGCTTACCAAACGATTGCGCACCAACACTAACTCACCAACCATATTCATGATTTGATCGAGGCGTTTAGTATCGACTCGTACCGTTGTTTCAGCTGCAGCGGCAGCCGGCGGTGCGCCTTTATCCGCTGGCGTTGCCACAACTGGTGCAGCCGTTGCGGCAGGCGTTTGCGGTGTTGTTACCGGTGCAGGTGGAACTGGACGCTCCGTAGCTTTAGCCGCCGGGGGTGTCACTGGCGCTTTGCCTTTGCCATGCAATTGATCTAATAAGGCTTCAAACTCGTCGTCAGTAATTTCGTCATCTTTTGGCGCAGCAGTTTTTGGCTTGACGGGTTCAGTCTCTGCAGGAACTTTAGCTGGAGTGTCGCTGTTAAAACTGCCTTTACCATGTAACTGGTCTAACAGGTTTTCAAATTCGTCATCGGTAATGTCATCAGACATATCAGCGCCAAGATCAGCACTCGTTGTCGCAGTAGGCGCACTATCACGACCGGGGGCACCGCTGCCATGCAGCTCATCAAGCATACGCTCGAATTCTGCTTCAGAAATACTGTCGATATCACCCGCATCTTCAATTTCGGCAGCCGCTTGAGCCGTTGCGGCTGGCGGCGCTGGCACTGCTGGCGCTTCAGCGACCGGATCTGCAGCGGCAGGTTCACTGTAGTGATGGAGTGCCGCTAGTAAATCAGCCGCCGCTGGCGTTAACGGTTGCCGAGCTTTGACTTCGGTAAACATGCTGTTGACCGAATCGAGCGCTTGCAAGATCACGTCCATTAATTCTGGCGTTACCGAGCGTTTGCCTGTTCGTAAAATATCAAATACGTTTTCCGCGCCATGACAAACGTCAACTAATTCGGTTAGCGATAAAAACCCCGCCCCACCCTTCACCGTGTGAAAACCACGGAAAATGGCATTAAGTAGCGGCGCGTCATCTGGGTTATTCTCTAACTCAACTAACTGTTCTTGCAGCAACTCCAAAATTTCACCGGCTTCTACCAGAAAATCCTGAAGAATATCTTCGTCCATATCAAAGCTCATCTGCAGACACCTCAGTTAAAACCCTAAGCTAGACAGTAAGTCGTCGACATCGTCCTGACCATTTACTACATCTGCACGCTCAGCGGCATCAATAATCGGGCCTTCGGCAGCAACCAACGTTTTAGTTTTACTTTTTGCGGGTTGTTGTTCCAGAAATTGCGAACTGGATTTACCAAAAGCAGTAACAAGACCGATAAGGCTTTCTTCGACTTCTCGTACTAGTTCAATCACACGGCGAAGAATCTGCCCAGTAAGATCTTGAAAATCTTGCGCCATCAAAACGTCAGTTAACAAGCTGTTTAGACGTAATGATTCGCTCGAAGTTTTTTGTAAAAAACCATCAATATTATGACAAAGCGCTTTAAATTCAGCTAAGGGCAAATCGCGCTGCATCAACTTTTGCCATTGCGGCATTAATTGCCCAAGTTGTTTAGTGATCTCATCCGCAATCGGTAAACAAGATTCTACGGCATCCATGGTACGGTTAGCGGCTTGCTCTGTCATATCAATAACATGGTTTAAGCGCTTTTTCGCATCAGGAATATCTTCTTGCAAAATATTGCTAAGAGCAGGATCAATTCGGAAGTTTTTTAAGGAATCGTGCAGTTGTCGGGTAATTTTACCGACCTCAGCAAATAGCTCAGACGAGCCAGGCGTACCTAGCTGTTGCACCAGTTGATTAGCAACTTCTTGCTCACCAATCTCCAGTAGCTGAACGAGTTCTTTTGCTTGTTCAAGCGTAATTAATGGGACCTTACTCACAGGCATGGCTTTACTCCTTGGCAAGAAACGGTTTAACCGATCCGCTCAAATACTTTCGCCAGCTTTTCCTGTAAGGTTGCAGCAGTAAAAGGTTTGACGATGTAACCATTAACGCCAGCTTGAGCTGCCGCGATGATTTGTTCTTTTTTAGCTTCAGCCGTTACCATCATCACCGGAATGTGCTTCAGCTTAGCATCGGCTCGAATTGCTCTTAGCAAATCGATACCTTGCATACCCGGCATATTCCAATCTGTGACCACGAAGTCAAAATCTCCGCCTTGTAACATTGGTAAAGCCGTGCTGCCATCATCTGCTTCTGAAATATTTGTAAAGCCTAGATCGCGCAACAGATTTTTGATGATGCGTCTCATAGTAGAAAAGTCATCTACCACAAGGATTTTCATATTTTTATTCAAAGTCCCCTCCGAAGAGAAAGTCATCCAGATAATATGGATGCATTACAACCAAGCCTGCATTCGGCCTTTTAAACGCACCAATGCCTGACTATGAATCTGACTGATACGAGACTCGCTAACATCCAGCACCGCCCCGATCTCTTTTAAGTTTAGTTCTTCATTATAATAAAGCGACAGCACTAACGCTTCTCGCTCTGGTAAACTGCTGATAGTTTTGGCAAGTGCATCGTTAAAGGCGCTGTTAGCTTGATGCTGATATAACTGATCGGTATCGCTATCATCAGCAGTGACCAACACGTCTTCAGAAATACCAAGGTCTTCAATACCAATAATTCGACCCGAGCTAACATCACTAATCATATGATGATATTCATCTAATGATATAGCAAGTTTTTCTGCAACTTCATAATCTTTAACGTCGCGACCCAACTCAGCTTCTAGCTCGGCGATGGTGTCGGCAATTAAACGGGAATTACGATGCACTGAACGCGGCGTCCAATCGCCGCGACGAATTTCGTCTAGCATGGCGCCGCGAATACGAATGCCTGCAAAGGTTTCAAAACTCGCGCCTTTGCTACCATCGAAATTTTTCGCAGCTTCAATTAAACCGATCATCCCAGATTGAATTAAGTCATCGACTTGCACACTGGCCGGCAAACGGGCCAATAAGTGATAGGCAATACGTTTGACCAGCGGAGCTTGTCGCTCCACTAACTGTTGCATGTGGTCTACGCCACCATAAGCGGCAAGCTTACTGTTCACAGAACCCCCTAATCAGACTGTGGCTGTACTAACTGCTCCAGAAAAAACTCCAGATGCCCAGATGCACTGCCTGGCAACGGCCATTTCACGGCTTTAAGCGCTAAGGTTTTAATTGCCATACTCGCCGGTGTTGTTGGGAAGGCTTCAATAAAAGCTTTCTGTTTGCGCGCAGCTTTGCGCACGTTTTCATCCTGTGGCACGGTGGCCACTAATTCTAAACTGACATCAAGAAATCGATCAGTAACACGAGTCAGTTTAGCAAATAATTCTTGGCCTTCTTTTAGGCTGCGCACCATATTCGCTACAATTTTAAATTTATCGACGCCATGGTCGCGACTTAAAATCTTCATTAAAGCATAAGCATCGGTAATGGAAGAGGGTTCATCACATACGACCATTAAGACATCTTGCGAGGCACGAGAGAAACTAAGCACCATATCGGAGATACCCGCGGCGGTATCAACTAATAATACATCAACCGGCGTGTGTAATTCACTGAAGGCACGAATTAAACTAGCATGTTCTACCGGAGAAAGCTCCGTCATATTTTGACTACCGGAGGTGGCAGGCACAATTTTAATACCGTAAGGCCCCTCTACTAAAATATCGTCTAAAGTAGCCGATCCAGCAAGGACATGGGATAAATTTTTATCGACGCGCAAGCCCAACATCACGTCGCAATTGGCTAAACCGAGATCGGCATCAAGTACTAAAACCTTTTTCCCCAGCTGGGCCAGCGCCATAGCCAGATTCAATGTAACGTTGGTTTTACCCACGCCACCTTTACCGCCGGTTATGGAAATCACTTTTACCATCTGTTTTTTCATTTTTCTAAGGCCACTGGCTTGATCATCGGCTAATACATCTTTAGGCATAGGCAGCTGCTACCTGCGTTGTGTCGTCTTGATACCATTGATGGCGGTTATCACTGTGTTGTTGACGTAACTGCTCCGCTTCTTTTACTAAATCGGCCGCGTCAGGAATCCGAATATCTTCTGGCACACGTTGGCCATGTGTTAGGTAACTGACCGGCAAGGCATTTTGTAATGCCACATTGATCACTTCACCTAAACTTAAACATTCATCCAATTTGGTGAAAATACAACCTGATAAGCCAATGCGTTTAAATTGTTGCACACTTTCTTGCATCACGCGCGCCTGAGCTGTGGCTGACAATACCAGATAACTTTTTATTTTAACACGAGAATTATGGACCAATGACGCAAGTTTCTCGGCTAAACGCACATCGCGTTGACTCATGCCGGCAGTATCAATTAAGACCAGTTTACGCTGTTGTAGCTGATTCAACAATATCGCCAGCTCTTCGCTATCTTTCGCCTGTTTAACTGGGCAACCGATAATGCGGCCAAATGTCGCCAGTTGTTCAAAAGCACCAATCCGAAAACAATCTGTGGTAATTAAAGCCACTTGATCAACACCGTGTCGTTTGGCAAAACCCGCGGCAAGTTTGGCTACGGTGGTGGTTTTGCCTACACCTGTTGGGCCGACTAAGGCAATAACCCCGCCTCGACGCAAAATATCATCATTAGTGGTATTTAACTGCCCTGTGAGTAATTCTAGCGCAGTATTCCATGCAGCAGCGGCATTTAAATCATCGGGCATGAAACAGGCTAACTGATCAGCGATTTGCTCAGACAAGCCCATTTGTTGCAAATTTTCAATCACAAGTGCCCGCACGGGCTCGCGCCGAGCTAAATCTTGCCACATTAAACCCGAGACTTGATGCTGCAGTAATTGGCGCATCGACAGCATCTCAGTTTGCATTTGGGCGAACTGTTGCTGCATTAATTGTGCTTGAGCTTGCTGGGCTTGACTAATTTCTTGCCATTGTGCTGACTGAGCTTGAGTATTGCCAGAATTTTGACGTTCAAATTGTGGGGCTTTTTGTAACGCCGGCTCAGCAACCTTTTGCTTGGTTAGTGCCGCTGCGGGGGCTTGCGGTTCCCGACCTTGTTGCTTGATCATTTGTCTGGCGAGTAAGGCGCGTAATGAATCTGCTGGATCCGCTTCTGGCTCGTCATCAACACTGACACTAAAGCGAGGCTCGGCGCGTGCACTGGCACTTGCTATCGTTTCTGCAGTATTAGAAGCCTGTGATGGCGTGGCTTGGCGAGGTGTTGCTGCTGGGGCTTCTGCATCAATCGCCGCAACAATTTCAACACCACCAGCGACTTTTTTATTAGATAAAATAATTGCATCGGCGCCGAGGAACTCTTTGACTTCTGCCAGGGCGCTGCGCATATCTTTGGCAACAAAGCGTTTAATTTTCATGAGTTACTCCTAATTCTGCTGACCGATTACACTAACGATTCGAATTTGTTTGTCATCGGGGATCTCTTGATATGACAACACTCGTAGTCCTGGGATAGTGTATTTCACGAATCGTGCCATGACTGAGCGTAAAATTCCTGACGTCAGCATAATGGCACTTTCACCGGTCAACTCTTGGTTTTGATGCGCTTCTTGTAATGACTGCTGAATGCGATCGGCTAACCCGGGTTCAATACCTGCGCCATCGTTACCCGCAGCCTGCATGGATTGATGCAACATTTGTTCAAGCTCAGGCGCAAAAGTAATCACCGGGATCTCAGGTTTACTGCCCACCACCTCTTGCACAATAAGCCGACGTAAAGAAATACGACAAGCCGCAGTTAACACATCAACATCCTGACTTTTTGCGCCATATTCCACCAAAGTTTGTACAATTGTGCGCATATCACGGATAGGCACACCCTCGTGTAATAAGTTTTGCAGCACTTTTACTACGGTTGTCAGTGGCAGTGTTTCAGGGACTAAGCCTTCCACTAGCTTAGGTGAGTGCTTGGCCAGCATATCTAACAAATTTTGAACTTCTTCATGGCCTAATAAGCTGGCGGCATGATTAGTTAAAATTTGACTAAGATGCGTAGCAACAACGGTGGCCGCATCGACCACGGTATAACCTAGTGTTTGAGCATGTTCACGCTGATCTTTACTGATCCACACTGCATCCAAGCCAAATGCCGGATCTTTGGTGGCAATACCTTTTACCGTACCAAACACTTGGCCAGGGTTAATGGCTAACTCATTATCGTGGCGTAATTCCCCCTCACCATTGGTTACGCCCATCAGAGCCACCCGGTAGCTGTTCGGCTCTAAATCAAGGTTGTCGCGAATATGGACTGGCGGTACCAAAAAGCCCAACTCTTGTGATAGCTTTTTACGTACGCCTTTAATCCGATTTAACAACTCGCCGCCCTGGGCTTTATCTACAAGCGGGATCAAACGATAACCCACTTCTAAACCAATGGTATCAACGCCATGCACATCGTCCCAACCGATCTCTTTCACAGTTTGTGATTCAGGCTTAGGTTGGCCAACCGTGGCTGCGCGCGGTTGCAAGGCCGTCGCTTTTTCACTGGCAATTTTTTTAATATACCAAGCTACGCCGCCCAATAACGCTGCTAGGGATAAGAATGAAA
This sequence comes from Alishewanella sp. HL-SH06, assembly GCF_052656265.1. NCBI lineage: Bacteria > Pseudomonadati > Pseudomonadota > Gammaproteobacteria > Alteromonadales > Alteromonadaceae > Alishewanella > Alishewanella sp. HL-SH06. The sequence goes on from NZ_CP199752.1 coordinate 2,821,935, forward strand.
AGTGTGGCATGCCGGGCACAACGCCCATTAATGTCATCACGCCAGCGGCGACAAACAACACATGGGTGTTATCCCCCAACTGACTGGTCATTTGCTTGCCCAGATCGCCTTCTTTGTTTTGGCGGGTGACGATAATGGCAGTACCAATCGATAATAATAAACCCGGGATCTGCGCAACCAAGCCATCACCAATGGTCAGCAAAGTATAAATTTCCATCGCATCGCCAAAACTCAGATCGTGCTGCATCATGCCGATAAACAAGCCACCAATCAGGTTGATCACCAAAATAACGATACCGGCGATAGCATCGCCTTTTACGAATTTACTGGCACCGTCCATCGAGCCATAAAAGTCGGCTTCGTTAGTCACATCTTCGCGACGTGCTTTGGCCTCTTCTTGGGTAATTAAACCGGCATTTAAATCAGCATCAATAGCCATTTGCTTACCAGGCATCGCATCTAAGGTAAAACGTGCAGACACTTCTGCGATACGACCGGCACCTTTGGTCACTACCACAAAGTTGATGATAATTAGGATCAGGAAGACCACGATACCCACGGCATAGTTACCACCGATAACGACCGAGCCGAAGGCTTCAATGACTTTACCGGCCGCATCGCCGCCATTATGACCTTCCAGCAACACGACACGGGTACTGGCTACGTTAAGCGCTAAACGTAAAATGGTCGCAATTAAAATCACGCTGGGAAAAATACCGAAATCTAACGGCCGTTTGGTATAGATGGTGACCAGCAACACCACCAGCGCCAGCGCGATATTAAAAGAGAATAAGACATCCAGCATAAAAGGTGGCAGCGGTAATACCACCATAGCCAATGCCGCCAAAATTAAGACTGGCGTGCCGACACCCTTAAGGTGTTGAAGTTGGGATCGATCAAATTTACTGTAAAGCTGGCTCAACTGCATGGATAACCTGACAATTTAATGACGGAACAACAGGCTAAAGCAATAAACGTTCCAGTATCAGGTGAGGTTATTGAAAAGCAGCTAAATGAGCGATAAAACCGTGCCGACACTTTATCGGCACGCTTCGCTAATTAGTGTTTAGTGTTTAGTGTTTAGTGTTTAGTGTTTAGTGTTTAGTGTTTAGTGTTTAGTGTTTAAATTCATCAGGGATGGGTAGCTCTTTCGCCAGATTTTTCGGCCGAGTGCCTTTGCCTTTACGATACAAGCGTAATTGGAAAACATAAGCGAGCACTTGCGCCACAGCCGCGAATAATTGTTCGGGGATCGGGTGATCAAGTTTAGTCGTGTAATAAATCGAGCGGGCTAGCGCCGGTGATTCAATCACTGGGATTTTATGGCCATTGGCAATTTTTCGAATATGCATGGCGATATCATCGACGCCCTTGGCAACCACCACCGGTGCGCGGAATTTGCCTTGATCATACTTTAACGCGACCGCATAATGCGTTGGGTTCGTGACGATCACATCCGCTGTGGGGACTTGCTGCATCATCCGTTTCATCGACATCTGCATTTGCGTGCGACGGATCCGCGCCTTAATCTCTGGGCTACCCTCCGAGTTTTTATGCTCGTCTTTAATTTCTTGCAGCGACATTTTTAACTGCCGCACATGATTCCACTTTTGATAAGGGGCATCGACGATAGCAATTAACGAAGTACTAGCACAAAGCCCTAAAAACAACCATCCTAAGAAATATAACGCTGATTCAATATTATTCGGTTCGCTCATTAACGACAGCGCCATGATATCCATAAAAAACAGCTTTAACAGAAAAAAGGCCACACCCACCACTACTGCCACTTTTAAAAAGCTTTTACCCAGCTCGACCAAAGCTTGTAGACCGAACATGCGCACTAAACCTTTCATCGGGTCCATTTTACTGGCTTTAGGGCCTGCGGCTTGCCAACTAAAGTTAAAGCCACCTAAGAGGGTATTACCTAAAAATGCGGCAATAAGGATCAGAGAAAATATGCCGATTAAGGGCATAATAAGCTCGCCACCCGCATCCCCCCAGGCAGTGAACATGGAATTTGTCTCAAAAATATCTTTTTCATCCAACCGTAACATGCGCTGACCAATCGTCAGCACGGCCATGGCTAACATCTTGCCAAACACCAATAAAGCTGCGGCGCTGCCAATAAGCACAAAAGCCGTGCCAAGGTCTTTTGAGCGGGCTATCTGGCCCTTTTCTGCTGCGTCTTGCAGCTTCTTGGGCGTGGGCTGTTCGGTTTTTTCTGCGCCGGAATCTTCTGCCATGCCAGCCTCCTAGCAACTGATCAGCCGACAGCTGTAATCAATTACATGCTGCCACTGTTTATCGTAATGGAATAAAAAGGTATCGAGTGTTAACCATAAAATCAGCAAGCCTGAAAGCATGGTTACAGGGAAACCAATCGAGAAGATATTCAACTGCGGTGCAGCTCGGGTCATGATGCCAAACGATAAATTGACCATCAACATAGCGACAATCGGTGCTAAGGCAATTGCTAGCGAAGTGGCAAACATCCAACCGCCAAACTCAACTATGGTCCAGTAGTGCGTCACATCCCACCATTGACCGTTAATCGGCAGAGTATCGAAACTAAACACTAGCATCTGGATCATAATCAAATGACCATCGAACACAAAAAACAACAAGGTGGCTAAAATCAGATAAAACTGACCGATAGCCGGAACCGTCATGCCGCTCGCCGGATCGGCCATTGATGCGAAGGCTAAACCGGTTTGCGCTGCCAGTAATTGCCCTGCCAACACAAAGGTATTAATAAACATCAACGAAATAAAACCAAGGGCAAAGCCAATGGTAATTTGCAACAGCACTTCTAAAACCATGGCAAAAGAAATCAACTCTGGGTAAACCGTTTTTGGCAACATTGGCATCATCACTAGCGTGATCATCACCACTAAACCGGTTTTGATCCGCGTGGGGATAGTGCGCACGCCCAAGCCAGCCATAATCATCAACATACCTGTCACTCGGCATAGCGGCAGCAGAAAATCAGCAATAGCCTGTAAAAGCGTTGCCATCAAAATTTCCATTAGCCCACTACCGTTGGAATGCTTTGATATAAGTCGACGGTATATTCCATGATCACCCGAACCAACCAATGCCCGCCGAACATCAACGCTAATAAAGTGACAATTAAACGCGGTAAAAAGCTTAAAGTTTGTTCGTTAATCGAGGTCGCCGCTTGAAAGATTGCCACAATTAAACCGACAAACAATGATGGCAAAATAATGGCGCTGACCAGTAAGATCACGATAAATAATGAATCACGCAACACATCAACAAAGATCTCTGGACTCATGTGCCGACTCCATAACTGGTGGCCAAGGTGCCCATCACTAAAATCCAGCCATCGACCAGCACAAACATCATTAACTTAAAGGGTAAGGAAATAATCATAGGTGACAACATCATCATACCCATGGCCATCAAGACGCTGGCTACCACAAGGTCGATAATCAAGAACGGGATAAATAACATAAAACCTATTTGAAACGCCGTTTTTAATTCGCTGGTGACAAAAGCCGGGATAACAATAGTCATCGGATAATCTTGCGGCTGCACAGCCACATCTAAGCCCGCAATCTGCGCAAAGGTATCCAAGTCTTTAACCCGCGTTTGATGCAGCATAAAGGCTTTTAAAGGCACAATGGCCGCATCAAGTGCCTGCATCGGATCCAGGGTTTCAGCAAGGTAAGGTTGGATGGCTTGCTCATTGATGTTTTTAAACACCGGCGCCATGATAAAAAACGTTAAAAACAGCGTGATGCCAATAAGTACTTGGTTAGACGGAGTTTGCTGTAAACCGATAGCTTGGCGCAGGATGGCCAGCACCACGATGATCCGAGTAAAACTGGTCATCATGATCACCATCGCCGGCACAAAGCTGAGCGCGGTCATGATGGCCAGTACTTGCAGTGTGACACTGTAAGATTGTGAGCCATCAGAATTGGTCGTTACAGTCAGTGCCGATAAACTGCCATTATCGGCCAACAGATCAGGACTTAGCAGAGCTAACAACAACAGAAACAACAATCGCAACATGGAAAAATCTATTTTTTCAGGAATGATTGCAACTGTGTATGAAAGTCTGATGCCAACTTTTCTTCGGGAAGCGGATTTTCTAATTCAAACAGCAAATTAATGTTATGTGGCGTCACGCCAATAACACGTTGTTTGCCTTGCATTTCAATAACTAAGATACGTTCACGCTGCCCTAATGGCAGAGATGAAATGACTTTAATATGTTTAGTACCTGGCAGGCGTAACGACAGTTTTTTAAACAACCACCCCAAACCAATCACTAAAACAACCACCAGCGCCAGAGAAATGACGATTTTCATCAAGGTCATCGAGCTGGGTGTTGCTGCACTATTATTCTCGGCCGCTTTCAGCCGAGCTGTACGATCGCTTGCTGTGTTATTGTCAGCCGCTGGTGCTGCTAATGGCGCGCTGGTGTCTTTTACTAAGGGGTTAGACTCGTCCGTGACTACTTCAGCGGGTACCGGCTCAGCCAGCTCTGGCTTGTTGACCGCAGGCTTAACCGTGGCCGCAGCGCGCTGCTGCGGTGAGTCTGTTGCAGGCGGCGCAGTAGCTAATGCCTGCAGAGGCAGCCACAGGCAACAGGTTAAGGCGAAAAGTAAGCTACTATTACGCATTAACGTAACTTCTTAATCCGCTCAATTTGGCTAATCACATCCGTTAATCGGATACCAAATTTGTCGTTAACCACCACCACTTCACCGTGCGCAATCAGGGTGCCATTAACTAACACATCTAATGGCTCACCGGCGATCCGTTCGAGCTCCACCACCGAACCTTGGTTCAGTTGCAGCAAATTACGAATACTGATTTTAGCGCGGCCTACTTCCATCGAAATAGTCACGGGAATATCTAAAATAGTATCGAGTTTACGCTTATCTAGCGAATTGCCTTTATCGTCTTTTAATTCTTCAAGATCGACCTTTTTTGCATCACCACCTTCAGCCTCAGCCATCGCTGCTGCCCATTCGTCCATTGTGTCTTGATCTTCAGCCATCGTTGTTACCTTCTTTCCCGCTCACCGATATATAAATCGGCCTCTAATTCTGAAATATCTGCATCATTGTCTAAGCGACGGCCACCTTTGGTGAACACTTGTAGCTCAGACTTAACCGATTCAGGTCGCTTAATCTTCTCGGAAATCTTCAAGGCGACATTATCGCGAGAACGCCCCAACTTCGCACGATACGTCGGTAAATCTTCTACCAGCACGGTAATATGCTCTGGCATTTCGACCGGAATAATATCGCCCGCTTTTAATTCCATGATTTGCCGCAGCGTCAAGTCAACTTCCAGCATTTTGGTGCTGAGATCGACTTTGACGTCCATAATTTCATCACGCAAGGCTCTAGACCAGCGTAAATCGGTGTCTTCTTTATCGCTTTGCACACCGGCATCTAACAACTCGCGTATCGGTTCTAGCATTGAATAAGGCAGAGCAACGTGGAAATCACCGCCGCCGCCATCTAATTCAATATGAAATGAGCTGACCACCACGACTTCAGTGGGGCTGACGATATTCGCCATGGCGGGGTTCACTTCCGAGTCCAGATATTCAAAGGACACATCCATTACTGGCGCCCAGGCTTCTTTATAATCTTCGAAAATGAGTTTTAATAACATCTGAATGATACGACGCTCGGTAGGCGTAAATTCACGCCCTTCAATTTTGGCATGATAGCGGCCATCACCACCAAAGAAGTTATCTACCAAGATAAACACCAGCCGTGCTTCCATGGTAATCAGGCCCGTACCTTTTAAGGGGCGGAAACGCACCATGTTTAAACTGGTTGGCACAAATAGTGTGTGCACATATTCGCCGAATTTAATCATTTGCACGCCGTTAATCGACACTTCGGCAGTGCGGCGCATCATATTAAACAAGCTAATGCGCATGTGCCGAGCAAAACGCTCGTTTACCATCTCAAGCGTAGGCATCCGACCACGGACGATACGATCCTGCGAAGAGAAGTCGAATTGAATAGATTGACGCCCTTCTGTGGCTTCAATCCCTTCGATATCTTCTTCTTCTACGTCATCGACACCATGTAATAGCGCATCAATTTCATCTTGGGACAATAAATCGGACACGGTTGCTCACTCTTATTGCATAACAAAACCGGTAAATAGCACTTCGGCTATCACCACAGAACCCACCACATCCAGCATGGCGTTTTGTAAATCAATTAACGCTTTGTTCTTTAATTCTTCTTTGCCTGTAGCTGAAATTAACTCGTCAGCATTAGCAGCACTAAAGGTGGCTAATAAGGCGCTTTCAATTAACGGAATATTCTTCAGCGCCAGCGCTTGATTTGCTTCGCCTCGCACCATTAATTGCACCCGGATTTGCACTAAGCGATCTCGCGATAAACCGGCTACGTTAAATACGAATGGTCGCGGCAATTGCACATAAAGCGCCGTACCCTGCACCACCGATGTACCGTCGGCAGCAGTTCCACTCCCTTCTTCAGCCACTTCAGCACTGGCAGCGGGTGTATCTGAACCCATAAAGAAAAAATAACCGCCACCGGCACCCGCTAATACCACCACGAGCGCAATCAGCATCATAAGCTTTTTCTTTTTGGCTCCCTGATCAACAATCTCTAACTCATTATCTGCCATTCTGTATGGCTCCCTTTGCCGTCAAAAAACTGACTAAATTACTGGTATTATGCTCACCAGTCACGGCTGTTGTAAACGAAAAGCCGTGATAACTGTGAAATCGACTTACTTTCAGCCGCCAAACGGCTAAATCATCTCAGTCTGCTTAGGCATAGTAATCCACGATACGCTCACTATGTTGCACCTCGACACTGCGCTCTTGCACTGGGCCATCAATATCATCAAACAGCGCCGAACCTTGGCCCTGGCCTTGCTGCGAGCCAGAATCAGCAGATTGCCGGTCTTGTCGCGATTGCTGTTGCACCTGACCTTCGCCTAATTGAATGCCCTGTTGTTGCAATAATTCACGTAATCTCGGCATTTGTTGCTCTAATAGCTCTTTAGCATTGGCTTGTTGCACTATAAACTGCACCGAAGCTTGTTCTTGCTGTAAGTTAACGCGAATTTGCATTTGCCCCAATTCGGCGGGATCTAAACGAATATCCGCCACCTGAATATTTTGCCTTACCATAATTTGCACGCGTTCTCGTAACTGACCAGCCGCATCTTGCTGTAATTGTAGCTGCTGCATACTGGTGGGTAAGGTTGCTACAGGGGCTTTGCTTTGATTAGCGCGCGTTTGTTGTTCTAAAGCGCCAGCGAAACCCTCAGCGCGCAGCATATTATTGGCTAATTCACTTGCTGTCGGTGAGCTGCTACTGGCGACTGGCACGTTATTCGCTTGCTGGGCCAAACTCACTTCTAGGTTTACCGTGGCAAACTGGCGAGCATCTTGGCGTTGCTGGCCCGATTGCTCATGTTGTTGCTCGCTGTTAGTGGCATTTTTGGCCACATTCTCAAGGGTGTTTAACTTGGTGTTTGCGGCAGTCTCGACACTGGCTGTAGGCACTTTAGTTAACTCGGCTGTCGGGGCAGTAACAATAATAGGCTCAGCTTGATCTTCCGTCACATTATTTAGCGAAACAGGTTGTAACGGCGCACTTTGCATAGCCGCAGTTGCTGCGCTCTGATCGCTTGAAGGTATCGCGGTAGAATTTACTGCCGAGACGCTCGCCTGCGGCGTCTCTACCTGACTGGTTTTGCTATTTAGGCTGTTACTGGCGGCCAATTGTGTCTCTAAGTCGGCTAACGCCTGCTCGGTTTGCTCCGCTTCAGCGGTCAAAATGTCGGCGTTACTGTCATTTTGCTGAGCTGCAGCGGCCAGTGAACTAACGGATTGACTCGCTATGGTGTTGACAGAGTTGCTCTGACTGGCCATCTTATTTAAAGCGCCGGTTTCAGATTGATTACTGGCCGCTGACTTAATTGCAACCGCTTGCTCTGGCAACGTAATGCGCGAGTTTTCTAGCTCAAGGTCAACTGAGCTAAGCTCAGCGGTTTGTAAACTTTGTTCATTTTGTTGTTTTGCCGTTAACGCTTGAACCGTTTGCTCATCCAGCACCACTTTGGTCTCTGCCTTTACTGCTAAAGGCTCTAACGACGCCAGCGCTGCGGCTTTATCGGCCGCTTTCTCTGGCGCAACATCACCTAAGTTTGAGTCAATAACCTCGGTCAGCGCCGCATCATCCGTTATCGGGATAATCGGTGTCAGGCGATCAGTTACTGGGCTGTCATTTAGCGTAAATTGTGTGGCACTGGTTTTTTGCTTTAAGGCTAACAATGCCGCAGCTTGCGCTTGCTCATCCTGCTGAGCTTGAGTAAGCGCTTTATCACTCAAGGTAGTTGCTGCCGCTGAGGCATTACTCAATGCCGATTTCGCGCTATCATGACCAAGCGCTGTGGCCTTTTGCTCGTCGCTTGACGAGAGCTTAGCTAATACGGCTGCATTGGTGTCTATTACATCGGTTGCTGCTGCATTTGACGCTTGCTGTTCAGCAGTTAGTGCCTCTTTGGGTAGCATACTCGCGGCCAATTGTGCCGCAGTAAAAGTGTTTAATTCAACATCGCCAGCAGGCATGTCTAAACTAAAAAACTGCGCATCTACTTCGCTAAAAAGGCTATCTTCGGGTAAGGGTACAGGCCCGATAGTTTGAAAATCTGGTTTGGGTTGAATTTGAAAAAACTCAGCAGCCACCTGCGCTCGGTAACGTAACTGTGTACTGGTATCCGTAGATTGTTTAATTAACCCCAACCACTGCTCGGCAATATCTAAATCAGGGGCGAGTTCGCTTAATGCGTCAACGCTATCCAATAGCATGGGATCGGTTAACATTTTCGGCTCAGCAACAACTGCACGATTATCGGCTGTCGTTACAGCAGGCTTAGTAATGCTAGACTTTGTGGACTCGCTGCTTTCTAAAGAAGTCGCTTGAGCTTTGTCAGCTTGGCGCGAATTGGCGGCAACATTTTGCCCTGCAGTACTCTTTTGTTGCTTATCTTGCAGCAATTGTTGAAACACGCCGGCTTGCTGCGCACTGGCCGGGTCATTAAATTGCCCAGGTGCAGCCTGCTCGCCAGAAGGCGTGCTGTCTAAGCCGTTAAACATTAGGGAAAACTGTAAGCCTTGAGTCATCTGTTACTCCGCCTGCATCTAAGCTGCTGTGTAAGCCTATTTATATGCAAATACCATACAAAAACCGCGCCACTTTTAACTGTTTGTAATGGTTTAGTACTGCTCTGTCTGTTTAGTACGTTGATAAAAACGTTGCGCCGCGTATTCATCGGCCAGTTTTTGTTGTTGTTTTTCTGCTAGTTGAAATTCTTTTTGTCGAGCTTGTTCAACCAAGATCTCTAAAGCTTTACGCTTGGTCTGCATTTTTAACCAGGTTTGCCGCCGCTGCTCTGCCGCGTTACGATTTTGCTGTACTACCCGACCTTGCTGAGTTAATGCCTGATCTAACTTACTGATAAAACTTACATACTGATTATATTGGCGACCACCGAGGCCGGCACTGCCTTGCTGCAAGCTTTGCTGAATATATTCAGTGCGATAATCAGCTAAGCCTTGATATTTTTGCTCAGCCTGCACAAACGCTTGCTGTGCTCGTACAAATTGCGCCTGCAAGGTTTCCTCACGCTCTTTTTGTACTTTAATTAACAACGTTAAACGTTCATTGGCCATTAGTTAGCTCGCTTCGGTTGGGGAGCCAACTGACTAAGCAGCGTCAGACACTCATCATATTGCACAATTTCTTTCATGCCTTGCTGTAAGAAGGTATTGATGCGCGGCAACATGTTGATGGCCAAATCTAACTGCGGATCACTGCCTCGTACATAAGCGCCTATGGCAATTAAATCTTTGCTTTGCTGATAACTGGCATATAACTGCTTAATACTGCGCGCCATCAACTGGTGTTGCTCGCTGGTTACCGCGGGCATGACTCGACTGATCGATTTTTCAATATCAATTGCCGGGAAGTGCCCGGCATCGGCAAGACTGCGCGACAACACAATGTGGCCATCTAAAATAGCGCGTGACGCATCGGCGATCGGATCTTGTAGATCGTCACCTTCTGATAGCACGGTATAAAAAGCGGTTATTGAGCCTTGATTGCCCGAGCCATTACCTGCACGTTCAACCAGTGCCGGTAATTTGGCGAACACAGAAGGTGGATAGCCCTTCGTGGCGGGTGGCTCACCCACAGCTAGAGCAATTTCGCGCTGCGCTTGGGCATAACGCGTAATAGAGTCAATCAGCAGTAATACATCAAGGCCTTGATCACGAAAATACTCAGCGACTTGCACCGCCGTTTCACAACCTTTTAAACGCATTAACGGTGACACATCGGCCGGTGCGGCAACTACGACAGAGCGTTTCTTACCCTCGTCACCTAAAATTTCATCGATAAATTCCTTTACTTCGCGTCCCCGCTCACCTACTAAGCCCACCACAATGACATCCGCAGCCGTGCCGCGCGTCATCATGCCCAGCAGCACACTTTTACCAACGCCAGAGCCGGCAAATAAACCCATACGCTGACCCTTGCCAACGGTTAAAATGGCGTTAATAGAGCGGATCCCGACATCTAGCGGCTGCTTAATTGGCCGCCGATGTAGCGGATTTATCGGTTTACCTTTACCTGTAGCATAGTGTGTTGCTGTAATTGGCCCTTTGCCATCCAGCGGTTGGCCCACACCATCAATCACCCGCCCCAGCAATGCCATGCTGAGCGGCACACCTTTGTGCTGCAACAGCGGCGTGACCCGAGCGCCCGGCACCACACCGTCAATATCATCTTGCGGCATTAAAAACACGCGCTCTTGGGCAAAACCCACCACTTCCGCCATAATTTGGCCGCGAGCACTGTCGACTAAACAGGCTTGGCCAATAGCCGCGCTGCAGCCCACGGCTTCCAGCGTTAAGCCAACTACACGCACTAAGCGGCCAGAAACCATCGGCCGGCTCTGATGTATATACTGATGTTGCTGCTTAACACGGTTAAGCAAGCTGACAGGTTCAGTCATAAAACCCCTGTGTTGTGCTGCATAAGCAGCATTGTCAGATAAAAAGCGGTTTACTCTGGAGAGGACTGATGCAGGAAGTGTTCCAAGCTGCTTTGTAGACGTTGCGTCAAACTTCTGTCGACACTGGATTTTTCGGCTTCTACCAAGCAACCGCCTTGTTCTACCAATGGCTCAGCACGTAATTGCCATTGGCGTTGCTGTAAATCATCTGCAGAATAATGTTCGCGGATAATGGCTAAATCCTCTGGATGCAGTTTAATCAGCAGTTGACCCGCTTGCATCGGTAAGGCCGCAGTGGCTTCTTGCAAGGCTTGCAGAATCACCTGAGGATTGGTTTTGACTTCAACGCCGATCACTACTTTGGCCATTGCTAAAGCTAACTCGGTTAATGCCTGCTCAACTTGCTGATTTAAATCGGCCAGCGGTTGCTGTAATTGTTCGATTAACGCCGTTAGTTGCGCCAATTTTTCATCGATATCGGGCTGCGCCGCCGCTAGGCCTTGTTTTTTGCCTTCAGCCAAACCTTGCGTTAAGCCATCTTGTTGCCCTTGTTCACGGCCTTCGTTGTACCCTTTACTAAAGCCTTCGTCTTTACCCTCGGCAAAGCCTTCATCATAAGCCGATTGGCGCAGTTGCTCCATGTCGGCCGCAGTGAGCGGTTTAAAGCTTTCTTCTTCCTCGGCTGGGTCAGAGGTAGTTGTTGGGCTTGGGCGTCTTAAATTCAGTGCATTAGTATGCCCTGGCAGCATTTCGGTATCTGCCGTCATATCAGGGGTATCCCAAGTTTGCAGCAGATCGGAAACCTCTTCGTCAGGCGAAAAAGGTTTTTTATATCGAAACGCATCTTTACTCATCTAGCCCTCGCGCTTAAACGAATTCTTCGCCACCGCCGCCGCCTAACATAATTTCACCGGCATCAGACAAGCGTCGTGCCACCGATAAAATCTCTTTTTGCGCGGTTTCAACTTCACTTACCCGAACTGGGCCCATCGCTTCTAGATCGTCTTGTAATAATTCAGCTGCGCGTTTCGACATGTTCTTCAAGATTTTCTCTTTCAGATTCTCATCGGTGCCTTTTAAGGCTCTCATTAATACATCTTGTTGTACTTCACGCAGAATGGCTTGGATACCACGATCATCAACGTCAATCAGGTTTTCAAACACAAACATCAGATCTTGAATTTGTTGCGCCATTTCTTCGTCATGCTCACGGATAGAATCCATCAGCTGACCTTCTAAGTTGGTATCTAGGTAGTTCAAGATATCGGCCGCTGCTTTTAAGCCGCCCATTTTCGCGGTTTGTGCACCTGCTTGACCGGCAAATTGTTTCTCCATAATCTCATTCAACTCTTGCAACGCAGCGGGTTGAACTTCTTCAAGGTTTGCAATGCGCATGGTTAAGTCTAATCGCACTTTTTCTGAAAACTGCGATAAGATTTCGGCCGATTGCTCCGGCTCTAAATAAGATAAAACGATAGTTTGAATTTGCGGGTGCTCGTTGCGAATAATATTGGCAACCTGCTTTGAATCCATCCATTTTAACGAGTCGAGGCCGCGGGCCCCTCCACCAAGAACAATTTGGTCAATCAGGTTTGCCGCTTTCTCTTCACCTAACGCCGCCGTTAATGCTCGCTTGATAAACTCTTCGCTCTGGAAACCAATGGTGCTGAAATTCTGAATCTGTTCGATAAAACGCCGATGTACCGCTGAAATCTTACCTTGGTTCAAATCAGTAGTTTGCGCCATCGCCATACCAACCCGCTGAACCTGCTTCGGCTCTAAATGCTTAAGAATTTGCGCGGCGTCTTCTTCTGACAAACTCAGTAATAAGATAGCGGCCTTTTCGACACCATCTAACTTATTGACATCAAAGATTTTAACTTCTTTTTTCTCATTCATCTTCAGATAACCAATTCTTAACTACCAATGAGGACAGCTCTGGTTCGTTTGCCACTAAGGCACGCACCGCTCTTAATAAATCTTCGTCACCATGTAAATCGGGTAACATCAGGGTGCCATCTGGGGCAAATCCGACTGACTTCTCATCAAATTGTGCCACAGCTATATCGTCATCATTACCCAGATCTAAACCATTTGTCATAGCTTGTTCATCATAAGTATCAACGGTTTCAGTTGGGTTCATGAGTTTCTTCAGCATTGGCAGTACAATAAAGAGTAGCAGCACAATGATAACCAAACCACCCATCACCAACTTAACGACTTGCAAGAACCAATCTTGTTCATAAATCGGCACATCAGTTAATGCTTCGACTTGTTCACGAACGAAAGGTACCGAAATCACTTCAATAGTATCACCGCGCTGAACATCAAAGCCAACGCCACCTTGTAATAAACGGCGAATATTCTCTAATTCTGCTTGCGCCATCGGAGTGGCGGGGCCAAGGGTGCCGTCGTCTTGAGGGACGCCTTGTTTATAATCGACCGCAACCGACACACTTAAGCGACGTATAACACCACTTTGCTGAGTGGTATGGCTAATTGTAGTATCAAGCTCAAAGTTACGAGTAGACTCACGACTATTGCGCCCCGGGATCACCGCTTGTGAACTGCCCCCAGTAGCTTGTTCAGGAATTGCCGAAGGCATCGGCGGTTGATTGGACAACGCGCCAGGAATACCGCCACTGCCGCCGCCAACGCTGTTTTCTTCAATCACCATTTCGCTGCGAATTGCTGGTAAATCTGGGTTATAGCGTTTTTGGGTTTGCTCAACAGCGGTAAAGTCCATCATTAAATCAACTTGCGCAGTATAATTTCCCATGCCCAGTACCGGTAATAAGATGGAATCAACTTTCTGACGATACTCATCTTCATGACTACGTTGCATTTCTAATTCACGACGATTGCGGGCTGAACTGCCACTTTGAGAACCGCTATTTAGTAAACGGCCATTTTGATCGGTAACGGTGACACGACTTGGCTCTAAACTTTGTACGGCTGAGGCAACTAAATCGACAATCGCATCAACTTCACTATCGCGGATCACTCGGCCGCCACGTGCAGTGACTAAGACCGTGGCGGACGGTAAGGATTGTTGTCGAGCAAACACGTTTTCTTTAGGAATAGCCAGTAGTACCCGAGCTCTGGCAATACTTTGAAGCTCTTCAATAGTTCTCGCTAGCTGTTGCTCACGGCTGTGTTTTAGCCGTTCCATTTCTAAACGTTGACTCACCCCAAAACCGCTGTCTTGTAATAAAAACTCGGTACCCAATGACGGTTCTTGGTTTAAACCTGCACGAGACAAACCTAAGCGCACATCTTGTAAAGAATCTTCAGGCACTAAAATAACGTTACCTTCTAATTTGTATTTCACTTTTTGCGCGTCTAAATGATCGAGCGTTTGGATAAGCTCCTGCGTGTTGTAAGTGCCTAGTGGCCGCATTTCAGGGGTTTTAGCCCACAGGATAATCAAGATGGCAATACCCAAACAAATGGTTAACGCCACGATCAACGTCACCTGTCTTAGCAAATCACCACTTCCACCCAGGGAACTTAAAAAGCCCGCCTTGTTTTGCGCTTGATTGTCATTACTAAAATCGGTGTTGGTTAACGCCAGTTCTGTCGATTGATTATCTGCCACCATACTTCTCCTGCTTGCGCTGTCTGTCTAATTAGACCGGCATCGACATAATTTCTTTATAGGCTTCGACCACTTTATTACGAACTTGCACGGTCGCTTCGAAAGCCAAAGAGGATTTTTGTGATGCAATCATGGCTTGCGCCAATGACACCTTTGGATCGCCCAATTCAACGGCATTTCGCATTGCACCAGCTTGTTGCTGTAATTCATTAACACTGCCTAGCGCGTTTTTAAACAAGGTAGAAAAATCTGACTGGCTGCTGTTTGTCGGCTGCACCGCCATGCTTGGATCGGCTTCGAAGGGCAAAGCACGTGCTTGGGTTGCCATGCTTTGCATTTGGGCATATAACGCCTGACCTTTAATTTCCATAATGCTGCCTGTCAAAATTTTGTTATTTACGAGGATATAACAGACTAAGCAGAAGTTGTGCCAACTCGCCAAACACAGGGAAAACAGGGGTTATAACAAGATAGCCTTACGCAGCATCGGCATTCGTTGCCAAGCAGCGTAAGGCTTTGTAGTGAAATGACGTATGAGGCTAGCTTAAGCCGGAATATCAATACCTGACTCGCGCATCCGCGCTAATTTGTAACGCAAAGTGCGATCACTGATACCGAGTTTTTCTGCTACGTCTTTGCGTTTAAAAGCACAAGCCTGTAGCGTGGCGAGAATAAGCTTATGCTCTTGCTCATGAATTTCAGTTTTAAAATCAGTGCTATCTGCCATGGTCGCACTAATACCTTGCACGCGTGGCACGGCACTTTGCCCAAGTGAACCCGGCACTTCTAATAAAATATCAGCCGCCGCAATCTCAATACCGCCTTGTAAAATTAAAGCACGCTGGATCACATTATCGAGCTCGCGCACATTCCCTGGCCAGCTGTGCTGGGTTAAACGCTGCTTAGCCGCTTTACTCAACTGGCAGGTTGGCCGTTGTTGTTTATGGCAATGCCGGCGCAATAAATGCTCCGCCAATGGCACAATATCTTCCGGGCGATGGGCTAATGCAGGCCAACTTAACGGAAAGACATTTAAACGATAATACAAATCTTCACGAAACAGGCCATCGGCTACCGCTTGAGCAAGCTCTCGATTACTGGTGGCTAAAATGCGCACATCCAACTTAATAGTCTTACGACTGCCCAACCGCTCTACTTCGCGCTCTTGTAGCACTCGTAAGAGTTTCACCTGCAAATTCATCGGCATTTCAGTAATTTCATCCAGCAGGATGGTACCGCCTTGTGCTTGTTCAAATTTACCCGGACACGCCGCCACCGCGCCGGTAAACGCACCCTTTTCGTAACCAAATAGGGTAGATTCCAACATATTATCGGGGATCGCTGCGCAATTAATGGCGATAAAAGGCTCAGCTGCACGGGCTGATTGTTGATGAATATACCGTGCCAGCACTTCTTTTCCCGAGCCACTGGGGCCTAAGATCATCACACTGGCTTCAGAATGCGCCACCCGCTCGGCCAATTGTAACAAGGCTTTGCTCTGCTCGGCCGCGGCAATCGGCGTAAAGCTGTCTGTTGGCTCAGCGACCACATAACGCGCTACCGTACTGACCAGCACCTCAGGTGAAAACGGTTTCGATAAATAATCAATCGCCCCTAAACGAATCGCCTCAACCGCATCTTGCACAGTGGCATAGGCCGTCATCATCAGTACGGGTAATTGCGGATATTGTTCGCGTAAGGTTTTTAACAAGGTTAAACCGGATACCGAGCCCATTTGCACGTCACTGATCACCAGCTGCACACTTTGTTTTTTTAATAGCAGCAAGGCTTCTTCGGCACTGGCGGCACTGAGCACCTGATAATTAGCCAAACTCAGTGTATCGATTAAGGCTTCGCGTAAACCGGCATCATCTTCCACAATTAATATTTTCAGATCTGACATGGCATTACTCCTTAGTCTTAGCAGCTGAGGCACTATGATGAATAGGTAAGCTGATCTCAAAACAGGCGCCACTTAACGCTCCCTCTTGCCTTGCTGCTAAATCAACATAATTAATACTACCCTGATGGCTATGCACCACCGCTTGCACCACCGCTAAACCTAAACCACTGCCACCGGCTTTATTGCTATAAAACGGCTCAAACATCTGCGCTTGCACGGCTGGGGGAATACCCGGGCCATTATCACTAAATTGCCAGGTTAACTGCCCCGCCTTGCCAATTTGCTGCGCTAAGCACAATTGCGCGTTATCGCCTGCAGCTTGTAAACTGTTCTGCAGTAAGTTTAATAAGGCTTCAACCAGGCTGTTTTTATTACCTAATAAACTGGCTTGCGGTGTCGTCAGGCTAATTTTAAACACGGCATGATGATGGTTAAGTAATGCTTCACTGCGCAGTACGAGTTCATCGCATAATTGCTGCAATGTCATACTCGCAACAGCTTGTGCCGTACCTGAGCGCGCAAATAACAGCATATCGTTCACCTGCTGCTCTAAATCGTGCAAGCGCGCCAGTAACTTATCTTGGAATTGTTCACGTGATTGATTAGGCAGTTTTGGGCTACGTAAATTCTCTGCATACAGCATGGCAGAAGATAAAGGGGTGCGAATTTGATGCGCGAGCGTCGCCATCATTTTACCCAGTGTGGATAAACGCTGCAGATGACTTAAGCGATTTTGCAGCTCACGCGTTTCGGTGAGATCAGTCAACACAATAAGCTGCCCAGAGTCTGGCGTTAAAGCACTGATTTGCAGTTTTACGCGCCGCCCATCCGTTAATGACACTTCTAGGCCATCATCACTGCGAGGTCGAAAGCAGCGGTTAATCACATTAAGCCATGATTCACCGAGCAAAGGCTCGCCAAGCATCTCTACCGCGACATGATTCACTTCAATCACGCGTCCCCAACCATCAAGCAACACCACGCCAGAGGGTAAGCATTGCAGAATATGTTTTAACCGCTGCTCTTGCGAGCGCGCACTGCTTTTTGCGGGCGCGATCAAAGGATGCACAGTCGCACTTGATACTTCATTCAAGTGGCTGGTTGCGGTTAATACTGACATAGAGTGGCTCCTGCTGCTAAGGGCCAACGGCGAAGCAGTTGGCGGATCTTAACAGGAGCAATGCAGAGAATGTGCCATGATTAAATCATTGAGTTTAAACAGCTTTATGCGTCAACAATCTGACAGCAGGCTCAAAGTGCTGCAGAGTTACTCTTCTTTACCTAGATTATATTTACGCATTTTTTCAACCAAGGTGGTGCGGCGCAAACCTAAAATATCGGCTGCCCGTGCCACTACAAAATCGTGGCGCTCTAGTGCTTGGGAAATAAAACGAATTTCTAATTCAGCGAGAAACTCTTTTAAATCTAAGCCTTCTTCCGGCAAGGTATCTTGAGTGATAACAGAGGTAAATGTAGCGATTGTCTCAAAACCGGCGGCCTCCTCACTGTCGCTGCTGTCATCGCTTTGAAATAACGCATTTAACAGATCACGCTCTTGTAACGCTTCTGGATACACCGGCTGATAAGATTCAACATCTAGGTGCTGATATTTTTTCGGTAGCTCAGCCACATCGACGATCTGATCCGGATACATAATCACCATACGTTCGAGCAAATTAGCCAACTCGCGCACATTACCTGGCCAACTGTGTAACTTTAAACTGTCGAGTGCGCGTTCAGTAAACTTCACTTTTGCTTGATGTGCGGCATATTGGCGGTTAAGTAATTCAGTAATTAAAATCGGTAAATCGTCTGCACGATCGCACAGCGCAGGCGTATCGATAGGAAACACATTTAAACGGTAATATAAATCTTCCCGAAAACCGCCGTCTGTAATCATCACTTCTAAATCGCGATGGGTTGCCGCAATAATTCGCACATCGGCTTTCAGCGTTTGGCTGCCGCCTACGCGCTCAAAAATTCGCTCTTGCAACACCCGCAGCAATTTCACTTGCATGGGCTGTGGCATATCACCAATTTCATCTAAAAATAAGGTGCCGCCTTGTGCTAACTCAAAACGGCCTTTGCGGGTAGAAATAGCCCCAGTAAAGGCGCCTTTTTCATGACCAAATAACTCACTTTCTAACAATTCAGCCGGAATTGCCCCGCAATTAATTGGCACAAAGGGCCCATTGGCGCGGTTCGATAATAAATGAATATTCCGAGCGACCACTTCTTTACCGGTACCTGAAGGCCCAAGCACCAAAACGTTTGCTTCTGTTTTGGCTACTTGCTGGATCAAAAAACGAATTTTTTGCATGGCCGGTGTTTGCCCGACCATACCATCGAAGCGTACTTGATTATCTTGCTGTTTGTGAGTAGGTAATAAACGATGGTATTGCTGCGCATCGCGCAAAAGCTGCGTTAAGCTATTGTAGGAAAAAGGCTCACTTAACACGCCAATCACGTTGGCTTGCTCTAATAAATAACTTTGGCTGTCACCAATAACTAAAAACGCACTTGCCGGAAATTGCCGAATAATCGCACTGGCATCTAATTGATCGGTCGCCCCTAACACAACCACCGAAGCCGGATGATGTTGTAGGGTATTGGCTAAATCATCAGGGCTAACAAGCTGATGAGCTTCACCAATAAAACTGCAGACGGTAGACAAACGCTCACAGCGATTTAGTTGTAAATCAACCAGATAAAGATGAGGGTTATCAGACATAAGCGCACAGTTTATAAGTATAATTGACTTTATTGTACAAGCTGTGTGCAGCCTTGCAAGGTAAAACGCTAATTTTTTGACAGGGCGTCAAAAAATTAGCGTTTAGTAAAATGAAGCATCATCCTGTTTAACTTAACAGCGACAGCGCCTGCTCTGAACTCACGCGCGCTTGCATGGCCACATTCACCGAGCTTTGCGATAAAATATTATTCGCCGCCCGCTCACTGCTAGCTTTGGCATAATCAAGATCAGCAATACGTGAACGCGCTTCAGAGGTGGCAACTTGCTGACCTGATACCGCACGAGAAGCACTATCAAAGGCATTAATGCTAGCCCCGACCTCAGTTTGCAACGCATTTAACTGCTCTGCCACAGCGCGCACGGCTGTCAGCGTTTGTGGCTGAGTTAAATCAATACTGAACAAGTTTTGACTGTTCAGCGCTGCGCCTAAGTCTTGGGTTTGTAATTGTAGATTGCTATTGCCAGCATTAAAGCTAAGCGCCGTATCTTCAAAAAGTTTCTTACCGGCAAACTCCGTGGTTAAACCTTGTTGGATATTAGCCAAATAACCGTTCGCTTCGCTTTGCAGCGCTTGTTTGTCAGCATCGCTGTAAATGCCATTACCGGCTGCAATTGCCAACCGCTCAATTTCATTCACGTTATCGCTAACCCCTTGCACCGCTTGCTCATAAACCCGCGCAAAAGCAACACCATCGGCAATATTTCGCTGCCCTTGCTGCTGACCGTTTATCGCGCTGTTCAACCGATTACTGATTTGCAACCCCGCCGCATCATCGGCAGCGCTGGTAATACGCTTACCACTGGCTTCTTGCTGGGCTAATTTCTGTTGTTGCTGCAACACATTATTTAAGATGTTATTGCTTGGCGTTGTAATTTTCATCAGCATGCCTCGTTATCAAATCTTAATTAAGTTTAGCCCTAAAGTGGTGTTAACTCAAATGAGTGACACTGTCAAAATACTTGCAGAAACATCTTAAGGCCCTACTTAAAATACAACTGCAGCGATTAACTTGCATCTGCTCAGAAACGGGTTAAACTAATTTAACTGACCTGCTGTTTTTACAAGACTTTTTATATTTTTGCTTTAGAGTAATTACAAATGGCATGTCTTATGCTTTACCGTAAATAACGAGAAAAATGGGTGGGCAGACAATGTTTGATGGTAAAACGATCCTAATCACTGGCGGTACCGGCTCTTTCGGGCATAAATATACCCAAACGCTTATTGACCGCTTTAAACCAAAAAAAATCATCATTTATTCACGCGATGAACTGAAACAATATGAGATGCAGCAAAGATTTAACCAAAGCTGCATGCGTTATTTTATTGGTGATGTCAGGGATGGTGACCGTTTAGTTAGAGCGATGCATGGTGTTGATTACGTTATACATGCCGCTGCACTGAAGCAAGTTCCCGCAGCAGAATATAACCCTACTGAATGTATCCGAACTAATATCAATGGTGCAGAAAATGTGATTAATGCTGCAATCGACTGTAATATTGAAAAAGTCATTGCCCTCTCCACTGATAAAGCCGCTAACCCAGTTAATTTATATGGTGCCACCAAACTCGCTTCTGACAAATTATTCGTCGCCGCAAATAATATGGTGGGAGGAAGTCGCCCCCGTTTCTCCGTTGTGCGCTATGGCAATGTCGTAGGCTCTCGTGGCTCGGTAGTGCCGTTTTTTCAACAACTCATTGAAAAAGGCAGCGACCATATCCCTATTACGCATCAAGATATGACGCGATTTTGGATCAGCTTGCAGCAAGGTGTTGACTTTGTATTAAAAAACTTCGAACGGATGCTTGGCGGTGAGATCTTCGTACCCAAAATACCCTCTATCCGCATTACTGATTTAGCCAAAGCTATGGCCCCTGATTTACCCATTAAAATTGTCGGCATTCGCCCTGGTGAAAAGTTACATGAAATGATGTGTCCGGGTGACATGTCCTATCATACTTACGAGTTTTCAGACCATTTTGTGATTGCGCCTGCAATTAAGTTTTTTAATCGCAGTAATGACTTTACTTCTAACGGGCTTAACGAACAAGGCCAACCCGTTGAAGATGGCTTTGAGTATGTTTCTGACACTAACCCAGATTTTTTATCCGTTGCCCAAATTGCACAATTTAATTTGGAAGCGGCTCTATGATCCCTTATGGTAAGCAGCAACTCGATGCCGAAGATATCGCGGCAGTCACAACAGTATTACACTCAACCTGGCTAACTCAAGGGCCACAAGTTCCCGCTTTTGAGCAAGCTATCAGTGAATATTGTGGGGCGAATCACGCAGTAGCCGTAAACAGCGCTACTTCAGCTTTGCATATTGCTTGTTTAGCTCTTGGCGTTGGACCTGGTGATCGTGTCTGGACTTCCCCCATTTCCTTTGTCGCCTCGGCAAATTGTGCATTGTATTGTGGTGCAACTGTCGACTTTGTCGATATCGACCCTAATACCGCCAACATGAGCATTCACGCGTTAGAAGAAAAGCTTGTTGAAGCGAATAAAAGCAACATGCTACCCAAACTGGTGATCCCGGTGCATTTTGCAGGTCAATCCTGTGAAATGGAAAAAATCGCAATATTGGCTTCGAAATACGGTTTTAAGGTTATCGAAGATGCATCGCATGCTATTGGCGCTCAATATCAAGATAGACCAGTGGGCAGTTGTCAGTATTCTGACATCTGTATTTTTAGTTTTCACCCGGTAAAAATTATTACTTCTGGTGAAGGTGGCATGGCGCTGACGAATCAGAGCGATTTAGCGCGTAAAATGCAAATGTTGCGCAGTCATGGGATTACTTCAGAAAGTGAAGAGTTCACGGAAGAAAGTCACGGCCCCTGGTATTATCAACAACTGCTGTTAGGGTTTAACTATCGGATGACCGATATCCAAGCCGCTTTAGGTCTAAGCCAATTTAAAAAATTAACGCAATTTATCACTGCACGTAACACATTAGCTTTGCAATATAATCAACTACTGCATGCACACCCCAGTATTATCCCTTTGCAAGTGCAGGCTGCGTGTTATAGCAGTTACCATCTGTATATCGTTAAACTATCAGGAATAACTCCCGATAAACATAAAGCCTGTGTGGAACATTTACGCAATAAAGGTATTGTCGGCCATGTGCACTATATTCCGATTTATCTCCAGCCGTTTTATAAAAAAATGGGCTTTCAAAGAGGTTATTGCGAACAAGCCGAACACTATTATCAACAAGCGATTACCTTGCCATTGTTTCCCGAATTAACAACTGAGCAGCAGTTTTACATAATACAAGAGCTTATTTATGCATCAACGCAGGTTGCATAAATAATTATTATCCTATTTGTTTAGATTTGGAAAGCCATATGAATATCGCTATTATCCCCGCACGCGGAGGCAGTAAACGCATACCACGAAAAAACATTAAACATTTTTGTGGTAAGCCTATGATAGCGTGGTCTATTGAAGCAGCGAAGAGCTCGGGTGTTTTCCAACATATTATCGTTTCCACCGATGATGCCGAAATTGCCGCTATAGCAAAACAGTATGGTGCAGAAGTTCCCTTCGTTAGACCTGACACCTTAGCTGATGATTTTACGGGTACTGGCGCTGTTGTTAAACATGCAACAGAATGGGTAGCACAGCACTTAGGGCACCCTACTTATATTTGCACGTTATATGCCACCGCACCCTTTGTACAAGCAGCCGATTTAGCCAAAAGTTTGCAACTACTAAAGCGAAGTAGCAAACAAATTATTTTTAGTGTCACTTCATATGCTTTTCCCATTCAGCGCGCTGTCAAAATTCTTGCTGATGACTCTGTAACCATGTTTCAACCTGAGTATTATTCAAGTCGTTCTCAAGATCTAGAACCGGCATTTCATGATGCTGGTCAGTTTTATTGGTCAAGTTTTACTGCAGTACAACAGCAAATATCTGCTTTTTCTTCAGACGCTTTAGCCTATAAACTGCCCAGAATGCAAGTGCAAGATATCGATACAGAAGAAGATTGGGATAGAGCCGAATGGCTTTTTAAAGCACTAAAAAGGGATGCCGCCTCGGGAGAAAGACTGCTATGACTTCCGAACCAAAAATCATACATTGGAAAAGCCATCACGGCACTCTCGTTTGTAACCATAACGGTTTTGATGTTATTGATTGCACCGATTGTGGTTTTAAGCATGTTGTGCCATTGCCTTCACCTGAGGAGCTAATCGATGTCTATCAGCATGATTACTATGATCAGGAAAAACCACTTTATTTAAGTCGATATCAACAAGACCTTCCATGGTGGAATCTTGTTTATGAACAACGCTATCGGATCTTGTCTCAACATTTGTCTTCTTCACAGCGAACGATATTAGATATTGGTTCAGGGCCTGGATATTTTTTATTAAAAGGCAAAGAGCTTAATTGGCAAGTCTTTGGTATTGAACCTTCTGTTCAAGCAGCAACTTTTAGCAAACAACTTGGATTAGACGTTTTCAATGGCTTCTTTTCACCTGCTACGGCAGATACTTTTGGCAAAGTTGATGCAATCAACATGAGTTTAGTGCTCGAGCACATCCCCGATCCCGCCGCATTTTTGACCTTAGTTCATCAGCAACTGAACAAAGATGGCCTGCTTTGCATCATCGTACCCAATGACTTTAACCCTTTTCAAACACTTTTAAACCAGCATTTGGACTATGCCAAATGGTGGGTAGCACCGCCACATCATTTAAATTATTTTAATTTTACATCATTAAGCAGGTTATTAAATCACTGTGGTTTTGACGTTGTCCATCAAGAAGCTACCTTTCCAATCGATCTATTCTTAACAATGGGTGATAACTACATTGGCAATGATGATGTTGGCCGCGCTTGTCACACCAAACGCATGACTTTTGAAAAAAATATGTTGAACAATGGACAACACGAATTACTTTCGGAGTTATATTCCGCGTTGTCAAAACTTGGTATTGGTAGAGAGGTTGTTTTGTATGCAAAAAAAAGTAACGCCTGAAATCACTAAGCAAACCCGGTTTTTACCTGATGCTTTACTCTATCAACCTAATTATTCACCTTGGCTAGCCGAGGAAAGTGATTTTTCACGTTTGAAACAACAAATCGACTCTTTTACTCTCGTTTCATCAGATCGCCTTTGGACTCTACATTCTCTGGCGCAACAGGCCAAGCAATCGTTATTAAACTACCCGAAATTTAATTAAGGAACTTGGCCATGAGCAATGCAGTCATTCAAACTAATGCTTGTGCAATTTGCGGTGCTACCGATATTAGTGATCTCATCATTAAACAAGACATCTCTTACGCAAAATGTGTGCGATGTAAGGTACTGCGGCATCACCCTTATCCATCTAATGAACAAATAAGCGCGTTTTATACTCATTATCAAAGCCTAAAATCAGCGGGCTCCATCTATTTAAGTGATGATGGCTACTCGGTTTTTTGTCGCGATAAAAACTTCACCTTTGCTGATCTCGGCATAACATTAACCGATTTCAACAATAAGAAAGTTTTAGATGTTGGCTGTGCGACTGGACAATTTTTGCAGATGATGCAAGATGCCGGCGCAACCAATGTTATGGGGTTAGATACTAGTGCTGAATGTATAAATATTGCGAAAAGCAAAGGGCTAAATTGCCAGAATCAAGAATTTTTGGATCATCAACAACAATATCATGTTATTTCAATGTGGCATTTAATTGAACATGTTATGGACCCCATCGCATATTTGCATAAAGCATATGAACTTCTTCTTCCAGGCGGTTGGCTATTGATAGAAACTCCCGTTACAGGAGAATTATCAACAGCATTTGGAAGTGATTGGCGTTACTTGATGCCCATTGAACATCTCCACCTATTTCCATTTGATACCCTAGTGCAATTAGCAAATCAAGCCGGATTCGCCTTGCAACGCTTTACGCGATTTGGTAGCGGTAATGATAGTGGTACTGTTTCGCAACCCAACAAAGGGGCCATGGACCGATTTGCCAAATCTACTGGCTCAGGGGATACCTTGGCCATGTGGTTAATAAAACCTAAGCAGCTAGCAGAGTAACCATTATGAATATGCAAAATAAAGAAGCCATTCTCATCATTAGCGCCGGCATTATGCAAATTCCGGCCATAAAAACGGCAAAATCGCTTGGGCTGTATGTAGTAGCAACCGATCGTAACCCTCAAGCAGAAGGCTTTGCATTTTGTGACGAGGCCGTGGTAATTGATTCAAAAGACATTGCTGGGCACGTCAAATTTGCTCAAGATAATCAACAACGTTTAAACTTAAAAGCGGTATTTGCTGGCTCAGACATTGCCGTTACCGTCGCGGCAGTAACCAGCGCACTCGGTTTGCCCGGCATATCAGTGGATGTTGCGCAACGTTCTAACAATAAAGTATTAATGAAGCAGCGTTGGATTGAAGATGGTATTCCCACACCCTATGGTGCAGAAGTATCCAGTGAAGAAGAAGCACTAAAGATCCTTGAAAAGATCGGTTTCCCCGCTATTGTAAAAGCCGTTGATAATGCTGCCTCACGTGGCAGTATGAAAATTGATTCTGTAAGCCAACTAGCGATGGCCCTGCATAATGCCAAACAAGCATCTAAAACAGGTACGGCAATTATTGAACAATATGTTATTGGCACTGAGCAAAGTGTTGAAACTATCATATGGAATAATAAACATTATCATGTCGGCATGGCTGATCGTGAATTTGGTTTTCATCCCTATCATATCGAGACAGCACATGTTGATCCGTCAGTACTAGATGAGACTCGACAAAAGCAGATATATGACGTTGTTGATGCCGCAGCACGCTCGCTTGGAATCACTTTTGGGCCTGCTAAAGCAGATATGATTTTAACAGCGCAAGGGCCAATGATCTTAGAAATGACCGCTCGCTTAAGTGGAGGCTTTCATTCCCAGTACACCACTCCCTTGAGTAGTGGTAAAAATCCTATTAAAGCCGTGATGGAACTTGCCTTAAACCGGCCTTTAGATGAAAAACTGCTTCAGGATAGTGTGCATAAAACAGCAGTTTGTAGCGGTCTATTTCCCCCTAAAGGCAGAATAAAGGCTATTCATGGATTGGAAAAAGCGCGATCTATACCGGGTGTTGCTGAGATAATTTTGACTCGTTCAGCAGGTGATTATATAACCGATTTTATTGATAACGGTTGTCGCTTTTGCTGGGTCATCACCTTAGCGGCTAATGCCGATGAAGCAAAAGCAATCGTCGCTGAGGTGGCAAATACTATTCATTTTGATATCGCACAGGACACCTAAAAGGAGCAGCCATTATGGTTCAGTTTATTGCCGAAGTATCGAGCAATCACGCCCGAGATTTAGCGCGTTGTTTTAAATTTATTGATGCCGCTGCTGACATTGGTTGTAGTGCAGTGAAGTTTCAATTGTTTAAACTGCGTGAACTTTTCTCAACTGAAGCACTCGCTTTTAAACCAAGCTTACTAGAAAGAGAAGCATGGGAATTACCTGTAGAATTTCTGCCTGAGTTAGCAAATCACTGTCGTAAAAGAGAAATTGCATTTTGTTGCACGCCATTTTACCTGGACGCCGTAAAAGAACTGCAGCCTTATGTGGATTTTTATAAAATTGCCTCTTACGAACTTTTATGGGACGACCTTCTGATTGCTACCGCGTTAACGGGTAAACCTGTGATTTTATCTACTGGTATGGCAACGATAGATGAAATAAATCATGCGGTTTCTGTACTAAAAGCTAACAAATGTTCTGATTTAACCCTATTACATTGCACATCAGCTTATCCTACACCCTATAGTCAAGCTAACTTAGCTGCAATAAATACGCTAAAACAAGCAACTGGTTGCCAAGTAGGCTGGTCAGATCACACTGTGGAGCCAGGAGTGCTGCAGCGAGCCATTCATCACTATGATGTTCAGACCATTGAATTTCATCTTGATCTCGATGGCTTAGGAGAAGAGTTTGCAACCGGCCATTGCTGGTTACCGGAGCAAATCGGTCAAGTCATTTCTGATTATAAAAAAGCGATGCAAGCTGACGGCGATGGCGATAAAAAGCCAGTAGCATCAGAACTCGCTGATCGTGCTTGGCGAGCCGATCCGTCTGATGGTTTACGCCCTCTCGTATCGACAAGACAAACTTTAAAACCAGCTAAACATGCATAAGCTTGAAAATCATACTATTTTATTAGCTTGCCATGCTGGCAGTAAAATAGGCTTGGGGCATCTAAGCCGTATTAGTGTTGCTGCGCAACATTTAAAACCGCTGGGGTATGAAATGCACTTATTATTACAAAGTGATCAGCATATCCCTCAAGCATTCCCAGACTATTTAACGGTTCAGCAAATCGATTTTGAGCAGAATATTTCTGAAACAATATTAAAACAAGTTACTCGTTTAAACTGTCGTTTAGTTATATTTGATTTTCATTATCACAGTACACCAGATACATTCGCAACTTTGTTAAAAGCACTGCATGTTCAGCTAGTCAAAACCATAGCAATTGATGCACTAGCTGAATATATAGAGCTTTTAACTATGTTATACACCCCTTCTTTTCAAGTGAATCCCACTTTATCTGCTTGGCAACAAGAAAAATGTCAATTCGGTTGGGATGCATTTTTATTAAAAGTATCGGCTGAAACCCTTGTTGAAAAAACCTATTCATTATTGATTTTAACAGGCGGTGCGGATACCACCAACTTAGGAAAAGAATGGTTAATCACGCTTGATCGACTGTTACCTGAAAATTTAACTTTTCACTGGGTGCAAGGACCTTTTGCAACCGCACCTACAAAACCCGAAAATACTCAGCGAGAGATACATATTCATCGTAACTTGCCTAACCTTGCCAAACTCATGAACACTGTCACATTTGCAGTCACACTGTATGGCATCAGTTTTTATGAACTGCTCTATTACGGTGTTCCCTGCGTGGTCTTCTCACCATACGGAAACAAGGACGAACAAGAGCTTAATGAGATAAGTAAACAGCAGCTAGCCTTAGTCGCAAAAAATGAAATTGATGCGACTACACAACTACAACGCCTCATTAGTTCAAAAACTCTGAGTTGGTGTTTAGCGATAAACGCCCAAAAACGTCTTGCTGGCGCAAACGGTGATAAATTACGTCACTGCGTCTCAACGTTATTGGAGGCGAAATGAAACGCGGTTATCTTTTATTTCATCTCAATTTAGCTTTTTCCTCAATAGCAGAATCAGCTCGACCGGAAGTGATTCAACAATGTTACTGGCCTATACTTGAACTCATTGAACAAAGCAACATCCCCATTGGCATAGAATTGACTGGATGGACATTACAACAAATCAATCATCTGGATCCGGTATGGGTTAATAAATTTAAAACGTTGTTAGCACAGCAGCGCTGTGAATTGATTGGTAGCGGTTGGAGCCAATTAATTGGCCCGCTAGTTCCTTTTCAAGTTAATCTGTGGAATCAAAAACTCGCTTTAGCGCTTTATCAAACGCTTTTAAACTATCGTCCCACTCTCGTGCTAGTGAATGAAATGGCGTTTGCAAGTAGTCTTGTTGAACTCTATCAACAAGTAGGCTATCACGGTCTGATTATGGATAGAGATAACATTCGTCTTGCCCTAAAATATGAACATCATGACATGCCGACGCATGCCTGTGGAGTAACCACAACTAAACTCCCTGTGCTCTGGTCAGACTCGGTCTTATTTCAGCGTTTGCAAAGAGCTGTTCATGGCGATATTCCGATAGTTCAATACCTGAATTTTGTGCAGCAACGAATGGCAAGTGAAGAATTGCCGTTAGCTATTTACGCAAATGATGCTGAAGTATTCAATTATCGTCCAGGCAGATTCAGTACTGAAGGTAAAACCCACCCTGAAGGGGAGTGGACTAGACTGCAACGTATCCTAAAACAATTACAAGAACAAACTGGAATTGAATTTATTAGCCCAACAGACGCGTTGAAACTCAGTAAGCTGCAACCAGAAAATGCCATGAGGCTCTCTTCATTAAATCAGCCTATACCAGTTAAAAAACAGGCAAAATATAATGTTAATCGCTGGGCAGCTGCTGGCAGAGACAATATATGGTTAAATACACAATGTCACTCCCAATACCAACAGCTAAGCCATGACGCTAATTCATATCAATGGCAAACCCTATGCGAATTGTGGGCAAGTGATTTTCGCACACATATTACCCAAGAGCGTTGGCTATCTTGCTTACAAAAACTGTCCACGATTGACCGTGTAACCTCTCCATCAACAGTTCAAACTTTAGCATCAGATACTGAAAATAAGCTTGAGCTCAAGATTGATGATGAAGCAATTTATTGGCACTTAGCGACGTCTCAAATTAAATTAACACTTAACCTTCGTCGCGGTATGAGTATTGACAGCTTGGCATTCAAAAGCTGGCAATTCAAACCATTACTGGTAACCAAACATCAAGGCTATTTTGATACGATTGCACTAGCGGCAGATTTTTACTCAGGTGGTTTAATTATTGAAATGCCCGGACTTCGGCGCAGAATAACTGATTTAGAATGGGTCAATCCTGAGTTAACTGATGAGTTAAATTTTCATGTCATCACAGCAAAATTAGACTTGGCTCATTTTAATTTAACCAAGATTATCAAAATTAGTAAAACCACCGAAGAACTTCGTGTTAGCTATCAACTGGATCCCCCTGTTCGTAATGACGCTATTATTCGTCTGGGGATTATGACCATCAATATGACAGAGCTAGAGCAGCCGGCAACACTTGAGGTTTGGCAAGGTGGGGCTTTGCCAGAGCATTTCTCATTGGCAGATGAATGCGACCATACTCATAATGTTTCTACCTTGGTCTCTTCAAGCGCAAGCTTCGGTGCAACAACGGGTCAAATAAGTATTGGTGACCAACATCGAGCCATTACACTAAGTTGGAACCCCGCATTATGTGCTGCAGTGCCTTTATTATTAAACCGCCGCTACAAACAACAACATCTAACAAGGATATTTTTTTCGTTAAGTGAGTTAGACGATACATTTAAAACTGGCGGTCATTTACTCAATTTTGAACTAGCCATAACACCAGGTAGCTTAGGTCGTGCTGAAGAGTTTCAAATACCTAGCGTCATGATACAACAATAAGCAGAGCAGTATGTTTGAATCAATTAACTATCATGTCGACTTAGACACTGAATGCCAAGCAGAAGCCGAAGCCGCCGCAGCTGTAGCGATAGTTCAGCGAAGCACAAAAAACATACGGGCAATCACTCGGCAAATTCCATCGTTAGCTGAGATAATAAAGCAAAAACCCCAACGATATGAAATAGTTGCAAACGGAAACAAGACTCTGAACTTGTGCTTAAAAACAGCTGGCGCAATGCTTTACGGGCAAAACCCTGAAGCCGAAGCAGCCAATGCTGTAGCACAGTTTTTAGATAGCAAATTACTGCCTCAGTCCAACTTAGTGTTAGTGATTATTGGTATTGGATTAGGCTATCACCTGCTGCCATTGTTGCAAAAAACGCTGCCAAGATTTGTCATTTTCTACGAACCAGAACCTGATATT
The DNA here is from genome assembly GCF_052656265.1 of Alishewanella sp. HL-SH06. Classification (NCBI taxonomy): domain Bacteria; kingdom Pseudomonadati; phylum Pseudomonadota; class Gammaproteobacteria; order Alteromonadales; family Alteromonadaceae; genus Alishewanella; species Alishewanella sp. HL-SH06. The sequence continues at coordinate 2,852,798 of NZ_CP199752.1, forward strand.
TTAGTGTTATCGTTACAGAGTGCTCCCTGGTTTGAATTATTAACATTTTGCCAAGCACAGGGTATTCAACTTTTTGTGCAACTGGGAACATCAGCAAAAAGCGTTAAAGCTGATTTAGATGAGCTGAAACAAGCATACTCTGATGCAGGACCTGTGTATTATTTTGAACATTTGCATTACCCACATTTAGCTTCAGAGTTATATCAGCAAGAACACAGTGACAATTCTAAGTATTGTGCGCTAACACCACAGTTTTTAGCCAGTGCCATCTCCCAGGTTAACCCTAGGACCATTTCACTATCATTAAGCCATAATGAACAAGAATGTTTTAGAAAAAACCTTGCATGGCTTGCCAAAAATCAATCTTCGCTTTATCAAAAATTGCACTCATATCAATGGCAAAACTGGCAACTTGTAATATGGCAGCAGCATTATGCAATGCAAGATAAATGTGGAAAAGTCTTCTCAGTCAGTGCAAACAAAGCGCATCGAGGCACAATAAAACAGTCCTCATTAACACAAGATCCGGTTGTGTTTGACTTTAGCTTACCGGAAAAATTACTTAACACTGCGTTTGCAACGTTATTTAAAAACGTTAAACAATTACAATTGACCATACAAACTGCGTCTGAGCAGAATGCTCACTTTGTTACTGAGCGGATTTTACTGGGTAGTGCTGACTATGAAGCCTGTGGCAAAGCACTAGAAAATTCAGAGTATCTTTTGGTTCTAGAGCCAGATACAGACTTTCTTTACGCGTCACTTTTTACTGTAGCCTGGTACCAATTTAAAGGAGACTTGTATTTTTGCCAGCAGACTGCAGAGGTTGAGCAACGCATTACAGCTCAGTATCAAAGTGGACAACTCCAGCTAACAGATATCTTTATCGATCAACCATATTATGAAAAAACGCTATTCTCTGCTTATCACCTGTTATTAGAAATAGTGCAGTCTTGTAATGGTAAAAGCCATTATTTTGAAAAACAGTTTGCCAGTTTAAACCATTATTACCAAAATATATCCAACGCCACTTACCTAACAAATAAACAAGTTTCAGAACAAGCCCCTATATTCATCGTCGGTAATGGTCCCAGTTTAGACCTACATATTGATTATGTGGTAAAGCATCGAAAAAATCTTATTTTGATTAGCTGTGGTACGGCATTAATAACCCTACATCGTAATGGCCTTACACCCGATTATCACATGGAATTAGAGCGTGGTGCTGACACGCTATTTTATCTAAATAAACTACCCGCTTCGTATCTTAAACATCTGACCTTAATCGGTCCAGCTGATATACACCCAGCAATACTGGCGGTTTTTCAAAAAAATCTCTTAGTATCGGTTGAAAACACAGATGTACATCAGGAGTTTACATCGAATTTCACTCATTTTAGCTTGCTGCAATTAAACTATTCTTACTATACCGTAACCAACTTTGCTGTTGATTTGTTTTTAAGTATAGGAGTTCAAAAACTCTATTTAATAGGCGTCGATTTCGGTTTTAAAAATCAAAATTCTCATCATGCACGAGATTCTGTTTATTTTCAGCAAGACGGTTCTCAACTATATGATTATGAACAAACACATGGTTCTGCTTACGTTATTAACGCAAATTTTGGAGGAGAATGTTTAACTATTTCCAGCTTTGATATGGCGAGAAAATTAATGGGAGAACGTATTGCATTATCACCTGCTCAGCAGGTGTTTAATTGTAATGACGGAGCAGCAATCACTTCAAGCATCCCACTTCGCATACCTAACATTACTTGCACATTGTCAACCACAAATGCTTTCAAACAAGATTTTTTAACATTATTCGTAGAGGCTAATCTTACGACTAAATTTGAAGAACTGACTCAACAATTTAAGGAAAAGGGACAATATTGTGTGAAACAGCTTCTGAGTTGTTTAGATGAAAATATAAATGCGGCGCCTATATATATTGCCTCACTGCAACGCCAAATTCTCAATTCAACAATATCGAATAAAATAGATCACAGTTATACACTCTTTGATGGTTCGCTACGTTATTTTGAAATGGTCAGTAGCAGGTTTTATCGATGCCAAGCTGAAGCACGAACTAACTTAGCTCTTTGTCAGTTTTGGCGCACTTATCTGCAACATTGTTTATTTCGCTTGAGTTTGTAGGGTTATTAACCTAAAAGTTAGGTATTTCGATAAAACTCAACCCTGGGTATTTTTAGAAATAGATGACTCTTTATTAAACAAGAAACTTACATCCACAGTACAGTGTTTAAATGGCGCGTTAGTAAAGTCAACATTGGCTTGCAGTAAGTACTCTCGCCAGATTTCTAACACGTTATTAAACACTTTTAGTTCTTCGAGCTGTTCAAGCGGTTCATTGCTAACTGGCAAGATGCGAGTCATAACACTCAACATATAAATAACACTACCACAAAGTAAATAAAAACCCAGTTTGTTATCAGAATAATAAGCCTCAATAAAAGTTTGCCATTGAGTATCAATAAGCTTTTTCGCGTCCTGGTAATTGTCCACATCAACCAAAAGCATAAGCATTTCATCAACCACGCCTGACAAACCACTATGCTGCATCAAATCAGCAAATACTGCAGTGTGAGATTGTAATTCAGCCGAGTAAAAACACGATGTAAATAGTTCTTCAAAGTTCTTTAAAGCTGCTGACTGTTCTAACGACACTAATATATTTTGGGGTCTTAATGGCATTGCTCCTTGGATATAAGCACCATCACTGCAATTATAAATAGCCGTATTTTTATTTAAGTTAGCAATCGTCATTTCTAAAATGCTGCGAGAAAAATCAAATTCAGCTTTTGTTTGCACACAATCTCTAAAATTGCCTTTAATTTGTATACCTGCATTAAAAATTTTATCTGCATCCATCACGCCAGCACCATCATTATGATAATAAGCTGAGTGTTTAGAGTGATGTTGCTCAACGCTCAAATACCCTAAATCGATGCCAAAAAGATAGAGATGTCTAAAACCTAGGCTGGTAAAAAAATCAACTGAAAAGTTCGACACTGTAGGGTAAGCATGACTTAAAGCGCTAATATGTATACCTTGCTGCTCTAAATACGATCTGAAAAAATTGGTAGAAGACTCACCGTCTTTATACGCCAAATACACAGCCTTAAATAAACCCGCTGTGTCTGGATGAATCCCATTAACTGACAACAGCGCAATTTTCTTAAGCCACTGAGGATCATCTACTTGGCTGATCCAATTAAAAGTGGCTCTATTCTGTTCAATTTCAGCATGAAAATCAGGGGTAATTCCTAATCGATATAATGAACGTAAAGCAGTACCACAGCTTACAACAATAATCTTTTCACGATGTTCCTTTATGTAAGTATAACTTTCATCAAGGCTTGGCCCGTTTCCTACAATAAATATGGGGATATCTTGTAAGTTTTCCATACCTAATTTTTGTCGTTGCTGCTTTAAAAAATAATGACCACTTTTCATACTATGAAAAGTATGAGCCAAACTAAAGCGCACATGATCAAAGGTCTCCCCCATCGCCACTATAATTTTCAATTGGGAGTAGAGTTTCTCCAAAGCATTTCGCATACCTGGAGTAAGAAACGCTGGAAAAATTTGACTCTTGGCAATACCGTAAGCGCCGGTTTGATAGTATTGGCCCATGATATCTTGGAAATATTCTTCACCAGAGCCACCAATATTAAAATAAATCCGCTGTTTAGACTCTGCAATTTTTGTAAAAAGTGTAGCCCAATCTGTCACGAATAAACTTGCATAGAAAAAATCAAGATTCGGTTCAAATACAAACAGATTTTTGACTTCACGTTTAGATAGCAATATATCAATATGCAGCCCTAACCCAACACCCAAAACGATTAAATTATCAACATCCGTATTCTCATCAAATACACGAGGTTTTAAATTTTTAAATACGGGCTGTAACTTTTTAACCGCTTTGAAATGAACGTAGTTACTCATTTTTTCCAAGCCGCCTTGATTAAGAATGACTTGGTTGTCTAATGGACTTTGCAAAAAACGTTCAACCATATGTGCTGATTGCTCAGTCACATCGTCATAAAATAACCCTTTTCGAGTATCACACCAGAGATTAAACTGCCCCTGTATGTCAACTACCCGCCAATCTTTGGGTATATAATCAACAAACACATGATATAAAATCGGATAATATTGCTTTAAGGCGACTAAATTCTTTTCGAATAGAGCAGTTTTAGGAGCATCTTTATATTGTAGATTAGCCAGAATTCCCGAGAAACGCTCCGAGATATAAACGTGATCATCAACATAACCAAGGAATTGTGGTCTTTGACGTAACAATTTCTCTGGTTGACCACTAAAAGCAATCAAATAATTAAATATTTCATCTGAAACGGGATGCGCTAAATGTCGATATAAGTAGCATTTATCGAGATTAGGAAGTAACTGCTGCAACTCTTGTAAATCAGCGGTTATCGTCGCACCGCTGTTACCTAGTTGAAGTGAAATCTGCGTATTTAAAGCTGCGGCAGTCTCATAAATCATTGCCCAATCAGTGGTATGCAATGAAGTGATAAACAAGTCCATGTCGGCTTCATAAATGACTAAAACACTGGGTCTTACTTGCTTAATTAATGGTAAAAGATGCAAACCCAAACCAATACCAAAACTTAAGATAACTGCATTTTTAGACACAGCTGAATGAGACTGGGGCTGCAACGAAGAGGTTAAACTAACAATTGGAGCCGTTTGACAAAAACTGGCCACCTCATCCTTAATCTCTGCTTCTGGATTTTGACTATATAAAACACGACCGCTGGCAATTTCAACAATATTAAGCTGCTGATTTTTAGTTGAAAAAACACAATATCGTTGAGCAGAATATGCATTAATTTTACTATGAATGTCATTATTGAAGTGTTTAAAAAACAGTAAGTTTTTTTGCAGTTCACGATTAAGTTTAATTGCTGCTTGTTGATCATTAATAAATTGAAGATCGGCATCTTCATCAAGAAAATCGCTCATCAAATTTAACATGCAAAAAACTCAGTTAGGTATTCTGGCGGTAATTATGGCTGGCTTTTCGACCTGTGTGAAGTTCTTTCAAATTTGTAACAACTTTGGTGTGTTCTGACAGAATATGTTGTCTTGTTTTATCAAACCAATGATTTAACGTCTGTAACTGCTCTACCGCCAGAGGGTCAGACTTAGCTGCAACAGCTAAGTCTGCAATAGTGCTGTCTAAATTTGAAAGCAAACAACTGATTTCTTGCGGGTCAAAATGTTCAGCAGACAATAATGCTTCTATCTCTGAGACAATGAGATCAATATTGACCGGCGGCAGCTGACTTAACATCAGATCCCTACAACCATTTGTTGGTCTCGCTGTGCTTGCAAACTATAGCCCTTTTCGCGGTCAGCCACTGAAATTTGATCCCAAGCTGATTTAATCGTCACCATTAAAGAAATGACATCGTCAATTTTCTCAATATCAAGGTCTCTACTAGCAATCGTTAAATGATTTAGCATGAAATCATACAATGAAAACAAATTATCTGATAACTCTCCACCCGCATCCATATCAAGTGAACCTTGAAGAGAACTAATAATCGCAATTGCCTTGGCAAGCGTTTGTGCTTTACCTGAAAAATCCTTTCGCTCAATAGCCCCTTTGGCTTTTGCCATATTTTCTAAAGCACCTTGCATCAATAATTGAATTACACGATGCGGATCAGCCACAGCTAAATCATCTTTTACACCAACTGACCTGTAAGCTTTAATACCATAACTCATAGTGACTCCTTAGCTCGAACTATTCGATGAAAACTTAGGAAGGCTAGACAATGCAGCAGTCACACTCGCCTGCTGGCGTTGCATTTGACCTAAAAGAGAGTCTAGTGCAGCGTAACGTTTCCTAAGTGAATCTTCATAACTAGCTATGTATCGGCTGGCGGCTTCAGAAGCTTTAGTATTTTCTTTTAATTGTGACTGCAAAGTATCCTGACGATTAGATAAAATACCACCCGTTTTGGTGTATTCACTTAACAAGGAGTCAAGTTGACTCACTAAACCTGCTTCACCGCCAAATAGCTTTGCTATTTCATCATATTTTTGGTCTAGCGCATTATCAAACCGATTTTTCCCCGTCTCGGCATTAAATTCAGTACTGGTCGAAATTTCTAAATTACCATCTTTATTAAGAGTAATACCCAAGGCATATAAGCTATTTAAACCCTGAGAACTATCAGGAACAGTCGAACCTAAAATACCACGCAGCTGGTTTAATACGTTTCTGGGTAAGGAGTCTCCCGCAAGGGCACCGCTTTCAAGCGTAATAGAGCCATCGGCACCTAAAATACGATTACGTGTCAAATCACTGACTTGAGCAACAAGTGCATTGAAACTGCTAATAAAGCTATTAATGTTTGTTTCAGCTGCCGTTTTATCAGTAGCAATATCAAGCTTTGCATTATTGCCGGTTGGCGTAACATTTTTGACTGTTAAGGAAATATCCTGCACAACATCTGTAAATACATTGCTGCTACTATTAAAAACGGTACCATCTACCTCGATTTGTGCATCTCTAGCGGCAGAGGTTAAATTCAGCCCCGCCACAGCACCACTGGGTATAGTAGATAAGGCATCAAGCTCAGCGTTGTCATTACTAATAACCAGGTCATTATTTGTTCCTGTAATATTAGAATTTAATACGAGTTTTGCGCCGGTAGTACCGCCAACATTCAAAATATTAGCGTTAACACCAAAATTCTCCGCTGAATCATTAATTTTTAAACGAAGTTCGTTTAAAGTCATTCCAGCTGTCACTTCTACAGTAAAAGATTTGCCGTCTGCCGTTAAAGTAAGATTACCCGCCGTATTAGATATAACCGCACTGGCATCGGCAAAAGAACCGTCAGTCGTTTCCAAACGACTCCCTTTGGCTAACTGATTCACTTTAATTTCGAAGCTTGAAGCCGCAGCGGTGTTTTTTGCCGTTGCCTCAATAAACGTTTTGTCCGCTTCTGGCTGAGTAATACTAACTGTTCTGGCTTTTAAACTGTCACTTGTAAGTTTTTTTGCCGCATCCAAGAAACCCGATAAAGCGGATTTGAGCTGACCAACACCAGAAAGTGAAGCGTTAAGCGTAGAAGTTGTTTTTTCAATTCGTGAAAACTTGGTTTGGCGCTCGGCGTTTACGAAACTTGACACTAATTCGTCAAGCGGTAAACCTGAAGCTGCACCCAAAAAGTTTATTGATGACATAAACGCCCCCTATGCTTTAACGTTTTCACTCTGATGATACTATACCTGCTTATCAACCAATACACCCAATGACTGTCCCATTTCTTCCTGAAGTTTTTTTATGTCCTGAGCAACCTTTATCAACTCCTCAGAAGGAATTTGTCTGATTAGCTGGTCATTACTTCTGTCCATAACCTTGATTATAGATCTACCTGAAGCTTCATCCACCATAAAACTCAATGAACGCTGTTCAAATATTGCTGCTTTGTTCACAATACTAAGTGCATTTTCAACCTCTGCAGCACTTGGGAGAACTGCATTAACTTTAGCTTCTACAGCAGTTTCTTGCTTAGCCAAAGGCCTAAGCTGCTCGGCATTAGCAGCTTTACTACTAAAATCGGTTTTGTTAGTAATGGATACTGCAGCATTTGTGACTGTATTCATAATATCACCTCAACTGATAAGGCTAGATGAAGGCGCTTGCCTTCATCTGAGCACTTAAGACGTTATTATCCTAATAACGACAACGCGGCTTGTGGACGCTGATTCGCCTGAGCAAGCACGGTTTGGCTTGTTTGCTGCAGAATCTGAGCCCGAGTCAATTCCGCTGTTTCTTTGGCGAAATCGGTATCACGGATCCGTGCACGCGCACCTGACACGTTTTCAGAAACGTTAGTTAAGTTACGAATCGTTGCTTGGAAACGGTTTTGAACCGCACCTAAGTCTGCTCGTTTGCCATCTACTGCAGCTATCGCTTTATCAATGGCAATGATTGCACTACCCGCGTTAGCAGAGTTTGCAACCGTGGTCGCAGCAATCGATAACCCTGCCGCACCCCAACCACCTGTCCGGTTTAAACTTACCGAAATGTATTCATTAGTAGTGCCTTTAGCACCAACTAAAAAGTTAAACGAACCGCCGCCGCTTAACAAAATACGGTCACCAAAACGTGTAGTACTGGCAATACGGCTGATTTCTACTTTTAGTGCTGACACTTCTTTTTGCAGTGCAGCTCTATCGGCAGTGGCATTAATACCATTTTGAGATTGAACAGCCAGTGTACGCATCCGTTGCAATGAAGTAGTAATCTCTTCCATCGCACCTTCAGCAACTTGCGCTAAAGAGATACCATCGTTGGCATTTCGAGCACCTTGATCCAAACCATTAATCTGGCTGGTCAATCGGTTAGAAATCTGCAAACCAGCCGCATCATCAGAAGCACTGTTAATCCGGAAACCAGAAGATAAACGCTTAAACGCGGTATCCAAGGCGCCGCCTGAGTTCATCAACTGACGCTGAGCATTCAGCGATGAGGTGTTAGTATTGACAAATAAAGCCATGAGTCACTCCTTAGTCATCGGCATATATCGCCTTTGACTGTAGTTTAAAGTACGGATAATCCGTTTAGCTGAGCCAAGCTGCAACTTGGCTTAACTTTGTATCGGCGGGCTTTAAATTTACTTTAGGTTTTTTTTAAATTATTTATAAGAATAATACTGCGGCGTTTAGGAAGGATAAAGCCGCCATATGGCGGCTTTATAATAAGCGAGTCACTCCACTGAAGCTTTCCGGCAAGAAGCAAGATTACTGCAATAATCTCGATGCTTCAGCGCGTTACGCTATTAACCTTGTAGTAAACTTAGAGCGCCCTGTGGCCGCTGATTGGCCTGAGCTAAAACCGTTTGGCTAGTTTGCTGTAAAATCTGTGCCCGAGTTAATTCTGCCGTTTCTTTCGCGAAATCCGTATCACGGATCCGAGCACGAGCACCCGACACGTTTTCAGAAACATTCGTTAAGTTACGAATTGTTGCTTGAAACCGGTTTTGCACAGCACCTAAGTCAGCGCGTTTTCCATCCACAGCCGCTATTGCTAAATCTACTGCAGCAATTGCCGATCCCGCATTAGCTGATGTAGCAACCGTGGCGGTATTAACACCTAAACCAACTGAACCCCAACCACTCGTTCTAGACAAACTTACAGAAATATATTCGTTTGTGGTTCCTTTAGCGCCAACTAAAAAGTTGAATGCTTTATTTCCTGTACCATCGAGTAGTAATTGATCACCGAACCGAGTTGTGGCAGCAATCCGACTAATTTCAACTTTCAGTGCTGAAATTTCTTTTTGTAAAGCACCGCGGTCAGCTGTTGCATTGATACCGTTTTGCGATTGAATCGCTAAAGTTCTAATGCGTTGCAGTGAATTTGTAATTTCATCCATTGCGCCTTCAGCAACCTGGGCTAATGAGATACCATCATTAGCATTTCGTGATGCTTGATCCAAGCCATTAATCTGACTAGTTAAACGGTTAGAAATCTGTAAGCCAGCCGCATCATCCGCTGCGCTGTTAATCCGGAAACCTGAAGATAAACGTTTAAATGCAGTATCTAAAGCGTTGCCTGAAGATTGCATCTGACGCTGTGCGTTCAGTGATGAAGTATTGGTGTTTACGAATAAAGCCATGATGTATTCCTCGCTTTTTAACTGTTTAAGGCAATTTGAACTGCGTATTGCCTGTTTCTTGCCGTGTTAAATATGTATCGGCGCAGTGCGAGGAAACTTTAGAATTTTTTTGAGGATTTTAAATCAATATTAATCAATGACTTTAGAGCAGGCATTGCTGCCTGCTCTGGTTTTTAGCGAATATAATCAAATAACGTTGTGGCATTAACTTTAGAAAAAGTCTGTGATGCCGCTTGTAACGCCACTTCTTGGCGTTTAATTTCAGTAAGCGCTGCGGCAAGATCCACTTCAGAGATATCTGCCTTATACTGCTGGTTATTAATTAATAAATCCTCGTTGGTATTAAACACACTGTCGACCACATTTAATCGGCCACCTAGATTAGCTAAAACACTATCAACGTTATTCGCGGTAACCGTGGTTTGCTGCAGAATGTCAGCGAGTCCAGTATTGAGTTCCGCATCCGTTGCTATTGGATTACTTAAAATCTCTATATACTTTTGTAGTGTATTTAGAATATTAGTTTGTTGAGGACTAGAAAGTTCAAAATCTACTTGGGCTGGTAGGGTTGTTGCCGTATCAAATGTAAATTTCGCACCATTAAATACAATAGCTGAACCTGGGGTATATACACCAGTAACAGCCGGGCTTAATGGGCTGCCATTACGTAAAAATTGATAGTTACCCGTGGCATCAATATCCAGCTGATACTGATTGTTTGCTGCGGTAAGATTATCAAAATTACTTAAATAAAAACTATCAAACGCAGTTTGATCTACAACATCTATAGATGCTCCAGTTGGGGCACTAGTGACTTGTGGTTTAAAACGTTCAAATACGCTATCAAATATAGCTTTACCACTATCATTACTTGGCAAGGTGATTGACTGTGAAACTTGCAAATTACGCGTACCATCATCTCCCTTGAATTGATATTTACCATCAGACGTGAATTCATAAGCAGCCGTCTTATCTTGATAGCCAGCAAAAATAAAACTGCCCTCTGAACTACGCGTGTTCATTAAATCAAATAACTCGGTTTGAATATTTTTTAATTCAAACGCGATGGCTTTACGTTGTTCAATTGTGTAGGTTCCATTACCACTGGCTTGCGCCAGCGTAGAAACACGATCGTAAGATTCTCTCATGCTGGTAAGCACCGTTTCTTGCAGTGCTAAGTTGTTTTTCAACAAAATACTGTTGGTTTGAAATTGTTCAATCTGCGCTTTACTTTGATCCAGGCTTAACACCTTAGCCGCGCCTGCTGGATCGTCGGCGGGAGACAGAATACGTGTTTGTTTGCTCAACTGCGTTTCTGCTTTTGACATACGTTGCTGTGCGTTAAGAATGCCATTCAAGCTTTGTGTAAACTGCATATTAAAAGTTAAACGCATGACTTACCTCACTGACTGTAACAAAGTGTCAAAAATTTCTTGCGAAGTGGCTATAATTTTAGCCGCTGCCGCATAGCTTTGCTGAAAACGAATTAAATCGGCTGCTTCTTCATCTAAATTTACACCGGATAATGACTCATACCAAAGGGTTGTTTGCTCTAAAATAGCAGTATTGGCTTCATCGGCAGTGCGTGCTTGGCGTGTACGTTCACCAATGTTGCCCACCATGATCCCATAACTTTGGTTAAAACTGTACAAATTCACCGCACTACTTTGTTCATCCGGGCTGCGCCGCACCAAAGATTCATTTTGTAAAGCTGACATGGCTAAACCATTACGGTTATCATTGTAGCCGTTGGTATTAAAATCTAAAGTAAAGATATCACCGGGTTTGGGAATGCCCGTAAGACTAAAGTCAAACCCTAGTTGCTCTTTTAGATTTGGTACTGAAGTACTGTTCTCAAACATATTGTTGAAATTATTTGTAGTAAACCGGCTTTCACCAATAACGCCTGTATTATCTGCAATCTCAAATATATGCTCACCAGCAACACTATTAAACCCTTGATACGTTACAGTATAAGGCCCATCCCGAAGGCCATTGCTCAAAAAAGCAGAGTCTGCTGGATTGGTATTGAAAACCGTCACGCCTTCAACTCGACCATTTCCTAAGTTACTGATAAGGTACTCGCCACGTATTGGTCCAGAAAGTGCTACATCTTCTGCCCTTGATGTTGCCATTTGGAGTTCACGCGCCGCAGAACTTAATGGTTTTAAGATAAATTCATCACCTGCAACACCACTAATAGTTAACTTTAAACCAAATAAATCACCATTAGCATCATCTGCGGTAAAGGGGGTTACTGAGGGAAAACCCGTAGCACTGGTTAAAGTTTTCACTTTCGTTAGATCAGGTTGGCCATTGCTGTCTAGATAAGGCTGTCCCATCTCATCTAACGCCGTTACAGTGGCGGTAGTAGCGTCAACTATCTTAACAAGGAAATTATTCGGGGGCAGTTGGTTGGCTTTGCCGGGTTCAATTTCTACAATAACACTACTGTTAGCGCTATTGCTTTTAAACGCTAAACCTTTTGAGCTTGGTAAAGTAAATAAATTCTGGCCAATTGTGCCGTTAAGAGTTAAACCCAATTTATTCTGCTGGTTCATACTGTCGGCCAGTGTTAACCCTAATTGGCCAAGTTGTTGTTGCGTTGGGTTTAAAACCTGCAACCGATAATCCGTCAATGCGCCCATTTTACCGCCAATGCCTTGGGCACTCAGTGCCACTTTTGCATCAGCATTTTCACGTAAGGTGAGCAAGATTTCACGATCATTAGGATCGGGGTCACCTCGCATGGAAAGTAAATTAAACTGACCACGTTCAACCACGAGCGACTGCCCCGTACCCATAAACACCAGTTTTTCACCTGATTTAGCATCCACTGTTTGAATATCGACAAATTCGGCTAACTTTAAAATAGCCGCGTCACGCTTATCAAGTAAATCTAGAGGAACCGGTCTACCGGCACTAGAACCATAATTGACAATTTCAACATTATAAGCCGCAATCTGACTCACAAAGTCATTTACGTCTTTTACATACACATCTAGTTGCTGATTTAAGAATTGTTCTTGATCTGAAAGAAGCGTGGACATATTGCTAAACTGATCAATAAGCGATTGACTGGTACCCAACACTAACTGTCGATTTGATAACTGGGTGGGGTCATTGTTAGCTGTTTGAATTTGTTGAAACAAATTATTCATGCCCGTTGATATACTGTTGGCGGCATTAGAAAACAACGCATCAACTCGACTCGCTTCCGATAAATACTGTGAGCTATAAGCGGCACTGGTCGTGTCCCGTCGTAGTTGCTTCTGACTAAACTCACTTACTAACCTTTCAGTCGTGCCTTGACCAACACCTAAGCCAAATTGCTGCGACACAAATTCCGTGCGTTGCCGCACATAGCCAGGCGTATTGATATTGGCAATATTGTTACCGGTGGTATTTAGCAAGGTGTTGCTGGATAATACCGCTGTTCTACCAATGTTAAGTAAGCTCATTCATCGCTCCACGCACCCGATCACGGGTATAGGCTATTCTTCGGCTGTTGTTTGAAAATCTTGAGCGTTATTTAATTCTGCTCTGACTTGCTCAAAGGCTGTACTTTTAAATACCGCCATAATTTTTTGGGCATAATTAGGATCGGTGGCATACCCTGCTGCTTGTAATTCACTAAAGTAGGCTGCGGGTTCAGGCGCTGCAGCCACCGCTTGCTGATAGCGCAGGCTATTAGCAATAAAACCCGCATAATCTTGTAAGCTATGTTCGGCAGAATCATACGCCCGGAACTTGGCTTGCTCTTTTCGTGCCACACCTTGTCGGTATTCCAGCGTATCAACAACGGCGGTCTCACCTTGCCAATTACGACTGGCTTTAATACCAAATAAATTATAACTATTGTCACCACTGGCGGTTTTAATAACGCGTTTACCCCAACCTGTTTCAAGTGCGGCTTGGGCAATTAGCGCTAACGGATCTAACCCTAAAGCACCGGCAGCTTTGCGTGCTGCGGGCAGTAAGCTACGAATAAACTCCACCGGTGAATCATTTCGAAACGCTGACGCGCCTATTACGGCTTGTGGCTCAACATTGCTGGTATTGCTACTACCAGCAATTGCCGCGGCTTGAGCTTGTTCTTGCTTTTGTGCACGCTGTTGTTGCAGTTTGTCTAATAATGGGCTCAGTTGTGATAATTCGCGCCGCCCCGGCTGAGCCATTTCCACTTGCGCTAACTGCTGCATAGATTGGGCTTTTAATAACCCCAGCTCTGGTGCATCTTTAAACAGTTGCACTTGTGGCATATTTAACTCATCAGCACGCGTATCACCAGGTAAACGCAACGCGGAAGCTGAGTGTTTATGCTGGCTGACGGCTTGTGGGTCTAACTGCTGTACTAACAAATCGGCTAAACCCAAGGCACCTTTTTGCGCTAAATCAGATGCCATCTGGTTATCATGCATATCACGATAAAACTCTGTAGTTTGGCTATTCATTAAGCCTTCTGCTTCAAACGCCTTATTCGCTTGGCGCATACTTTTTAGCAGCATATTAAAAAAGATCCCTTCAAACTGCTCAGCCGCTTGGCGCAGCGCACCTTTGCTATCATCTTTAGCCGCACTGCGAATTTGCTGCAGGCTGCTTAAATCATGATAAGAATGTTGCAGTTTACCCGTATCCATTTAGATCACCACCAACTCACCATGAATGGCGCCAGCCTCTTTTAATGCTTCTAAAATGGCCATTAAATCACCTGGCGCCGCGCCAACTGCATTCACTGTGCGCACCAAATCATCAAGTGTGACACCAGGGTCAAATTTAAACATTCTGGAGTTTTCTGGGTTCACATCAATAATGCTGTTTTGTACCACGGCCGTTTCACCACCGGCTAACGTATTAGGTTGAACCACCTGTGGGTTTTCAGCGATGGTAACCGTTAGACCGCCATGAGTGACAGCAGCAGGAAACAAACGCACATCTTTACCAATGACGATGGTGCCAGTGCGAGAATTGATAATAATTTTGGCAGATTGATCTGCAGGTTGAAAGGTCAAGTTTTCTAATACCGACAAGTAACTTACGCGCTGGCTAATATCTCGCGGCGCTCTAACCTGTACCGAAGAGGCATCTAATGAAAAGGCAGTTTCTGGGCCCATAAAACCATTAATCACTTCAGCCAATCTTTTTGCAGTAGTAAAGTCTGGGCGCTTTAAGTTAAACGTAATAAAATCGCCTTTAGCAAAAGGAGACTCTACTTCACGCTCTACTACAGCACCGTTTGGAATGCGGCCCACGGTGGGTGTGTTCACTAAAATACGCGAACCATCTAAACCTTCAGCACCTAAGCCACTGACAATTAAACTGCCCTGCGCTACTGCGTAAACATTGCCATCTAAGCCGGTTAAAAAGGTTTGTAATAAAGTACCGCCACGCAAACTTTTCGCGCTACCTACGGATGATACCGTAATATCAATAGTTTGCCCGGGCTTGGCAAACGCCGGTAACTCGGCATGAATGGCCACTGCTGCCACATTTTTTATTTGTGTGCGCGAACCCGCTGGTAGGTTAATCCCAAAATTAGCCAGCATGGTGCGGAAGCTTTGTTCGGTAAAAGGGCTTTGCTCGCCAGTACCGGGTAAGCCGACCACCAACCCATAACCAACCAATTGGTTACTACGCACCCCTTCAATATCGGTGACATCTTTAATACGCGCAGCCTGAACAAGATTGCTACAAACTAGCGTAGATAATAAGCCGAGCATGATCAGAAACCGCATATACTGCTCCTAGAATGGCCAGAATGGACCATTAAAAAACTGGGTTAACCAGCCTGGTGATTGCCCGCCATGATGTGCACCCGTGCCGCTGTATTCGATACGTGCATTGGCAATCTTGGTCGACTCTACCGTGTTATTCACATCGACATCTTGTGGCCGAATAACACCAGTTAAACGGATATATTCTTTACCGGTATTTAATGTCAGCCATTTTTCACCGCGGATCACTAAGTTACCGTTCGACATGACCTGCAACACATTGACCGAGATATCGCCGACTAAGCTATTGCTCTGATCGGCTTTGGCGTCGCCTTTAAAGTCTTGGCTACTGCCCGCGCCAAACTGCAACACATTACCGCCAACCGACACATTGCTTCCGGCAAAATTAATCGGGTCAAAAGCAATGTTGCTGTCTTTAGCCGTTTCTGTTTTGGCTTTTTTCGACGCTTGGGTTTTCTCACGAAGCACAACCGTAATAATGTCACCTTCATGCCGTGCTTTGTTATCGGAATACAAGCTATTAGAATGGCTTTGCATAAACAACGAACCGTTTTTTACCACTGGCCGCGGCGCCGACTCTGGCGGCAAGGGAGCAAAATACGGATCGTTTGGCTGCGCTTCTTGCATAGAAGAACAGGCGGTTAAACTGCTGACCATCAGTATCAATAGGACATTACGCATGAGCTGTACCTGCCTTATAACTGTTGAATAACAAAACCAAGCATCTGATCCACGGTAGAAATGACTTTAGAGTTCATTTCATACACGCGTTGACTTTCAATTAAGCTAACCAACTCTTCTGTGACATTGACATTAGAGGTTTCTAGCGCTCCCTGCACAATAATCCCCAGTCCTTCTAATCCTGGAATGCCTTGCACCGGATCGCCGCTGGCTGGCGTTTGGCTGAATAAGTTTTGGCCAATCGGCTCTAAACCGGCCGGATTAATAAAGTTAGTGACAGTTAACTGACCTAATACCGCATTCTCAACCTGCCCGGCTAAACGAGCGGAGATCTCGCCATCTTGAGACACCATGATATTAGTGGCATCTGGCGGCACCACAATATTGGGCTGCACCTGATACCCGGCACCAGAGGTCACAACATTACCGTCACCATCAACCGTGAATTGGCCATTACGACTATAAGAAATAGTGCCATCAGGCATTAACACTTCAAAAAAACCATGGCCTTGGATCATCAGATCCAAACTGTTCTCTGTAGTGATCATATTGCCTTGAGTAAAGCTTTTTTGCGTCGCAACTACCTTGGTACCGGCACCTATCATTAAACCGTTAGGTAATTCAGAATTTTGTGAAGAACGCCCGCCTGGCTGATTAATGTTTTGATACAGCAAATCTTCAAATACGGCGCGGCTTTTCTTAAAGCCTACAGTACTGGCGTTCGCCAAGTTATTAGAAATAACCGAGATATCACGCTGTTTCGCGTCTAACCCTGTTTTGCTGATCCACAATGCTGGATGCATTTGTACCTCCTGGGCTTACGCCCTATTAACTAAGTGCCAAGCAAGCTGCTGCTGGCTGAAGTAAAACGGTAAAAAGAAAAAAGCCTTAACCTACAATTCGCAGCAATTGATTTTGCTGTTGATCCATTTGCTCAGCTTGCTTCATCATTTTCACTTGTAATTCAAACTGGCGCTGTAAGCTGATCATCGTGGTCATTTCGCCAACCGCATTGACATTACTGCCCTCATAGGCACCGCTAAGCAAATTGACATTCGCACTAGCCTCGGCATCCTGACCATCTTTACGTCGAAACAAGCCATCGTTACCTTTCACAATATCGGCATATTCCGGTTGTACTAGCTTAATTCGCCCTACTTCTTCTAGCGCATTCGCCGGGGCGCCTTGCGCTCTCGCAATCACGGTGCCGTCAGCGCCGATTTCCATCTTCGCTAACGGCACAGGGAGTTGCAGCGGCCCCGCATCCCCCATCACGGGTAAACCGCTGGCAGTCATTAGCATGCCACTGGCACTAATCTGTAAATTACCCGCTCGGGTGTAGGCTTCTTTACCCTCTTTATCTTGCACAGCAAACCAACCGTTACCTTGAATAGCAACGTCTAATTCACGTTCAGTAATAATCATCGCGCCACTGTCAAAGTTTTGACCTGGGCTCTCTGTTAACGAAAACACTCGGGTAGGCAACCCCTCACCGAAGGCCTGCATGGCACGGGCTTGTTCAAAATCGGCTTTAAAACCCACTGTGCCGGCATTTGCCAAGTTATTTGCTCGTACGCTGATGCCATTCATGTTCTCTTTGGCACCGCTCATGGCGATATATAACAGACGATCCATAGTAAACCTCGCAGGGACTTGCTGTTTTTACTTAACGAAACTTTTAATCAACTTATTATATTTAAGCAATAAGAGTGCCAGCTTGATAAAACAGGATTTTTTGATTAAAAAAAAGCCACCCGTAGGTGGCTTGATTTGAATGACAAAGCGTTTACCGGATCTGTAAGATGGTCTGTTGAAGCGTGCTGTTAACTTCCAACGCTCTAGAATTGGCCTGAAAGTTACGCTGCGCGCTGATTAGATCAACTAGCTCCGTTGTAAGGTTTACGTTTGACTGCTCTAACGCGGAGCTTTGAATACTACCAAAGGTACCGGTGTTAGGTTCACCAGCTAACGGCTCGCCAGACGCTAAACTGGCTTTCCAAGACGTTGCTCCCGCTTGGCTTAAGCCTTGCGGATTGGCAAAACGCACCATCGATACTTGCGATAAAAATTGTTGATCGCCATTAGAATAAGATGCCATAATTCTGCCGCCAACATCAATATCCAGCCCAGTTAAACGACCGACTGTAGTACCATTCTGACTTAGTGAGCCCACTTCAAAAGCTGATGCATATTGAGTTGGCGTTCGGGTACCTGCTTCATCGCGAAAACGGATACCAAAATCACCCACGGTTCCAAAATTAGCACCATTATTTAACAAGCCATTTAAATCAAGAGGCGAAATGGTAATATCTTCAAAGTCACCTGGATTTTCACCTGGTGTTCCATCTGACTTAAAAACTAATTGTGAGGTAGCCGAGGGAACAAGAGTTCCATTGAATGTGGTATACACATCCCAGGTATTATTCGCCAAAGGTGCTGTTCTTACAAAATACACACTGAGTATATGTGCCTGACCTAAGCTATCATAAATCGTTGTTGAGGTGGTGCTGTTATAACTGGCTCGGTCAGTTGGCTCAAACGTTGTAATGGTTGGTGGCAATGAACGTGCGTCTAAGTTCATACTAACAAACACATCACGTGTGGCACTGGGCGCACCTGCAGTAGTGGGGATCTGAATTGGCCCAGTTGTACTTAAACTGACAGAGCTAGTTGTACCTGAATCGGAATCCACAGGGTAACCTTGCAAAAAGGCACCATTGTTGTTCACTAAAAAGTTATTTGCATCGAGCTTAAACGCACCGGACCGGGTGTAAGCATAATCTCGAGAGCCCACTTCAGAGGCAGTCACAAAAAAACCGTCTCCCGTCACCGCTAAATCTAATGAGTTATTAGTGAACAATAACGACCCTTGTTGAAACTGCTGTGCAACTGATGATGTTCTGACCCCATCACCCACTTTAGTTCTACCGGCTTGAAATACCGAAGATGCATAAACATCGGCAAATTCAGCTCGAGACTCTTTAAAACCTGTAGTATTAACGTTAGCGATGTTATTTGCTGTGGTATCTAAATCTTTTTGTGCAGCGGCGATACCGCTTAATGCAATATTAAAACTCATATGTTACCTCACCTTAAGCGGTCGTATTAACCATAAGAAACTTCTAACACATCGGCCAATTTCACTGCCCCGATGCCTAATAAATTCAGTGTAATGCCGTTACCGTTGTTGCCCATACTGACACTGGATACAGGGGTATATACACTTGTACTGGGGCATTTTCCGTTTTGCCTCTGGCGCTAACTTCAACACTGATGTTATAAAGCCCAGCGGCAACGGTTTCACCCGCTTGGTTCGTACCATCCCAAGCAAACTCATTTTTACCCAATTGCGGTTGATCAACGTTAAATGTAGAAACTAACTCACCGTTGGGTTTAGTGATAATCACTTTCATGTTATCAGCTGGTTGTTCAAGGTTTATTTGGCCACGCGAGAGCGACTCACCGGTGAAAACCAATTGTTCAGATTGTGTCAGCACGCTACGCCCTACTAGTGATGAGGCTTGCAAGGCTTGATTGGACGACATGCTTTGCGCCAAGCTACTGAAATTATCATTAAGCTTGGTGATACCATCGGCCATGGTAAAGTTAGTCATCTGTGCGATCATTTGATCATTTTCTACCGGCTTGGTCGGGTCTTGATAAGCTAACTGCTGAGTTAACAAAGCAAAAAAATCTGACTGCGTTAAAGCGCCATTGTTTTTATCGGCAACTTTTTTCTCAGTATCCCAGTACATCCCTTCTAGCGCAGAATTTGTATTAATGGTTGTCATGCGTTACTCCTTAACCCTGACCTAACCGTAAGGTGCGCATTAACATTTGTTTTGCGGCATCTGCGGTTTGTACATTGGTTTCATAGGCTCGAGACGCTGAAATCATATTCGCCATTTCTTCCATAATGTTGACATTAGGCTTGTAAACATAGCCATTTTCATCCGCCAACGGATGATTGGGCGCATATTCCACATTCGGTGGTGCGTCAGACTCGACAATTCCCAGCACTTTAACGCCAGAGCCGGCATCTTGTTGCCGCTGCGCTTGCGCAAACTCGGTGGCAAACACCGGGTGACGACCACGGTAAACCTGATCGATACTACTGCTCACGCTGTTCGCATTGGCAATGTTACTGGCTGTGGTATTCATTCTTACTGACTGGGCGGTCATGCCAGAGCCAGCAATATCAAACACTTTAAATAAGCTCATAATTACTGTCCTGTGCCTGTAAGGGCTTTTTTCAAGCCACTGATCCGACTATTCAAAAATTGTAGGCTGGTCTGGTATTCGATGGCATTTTGCATCATGGCATTACGTTCGCGGTTCATGTCCACGCTGTTACCATCACCGGTATCAGTTTGTTCTGGATTACGAAACTTCACTTCGTGCCGGGTTGCAGTAGAAATGGCGAAATGCCCATCATGCGTCCGCTGCATGGAACGGCTTTGCCGAGATTGGGCGTTCACCAGCGCTTGCTGAAAATCGATGTCTTTAGCTTTATAGCCAGGAGTGTCAGCGTTAGCGACGTTTTCTGACAGCACTTGCGCACGACGATCTCGAACCAGCAACGCTTGTTCGTGCATGCCAAAGGCTTTGTCTAAACTGATTGCCATTTTTTTGCCACCTCATGTTGTAACCTTAGTTTGAGGAAGCAAAAAGCAGGCCAAGATGCAGAGTTAAGATTTCTTGCGGTAAATAATGCCCGGATTACAACGCAGCATGTCAAAGTCTTCATTCATGGTTGACAATGACTCTGAGGCCCCGAGGATTAAGTAACCTTTACTATTTAATGACTGAGCAAACTGTTTGATTATTTTCGCTTTCACTTCAGGAGAAAAGTAAATCAATACGTTGCGACAGAATATGATGTCGAATTTCCCTAGCAGAGTATAACTGTCTAGCAGGTTAAGATGCCGAAAAGTCACTTTTTTACGCACGTTATCTTTAACGCGCATCATGCCATTAGAGGTATCTTCAAAAAACCGCGTGCGTCGCTCAGGTGATAAACCACGCGCTAAAGCTAAGCCGTCGTACTCGGCTCTGGCGCAATGCTCCAGCATTGTATTGGATATATCAGTACCTAAAATATTCACCCCACCAGGAAAGGCATTTGGCCGACTTTGCTGAAACTCTAGCGCGGTCATTGAAATAGAATATGGCTCTTGACCCGATGAGCTAGCCGCTGACCAAATTTTGACGCTGCGGCAAGTTTTTTCCAGCTCCGGCAATAATTGATTCTTTAGTAGCTCGTATGGGTAGTTGTCACGAAACCATAAGGTTTCATTGGTGGTCATAGCGTCAATCACGGCTGAGCGTAACTGCCGTTCAAACGGACTCATGGTTTTGGCAACCAGTTCAGATAAACTGCCATGGCTAAAACGTTGCATTAAGGGGGTTAAACGGCTTTTAACCAAATATTGCTTATTGTCACCCAGCACGATGCCGCACTGTTGCTCGAGAAAATCCCGAAATTGCCGATATTCCGATTCTTGTAACTGCTTATTCTGCACGCATAACCCTTACCAATTATTCAACGTGGAGCCATTTTTGCACTGCTTGTGCTAACTCGTCGGGATTAAACTTTGCAATAAAATCCTCAGCCCCCACTTTTTGTACCATTTGCTGATTAAACACGCCACTTAACGAGGTATGTAAAATCACATGTAACTGTCGCAGTTTCACATCAGCTTTCACCGCCGCTGTTAGGGTATAGCCATCCATATCCGGCATTTCGATATCAGAGATCAGTAAACCCACTTTTTCTGTGATCGAATGTTGGCATTGTTCACTTAATTGTTGTAGGTAGGTCAGCGCTTCGCGGCCATTTTTGACCAAGTGCATTTTTACACCCAAAGGTTCTAGCGCCCGTTTCACCTGATTACGGGCCACAGTAGAATCATCAGCAATTAAAATGACTCGATCGCCTAAATCAGTTGCAATGCTTTTCGACACCGTTTCATCGTGGATCATTGTCGGTGAGGGTGAAATCTCTTCGAGAATTTTTTCAACATCCAAGATCTCAATTAATTCTTTATCCAGCTCGGTAACAGCCGTTAAATAGCTTTGCTTACCACCAGTGCCTTTTGGCGGAGGCATGATGGTTTCCCAGTTGGTATTAACTATGCGCTCAACTGAACTAACTAAAAAGCCCTGCACCGAGCGGTTATACTCAGAAATAATAATGAACGCAGTGGAAAGATCTTGAATTTCTCGCCCGCCGATAGCCAAGCTTAAATCAATGACCGATATGGTTTGGCCACGAATGTGCGCAATACCACGCACAAACTTGTTGCGTTTGGGCATGCTGGTTAAACGCGGACATTGCAATACCTCACGCACTTTAAACACGTTAATACCATAACGCTGGCGTCCAGCAAGCTTAAACAGCAGCAACTCTAATCGATTCTGACCCACAAGTTGGGTGCGCTGGTTGACGGAATCTAGAATACTGGACATCTGGGTTTCCTTACTTCAGCCTTTAGGCGTGATATTTGCATGACTAGTTCAACTGTCAGAAAATCGGCGTCAATACATGATTCAGGTATGTTATAGCCCTTTGTTAGTTAAGCATAGACAAACCCTATGAAAAAGTATGAAAATTTTCGTCATATTACTGCTTTAATTACCTTACTGTGCTTAAGTTTAACGCTTAATGCTTCGGCTTTTGCCGAGCAAAATACCTCAGCAAGCTATAACCCTGAACAATTAACGACCCTGACAGAAAATTGGTTAAAAGACACCTTAGCCAGCGAACTGTCAACAGATACTGAGATAAGCGTGACCCCTTTGGATACTCGGATTGGTGATAAAGAATGTGCTAATGCCCTGCAATTTAGTTTACCGGCAAACTACAATCCACGCCAAACCACCGTGCAATTAAGCTGTGACAGCCCTGTCGCTTGGCAGTTGTTTATATCAGCTAAGATCACCGAGTATCTTGATTTAGTGGTGATGCGGCAAAATATTTCTCCAGGAACGGTTATCACGGCCGATATGCTCGAAATTGAGCGCCGGGAGCGACGCTTAGTTCGGGGTAATATTGTGCAGCAACCGGCTGAGATTATTGGTAGTAAAAATAAACGCAGTCTGAGTGTTGGTCAAATTATCAACCTTCAAGATCTTTGTCTTGTATGCCGGGGTGATATTGTTACAATAGAAATTAATAACAGCGGTTTATCTGTTACTGCCACTGGCGTGGTTCAGCAAGACGGTACCCTAGGTGCTATAGTTACCGTGAGAAACCAGCAATCTGGGCGCAGTATTCAAGCAGAGGTTGTTGGGGTTAATCAAGTTCAAGTGAAATTTTAGAAAATAAACCTAAAGTTTTCTTTGTAGCGGCCGTTAACCTAAGCATAAGGACTAAAGTTTAGGTGAAGAGGTTCTATTATGGCGATTAATATTAATAACTTGCAAAATACTCCGCAGGTTAAAACAGATAAAAACGATCAACTGGTGCAGCGCCAACAAACTACTGTGCAGCAAAATGCCGGTAGTCAGGCAATGCAAAAGCAAGATTCGGTTTCTATTACACCGCAAGCTCAGCAATTTTCTAAATTGCAAGAAAAGGCCAGTAACAGTAGCGGTATCGATCAAGAGAAAGTCGATAAGATTAAACAGGCTATTGCTGAAGGCAAATACAAAATTAACGTTGAGCAGTTAGCTAAGCGTATCATGCAATTTGAGGGCGATTTATTCGACCGCTAATGAATACAGCACAAAGCGCCACCCTCACCTGCCTGAACCAACAACAAGCGCATTTATCTGCGCTTTTGTTGTTGCTAGAACATGAACTTAAAGCGGTTACTGAACGTGATGTACCGCGTTTAAACAACATCATCGAACAAAAAAATACCTTATTGCTACAAATTGAACAAACCGATAAGGCACTTAGCCAATCTGAAGACCTGGCTGAGCAACGCAAACAATCTTGGTTTGATGAGCGTATTGCTGTTTTGGATGATTTATTGGCGCAGTGCAAACAACAAACTGCCGTTAACCAGCAGGTTTTAGAACACAGCCAGTTAACGCTAGGTCGATTAAAGCATGAGATTTTATCGGCGAATGGTAAGACCGGCTTAACCTACACCAACAAAGGCAAACCGGCTGTAGATAGTAAAGGCAGTGGCGTAAAAGCCTGATCCAACCTTACGTATTAAGCAATTATCCGCGCTTAATAGGCCTAGCCATCACCACAAATAACGCACACTGCGAATACTTTGCTTCGGCTCGGTATGCTGCAAGGTTGCATATACTTCGGCAAAATCCAGCGATAGCTCGGTAATATAGGTATCTTCAACCGCATAGGTTTTCACTACCCGCGCACCGCGGATCACACCTTGCACTGACGCTTCTAGCACATCGTTTTGCGCGACCATGGCACTTAAGGTGTTTTTGCTGTCAATTCTTTGACCATAAACCCGCTCAGCTAATTCTCGATAAGCTTCTAATTTGGAAGCACGCATCGCCATTAACATACGCTGGCTGTCACTCGCACCCGGTTGTGCTGATATTGGCGCAGCACCCAGCGCCGTTATCACCGGGAAAGCCAGTGGCGTTTCTTGTTGATATTCAATATGTCTATCAGCCAATTGGCCACAAGCTGCTGTTAATGTTGTAAGGATCACAACTACGCTTAAGCTCTTAATCATAATAACCCATCCTGTCACGGCAGCGGGCGCTGCCTAAGCCAACGCTTTTCTGATATCAAAACTTAAGCAAAATTCACGCCAGTCATCACAAAAAACCAGCTCGGCACATTATTTGCTTGTACAGTAGCAATAGATACGTTGTAACGCCGGTGCTAAGCAAACTACCCGATAGGCGTTTACACCTAATCAATACATTCAGACGATGGCAGACTATGAGAATACGCATTCTATCCACCCTCTTGTTCGGGCTTGCCGCTTTAAGCCAAAGTAATTCACTCTACGCCAACTGGTATGAAGCCACCGGGCAAGCCAGTATTGAACGTGGCGATTTAGATAGCGCGCGTCGAGCGGCCATTGAAGATGCACTGCAACGCGCCACCTTATTTGCAGGGGCAAAATTAGAAAGCCACCAACAGGTAGTGCAAGGGATCTTGCAACATCACTCGGTTACGCTTAGCACTAGCGCGGAGCTGCGACAAGTACAGCTACTGTCAGAAACGCACAGCCAACAACAGGTGTTTATTACGCTAAAAGCCCATATCTTGCCGATGGCCAAAAGCTGTTCGGCTAATTTTCGAAACCCATTATTGGTTACCCAAGTGCATTTAGATGCGCGGCAAGACGCCATTTATGGCCAGTTGTTTGAACTAGGTGAACACAGTACACGACAACTGTCGCGCCACTTGCGTGACTTTGGCCCAAGCCTAGCATTACAAGTGCGTGACGAACCCATCGCGCAATCTCAATTAACCGCCAATGTTGCCGATCAGTTTTTTGCAGAGGGCCAACAATTTATTTTATTCGCTACTATTCAGGATTTATCACTTGGCGCTAAAACCAGTAAATTTTGGCAAAGCAGCCAACGAGAACGCTTCTTTACTTTAGAAGTGACCTTGTTTGATACCTATGAGCGACGAGTGCATTACCAACAAGAATACCGCACCAGTAGTTTTTGGCCAGTTCAAGATAACACCACACCCAATAGCCACAGTGTGGCATTTTGGCGCATGCCCTATGGCCAAAAAATTGATCAAGTGCTTCGTACCGTGGCGCAAGATATTCAAGAACAAACCCAATGCCAGCCGTTGCTTGCACAAATCCGCCAAGTAAAACAACAGCATATTCAGATCGGCTTAGGCAGCAGCCATGGTTTAAAAGTGGGTGATCAGGTTAATTTAATTCAAGTTCAGCGCGATCCGCAGCAAGCCGAACTGCGGCGTTTACTTGATAGCCCCGTGCAACTCACGATTACCGATATTACCCCAGAAGGCGCATGGGCCGCCTCGCCGAGCCAACAATTGCTCAATCATATTCAACCGGGTGATATTGTTAGCTTTCAAAGCCGATAGCCTTTATCAAGGCCGCTTTCTGAGTTATGAAACAACAGCGTAAGCGGTCGCAAGGTAATATTCACTTCAAGGTCTTATTCTGCTAGACTCTGCGCCCTGTTGCCTCATAGTTAAATGGATATAACGGCCCCCTCCTAAGGGGCAGTTGCAGGTTCGATTCCTGCTGGGGCAGCCATTTCAGCGTTCACGGAAGATCGCGAAGTCTCGTTAAAGCTCGATAAACCCCAATAAAATAAGGCTTTTACTTGATTTTAGCGTTCAATTTAGTTCATTATAAATCGGTAAGAACAAACAGTTTTGATACTACAGATGATAATACAGCCAAATTGGCGAAAAAGCTGTAGTATCATTCGGGGGTGAAATGGCAATAAAAACAAGGCCTTTAAGCGATACAGAAACACGCTCAGCGAAGCCAAAAGACAAGGTTTTTTCGCTGTATGATGGCGATGGTTTAGAGCTGCGTATTACGCCCGCTGGGGGTAAGTCGTGGTTGTTTCGTTACAAGCGGCCACACTTAAAAAAACCGAACATGATTAAGCTTGGCACCTACCCTGAAACCTCTTTGTATCAAGCGCGTAAGATGCGTACTGAATTTCGGGAGCTGTTAGCGAAGAACATCGATCCGCAAAATTGGTTGGATCTGCAAAACGAAAAGCGCCAGCGTGAAATGCGCAACACGCTAAAAGACATTGCCGAAAAATGGTTCAGTGTAAAGTTTACTAAGGTAAGCGAGCGGCACGCGCAGAATATTCGTAATTCGTTTGTTTCCCACGTTTTTGACGAGCTGGGCCACTGGCCAGTTAACGAACTGACTGCCCCTGCTGTTATCGATGCACTGAAACCGCTTGAAGCGGCCGACAAAAGCGAAACCCTTTCGCGCATTTGCCAGCGCCTGAATGAATTAATGACTTGGTGCGTTAACACCGGCATTTTGCAGCATAACCCGCTGGCCGGTATTAAAGCTGCGTTCGCTTCGCCGCAAACGACAAACATGCCCACCATAAAGCCCGAGCAATTGCCAGAGCTAATGAAAACCCTTAGCTTTGCGCAAATACGTATACAAACGCGCTGTTTAATAGAGTGGCAACTGCATACCATGGTGCGGCCAAGCGAAGCAGCCGGTGCGCGCTGGGATGAAATAGATCGCAGTGAAATGCTGTGGTGCATACCGGCTGAACGCATGAAGCAAAAGCGCGAACACAAAGTGCCACTTACCGATCAAACTTTGGCGCTGCTTGATTTTATGCAGCCGATCAGTGGCCGGTCTGAATATATATTTCCAAGCGATAGAAACCCCGGCAAAGCCACGCATTCAGAAACCGCGAACCGAGCATTGCAGCGCATGGGTTATAAAGGCATATTGGTATCACACGGCTTACGTGCACTGGCCAGTACCACGCTAAACGAACAGGGCTTTGATCATGATGTGATTGAGGCAGCATTAGCACACCAAGAAAAAAACCAAGTGCGAGCAGCGTACAACCGCGCTACGTATTTGGATCGTCGGCGCGTATTAATGGCGTGGTGGAGTAATCATATTGAGGAAGCAGCAACGGGTAAAATGTTGCTGAGCGGCAAGAAAGGATTAAAGGCAGTTTAATTAAACAAGGATGGTAAATGAGAAAATTAATAGATCCTGTAATATTGCTAGTATGTTTATTACTTATTCTAGTCGGATACATTTTTGGAATTTCATCAGGTCTAATTATTGACTTGAAAATAACTGATTTGCTTACATCGATAGGCACAATTGGTGCCGTAGTAGTTGCGCTTTGGGCAGTTGATGAGAATCACAGAAGAGATACTTACAAATTAACTGTTACAGGTAAAGTTAATGAAAAACCGAAGTCAATATCTTTGCAAGGAATGCAAATGTCAGAGAGTGTTTCAAATATACCTAAAGTTACCATCAGGGTAGTAAATGTTGGCAGAAGACCAATAACGCTTGAATCAGTTTGTATTCGATCGCCAAACAAAGGTTACGAATACGAGAATATTTTAGTCAGAGAAAATGACAAATCAAAAAAAGTAACATTACAACCTGGCGAATTTTTTACCAGAGATCTTCAATCTGATAAAGCTGGTAAAAGTTTAGATGAAATTTATAAAAATGAATTTTTCATAGTTGATGCCCTAGAGTATCACCACAAAGCAAAATTGAACGGTAACTATTACACAATAAAATTTAAATCACCAGATTCACATTAATAGCTTTTCTAAGTTATACGTAAAGCCCCTATTTCCATTTATAAAAAAACTCATCTGATATAAATTTATCCAGCAAATTTAAAAAAATTTCAAATTTATTTTTTTCATCAGTTGGCGCACTGTGGGTAAAGTGCGCAACGTGGAATATGAAGATTTATAAAATACAAAAATCAAAACATATCTTATTGTTTATACAATCGGCTTAAAACTTTCGAAATTATAGAAAGAAACCTAGTGTAAACATCTGATTTTTGCGTTCTCACTGTTTGCAAAACCAATTTTTAACCATTAATTTGGCTGCAACTGCAAGCTTTGGAGAATGAGAAATGGCTAACTTTGATATGGTTAAATGGATTGTTGAAGAGGAAGAATTAAATACATCTAAAGCTGGGATAGTGGTTGCTGAACAGGTTATGGCATCTTTAGCTAATACTGATGAGCTGCATAATAACCAGGTGTTAATGAAGCTCATGCTCACCATAAGCAGTGGCAATAATGTTGAAACGATGGCTGCCAAAGCGTTTATAGCTTACATTAATTTTGCTTTAAAAGAATTTGCTCAATACCAGCAGATTTGTAACACAACAAAAAATTAAAAGTAGAGGGATTCGAACCCTCTCACATGGTTTTGCAGGCCGCGCTAGGCCTTTGCTGGCTGGGGCTTTTGGTTGGGTGCTTGGCCTAAAACGGACAGAAGCGGCCTTACTATTGCCCCAAATTTGCCCCAAGTAACTACAACAAAACCCGAACGGTAAGTTCTACCGTTTGCCCTGGGCCGGCTATTACTACACCGCTGGGTTCTTCTTGGCTGATGGCGATTATAAAACCATCGTATGAGCCGGGGCGCAGTGTGAGTTGGCCTGTTTTAATGGCTACCACGTTGCGATCATCGCCGGTGATGTCGCCCGGTACTTGCTCGCCGTTTACCAGTAGTTTAATGGCGGTTACGCCTGCCATGTCAAAATTAAGTGGCGCTGCGTCTTGGCTAAATGCCACCTTTTCAATGTTATCTTTCCCGCGATATGCTGATAATTCCATGCTGCACCTTTAGTTGCACTTAGTGGCTGTGATGTTGGGTTTTAAATGAGTGGCTGTGATCCTTGGCTGTAAATGCACTGCCGTGATCGCGCACGGGTTTAGTTTAATGATATTGCCGTTAACCATGCGCGTATCAGCAAACGCATACGCATAGCTGAGCAGTTCGCCGCTGCTGCTAATGTGCTGCTCGTTGATTATGGCAGTGCCGCACAGTGCAGTGGCTTGTGCTGCAGTGGTACCGCCGCTGCTGATCACTTGCTCGCTGTTCGATTCATTAATTAATGAACTGCTGGCAATGGCATTGGCTACTGCGCTGGCCAGTGCGCCTGTTACAATGATTTGCTCGTTAACCTGTTGGCTGGTGGCAAAAGCGCTGCTGCTGGCGGTAGCGGTGCCGCTGCTTACCACCTGCTGTTCTTGGCTAAGTGTGCTGCTGGCAATGCCCGTGGCCGCGGTTTGGGTTACCCCGCCCGAGCTAATTACCTGCTCGGTACCGCCTTGGTTTATAACCGTGCTGCTTGCTACTGCACCGGCTAAGGCTGCAGCATTGCCGCCCGTGGTTAACTGCTGATCATTAACAAAACTGCTTTGCGCATCGCTACTGGCCAACGCTGCCACAATGCCGCCAGTACTTACTATTTGCTCCGCGCCAGCGGTGTTAACCATGGTTGAGCTAGCCACCGCACTGGCT
The DNA here is from genome assembly GCF_052656265.1 of Alishewanella sp. HL-SH06. NCBI lineage: Bacteria > Pseudomonadati > Pseudomonadota > Gammaproteobacteria > Alteromonadales > Alteromonadaceae > Alishewanella > Alishewanella sp. HL-SH06. The sequence continues at coordinate 2,882,849 of NZ_CP199752.1, forward strand.
TGGGCTGCTGCCGTGCCGCTTGCGGTAACGGTTTGCTCATTCACCGCACTGCTAATGGCCTGCGCAGCGGCTTGCACTAAAACCTCACCACTTGCGGTTATACTTTGGGATTGGCTGATGGTGCTAGTGGCTAACGCACTGGCCGCTGCGGCGGCTTCTCCACTGCTGGTAAGTTGCTGGCTGTTAGTTAAACTGCTGCTGGCTACTGCGCTTGCTGTGGCAGCAACCGTGCCGCCAGAGGTGGTGATTTGTTCAACACCGCCCGCATCGCTGTAAAAAATCCACTTATCAGCGTCTACTGCTGAGAAGTTGAACATGTTGGCGTTATTAGTGCCGCCTATAGTAAATAGTGTATTACCTGAGCCGTTAGATAAATCAGCATCCCACTTAGTTGTCAATCCAGCATGTGTTAGCTCTATATATTCAATATCAGCTAATAAATCACGGGCGGTTGTTGGGGAGCCGATACGGGTTAATGGTGATGCTATTGTAGAAAAGGTGAATGTACCGCTACTTAAAAGCGCATCATCCCGATAAGCACGCCAAGCGCCACTAGAATCATGCTCTAAACGATACTTGTGCCTTTCACCGACTATAATAAATCCGTCTGGCGTACCATATCTGAGTGAGTTGGTTGTGTAAAACGCAAACCTACCAGTTGGAGTTAAATAAAATCCAGATGGTGTTCCGTTCCTGCCCATTATTGGATATAGAGAGCCAGCCATTAACTCATTTACTATACCCTTGAACTCTATAACGTAAGTTTCAATGCCCCCGTTAATAGTAAACGCATTTGGGAACTCTGCATAAGTGTTGTTAGTGAATCTTAGCCTGTACGCCATCACATCACCCCATAAGCATCATCAACTCTTAGCTGCCACCCAAACGCAAAGCTAGGTATCTCCGCATCATACGTCCCTGCTTTTTCGACATTCCGAAACGCTTGGATACTTTGCCATTGCTGGGTGCGTGGATTAAAACCATAAATGCTAGCATTGTGCTTTTCGCAGTCTGCGTTGGTGGTGACCGTTACAAAGCGCCCATCAGGTATTAACTCTTTAGTTGGCATATCACCACGGCTGTAACGCACTTCGTACAAAGTGGTATTCGGCCACGGCTTGGCGGGTATGTACATGGCTGCTTCGGTAATGCGGGTGGCTTCGTCGTTGTTTAGCACGTTAAGCGTGTGCGCCAGGCTAAACATTTGCGCTACTTCGGGATCGGCTAGGTTAATGTAAAATTCAACTTGGTACAGCTTGCTCATAGCTTTGAGTATTTTGGCTGCAAGCATTTTTTGCGTTTCGCTGGCCGTTGGATCGTCCAGCATGGCTTTTAAGCGTTCTTCGGTGCCGTTGATAATAAAGCCGGTTTCTACCTGCGTTTTACGCACTGGCCCCTCTATTCGGTGCAAGTATGGCAGCGGGGCGTAGTCGCGTGCGGCGGTGCGCGCTTGATCGTGCGTTAGCTCGGGTATCGTTGCTAAAAATTCGCTAAATGTTAACTGCATGGCTCACCTTTATAATGTCTTTGGGCACTAGCGTTGCGAGTAGTGCCGTGTCAAAAATGCCTAATGCTGAGCCAATAAGCTCGGCGCATTGGTAGGCGCAGAGATCATCCCAGCCCGTGCCAAACGCTACGCCCCAAAATGCGTCGTTGTCATACGGTTTGCCTATTTGCAAATCGAGCAGCGCATAGGCCAGCTCGGTGTTTTTGCAGTTGGCGTGGCGCGTTAGGGTTTCGCGATAGCGCTTTTTAAAATCGCGCATGCTGGTAATCACTACGCCCTGCCCGCCTACGGCTTCGACAATGCGGCCATCGGGCATAATGGCGCCCACGTGTGACCAGCGGCAGTTGGTGCGTACTTGTATGGCTAAGCTGATTGGCTTGTAACTGCGCCCGAAGATAACTGGTAGTGTTTGCATAGTGGCCTCGGTGGAAATTAGGCACAAAAAAACCGGCTATTGCCGGGCGCTTGTTGCGTGGTGCTGGGTTAAACGTTGGTGCGAGTGAGCTTAGTGGTGCTGGCATTAACCACGAACTGGCGGGTGGTAATGTTGCTGCCGCTGTAAGTGCCCGTGTTATTGGGCACGATGTAGCCCAAATAAGTTGAACCCGCCCACAGGCCAATGAAGTTAACGGTTTGATCAATGGTGAGGCTTAAATCAAAGGTTACGTTAGCGCTTAACACCGATTCGGCTACTGCGCCGTTCATGACAGGTGCGGCAAAAGTACAGGCTTTGCGGCTGTAAGGCGCATCAGACAATTCACTAGCAGCTGGGCTTACGCCTAAGCCGGGGTTGCTTGAGTGCAGCGATAATTGGGTTGCAGCATTTAAAGTGGCGGCATGGCCGGCTAAGTTAAACATAGTTCGATCCTTTTTTTGGCAATAAAAAAGCCCCTAAAAAGGGGCTTGTGGTTGTGGGTGCGCGTTGCTTGGTGGCGCGGCGTTATATGTCGATAGTAAAAAACGGTAAATCGGCGGCTTGGCCGATAATGCGGCCGCCCTCGATGTAGGCACGGCTGTTTACGGCTACACCCTGCCCCAGTACGGTAACAAAGGCATTGGATAACAGCTGCACGGTGCTGGTGCCGTCTGCGTTGTGGCTTACTACGGTGCCAATGGTGCGCGGCTGGCTTTGGGTTAGGCCGCGCAGGCGCTGGTATTGGTTACTCATAGCTGCGGATCACTCCCACCGTTTGGCGTACTGTCATGCTGCCGTCGTTGTTGCGGCTGGCGGTTAGGTTTACGCTGTCTACCATGCCTTTGTAAATGTCGGTTTGCCAGGCTACGCCCAGCAGGGTACCCGGTAGGCATAAGGGCAGATCTTGCATTACGGGCAGTGTGATGCTGATTTGTGTTTTACGGCCACACTCGGCCAGTTCGGCGGTGCCACGTTGGCGGGCGGCCAGTTGATCGGTAATGATGGGATCCACTATGTCGTTGGCCAGTACATCGCCTGCGGTACCGCTGCGCCTTACTTTGCACTCTACGCCTTGTTGCTCGCCCCTTACAAATACGGCGTTACAAGCTGGGGTGCTGGCGGGGCTTTCGCTGTAATTTAAAATAACATCGTCGTGCACTGCTACATCGGCGGTGGCGATGGTGATGCCCCACGGCACGACTGGCCATTGCGGTTTTACGTGTAGGGTGTTGGTGCTGCCGTCGGGGTACAGCATGCCGCCAATGCCTGCCACTATTTGCGCGATGGCTTCAATGGGTGTTTTGTTTTGATAGCTAAAGGCGCCAGCCGGTACGTTAAAGGGCAGCATGTCAAAGTTAAGCGACCAGCCGGTGTTGTCTAGTTCGTCGGTGATTAATGCCGCCACACTTTTGCTGGTGGTGTTGGTGTATGACCTTGCAGCGGCGTTTGGGCTGGCCAGTTCGGCTATGCTGCTGCGGCCGGTGATAGTCCAACTGCTTTGGCCGAAACTGTGGCTCATGCTGCCGTTTTCGGCCAGACCGAACAGTTCGTAACCGTTCACCACTAATTTAAACAGTTGGGGGCCGCCGGTAAGCAGGCGATCACGGTCGATGCGGCTGCCACAATTTAGCGTAATGTTGGCGGCCCAGCTGCTGCGATTAATGGCCCAGCTTGCGCTGATTATGTTGATCTCTAAGTTGTCGCTTACGCGATAGCAGCGAAGCTGTGGCTGCATAATGTAGCTCCTGCGGCGCGCTGGCCGTATTGGGCGGCTAGTGTCTATGGTTGGCACTTCTGGCGATGGCGGCATAAGGCCACCGCCGTTATCTAGCACGCACACGATGGGGTTGTTGGCGTTACTAAAGCGCAGTGTTACGTTGCCCTGCTGTGGTTGGGCAGGGTCTATAAAGCGCAGGGTAACTTTGCCGCTTGGCGGTACATAGTTTTGTGTGCAAATGTAACTGGGTGGCCGTGGGCCATAGGGCAGCCGGTAATAACGGGTTACTTCGCCATCGGTGCGCCAGAGCAGATCAAAGCGTTTGGCGGTGATGCCTGGGTAAATATAACCGGTTTGTAGCTGCTGGGTGTGCAGTGCTGACACGCCCCAGGTGGCCACGTTTTGTTGTTGCTTAAGTGCTGCCATGCGCCAGTGCGTTAGCGTGTGTTGCTGTTGCAGTGGCAGTTGCCGCCAGCGCAGTTTAACTTGCTGTTGCTGCAGTGGGATAACTTGCCAGCCCAGTTGCCAGTGTTGCTGCTTAACCGGTGTTATGGCCCAGTTGGCCGTGGTGTTTAATATAATGGCCGGGGCGCTACTAAAGCGCATGCGCACTTGGGCGGTTATATCGTTACCGCTTTGCCAGTTGGCCGTAACCAGTTGTTGTTTTATCGCTGCCCGCCGATACCGCGCCGCCAGTGCCATAATGGTGTTTGGCAGCCCCTCGGGTAATGGGGGTGGCGGGGGGTGCCGCCAAAGCGCAGTTGGATCGGGCTTTGGGTGCCGCTGTTTAAATATTCAAAACGCAGCTGCACTTGGCTCATGGGTTCAGTGTTACCGTTCTGGCGTCGACCAGCTGGGCTTGTACTTTGTCGTTGCCGGCCATGTTGTAGCTTGGTGTGCCAGCATCGTCGAAGATGATCACCATTAAATCGTTTTTGTTTGTATATTCGATAGGCACAACAAGTTTAACAGGGCTTGTATTTGGCAAAGGCCCTAACCAAACTGGCTCTAAATTTTTTCTGTTGGCGACGCAATAACGCTCAGCAAGTGGATCTAAATCTAACTCTAAAAAACCAATAAAAAGCTGAGCAGTAGTTTTATTAATAACATTAAATAAATGGATCATGCCAATCACCACTTGATTTAATTACCATGTTTGATGCCAAGTTAACACCTGCTGTTTGTAAGGCATGATATTGATCGGTGTTTTCACTAATTACATATGGTAGCTCTTGAGTGTTTGCCACATAAAATTGGGCACAAAATATACCTGGCACAATACCTCTAATATAAGGTCGAGAAAGGCTAACGTTTACAAAATCACCATTTCTATCTAAATTAGCTGCCGTACTTAAACTAATTAAGACAGGTGTTAATAAAAGTGGGAAAACTCTTTGAAAAGCAACAGTGCTAGTAATGCTTGGGTTAGTTGTTCCTGTGTTTAAGCCTGCAGCGAAACCATAACTTACTGAGCTTTGGTTATTATCTGCATCCCAAACTAAAATCCGAGAGCTATCAAATTGAAAATGTGACATTTGACCAATGTTCTGGGCACCACCACCTGTCGCGTTATCACCTGCATTTAAAAGATCCATTACTAACAAAAATCTGCCAGCATCATTTGGCACTGTAGAAAATAAATCACCGGCGTAAAATGAAATTCTCTGGCCAGAAAACCCGCCAGCTGACATTGAAACTACATTATTAGTAAAGTTGTCTGTGCCAAAGTTATAAAAGTAAAAACCAATAGCAGTGCCAATTATTACCCAGCGGGTTACGCCTGTGGCGTAGCTCATTGCACTTAATTTGCCACGACCAAATATAGCGCCTGTTTCATCAATATTTTTGCAATTAGTTGCTCGAATAACCGTTGTATTATTATTTGTTTCTGTATTGCTGTAAAAATACACTGAGCCACCACTACCACCAGCACTTACATTATTGCGCCATGCTGATTTAAATGTTATGGGGTCATAATAAGAGCGCGTCCAACCTAAAGGGGTTTTTGTGCCATATCCATCTACTAGGCATTTTTGCAATACTTCAAAGAACGATGAAATATTACCATTTGATAATTGCGGCGCGCCCGGATCATCCCACCGGTAAACTGTAACTGGATAAGAAGCCATTTTTACTCCGTTAATCCGCGTTGCCGCGGAAGTGTAATCTGATTGAATCTTGCTCTATTTGGCTATGGCCGGCGCTTACGGCGCGCAGTAGCACTAGCGGTTTGGCGGCGGCTTCGGTGTTAAAACGTACACATTCGCCTGCGTTCCAGCCGCCACCCCAGCCTTGTTGCCGAATAACAAAATAGGGTTGGTTGGTATTGGGGTTGATGGGGGCAAAGTCGTTTAGCGTGTCGCCGGTGGCGATTTGCCCTACCCCCTCGCCTATGCAACGAAAGGCGGTGCCGCTGGTAAAAATAATTACCCAGCGCTCGTTAATGGCGCTGCGGTTCTCTACTTCTACCGGGTAATTCAGCTCGTTGTAATTACCATTGGCAGCAGTGCCGGTTATAACATCGCTCCATTCGTTGGCCCAGGTGGTCATGTCGAACAGTACGTTGGCGGCGGCTTGCATATTGCCCAGCACTTGTACGCTGCTAATAACGCTGCCAGCTGGATAGCTGCCCGCCAGTGGCGTGGTAAGTGCAATGGTGTTGCTATTTACAGAAGATACTTGTGCCAACTCGCTGATGGTGTCGGTAATTTCAAACGGGCCAGTAAAGCTGCTGCTGTCGATAATGGTGATTTCACCGGTTGTTTTGTCGTAACTGAAATGCTGATCTAACGGGTGCCATAAACTGGCACCGGTGCTATCTACTATATCAACAAACGCATCTGGCCGTTTTTGCAATACGGTGCCATTGGGTAAGTCTGCCGTTTGGTATTCGGTGTGGCTAATGCTCAGCACACCGTACTGCCGGAACAGTGGCACGTTGCCATTATTTATTAAACGTAACTGGTTAATGCCAAACAGTGCGGCGGGCGGGGTGAGCAGCTGTAATTCGGTTACGGTGTAATTAATACTGCTACGAATAATGGCGTTAGTAAAGGTGAGTGATACCACACTATTGCTGATAGTACCGGTAACGCCTACGCCGGAGATCACGCCGCTGCTATCGGCTGATGCGCTTACTGTGCCACCTGCTGCCAACTGTGCTGTTATGTACAGTGTGTCAGTAAGAATGCTGCTGTAATCTAATACAAAATCTACGGTTGTGGTGGTTTGGCCTGAGGCGGCGCCATTGATGATCACCGCCGTGTAGCTTAAGTTGTTGTAACCATTTACATACTGCGCTACGGCCCCGCTGCTATCAATTAATGCGGCTAACATCCAGGTGAATTGGCCCGTTTGGGCATAAACGCCATCATTGCGCCATTGCGCTGTAAGCAACGAACTGCCGTTTGAAATGGTGCCGCGCAGGGTTGTGCTTACAACCGTATAACCAACCGGTATGGTGTTTTGATTGCTCCACATTTCATACGTAGTGCCATCAAAGTAATAAATGAACACCTCGGATCCGGCGTCGGGCAATTCAGACAAGTTAAACGAAAACTGGCCATTGCTGTAATTACTAATGCTATAACTACGGCTTTTAGGTGTGCCACCCACAACATAATTTACTTTAAACGCGGGTGTGCTGCCCGTGTTGTTACCGTCGAGATCCGCCACACTCGGAATTTCGACAACATAGTTAACCCCAGTTGCAGGAATGATTAACTCGGATCGGTTTAGGCCATCGGTGCTTTCAAACGGCGTATTGTCTGAACGGATAACCGCTTGGGTTAGCTTGGGTAGTAACTGGCCATTAGTATGGGCTACGGCCAACGTTTGGCCACCCGCGCTAACAGGCGAGGTAAGTTCGGTGCTGCCGTGATAAGTAACCGCATCGTTTTGCGTGGTGGCCCGCAACTTAGTGCAACGGGTTTGGCTATTAACGGGAGTGTCGCGCCCAGGTGTAATAAACGGGATACCTGGCGAAAACACTACGTTTGAACCCGTACCACTGCTGACCACTTTAGCGTAATGCGTAAAGCGCGGATACGTTGTGCTTTCGGTGCCCGTATACTCCACACTGATAGCAATGATAGTGCCAGGGGTGAGTGATACCACTAACTGCTCGTTGGTGCCTGCATTACCGCTGCTAAGATCTAGCGCATTAATAAGGTTTTGCCCGGGCACCATTTCTGACAAGCCGCTACGCAATAACAAACCCGCTGTTACGCCTGATTCAATAACGTTAATAATATCAGCGCGGGTGCTGCTGTCGGTAATGGCGGCAGATTCAACCATGATCACATCAACAAGCGGATCCACGGGCGGTTCGTTAATCAGCACGTGGCCATCTTGCAGCAGTGCGGTGTTAGCGGTGCTTACTGCCGGGTACACTTTTACAATGTCTACCGCGCTTTGGGCGTGGTCTATGGCGCTGATGTTGCCAAACACTTCGTTTAGCTGGCCGCTGGTAACTTCGTTACTTGTGCGTTGGCCGCCGGCGTTGGCGTTTTGCGTCATGCGCTGGCTTTTAAATATCTTTAAGTCGGTGCGTAGCATCGGGCGCCCTTTTTAGTCTAGTTTGATCAAGCGCAGCTGCACGTTTACCAGCCAACTGTTGGCAGTTGGGTAGGTTTCGCGGCGCAGTGGCTCGGCGGTTAATGGCTGGTTGCTGTAATCCCACATGCAGTTGTGTGTGCTGCCGTCGGGCAGGGTTACGTTAAAACTGGTGAGGCCTTGTTTAATGTGGGCCAAAAGTGCATCTACTTTGCTTTTTCGGATCCAGTGATCGCCACTGTTCAGCGTGATAGGTTCACCGGCTTGCATAGCGGCTAGCTCGATAATTAGCGCGCCACTGCTGGCATACTGGCTGCTGCTACGATGGGCTGGCCAGTAGGCGTCTGTGCGCACAAAGTCATCATCAAGCACAATGCTGTCGATAATCATAATGAGGTACTCCGGGCGCGTTCGATTTGCGCTAATAACTGATCGGCGGCGCTGATGCTCATGTCGGCGTTATAGCTTTGGCCTTGTAGCTCTAGCACCAGCCGCACGGTGCGGGTAACGCTGCTTGTGCTTGGCGCGGTGCTGGTTACTGGCACAATGGTTTGCGGCAGTTGGCTTACTGTGGGTAAGGCGCTGCTAGCACTTGGGCTGGTTGTGCTGCGGGTGCTGCTGGCGGCTTTGATGTCGTCGGCGGCTTGTTGCTGCTTAATTTTGTAAATTTGCTCGTTCAGTTTTAGCGCTTCTTTGGCGGCGGTTATGGTGGCGGCATCGCCAGTGGCCTGTGCGGCTTCGAGCTTGGCGCGCAGTTCTGCGGTTTTTTGCTCGTAAGCGCGTTTTTCAATGGCGGCTTGGTTGTTGTTTAGGCGGTCTAGTTCGTCTTGCAAACTGCTAACGGTGCCTTGTAACTCGTCGCGGAACGACAATAAGCGCGCTTCGGCATCGGTAATGGCTTGGCGTAGCACGGCCATGTCGTTTTCACCCAGTTCAGTGAAACCGCGATCTACCGCACGGCTGATTTGCGCTAAGTCATTCATGCTGAGTGCAGCGTTGCCAAGCTGCTCAATGTAACCGCGCATCGCCATTGTTTCGCGAATGATCAGTTTTTCACGTTCAAACGCTTCGTTGCTGGCCTGCGCTAAATCTCGCCACCAGATATTGGTAACGCGGTTGTTTTGTACAATAAAGCCTGTTAACTCGTTTAGCCGCTTATTGAGATCTTCTGTAGTGGTTTCAGTAAAATCAAATTCTGTACGTAATGCTTCTTGGGCGCTGGCTAATAGGCTGGTGTACTTAGTTGCGCCCTGTGTGGTGTTCTTAAGCTCTTCAAGCACCTCAACTTGTTCTTCAACAACAACGTTCGTTTGCTCTATTTGCTCGCCAGCATCTTCCTGTACGTCTTTTTGATCGTCAGTTTCTTCATTAACTTCAGGCATCAAGCCTTTTAGTATTTGAATTAAAATAATCTGTTGTTCTAGTTTATTGTTGTAATCTTCGGTTGTAATTGAACCGTTAGTGTAGTTCCTGTTTAATTCATCAACCTGCTGTGTCGCTAACTCATATTCGCGCCGAAGCTGCGCATAACTGCCTTTGCGTAACTGCTCAAGCTTTGCTAGTGTTTGATACTGCCCTTTTAAAAGCGCTTCAGCCTCAATGAGTTTATTGGTCGCTTTGGCTTTTTCTTCAGTTGATGTGGTTGTGTCTTTTAATACTCGCTTATAAAAGTCGATTGATTCTTTGGTTTTGTTAATTTCTGATTGAATAGCGGCAAAGCTCTTACCTTGGCGGCGGGTTAGTTCATCTGATACACCCTGTTTTTTGGCTAACTCTTCAAGCTGATCGGTTAAACCAAGCGTGGCCGCTTCTAAGCGCAACGCTTCTGGCACCATGGTTTTAGTAGCAGCGGCTACTTTTAAAGATGATTCTGCCCATGCCTGGTAAGCTTGCTCAACTTCAAAAGTTGAAACTATGCCCTGCTCTGCACCCAACGCCACGGCATCATAAGTTGCTTTTGCTGCCGCTTCTAGCTCTTGCAAACTACTTAATGTAGTGATGTTGGCCTTTGCCATTAACTGCGCAAGCTCAGCAGATTTACTTGCCCTTTGCTGCTCTGCTGTTTGTACTTCTTCGATGGCTTCTTTTTGTTCGGCCGCATTGTTAACAATGGTTTGCGTGGCCGTGGTGCTTGATGTTGTTATGGCGTTGGTGATTTGCGCCCAGCCAGCGGATATATCTTCGCTGTCTTGGTTAAACTGCTCCCAGTAAGCGTTACGCACTGCCCATATTGCTGCAGCTTGTTCTTCTAGCCTTGCTGCAATGTCATTAGCGCCCACCGCATCAGCTAAATTGCCCAGCGTTGCAATCATTTGCGAAACAGTGCCTGTAAAGGCCGCGGCGGTGAGAAATAACGCAGAAGATAAACCGTTAACAAAAATTCGAACCGAACCAGTTACAATATTAATAAATGTAATTAGGCCACTTACTGATTCGGTAAAGGCTTTAACTGATTCGCCACTGCCTTTAATAAGGCCAGAGAAAAAGTTACTAATATCTTGCGCGGCTTTTTGCAGCTGGCCGTTATTGGCCATTTCGTCAAACTGGGCGTTTAAGTCTTTAAGGAACTGCACAGCAACTTGATAAAGGCCGCTATCTGAAATAAGCTTTTGGAAGTTTTCCCAGTTGTTAGATACAACATTTATTTGCCCGCCAAGCCGATCAAGCCCAGCCTCTGCCATGCCCTCAGCGGCATTGCCCATTGCGGTAACTAAACCAGAAATAGCATCGCGGCCTAACTGGCCAGCGGTACTTAGCTTTTGCAATTCAGCAGTTGATTTGCCTGTTGCTTCTGCTAACAAATCCCAAACAGGCACACCACGCTCAACTAACTGCAAGATTTCTTCACCTTGCAGCTTTTGCTTACCCCATGCTTGCCCTACCGCTAGGATAATACCTTCAAGCTTTTCTTGGCTGCCGCCCATTTTGGCGTTGTAATCAACCAGCGCTTCTAGGCTGCCGTTCATGGGGTCGATGCCGAACGTTTTTAATTGTACGAACGCATCGCGCACACCACTAAGGCGTGTACCAGTGTTCTTGGCAAACTCTTCAACCCAAGCCGTGGCTTGTTCGCCTTGTGCGATACCGCCAAACAAACCAGCAAACTGAAAACTGTAAGATTCTAATTCGTCGGCGGTGCTTAAAATGCCAACTAGGCTATCTTTTAGCTTTCCAAGCCCAATGTAAGCCCCAAAAAAACCAATTAACGCTTTAGTTGCGCCGCCAATTTTGCTGCCAAAGCTTTCTGTAGCAACTTCGGTTTCTTTTAGGGCGGTGCGGGTATCACGCAGTTTGCTCCGGTTTTCGCTTAATGCGTTAGATGTTTGCTTTATTTCATTTTGTAAGCGGTTTTGTTCGTCTGCTAGGCTGTCGGTATCAACACCCGCACCTTTTAATTCAGCTTTTGATCTGGATAACTGCGTTTGCAGCTTGTTGTATTCGGTTTGTAGTTGGCTGGCCGAACGGCTGGCTAACTTTAATGCTTCACTTTGTTCTTTAGTTGGTCGGTCTGCCGCATCCATTTCACGGGCTAGGCGGGTAACTTCGGCACGCGCTAAAGCAAGGCTTTGTTCTGCCTCTTTGGCGTAAAGCTCAATACCTTGCGCCCTTAACAGTTCTGCTTGCGCTTTTTCAAGTGCGCGTAATTGATCAGAGGTTTCTTTGCTTTCAGCCTGTAGCTTCTTTAATTCAGCGGCGGCATTGCTGGCGGTTGGGCTGAATAAGTCCTTGCCGCGCAATACTAAGTCGATGAACTTTTGTTTAACTGACATGTGATGTCCTTAAAATACAGGCATAAAAAAACCCGCCGTGGCGGGCTGTATTTGTTTAACCAGTGGCTGACTGGTTTATCAGTTGCGACAACAAGGCAATACCTTTTGGGGTAACTCTAACTTGCTGCGCCACTTTGTTTGATCCGTCGCTGCGGCTAACCTCTGTAACCTTGTGCTCTAGCAAGCCTCTTTGCACCTTGTCTTGGTAACCCAGCCAGCAAGTTGTACCTGGGCGGCGAAATATCCACTGCTTTTGTTGCAATATGCCAAACAACTCTTTTGGCTTGGTTATTTGCAGCAGCTTTGCCACATCGGTAATGCACATGCTGCCGTCTGATGTTGCGATCCGATCCAGCGCTTCGGCTTTTGGCTTGATCTCTTTGATCTGATCCTCTAGCGCTAGCACTTTTTCGGTATAACCCAGCAGCAAACTGCGCATGGTGGCTGGATCGCTAAGGGCGGCGGCGGGATCAAATTGCGGCACTGGCTGTAAGCGGCCATTGCGGTAATCTAAAAACACCTGGTTAACCTTTAGCTGAAACGCGGGGCTGATCCAGCCTGCGTAAGACACCGCTAACAGTTCGTGGGCAAAGGTGCCGGGGGTTGAACCACCTTTTACAGAATTGATTGCTTTTTCAGCTAACCCCGAATTCGGGGTTTGACTTTCAAGCTCAGATATCAATTCTTGCGCTGATTTATTTTCAAGCCACTTATTTGGAGCTTTATGCTTTTCTGCACAACTAGCTTTATGGAGCGCATTTAAGTTAAAGCGGCCTTGCTCGTCTGTGGTGATCTCGACACCTGCAATTACGGGTAATTTGTTCATTGCAGCACCCCACTATTAAAGTTAGGGATAACGTTTTCCATTTCATCTAGCCTGTCTGCTAATAACCACAGCAGGTTAGCGATTGTTTCAGGGTGCATGCATTGCAAATTATCTGGCATAAGCATTGACGTTATTAATGCCCGAGACTGCACCACCAATTTTGACAAGTTGTCTACGTTATCAATCATGTTAAAGCGGTGGTTCATTTCACGTGTTGCGTCAACACTATTTTCAGCTATACTGGTCATGTTTACTTTCCTTCTGAGTTGGTAAATCCGGCCTCAACTGTTCGCGCAGTTGGGGCTTTCTTTTTTCGGCTCATGCCGCCTCAATGATTACGCCTTCAGCCGCATAGGCTTGGCGTAACCGATACAGTAATTCTGCATTTAATGAGCGACCTTGTTCTTTCGCTATACTTTTAATAACTTTGTGCATTTCTGGCGGCATACGTAACATCATGTCTGTAGTGATTTTGCGTGGCATATTAAGCTCCTTATTAACAATGGTAGCCAGTGGCTACCATTGCAGTATGGTAGCCATGGGCTATCATGTCAATAAATATTTGGAATTTATTTATGACTATTCGAGACCCGCAAATAAACATTCGGTTACCAGCTGAATTAAAAGATAAAATTCACAGATTGGCTTCCGAAAACAAACGCTCTGTTAATGCTGAAGTGGTTGCTGCCATAGAGCATGCCGTTGAACTGCATAGCCGAAGCGAACACGTAAAACCCATAAAGCTAAAAAATGCTACTGGCCAGTTAACTCATGAAGAACTTATAAACAAGATTGTTGAACTACTTAATGCAAATGGCATTTAATAAAAAACCCGCCGAAGCGGGTTGGTTGTTAAAGTAATTTAATTAACTTTTTTGGCTGTCTAAGTATTTAAAAAACTCATTACGAAAACCTAATGGGTTCTTAATGCCTTTTATTGGCGCTTGTGGTGCACCAGCACCACTGAGGACTAAAGACCCAAAATTAAAAATGCGACCGAAAATCCCTTGTTCAACCTGTAAGCTTTCAATTCTATTCAGATTTATTTCTATTGTTTTTCTACTTATAAAACCTGTTTTGGCTACAAGACGCTTGTTTGTAAAAGCCATCTCGGTTGTCTTGTAAATTACAAAAACGTAAATAAAACATAAAATTGAAATAAGCAGTGTCTCAGGGTTGAATAGAAAGAAAAACCCAAAGAACATAGGGATAAACAAAGACCACAAGCTAACTTGGCCTTGAAATATTATTTGTTCACCTTGGCTTATTGTGCTTTCTAAATAACTTGGCATTTTTTGTTATCCTTAACTTATTAATTTGAACAAGTAATTTAAATCATTGAACAATTTTAATACAGATTTATTTAAAGCTTTCTTATCCTTGCCGTTAGCTGATCGATTTGCCTGTTAAGCTCGGCTATGTCGGCATCGTAACGGCTAACTACGGCATTCATTTCTGTTGAAATGCTTTCTAAAAATGTTGCTCCCGCTAAATTGTTTCTAGCGCGGCTTTGCTTTGCTCTTAACGCGGCCAGTTCGGCATTGCGCCGTTTAATGGTGCGCTCTTTTTGGGCGTTAAGCTTTACCAGCTCAATGTTTAAATTGCGCTTATCAATGTTGAGCGATATTTGATCGTACTCGCTCATTGCTGGCTTGCTTGGCGCCAAAGTGCTGATGGTGTTGCCGCCTACGCTGGTGGTTTTAATTTCTACCAGTTCGGCATCATCACCGCACGGCTGCTGGCTGTATATAGCTGAGCCGTTAAAGTCGCACTTGTACACTTGGCTGGTGCTGCTTAGTAACAGCACAAACAGGGTTGTTGTTAGCATATCGTTTTCCTTAACATGAATAATGTACCTTAAATATAGCCAATTATTAATGTTAGGTAAACGTGAAAAAGCCCGGCAGTTTTACGTGCCGGGAATGGCCCAGGGTTAGCTGGCTGCGGTGATGCGGAAGAACTTACTAGTACCAGCCGGTTTGTTCTCGTCTGATAACAGTTCACCGGTTACGGTTGCGGTGGCGAACTCGGTGGTGATCGCGCTAATACCAGTTGGGCTTGGCTTCCAGCGCCAACAGTCGATAACGTGGCGTTTGCCGTTGATGTCGTTTAGGCCGTCAATGACTACATCGCCTTCTTCACCGAACGTTAATAACGCTTGCAGCAAGTAACCTGCTGGCACTTTGTACGTTACTTTGATTTCGTCTAGGGCTTCAATTTCTGAGCCTGTTGGCACGATAATACCGGCTGACGTTACGGTGTAGTTGGGTGTGCCGTTTACGCTGTGCAATGCTGGCACGGCTGCGTCTAGCGCGTCTTTTACCGATACCGCTTGGGTGGTGTCGATCATGTGGTCGACACGGATCAGGCGGTCTAGGTCGCTTACTACGATTTCTTCGTCTGTTACGTCTTGCCCGGTAAGTGTGGTTACTGAGGCGTTGTTTAACAGCGCTAAGTTGGCGGCGTTTAAGCTGGTAATGCCCAGTGCCAAGTTTACTGCGCTGATGCGCTCGTATACGTCGGCGTTGCCGCCACCGCCCCGGTAGTTGGGCAGGGTTTGTTTGTCTACGTCATAAGTGATATCAGCGGCAGAGCAGTTGCCGATATCACGGCCTTTGTAATAAATAACGCCGGAGCCGATAAACGACACCTGAACTGGTTGTGACATGGTTGTTACTCCATAGTTTGGCTATAGCTGGTGGTTAAAATTAGGGATAAACCGGCAAAGGGTTGGCCTGCGCTCGGTTCGATAAAGCGCGTTTCTGCGCCCTCGTTTGGCTGGCCGTTTAATAGGCCGTGCCAGTTGTTGTGCCGATCATCCAGTTGCTGACTAAATAGCGTGCTGCGTAATGTGCTTAAATAGGTTAACAACCGTTCGGGTAGTGTTTCGGGCTCGCCGTTTTCGTGCTCGACCACTTGAATGTGCAATTGCATATCGTCTTTAACCGCTTTGCCTGAATAGTTGGCGTTGGTAAAGATGGGTGCAATGGTGATCAGTGGCCAGTGTTCAACACTGCGCAAGTAACTGCTGGCCCAGCCGCTTTTAACAGTGGCATTAGGGAACGCCTGCTGCAGTTTGGCGGTGGCGGTTTGCAGCACTTGGTGCGCTTTGTTCATAGGTTTAGCCTGCTTACGAAATCATCGAATAGTTCATCGGCGCTGGGTTCTAGCTCGTCGCGGTACCAGCTAAATGCCTGATGCACTGACATACCGTACAAAATGCGGTAATCATCACGGTTTTTGCTGTTACGTATGGCGATGCCCATATTGCCGCCCTCGCTGTCGCCTCGTTTTAAGCGGATAAAAAACGCTTGTTCGATGGTTTTGCTAGGATTGCTGCGTACTACGTTAACGCTAACACCGGCTGTGCGTTGCGGAACGGTTTTGCCTGCTTTGTATTGCTGAGTGGCACCAAAGCGCGCCAACATAGTGCCGCGCATGCGGGCGCTGATGATTGATTCGAGGTTTTTCGGGTTCGCACGGGTGCGCACGGTTAGGTTTTCGGTTACGTAGCTGCGCTCTAGCTTATAGCGGCCACTGATGGCGTTTATGGCATCGAGCCGTAACTGGCTGGCGGCCGCGTTGAGCGTTTCGGCCATGGCGCGTTGGCTGTCGGCGGCCAGTGTGCGTAAGAACTGATCAGCATCATCGATGCTGTTCATACGACATACCAGTTTATAAAGTGATCGTTGTTGATTCCCGCACGGCTAAACTTGCGCAAATCGGCGGGCTGATCTAGGCGGTAAAACTTGCCTTTATGTTTAACAAACAGGCCACTGCGTAAGTGCGGCAGCATGGTGTTATCCATTTTGATCACTTTTAAATCGATGTTCATGAGATCCATGTCGGCCGCTTCTTCGGTGCGTTCTAAAAACACACCGTTGAAGCTGCGCAACTTGGTGGCACGATCAGCCGCGTACAGCTCCATCTGCTCGCCAAACTGGTTAAGCACCGCCCCTTTTACCAGGGCGGCGGCTGCGCTAAAGCGCGACATGGCCTAACCTTACGCCGGTAACTTGAAACGGCGAATGGCTGATGGGCGTGTGCAGAAGTAAAACGGGTTACTTTGCGCTTCGCCACGGATGCCTTTGCCCAAGTCGGCCAGCTCGGTTTTGGCGTAGAATGGCAAGCCCAGTGTGCCCACAGTTTCTACGTAATCGGCTGGGGCGTTGTGGCCCATGAATAAACCCGGTGACATGGGGATTAAGTACGCCATATCGGGTTCGATAAAGGGCACTTCTTCGCCAGCTTCGTTGTTTACTGCAGCGTCATACGCAAACACGGTGACATTGTGGAAGTTTAAGCCATCTGTCATGTCGTCTACTAAGTCGTTGCTGTTGCCGTTTTTGTTGGCCAGCGCTTTGGTTACGTCGTCTGCTTGGCTGAATGCGTCGAAGAACTCAGGGCCACACATTAATAACCAACGCTGCACCATGCCTTGGCCAAGGTTTTTGCGCGCGGCGGTTTTACCTGCGGTTAATAACGCTTTGGCGTTTTTGGTGGCAGGGTTGTACTCAACCGCTGTGTTGGTGATGCCAAAGGCGGCATCTAGGTCGACCAGCAGATCGCCGTTACCGTCTAACACCTTGCCTGTTACAGCACCTGCGCGCATTAATTCGCGGGTAGCGACTAAGCGGTTACGGGCATGCAATAAGTGCTTGTTAACCACGGTTTGCACCGCTTCGACTTCGGTTTGCGTACCAAAAGCGCGAGTATTGGTGATCTCGTCGGCTTTAATGTTAAGCGGTACGGGTAAGTGAACGGTGCTTAACGTGATTTTTTTGCGGTTGGCTTTACGCTGACCTTGCACTGATTCGCCACGTTCGCCTGGCATAACCAGCGTTAATACTTCGCCGTCGTATTCCAGTTGAAACGTGGTGGTGTTAATGCCTGATTCGGCAAACAGGCCTAAGCTGGCCAGCAGGGTTGGCGCAGATTGCGCTTCGTTAATGCCGGCTGTCAGGCTTGATACCTGAAAGTGTGGATCGGCCATAAACTGTTGTAAGTTCATACTGTGTTTCCTTAATTAGCGGATTTTTGCAATAAAAAAACCCGCTAGAGCGGGTTGTTCAGTTGGTAGGGTTAAACGTTAGCCGCGAACGACAATATGATTTTTGGCTAGCTCCGCCACGGCACCGAGCACTTGGCCAGCAGTTGCGGTAGCAGGCCAGATTAAACCGTTCATGTTGACTTCGGTTAAACGTGAGCTGTAAACGCCTTTTACGTCTGCTGCTGTGGCATCAACGTAAGCGTAGGTAATGCCTTTAGCCAGTTCTGCGCCGCTGTTTGCGGCAAAGTCAAGCTTAACGGCTTTAGACGCTACAATGCCAAATGCTTCACCTGGTAAAAATTTACCGCCAGTGAATAAAATGGTATCGCGGCTGATTGAACCGACTTCTGATTTGATGTACTGCCCGGCGCGGGGCAGTTCTGTTGTAACTTGTGACATAATGTTGTCCTCTTCGCCCCTGCGGGCATGTTAGTAACGCCCCAATGGGCAGGTTTAAAAAAAGTGGGTTGCTTATAGCCGTGCTGGATCAGCGTAGGCGGTTTTGGCATTCGGTTGTTTTACTGCGGCTTCGGTAACCACTTGCTTGCTGCTGTTTACTTCACGATCTTCACCGTGTGCGGTGGCAGCAGTTAACGCGACTTGCAGCATGGCGGCTGGGTCGTCGAGCTTGGCTGATACGTCTGCAAACATGTGGCTTAAGTTGGCGGCGGCTAAGGTATCGCGAACACCACTAAGCGCCGTTAATCGGGCTTTTACACCTTCTTCGGTTAGCTTAGCTTTTACTAAGCGGCCAATTTGATCGCTCATGTTGGCCTGTTCGCACAGCTCAATTACCATGTCGGCACTGGCAGTTGCGGCAATTGCGGCAACTTCTGGCGTGGTAACGGCTGATTCTTGCGTGGCCGATTCGGAAGTGGCCGCAGGGTTTGGTGCAGTGGCTGCCGGGGCAGCGCTTTGGGTTGCAGCTGCTGCTGCTGGTTGAGCTACTGACATGGTGGTTGTTCCTGTAGTTAAGGTGCGAGTGAATGTTTTGCAATGTTCGGCGAGCATGGCAACGCCATCGGCGCTGTGAACTAACTCGTCGGCTAATCCAATATCTACCGCTTTTTGCCCCTCGTAGGTGGCTGCTTCGGTGTCGAGAATGCTTTGCAGTGGCATGCCGGTATAGCTCGCCACTTTGTTGGCAAATTTATTGCGGGTGTCGTTTAAGTCTGCTTGCCAACGGTCGGCAACGTCTTTGGGTAAGTTTTGATAGGGGTTGCCATCGACTTTGCGATCACCTGCGTGTAATAGGGTGATTTCTAAGCCGGCGTCTTTTAAATATTGTTCGTAACTGGTGTGCGCGACTACTACGCCAATGCTGCCAACAATGCCGGTTTGGGTTACTAAGCGACGGCTGGCGGCTGACGCCAGTAACTGGCCTGCGCTGCAGTTCATGTCGTTGGCAATGGCCCACACGGGTTTAATTTTGCTGGCACGGTGAATAAGGTCTGCACAATCAAAGGCACCCATAACGCTGCCGCCCGGGGTGTGCATATCTAAATAAATGCCTTTTACGTCTGGATCGCTAATGGCTTGCTCGATGGCATAGCTGATCACGTTATAACCCATCATCCAGCTGTACCAACCTTGCTTATGCGCTAGTGCGCCACGAACACTGAGCGCGGCCACGCCATTGCTAATTTCGTAAAAGCGATAAGCGCCCGTTACTGGGTGATAACGGCTGCTGTCGGCAACCTGTTTGGCTTTTTCGTGCAGTTGCGGTTCGTTGTCGCCACTGATAATGCGTTGACGCAGATCGGCAATAAAGCTTTTGGCGTGGCTGATCTCCATCAGCAGCGGCTGATTAATCATGCTGGCCGCTAGTAATTGCAATTTACTCATCGTTGTTATCCTTTTGCCGTTGCTGCTGGCTGCGGTCGCCGCGATTATTGCGGGCCACTTTGTTGCGTTCTTGAATGTCGGTGAGGTCGTCGCCGCTTTCTGCTACCACGTCCTCATGTGCCACTAAGTCGGCATCGATGGCGTTGATCTTCGCTTCCACATCGATATTCGGGTTAATGTATGGCCAGCCATGCGGGCACCAGGTGTGTTGGTGGTATTCGTTCATTTGTGTAGCGTAGCCCGGCATGTTAATGCGGCCAGCTAATACGGCGCGGTTGAGCCAGTGCCAACGCATCCAGCGCATAACTTGCGGGATCATTAGGTGCCACTGGTCCATTTGGATGCGGCGCCTAAATTCATTTAACACGGCGCGCACTAGGCGATCGTTGACTTTTTCCCAGTCGCCGGTTAAGAGTTCATAAGGCATATCCATGCCAGCGGCTTGCATTAGTGATTGCCAGCGCATAAAGTCGCCATAGCCTTGGCCGGTGTCGTCGCCTTTGAATAAGTCGATACGTTCACCGGGTAGCAGTTCGAGCATGGTGCCTGCTTCTACTTGGCCCGCTTTCATTACGCTGTTGTCGTCTAATGGCTCGCCGGTGATCGGGTCAAACAAATAATCTTCTTCGGATATGTTTTCGCGATAGATGGCACCGGTATACGGTGCGCGGGTTTGTTTGCGTACCAGTTCGGCATCGTCGTAACTGTCAAACGTTTGTGCTTTTACTAAACTGGCGGCACTGTCGGGTTCGCCACGAATTTGCCCAGGGTGTAACGGGTTAAAGTGGTGGGCCACTTCGTTGGCCGGAACACGCACCAAGTTAGCCAGTGAGGCCTGATAATTGTACATTTCGCCTGGGTGTTCGCGGTACATGTGGTAGGCCACACGCTGGCCGCTGCGGTTAAACTCGATACCCGCTATGATGCGGTTGCCATTGCCCAGTGTGTCGTTGTATTCCAGTGGCACAAAATCGGCTTCGAGCACTTGAAACTGGATCGGAACTAACAGGTTACTGTTAGCACTGCGGTAACGGGCACGAATAAAGCATTCGCCGGATAAACGGCGGGCACGGCTAATTTGTGCCTGCATACCGTACACATCAAGGTTGCCCTCTGGGTCAAACTGAAAGCAGCTGTCATCCCATAGCTTGTTTATGGCTTTGCGTAATTCCAGATCGGCACATTTAGCGCGGGGCGTAATGCCGATGCCGATTTCGTTGGTTACTTTCTTTTCAATGCCGCTGCGCAGTAATGGCATGTTGCGATGGCCGGCGCGGCTGCGATTGCGTAATGTGCTTAATGCGTAATTGAGCAAGGTGTTAATGCCGGTGCCTGGTGCGTAAACGCCACCCATGCGGCGGCCATAACTGGCCCCTTGATAGGCGCTATTGCCCATCATAAGCGGCTGGCCATTTAACCCGACAATTACAGATTTACGATAGCTCATTACAGCCCCTTGTTAACGCGCATCACATAGCCCATGCGCCGTGGCTTTGGGGCTGGGTTTAATTGCTGCTCTATGTTGCGGATCACGCGCTCCATTTCTTCCAGTGAGCGGTAGCTGAGCTCGTCACCACTAGACAAACGGATCTTGGTTAATCCGCTGGCGTAGGCTTTTTTTAATTCTTGCAGCTGCTGATCGCTGTACATTTATGACCTAAACCTTACCCTGCGCTGTCGCGGTGCTGCAGCGGCCAGTTTGGCTGCTGGGGCACGGTTTTGCGCGTCGGGATGATAGACGTTTGTGTTTGTTTCCCACTGCTGCGCCCAGCGCGGCGGGGATAACCAGAATTTGGGTTTGTGCGTTTGTAGCTGATACTGCGCGGCCTCGTTATAGCAGAGCAGATCCCATGCTTCGTTTGGCCGCTTTTTGTTGGCGCGCTCCCAGTTGCCCTGATTGTCGCGGCCTTCGGCTGTCAGTTCTTCATAAAACCAGTTACCGAGCCAGTCAGGGAAATGGATATAACCCGCCCCCGCGCTTTCGCGCTCTAGCTTGTTGCTTACATTGTCTTTTAGCTTGTTGGTGGCCAATATGTGCAGCGGCACATCGCCTTTAGCGTTGGCTTTGCGATCAGCCCGTTTGGTGTTGTCGGGGTAGCTGATCTTAACCATTTCAGGCTGCGCTTTGCTGCCGCCCTTAACCAGCATCAGTTTGTGGTGGCGGCCTTCGGTGCGCAGTTTGCGGTAATAGCCATAGGCGTTATCTGATACGCCATCTTCACCACCGTGATCGCAGACCATTAGGTGAACGTGCATTTCACGGCCGCTGTTATCGTCTAGCGGATAACCGCGATCCAGTATTAGTTTACTGAGCTGCTGCCAGTCCTCGGGGTAACCCGCTGGGTCGATTTGATGATAACGCTCGTTGGATTCGGTGGCGTTTTCATCTTTTACCCTGGCAGATAGCCGCACGTTGTACCGGTCAATTAGCCAGCGTTCGTGTTCGCTGTTGCCGTGCACCTGAACAACAAAGCGGCGGTCTTTACCGGCTTGCACATCGACACAGGCCACCAAAAACAACACACCTTCTGGCACATGCCGCTTGGTGCTGACTTCGGCGCGCTCGGCTAGTCTGTCGGCGTTGCGTTTGCGATCTGACTTTTGGTAGCTGTATGCGCGGCCTTGGTCAGTGTTAACTGTGGCTTTTAGCTTTTCTTGGCTGCCAGTGGTTTCAAAGTCGCGCACGGCTGACAGGTAGTTGTAAACTAACTGCTCCCAGCTTTGGAAGCTGGCCGCGGGGCCTTGCATCCAGTAGCTGACAAAATCGGTGTCGATGGGCGTGCCGGTGATAATGCCGGCGGCCGATATGCTGCAGCGTTCGGGTACCCAGCGGCTTTGCATCATCATGCTGTGTTTCGATAGCTGTGTTATTTCGCTATCGCCGCAATGTGGGCACACGCATGTTACCGTTCGGCTGGCTTTGCGAATGTCGGGTTCGCTGGTATCCCAGCGCAGTTGTGACCAGTTAGCCGGGAAAAACTCACCGCAACTTGGGCATGGCCAATACAGCACACGCCGATCACCCAAGTTATACAATGCGCCGATACCCATCGTAGGCGGGAACGCATGCGGTTCACCTGGGCTGGGTAGCCAATCAGGATCCAGCACTTCGTAACCTGGGCTACTTTCAGCCAGTGCCATGCCGCGGCTGCGGTATGACTGGGTGCGCTTAAGTGCTAAGTCGAAGCCGCTGCCCTCGCCCTCAACATCGAGCATGGTGGCGGTGCGGTCGTAATCGGTGATGGCAACACGCCGCCATTCACTGCTAGCAAATATTGATTTGGCAGGCCAAGCTATCTTGAGATAGTTGCCCGCCCGAAATACTTTGTCGTGTAAGTTGTTATCGTGGCCGCGTGGGCTAAGCAGCGGTTGTAAGCCTGGCGAGTTTTCGAGCATAGGCCCGATCCGCTTCTTGCTAAACTCTGCCGCTTTTTCTTTGGTGATTTGCACCACCAGCATGTCGCTGGGGTCGCATTTCACATCGTAGCCAATAAAGCCATCGATCAAAGCTTGGCTTTTGCCGGTTCGTGCTGGGCCAACGAATATTAAGCCGCGATGCTTGCGACTGCTAAGCATATCTAGCGGTTCGCGCATATACGGCGTGGTTTCGATATCCCACTGGCCCCAGTTGCCAGAGGGCAACTTAACACGCACATGCTCTTGCACTGCTTCGGTAACTGACATGCGAATTGGCGGTTTTAATAAACTCGCTATGTCGCGCTTAATACGCTGAGCATCGCCGCTATTCATCATCGTCGCTGTCGTCCGGCTCGATATCAGCCCCGCCACGAATTGCGTTTAAATACATTTCTTCGCGTAGGCCATCAATGATGCGTTGCACTCGTTCGAGCGCGTCACCGGATAAACCCACTTTTGATTCGAGTTCATCAATAAGGCTGTCGAGTGGGTTCACCACGGCTTTCACCAGGTCGGCATAGCCGCGGGCAACTTCTGCAGCGGGCACTAATTCTTTTAATTCGGTTTCGAGCTTGAGCCGTTCGCGTTCTGACTGATACCAGTCTTTGCGATCTTTGGGCAGCATGTTCGCGGGGTCGAGTTCGTCACCCGGTACCGCTGTTCGCGTTTCGCCAAAGAGTGCGGGGCCAATGTCACGCAATAAATACGTGGGGTGCCCTTTGCGCAGGCCAGCTGGCTCGGCGCGTGAATCTTTTATTCGCGCAGAAACGGTGCGTCGGTCTAGGCCAAACGCCTCGGCTATTCTACTAATTGACCAGGCGTAGGCATCATCAATACTGTGTAATGTACCCATGCCATGGCGATCATCTTGTTAGTTGGTTTGATGCTAGCAAATGCGCAGGTCGCGCAACCCGCTAACCCGTATGGATATTGAGGATCCTTAATGCTGTGGTGGATCACATTAAAACGCCGAAAAAAATTGTTTTACCGCGCCTCTTCGCCCCCTCGGTGCGGGTCTGAATCGTCAGGGTCCCCTGCCAACTGGTTGACCAGCTTGCCAGAGGTAGCGAGCTCGCTTTGTTTAAGCAGTTCCATCTTCAACAGGTGCTGCTGGCGTCGCCACTCGTGCTGCTCCAACTCCAACCGATGCCGGCGGCGATGGAAGAACCACGAGATAAAGAATGTAAGCAGAGTAAATGCAATACCAATAAGCAGTGCGATGTCATTAAGTGACAGCATGCCACCGAGTGCAGTAGTGCCACTAACTCCGTAGCTTATGCCTGTTACTGTTCTGTCCATTGTATAGCTCATGTTATTGGTCATCATTGCGGTAAGTGCTCATGCGCTCTGCCCAGTCTATCAACCGGATGCTGCTGGCATCGCAACTATCAATAGCTGCTTCGAGCCGCTTAATATAGTTAAGCAGGTCCAGATTAGTGTTGATGGCATAACGTTCACTTAACTGGCAGCGCTGCAGATAATCCTGAGGCGGCAGCAGCGGCTTGGTTACCGTCACTGTGATCACTTTCGGTTCTGGCATACTTGAGCATGCCGATAACATCAGCAGGCACAGCAGTATCAATCCAGTTCCGAACAGTTTCATTTTCGGTTTGCCTCAGTGTTTGGATTGAATCCATATCAGATACCAATTGCTTTTGGATCCGATCTAGATTCGCTTTGTAATTGGAATTCAATTCAGAAATGGTTTGTCTTTCTTTTAAAAGCCGATCCGTTTCCGATTGCAATTGATTTATGTTTGAAAGCAATCTTGAATTCAAATCCGTTTGAGCATCCAGTTCAATTGAAAGCGATTTGATTTTAGATTCGGCATTAGTCTTATTCGATTTGTTAGCGAAACCAAAGCCAACCGAAACTAAAAGCAAAATCAAAATCAAATAGTTTTTAACGTTATTGAACATTCAACTACCCACTGCATTCAGATCACGTAAGCACATCTGCAGTTCATGCTCTCGCCTATTAACTAAACCCTTTAAGCGTTTGCCATTGGCATACACCCAGCGCGTAAGCTGGTGGCAAGCATCAACACGATGATTGGCATTTAAAAGCTTTAACAATGTAGAGGAACGAAACGAACCCGCCCCCACGTTGTAATGGAATGACAAGTAAGCAACATGCTCGCCATCAGTAAGCGGTACCTTAACGGCCGCCATAAGCTGCTTGTTATGCTCTAGCAGATCAGCTGCCAACATATATAAGCATTCATCTTCTGAAAATGTTTGGCCTGCAGTTACATGCTTGCCTGTGCTGCCATAGCAGGCAGTCATAATGCCGGCAGGATCAATGTAAGAACCCAGCACCTCACCCTCGTGTAGTGCAATGTAACCGCCAGAGACAGCTAACACTGCAGCCAACCCCAGCGCGCTTAAGCGTGCTGATATGGATTTCATTTTGGGTTTCCAGAAAAAGAAAAACCCCGGTGAGGTCCGAGGTTTTGTATGCGCTGTGTACTTAGAGCTCTTGCAAGCTTAGTTAAAAATAGCCTGTTTCAAACTAATAAAACACGAAGAAATTTGCGTATTTTCAATTTATTTTAATAAATAATGCAATTAATTGGCTTTTTATTGGTTTATTAAGTTAGTACACCGACAATATAGCCGTTTGCGCATGCCACAACGCGATGCGCTCGGTACTGTTTAAACGCACTGCTTTTATATAGCGGCGGTTAATCACTCGGCGCTGGGCGGGTGGTAACTCGGCCATGCAGCTATCTAGCTTGGCAATCCATGCTGGCACGAACATCTGATCAGCATGATGGCTAAACAAGTGTTTATCTGAGCTGGCCCAAATGCCCGTTCGTAACACTTGGCAGCACCGTTCCGTTACTGATGCCCTGGCATAGCCTTGTAGCCCCTCTTTAGATGCCCAAAACTTGCCCCAGTCGATCATGAGTTTATGAAGTTCTTTAACAGTCAATTTGTATCTCCTGGGCCACCGTGATGGCATCTAGCAGTTCAATTTTAAAAACACATTCGCATAACGCCATTACCATACCGAAAGCAGGTTCTGACTTTTGGTTTTCCCAGTTCTGGTAAGTACGCAAGTTAATGTCCATCATCGCAACCACTTGTTCTTGCGTTAAGCCGATCCGCTTGCGGTTGGCCTTTAGTATGTGGCCGCCGTGCATCCACTCGGGATCGCGTCTTATCATTTGCACCAACCTTTGCCAGCTTGCCAGCTTTGGTATCGCGGGTGAAACCACTTATAAAAGTAAATGCTGCTGCAAATACCAATCGCCCCAGCCCAGCCACTTACCATAAAAGCCGTTGTCGGGTTATCGGTTCCAGCAATTACCCTGGTAAACGTAAACTGCGCAGCACTAATACCCCAGCTAACAGCAAAGCACATGGCTATTCGTTGATCCCTTACAAATTGGCTTTGCAGCCCTAGTAAGAAAATGTTTGAGAACGTTGCAATAAAAAGCCATAACAATTCCATTCAGCCCCCAAACAACGCAATTAACGCCGCATCGCGGCAATCTTCATTACTTCGGCCAGTCCAACCCGTTAACTGGTTAAAGTAGGTGGCATCTTTTTTACAGCGCGACTTATGCCCACCCGCTAATGGCCGGCAAGGTTTCACCTGGTAACCGGCTGCAGTCATGGTTTCAATTAATAACGTGGCCACCGCTTTAACCTGCCCCACGTTTTGGCTGATGCGATTATTCACTGCCTGCTTATTCATCGCCTTGGGTAGCGAGCGCGGGAACGTTGGCGCAATTAAGTTAGGATCTTCAATCTTAATTTGCAGCGCAGCTGGTCCACCGTTAGCATCGAGCCATGCCAACACACCAGAGAACGGCACGCGTTCTAGCTTTTGGATTGTTCGGCCAGCTATAACCGCAAAGCCGCTGGCCGTTAAATCTGGATCAATACCTACCGTTATCATCAGCTGATAACCCTGTACTGGCATTCAGTAGCCAATACATGGCGCCCGTCTGCTAATTTAAAGATGGTTAAATGTGGCGCTTCGGCATCATCGCGCACACATACACCCGCAATGGTGTGCATACAGTCATAACCAAAACACACCGACACTGACTTGCCCAGGTAAGCACCTTGCATCGGGAATTTATCCAAACTGATATTTACATGCACACCCATGATCAAGACTCCCTAACGCCTTTAACGATCTGCGCAGCCGATAACAACAGGTGAGCACGGCGGCTATCAGTCAGGCCCTTGGCGTTGTTTAAATGGATCAGCGCTTGGGTAAGCTCCCAATCTAAACAACTAGCTGGTTTTTGTTCGTTGGTTTGGTTCTGCTGTTCATTGCTCATGGTTTAGCTCGCTATAAAAACAATCATCAAAATGGAGGCTATACCCACTAAGCAACAACAAATGCCCTGGATTAATGCTGCCTGTTCTTTACGCCGTGTTCGTAACTGTGCCACTCTTTTTTGTGTTGCCATGCTCAGTTTTGCCCCTCTTTTACACCTTTGGCGTGTTCCATATTGAAAAACGCCAAATCTCGCTCTATGCCTCACCACATAAAGCGGCTACTATTTTCAGGCCGCTTTCATGGCCTGCTTATGGCCTGTTTCTAACTGCTCAAATAGCCACTGGTGATAACGCTCTAACGCCTCGCGCTTTACTTTCAATGAATCTGCACCACCGATATAAACCAAATCTAAACCCTTGGGCTTATGGTTAAGTAAACGCTCTGCCACCCAGTAATCTATGCCCAGCTCTGCCCATGCTGAACGGGCGGCTTTGCGTAAGTCGTGGGCGCTGAATTGGCGTCTTGCTACCGAGCGTATTTGCTTATCAGCTTCACTGGCACTGATAGGTTCTTTACCGCCAAACAAGTAAGGGCCAGTTGAATGCTGCTCATAATCACGTAATAACGCACTGGCCAATGCCGTTAATGGCAATACATGCACCACACCTGTTTTGGTGATGCTATCCGGGATAACAATTTGCTCGCTATCAAAGCAAATGTGGTTCCAGCGTAACTGTCGAGTTTCACCAATGCGGGTGGCAAATAGCAGCATAAACAGCAGCAGGTGTTTAATGTGTTCTGGCAAGCCCATAATCATGGTGCTAATGCGGCCAATGTCTTGCACTTGCAGCTTGCCAAACTTAGGTAGGATCCGCTTTTGCACATGGTCGCTAAACTTCATGCTGGCCATCGGGTTAACAGTAATCAACCCCAATTCAGCAGCACTGGCAAACACGCGCTTAAGCACGGCAAAGTATTGGCGAATGGTTGAGGGTTTCAAACTGGCGTTTTGCAGCGGCAGCATTAGCCGCTCGTCGATAGTAATTTTTTTTACTTCGCACAGTAAGATAGTTTGCAGCCTGGGTAATAAGTGCTGCTTAATCGCACTCACCACGCCTTTGCGGCGGCTTTTGCTTTTAATGGTTTCTTGTTCAATGCGCTGCAAATACCACGTTAAAAGCTCACCAACGGTGCTAAATTCGGTGCTTTGCAGCTGCTCACCCTTGCCAATTCGCTGCAGCAAATCGGGCACCATAGCTTGTGCATCCTTGGTTTTCAGTGCTGGCCAGTAGCCAATGCGGTAACGTTTCTTACTGCCTTGCTCATACCGCACTAAACACCAAGTGCCTTTGGTGCGGCTTTTATGAAAGCGTAACTGCAAACTACTGCGCAGATCCGCTAACTCGCCCACGGTTACATCAGCAGCGTGGTTTTTAATAGCAGTATCGTTAATAGCAACGGCCAGCGAACGCATTAAATACCTATATCCCTATTCAAATCATTCAATTCAGCAAAGCTAATACTTCTTCGCATTGCACATTCAACGTCTAACAATTCATCTAGCAGTTGATCTGCCACCGTAAACGAGGCTTTGTCGCCATCTGCAGGAACTGAATGCAGCCCTTTTTTAGCCCAAGCCAATTCGTTTAGTGCAGCATTCATTTTTGCCATGTAAAAATCTTTATTCGCCATTACGACACCATCACACCGTTACTATCGAAAGGCTTGCGCTGGCTGGCACCACGAAACGCCAACACCGTGCCACCATCTTCACGCAGGCGATCAACCACACGTTCGCCAATGGCTTGCTTAACGCCGGTAATGTCTAAGTTGCTGATCAGCATCGTAGGCAGCATGTTTTGATAACGGCCGTCGATCACATCAAAAATAAACAGCTTTTCGGTGTCGCTATCAAATTGCAGGCCCACTTCGTCCAACACCAGCAAATCGATGTTCGAATAAAACTTGATCAGTTTGATCTCGTTGGTTTCAGAACCTTTGCGCCACGTGTCTTTAAGCTCGCGGATCAGGTCAATTAATTTAATTATTTTGCAGCGCTTACCTTTGGCCAGTAACGTGTTTACCGAAGCGCAGGCCAGCATGGTTTTACCCGTACCCACCCCGCCACACATCACCACGTTGCCACGGCCACCGTTAGCAATGTTTTTTGTAAAATCTTGCACAGCCTTTAGGTTTGCAGCCTGTTCTTTGTCGGCAGGGAAATAATCTTCAAACTTAACCGCACAGTTACGCAACGACACGCCAGCATCAAGCCTTTGGCGGCGCAGGTACTCAGCAGCTTGGCGCTTTTGCTCGGCTTGCTCTGCGGCTTCGTTTGCAGCGTTATTTTCAGCAGCACAAGCTGGGCACATGGCGTTCACCATAAAACGCTCACCCAGCTGAATGTAACGGGTTTGGTACTCACCGTGCTTATCGCACTTGTTTAATTCTGGTGTGGCTGGCATCGCGTTAATAAAACTCATAAAACCCCCGGCTCGTAGTGCTGATTTTCAAAACTGTGTGGCTTGCTTTGGCGTGTGGTGCTTTGTGCTGAACGCGAGTTTTGCAACCAAGCGTATTCAAAGCCTTTCCAGCCTCGTGTCATGCTTTCAGACAAACAATCGTCCACGCTCATGCCTGCGCTTACTGCCAAGCTAAGCTGTTTGGCAAGGCGGTTAATAATCGTTTGGTTAACGGGAGCTTTTAGCGATTTACGGTAAGCCAACCAATCTTTCAACGTTTGATCATTCGGCTTAGCAGGCCAGCTGCTGTAATCCAAATGTTTAGGCGCCACTGCGCCAGTGTCTTTTGTTAGTTGTCTTTGGTAAGTTGTATTTAAGTTGTCTTTGGTGTGGCCGCAATTGCGGCTTTTAGTGGCCACAATTGCGGCTTCTTGCTGATGCAATTGCGGCTTCTTGTGGTCGCAATTGCGGCTTCTTTCAGTGGGTGCAATTGCGGCCTTTTGGCGAGTGTAAGCGGTTTTTTTCGTACCAGAATCTTGCCATTCGCTAATGGTTTTATTAATGGCCACCAGCTTCATAATACCCGCTTTTTGCACACTAATAATGTGCCTGGCTTCTAACTTTTGTAGGCCCGATTTAACCGCACTTAAGCCAAGGCCAGTAAGCTCAGCTAAATACGTGTTCGTTACACGATCCACCTTTTTGTTATAGCCATACGTACAACGCACAATGGCCAGTAACAGCTGAAACTGACTGCCGCTAATGTCTTGCTGGCATATCTCTTCCAGCAGTTCGTTAGCCAGTTTGCAGTAACCGTTTTCAATATCTGCTATCACGGGCGGTGCCTCATTGCGTTTGGCGTTAAAATCTATTACATTTGTTGCTGTCATTGGCTTAGTATCCTTAAGTTAGTGACTGGCCCACTCTTCACAGTGGGCTTTTTTATTTGTGCCAACCTTTCAGCTGGCGTGGTGCTTTTAGTGCTGTAAACAGCGTTTGGGCACTAGGCGGGATCGACAATCACGGGGCCGCCTCATAATTCCGTGATCACCACTGCGGTTTTACCGTCCTGCAGTTGACGCTGAACCCAAGGGCGCAGGCCTTAACCGGGTTCGTAACTTTCCTGCGCTGCTTTCCTGTATATCCACGGCTAACTTATGAATTAAACCTTCGCCAAGGGTAACTACGCACTGCCAATGGCCTACTCCGCGCTAAGTTTCATTCAGAGTAATGAGCTGGCCGGCTAGGAACTCCCAACCCGTTATCTCAGCTCATTGGCGTTGGTGTTTGGCCACTTCGACTGCAACGGTTTATTTTCCCGCCAGATGCCTAACACCAACCCAATAAACTGATTAAACCGCCCATCCTTGGGTCAGGGTTTAAACTGCTACTGCTTTACTGCATAACTGCGCCAGTCTTTCCTGGCTGTCTGTTAATGCACACTGGCGGAGGTTGGTATCCAGTGTATTAACTGCCGGTGTTATTACCCCCACCGCCGGCTGGGGTGGCCTTGCATCAAGTCAGTAAATTAAAAAGCTGCAGCGCCCAAATGGCGATTAACGGCACGTAAAAAATCACCGCAAGAACCGCAGCAATGATCAACAAAACAATTGGGTTAATTTTGGGTTCGTTCTTACGCGCCCATAAAAGCGACAAGAACAACACCCAAACATAAATAATTGATGCGAGTTGAAAGCTGCCCATTTAAGCCCCCTTACGAATTGGCGTAGTTGGGTGGCGCGGTAAATCACGCACTTGGCCTTTCACCACTTCTTTCAGGGCCAAGGCTTCGGTAACTGTTGCCATAATCTTGGCTTTGATATGCTCGTACTCTGCCGGGTCAATAATGCCATCCTCACGCGCATGGCGAATTTCACCCAATGCCGCGCCCATTTCTTCACT
The DNA here is from genome assembly GCF_052656265.1 of Alishewanella sp. HL-SH06. Lineage (NCBI taxonomy): Bacteria > Pseudomonadati > Pseudomonadota > Gammaproteobacteria > Alteromonadales > Alteromonadaceae > Alishewanella > Alishewanella sp. HL-SH06. The sequence continues at coordinate 2,914,553 of NZ_CP199752.1, forward strand.
CAGCTTCATTAGCTGATCACTTAACTCTTCATCGCAGCTCACTTGGCCTGGCACTTTAACCAGTACATAACCGCGGCCATTTGCCCAGCTTTCTAAAATGGCGTCGTCATTAGCCAGTTCGGTAATGGCCACTGCTTCGCCCAGGGTAAGTTTGTGAAACTCTTGATCGGGGTTTAGCTTGTTGCCAAGCACGTTAACGCTCATGCCCATCTTGCGGGCTAAGTCGCTGGCGTTATGGCGTTTACCAAGTAAGTAAGCAGCATCTTGTGGGCAGTGTGGAATGCCAGAAGGCTTTAACGTGTTATTGTTCATAGGTCTGTTATCCTGCATTAAGTAGAACTTCAGCAAGTTCAGGGCATAAATCAGAGGCTTTAAACTTACCGCCAGTAAGCCTTTCGGCCTTTAAAGCGGTTTTAGCAGACATGCCATGCTTACCGTTTAACCAGCCACTTACAGTAGGCTGCTTAACACCCAGCATCTCTGCGGCTATGCTCTGATCGCCAAAATGGTCGATAAGATTTTTAAATGTTGAGGTCATGTCACGCCCTTTAATATCGGTATTCCGATAAATTTACCATAGGCAAACCTTTTTGCAAGCTTTATTGGTTAACCTATATAATTAAAAGGTTGTTTTTTTATAGGATTGGCAATGAGCGTAGGTAAACGAGTTAGAGAGGCCAGAAAACAAGCGGGATTCTCGCAGCAAGATCTTGCTGACAAGATAGGCGTTAAGCAGCCTACGCTATCTGAGCTTGAGCGCGGTATATCTTCATCAAGCACACATCTTATAACTATTGCTAAAGTCTTAGGGGTGTCACCAGACTGGTTGCAAACAGGTAAAGCAAGCAGCAGCTACTCAGAAATTACTGATATTAAATCCAGTTACACACTAGGCAGCTTTGACACGTGGGATAGCAAAACCCCGTTATCAGAAGATGAAGTTGAAATACCGTTTTACAAGGAAGTGGAATTGTCAGCAGGAAACGGATCTATTGTGCAGCGCGAAAGCAGCGGCTTTAAGCTGCGCTTTGCCAAATCAACATTACGACGCTACAACATACAGCCCGATATGGCCGCCTGTGTTGTGGTATCCGGCAACAGCATGGAACCGGTATTGCCAGATCAAGCCACAGTAGGCATTGACACAGCAAACACCAAAATAAAAGACGGTGACATGTACGCCATTGATCACAGCGGCATGCTGCGGGTAAAGGTGCTTTACCGTTTACCTGGTGGCGGCATACGTTTACGAAGCTTTAACCGCGACGAATACCCCGATGAAGATTGCAGTACCGAACAGGCCAGTGAAGTAAAAGTGCTGGGGCGGGTGTTTTGGTATTCGGTTCTTAGATAAAAATAGGATCATGGATGATGAAAAATACTAAAGCACACATAAACAAATCTGTTAACACATTAATAGGTATAGTTGAGGGTATCGCTGTTGATCAGCTGATAAATGATCAAGAAATAGCATTCTTAAATTTATGGCTAGCAGAAAATGTTAACTATTTAAATCAACATCCGTTTAATGAGCTTATCCCCGTAATTGAAAATGCACTGGCTGACAGCGTTTTAACCAGTGAAGAAAAAGAAGATATCCTTTGGCTTTGCGACAAGCTCACATCAACCGAATATTTTGATCTAATAACAGCAGGCATTCAAAGACTGCATGGAATTTTAGGCGCTATAGCTTGCGATAATAAAATAACAGAGGCAGAGCTAAGAGGCTTGCGAGGTTGGCTTAATGATCATTCACACCTTAAAACTATTTGGCCTTATGATGAAGTTGACGCACTAATAACTCATGTTTTGGCTGATGGTTCAGTATCTGCAGATGAACAGAGATCGTTACTAAACTTCTTTATGGAGTTTTCAGTAATAGCAGACGATAAAACAATTACTACACCAAGTCTTGAAGGTAAAAACCTGATAGGCGTTTGTGCAATTTGTCCTGATATATTGTTCGATAATAAGATTTTTTGTTTTACTGGTGAATCATCAAGATTTAAGCGATCAGAGCTAGCTAAAATAGTTTCAAGTGTGGGTGGGATATTCGCAAATAAGATAACCCAAAAAACAAATTACCTTGTGATAGGCTCAAACGGCAATCCTTGCTGGGCTTATTCATGCTACGGTCGTAAAGTAGAACATGCAATAAAGCTCAGGCAAACAGGCATACCCTTAGTTATTCTGCATGAAAACGATTTTTACGACGCAATAGCAGATATCTAAATTTTATTCAGCAAACCCGCTTCGGCGGGTTTTTTTATTATCTGATAAAAAATATCGGAATACCTATTGATATTAATTATCGGATTGCCTATATTCTACCTATGAATTGAACGTAGGTAAACCAGCATGAAAACACTTACCCACTATCTAAACAGTTTAACCGGCAAGTTAAACACCATCGCTGCAGAAACCAGCAACGGCTTTATTGCCTTTTTAGCCATCATTGTAACGATCATGTTCGTTGCCGCTATGGTTTGGGGGCGCGCATGAAAACCATGTTAATCGTTAGCATGCAGCAACATGCCCGTGAAATGGCCGCCAGTGCCAACTACATCAGCAAAGCGCTGGCCAGCAAACACGCCATTGGTGCTACCTGCGCCACTGAAATAGCCCGCGAATATTTAAGCGATGCCGCCAGTACCCTGCAGTTTGCGTTTAGCCTGGCAGAGCAATCGCCCACTAAGCTGCGCACCATTCGCCGCATTAACAATAATCGCCTGTTAAAGCTAGAACGCCAAACAATGGGAGTAACCCTGCCATGATCGCCACCACCTACACCCAAGCGCAGCAGTTAAAAGCCGCATCAGCCATCCCCATGGACATTAAAAACCATGCGCAAGGCTGGCAACTGGTTAGCCGTTATCAGTCGTTAAGTTTTGAAGAACGCAGAGCCATTTTAACGCTGTCGTTTAAAGCCATTGAGCAGCACGGCAACTTGCGCGCTTATCACTCAGAGCCAGCCAAGTTCTTTGATCAGTTTTGTACCGACAACCGCAAAGGCGCCGCACTGGCCAGCAAGCTAAAGCAGCTTAACCTGCTGAAATGCTACGAGGGCAAATTTAGCTTAACCGTTTCGGCCATCAACATGATCGAATCTATCAACCAACCAGCAGCGGAGCACTAACCATGACTGCAGCCTTTAAAATGGCCTCACCAGGCGAACTATGCACCCACACCAAAAAGCTAATGGCGTTTTGTCAAACCGAGGGCAAAAGCATTAAAGCCATGAAACGCTTTATCGGTGTTACCGACACGTTTATGCAGCAGCTGCTGGCCGGAATGTTAGAGCAAAAACTAATTTGGCGGCAAAGCAACGGCATGTACAAAACCACGCAGAACAAACTGCACTTAATTGAAGAGTATGCCGCCAATAGCACAGGTGACTTATTAGCACTGGCCACCGCGCCAGTTGAACCAACACCAGAACAGGCCGAAGAAGTGATCGAACTGGATTTACCAGAGCCAGCCAACTTTGCCCAGGCTAACGAATTTGCCAGCAAAGCATTCGACATGGATGCCATGGCAGCAGAGTTTGATAGCGAACAAGCCAAGGCCGATCAGCATGTGGTTGATAACATAGATGCCAAACAACGCGCCTTAAACTATTGCAGCATGCTGTTATCACCCACCAGCACTGAGCTGCGCCGCTGCTTAGACGAACTGCAAATGGATCTGGCGGTAATTCGGTTAAATCAGGGTATGCGCCATGTTTAAAGAATACCGTTCAAACAACCAGGGCTGCCGCATGGCCGCCCCTATCGCTCGCGATGCTAAACCGCCAAAGCCCAGCATGAACAATCGCACGGCAGCGCCACGCTATAGCCAAGATTACGTTTACGGCTTTGCCATCATTAAAAAATCGCGCAAGTTCAAAGAATCAGAGCAGCCGTTCAACAACCCTATGGGCTGGATCTTACCCGGTGGCCATTGGACCAACAACAACGGCGTAGTAATGGACATCGCCCGCCGCATTGATCAATACATCGTTGCCGCGGGTGGCCTGCCAAAAGGCTGGTTAGATAAAAAGGAAATTGCAGCATGAGCAAAAAATACAACATCATCTACGCCGATCCGCCGTGGTCATTTAACAGCGTTAAATCTGGCGGCAGCATGAAATCTGGTGCTGCGGCAAAGTATCAAACCATGACACTTGATCAAATGAAAGCGCTCGATGTACCCGCGCTGTGCGAGAAAGATTGTGTGCTGATCATGTGGTACGTAAGCAGCCAACCGCAAGAAGCGTTAGATCTGGTTAAGGCTTGGGGCTTCACCCTTAAAAATATGAACGCTTTCATTTGGCGCAAGCTATCAACCAACTTGATCCCACACTTTGGCATGGGTTACTGGACACGGGCCGGTGCTGAATGTGCGCTAATTGCGGTGCGTGGTAAACCTAAAGCAGAATGCCGTAGCATTCGGCAAGTACGTGATGAAATGGTAGGCGAACACTCAGAAAAGCCAGCCATATTCCGCGATGAAATTGTAAAGCTGTGTGGTGATTTGCCCAGGCTGGAAATGTTCGCTCGCACCGCACCCGCTGGCTGGGACGTTTTCGGTAATGAAGTTGATGGCTCTGTGCACATCGATGGCAACGAACCCACCGCGACAACTTGCGACGCACCAGCAGAAACCATTATTGCTGAACGCAAAGCACTAACACTGCCCACAGTAGAGTTCACCAGCGAACAACTGGCCGAACAACTGGCCAGCGGCTCACTGCCATTTGACGGTGATCACTTAGCGTTAATGCTGCAGCTCGATGGCATGTTCGGCAAGCGCGACACTTACACCACCAGCCAGATCCGCACTGCTATTTTAGCGCTAGATGAACCCGGCATGATAACCAAAGGCGGTGAAGTGGTTGCTGCAGTTACAGCAGATAATCAGCCAGAACCAAAACATAAATGGCCGTATGAAGTACGCGAAATTGTCGATAACTCTTTAGCCTTTATGGACTACAAGGCTGATGAAGCCTTTTACGAACGCTTATGCACATCATGCAACAAGCTTTTACTGCTATGCCCAACAGAAAAGCTACGCACCTCCAATCATATTAAAACGCTGATAAGCGACAAAAAACGGGATGAAAAATCATGCGCGGCTTAATCGTTGACAACTTTGCCGGCGGTGGCGGCGCATCCACCGGTATTGAAATGGCTATCGGCCGCTCTGTTGATATCGCTATCAACCACGACAAAGACGCCATTGCCATGCACACCATTAACCACCCGGGCACCCTGCACTACTGCGAAAGCGTGTTTGATGTAGATCCGGTAAAAGCCACAGCTGGCCGGCCGGTGGATCTGGCGTGGTTCTCGCCAGACTGCAAACATTTCAGCAAAGCCAAAGGCGGCAAGCCGGTTAGCCGTGAAATTCGTGGTTTAGCTTGGGTAGTAATGCGCTGGGCTATGCGTGTACGTCCTCAGGTGATCATGTTAGAGAACGTAGAGGAATTTAAAACGTGGGGCCCAGTTGTTGAATGTCCTATCACTGGCACAGCACAACCGTGCAAAGATCGTAAAGGTGAAACCTTCAACGCCTTTGTTGCCATGCTTAGCACTGGCGTAGATGTTGACCACCCAGCACTGCAAGAATGCGCAGAGGTTCTTGGCTTGGTAGATACCGCAAAACTTATCCGCGGCCTTGGCTACAAAGTAGAGTGGCGTGAACTTCGGGCCTGTGACTACGGCGCCCCTACTATTCGCAAACGCCTGTTTTTGGTAGCCCGTTGTGACGGCCAGCCTATCGTTTGGCCTAAGCCAACACACGGCGCACCAGATAGCGCAGCAGTAATCTCTGGCCAGCTGCAGCCGTATCGCACGGCAGCAGAATGTATCGATTGGTCTATTCCCTGCCCCAGCATATTCGAGCGCAAGCGGCCGCTGGCAGAAAACACCCTGCGCCGGATCGCCAAAGGCATTCAGCGTTTTGTAATCGATGCTGCGCAGCCGTTTATTGTTACAAACACAACTGGGCATGCGCCGACCTCAATTAATGGACAATTACCAACGCAGACAACAGGTAATCATCATTACTTATGCGCAGCGTTTCTGCAAAAGTATTACGGCATGAAAAACCCTGACGAAGTAAGGGGCGTTGAGTTAGGCGATCCTGTCCATACCGTTACAACAGAAAACAGATTCGGCTTGATATCAGCGAATTTGGTTAAGCACTATGGCGGTAACTATACCGGCCCAGGTGCCAGCTTGTCTGAGCCAGCCCATACCGTTACTACAGTGGATCACCATGCACTTGTAACCAGCAACCTAGTAAAGCTTCGCGGCACGAATATCGGGCATGCGGTAAATGAACCTGTTCACACCATTACAGCTGGCGGTCTTCATCTTGGTGAGGTTCGCGCATTTCTACTGAAATACTACGGCAATGAAAAAGATGGTGCGCAACTGAATGAACCTATGCACACAGTAACAGGCCGCGATCGCTTCGGGTTGGTAATGGTGCGCGGTGAACCCTACGAAATCGTTGATATCGGCATGCGCATGCTGGAGCCACACGAACTTTTTGCAGCCCAAGGCTTCCCATCTGACTACGTGATCAGCGTAGACCAAAACGGCAAGCCAATCCCTAAAGCAAAACAAGTAGCCCGCTGCGGCAACGCAGTACCACCACCTTTCGCCGAAGCACTGGTACGCGCCAACCTGCCAGATCTATGCGCAGCGAAAGAAGGAGCAGCAGCATGATCGACAAAACAGAAAACCCCGATGAAATATTTTTAATAGAAGTTTTCGATGGTGAAGATTACACCCACGTTTGGAGCGATACCCCCGCACCAGGCGAAGGCCAGCGCGAAGAAGATGCCACTCGGTATGTGCGGGAGGATATTTATTTAGCCGCCTTGGCGCAGGTTGAGCAGTTAAAGCATGAGCTTACTTTATCAACTGACCAAAACGATTTGTTACTTGATGAGTTTATCAGAGTTAAGCATTTAACCAATAACACCGAAATCCACCAGTTGTGCGAAAGGGCGCATATTCGGATGCGGCAAAAAGTATCTGTTATTGAAAGAAACCATAAAATGGAAATTGATATTTCACAGTTAAAAAGCAGGATTCATGAGCTTGAAAACTCTGACGATAAAGCACTGCTTAAAGCTCTTATTTACGCACCAAGCTCTCCAGTGTCGCCAGCTGAAGCATTTAAGATTAAGGACTGGTACGGAAATTTTAAAAAGTTTCGTCAACAAGCTAAGGCAGGTGAGTGATGGGCACAGTATCAGTATCGATGAAACTTACACCAAAACAAGCGGGTGCGCTGTACATGAAAAATATAGCGCTAGAGAAAGAAATTGACGAGCTAAAAGCAAAGGTTGATAAGTTAACTCGTCTTTGTAATGGATGTGTTGGGCCTTTGCAAAAGTGCCCAATAACAAGGCGTGACCTTTTTATGATCATTGATGGTAATGCTACATACGGAGGCCCATTTGATAGCTACACAATTCCTTATATGCAAGGTGATGCAAATGAACAATGGCACGAAAGAGAGTTGGTAGTAGAAAGATTTGATCATGATACTGGCAATTGGTCAGATGATGAAATAATTCCACTAAGAATTATTTCAGAAGATGTGCTTTTCGATCTTCAAGAAAAAGCTGAACAATTGGAAGCGCTACGCCAACAAGCTAAGGCAGGTGAGTGATGGATGAATGGCTTAACCCAAAGCAAGATTTAGCTGAAGTGAACAGGCTTTGCGAAGTCGTCATGAAAAACGGTAAGCGGTATCAAGCATATCGTTCACTGGCACGAGGCTGGTTTAGAGCTGACGGATCGCCACTTAGCGGTAAGTCAGCGATGGAGAAGTATCGGTATATCGAAGATGCTCCGGTAAAGCCGTGGGCAAGATTCGGCAAGGCAGGTGAGTGATGGAACTAGAAAAAATCAAAAAAATATTGGCGAAAGTACCTGATGGGGCTACTCACTGCACAGACACAGTGCCAAGCATGAACTTGTACGCAAAAGTTGTTCACTTAGGCGGTTTTTATGTCAGCCTCGGCAACAAGTGGGAGGCCTACCCTATTTATGCTGGCATCCATTTGCTTTCAGATTTACAAGCCATCATAGATGCAAAAGAGCGCATTGCCGAGCTTGAGCACTACAACTTAGGCCTTGCCCAGGAATCACATCAGCGCCAACAAAGAATAGACGAATTAGAGCAGTGGATTGCCGCAATAGCAGACGACCACCCACAAATACCGGGTTGGATCCAACAGTCAGCGCGCAGTTTATTGGCTAAGGGTGAATAATGGATAACCTATCACTCGAACAGCTGTTTGACGAAGCGATGAAGTATGGCCGGGTAAGCCTACATCAGTGCAAAGACGATAAACGGTTCAGCTTAACCATACGCTTTAACACCATTGACCATGTTGAGCTTGAAGCGTGCAGCGGTTTTCAGCATACGTCTATCAAATCCGCACTGCTCGCAGCAATAGAAAAAGCTGTGGTTATTGTTGAAAGCATGAAGCGCAATACTGCGGTTGATACCGAGCAAACGCAAGAACTACTGGGTTTAAAGTCGAAGATATTAAAACTAATGGGAGCAAAAGAATGAACCCACAACAGCTAAGACAAATGGCCGCTGAATCTGACCGTGTATCGCTGGTGTTACCAAGACCATGGAAAGGCAGGCCAAAAGATTTTCCACGAGGTGAACTGCTTTGTGAACAGCCAAACAGTAACGTGGTGAGCATCAAAAGCGCAAATTTAATCAAGTGGCTGGAAAAGCACGGGCTATGAAATACATCACCCAAGGCGGCGAAAGCAAAGAACGCTATGAACTGCTGATTAGCCTTACACGCATCAGCAGCGAAGATGTAAAAGCAGCATTAAAAGATTACCTGGTGATTGGCTTAGCCGATGCAACAGCGGCGGCCATTAACGGCGTACAGCTAAGCAACTTCACCCGGGCGTTAAACACATTAAACACCGTGGCCAGCACAGTAGAGCAAATAAAAGAACTCGACTGGGCGCGGCTTAAATCAGTTAAGTGATAAGTTTATTAAGGCAGATAAATGAGCAAAGGAATTAACAAGGCAATTTTGATCGGTAACTTAGGTCAGGATCCAGAAGTGCGTTACGCGCAAAACGGTAATGCTGTTTGCAACCTAAGCATAGCCACTAGCGAAAGCTGGACAGACAAAGCTACCAACGAACGCAAAGAGGCAACTGAATGGCATAAAGTTGTTATATACCAGCGTTTGGCAGAAATCGCGGGCGAGTATCTGCGCAAAGGCTCAAAAGTGTATATCGAGGGCAAACTTAAAACGCGCAAATGGCAGGATAAAGACGGCATTGATCGTTACACCACAGAAATAGTGTGTGACGAACTGCAGATGCTAGACGGCGCACCACAGCAAGCGCCTGCGCAAAACCAAGGCTACCAACAGCCACAGCAGGGTTACCAAGTGCCGCCGAACAATGCTTACCAGCATCAGCACCAGGCATACCAGCCACCACCGGCCGCACCGGGGCCACGTTCAAACACCGGTCAACGTCCACAGTACACACGCAAGTGAGGCAATTATGCAGTTAATCAGATTACCCGAAGTGTTAAAAATGGTACCTGTTGGCAAAACAACATGGTACAGCATGGTAAACCGCAATGAAGCACCCGCGCCAATTAGTTTGGGGGCTCGTGCTGTAGCGTGGGATCGAGAAGAAATTGAAAGCTGGATCCGCGCCAAAAAGGCCGGTAATAACGATCAGCGCGATAGATCCAGCACAAAACAATGATACTACAGATGATACTACAGAAATAAACCACAAAGCCGAAAGCCGCTAAAAATGCGGCTGTTCGATTCCTGCTGGGGCAGCCATTTCAGCGTTAATAGAAGATAGCCGAGACTCATCAAAGCTCGCTAAACCCCAATAAAATAAGGTTTTCACTTGAACTTAGCGCTCGTTTTAGTTCATTGTAAATCGGTAAGAGCAAACAGTTTTGATACTACAGCTAAATTTAGCAAAAATTTTGTAGTATCATTTTTGGGTAAAATCGCAATAAAAACAAAGCCTTTGAGCTACACCGAAACACGTTCAGCGAAGCCAAAAGATAAGCTTTTTTTGCTATATGATGGTTTTAGCTTTAGTTTTAGCTTTAGTTTTAGTTTTAGTTTTAGTTTTAGTTTTCATAACATCATAAGAACATACAGTAAGCTTTTAAACATTAAGCTACTTTAGTCACGATATCTGCATCAAAAATGGTTTCACCCCTTCTGAACGTCCATTTCAACCACTCAAAACGCTACTTATTTTCACAAAATAATTCTATACATAAACCAGAAAAAAACCAAATAATTAATAATTAATGGTAATACTTTACACATCTCACATTTTTATGTAGGTTTAATTTTTATACTTAAAAGGATTTATAATGAAAAAAATAAGCTTTATTTCGGCATTTTGCATACTTGTATTTGCCCAACTTAGCACAGCATCTGCAACAACATTTATAAAAGGTTATGCCTGCGACAATTGCTCATTACAGCAAGCTGAAAATATTGCTCGAACACGCGGTGCTCCATTGGTTAATTGTGTGCCAACTGGCAACAATGATGTGATAAGCATTGATGAACATGCTTGTTATAGCTCGCCCCAAAAATTTATTATCTTTGATTTAGCTACAAATACGACCTATCCATTTCAAATGTCTCACAGCAACCAAGGTAGTTCAAACTGGGATTTGATTCTCAATTCAAACCCAACAACCTTAACAAAGTAAGCGTCTGGTCGTTACAGGTTGATGTTTAATGCCGATTAATGCACTGGTTATTTGAGGTGCTCTCAGCGCACTATTTTGTTTCAGCAGTGAAACCGTAGAATGCTATTTTGGGGCGCTACTTTATATTAACGTTGTAACGGTAGCATAATTGTAGAATGCCATTTTTTTGGCCCTGCTATATATTACCGTTATAACGGTAGCATATTTTTCGCTATACCTTACGTGAGTCCGTGTCCGACGACGTATGTGCATCTGGATGTTCTGATTTTAAGTGTTCGGCGAACACAGAGTAATGCGCTAATTTAAGTGTCCACTTAATTTTAGTGGACACTTATTATCTTAAATTGCGTCACCTGGCTGTGTGGTTAAATCGATATTCCAGGGTAACAACTCATCGACACGATTGATGGGGTGATTGCAGATGCGCTTGAGTACCGTGGTCAGGTAGACATTTGGATTGATGTCATTGAGTTTGGCGGTGCCGAGTATTGAGTACAACACGGCAGCCCGCTCCCCTCCGGCAGCTGAACCAGCAAACAAGTAATTTTTCCTGCCCAGGGCGATGGGCCGCAATGAGCGCTCTGCACTGTTGTTATCAATCTCAGCATAACCGTTATCCACATAGGCAACCAACGCCTCCCACTGCTTCAGGGCATAGTGGATTGCCTTGGACAGCGGCGAGCCTTTCGATAAGGTGCGCAATGTTGTCTGTAACCAGATATGGAAGCGCTCAAGGATAGGCTTGGCATGTATGCCCCGGATGTGTTGTCGTTCATCCGGTGGTTGGCCGCGCGCCTGTTTCTCAATCACATAGAGGGATTGGATAGCGGTTATCGCTTCATCAGCTAACGGCGAAGGGCCTGTTTGGGTGATGTCATAGAACTTCCGCCGCACGTGTGCCCAACAACCGTGCTGGGTTATTTGCCGTTGGTATAATTCGTTGTAACCGGCATAAGCATCGGCCTGTAGTGAGCCTTTGTAGCCTTTTAAATGCGCCGTGGGATGGATGCTTTTACGGTCTTCACTGTATTGCAGCCAAACCGCTGGCGCTGTGGTATCTCCCCAGGGGCGACCATCACGCACATAAGTCCAGTAACGTCCGGTTTGGGTGCGGCCTTTACCGGGTGATAGCGTCGGTGCGGTGGTGTCATCGGCATGCACGTGGTTGGCAGCTTTCACATGGCGTCCGATGGCATCAGCCAGTGGCGTGAGTAAGGCGCCAGTTTGTCCTACCCAGTTTGCCAGAGTAGAGCGTTCAACATCAATCCCTTCACGTTCCATCTGCTCAGCCTGGCGGTACAGCGGTTGATGGTCGAGGTATTTATCGACAATAACCTGTGTGAGCAACGCTGCACTGGCCAGTCCTTTTTTAATCACACGCTCAGGCGCTTGGCCTTGAACCAGTGTGTCGCAGTGCTGGCAGCTGAATTTAGGGCGTACAATACGGATAACCCGATAAGAGGCCGGCACCACATCCAGCATTTCAGAAACATCATCACCGATATGGGTTAATTCGCCCTGACATGCCGGACACTGGCAAGCCGTTTCAACACGAAGCTCTTCTCGCGGCAATTGTGCAGGCAGAGAGGCGCGCCGACGGGGCGTGGCTTTGTTCTCTTTTGCTGGTGCGGCTAGCTTTGGTAAGGCTGCAGTTTGCATCTCAAGCTCTTCAAGCTGTAATTCCAACTGATGAATTTGCTTATCGATATGCTCGGACGAACGTCCGAAGCGAGCACGTTTTAATACGGATAACTGGTGGCGTAACGAGGCAATAACGGTATCCTGCTGGGCAAGCGTTGACTGCAGTTGAAGGATAATTTCCTGCAACTGTTTTGGGTCATTGGGTAAGGAAAATGCCATCGTTTTCATGCGCCGCATAATAACACAAAATGCCAGCTAACTCATTGATTAAATGCATTTATGCAGCATTTTTTGGTGTGTTTTTTCTGGCAGGCGGGCGCCAGTCTAAGCCTTCCAGCAACAACGCCAATTCGGCCTGCGTTAAGTGCACTACACCGGTTTTTGCGGTGGGCCACACGAACCGCCCTTGCTCCAGGCGCTTGTAAAACAAACACAACCCCTGACCATCCCACCATAGCAGTTTAATCCGGTCCCCACGCCGCCCTCGAAACACAAACACATGCCCACCAAAAGGGTCTTTTTGAAGCACATGCTGCGCCATAGCCGCCAGACCATCGAAGCCCTTGCGCATATCGGTGTAACCGGCACACAGCCATACACGCAGTTCATGGGATAAGGTAATCATGACAACGCCGCCACCAATTGCTGCAACATACCCGGTGTTGCCTCATGCAATACCAGTTGATGACCACTGCGAAACGACACCGTTATGGCTGGTTTATGGAGCACCGGCACAGCTTCAATCGCACTGACACTGACAGGAAGGAATGGCATGGGAGCCGCTGACGTATCCACTTCACCTTTAGCGCGCCTGACCCACAATGCATTACCGAGGTTAACGTCTCGGATCCAGCGAAACACTTGGTTGGTATTGACATCATATTTGCGCGCTAATTGAGATACTGAAAGGGTTTGTTCTTTCGATTCCTGGACGATCTGCCATTTTAATTCGGGGGAAAAGAACCGACGTATATCGGGTTGTTTTAAAGCAGGCATACATAACTCTCATTGTTGGCAACACAGAAAGATATGATGCGTGATCAGTCAGCAAATAAAAGATGTGATGGCCGGACGCTTACAGATGCCAGTTTGTCGATAGAGAAAACAGAGTGATAACAACGCCAGCCCTCGAGGCTGGCAGTGTTTAACGGGTAATGCCCGGATAAAGCGAGCTGATGACAAAGTGTGGAATGAGCAATTGCGAACTGGCGGCCACGACCTTGCTGTGAAAATTGATGATGCGGGCGTTCACCATGATACCGCGTGGCGTGAAGATCATCGTACCCGATAAGACAAAATCAATTTGCTGCATCATATCGAGTTTTGCGTGATCACGGCTAAATACAAAATCGCCATTTCGGGTAATTTGGATATCGCGCGTGGTTTTAAAATCGACTACTTGTAAACCAAATTGCTGCAGTTGGTGAATAAAGCCTTCTGCTAACTGATTGCCAACGATGTTAGTTCGATTTAACTCACCATCTAAATCGACAAAAGAGGCAACCGCGATGCGAGATTCTGTTGGGAAATAATGAAAGTTCTCGACCAGCTGCATCGCCATTTGCGCCACATAATCGTTGAGCTGCTTATTCGATTGTAAACTGGTGACATATTGATAAGGTACTGACCAGCCTTGCTGCCGATCAGTATTCATTGCTTTAGCTGACGGCTCAGGTCGAATCGTATTGCTTTGCTCTGCACCATGAGATGGCGCACGCACCTCAGAATTACAATGACCACTGGTATCGCAAGGTATGTAAGCTTGCTGACTTTGATGATGCGTTTGGCAGCCCAGCAACAGCGCTGCCCAACTGAGCAGCAGCAGGTTCTTCTTTATCATGGCGTTCTCCTAAAAACTGACATAGCATGTCAGTTCTTTATCGACCCATGCAAGTCTTTCTTTAGCGCCAAAGGGGTTAACCCTGCTTTAATTTTAATGTGGCATCGCCATGCTGCTGCAAAATCGCATTATAGACTGCTGCAGGCACAAAGGTTCGCGCCGCAGAGATCACTCTTTTGCTATCAATTTGAATTAAACGCGCATTGAGCATAATGCCAGCTTGATGCAGCGTGGCGGTGCCGGTCACAACATACTTAATCGGTAACTCTGCAGAAAGCTCATTAAAATCACGGCTGAGTACGAAATCACCTTGTGGGGTGACACGAATATAATCCGTGACTTTATAATCTAATACTGGCACACCAAACAAATGCAAATCGTAAATAATCGCCTCGCTTAAATGATTGGTAAACACTGAACCTTGCTGTAAATCGGTATCAATAAACGCCAAATCGGTTACCGCCACCATCGCATTCTCATCGGCATTATGGTGATTGGTCATCAACTCTTGTACTAAATTACGCGCATAATTATCCAGCGTTACCACGGGGGTTTGCCGATAGTGTTGTGTGACCGATTGCGGTTCAAAGGCTTGTTGGTTGGCAATGCGCTGCTCTCGAGCCAGCTCTCCCCGCATCGTCACCGCATTCTCTGGCACAATTTTCGGCTGTTTAGTTGCCTGTTGTACGCAAGCGGTTAAGCTAAAAGCAACAACAGCACTGATAACAAAAGCTCTCATGGTTTCTCTCCGATCCGATCACTACGGAATAAATAATTACCGCGTTTTTGTATTTTATCTGGGCTCCACATCACATTGTGTGGCACAAAATCGGTGGCAGCGGCGATCACTTGTTGATTATCCAGCTCAATCAAACGTACATTAACCACTAAACCATCTTCTTGCACGGTATAGGTGCCGGTTAATAATGCTCTGGCACCATGCTGTTGGCGTAACGCCGATATCTGCCGAGATAGCGCTTGCTCATGATCGGTTTGCAATAACAATTCTTGGCGTAAGCGCAGATCTACAGCGACAAAACCTCGTTGCACCGCTTCGCTAAGCATACTTTCAGCAAGTTGATTCGCTAAATCAATTTCTTGCTCACTTAATTGCGCCAGGCTCAGTTGTCGTGTCGGTAGAAAACTGCTGACCGCCAACGGGCTGCGAAAGTGCTCACTACTGATCGACGCAAACAGTGTTTGTGCTAAACGATGCGTGTAAAAATCTAGTGGCCGTGCACTCAAACCAACGGCAGAAACTTGCCGTAATGGCATTTTGACAGTGGGTTCAGGCTCTGCTTTTTGCGCGCAGCCACAAAGCAGCAGCAATAATGCGCTGGCAAGAAGATATTTCATGATCACCTCATCCTGGTCGATTACTGTTTTAAAGCAAAAACCACGCCAGAAATTAAGTTGGGTTCTTGACGCTAAGGTGTATTAAGCGAAATACCAGAGCTTGTTGACAATAAGTGTGAAATTGCGACTATCGCTAGGTGTGATTTAAGACGACGAGATGTTATTGCCGCACCCTACAGACTTTGACTAAAAAATAACTCAGCATTACGCCAAGTTAAGTTAGTTAAGCAAATCGCGTTATGCTAAATACTCAACTGCTCGGCATTATGCATAACGCTGCCAATGCACAGCGTTATGCTGTTTGCCTACTATCGCCAAAGCCGCAGCAAGGTTTAGCAATTAAACACTGAACGGGTATTTAATGGCTGGATGCGATTGATAACCTTCTAAGGTAAAGTCATCAGGAGTGACCCATTGCTCAATATCGGCGAGTGTTTTGATATTGGGGTTAAGGTGTAATTTCGGCAGCGGGAACGGCTCACGGAGTAGCTGCTGTTTTAATAATGGTAACTGATTTTCGTAAATATGCGCATTAACGATTTTATGATAAACCTTGCCAGGCTTATGCCCGGCAATTTGCGCGATTAAAGCCAATAACACAAAGCATTGTACTTGATTAAAGTTCAGACCCAGAGGCACATCACAGCTGCGCTGGTAAGAAGTCAGTGATAAAGTATCACCAAGTAAACTGAAGGTATGCGTGTGCATACATGGCCGTAAGCAGCCTAATTCAAACTCACCTGGGTTATAAAAAGTCAAAATTTCGCCACGATCATCAATCCCTTGCGATAAGTTGTGAACGAGTTTTTGTAACTGATCTAAGCGCGAGCCATCAGGCTTCTGCCAGCCACGCCCTTGCACGCCATAAACACGGCCTAAATCATCAACCCCTTTGCGGGCGGGATTATTTAACCACGCTGCATTTTCGTTGGCATTCGCATTCCAGGTGTTACAGCCCAGTTCGCGAAACTGCGCAGCATTGTCATAACCACGAAGATAACCTAATAATTCGGCGATGGCGGCTTTATAGTAACTTTTACGCGTGGTTAATAACGGAAACTCATTCGCAGCGACATTGTATTCAAGATCAGCATTGATCACCGTTAAGCAGCGAGTACCCGTGCGTTGGTTATCAACCCAAACCCCTTCATCAATAATGCGCTGACAAAGTTTTAAATACTGCTTCATTGGCTACTCACTCCTGACGCTCTGCCTTGCTTGAACGAAAACACCATAATCCCGATGCCGGCTAACATCATGGGTAAGCAAAGCCATTGCCCCATGGTCATGCCAAGTGATAATAAGCCCAGATGTGCATCAGGCTCACGGAAGAATTCAACGGTAAAACGTGCCAAACCATAACCTAACAAAAAGACTCCACCGACCACACCAACCGGTGGACGCAAGCGTCGCACAATTAGAATAACAATAAATAGTAATAGGCCCTCTAACGCCACTTGGTAAAGCTGCGATGGGTGTCGGCCCAACGCACCAGCGCCCGGAAAAACCATCGCCCAAGGCACATCAGTAGTACGGCCCCACAATTCGCCATTGATAAAGTTACCAATTCGCCCAGCCGCTAAGCCCAGTGGTACCAAAGGCGCCACAAAATCGCCCAGCGCTAGGTAAGCTTTTTGATACTTACGTGCAAACAAGGCCATCGCAGTGAGTACACCGATTAAACCGCCATGGAATGACATGCCGCCTTCCCAGATCCGAAATAAATACAAGGGATCGTTGAGCACAGTGGCAAAATTATAAAATAAAATATAGCCAACACGACCGCCTAACAGCACCCCCACAAAACCGTAAAACAACAGATCACTAACCTGTTCGCTGTTCCAACCTGAACCCGGTTTAGCTGCAGCACGATTCGCTAGCCAATAGGCTAAACCAAAGGCTAACAAATACATCATGCCGTACCAATGAATTTTAACCAGCCCCAGATCGAGTAAAACCGGATCGAGATTAGGAAAGGGTATTGCCGAACTTGTCATAAACTTCCTTAATTACTGACGACTGCAGTGGCAGTGACTTTACAATGAAATTAGATTATCAGGCTGGGATATTTAGGCTCTAAGCTGCGTTAACAACTGTTTATGCTCTAAAAAGCGTTGCACTTCTGCTCGTATTTGTTTGGGTGAATGGCACTGCAACACCTCTGTGAGTAATTGCTGTAATTCGGCCAACTCAACCCGCCGTAACAACCATTTTATGCGCGCTAAATTACTGCTGTTCATACTAAAGCGCCGAAAGCCCATCGCAGCCAGTAACAACACCCCGGCGGGCTCGCCACCCAACTCACCACAAATACTAATAGGAAAGTGGAGCGCCTGAGCATCTTGCCCTAAACGGTATAACGCACGAAGTACCGACGGATGCAAAGCATCATACAAATTCGCTACTCGTGCATTGTTGCGATCAACAGCTAACAAATATTGGGTTAAATCGTTAGTACCCACCGAGCAAAAATCAACTTTTGCCGCAAGTTCTGGCAGCAAGTACAAGGTTGAGGGTACTTCAATCATCACGCCAATTTTTGGCAGCGGTAAAGTGATTTCTAACTCATCACTTAACTCAAAACAAGCTTGCTTCACCAAACGAATGGCTTCATCCACCTCGTGCAAATCGCAAATCATCGGTAGTAAAATATGCAAATTATCATGGTCGATATTAGCGCGGATCATGGCGCGAATTTGCACCAAGAAAATCTCTGGATGGTCTAGGGTTAATCGGATACCGCGCCACCCCAAAAAGGGGTTCTCTTCAATAATACTAAAATAAGGCAGTGCTTTATCCCCACCGACATCGAGCGTGCGCATAACGACGGTTTTACCGGGATAACTGCCTAGCACTTGCGCATATAAATCGACTTGGTCTTGTTCTGTCGGAAATTGGTCACGAATGATAAACGGAAATTCTGTGCGATAAAGCCCTACGCCATCCGTGTATTGGGCGTGGACATTTTCTAACTCAACGGCTAACCCCGAGTTCACCATAAACTTAAATTGCTCACCACATTTTGAAGCCGATGGTAAACTAATTTCTTCCATATAACGTGCATTTAGCGCAACGTCTTCAGTGATAAGCCGCTGATATTCATGGCAGAGTGCTTCAGAGGGTGATAACAAAATATGACCTTGGTAGCCATCTACAATCACGCGCTGCGCATGCCAGTGCAACAACGGTAACTCACTCACCCCCATCACGGCTGGGATCCCTAAAGCGCGAGCCATAATAGCGGCATGCGAGTTTACGGAGCCTCGCAGTGAAACCACAGCAACTAATTGCTCACGTGGAATTTCGGCCAGCATAGTCGCCGTAACTTCATCAGCCACCAATACCACTTTATCGGGTAATTTAGCGCGGCGTTGTTCGGTATCCAATAAATTATTGAGCACCCGTTGCCCCAGATCACGAATATCTAAACCGCGCTCTCTCAGGTAAGGGTCATCCATGTCATCAAACTGCCGGGCAAAACGCTCTACCACGCGTTTTAAAGCACTTTTGGCACACCAACCATCGGTAATTTGAATTTCGATTTCGCGTCCCAAGCTGGCAGCGTCAAGAAGCTGATGATAGACATCAAAAATAGCTAATGCATCGGCCGGTAAATGGCTCGACATGCGCTCTGCTAAACGATTAAATTCGGCTTTGGTGATTTTAACGGCCCGATAAAACAAGGCTAATTCTTTTTCTGGATCTTCGGCGCGCTTTAACGAAATAGCAGCAAAGTCACTGGCCGGCTGCGCAACATAGGCTTCACCAATGGCCATCCCAGGGGAACCAGGTAAACCATGAAACTGTGAGCCTTGCTGGCTAAAAGGGGTAATTCGTGTCGCCGCATCACGCATTTCAGCATTAGCTAACACCGAAGCAAGTTGCACGCCCAGTGTTACCAGAAAGGATTCTTCATCTTCGCTAAATACCCGTTCAGCCGCTTGCTGAATGGTTAATACACCCAGCACTTTGCGATGATGGATAATGGGGCAACCTAAAAAGGCCGAGAAGCTATCTTCACTGACTTCAGGGGTGACTTTAAAGCGAGGGTGTAAATGGGCTTGTGCCAGGTTAATGGGCTCTTCACGCTGCCCCACCCAGCCAATCAGACCTTCGGAAAAACCAATAGCCACTTTACCCACAGCATCTTGATTTAAGCCGTCAGTGGCCATCAACATAAAATGTTGTTGCTTATAATCTGCCAAATAAACCGAGCAACACTCGGTTTCCATGGCATGCTTAACGCTACTAACCAAGCCAGCCATAGCTTTGTTTAGTATCGGCTCTTGTGCCACATCCTGAACAATTCGCCGCAGCTGGCCTAGCATAGTAACCTCATTTCACGTGCAGGTTTTATTTCAAGTTTTTCGTTTTATACTGTCCCGGCGAACAAACGGCAAAGCGACCGGAGCGAATTCTTTCATAACCTTGCGATACACTTCCCGTTTAAAGGAAACCACCTGCCGCACCGGATACCAATAACTGACCCATCGCCAACTATCAAACTCCGGATGACTGGTTTTCGCCAGATTGACATCCTCTTCCCGACAGATCAAACGCAGTAAAAACCACTTTTGTTTCTGTCCAATACACACAGGATTGCTGTCTTTGCGGATCAGCCGTTTCGGCAACTTATAGCGTAACCAGTGTTTGGTTGTCGCAATAATTTCCACATCTTCAGGCCGAAGCCCAACTTCTTCATGCAATTCGCGAAACATGGCTTCTTCCGGTGTTTCACCGTCATCAATGCCACCCTGTGGATATTGCCAGGAATGTTGACCATATCTTTTCGCCCAAAACACCTGTCCATGGGTGTTACAAATCACTATGCCGACATTGGGCCGGAAACCCTCGGCATCGATCACACAAACCTCAAGCGATGTTAAATCTGCTATGTAGAGGATTCTTTCACAAAGTCGTCTTGGCGGCAAACGGTATTTTTCAATCACACCCCATAAGTTATCCACAGATAACGCAACAAGCAGTGCGCGAATGTGAGCTTTTTCACAGATGCTGTGCATAAAGCTGTGACTAAGCCCCAGTTAGCCACTTAATAACTCGAAACACGCAAATAACTTCAAACAAAACCTTGTTATTTTCTCTTTATATTTCATGCAATTAATTATATTTGGCGCTTTTGAAATACCAAATGCTTTTGTGCATAAGTCGGTTTGCTGCCTTTTTAAACAGCCAAAAGCCTCAAATAATGCTAGGGTAAAAGCAGTAATGTTCAAAATAGCGCAACATGTCTGCAAAACCACAATCTACTGCCGAACTACTGACTAACTGCCAACGTATCGCCGGTTTAACGCTGGGGCAATTAGCAGCAGAATTATCGCAACCGGTCCCCAAAGATCTCCGTAAAGATAAAGGCTGGGTCGGTCAACTCATGGAATTAGCCTTAGGGGCGAGCGCAGGTTCACAGGCTTTACCTGATTTTCCAGAGTTAGGCATTGAATTAAAAACACTGCCCATTGATCACAGCGGCAAACCACTGGAGAGTACCTATGTTTGTGTGGCGCCATTAACGGGTAACATTGGCCAACATTGGGCGGACTCTTGGGTTTGTCAGAAATTACAGCGAGTATTATGGTTGCCCATCCTGGCTGAGCGACAACTTCCCCTGCATCAGCGAATTATAGGCCAAGGTTTTTTATGGCAACCCAATGCTGAACAGGCTGCTATTTTGCAACAGGATTGGGAAGAGTTAATGGAATTAATTAGCCTAGGCGGTATCGCTAATATTCGAGGGGCTCACGGTAAGGCTTTGCAATTAAGGCCTAAGGCAGCCGATAGCAAAGCGCTAACAAAAGCGATCGGTGCGCATGGCGAACCGATCCAAACTTTACCGCGGGGTTTTTATCTGAAGAGTCACTTTACTCAGGCCATCTTGCAGCAAGAATTTCAACTAGCGGATCGGTAGCACAAACTTATTAAACATCCGGTCAATGTCTTCTTGAGTACGCAAAGCACTGGCTTTTTCCACGACATCACGGGTTAAGTGTGGCGCAAAGCGCTCAATAAATTCATACATATAGGTGCGTAAAAATGCGCCTTTTCGAAAACCAATTTTGGTAGTAGACGCTTCAAATAAATGCCCTGCTTCGATCACGACTAAATCTTTGTCTAAGTTCGGATCAATCGCCATTGAAGCGATCACGCCAACGCCCAGACCCAAACGCACGTATGTTTTAATGACATCGGCATCGGTAGCAGTAAAAACAATATGCGGCTCTAAATTTTTCGCAGCAAAAGCGCGATCGAGCTCTGAGCGCCCGGTAAAACCAAAAACATAAGTGACGATAGGAAAACGGGCTACATCTTCGATTTGTACTTTGTGGTCCAGTTGCGCAAGGGGATGCTCTTTTCCCACAATAATACTGCGATTCCAGTGATAACAAGGCAGCATAACCAGATCGTGGTATAAGTGCAGCGCTTCAGTGGCAATGGCAAAGTCGGCATCACCGCGTGAAGCGGCTTCCGAAATTTGTTGGGGTGTTCCTTGGTGCATATGCAACGAAACCCTAGGGAACTTCTGCATAAAATTACCAATTACCGGTGGCAACGCATAGCGGGCTTGTGTATGTGTCGTCGCAATATTGAGTTTACCTTGATCAGGTAAGGTGTGCTCTTTGGCGATGGCTTTAATATTGTCGACTTTTGCCAATATTTGCTGGGCTATTTCGATCACTTCGCGACCCGCAGGTGTAACGTGCGTCAAGTGTTTACCACTACGTCCAAATACTTGAATGCCTAACTCATCTTCTAGCATCCGTACTTGTTTGCTGATACCGGGCTGTGAGGTAAATAAACTTTCTGCCGTAGAAGAAACATTAAGGTTATGATTCATCACTTCGACAATATAACGCAGTTGCTGCAATTTCATTAATTGACTTCCTTACCCGGTAACGGTCAACAATCTGGATAGCCCAAATATTCCAATAATTTTGTATAATAGCACTATCTATAACATTTTGTTTTAGCAAATAGCTGCGTTTGCTGGCTAAAAATAGCTGGCTTATGGTGCGATTTTTGCTAGTCTAAGCTAGATTTTGTCAAGCCGAACGGAATAATGACGCGTAGACTTATGGCTACGCAAGCAAAACAGCGGCTTAATACACCGAAAACTATAAGGCAGAGGTATCGATGGTATTTTCCCTAATCATCACGCTAATCTTAGCACTGGTGATTATCGCCATTACAGTGAATGTGGTGCAGCAGCATAAAGAAAAAATTCAAAAATTAAAACGTGCTGAATTCACTAAATTGCGTCACGCACTAGAAGAAACAGAAGAAATTTTGTTTAATTCTACGAATGTGCCGATGTCTAACGGTATTTCCTTAATGCTGATGCGCAGAGTCAGCTATTTGTTAAAAGCCATGAAACAGCTCGAACCCGAGCAGCGGGAATTACGCCAGCGCTTAGAAGATACTGAAAACCGTATCGAAGAATTGAAAAATAATACGGGCGCTGTTGCAGACAATATCAGCCTACCTGATGATGATCAGCAATGTATCGCGATGTTCAAAGCTATTAAAAAGCTAAGAACCATGCTCAGAGCAGAGCACGCTCGAGGTAAAGTGGAAACTCAACTGGTGGTAGACGAGGATGCACGTCTTGATCTGTTTCAATTACGTATCACTGTCGAAACACAAATTAAGCGCGGTAAGAGTGCTCTCACCAATAATATGATTGGCTCTTCTCGGCAATACTATGAAAAAGCATTAAAACTACTCGCAGCATCCAATCAACAAAATGACTATATTAGCCAGCGTCAAGCCGAAGTTCAGCAGCAGTTAGCTGAAATAACCGCAGCATTAAAAACCGGTAATGCCAAAGACGTCGCAGATCGTAATGATAAAGATAACAAAGATCTCGATGAGCTCTTTGCTCCCAAAAAGAAATGGTAAGGCCAAGGCCTTACCATTTGTGCTTATCCATTGAACGTTTTAGTGCCTATGTTATCACGCTAAGCATCTAAAGCTTATTTCTCTGTGACCACCCAGCGACCGTTTTCATACCATGCCGCCCAACCTGTGGCTTTGCCTTCATGTTCTGTCATTACATATTGTTGTTTAGTCTTTCGACTCCAGCGAACAATAGCAGGGTTACCAGCTTTATCTTTAGCAGGCGCATCAGCCAAATAATAAAACTTCGGTGAAATACGCTCACGGAATGTTTTAAGCTCACTCACTAGCGGCGCTCGGGTTTCGCGAGATTTTGGAAAGGTTGCCGCGGCTAAAAATAAACCGGCCGCACCATCGCGCAACACAAAGTACGTATCCGATTTTTCGCACTTTAATTCAGTTAAATGAACAGGATCTTCTTTTGGTGGCGCCGCTTCACCGCTGCGTAACAATTTACGGGTGTTTTTACAGTCTGCATTGGTACAACCGAAATATTTACCAAAACGACCCGACTTCAGCTGCATTTGCGCGCCACATTTATCACATTCAATTTCAGGCCCTTCGTAGCCTTTCAGTTTAAACTGCCCGGCCTCAACCTGATAACCATCACACTCAGGGTTATTACCACAGACATGCAATTTACGTTGCTCATCAATCAAGTAGCTGTCCATAGCTGTGCCGCATTTGCTACAACGTTTCTTCTGGCGAAGCACTTCTGTTTCAAGTTCATCGTCAGTAACATTAACCGCTTCCTCACCCGAGACTAAATTCATCGTGGTGGTGCAGCGCTCTTTTGGTGGCAAATTATAGCCTGAGCAACCTAAGAACACTCCTGTAGATGCAGTACGAATACCCATCTTACGACCACAGGTAGGGCATTCAATATCGGTTAACACGAACTGATTAACCCGCATCCCGCCCTCTTCCGGGTCAAGCTCAGCGGTTTTCAGTTTACTGGTAAAGCCCTGATAAAACTGGTCAAGCGTTTTACGCCAACTTAACTGCCCTTTGGCAATATCATCGAGTTTCACTTCCATGTTGGCAGTAAAATCGTAATTCATCAGATCATCAAAGTTTTCAACTAAACGATCGGTAACGATTTCCCCCATTTTTTCAGCATAAAAGCGTTTATTCTCCACCCGAACATAGCCACGATCTTGAATGGTCGAAATAATCGCAGCATACGTCGATGGCCGGCCAATACCGCGTTTTTCTAACTCTTTAACTAAACTGGCTTCGCTAAAACGCGCTGGCGGCTTAGTAAAGTGCTGAGCACCGTGCAGCTCTTTTAAAGTAAGTTGTTCACCGGTGCGCACATCCGGTAACTCATTATCTTCATCGCCTTTGCGTTTCATCGCTGGCTGAACTTTAGTCCAACCATCAAAACGTAGCACGCGACCTTTGGCTTTTAATTCAAAATCTCCCGCTGCAACGGTAATGTTGGTTACGTCGTATTGTGCAGCAGGCATCTGGCAGGCAACAAATTGCCGCCAGATCAGCTCATATAATTTTCTGGCATCGGCTTCCATATCAGTAAGATCAGACGCCAGCACCGTAACTTCAGAAGGACGAACAGCTTCGTGCGCTTCTTGAGCATTCGCTTTACTGCCATAACTGATAGGTTCGGCAGGTAGGTAAGCTTTACCAAATTTTTGCTCGATATAATCACGACAATTTGCCACAGCTTCTGTGCTTAAATTGGTCGAATCGGTACGCATATAGGTAATATGCCCGCCTTCGTATAGCCGCTGCGCTAACATCATGGTTTTTTTCACACCATAACCCAGCCGCGTACTGGCCGCCTGCTGCAATGTAGAGGTAATGAACGGCGCTTGAGGTTTGCTACTACTGGGCTTATCTTCTCGATCTAAAACCTGATACTGGGCTTTATTTAATAACGACAGGGCTTGATCAGCTTGCGCTTTGTTTACCGCCGAGAACGTTTTGCCCTGATATTTGCTGACCGCTAATTGTAAGGCATGTTTAGAAGCCGTCATGGTGTCAGCGTCAATGCTCCAATACTCTTCAGGAACAAAGGCTTTGATTTCACGCTCGCGTTCAACCACCAAGCGCACAGCCACTGACTGCACACGGCCAGCAGATAAACCACGGGCGACCTTTTTCCATAACAGCGGTGAAACCATAAAGCCAACAACGCGATCAAGAAAACGTCGAGCTTGTTGGGCATCAACTTGGTCAACATTAAGCCGACCTGGCTGCTCAAAGGCTTGAGTAATGGCATTTTTTGTTATTTCATTAAACACCACGCGTTTAAACTTACTTTCTTCGCCACCGATAATTTCACGAAGATGCCATGCAATGGCCTCTCCCTCACGGTCTAAGTCCGTTGCGAGATAAACGATATCGGCTTTATCAGCCAGCGTTTTAAGCTCTTTCACGACTTTTTCTTTGCCAGGCAGAATTTCGTAGCGTGCTTTCCAGCCATGCTCGGGATCAATACCCATTCGATCAACCAGAGCTTGGTAGGCCTTTTCGTCTTTACTAAGCGTTTTATCGGTAGCCTTAGCTTTATCTTTGCTACTGCTCGTAGGTAGATCCCGAATATGACCCACGCTAGACTTGACGATAAAGTCATTGCCCAGATACTTATTAATGGTTTTTGCTTTTGCCGGTGATTCGACTATTACCAGTGATTTCGCCATTTTAAACCCAGAGATCCCCTATTACAGCACCATCTTGTGGTGCCCTTTTTTAAACGTATATCCGCAAACCGCTGTTGTGACAAGTGTCTAAACTGATTATTATGCAAATAGGCCACAATTATTCTGCGATAAGGCCTGTCACTCAGCAAAAAATGAAGCATAACATCTCGCGGTCGTAAAAATAACAAAAACAGCACCGCAACTAACAAAGGATAAGAAAAACTATGCAAGCTTATGAAGCAAATTTCGATGGGCTCGTGGGCCCTACCCACAATTATGCCGGTTTATCAGTCGGTAATGTGGCGTCTTTAAACAATGCCAAAAATCATTCTAGCCCGAAACAAGCAGCTAAACAGGGCTTACAAAAAATGAAGGCATTACATGACCTTGGCATGGTTCAAGGGGTGCTTGCACCGCAAGAACGTCCCGATTTGGGCATGCTACGCCGCTTAGGTTTTAGTGGCAGTGATGCACAAGTGATGCAAGACGCCGCAGCAAAAGCACCCGAAATTTACCGCGCAGTGTGCTCTGCATCCAGTATGTGGACCGCCAACGCAGCAACTGTTTCACCCAGCGGCGATACGCCAGATAAAAAAATTCACTTTACTCCTGCAAACCTGACGAACAAATTTCATCGTTCACTTGAACCAACGACCACCGGTCGGATCCTGCAAGCGATGTTCAGTGACAGTAAGCACTTCGCGCATCATCTGCATTTACCTGATAATGAGCACTTTGGCGATGAAGGCGCAGCTAATCATACGCGTCTGTGCAGTGACTATGGGCAAAGCGGTCTTGAACTCTTTGTATATGGCCGTTATGCCTTTAATCAGAGTAAACCGGCACCACAGCGCTATCCAGCTAGGCAAACAATCGAAGCCAGTCAAGCTGTAGCACGTTTACACGGGCTAACCGAGGCTAACACCGTCTTTATGCAACAAAACCCTGAGGTGATTGATCAGGGCGTATTTCATAATGATGTTATCGCCGTGGGTAACCGAAACGTGCTTTTTTTCCATGAGCAAGCTTTTTTGAATACAGCCGCCAGCTTACAAGAGATCAAACAAAAGTTTCCTGGTGACGCCCAGCTCCATTTTATCGAAGTCAAAAATCAACACGTCTCGGTGGCAGATGCCATCCGTACTTATTTATTCAACACCCAATTGATTAATCTGCCGTCAGGAGAAATGGTGATTATCGCTCCAACAGAATGCCAAGAGCATGCTGGTGTATATCGTTACCTTACTGACTTATGTCAGCAAAACACTCCTATTAAAAACGTCCATTATTTTGATGTAAAGCAAAGCATGCAAAACGGCGGTGGCCCGGCTTGTTTGCGTTTAAGAGTGGTATTGAACGAGCAAGAGCGTCAAGCGGTTAACCCTGCGGTGATGATGAACGATACCTTATTTGCTAACCTTAATAACTGGGTTGATAAACATTACCGTGATCGGTTATCAGAAGCTGAACTAGCCGATCCACAATTAGTTATCGAGTCTCGTACCGCCTTGGATGAACTAACGCAATTACTTAAATTGGGCTCAGTGTATAGTTTTCAGCGATAAGCGTTTAGTGATTAGTGATTAGTGATTAGTGATTAGTGATTAGTGATTAGTGATTAGTGATTAGTGATTTGTGATTAGCTTAGTTAAATTTTTAACTATTTTAAATAACAAATAAAAAAGGAGCCGTAAAAGCTCCTTTTTTATTTCAAATAGAACTATAAAATGTCAGTACAGTTCGCGCTGCTACCTAAAGGATTAGGTGGTGGCGCTGATGTCTCAGTAGTTACATCATCAGCTGCTACTGGTAGATTATATTCTCTAAAGGCAACGTTCTCGGTGCCGGCGGCAAAACCTGACACTTGCAACCTAACATCTAACCATGTGGCATAATCCTGTGGGTAACGAACATTAAACACAGCAATACCATTTTCATCTGCAGTAACAGTTTGAGGCACAGTAGCAACATTGCCAGGTGTAATTTGTTTGTCATTATTGGTATCTTCAGAAACTTCTAAAATACCATCCAAATTAACATCTTCATTAGGACACGTTGTACTACGTTGAGAAACCCAAACCTTAAATTCTTCGGGCGTTGATTTCACCCAAACACCTTTACCATAGGATACTGGCACAACTGCCACATTGAGCTGTTGATTAGCAACAGGATTACCCGAGCTATCAGTTACAATGACTGAAAACTCTTTAGAATACAGACTATCGCTTGGTTTAGAAATGACATTACCTGTACCGAAACGGAAGAACAATGTTCTCTCGCCCACTGCGATATCAGTCATGCCAGAGATATCGTTCGCTTCTGATGCGTTTTTAACTAAAGAACCTTTAACTTGCAAATTCAGACCATCTACTGCCGCTCCAGTGTTTACATCAGCAGTAAATATTGTGGTTGCTACCCCTGCAGAATTAGTTATTGCACTTACGGTACTTAATTGCCCACCGGCAGAATTGTCCAGAGTAAAAATAACACTGCGGTTTTTAACAGGGTTATTTTTAGCGTCTCGCAAAATTGCGCGAACATTACTTTGCTCACCTGGACCAACTTGAGCAGGGAATGCTTGTAGTTCTAGCTTTGATGCTGTTACTGCAACAAACTCAATCGTTTTCTGCGTGTTCACTGTGCTGCTTCCAGAGCCTGCTTGAGCAGCAATGGTCGTTAAACCTGCATACTCAGAAGAAACATAAACATTTGCTTGGCCATTAGCATCTGTTGTTTTGGCTACCGCAACATTTTTTTGAATTAGCTCAGCAGATTCTGCCGCAATGACACCACGACTAGTGGCAAAATTAATGTTTTGAGCAGCATTAGGCAGATTATCTACCAGCCATTGCACTCGCATTTCTTTGGGGCTATTTAAACTGACTTCTTCAATAACTGGCGCATTTGTCACAGTTTGAAGAAATGTAAATGAATCAGGGCTTACATTTAAGCTCACTGAGCGTTGAGCTCCCAGCGCAGTAACTAGAATGGTATCTATCCCACTGTTAACAGCGGTGTAAGTTACGGTCGCTTTACCTGTTGAACCTGAGGTTACAGGATTAGTCACGCTTAAAGTGTTACCTAAGGACGATGCGATGTTTACCATCACATTTTCAAGGCCATTACCTTCAGAGTCGACAATAAAAATATCGAGTTGTGCGCTATCATTCAGAACCACAGCTTGCGGTGCAGTAATATTAACTTCAGTGCCCACAACCTTAACAATCAGTTGTGAACTTTGCTGCTGTGCTCTAACAGTAACTGTGATATCACGGTTATTTTTGTTAGAAAGCGTTGTTAGTGTGGCACGCGCAATACCGTTTGCTGCGGATGCAGAGTCAACCACTTGGATTTCACCTGAATCTGTACTGAAGGTTACAGGTATATCAGAAACAACATTGTTGTTAGTGTTACGAATTAAAGCACTCAACTCTACTTTGTCCGTACTCGCTGAGCCTAATTGTAATTTATCTGCAATTAATGATACGGAACCAATCGTTTCACCGACATTCGTATCACCATCACCCGCGGAACTAAACACAACCTCGGCACTTATATCACCAAAAGTTGCAGTTATTTTACCCGCACCAGAGAGGGTGCCAACATTAACACCGAGCGATGCAACACCATTTGCATTAGTCACCGCGCTACCTGTGCCATTAGCAAATGTCGCTAAAGACGAGTTATCTAAAGCAAAACTGACCAATTGGCCTGATACCACGCCTGAATTGGTTGCAGTTAAAGTTGCTTCAATAATCAAAGGAGTCGCAAGGGCTAACTGATTAGCACTTTGGCCTTGGCTATTTTTTAAAGTTACGCTCAGACTATAAACAGGAACTGCGGATGTACCGCCAGAACTGCTACCGTCTAATGTTCCACCACCGCCACAAGCTGATAGCGTGAAAATAACGAACACCGCCCACAATTGCCGGATGTTTAACATGAAACTCTCCCTAGCACTTCTTTTATAGTTTTGTTAATTTTGCATCTTAAACCATTAATTATCCAGCTGGCAGGGTTAATTTAAAAAAATTTCTCTCTCTAGTGACCAAAGCTGGCACAAACTGGTAGTCTTAGTGTTTTATTACAACACAAAAACCACTATATATGACGTCAAATAATAAAAAACTCAGTCTTACCTTACGTATTGTGATTGGTATGTTAGCGGGTCTTGCAGTCGGTTTCTTCTTTCAATTTTTACTGGGTGGTGCCGAAGAGCGCAATTTGGCTTTGCTTGGTCTAGATATACCCTTAAAAGCTTTTTTTGTTGACGGTATTTTTCATGTTGGCGGCGAAATATTTATTGCCAGCTTAAAAATGCTGGTGGTGCCTTTGGTATTTGTGTCTTTAGTTTGTGGGACCTGCTCGTTATCTGACACCTCTAAACTTGGGCGTTTAGGTGGTAAAGCCATCGGCTTATATATGATCACCACCGCTATCGCCATTAGCTTAGCGATCGGCGCAGCCTTGTTAACTGGCCCAGGTTTGGGTGTAGAAATGCAAAGTGATCAAACCTTTGATGTAAGCTCTGCCCCAACGTTAGCGCAGGTCTTTATCAATATCTTCCCAAGTAACCCAATAGAGTCAATGGCTTCAGGCAATATGCTGCAAATTATCGTTTTTGCCGTGTTATTTGGCCTAGCCGTGGCCTTGTCAGGCAAGCCGGGTGAGCGGATTGCCGCACAGTTTAATGATTTTAATGAAGTGATTATGAAGCTGGTCACTTTACTCATGAACTTAGCCCCCTATGGTGTGTTTTTCCTGATGGCGAAACTTTTCACCACGCTGGGTTTAGAAACTATCGGCAGTTTAGTCAAATACTTTGGCGTAGTGCTTTTTGTTCTACTGTTTCATGGGTTTGTGGTTTACGCCTTGCTGTTAAAGTCACTAACGGGTTTAAACCCAATTATCTTTTTAAAGAAAATGCGCGATGCCGCGCTATTTGGCTTTAGTACTTCAAGCAGTAATGCCACGCTGCCAGTGACCATGGAAACGGTCAATAAAAAGCTCGGTGTCAACAACAGCATCAGTTCATTCACAGTACCACTGGGCGCTACAATTAATATGGACGGTACTGCCATTATGCAGGGTGTTGCCACTGTCTTTATCGCTCAGGTGTTTGGCGTCGATTTAAGTCTTGGCGATTTCTTGATGGTCATTTTAACTGCAACCTTGGCTTCAATCGGCACGGCTGGTGTTCCGGGGGTGGGATTAATCATGCTGGCGATGGTGCTACAGCAAGTAGGCTTACCGGTTGAAGGTATTGCGCTGATTATTGGTGTGGATCGCTTACTGGATATGACGCGCACCGCAGTAAACGTGACTGGTGATGCGATGGTGTCCTGTATTGTCGCTAAAAGCGAAGGAGAGTTTAATGCGGCTATTTATAATAATCCAAACGCCGGTGAGAAAGAAGAAACCATCGATTTCCATCATTTAAGAGATTAACGTTTAGGGCTACCCGCCGATGTTGCGGGTAGCGTTTTTAGCCTACTTTATGCCTGAACTAAATACACTTTTTCACATAAACGTGATGTTTCAAAACGACGCCGTGCAAAGCCTTGCCCGGTAATATCCACTTGTTCTAGCAATTGGATGTGTCGCTTTGCAAAATGCTGCTCTATCTCAGCGCTAGTGACACTAAAAGGTGGCCCCGTTTTCTCATCCTCGGGGTATTCTAGGCTGATCAGCAGCAATGCTGCGCCCTGCTCTAACCAGTTATCTAATTTTTCAACATAACGTTGTCGCATTTCCAAGGGCAGCGCAATCAATGCCGCGCGATCGTAGATAAGGTTATTGGCGTTGACGCGACTATCAGGCAATTGAAAGAAATCACCTTGTAACAGTTGTAACGCCTCAGCTTGAAAACGAATAAAGCCCTGCTCAGCTAATGGATGTGCTGTTGTAACAGTATGCGCCAGCTGATTTTCAGCAAAAAAAGCATGACAAGCGATGTCCGATAACTCAATACCCAGAACCGGCCGCAAAACCTGACAAAATAGCAAATCAGGGCTTTTACCACACAACGGTACCACGATTTCAGTCAGCCTTGGCTGCTCGGCCAAGATCTGCGGCAACCAACGCTGCAACAGCGGATGCGGTTGAGCTAATTGAAAGCCGAGTTTATTTTGTTGCCAACACGCCTGCCAAAATGCTGCGTCCATGTGTTACCACCAACGGCGTTGTTGCAGATTTTGCCAGATACCACTAGCAAAGCTTGCGCCACCTGCACCCAGTTTATCTGCCAAGCCTTTTTTCAATTGAAACTTCACCTGTAGTACTTTTCGCTCGGCAAACATACTACACAAGTAATCATCACTGGTTTGCAATTGATCTACCAATGCTAAAGCAAGGGCTTGATAGCCAAACCAATGTTCACCCGTAGCCACTCTGTCGATATCCAACACTGGCCGCTGTTGGCTGACAAAGTCTTTAAACAGCACATGGGTTTCTTCTAATTCTTGCTGAAATTTTTCACGGCCTTTTGCGGTGTTTTCACCAAACAAGGTTACAGTGCGTTTGAATTCACCCGCGGTGAACTGTTCAAAATCAACATCGTTTTTCTTTAATAATTTATTGAAATTAGGTATTTGTGCAATAACACCAATAGAGCCAATAATCGCAAAAGGTGCCGCCAATAGTTTATCGGCAACGCAGGCCATCATATAGCCACCGCTGGCGGCTACCTTATCCACGGCTATTGTGAGTGGGATCTTTTGTTGTTTTAGCCTGTCTAACTGCGAGGCGGCTAAACCATAACCATGCACTACACCACCGCCACTTTCGAGCTTTAACAATACTTCATCTTTTGACGTGGCTACTGCCAAAATGGCGCTGATTTCTTCGCGTAACGCGTCGGTTTCTTTCGCATCCATACTGCCATTAAAATCAATGACAAAGAGTGTTGGCTGCTGTTGTTTCTTTACAGCTGATTGGGCTTTTTGCCATTTCTTGAAGGCTTTTTTATCCATCAGTTGCTGTTGTAACAGTTGCTGATTGTGCTGATACTCTTCACTGAGATCCGTAATAGACAATTGACCTTTACGTTGACGCGTTTTCATCGCAGCGCCTGCCATAATGGCCACCACAATCGCTAATGCCACCACCAAGGTAGCAACCTTCGCCAAAAAAATGCCGTATTCATATAAAAATGCCAAAGCCTGTCTCCTTACAATGAAAAATAAAGGTGCATCATACCCTAAAAGCAACAGCCCGGTGCAAGTGCAACCGGGCTGTGGTTAAACGCTAAGCAAAGCTTAGTTTGCAATCACCGAAGTATCTTGAATACCAACCTGTGTACCACGACTTAAAAAGAACGTCACAGCTTGATATTGCATTTCACCGGTAGCAGCTGCACTACTTACAGGGCTTAAAATTGAACTGTGCGCACCCGCGTTAAAACGGGTAATCGCATTGCCTGTTAACACAACACCTGGCGCTTGAGCGGGCACTGAGCCTGCACTTAATAAGCGTGCCAGTGGTTCTGTACCGGCTAATGCCATGCGGCCATTGGCTAACGCCGTTAATGGATTAAAGAAGCCATTCGGGATCACTTGATCTGGCAATCTATCCGCACCATTACCCACTACCTCAATCATAAAAGTGGGTGTACCGCTGCTAACTAAGGCTTTTGCGTAGTTGTTTGGATCACCACTGTCGGTCACGGTTTGCGCAGCAAAGGCAAATTGGCTTAAGGTCGCGGTAATGCGCGCTTGCTGTGCCGTATTGCCTGTTTCGCTTAAGCTAGCAAGATACTGATTAACCACCGGCGCCGCACAAGTCGGCCAAGTTGCTGCGGTTGCCGCAGTTGGTGCACCGCAATCAGTATTGGTAGCCACATAAGTGACAAACTCACTGGTTAATTGGCCACCCGCACCGAGCATCACACTGGCCTTAATCAGTGGGCCAAATTGTGGCGAGTCTAATAAGAAGTTAGCAATACCACCACCTGGCATTGCTAATACCGAGCTTTCAACTTTAAACGCGGCATCTAAAGCAGCATTGCCGGTGGTGCTATTCGCTAACGCAACCATGCTGGTACCTGTAATGCCCCCTAACGAATGCCCTAAAAACTGTACGCGGCTTTTATCAATGGTCACACCGGTAAGGTTATTTATAGCAAAACGCAGCGCCAACATATCCGCAATACTTTGACGTAAATTATCCCGAGTCACCAACAGATTGCTCAGATTCATATAATCGGTTGCAGAGTTAGTGGAGGCATTAAACGTTAAGTTGCCGGTTTCAGTTGCTTGAGTAAAACCACGGCTGCCGTGCAACGGGTGATCAATGGCAATAGTGGCGAAACCTTGCGAAGCTAAGGCACCTGTAACAGCTAGCATATCTTCTTTTTTAGAAGTAATACCATGTTGCAATATCACCACTGGCCAACCGGCTTCAGGCATTGAAATAACATTTCCATCAGGCACGGTCATCTGCACACCAACGGTTTCATAACTGCGGATAGCAGGTATCACGTTAAACTTAGTTAAATGACGAGCACTATCCACACCCAGATCGCGTAGCGCACCTGAAGTTACCGCCTGACAAAAACCGTCATTTTCAGAAACAGGCGTTTCGGGTTTCATACTAGCAGGTAAGGCTGCAATAATAGCACCACTGTCACAACGTGCAGTCCAGCGCGTATTTAACGGCGCGGTCATATTCGCTTCAGAAGGTTTACCTAAAAAGTACGGCAGCGTTAAAGAACCTTGATACAAACGGGTAATAGTAAAAGCCGGCTGACTGGCAAAAGCAGGGTTAAGTTGCGATACCGTCAAACCGGTGTTTTGCATAGCCAAACCGGTAGGTGCATAACCTGTTGGTGTTGGCGATGCCATTAACTGCTTTAAGTTAGCTAACACAACACCTGTAGATTGCGT
The DNA here is from genome assembly GCF_052656265.1 of Alishewanella sp. HL-SH06. NCBI lineage: Bacteria > Pseudomonadati > Pseudomonadota > Gammaproteobacteria > Alteromonadales > Alteromonadaceae > Alishewanella > Alishewanella sp. HL-SH06. The sequence goes on from NZ_CP199752.1 coordinate 2,949,589, forward strand.
GGTAATGGCCGCTGAATAAATAATGCTGGTTTTGGGTAGCCCTTGATCACGCACCATCACGTTTTCAAAGCTGTTGATAACACCTTGTAAGGCACGCTGAGAATCGGTGGCCAGTGGTAAAGTGCTCAGGTCTTGTTTCACTAATTCATAAGTGGTTGAAGGTTTTACGGCTGCACCGGTGCTGTCTTTTAAACCGTTAGTTAACGCTAAAAGATAAGTCGTGGCAGATTCAAGTGGTTTTAATGGCACTACAGCAACACTGTTGCCACTGCCGGCAGAAACGAAATCCACACCGTATTGTAATTCAGCAACAATTTTACAGGCGGCACCACGGGGTACAGCGCGACAATCGGTCTCAGGAGACGCAGGATCACCCATTACGGCTTTAAAAACACGCACAGAGCCAGGTTCTGCCGCCGAGTCCATATTTAACGTCACACCAGCAGGAAAGCTTAAGGCAATCGTAAACGGATTTTGCGTAGACCAACCATCTAAAGCACCCAATGCAACTTGTGGATTGGTGTAATCAGGGGTAGCACCGCTATCAAGCGTGAGCGTACCATCAGTAGTACCCTGAAAAAGTAAATCGTTTGGTACAGAAACGTTGCCTGCTGTGGGGTCAAATATAACCCGTGCACTCGGTGTTACCGTACCTTCAACCGCTACATCTTGTTTGATATCTTCTATTGAATCACCACAGCCAACTAAACCTAAAGCGGTGATTACTGCAATGCTTATTGCCAATCTCTTCATTTTATCTCCCCTGTCCATCACTGGTATTTTTTATTGCAAAGCATAAGTTTGCTTCACTTATTCTGAATTAGAGTGACTGCCCTAACGAACAGCTACGACCAGTTAAAGTTAACTCAAACTTTAGCAAATCGCTAGAGCAAAAAGACAGATAAACTGAAGTTTCATCAAGAAGAGTGCAAAAGCGGGTTTTTCCAAGTATCCTGTTGCCGTTTTTTTTCAGTCAGGGGCTCCGTTAATGCAAGCACCAAAACACTACTCTGCGCCCGCCGGCGCACTGCTTAATAAAGTTATTTTAGTTACTGGCGCCGGTGATGGCATTGGCAAAACTGCCGCTTTAACTTACGCCCGTTTTGGGGCGACAGTTATTTTATTAGGTAAAACCACCCATAAACTAACCGCCGTATACGATCAAATTGTGAATGCGGGATATCCTGAGCCAGCCATCATCCCGTTAGATTTAAAAGGCGCGACCGCAAAAAATTATCACGACATGGCCGCTACCATTAAAGCAGAGTTCGGTAAACTCGATGGCGTATTACACAATGCAGGAATTTTAGGCGTGTTGTCGCCGTTCGAGCATATTAACTTAGCCAGCTGGCAAGACATTATGCAAGTCAATGTCACAGGCGCCATGTTGATGACACAGGCGTTAATGCCTGTTTTAAAGTTAAGTCAGCAAGGGTCTATCGTGTTTACCTCTTCTGGGGTGGGTCGGCAAGGTCGAGCGTTTTGGGGGCCATACGCGGTATCAAAGTTTGCTACCGAAGGTTTAATGCAAATTATTGCCAGCGAGTATGAAGACACTACCGTACGTTGTAATTGTATTAACCCTGGTGCTACCCGAACCAGTATGCGAGCGCGTGCATACCCGGGTGAAGATGCGGCAACGTTAAAAACACCAGAAGATTTAATGTGGTTGTATCTGTATTTAATGTCTGACGATAGTATCGGTATTAATGGCCAATCGTTAGATGCACAGATTAAATAAACAGATATAAAAAAACCGGCAATGCCGGTTTTTTTATATCTTATCGTTGCCGTATTAACGTGGCTCTAATATCTCAGCACCGTTTTCAGCAGCCCAAGCATTCCAAACGACCACTTTGCTATTAAAGTTGGCGGTAGCTTGCTCTGTCGCTTCATCTAATAAACGTTCAATATCTTTAGCGAACTTTTTATCGACTTTATTCACCGGCACAACTTCAATACCCCGTGCTTGTAACCCTTTTTTCATGGTGTGAGTACGCAGTAATTGTAATTGGCCATCTTCAACATAGAAATACTGGCTGGCTTTGTTTAACGTTTTAAACTTTGGTTTAACCGGACGTTTTGATTCTTTGGCTACACTGACGCTCTCTTCTGGCATCACATCTTGTACTTGCTTATAGCCAAGCTGTTCCAACGTAAATCCTTTTTCGCGGGCAAAACGTTCAATTTCACTGATGGCGTCAATTTCAGATTGGCGTTCAACCAATACTAAATTTAATGTGTCTAGCACATCATTTAATTTAGCCAGCGTTAATTCTTTTGCGGCTTTCTTTAATTCACGCTTATCAAGTAATAACGACATTTTAATACTCCCAAGTAATATTACAGCTCTAGAATATCGAATAAAGTAAAATAATTAAAGTATTTCTTGCGTATTGAATAAATTAATCCAAATAATTATTCAGCTAGCGTTAATAAAAGTCATCTTAAATAATTAAAACTAGCTAGATAATGTAATAGTAAAAAAGTTTTAACTGTTAGTCTTATCATTTTGTTACTTTAACGTATAAATAACCTTTTTAATTTCCGTGACAACGCCCCTAACAGTTAGGTAGGATCACCATGTTCTCACTCGTATTGCCGGCTGGTCGGGCTTGTCAGCAGCAAAAAAATCGTTATTGTGGCGCATCACGCCTTCAGTTGGATTGTTTAATGTCAAATTTCAAAGAGTTATTTATCAACAATCGACAATGGGCGGATCGGATTGAACGCGAGCAACCTGGCTTTTTTAAACAATTATCAGAGCAACAAGCCCCTGAATATTTGTGGATTGGTTGCTCGGATAGTCGTGTACCAGCGAATGAAATTGTCGGTTTGATGCCAGGTGAATTGTTTGTACACCGCAATGTTGCCAACTTAGTGGTGCATTCGGATATGAATTGCCTTTCTGTGTTGCAATACGCTATCGAAGTATTAAAAGTAAAACATATTTTAGTAGTGGGCCATTACGGGTGTGGCGGCGTGCGGGCAGCCATGATGAAACAGCGTGTTGGCTTCGTCGATAACTGGCTGCGTAATGTTAAAGATGTCTATGCCATGCATCGTAACGAACTAGATTTAATCGAGGACGAAGACCAACGTGTCAATCGACTGATTGAGCTTAATGTGATGGAGCAGGTGCGTAACCTGTGTCACACCACCTTTGTGCAAGAGGCATGGGAGCGCGATCAGGCTTTAACCGTGCATGGTTGGGTATATAGTTTGCGTAACGGTCGAGTGAAAGACTTACGAGTCAGTCACTCAAGTATTGATCAAATTGATGAGATCTATGCGCTCGATTTACATGACGATCCCAGTTTAGCAGACTAAACACCGTGGGGGCGCAGACATGCGCCCTATAAAATCACGGTTTTATTACCGTGCACAAACACCCTATCCTCTGTAATAAATTGTAGCGCCTCACTTAATGCCGCCTTTTCCACATCACGGCCGGCTTTTTCCATATCCAAAGCGCTGTAGCTGTGATCTACCGCAGCTACTTTTTGCTGAATAATTGGCCCTTCGTCGAGTTGCTCATTCACAAAATGCGCGGTTGCTCCGATGATTTTCACTCCACGCTCAAAGGCTTGTTGATAGGGCTTAGCGCCAATAAAAGCCGGTAAAAAACTATGATGGATATTCACGATACGATTCGGATAATGCGCGACAAAGCGGGGTGTTAAAATCCGCATAAACTTGGCGAGAATAAGATAGTCAGGCTGATAAGGTGTGATCACCTGTAACAACGCGGCTTCATGCTCAGCTCGGCTCAGCCCTTGATGGCTAATAAAATGATACGGTAAATCAAAACGCTGCGCCAATGCGGCTAATTCAGGATGATTACCAACAACCGCCGCGATATTTAATGATAGCGAGCCATCATATACTTTCATTAAAATATCACCCAGACAATGCGCTTCTTTTGTGACCAACACGACGACTTTTTTCGCCTGCCGGCACAACAAACTGCGGCTACTGCCTAGCGGTAAAGCCCGATCCAAATCTTGTAATAAGGTGTGCTCGTTAAAAATGCCGTCTAATTCGGTACGCATAAAAAATTGACCGGTTACCGGATCAACAAATTCAGTATTACGAATAATATTCAGTTGGTGCTTGTAACAAATATTGGTGATCTGCGCGATCAGCCCTTTTGAATCGGGACACTCAGTTAATAAAATACGCTGTTCCATAATGACACTAATTCAATAATAAAAAGACCTACGTATTGTGACAACTTAAACGTCTAGCGTCAAAGCCATTTAGACATCCGATAGTAAAGGGCAAGTTTACTTGTTGTTTTAACGGGGGGCTTGCATAATAGCTGATTGTTTTTCTGCTTATTAACCAAGATATTTCTGAAGATGGCTCAGTATCAATTTAATAGCATCGGCTATATTAAATCACCCTATAAACAAAAGTTTGCCATACCAAGACAACCAGGTTTAATCGCAGAAGCCTGTGGCAGTATTGAATTAGAAGCTGACTATGCCGATGAAGGGATCGTGCGAGGTATCGAAGCCTTTAGTCACCTATGGTTAGTTTTTGTTTTTCATGAAACGGCAGACAAGGGTTGGTCGCCGTTAGTCCGTCCCCCAAGGTTAGGTGGCAACACCCGAAAAGGCGTATTTGCCACACGCGCCACCTTTCGACCTAATCCAATTGGCTTATCGGTCGTAAAACTAGATGGGGTTACTCGAAAAAACGGTAAATTACAGATTTTGATCAGCGGCTTAGATTTATTAGATGGCACGCCGATTTTGGACATTAAACCTTATCTGCCCTATTCTGATGCGCTACCTGATGCAAATGGTGGCTTTGCCGATGCCGCACCAGAGACCATGATGACCGTATCAATGTCTGAAAATGCTGAACAATTTTGCCAGCAACAAAAGCACTATCCGCATTTACGCACTTTTATTGAAAAGGTTTTAAAACAGGATCCACGGCCACCCTATAAAAAACAACGGGCTGACATTCAACATTATGGCATGACCCTATACGAATTTAATATTAAATGGACCGTCGACGGAGAACACAACCATGTTACTGAAATCATGCAGCTACCTTAGCTTATTGGCCACCAGTTTTATTTGCTTCGCCCTGCCCGAGCTGCCTGAGCCTGTCAGTAATAATGCCGTAGCAGCCACCACAGTTCGAGGGAAAACCTATCTGCTTTCTGCAAGCGGCATAGGCCCAGCAAAAACCAGCGCACAGATCCATGATAAAGTGTGGTTACATACGCTTGGCGAATATAACTGGACAACCCTACCTATCTTACCCAATCAACAACGGCTTCAAGGCCGCATTGGGGCCAGTGCCGTGGCCTTAAACAATAATTTTTTCATTCTGGGCGGCGCTTTTGTACAAAGCGATGGTAAAACCACGACAGCAGCTGATAGCTACCGGCTCGATCCCATCACCCGTCGCTATACGCGTTTAAATGATATGCCAGTACCGGTCGATCATGCGGCCGCCGTGGCTTATCAAAATCGTTACATTTATCTCATCAGTGGTTTTAGTGAATACGGTGCCGTTAATGTGGTGCAGTTATTTGATAATTTCACCCAGCGCTGGTCGCAAGCAACACCATTTCCGGGTAAACCCGCCTTTGGTTTAGCAGCGGCTGTTGCCGCAGATCAATTAATTGTCTGTGATGGCGTAACCTTGGATTATCATCACAGCAGCCCACAGCAACAACCGGTGGCTGAATGTTGGGCTGGAAAGCTGGGTAACAATGCCAATAGCATCGCCTGGCAAAGCATTCCCCACCCCACTGGCCATGCTCGCTACCGTTTAGCCGCAGCCACCGTTAACGTCAACGGCGAAGAAATGGCCGTGTTTATCGGCGGTAGTAATGTGCCATATCAACTGAATGGTCGTGATTATCAAAATCTCGTTGCCACCCCCAGTGCTGCTGTTTGGTTATATTCTCCAAAACAACAACGCTGGTTAGCCGCTGAAAATACAACGGCGATAATGGATTTAAGAGGTCTAATCGAGTTACCTGATGGTTTATACAGCCTTGGCGGCATGCTTTTAGAGCAAGAAGTCACAAATAAGCTCATTAAACATCAGATTAAACTTCTGCCAGAGTAGATCCGTTGTTAGAATGAGGGTAATTTTTTTAAGTCTTTTTTACAGAGAGCCTCATGCGCACCAGTCAGTATTTATTATCTACGATGAAAGAAACGCCAGCAGATGCCGAAGTTATTAGTCACAAATTAATGCTTCGCGCCGGTATGATCCGCCGTTTATCTTCTGGTTTATACACTTATTTACCTACTGGTGTCAGAGTGTTGCGTAAGGTAGAGCAAATTGTTCGTGAAGAAATGAACAACGCCGGTGCCATTGAAGTACTGATGCCCATGGTACAACCGGCTGAACTGTGGCAGGAATCGGGGCGCTGGGAGAAAATGGACGCCGAGTTATTGCGTTTTCAAGACCGTCATCTGCGCGATTTCGTATTAGGCCCTACACATGAAGAAGTGATTACTGATCTGGTACGTCGCGAAATCACCAGCTATAAACAGCTGCCACTGAGCTTATATCAAATTCAAAACAAATTCCGCGATGAGCGTCGGCCTCGTTTTGGTGTGATGCGCGCGCGTGAGTTTTTAATGAAAGATGCGTATTCATTTCATTTAAGCCAAGACTCATTACAACAAACCTACGATGCCATGTATCGCGCTTACTGCAATATCTTTAATCGTCTTGGCTTAGATTATCGGCCTGTGCTTGCCGACACCGGCGCGATTGGCGGTAGTGTTTCGCACGAGTTTCATGTGCTAGCCTCTTCCGGCGAAGATGCCATTGCCTTCTCTGATACCAGCGATTATGCCGCGAATATCGAAATGGCCGAAGCAATAGCGCCGGCGGGCGAACGCCCAGCAGCAACGCAAAGCATGCAAGAAGTTGCCACGCCAAATGTCGGTACTGTTGCTGCTGTAGCAGAATTATTAAACATCAGCGAACAGCAAATTGCGAAAACCTTATTCGTTGTTGGCGTTGCCAAAGATGATGCACCAGCATCCCTAGTTGCATTAGTGGTTCGCGGCGACCATGAGCTTAACGAAGTTAAAGCGGAGAAATTACCGCAAGTTGCCGTACCACTGCAATTTGCTAACGAACAGCAAATTCGTCAACTGGTAAACGCAGCACCTGGCTCAGTCGGACCTGTGGGTTTAACCATCCCGGTGATTGTTGACCGCAGCGCCGCACACCTTGCTGATTTTATTGTTGGTGCCAATAAAGACGGTTACCATTTAACCGGCGTCAATTGGGATCGCGATATCACTGATTACCAGGTTGCCGACCTTCGTAATATCGTTGAAGGCGACCCCAGCCCTTGTGGTTTTGGTCACTTAGTGATTAAGCGTGGTATTGAAGTCGGTCATATCTTCCAATTGGGTGATAAATACTCTCAAGCGCTTAAAGCCGGTGTATTGAATGAAGAAGGTAAACACCAAATTATGACCATGGGCTGTTATGGTGTGGGTGTGTCACGCATTGTTGCCGCCGCGATTGAACAGAACCACGACGAATACGGTATTATTTGGCCTGACGCAATAGCGCCCTTCCAAGTGGTGTTGATTCCAATGAATATGCACAAGTCAGTGCGTGTAGCTGAAGCCACTGAGCTGTTGTATCAACAACTTAAAGCTGCGGGTATTGACGTACTCTTTGATGATCGTAAAGAGCGCCCGGGTGTGATGTTCGCAGATATGGAATTGATTGGTGTGCCTCACAGCATTGTGATTGGCGAGCGTAACCTCGATAACCGTCAGGCTGAATACAAAAATCGCCGCACAGGTGAAAAGCAGCTATTAGATTTAGACCAATTAGTAAGTCAATTTACGGCTTTGCTCAAATAGCACCTACAACAGCAGTTTCGACTGATTGCGGGCTGCTGTTTTATTATCGCTTGGCGAGCTTAGGGTGTAAAATACTCTAAGCTCTCATCATCACGTGGTTGTTATACTTGTTTTAAAGGTATTTTAACGTAACTCACACCATTACTTTCTGCTTGAGGCAGTTGCCCAGCGCGAATATTCACTTGTACCGAAGGATAAATCAGTCGCGGTACAGCTAAGGTTTTATCACGTGTTTCACGTTTTTGCACAAAATCTGCTTCAACGGTGTCAGCTTTCACATGAATATTTTGCTGTTTTTGTTCGGCCACCGTCGTTTTAAAACGTAATTCACGACCATTCGGTTGATAATCATGACAAACATAAACAACCGTTTCTGCTGGCAACTGATATAAACGCTGGATAGAACGGAACAAGATATGGGCATCACCACCCGGAAAATCGCAACGTGCCGTACCGCCATCAGGCATAAACAGTGAATCACCTACAAACACATTGCCAGCAATTAAATAACTGACACTGTCGTTAGTATGACCAGGTGTATTAATCACCGTCGCGGTAACCGAGCCGATGTTAAACGTTTCACCATCCGCAAATAATTTATCAAAATAATCACCCGTGCCAATTAATTCTGCATCAGCGATATTGAAAACCATTTTAAACGTTTGCTGAACCTTCCGGATCCCCTCACCAATCGCAATGGGTGCTGCTGTCTTTTGCTTTAGGTAATGCGCGGCAGAAAGATGATCAGCATGAGCGTGGGTTTCTAAAATCCACTGTAATTGCCAGCCTTGCTCAGCTAAGTACGCTAAAATCTTATCTGCGGCCTCTGTGCTAACCTGCCCTGCGGCGGCATCGTAATCAAGTACTGGATCAATCACTGCCGCTTTAGCCGTTGCTTTATCAACAACCACATAACTGCAAGTTGCGCTATCATTATCAAAGAACATTTCAATATGCAGATTATCTAGGTTACTCATTTTTTCAGCCCTTACTTTAGTTAATGCTAAATTTTGATTGCAGCTTAACGAAAAAGCCCATAGAATGCAATTCCGTTATATGCATATTCCATAAAAGAATATAGGAGTGGCCATGTTGGTATTAATAGGTGCTTTAATCATCGGGCTTAGCTTAGGGTTATTCGGGTCAGGTGGTTCGATCCTGACCGTACCGGTGTTGTTGTATTTGGTTGGCATGCCCGCATCATTGGCCATCGCGTCTTCGTTATTAATAGTAGCGCTGATCAGCTTGTTTGGTTCAATCCACAATATGTTTCGCCGTTTAATCAGTTGGCGCCATGTTTTATGGTTTGGTGTACCCGGAATGTTAGGCACTTATGGTGGCGCTTGGCTAGGCACCTTAGTAGATAGCCGCTGGCAGTTATTAGTCTTCGCGTCCTTAATGGTGGTTGCGGCAATAATGATGTGGCGCAGCAAAGTCACGATGATTGATCAACCCAAAACGTTTCATCATATTAAAGTCATTGCCGATGGCTTAGTTGTCGGTGCTATTACTGGTTTTGTGGGGGTTGGAGGGGGCTTCTTAATCGTTCCCGCATTAGTATTATTGGCCGGGTTACCCCTTCATATCGGCGTAGCAACCAGCTTAATGATCATTGCGTTAAAATCGTTTGTCGGTTTTGCAAAATACTACAGTGTGTTTCATGCACAAGGCTTGGTATTTGATTGGCACGCCATCACTATCATGGTTGTGGCCGGTATTTTGGGAAGTTATGTTGGCGGTTGGCTCAATCGCAGATTACCGAAAGCGATCTTACAAAAGGGCTTTGCCGTATTCTTGGCGATCATGGCGGGTGTCGTGATTTATCAATCTGTTTTATAAACTGTTTTTTGGAGGATTTATAATGAAAACAGCACAACAATTAGTGGCCGAAGCAAAAGAACGTATCAAAGAAGTCGATATTCAGCAACTCGCGGCGCAGCTAGAAAAACAGCCATCAACTCGTATTATTGATGTACGTGAGCCTGCCGAATTTGCTCAAGCACACATCAGCAGTGTCGTTAACTACCCACGCGGTGTATTAGAAATGCAATTGGCTAACCACCCCGCCGTCGCGGCGTCAGGTTGTGCCGCAGAGTTAGCCTTAGCGCAATTAGCACAGGAGCCGTTGTATTTGATTTGCCGTTCAGGTGCTCGCTCGGCTTTAGCCGCGGAATCGTTACAGAACATGGGCTTTACTGATGTCTATTCGGTCGCGGGTGGCATGGCAGCCTGGCAAGAAGCAGGCTTACCCGTCACGCAATAAGGAGTCGTAATGGAGAATTTCACCCCGATATCTGCGCTAATTGGCGGCAGTTTAATTGGCTTTGGTGCATTGCTAATGATGACCATGTTAGGACGTATTGCAGGAATCTCTGGCATAGCCAGCCAGCTTATTTTTGAACGTGATGGACGAGGCTGGCGATTTGCGTTTGTGGCTGGCCTTTTAGTTGCACCACTACTGGTAAGCTTTTTTATGCAAGATCTCACCTTTACTACGCCTGACTTAAACACTAAAACCTTAATTGCCGGTTTATTGGTGGGTTTAGGCACAGGCTGGGGCAGCGGCTGTACCTCAGGTCATGGTGTTTGTGGTATCGGTAGACTATCTCCACGCTCGATTAGTGCTACCTTAGTCTTTATGGCAGCAGGCGTGCTGGTTGCAAGCTTATTTTAAGCAGGAGAAAATATGAAAGCATTAGTGGCATTTTTATCCGGCTTATTGTTATCTGCGGGTATCACTATTTCAATGATGATCGACCCCGCAAAAGTAATTGGTTTTCTGAATGTACTTGATAACTGGGACCCAAGCTTAGCGTTAGTCATGGGCGCGGCTTTAGTGGTTTACTCTACTGGTTTTTACTTTAGCCAAAAACGAGCAGCCCCTTTTCTAGAAAAGGCTTTTTATCTTCCAAAGAGCACCAAAGTAGATCGCCAATTATTGTTAGGGGCTTTAATTTTCGGTGTCGGTTGGGGCTTATTAGGTTATTGCCCTGGCCCTGCTATTGCCGCTCTAACCTCAGGTAGCACCGGTACCATCGGTTTTGTGCTCAGCATGGTGTTCGGATGGTGGCTCACTCGAAAAATTAAATTTAACTAAATCTATCTCCTCTTTAACGCCGATCTTAACCACGATTTTTTTGCTCATGGTTAAGATCTAGCGCAAAAAACCTGTAAATAAATACCCCGCGACACAACATGAAAAGAGTAAACTTCCTTATTATTAAAAATATTTCATACCCTAAATCATAAGCTATGCAAATTGCATAACGTTTTACGGCGCAATGGTCTTAAGCGCGTTTTTTGCTAAAGCCTTAATTCCTTAGCATGATATTACCGCTTAAATGCTATGCATGATTGGTATGCTGCAGCATTCACAAAGGTACAGTAGGGCAAAAGACTGATACTTCCGGTTATCTGACTAGCAGGGGTAAGAGATAAGGTCAGTGGTATGCTTAAAGATTGGCACATACCATAAACTAGTTTATTGTTTTATATTGATAACAGTGCAAACCTACCGCCTTTGCCTTGCACGTTCTGCACTGTTAAAAATACCCATGCTGGGCTAAACCAGCATCTTTACTGGAGCGGGTTATGACACTTTACCATCTGATCGAGCAGCGATTCTTTTTTACCTTAACCCGAAAGATAGTGGGTAATGTACTGTTTATTACCCTGTTCTTTGCGCTGGCGATGTATCTTGCTTACCCTACCACTGATAACAAACAACTTTGGTGGTTGTTGCTCGTTGTTGGCAGCGCTGCTTATAGTTTTACTATCTTCTATATGTGGCATTTAATTGTTCGCCCGGTGCAGGCTTTAGTCAAAAATTTACACGACAGTAATCGCTCTGGGGCTGATCTTAGCCAACGTTTACCCGCCTTCACCTTTGATGAGTTCCGAACATTATCTGACGAATTTAACCAATTCGTTAGCCAACTTAGTGACGTACTTGGCAATGTGCATCAACAAGCGCGCAATACGCATCAGATCAATGAGCAGGTATCTATCGCAGTAAAAAGTACTCGCAAAAACTTACAAGAAACTGAGCAACGTAATACTTTAATTCGCCGAGAAAGTGAACAAGTTATCAACTATTTAACGAACATCGTCCAAAGCAGCGATCAAATGGGCGAGGTAACACAACTTGCAGTAAGTAAAGCTCAAGTTGCCAGCACACAAATGCAGCAACTTAATCAACAACTCGCGGCGATTGCTCGATTGCTTGACTCTTTTGCTGCCACTATTAACGGTTTACAAAAAAACTCAGAAAATGTCCGACAGATTTTAGTTATGGTTGAAGGGTTCTCGGATCAAACCAATTTACTGGCTTTAAACGCCGCCATCGAAGCAGCTCGAGCGGGCGATGCCGGTCGTGGTTTTGCCGTTGTTGCCGACGAAGTGCGAACACTGGCAGCCAAAGTGAATGAAGCAACGAAGCAAATTTCAGGTTTTTTGAATGATATGGAGCGCTTGGTAAAAGAAACAAAAGAAGAATCCACTAGCTTAAATCAACAAGCAAAAGATGCTCAAAATCAAATTAATGAAACGAATCAAGAATTTGCTTTATTACAGCAAGAGTTGCTAACGGCTCAGGGTGGTATGAAAACCATCACCAGCAGCGTATCTAACCTTGAAGAAAAATATCAACAAACCCATGAACATTTAAGTGCGATCCAGCAGATCACCAATCAAGCTTATCAACAAATGGCTTCAATTGACGATGCCGCTAAAAATTTGTTAGAGGGTACTGCCACGACAGAGCAACAACTCGGGCGTTTTGCGCGTAAGGCCAGCTATTGATCACGCCGCTAGCTAGGATTTGTATGTCGCTGTTTGATATCTTAAAATTGCCTATATGAAACAAGTGTTTGGCAAGGCGAATGGTCATAAAAAATCGCTATTATTTTTCGCATTAGCCGCGTTTATGGCCAGTGTGGTAATGCTAGTCGAGTATTATCATCGTAATTACGCAGAACTGATGCAAATTCATCAGCATGAACGCCTGAGTCAGCAGTTATCCTCGGTTCGAGCCAATATTGAGTCTGAATTAAATTCCAATATTTTTTTAGCCGATAGTTTAGCCACGCTGATTTCGGTTAATCCGCAATCTGATAACGAACAATTGACGCGTATGGCTGAAGCCTTATATTTAAAGTCCAGTAGTTTGCGCAATATCGCTTTAGCTCCCGATAACGTGATCCGTTTTGTCTATCCCTTAACAGGTAATGAAAGTGTTATAGGCTTTGATTACCGCCAGTCACCGGAACAATTACACACTGTCGAATTAGCTAAGCAGCGACAAGAGGTTTTTATTGCCGGGCCGCTAACATTAATCCAAGGCAACCAAGCCATTATTGCGCGGATGCCTATCTTCACCGATCCACCGTTCAATCAGCGGTATTGGGGGACCTGTAGCGCGGTCATCGAACTAGACAAACTGTTCAAGTTAGCCGGTGTGAATGAACTTGCTGCACAATCTCGACTGGCAATCCGTGGTAAAGATGGTTTAGGTGCGAATGGCGAGGTGTTTTTCGGTGATGAAAGCGTGTTTGCAGAGGCTTTTAGCAGCGAAACGATCCGGTTGATCAACGGCAGCTGGTTGATAGCGATTGCCGAATTACCCGGAACATCTTACAACGGCCCTGCATTAGCGTCGTCATATATTCGTGTGATTGGGTACGGTTTTAGTTTGTTATTACTGCTGGTTTTTATTAGCTTATTTTATAGTTACCATTTAGCACGAATTAACTCACTGCAAGATCCTTTAACCTTATTACCCAACAGGCGTTTCGCGATGAAATGGTTAGAGACGCTCATTAACTCCCGAGCTGAATTTTGTATCATTAGCTTAGACTTAGATAAATTCAAACTGATCAATGATCGCTTTGGGCATGCGATTGGCGATCAGTTTTTACAAGAAGTTGCCAGGCTACTCCAAATTAATTTACGCAGTTCTGATGTTGCTTGCCGCTTATCAGGCGATGAATTTTTAGTGATTATGCCACGCATTAGCAAGCAGCAAGATATTCAGCCTATCCTGCAAAAAATCATGACCAGCTTTAAACGCGCGACTTTTTTCGCCAATGGTCAGTCAGTTGCATTTGAGCTAAGCCTCGGCACCGCCTTTTTCCCCAGCGACGCACAGGATCTTGAATCATTGCTTCACCAAGCCGACGTAGCCATGTATCAACAAAAAGCCAGTCACAAATTGTCCCTGCACGAGTAAAGACAAACCAAGTCGCGTTAGATTGCTTAATAGCAGGCTATCGGTTCAGTACCACTCGTGCATCACTCACGGCGGATTCGTATTCGCAAAGGCTAATAACCTACAATTCGTTAATTCGCTATTGATGCTTATCTGAACCATACTTAAATGCGAATCTTACCCTATGCGCTCCATCTTGCGTTAATCACAATACAGTGAGCACTGGCCGATAGCACGACCACTCCACAGATTAAAATAGAGGATTTAAACATGATTACTTTCACAACCGTAAGCGTAACAACAACCACACCTTGCGGTGTGGCTGCTGATCAATATGGCAGGAGTTGTTGCAGTCGCTCGTGGGTATTGGCTTTGGGCAGCTCAGTGAGCAAGCGGCATAGATAATCATACGGCTCTAGGCCATTGATTTTAGCCGTTTCGACTAGGCTATACATTGCAGCACTGGCTTCTGCGCCCGTTTCAGTATTGGCAAACAACCACGCCTTGCGTCCAATCACGAACGGTTTGACGGCGCGCTCAGCACGGTTGTTGTCGATATTAAGTCTACCATCGTCCAGATAGCGGATGAGCTTGGGCCACTGATTCAGGCTATACGTGATAGCGACTCCCAGTAAACTTTCTTTCGTGACACTCTCGCTTGATTTATCCAGCCAGCTTTTAAATTGTTCTAGCAGTGGTTTAGCTAGTGCTTGTCTGGCGTCATACTTCTTGTCAGGCGGTACGGTTTTTAATTTACTCTCCAGTGCATAGAGTTTCTGGATATGGTTAAGGGCCACATCCGCTTTACCCGTTTTGCCTTTGCCCTGTGCTTTTTGGGCTTCGACGAACTTGCGTCGGGCATGTGCCCAGCAACCGACTAAGGTTGCGTCGGTTTTCTCATATCCGGCATAACCATCGACCTGCAGATAACCGTTAAAGCCGAATAAGAAGTCACAGGGATGTTTACTGCTGCGACTATCCTGATAATCAAACAGCACCAGTTTAGGGCCGGTACTTTTTTCTAAGCCACAGCCATATACCCACATGTAACAGGTGCTTTTCTCAACATCCAGCACATTGACGGTGGTTTCATCTGCCCACAGCACCGGCTGTTTCAGAAGCTCAGCTTTCATTAACGCCAGTAGCGGTTTCAGTTTCTGTGCGCAGGTTATCAGCCAACGACTCATCGTTTGACGACTAAGCTCAATGCCGGCTTCATTAAACAGTTTTTCTTGTCGGTAAAGTGGCATCCCATAGTGCATTTTGCTGCTGATGATTTGCGCCAGTAAACTTGGCGTGGCCATACTCTTAGGGATAACCGCAGGCGGTACATCGGCAATCTTAATGTCGACCTTAGTGCCATTGGTTTCACACTGCCGGCAGCTGTATTTCAACCGGACATTTCTCAGCACACGGATTTGCGCGGGCACGAACTCAATTTGCTCACTAACCTCTTCACCCATTTGATGCAGGGCATGGCCACAGCAGACACAGGTTTTATCGTCAATGTCATGGATAACGTCAACGCGGGGCAATTCAGGAGTAATACGCGGTCGGCGTGGCTTGGCGGCTTTCTCAGCGCTCTCGGTCGTCTGAGTGTCTGGCTCTGTCGCTACGGACTCGTCTTCAATAAGCTGTTCGGCCTCATTTAAGACTTCGCCTTCACCTTCGTAGGTCTCGCTGCTGGGGCTAAATTTCTGGTACTTCTTCAGGTTATAGCGCTCCAGCAATTGCTGCAGCTTATCCGAGAGCTGCTGGTTAACCCGCTCTAGTTTAGCGATGCGCTTATCTTTTTGCGCCAGTTTGCGCTCAAGCTTTTGCGTCTGCTCAAGCAGCATTTTCTTGAGCAGTTCAACATCATCAGGTAAGGATTGAGGTATCTTTTTCATGGCCGTTATTGTAACGGCCAATTTGGCTAAGTGCTTGGTAAGATTTAGATTGTTTTGGATGCGATCTACAAGATTTATAGCCGATCGGCATATCAACCCACACTCTGGTAATGCAGCGGCTGGTGCGCGGTGATTTTTTGAATATCGACACCTTGCAACAGCCAATGCCATTGCTGCTCGCTAATAGACAACACTTTACCTGGCATCTGCCTTGGCCAGCGAAACGTGTCTTTTTCAAGTCGCTTGTACCACAGACAAAACCCAGTGCTATCCCAGTACAGCACTTTTAACCGAGTACGCTGCCGATTGCAGAACACAAACAACGCGCCGCTAAATGGCGAGAGCTGCATCTCTTGCTCGACCAGCAACGATAAGCCATTAATGGATTTGCGAAAATCGACCGGCTGTTTATGCAAATAGACCTTAAGCACATCGAGGAACATTTTCATGGTCAAAGTGCCCTGAGCAAGGCGGCTAACCAGAGTGCATCCGTCCCTGCTGGAAGTTGCAATTCCATATCACGCTTGCGTAGCAGGATATGCCGGGCCAGTGGCGAGCTTTGTGGTGCTAATTCAATGAAACCGGTGTCATCATTCTGATGAGCCAACAACTGGCGTTTACGCAGATTGAAATAGGTCGGGATAATCCCTTGTCGTTTAGCAAATGCCGTTTGAGTGAGGCCACTTTGGGCTTGCTCGGCGAATAAGGCCAGCCATTGTTCTTTAGTGCGTTTCATGATGATTACCCTGATAATTTAAAGTGGCAGACAGGGTAATGTTGATCAGTTAGGATAGGAATGTGTGGTTGGCGTTACGCTTACTCACAACCCCCAGTTGGAGTGCACTATCTTATTTACAACAGTCCGGTGAACAGATGTTGCAAATGATGAATTGTAACATGCAAACCTATATGGCCGATTCAGCGCAGACTATTAAGAAATCGACCGGTATTATCCCTGCTGAAGACGTGGCAACGGCCATTACGCTTTTGCAACAACGTAGCCGCCTTGCTGATGAAGTCCAACAACAGCAAGATGACATGCAGCATGAATTAGCTGAATTACCCGCTGAACTTCAAGAAGAACCCTTGCCTAGCGCATCAACTCGCGCCTTTCCACTGTTAGAGCTTCTCCAAGCCGCCCATAACGCGCAAGAGCCGGTTATCTGGCAACATTCTACATAACCCCCCTGCAAAACCGAACACCGCACTGTCATTGCGACAAGGCTCAATTTCAACACAGCTGTGCACGCTCCTCTTTTTCATCCCTGAAAAAGACGTATCCTGCCAAAGCTTGCTTCGCTATTAACTCATCAACAGAGTCTTGGTATCTGCCCCCGAAGCTTGGAGCTTGCTCTGGATTTTAGTCCCCTTAGAGCGAGCCGACTGATCATCGTTGGCCAAGGTTTTAAGAAAACGGGTGTTTGAGTGCGGCGACGAAGCATAGCACGAGTTTCGTTTTCGCCTTGGACAACGCATGAGCAGCCGGGCTTTCGAGCGGAAGTGGGGAATTATCTTTGGATACTTTCTTTTGGCGACGCAAAAGAAAGTATCTCGCCAACGGCGAAAAGGTTAAACGCTCCGTAAAGCTTCGACTGGAGCACGCTGTAAATAAATCCGTGTACGCTCCTCTTTTTCATCCCTGAAAAAGACGTCTTAAGCCAACGTTTACTTCGCTATTAACTGATCAATAGAGTCTTAATATCTGCCCCAAAGCTTACTCTGGATTTTAGTCCCCTTAGAGCGAGCCGACTGATCATCGTTGGCCAAGGTTTTAAGAAAACGGGTGTTTGAGTGCGGCGACGGTAGCGCCGCGCGAGTTACGTTTTCGCCTTGGACAACGCATGAGCAGTCGGGCTTTCGAGCGGAAGTGGGGTCGCATTTTCTTTGGATACTTTCTTTTGGCGACGCAAAAGAAAGTATCTCGCCAACGGCGAAAAGGTTAAACGCTCCGTAAAGCTTCGACTGGAGCACGCTGTAAATAAATCCGTGTACGCTCCTCTTTTTCATCCCTGAAAAAGACGTCTTAAGCCAACGTTTACTTCGCTATTAACTGATCAATAGAGTCTTAATATCTGCCCCAAAGCTTACTCTGGATTTTAGTCCCCTTAGAGCGAGCCGACTGATCATCGTTGGCCAAGGTTTTAAGAAAACGGGTGTTTGAGTGCGGCGACGGTAGCGCCGCGCGAGTTACGTTTTCGCCTTGGACAACGCATGAGCAGTCGGGCTTTCGAGCGGAAGTGGGGTCGCATTTTCTTTGGATACTTTCTTTTGGCGACACAAAAGAAAGTATCTCGCCCACGGCGAAAACGTTAGGGGTATTAGTATATGACCCCGAAGCTTGCTTTTATAACAGCAACCGACTGAACTACCGCTCACTTATTTGCAGGCACAAAAAAACCAGCATTAGCTGGCTGATTTACATGAAAATGGCGGAGCGGACGGGACTCGAACCCGCGCCCCCCGGCGTGACAGGCCGGCTAGATTTTTATAACAGCAACCGACTGAACTACCGCTCACTTATTTGCAGGCACAAAAAAACCAGCATTAGCTGGCTGATTTACATGAAAATGGCGGAGCGGACGGGACTCGAACCCGCGACCCCCGGCGTGACAGGCCGGCTAGATTTTTATAACAGCAACCGACTGAACTACCGTTCACTTATTTGTAGGCACAAAAAAACCAGCTTTAGCTGGCTGATTTAGATGAAAATGGCGGAGCGGACGGGACTCGAACCCGCGACCCCCGGCGTGACAGGCCGGCTAGATTTTTATAACAGCAACCGACTGAACTACCGTTCACTTATTTGTAGGCACAAAAAAACCAGCGTTAGCTGGCTGATTTAGATGAAAATGGCGGAGCGGACGGGACTCGAACCCGCGACCCCCGGCGTGACAGGCCGGTATTCTAACCGACTGAACTACCGCTCACTTATTTGTAGGCACAAAAAAACCAGCGTTAGCTGGCTGATTTAGATGAAAATGGCGGAGCGGACGGGACTCGAACCCGCGACCCCCGGCGTGACAGGCCGGTATTCTAACCGACTGAACTACCGCTCCGCGCTGGAGTGAGCTTACGCTCGATGACACACTAACTGAAATGGCGGAGCGGACGGGACTCGAACCCGCGACCCCCGGCGTGACAGGCCGGTATTCTAACCGACTGAACTACCGCTCCGGATCAGGAAGCTTTTTTGATGCTAGTGGCGGAGCGGACGGGACTCGAACCCGCGACCCCCGGCGTGACAGGCCGGTATTCTAACCGACTGAACTACCGCTCCGGAAAGCATCAAAATGTTGGCGGAGCGGACGGGACTCGAACCCGCGACCCCCGGCGTGACAGGCCGGTATTCTAACCGACTGAACTACCGCTCCGCGCCAGCATCAAACGATTTCATTTGGGTATCGTCTGGTGCGGCGGGAATGATACGGATTACCCCAAACCCAGTCAACTTCTTTTTTGCCGCTTTTGCCTATTCCTTAGCCATCTGGCATAGAAAGATCCAATATATCTTCACCATCTTTCTTTTTTGCTGGTTTATTATTCGCTGTGCTGTCCCCTTTCGCCGCTGTAGCCGTCTTATTTACCGCGGCGGTAGCAGCAAGCTCGGTCTTTTTACGCCAAAACATTAAACGACTGAACTGCTTGCCAGATAACACAAACCAAATGGCTACTGCGCCTAACACTAAAATAAACAAATTAATCAGGATGATCCAAAGCCAAGGTACTTCTGTGGCAACCGGCTCTGCCACCTCAACAGCGGCTTCGGTTACAGTGTCGGCGGGCCCTAAGTCAGGCGCTTCCTGCGCCAGCATGGCCACTAAAAAACGCTCTTCAGGTAAATTTAATACAAACTCTCGACCATCGCGCATTTGGCCAAAAACGGCCATATTCAAAATATAACTACCATGCCCGCGGTTATCGACCTGTAGTTGCTTTGTTGTGGTAGGCTCGACTAAAGAAAATGATTGCATATCGCCATCTGGGTATTGAATTTGCCCCTGGAACAGCAAAGAGTCGACGTCTACCAGATCACTATTCGCATCCAACATAATAATATGGCTTTGCTCAGCTGTAGTTGCCATCTGTACGTTAAGCGTAATAGGCGAAGGTTCAATAATAACGGCGCTTTGTTCCACTTCGCGAGTGTACAAAGGCGTACGCACAATAAAGCGCGGGATCCACTCGCCTTGGCCAAATACCAAATTTATCTCACCGGTAAAAATACCGTCACGCGCACTGATGTCATAACCACGGCCATCATCACGAAAGTTGGCCACTTCCACCATACCTCGGCCGAAGTTTTCGTAACGTTTATCATTGGTACTGGTAAAAACCACTTGTAACGACAGTATGTCTTTAAATTCTCGCGCATTAATCGCTTTGCCATCTTGCAGCATCCGCGCCGTTAATTTAAACGTTTCCCCTACCACCATCGGTTTAGGTAAAGGATCAACATCTAATGCCACATCGGTCAGCACCAAAATCTTACTTTCGGGTAAAACTCGACCGACGGCCTGCCAAGGCCCTGGCATCGGCTGAGTAATTTCAATTAAATCGTAGGAAGGGCCATCAAACCAACGAATGTTGTTTTGCTTGGCCGTGTTATAAAACACCTTACTGCCATCGGGACGCACTAATACGATAGAAGCCGAACCCGGTCGGCGAAAAAAAACCAAGGTGATAGATTCAATACCGTCATCGATGCGAAACCGATTATCTAACAAGGGAATTTGATTACGTAATGGCAAGTCTGCCAACATGCGCATTAATGGCTCTGGTGTTTGCGCTGGGGCCGACTCTGGCGTTGCAACAGGTAATGTCGAGTCTTGTTGTGCAGCAACGGTCAGTACAAACATATTACACAGCATAAAACACAGTAGCATTAATCTCGCCATAAACAGCTGCCCCCTTTCTTTTGCACTAAATCTAAACGACTTTGATGGGCAGTTAATTCTTGGCTGTTGGCTTTAATCACTTTTAACTTACCACTGCGCTGGATAACCAAGGGCCCTTCCTGATCTTGTTGATTGTTCGCGTCTTCCGCCGCTAAGTTTAAACTGACCTGCCCGCCGGTCATTAACAAATAAACATCAGCCAAAATTTCGGCATCTAATAAGGCGCCGTGCAAAGTACGATGGCTATTATTGATATCATAACGGCGGCACAGTGCATCGAGGTTGTTTTTTTGGCCCGGATGCAAGTCTCGCGCTAATTTAAGCGTATCAACAATGCCACAATACTCCGCCACTGGAGGGATTTTTGGCTGCAACATGGCAAATTCATGATCTATGAAACCGACGTCGAAAGCGGCGTTATGAATGACTAATTCGGCCCCCTTAATGTACTCGAAAAAGCTATGTGCAATATCTCGAAACTTGGGTTCATGTTGCAAACGTTGGTTAGTAATTCCGTGCACGGCAATGGCTTCAGCTTCAATTTCCCGCTCTGGATTAATATAAACATGATAATTGTTACCGGTAAAACGCCGATTTATCAGCTCAACACAGCCAATTTCGATAATACGATGGCCATCTTTTGGGTTAATGCCGGTGGTTTCGGTATCTAAGATAATTTGACGTTTTAACATTGCTGCTTTCGCTGTTGCCTACTATTAGGGTAGATTATACGCCGTTTTGCTTTGAGGAAAGACTTTATGCAGAAAACTGTTACGATCTATACCGATGGATCTTGCTTGGGTAACCCTGGTCCTGGCGGCTATGGCAGTGTCTTGCTTTACAAGCAACATCGTAAGGAATTGAGTGGCGGCTTTCGGTTAACCACCAATAATCGAATGGAATTGCTCGCGGCTATTGTCAGTTTAGAATCACTCACCAGCCCCTGCCTGGTTGATTTGACCACCGACAGCCAATACGTGCGCTTGGGGATCATGCAGTGGTTAGCAGGCTGGAAACGCAATAACTGGAAAACCAGTCAAAAACAGCCGGTTAAAAATCAGGATTTATGGCAACGTTTAGATGCCGCTTGCAGCAAACATCAAATTGCTTGGCATTGGGTAAAAGGCCACAGCGGTCACCCTGAAAATGAACGCTGTGATGAGCTAGCAAGAACGGCAGCCACCGACAATGCCACCGCGATAGATAGCGCTTTTGAGCAAAGTCAGTAATTATTTTGCCGCTAGCAGTTTTTCAAGCTCAGCAATAAACTTTGGATCATCAGGGCTGGTTCGGCTACCAAAATGCACTACTTGTTGCTCGTCTTTACTGACAATATATTTATTGAAATTCCAAGACGGGCTTTCACCGGTTTTTGCAATTAACGCTTTAAATACCGGGTTAGCGTTATCCCCGCGCACACTGCTGGTTGAAAACATTGGAAACTCAACACCGTAAGTTAAATAACATACCTCAGCTGTTTTTTCTTCATCGCTGTGTTCTTGCCGAAAATCATTTGATGGGAAACCTAATACCACTAAACCTTGATCTTTGTAGTTTTGATAAAGCGTTTCTAAGGCTTCAAACTGCGGAGTAAAGCCACACTTACTGGCAGTATTCACCACAATTAATGTTTTACCCTTGAATTCATCACATAAATCGACACTTTCACGGGTTTTGAGTTGCTGCACTGAATGGCCGAGAATATTACCGCACTGTGCGGCTAAGCTCTGTGCCGAAAAGGTCAGTGCTAGCACGGCCGCGAGGTTAAGTGTTTTTTTCATTTCGCTTTCTCCAAGTATTTACCGCTAAGAACGATCTTAGGTAGTGACTATACGCCACCAGACGAAAGACAGTTTATTTTGTTTAATGCTAGTTTCATAGGCAGCAAGTTATGGTTGAATGCATTAATACTACAAATTAAACACACTAACGTTGTGTGCTCATAAAAAATATCAACCTTAACAGCACTACAACTTATTGCTCTAATTAAGATTTTTTCTTTGAAGCTACGGTGAGCCTTACACGTTGCTATGCAGGGTTAACAACAGTATTGCTCGCGCTCAAAAGGGCACGATAGATGATCTATGGGTTAACGCCTTACATCCACATGATATGGCCTGTGTTACGGACTATTTCGACGATTACATTAATAAAACAGACAATAAACTATACAAAAATCAATTTAGGATGCGCCATAAAGATGGTCATTGGGTATGGATCCTTGCGCGTGGCCGAACCATTGTCAGCTCAGAACATAAACTCACTGTTGGTATTCATTTAGATATTACCCAACGCAAAAAATCATTGGCTTTGATGCAATACTTCGCTGGTATAACAGTGAGCTAGGTTTCGTGTCTTCCGCCGAGCTTATTCCGCTAGCGGAGCGCTCTGGCATTATCGCACCGATAAGTACCTGGGTATTATCCGAGGCTTTTAGGCAATTTGCGGTGTGGCAAAGTAACGGCTATCAGGGTTTCACTTTGGCCATCAACTTATCAACGATTCAATTTCAGCAACCCAATTTACTAATCTTAATCAAGCAGTTACTTAAGCAGCATAATATTTCAGCCAATAGGCTTTAGCTAGAAATAACCGAAAGTGCCATGATGGATAACCCAGAGCAAAACGCTATTTTAATTAAACAGTTTAATGAGCTCGGTTTTAAAATTGCAGTCGATAATTTTGGTTCGGGTTATTCATCTTTGCGTTATTTGAAGCGATTCGCCCTAACAAAATTAAAAATAGACCAATATTTTATTCAAGATATTCAAAATGATAAAAACGATAAAGCGATTGAGAGTGCAATCATTAAAATCGCTAAAAGCATGGATTTAATTACTATTGCTGAGGGCGTTGAAACGTTAGAGCAACTTAAGATTCTAGAAACAATGCATTGCTATGAGATACAAGGCTATTACTATAGCAAGCCTTTGAGTGCTGAAGATGCAACGGCCTTTTTGAAATTACATGGGACACACTGTTTAATTGATAAGCAATGAGTCCCCTACACCGGCGACAACTGCGGTTAGCGCGCTAGAAACTCAGCACGAGTGCGAGCGTCATCTTTGAAAATACCGCCCAGTGCTGTAGTTTGCGTTTTGGAGTTAACATCCATTACACCACGCGATTTCACGCAGTAATGTACCGCATCCATGGTCACTGCAACGTTGTCTGTTTCAAGTAAGGCTTGTAACGCCACTAAGATTTGCTGGGTTAAGCGTTCTTGCACCTGAGGACGTTGTGCAAAGAAACGCACTATGCGATTAATCTTAGATAAGCCAATGATATTATCTTTAGGAATGTAAGCCACCGTAGCGCTGCCATCGATGGTGACGAAGTGATGCTCGCAAGTACTGGTAAAGCTGATGTCTTTCACTTTGACCATCTCGTTTACTTGCATTTTGTTTTCTATCAGCGCCATCTTCGGAAAGTTTTGATAATCCAAACCACCAAAAACCTCATCAACATACATTTTAGCAATGCGATGTGGCGTTTCTCTTAAACTGTCATCGGTGAGATCAAGCCCCAAAGTGCTGACAACCTCAGTGAGTAACTGATTAATCTTTTCGTATTTTTCATCGCGGGACAAGCCGTTATCACGCATAGGAGTCTCAAGACCACGCGTCTCAAGTGCACTACGGACTAACATTGCTGCTTCTGATAACATAGTTTTTCCAAATACTGATTTGCAATATCTGTTATACGCACTGCAAAGAAAAGCAGTTTAGCGACCAGATCATAATATTATTATTTTACACCCTTAAACGACGAAAGCCCAGCAAAGGCTGGGCTTAGGGTGTGGCACGGTGTTTAATTACTGTACAAGCGCCAGTGCTTCTAGCAGTTCACGCGGCTCTACTTCAGGGCCATTGAGTGATTCATCCCAATTAGTGCCGATTAAGACGCCGTCATCGTACATCTCTTTTAACCAGCCATCACAAAACACATCGAGTGGGATTGGCTCAGGTTTATAGCTTGACCATTCTTCTGAGCAGTGCGCTTGGGCATCCGCTTTGCTTGACCAAAAGGGCATTACATCTGTTTCTTCAAATTCTACCGATTCAACTACTAATAAGTCTTCACCATCAGCGAGAGTCCAGACTACGCCATGGGTTTTAGCTTCTTCGATAAAACGTTGGAAGCTTGGATCGTGTGCAAATTCAGACATAATTAACCTACTAATAATTCTCTAATGATGCATATTAAAACAGAGATCTGCATGCAAAAGCCAACATTATTCTAAAGCATCGCCATTCACTTTCCACCACTGGTGAAAATAACGTACAATTTGCTTCACTGTGACAGCCCTTAACGGACGGAAACTTAGTAATGGCACAATTTATCTATTCAATGTATCGGGTTTCGAAAGTGGTTCCCCCGAAACGCACCATCTTAAAAGACATCTCTTTATCTTTTTTCCCCGGCGCCAAGATTGGGGTACTTGGCTTAAACGGCTCGGGTAAATCGACGTTATTACGCATTATGGCCGGTATCGACAAAGAGTTTGAAGGCGAAGCTCGAGCATTAACTGGCACAAAAATCGGTTACTTACCGCAAGAGCCGGTATTAGATAACAACAAAACAGTACGGCAGATTGTTGAAGAAGCCGTTAGTGATGTAAAAGAAGCGTTTACTCGGCTAGATGAAGTGTATGCCGCTTATGCCGATGAAAACGCCGATTTTGATGCCTTAGCACGCGAGCAAGGCGAATTAGAAGCATTAATACAAGCAAAAGATGGTCATAACTTAGATAACACGCTAGAACGTGCGGCAGATTCATTACGCTTACCGCCTTGGGATGCCAAAATTGAACATCTGTCGGGCGGAGAGCGTCGCCGGGTGGCGATCTGCCGCTTGGTATTAGAACGCCCAGATATGCTGTTATTAGATGAACCTACTAACCACTTGGATGCTGAATCGGTGGCTTGGTTAGAACGCTTTTTACACGATTATCCTGGTACCGTGGTGGCCATTACCCACGACCGTTATTTCCTAGACAATGTAGCCGGTTGGATCTTAGAGCTAGACCGAGGTGAAGGTATTCCGTGGCAAGGAAATTACTCTAGCTGGCTAGAACAAAAAGAAGCCCGACTAGCACAAGAAGATAAAACAGAAAGTGCTCGCCAGCGTTCAATTAAGCAAGAATTAGAATGGGTTCGAACTAACCCGAAAGGCCGCCATGCAAAAAGTAAAGCGCGGATGGCACGTTTTGAAGAATTGCAAAGCCAAGATTTTCAAAAGCGTAATGAAACTAATGAGCTGTTTATTCCACCTGGGCCACGTTTAGGCGATAAGGTACTTGAAGTGGGACACCTACGTAAAACCTTCGGCGATCGTGTGTTAATCGATGATCTAAGCTTTAGTATTCCTAAGGGGGCGATTGTCGGTATTATCGGCCCGAATGGTGCAGGTAAATCAACACTGTTTAAGATGATTACCGGCGCAGAGAAAGCCGATAACGGCAGCATTGAACTTGGTGAAACGGTGCAAGTAGCAAGTGTTGATCAGTTCCGCGATAGCATGAACCCAAAAAACACGGTGTGGCAGGAAATCTCAAATGGCCAAGATATGCTGCAAATTGGCAATTTCCAGATCCCAAGCCGCGCTTATGTTGGCCGTTTTAACTTTAAAGGTAACGACCAGCAGAAGTTTATTGGCGAGTTATCAGGGGGTGAGCGTAACCGCGTGCATCTGGCGGCGCTATTAAAAGCCGGCGGCAATATGTTGTTACTCGATGAACCCACCAACGACTTAGATGTTGAAACACTGCGCGCACTCGAGAACGCCATTTTAGATTTCCCTGGTTGTGCCATGGTGATCTCGCACGACCGCTGGTTCCTCGACCGTATTGCCACGCATATCCTCGATTATCGTGATGAAGGTAAAGTGAATTTCTTTGAAGGTAACTACTCTGATTACGAGGCCTGGTTAAAACAAACTTATGGCGCGGCAGCACTGGAGCCACATCGAATTAAATACAAGCGGATCTAACCGCTATTAAAGGTTAATCTTATTAAAACGCCTGCCTTGTGCAGGCGTTTTTGTTGATACGTTTTAACCAGAGCAACGTATAAGAAAACGTTTTATGTTATCAGCAAAAGTGACTTGCATTGTTTCATTGATCTGATAGCTTAATGAGAATCATTATTAACTAAGGCTTTATTATGAAAATCCTCGTTATTTCTAGCTTCATTGCATTGTGCTACTTCCCCGCAACACTCGTGCAAGCCTCAGATCGCCCTGCCCATTTCAGCGGTAAAGCGATCAGTGATGTGCAGCAAGCTAGCAAGGTGTTGTTAGAGAAAAATACCGAGTTAGCTAACTTGTTAGCCGGTGAGTTAAATCCAACCAGCGTAACGGCGATCCATCAGTTAACCTACACTTTGGAAAATGCACTAGCCCTAATACCGAATGCTAATGAACAAATTAAAGCAGCATTAGAAGAAGTGCATTTAGGCTCTGAATACATGGATTATGAGCGTGTTAAAAAAAACGGAGTTACTTACCTGCAACTGGCAAAATCGCTGACAGAATAAAAAAACGCCAGGACAGTACACCGCAGTATAACAATGCGGCCTAACCCATTAATCAAAAGGCAATTGAAAAATAGCTAAGGCTTTACTCAAGCCCTTATTAGGGCTCTTAGCCGCTTGAACATGCACCTTGTTACTAACGCGAAGCTTTTTATGCTGTGCTAGAACACAGTATAATTAGCCGCATCCACAGCTTTGGGTCTATGATCATGATCATAAATTATTGGCAAATAAGTGCCTGGTGTTTGGCTATCCTTTGCATCGCACTAAGTTATCCAAAAGAGTTGTGGCCACGCTTATTACAATTACCGGGTTATCAGCATTTTGTGTTTGCCTCAGCAGTGGCCTTAACTCTACTATGGTCTGTAAAAGCCGGCATAGTACCGGGTTTAGAGTTGTTTTTTCTAGGTATAACCACACTGGTATTGTGTCATGGCTGGCGTATCGCCATTTGGATCAGTTGTCTGCCCTTAGCTTTATTAATGCTGTTTAACAGTGTCAGCTTGGCTGAGGGGGGCGCCTTTGCATTAACTACCTTTATTTTGCCTGCATTATTTAGTTATGCGGTATTTAGCTGGTCATATCATTATCTGACTCGCCATTTATTTGTGTATATCTTTATTGCAGGCTTTTTGAATGCCGCCCTGAGCATAGTGCTAAAAATTGTACTCACCTCTGGCTGGCTGTATCTGCAGCAACAACATGACTGGCATACGATTTATCACAACTATACGCAATTAGCCTTGCTCATTTGGTTTGGCGAAGCATTACTCAATGGCATGGCCATTACGCTAATGGCAGTGTATCGGCCAGAATGGCTCAGAACCTTTTATGATAATGAATACTTATCGCCTGATCGCTGAGTGTGTGATAACTAAAGGCAAGGTTAAGGAAAGAGAAAGAGAAAGAGAAAAAGTAGCGCACAGCGCAGCATAAAAAGGTATCCAGACTCGATGCCTGGATACCTTCTTGGCGTATTTAGCCTTTTAATACCGTTGCGACGGCTTTGGCGAAATAGTCGATATTGGCATGATTCAAACCCGAAATACTGACGCGGCTAGAACCGACCATATAGATACTGAACTCGCTGCGTAGCCGTTCAATTTGCGCTTTGTTAATGCCTAAAAAGCTGAACATACCATGCTGACGAGCAATAAAGCTGAAATCTTGGGTAATGCCTTCAGCAGTAAACTTGTCGATGATCAGCTGGCGATAGCTATTAATGCGATTACGCATTTCTGCTAATTCGTCGTGCCACAGTGCCGTTAATTCGGCGCTATCTAAAATATGGCTAACAATAATAGCACCGTGCGTAGGTGGCATTGAGTAAATACCGCGCACGACGCTGAGTAAGTTTGCGCGGACAACGTCGGTTTCTTTGCTGTTGCTTCCAACAACACTGACAGCACCAATTCGCTCGCGATATAAACCAAAGTTTTTCGAGCAAGAGCTACACAAGATCATTTCTGGCACTTGCTCAGCTAAATAGCGCAAGCCTGCGGCATCTTCATCTAAACCGGCGCCAAAACCTTGGTAAGCCATATCAACTAAAGGAGTGAAACCTCGCTCTTTCGCGATCGCGGTAAAGCGTTGCCATTGTTCGAAATTCAGATCCATACCACTTGGGTTATGACAACAGGCATGCACTAAAACAACGTCACCCGCAGGAATTTGCTCTAAATCAGCAAACATCTTCTCTACCTGCAAACCTTTGGTGTCGTAATCGTAATAAGCGTATTCTTTGACTTTTAAACCCGCAGCTTGGAATAACGAGATATGGTTTGCCCACGTCGGGGTGGTCACCCAAATCGTCGCATCCGGATTCGCTCTCTTGATAAACTCCGCCGCCACACGCAGTGCCCCTGTGCCGCCAGGTGTATGCGCCGTAACAACGCGATTTGCAAGCAACACTGTATGAGTCGCACCAAAGGCTAACTTTTCAATGTGCGTATTAAAAGACGGATCACCGGCCATACCCACATAGGTTTTGCTGTCTTCATGCTTTAAACGTAGCGCTTCGGCTTCTTTTACGCATTTTAAAACCGCGGTGTGGCCTTGTTCATCTTTATAAACACCTACGCCAAGGTCAACTTTAAGAGGGTTAGGATCTTCACGATAAGCCGCCATTAGCCCTAATATGGGGTCGATAGCGACAGGCTTTAACTGAGAAAACATATTGTTCTACCTGGTTTATGATTATAAGGAGGCAACACTAAGCGATTGCCGGTAAACACTCGGGGATGCTCAGACACACAGCCACTAACAGGGCCAATGCCTCTGCGGTAAACACCTGCTGCTTCAAATCTTCAGCGTCAATAATGCCAACTATTTTGCCCGATTGTGTAAACAGTGGCAAACAGGCCTCGGCTTTAACTTTAGGATCGCAGGTATAATATTCACCGCCTTGTTGCAAATAGGCCGCGACATCGTTAATCACACGGGCTTGGCCAGTTAAACCCACCGTACTGTTATTACTGATCTTGGCAAACTCAGTATTTAACGGAAACTCAGCCCGAGAGGCGGCGCCAAAATAGCTTAATTTAACTAGCACCAACTCTTGCTTCAGATTAGCACGCGCTTGATAAATACCAAACCATGCTAAACCCGACTGCTGTTGATAAAATTCAGTTATTTTCGTTAAACGTGCTAAGGCTTGGTGATTAGCGCTGGTTTGACCGCCCAAAATCGCAGTTAAATCATATGGCTCACTGTCCAGCACACCAAATAACGAACATGCCCCTCCCTCGCCTAACTCAGGCACTAGGTATTGCCATTGCACTTTGGCATTGCTGCTATCGGCAATCTGTTGCTGTAACGCTTGATAATAGGCGGTAGTTTTTTCAGTAAAGGCTTGATCAAAAAAAGAAAATTGCTCTTTAAGGCCACTAAGCTGTAAATAGTGGTTAATTTGGGTTGGAATACTCAATTTCTAGCCATCCAGATTTCTAAAATCAAGACAATATTCTACCAGATAACATTAAAAAACCAAGCGAGACACAGAAAAACTTGCGAGCAACGCTTGTGCTGAGTAAGCTACGGCCAACTTTTCAGGACATTTTATGATGAGCAAAAAAATTTCCTTAGCCGATTGGCAACAACAACTGACTGGCGCTACTCCAGAGAGCACGAATCCGGCGAATCAGGCTGGTTTGGTCTATTCCACGGCGACAGGCCGAATTGACGCGAGCAGTCCGGCTGTCTCAGCGGCTGAAGGATTTGCTGATGGTGCCTTACGCATCCGTCGGGAAACGAAAGGTCGGGGCGGTAAGACGGTATTAACCATTTTAGGCTTAACCGGTAGCACCAGTGAATTAAGCCAACTATGTACAGAATTAAAAAAGAAATGTGCTTGTGGTGGTTCGGTCAAAGACGGCATTATTGAGATACAAGGTGATAAACGCGAATTAGTCACTACCTTATTACAACAAAAAGGGTTTAAAGTGAAACAAGCCGGCGGATAGGCCGGCTTGTTTATCTCAAGCGATATTAACCACTCGGTATCGAACGATTACGGCGTATTGGGTTCAGAGTTCTCTATACGGCCAAATACCTTTCTGAAAAAACTGTCTTTGCGCCACAATGGCCGCGTTTTAGCATTCGCTACATCCAGCGCAATATTAAAATTAATATCGGCAAATACGGCGCCAGCATCATAACGAATAGCCCCATACTCTTTGGTTAAGCTGGCAATATCATCAGAAGGGCGATGATAATGCTTGGCAAAGAAACTGGCCCACACTTTGCCTCCCGATACCTTTGGATCGGTTGAAGTAAAACCGGTCATTAAAAACACCGCAGGCACACCTTGTTGCACTAAGCGATAATGATCTGAGCGCGTGAAGATAGCTTGCTCGGGCATCGGATCTTCACTTAAGGTTCTGCCCTCTTTTGCCGCAGCACGGGCAACCACATCACCTAGGGTCGAGTGATTTGCACCAAAAGCAATTAAATCGGCAAAAGAATACAGTAATACCGGCATATCTAAATTAACGTTAGCCACCATCTGCGAAATAGGCATTGGCGGTTGTTTCGCTAGATAATCTGCCCCTAATAAGCCTTTTTCTTCACCGGTAACCGCAGCAAACAAAATAGAGCGCTTTGGCGATGTCGGCAGTTGCGCAAATAAACGTGCGGTTTCAAGTAAGATCGCGATACCTGCAGCGTTATCCATTGCCCCGTTATTAATTTTATCTTCGCTGCGTAAATCGTTAGAAAAACCGATATGATCAGAATGTGCAGTTAATACTACATATTCCTCTTTTAACAGCGGATCGGAACCGGGTAAGGTAGCTAACACATTCGGGCTTGTCACTTGCTGGTGAGTACTTTGGCTGCTTAAGTTAACTTCGCCTTTTAACGCAAAACCTTTGGGGACCTCATCTTTTTCTAATAAAGCAAAAATATCACTCAGGTTATAACCAGCGGCAGCGAATAACAGACTGGCCGCATCAGGATGCAAAGTTGCGCCACCTTGTAACTGAGCAAAGCCCCGACCGGGGTTACCTTCGTCATCTAACCAGCTCATGCTCGGACTATTTAAATACATGAGGCTATCGGCATAGGGCCGAGTTTTTTCTTGCTGTGGCGTATGCACCGAAATAACACCGATAGCGCCCCGCTCAACCGCAAATTCGGTTTTCATACTGCCCAGATAAGCCCGCTCTTCGCTAGGTAAAAAAGCGGGTAAACCTGACAGCATGACCACGACTTTACCTTTAACGTCTAAATTCGCATAATCGTTTAAATCAAACACCTCCGACACTAAACCATAACCAACAAACACCATTTCACCTTGCAACTTAACGGCTTCGGTTTGCAAATTGGGCCCGGTTGTAAATTGCTGCGGGTAATCTAATGTCAGTTGTTGCTCGGGTAAACTAAAAGTAAGTTTGGCACTTCCCGGCACAATTTGCGCTTTGCGCATAGGAACACGCTGAAAGTAGCTGCCATCAGCCGCAGCCGGCACTAAACCTAAAGCTTGAAATTGCTGAGCAATATAACGTGAGGCTAATTCATGGCCTCGACTCCCCGTGTCACGGCCTTCTAACAAATCATCCGCTAAAAACGTCAGATGACTTTCAATCACCAAAGCGCTAGCGCGCGGGGCTTTGCTGGCAGGAGTACTGCTACAACCGGCAATAGTCATTAACGCGGCCGTACAAAGTAAAAAAATCTTTTTCATGGACTATCTCAATAAAAAAGTGCCAGTATTCACTGGCACTGTAGATGGTAATAAAACTAAAGCTTAGTTAGCCGCTTGATAGCGTTGCTGATAACGCTGGTGTAGCTGTTTATGTTTGTTATTCAGATCAACATTGCGACCGTCAATCCATAATTGCATGATGTTATGCCCACGATAATCAAAAATATCGCCTTCAGACACGACTAAACTCGCGCTCTTACCCACCTCAATCGAGCCTAAACGATCGGCCACACCGGCAATTTGTGCCGCATCTAAGGTTAAGGATCGTAGCGCTTGCGCAGGTTCTAAACCGTAACGCGTGACATGGCCCGCAGCAAACACCAGGTTGCGGGTATCCCAGAAACCATCCAGCGATAACGCGAAACGCACACCGGCTTTTTGCAGCACACCTGGCACGCTAAAGGCTTGATCATAGGCTTCATCGGTACGCGTAGGTAAGCCATAAGGCGCGGTATAAATCACATCCACGTTATTCGCCGCCAGTTCATCTGCCATGCGCCAGCTATCGCGTCCCCCCACAATCACTAAACGGACCTTGTATTGTTTAGCTAAGCTGATGGCTTGACGCATTTGTCTTGGATCATCGGCATGAACAAATAAGGGTAATTTACCTTCAAACAACGCCAACATGGCATGCCAGCGTGAATCACGGCCACGATTTAAGCCGGCTTGCTCAGCTAAATAATAGGCTTGTGCTTGGCTAAAGTAACTTTGTAACTGCTCCAGTTGCTCACGTTGCCGCTCTTGCTGCTTTTCCGCACTATCACGAACCCACCAACCGGTTTGTAAGCCCATGCGCGGCCAATTCACGTGTAAGCCCACATCGGCTTGCACTAGGGCATCTTGCCAATTCCAACCGTCTAACTGCATCAATGCTGAGCGACCGGTGATCAAGCTACCATCAGGATAAATTAAGCTATGGCTAAAACCGTTGCTGCGAATAGTTGGGATCACCGCAGAATCAGCATTAAAGGCCACTTGCACTTGCAAATCTGGGTTCGTGGCTGAGGTTTCACGATCATCACGCGTGGCACGCACGGCTTCAACTTCAATTAAGCCTAGTTGGTTAATCAAAGCAATAAGCCCCGGATACACATGCTTACCGGTTAAATCTTCTATTTGCGCCCCGGCAGGTGCCGTTAAGTTCGTACCCATCGCGGCAATTTTGCCATCGACTAGTAAGACATCTTGAATGGCCGGCTCGGTTACAACAGCGTGCACCGTCGCATTTTTCAATAATACTGGCACGCTTTGTTTCGGTGCAGGTACGGGGTTTACCGCGAGTACGCTGCTCGTTGCCAGTGTAAGTGCTGCGGCAAAAATAGTGGTTAATTTTTTCATTAATGTTGCTCCCCATGGGCATGAGCATGACTTTCTGTGGCAGAGCCAAAACCAAAGCGTAATTTCAACCAGTCATCGTTATCTTCACAATGCCAAATCGGATCATCTTGTTTATAAGCGTTGCGACTACCGTTACGAGCAGAATCACCCGCGGTTAAGACCTTTTGGATCAACTGTTGCCGCTCTTGCTCAAGCTGTTGCCGCTTTGCTAAGTCTTCAGCACGGTCGAAGTAACGTGCCCCTTCAATCCACGTTTGTTGTGCCACACTGTAAACGGATAATGGATGGGCATCCCATAACACGAAATCAGCTTGTTTACCGACGGCAATTGAACCGACTTTATCGTCAATTTTTAATTGTTTTGCTGGGTTTAACGTCACCATCTTCAAGGCTTCTTGCTCATCCATATTACAATACATGGTAGATTTTGAGGCCTCTTGATTCAAACGACGCAGTAAACCAGGATCATCAGAGTTAACGCTCACTAACATACCCTGCTCATGCATCAAACAGGTGTTAGTTGGAATGGCATCCGTGACTTCCATCTTAAAGCCCCACCAGTCAGCAAAGGTCGATGCACTGGCACCATGCGCTTTCATTTCACTCGCTACCTTGTAGCCTTCTAAGATGTGGGTGTAAGTATTCACTTTGAAACCCATTTCATCAGCAACTTTCATCAACATTAAAATTTCAGAAGCCACATAAGAGTGTGTATGAATATGACGTTTACCTTCTAGAATTTCGACCAAGGTATCCATCTGATAATCACGGCGAGGGGGGGCAACACGGCCTTGCTCACGCTTAGACAGTTTATTGAACGCTTGCCAAGCCGCACGGTATTCTTTAGCTGCTTGGAATTGATCGCGAATAAAGGTTTCAACACCAATACGAGTTTGTGGGTATCGTGTATTGAACTCAGAGCCCCAATTAGATTGCTTCACGTTTTCACCTAACGCAAATTTGATACTCGGTGGCGCACCTTTAAATTTCAGCCCTTCTGCATCTTGCCCCCAGCGTAAGCTAATAATTTGCGCACGACCTCCAATCGGGTTAGCACTGCCATGTAGTACCTGCACTGCGGTAACACCACCGGCTAAAGCACGATAGATATTGATATCATCTGAGTTAATCACATCACCTAAGTGCACTTCGGCGGTATTAGCATGTGAACCCTCGTTCACCCCTTGCTCGGTGGCAATATGTGAGTGCTCGTCAATAATACCTGGCGTTAAATGTAAACCTGTGGCATCGATTACTGTATAACCGCGTGGCGTAGTCAGGTTTTGGCCAATTTTCTCAAACTTACCATTGCGCACTAGCACATCACTTTCAGTCAACACACCGTCTGCTGTTGCTGTCCACACGGTCGCATTTTTGATATGCAGGTTTTGTTGCTGCGGTAAAGCATCTAAACCAAAAGCACGATTAGGATAAGTCAGTTTCGACAACATTGCTGGCGCGGCTTTAGCGGTTTTGGCATCTTTACTGCTGGCTGCAATTTGCTGTTTGGCGCTGACAGCCACTTCATTACCCTGTGCATCTAACCAATAACCCTTAAGTTGTTGCTCAGACCAAACACCATTAAATTGCAGCACCGCAGCTTGTTCGGTGAGCTCTTGTAACGGCAAGCTAAATTGTAACCGCTGGTCTTGCACCATCAGGTGAGTCAATTTCACTTTTTTATCGCCCATTACCGCTTCACCGCTTATTTTCGGCGCCGTACCCGTTAGCGTCACGCTAAACGTTTGATCTTGATAAGTGAGTTGATACTCACCAGCAAAAGCGGTGGGTTGCACACTGGTAAAGCGTTTTTCTTGGCCACGTAACCAGGTTGCGACAATTTCACCGTCAGTGAACAGATCACCTCGGCTGATCACAAGATCAGCCTGATAACCGGCAGCAATTTTACCTAACCTATCGTCTAAACCCAGTAAGCTGGCTGGTGTGGTGGTTAAGGCTGCGAGCGCTTGCTGTTTGTCTAAGCCGTATTGAATAGCTTTGCGTAAGTTGGGTAAAAACTCGGCTTTTTTAGTTAAACCATGCGTTGTGAAGGCAAAGTTTACCCCAGCTTTAGCCACTTCAGCCGGGTTAGCCGGTGCCCGCTCCCAGTGCCGTAAATCAGCAAGATTCACGTCTAAACGCTGCTCAGCCGCGTTAACCTGCGGTGCGGCGGGAAAATTCAGCGGTAGCAACAAAGGTTTACCGGTCGCTTTAATTTGTGACAAGCGGCTGTATTCATAGCCAGAGCCTAATAACAGCGCATTTTTAAGATTAAATTCGCTGAGTAATTGATTGGCGCGCAGTAATGAACGATCGTCTGTAGTATCAAACAAGATGCCCTGGCTGCTTAAACTGCTAAGCGCTTCTAAAGCCGCGTTAAACTCAACAGGCTTACCCTGAACGCTTAAATTCGGGCTAGCCGTGGCCGCTTGATACCAATTAGCGTCGGACAAGGTTTGACGGATTAGCGCAATAGATCCCATCAACGAAGAAGGATAGGTTTGCTGCGAACTGCCTTTGCTAAAAGATAAAAAATGCTGAGCGTCAGCTTTTAAAATTAAATCATTTGGCAAGCCTTCACCTAAAGAAGCAACAAAAGCGGTTCCACGAAAAATACCGTCTTGGCGGGCACTTTGTACCGTAGTAAAACCAGCTTTTAATAACTCGGTTGCTGCTTTACTATCGGGTTTAAATTGGGTTGCCCAACGCTGCTGTGCATGAATGGCGTCGTTTGCCGCATTGCCCCCCCTTCGTTCATTTTCATAAATTGGGTTACGACCACCAAAGCGCGCACGCTCAGCCTGACTAGCAGCAGTAACACCGTATTGAGTATAAGGGTCAATAAAACCGGGATATACAAAGTAACCTTGTAAATCAAAAGTTTGATAACCGGCAGGGATCTTAGCGCTGGTTGAAACCGCTTCAATTTTACCATCACGAATTAAGATGGTTGCACCGGTAAGTTCTTTGCCAGGCTCAGTCAGAACAGTGGCATTGGTTAGAGCCATGAGATTCGGGGTTTTATCCCGGATCCCTAACTCTGGCGTGGTTTGAGCCGCATAGCTAGTAGCGCTAAGCAAAGCCAAGGTCAAAAGTGACAGGCGAGCTGATATCATAACGTTTTCCTGGTTTTGAGTGGATGTAAGGTATCACAGCGTTAATTGCGGTTAGCGCAGACTGTTTTCTCAATAACCCCGGCGTGTTAGTGGTGTTAATCGAAACAACAATTACCTCGCACTGAACGACCGAATGATCCTTTACCTTATGTTTTTATTGTAAATGTCAGGTGACTTAACTCTTGCTCTGCCAACGGCATGCTGTAGTAATAACCCTGTACAACATAGCAAGCATTTTGCTTTAAGAAGTCAACTTGAGCTTCTGACTCGACCCCTTCAGCGACAACGCGTAATTGCATCTTTTGCGCCATCGCAATAATGGCAGAGACAATATCCATATCATTCCGATCTTCTGGAATATCTTTAACAAAAGAGCGGTCGATTTTCAGCTCGTCTACTGGGAATCGCTTCAAATAATTAAGCGATGAATAGCCTGTACCAAAGTCATCAATAGATAAAGAGACTCCGAGACGTTTTAACTGATTTAACTGTTTAATAGCCGCATCAGTGTCGCCCATCAGCATACTTTCGGTAATTTCAAACACTAAATAGCTTGGATCGACACCGGTCCGCTGGATAATTTGTTCAATCATCGTCGGTAAACGATTATCGTTAAATTGGCGCGCCGATAAGTTAATTGACAGACTAACGGCATAGCCACGGCTGTGTTGTCGAGCCAGAAAACGGCATGACTCCAGAATAATCCACTCACCAATTTTAACAATTAAGCCGGTACTTTCCGCCACTGGAATAAAGCGCGCCGGAGGCACTAGGGTATTGTCGGGTCGCAGCCAGCGGATCAAGGCCTCATAACCCACTAGAGTGTCATCTTGAATATCAATTTTGGGTTGGTAATACATCAGGAATTGCTGCTCGCGGATTGCTTCACGTAACTGATTTTCAATCAATAAACGATCGGTCGCTGCTTCATTTAACTCGCGTGAGAAAAACCGGTAAGTATTTTTGCCACGCGCTTTTGCTTCATACATGGCCAAATCAGCATGTTTTATAAGGACTTCTTCTTCCGCGCCGTCATCAGGCGCCACAGTAATACCAATAGAAGCACTAATGGCGACCGTATGTGTTCCTAATTGCACTGGCTGAGTAAAGGCTTGTTGTAAATTGCCGGCAATTTGCCCTGCATGCATTTTGTCTTTTATATCGCTTAAAATAACGGCAAATTCATCGCCGCCGAGCCTGGCGATAGTATCATCTTCACGCAAACGTGAGGTTAAACGCTTAGCCACTTCGATCAGTAATTCATCGCCAGCGTCGTGGCCTAAAGTATCATTAATTAATTTAAATTCGTCTAAGTCAAAGTACAACAAAGCAAAGGTGTAATAACCGCGTTGCGACATGGAAATGGCTTTGCGTAATTGGTTTCGGAAATAACTGCGATTGGCCAAGCCAGTGAGTGAGTCGAAGTAAGCCAATTGCTCCATTTGCTTTTGGCTGCGCTTAATAAAAGAAATGTCCTGCATCGCCGCAACATAATGAGATAACTCACCACGCTCGTCTCGGATCGGCGCTAAAGCTAAAGTGACCCAGGCTTGTTCTGTTTCGTCTGTGGCATCTTCTTGCAATAACAACACATCACCGCGCCAGTGTTGCCGCTCTGCCAATGACTGCATCATATCATTGGTCAGTTTTTGCATATCTTCGGCGAACAAACTACTTAAGGGTTTTCCCAAGATACTGGCGCTTTGAACCTTTAACAACGTCGTCAAAAAGGGGTTTACGTATTCAATATCAAGATGCTTATTAGTAATCACAATTCCTGAACTGGAAAAAGCGACCGCTTTACTGAGTTTACGCGCCAGCATTTCGGCTTGTTCTTTTTCGGCAATCCGCGTATCTAAACCCGTCACTAATTGATTAATTTCTTCAAACATTGCTGTGAAGGCGCGGTTTAAAATACCCAGTTCATCGTGTTTGGTATCCAATTGTAAGCCAGGATGCGCCCCACGTCCGACCCGATTTACCGCAGAGGCTAATTTTTTCAGCCGTTTTAACAGCATTTGGTTAATGAAAAAATGCAGTAACAGCGTCACGGCAATCGCCACTATCAAGGTTAAAAACAGCATACGAGGAACAAATAATTTTTGCTGTTGTAATAAAGTTTGTTTTTCTTGATAAAGCGCAAACTGCCAATCTAAACGATTAAAGGCACTTAGCGCCATCAAAAAACGGCTATTACTCAAGTTTTGGTTGGGCGTTTGCAGTAATTCACTTAATACAGGGACGTTCACTTTAGCCCCCTGATAAGGGCTAAACATCGGCAAATTGCGCATTGAGGACGAAACGCTATCGCTGATGGCTTGCCCCATTCTATCTAGGAGCAAGGCATGGGTATTTGGCTTGTATTCAGGCGATGCACTGCGATGTTGTGTTAATTCTGAAAGAGGCAGCGTAAAACCCATTACGCCTAGAAACTGTTCTTGCTGATAGACCGGCAGCAACATACTTAGCATCCATTGTTGCCAAATACTGTCAAAATACACCGGGCTCCAGCGCAAACTGCGCTCAGGGTTTTGCTCTGGTGCCGCTAATTGAAATAAGGGGTTATTTAATAAGGAAATATCGACCGAAAGATCTGCTGCCCACCCTGCTGGCGTCACCTGAACATAGTTATCTTTGGCAATAAAAAACACAGCAAAGAAATCATGTTGCAACAAGGGCACAGTATCGTGCCAAACCGCAGTACTGCGCTGTAATAAACTATTTTGCACATCGACCTGGGCGTCCGGCGCAATATACAGGCCAGAAGAGTCATTTTGTTGGCGACGTGAACCATCGGCTAAGGTAGTTAATAAGGCTGTATTAGAACGGGTAACTGGGCGCTCGTTTAATTGCTCACTGATGAGTTGGTGAGCTCGCCGTGCTTTGATTTCTTGTTTTTCGAGGTATTTGTCTAATTGTTGATGATATAAGTCGCTATTGCGCTGCAATAGTGCTTGTTTTTTTAACTGCATGGCCTCATCAGTTTGCTGTTGATAAAGGCCATAAGTAAACATCACGGTAAGACCGGCAATCAGCATAGCCAAAAACACCAGGATTGAAAATTTCAAACCCAGTGAGTTGAATCCTTTGGCATTATTGTGGGTAAGATCCTTCACGAATTCGGCTCACTGCTGTTATAGTGACCTGATAGTATCCCTGTCAGGTATACAATAAAGACTACTTGTACTTTACCATTATTTTACGACAATCGACTAGAAGAGAGTAATAATATGAAAAAAGCCCTAATTTCTTCCCTACTTTGTTTATCTTTCGCGTTACCGGTCGTCGCCGCTACGGCATTTACTGACGGTAAAGATGCGGTGTCATACCGTCAAGCTAACTTTCAGATGATCCGCCATAACATGGGCGACATCCAAGATATGATCCGCGGTAATGTGGCTTTTGACGTTGAGCGCGTGAAGCGTCGTGCTGAGGCGCTAGCCTTATTGTCGCAACTGCCATGGGAAACGTTTACCGTGCCAGGCACTCAAGCCGCGGGCGGTGAAGTAAAACCGGCTATTTGGGATAACTTAGTGGATGTGCAAGAGCGTGGTGAAAAACTGGCCGCAGATGCTGCCGCTTTATTAGTTGCAGCAAAGGCCGGCGAGCAAGCCGCTATTCGCAAAGCGTTTGGCGACTATGCACGTAACTGTAAAGCTTGTCATGATAAATACAAAGCTGATTAATAAACTCAGCTTGTTAAGCTGATTATCTCAAGCCCGCTGGCATGTGGTAACCGCATACCAGCGGGCTTTTTGCCAAATAGTAAACTTTTTCAAAGAAACAAGATCAGAATACGACCTTGCCACAGATAAAAACCGAGCAGCACCAGTAGCACGATAACAAAATAACTCCATGTTGATTTCAACTGCGGGGTGGCATTTGCAGGCACATCGTTTTTACCATTGAACATCGACAATATGACATTGTCGTAACGCCAGCTATGCCAAATAGCAGCAAACACATGCACAAACACCGCGATTAAAATCAGATCGATTACGGTTTTATGCACATCAGAAGCCAGCGACACCCAACTTTCAGGCAAATGTGCAACTAAAGGGCCGTCACTAATATAGCTGTTATCAAAAGTAGCTAGGCCACTGAGAATTTGCAGCGTTAATAAGCCTAACAGCGTAAAAATCATATAAGAACCTGCCGGATTATGACCGAGCATCGGTTTTGGCTGGCGTAAAAAATGCCAAGCCGCACGGGGTGAATAGCTAAAATGACGAAAACGCGCGGTACTACTACCAAAAAAGCCCCAGTACAGGCGCCCGATTAACAATGCCGCTAAACTGTAAGCTAACAATTGATGCTGTGCCATCAAACCTTCGGTACCGGTATACCAGAGCCCAAGCAGCAGCAACACTTGCGACCAATGAAATACCCTGACGGCGAGATCCCACACTTGCATCTTTCTTAACATTGAACTTTCCTTTTGTTGTGCTAACCTTTTGATCTTATACCAGCAGGACTTAAAAATGAAAATAATCAGCTGGCTGTTGTCGCTAGTCGTTGCCGTGATATTAATTGTATTGGCTGTGGCTTATTATTGGCTTAACGGCAGTTTACCCGATTATAACGGTCGCTTTCAGGCCCCCATAGCACATCCGGTTAGTTTAAAGCGCGATCAACTTGGTTACTTAACCATCCACGCCACCGACCGTTCAGATACCGCTTATGCACTGGGCTTTGCGCACGCTCAAGAACGTTTCTTTCAAATGGATTTATCACGGCGCAGTGCAGCCGGTGAATTATCTGCTTTATTCGGGAAGCAAGCACTGAACACCGACATCAGCCATCGCCGCCACCTGTTTCGACAACGCGCCGAACATATCCTGACACAGCTTAAGGCACCAGATCTCGAGTTGTTAGCCGCTTACAGTCGAGGTGTTAACGATGGCTTAAACCGCTTACGCCAACCTCCTTTTGAATATCTGTTATTACAAACGACGCCCGAGCCTTGGTTAGAGCAAGATAGTCTGTTAGTCATTTACAGTATGTACCTAGATTTACAGGGTAAAATGGGGCGTGATGATTATGCGATGACCAAATTAAAAGCCGCGTTACCACAAGACTGGTATCAGTTTTTGCAACAGCATAGCCCACAGTGGCAAGCGGCCATTGATGGTAGCGAACAGCAAGCCATTGCCCTACCTAGCTCACCGTATCCCAGTGTTTTACAACAGCAATTAAGTTGTAATGAATGCACACCGGCTGACGCAGTCGATTTAGGCAGTAATAATTTTGCGGTTGCCGGCCAATTAACCGCGCATGGCGCCGCCATCTTAGCTGATGATATGCATTTATCACTAAGGGTGCCAGGCGTCTGGTTCAAAACGCAATTAAATTGGATTGAAGATCAGCTAGCGCAGCAAGTCACAGGTTTAAGTTTACCCGGTACACCGGCTATTGTGGTTGGTAGTAATGGCAAAATTGCATGGGGTTTTACCAATAGTACAGCCGATTGGCATGATTTAATCAGCCTAACCCTGTCTGATGATAAACAGCAGTATCTTAGCCCCAACGGCTGGCAACCTCTTGAGTACATCACTGAGCGCATTACCATTCGCGACGCGCCAGCGCATTCACTATTAATCAAACAAACCGAATGGGGCCCACTTATCCCCTTTGCGGATGGCCAACCTTATGCTCTGCGTTGGATAGCCCATGATCCGCAAGCGGTGAACCTGAACTTACGTTATTTAGAAAAGGCTGAGTCTGCGGCCGAAGTGTTGCGTTTTGCTAATACTATGGGTATTCCCGCACAAAACGTGTTAGTTGCCGACCAACAAGGTCATATTGGCTGGTCTATATTTGGTCCAATGCGTCAGCGCCATGTGGCCGATTGGGATACCGCTCAGGATTGGAGCAAGGGTGATAACTACTGGGGCGAACAGTTAGAGGCGGCCGCTTATCCGCAACTCCTCAACCCAACGTCAGGTCGGTTGTGGTCTGCGAATGCTCGCACCGTAGGTGGCGAGTTTTATAAGCTGTTAGGAAATGGCGGCTATGATTTAGGCGCAAGGGGTAAACAAATAGCCGATGCGTTAGCTGCGCTGCCCAAAGCGGATGAATTGGCGCTACATCAAATACAGCTGGATACCCAAGCGCATTTATTGCAGCCGTGGCAGGCATTATTACTCGATACCCTTTCACCTGAGCGCAGTGAGCAATATCAATTGACCGAGTTTCGCCAGCTGATCGCGCAGTCTAGCTTAAAAGCAGATGTAAATGATGTCGGTTACACTTTGCTTCGGCAATTTCGTTTAACTACGCTAGAACTGACCTTTGCGCCCCTGTCAGCGTTATTAGAGCAAGTGGGTAGTCGCAGCAGTGATTTAAAATATTCAATGGAAACGCCATTTTGGTTAATGCTTGCGGCAAATCGCGCTGACACCTTACCGGCCAACTATCAAAGCTGGCAGGATTTACTGTTAAGCGCAGCCAAGCAAACCGAGCAAAATATTCAAGCACAATACGGTAGCTTAACCCAAGCCAACTGGGGCACGCGTAATACCAGTAAAATTAAACATCCTTTGTCTGGCGCTATTCCGCTGATTGGCCACTGGCTCAATATGGCCGATACCCCGCTATCGGGTGATAGTCATATGCCAAAGGTGCAACATCCGGCATTTGGTCAATCGCAAAGAATGGTGGTTGCACCTGGTTTTGAAGAATTAGGCGTCTTAGTGATCAGCAGCGGTCAATCCGGTCACCCCCTTTCCCCTTTTTATCGTAGCGATCATCCTTATTGGCTTGCTGAAGTTGCTTTGCCCTTTTTACCTGGGCCAGAAAAATATCAACAACAGTTAATACCTAACCCTTGACTTTAGCCATCCAGACGGATTAAGGTGTACAACATGAAGATGATGATTTGCTCGCTCGGTTTTTTTAGCTTTACCCCCTAGCATTGGGAGGTAGCTGAGCGTGCACGCACGAAAAGCCCAAAACCTCCCCACTCGGGAGGTTTTTTTTTGCAAGTTGACCCTTAAACATAGGTGTAGCACGAGGCCAAATATGGAATTAAATGAGATCCGCACTGCGATTAGTGAAACTGATCAGCAATTATTGAGCTTGCTGTCTAAACGTCGCAAGTTG
Source organism: Alishewanella sp. HL-SH06 (assembly GCF_052656265.1). Taxonomy (NCBI): domain Bacteria; kingdom Pseudomonadati; phylum Pseudomonadota; class Gammaproteobacteria; order Alteromonadales; family Alteromonadaceae; genus Alishewanella; species Alishewanella sp. HL-SH06. The sequence continues at coordinate 2,993,743 of NZ_CP199752.1, forward strand.
GCACTGGCCGTGGCAGAAGCAAAGCTATCCCAAAATAAACCCATTCGCGATCAACAACGCGAGCAAGAATTATTATTGTCGCTGATTGAAAAAGGCAAATCGCTGGAACTCGATGCACACTATGTTACGCGGTTATTTCAAGTTGTCATTGAAGACTCGGTATTACAGCAACAAGCTAAAGTGCAAGGCCAATTAAACGGTGATAATTCCCCAGTAGTGAGAGTGGCGTTTTTAGGCGGGCAAGGCTCTTACAGTTACTGGGCAACCCAAAAATACTTTACCCGTCGCGCCGAGCGTATTATCGAATTAGGCTGCGATAGCTTTAATGAAATTGTCAAAGCGGTAGAAACCGGCCATGCCGACTATGCGGTATTACCGATTGAGAATACCTCGTCAGGTTCTATTAACGAAGTGTATGACATCTTACAACATACCCGTTTATCCATTGTAGGTGAATTAACGCACCCCATTGAACATTGCTTACTCGGTTTACCGGGCACCGATCTCTCGAAAATTCGCCAAGTGTGTTCTCATCCGCAAGTGATTGCGCAGTGTAGTCAGTTTTTACTCGGTTTAACGAACGTGAAAATAGACTACTGTGAAAGCTCTTCCGCCGCGTTTGCCAAAGTAAAAGAGTTACAGGATCCCAGTATTATTGCTATTGGTGGCGAAGAAGGCGGCAAACTCTATGGTTTAGAAGTACTGACACGCCAATTAGCCAATCAAAAAGCCAATATCAGTCGCTTTATCGTGGTCGCCCGTAAATCGGTTAATGTTGCCAAAGCCATCCCAGCAAAAACCACTTTTATTATGTATACCGGGCAGCAACCCGGTGCACTGGTAGAAGCCTTGTTAGTGTTAAAGCAACATGGCATTAGTATGAGTAAATTAGAATCGCGTCCGATCAACGGCAACCCTTGGGAAGAAATGTTTTATGTGGATGTTTCTGCCAATCTGAACGACTACGCCATGACTCGCGCACTAGAAGAGTTAAATAACCTGACAAAATTTATCAAAGTACTGGGGTGCTATCCAAGCGATGATATCACGCCAACGCAACCTGAGAGTTAAATGATACAACAGCCACTTGAGCGAATACCGAGCAGTATAGTGTGTTATTAAACAGCATTAACTGACGGGCATTAGCACAGTGGCTGCCTCTGCTTGTCGTAAACTCCGTTAGAAATCGAAGCTATCGCCTTTCGCCGGAATTTGCGAAGCAATACCGAGCTCGGCTAACTTTTCTTGTAAAACCAATTGCGCCTCAGGCTCACCATGGATTAAGTAAAAGTCGGGTTGACCCGTAATGGCTTTAGCCCATGCTAATAACTCGCTTTGCCCTGCATGAGCCGAAAAGCCGCCAATAGTATGTACATTAGCTTTCACCACGATATCTTGCCCAAACATTTTCACACGTTTTTCGCCGTCAACCAGTCGCCGACCTAAAGTACCTCGGGCTTGAAAGCCGATAAAGATAAGGTGATTGGTATTTTTCCAGAGGTTATGTTTTAAGTGGTGCACAATACGACCACCATTACACATACCGCTTCCCGCAATAATAATCGCTCCTTGGCTGATCCGATTAATTGCCATCGAATCTTCAACGGTTTCTGATAATTTCAAAATCGGCAGTAATTGTTGTAGCGTCATGCCCGGTTTGTAACCAATTTTATCTAAATCGGCTTGATCAAGGCGATGCAAGTACTCGTTATAGATCTTGGTAATGCTAATGGCCATTGGGCTGTCTAAAAACACCATACGTTGCTTTAAACGGCCTTGTTTAAAGAGCAAGGCGAGATAATACAAAATCTCTTGCGAGCGCCCTAAAGCAAACGCGGGGATAAATACATTACCATTTTCGTTATAGGCTTGTTCAAGTGCTGCAGCAAGTTCTTCAATGGTATCGGCTAGCGGTTGGTGGTCACGATTTCCATAAGTACTTTCCATTAACACGATATCAGCTTGACCAATATCCGTAGCCGGCGGTAACAGCACCGTAGCAGGGTTGCCAAGATCGCCAGAAAACACCAACTTGCGCATGGCTTGCTTTCCCTTCAACCACAGTTGCACAATGGCAGAGCCTAAAATATGCCCCGCATCAGCAAACTCCAGCTCTACGCCATCGAGCGGGAAACCGCGTTTGCTGTAGGGTAACTCCACAATCAAGTCCACCACACGCTCGACATCCTTTACCGACATCACCGGCGATTGTGGCTTTTTACCCGCACGCACCGCTTTTTTATTTTGCCATTCCAAATCTTTTAAATATAAGTTAACCGAATCTTTCAGTAGCACCGGTAAAATATCAGCCGTGCCCGGTGTACAGTAAATTTTGCCTTGAAACCCTTTAGAGATTAACAAGGGTAATAAACCACTGTGATCGATGTGTGCGTGAGATAACACCACCGCATCAATGTCTTTGGCATTAAAAGGAAAACGAAACTTGTGCCATTCCTTAACCTGATCATGGCCTTGTACCATGCCACATTCGAGTAATAGCTGCTGGTGAGGTAACTTGATCAGATAACAGGAGCCGGTGACTTGTTGAGCAGCACCGATGAAGGTCAAACTGGCATTAACTGGCATGACTGTGTTCCTCTTGTTCTTGTTGGGATGTCGGCCCTTCTGTTGTGGTAAGTAGCGCACCTAACGAGAGCATGGCTTTGGTCAGTTGTTGATTAAAGCGGCGTAATTCCGCAATTCGTAACAGCTGATCGCCACCATTGTCGGTACTCACGCGTTCGGTCAGTACCAATAGATACAATTGTTCTTTAATTTTATGGCGTTGTTTCATTAAATCCCGATAGCAACTGCGCACTTTGGCTGCATCTTCTGGCCAATGCGCCTGTTGTAATTGTTGCCATAACGTTTGCTCCGGCATAAACGCAGTCGCATTGCTGGTTAATTGCTTAGCAAGCTGCGGTAGCAATTGAATCGTCATTTCTAAGCGCATTTGATTTTTAATAAGTTCATTTAACGCTTTAGACTCGGCGGCGGACAATTTACTTTTACCCAATTTTAATAAATAACCGTTCAGCTCGGTTTGTAATTGCTTGATGTTATTTAAGCCCGCGCTGGTTTGAGGTGTATCAGCATGCAACATCAAGGCTTGCTGACTAATCAGTTGGCCAACATGCAGTGTTTCCATAATCAAACTTTTAATCGCAACCGACGGAATACTTAAACTAGACGCATCTAACATGCGTAATTGACCGGGGCTGTGCTGTCGAAAACGGCCATTTAAAAAAAGCACCAAGCGAGTGGTTAAAGGCCACATTAACAGAACACCCAGCACATTAAATAGCGTATGAAACAAGGCCAAGCTGATGGCGGGGTTTGGGTCGTGAAATAACGCCTGCTGCAGTTGCAAAATAAGCCATAACAAAGGGCTGATCAGCAATACCGCAACCACACCGGTTATCACATTAAAAATTACATGCAATAGCGCTAAGCGTTTAGCCTGTGCCGTGGCCGCTAAAGTTGACATGATGGCGGTTGAAGTGGTGCCAAGGTTAGCCCCAATAACAAAAGCCGCCGCTAACGACAACGGAAGAACACCCGCAGAAACTGCGGTAATCACTAAGGCAATCACCGCTATTGACGCTTGCATTAACACACTTAATAACGTGCCTAATGCCACCCCTAACAATATGCCCCATAAGCCCCATTGGCTTAACGCTGAAAATTCAATATCGAGAAAAACAGCATTAAAACCTTCTTTTAAAAAACCCAGCCCTAAAAAGAAAAAACCGAAGCCGACTAACGCCTCACCCACGCCTTGCTTTTTTACTGTCTTCGTAAACAGTTTAAGCATGGCGCCTAGGCCGACCAAGGGTAACGCAAACACTTCTATCTTAAATTGTAGACCAATTAGCGCCACAAACCAGCCCGTTAATGATGTCCCCACATTACTGCCGTAAATGACAAAGGCAGCATTTTGCAAAGATAAAATACCCGCATTAACAAAACCAATGGTGGTAATGGTGATGACCGTTGAGGATTGCACCGCAACCGTAGCCGCCGTGCCAAACACTAAGCCTTGCCAAGGTTTGGTGGTCCAACGTTGTAAAAACTGCATTAATGCTGGCCCAGCTGCCGTTTTTAGACCTTTACTAAGCCAGTCCATCCCTAACAGTAAGATCCCTAGCGCACCAAAGGTTACTAAAATATCTGACCACATAACTGTCCTAATTTTTTTATTTGTTATAACACCACTTTAACTTGTTCGCGCGGTACTATGTGTACTCTTAACAGAAAATAATTTTTCCTCAGGGGTTTTCAGTATGTCGGAAAACAGTACCTTATATAAACGCCATTTTGCAAGCGCTCAAGAATCATTAGATGCGATTACGCAATTACAAGATCATAATTCCTTTAAGCTCGCCTTCGCTGACAATGGTTTTTTAATGCAAGACGAGCTGCGCCATGTTCGTCTGCAGTTAGAATATTTAAAACCACAGATGGTACTTGAGCAGCACGGCATTAATGCCACTATCGTCGTATTTGGCAGTGCCCGTTTTCTGTCACCGAGTGTTGCAGCAAGTCAACTGGCAGAGGTTCAACAACGCTATGCGGGGCAAGAACATACCGCTGAGGCTGTGAGTGCACTGCAGCAAGCGCAACGCGATGTGAGAAACAGTCAGTACTATGCAGCCTCGCAAGCATTTGCTCGCATCGTCACCACTCACAATGGCAAGCATCCCGCAGCAGGCTTAATGATTATCAGCGGCGGCGGCCCAGGCGTGATGGAAGCCGCCAATCGCGGGGCGATGGATGCAAATGGTAAAAGCATTGGTTTAAATATTGTTTTACCCAAAGAGCAACATCCAAACCCCTATATCACGCCTGAGCTGTGTTTCCAGTTTCACTATTTTGCCATCCGCAAAATGCACTTTTTACAACGTGCGCAGGCTTTAGTGGCCTTTCCGGGGGGCTTTGGCACTTTGGATGAGCTGTTTGAAACCCTGACACTGATTCAAACGCGTAAAGCCAAACGCGTACCGGTAATTTTATACGATAAAGCGTTTTGGCAGCGTTTAATCAATTTTGACATGCTGGCAGAAGAAGGCTTAATTAGCCCAGAAGATCTCGAGTTAATACAGTTTGTAGATACACCCGAGCAGGCGTGGGAAATTATCTATCATTTTTATGGTCTGGCTAACACAGAAACATAAACCCAGCGCTTGCTCGCTGGGTTCATTAGCAATTTACTGCTGTTACCTTTAGCTGCGACCATCCGCGGCTTTTTGTAACAGCTGCTTGCTTTCGTGCAAAAACTGCCCGGCTAAATCACCAAAAAATTGTTGCCCTTTGGCAAATTCGGCCATCAAACCGGCTTTATCATTGGCTTGCAACAAGGCTAATAACTGACCAAAACGCTGCTGATAGCGTGATAATAGGCTAGCAACATCACTAGATGACAGCATAATATCGGCATATAACTCGGCATTTTGTGCAAACAAACGGCCAATCATTGCCAACTCTAACCGATAAATGGGTGAGCTCATGGCCAGCAGCTGCTGCAAATCCGCTTTTTCTTCGGCTAGATGTACGCCATAAACCAAAGATGAGAAGTGACGCATCGCTTGGATCAGTTGCATAGCACTGTCATGCGCAGCGGCCTGTTCCTCGGCGAGTTCTGCACCCCATACCGTTAATTGTTGTAGTAACCATTGATATTGCTGTTCAGCACGGCCGTGACAGACCACCACCACTTGCTTCACTAAATTCGTAATATCCGGGCCGAACATCGGATGTAAACCCACGACAGGCCCGGCATGCTGCGTCAACATCGCTTGCAAGGGCTTGTCTTTAATACTGGTTAAGTCTGCTAGCACACAATCGCTTGGCAAAGTCGGTAATTTTGCAATCAACTGCGCCGTTAAGGTGATGGGCACCGCCATTAACACCAAGGCTGCATCAGCACATAAGCTGGCGGCTTCTGGCCAATCCTGTTGCTCTAACACGACCACTTGATAGCCAGAACGCGCAAATAAACTGACAAAACGCGCACCGAGCGCCCCAGCACCACCGACCACTACAACTTTACCACCGCCTTGGCGACAACAAACAAAGCTGATGTCTTGTGTGGCATAAGATTCGCGCATGATGCGCCGCAGCACATCTTCAACCAGTTCGGGCGAGACCTGCTCGGCAATAGCTTGCTGGCGACGTGCCGTTAACAGTTCATGCTCGCGCTCAGGTACGTATACCGGTAAGGCGAAATGCTGCTTCACCTGCCCGACCTGCGCAGTCACTTTAGCGCGTGCCGCTAATAGCCTGACCAGTTCAGCATCAATAGTATCGATTTGCTCGCGCAACGGTTGCAGTGCTTGTTGTGCATGATTAACGGCCGTCATCTGATCTACGCCACCGCTTGCAACGGCAACATTTGCTGATGCAAACTTGCTAACAAGGTTTCTGTTGTTGCCCAATCAATACAGGCATCGGTGACTGACACACCGTAATGCTCGGCTTTACCGGCGATTAAATCTTGCCGCCCTGCTGATAAATGACTTTCTAGCATTAAACCAATAATGGCATCATTGCCAGCTAAACGCTGCGCCACGACATCAGCGGCCACGAGCGGTTGTCGATTATGGTCTTTGTGCGAATTGCCATGACTGCAGTCGACCACTATACCGCGTGGTAATTTTAATTTATCAATTTTTTGTAAGACATCTTGAATGCTGGCTGCATCGTAATTTGGCGCGCTGCCACCACGTAAAATGATATGCCCATCCGGATTACCGGCGGTTTGCACCAAGCTCACTTCACCTTTTTGGTTAATACCAAAGAATGTGTGGCCGCTAGCGGCAGATTGCAGCGCATTGAGCGCTACATTTAAACTGCCATCGGTACCATTTTTAAAACCCACAGGCATCGACAAGCCACTGGCCATTTCACGGTGCGTTTGCGATTCCACGGTGCGGGCCCCAATCGCCGCCCAGCTAATTAAATCAGACATATATTGTGGGCTGATCGGATCGAGCGCTTCGGTTGCAACCGGCAATTCTAAATCGGCCATTTTTAGAAGCAATTCACGGCCCCAAGTTAAGCCGGTTTCTAAATCAAAGGAGTCATCAAGATGCGGATCGTTAATAAAGCCTTTCCAGCCCACTGTGGTACGTGGTTTTTCAAAGTACACGCGCATCACAATATATAAACTATCTTGGTAAGCTAGCTGCAGTGCTTTAAGTTTATGTGCATATTCCATCGCGGCAACGGGATCATGGATAGAACATGGCCCGGTCACCACCAGTAAACGTTTATCATGGCCATGAATAATGTTAGCAATATCAGTGCGTGCTTTCGCAATAAAATCTAAACCTTGAGCTGATAGTGGCAACACTTTCTTTAACACAGCAGGTGAGATCAGGGGTTTCTGGGCGACGATACGCAAATCATCAACAATCATACTCATTTAACGGTGCTCCTGTAGCGGTATGAGTCACGGGCAGTAAATTAGCATAGATAATAATATCGTTGCCCGCTGACCTAAAATTAGGTGTAAATATTAATTTACACATCGTATTTTTTAAATTACATATTTCGCAGTTTACGGATAGACGGCTACAGCGTCAAGCTTGCAAACCAATAAAATTGCCACTTAGACTGAAATGCAACATAAAAACACACTGTAAACTTTTAAATACACAGCAATAGATCGCAGCATAAAATCAGGCTTTAGCATAGCAACACTGCAGCAAACCAACACTTGCCGCGGTGTTGCAACCCCTTTTAAAAGAGCAATTTAGCGTTAGAAGCGGGTCAACAGCTTTTTATAAGCAAGCGTAATGCGGACGAAGGCTTGTTGATCACCTCCGCGATCGGGATGATGTTTTAAGGATTGTTTGCGAAAGGCTTTTTTTAATTCTACTTGAGAGCAAGGCCATTGTAGGGCTAATAAACGCAAGGCTTCATCATCGGACAGTTTTACGTCTGGTGGGCTAAGATAACGCTGTTGATAAAACTGCCAAAACTGATTTAGGCGCTCCGTCAGCCCCATTGGTGTCATCCGCCAATAATTTTGCCACTCGGCATAATAGGCCGCTTTCGTGTCAGGCGTTGCCGGTAAGGCGTCTTGCCATGGCAAAATTTTAATCCGCGCTAAACCAATTTCAATATGTGCTGTTTCATTGGCAGCCCAACGCGCAGCGATACGATAAAGTAAATGGTATAACACAAAATGCACTTGAAATAACGCAAGTTGGCTATCGGCAACTTGGCTAAAAGATTTAAGCTTGAGCAGACTTAAGAGTTGTTGCTCGGTAATGTCACCATAACGACGAGACAACAGGGTTTCCAGTTCTTGTTCTAACTGTTGTAAGGCTTGCTGACTAATCGGCGGTTGCGCGGTGTGGGTAATAGACATAAAAAAAGCCGGCATAATGCCGGCCTCAAATTGCTTAGTTAAGCTTTTCGCGGATACGCGCTGATTTACCTGAACGATCGCGTAAGTAGTAAAGCTTAGCACGGCGAACTGCACCACGACGTTTCACGGTGATGCTATCGATCATTGGGCTGTGCGTTTGGAATACACGCTCAACACCTTCGCCGTTAGAAATTTTACGGACGGTGAAGGCTGAATGCAGACCACGGTTACGCTTGGCGATAACTACGCCTTCGTAAGCCTGCAGACGGCTTTTGTCGCCTTCTTTAACTTTAACTTGAACCACTACAGTGTCACCTGGAGCGAATGCTGGAACGTCTTGTTTCAACTGTTCCTGTTCAAGTTGTTTGATGATGTTTTGGCTAATTTTGCTCATAACAATCTCACTTTACCTGGAATTAACTATCTTGTAGCTGCAACGCCTGGTGTTCCTGTTGGAATTCAGCCAGTAACTTGCGTTGCTCCTTAGTCAGAGCCAGGGAATTTAACATATCCGGCCGTCTTAACCAGGTTCTACCAAGAGCCTGCTTTAGACGCCAGCGTCTAATTTCATTGTGGTGTCCGCTCAGTAAAACTGCCGGCACCTGTTTGTCTGCTAACACCTCAGGGCGCGTATAATGAGGACAATCTAACAGACCAGTTGCAAACGAATCCTGCTCTGCCGATAAATCATGCCCTAGTACACCAGGTACTAAACGCGATACGGCGTCAATTAACACCATCGCAGGCAACTCGCCCCCACTTAATACGTAATCTCCAATTGACCATTCAGCATCAATTTCGGTTTCTATTACGCGCTCGTCAATTCCTTCGTAGCGGCCAGCTACTAATAGTAACTTCGAGTGTTTTGCTAATTCAGCCACACCTTGTTGGTCTAACTTGCGACCTTGCGGTGACAAATAAACCGTGTGCACCTCACCACCAGCAGCCAGTTTAGCGGCGCGAATAGCTTCGGTTAAAGGCTGAACCATCATTAGCATACCTGGACCACCGCCATAAGGCCGGTCATCCACTGTTCGATGCTTGTCCGTAGTAAAATCCCGCGGATTCCAGCAATCTAAAGTGATTAACCCTTGCTTTACCGCACGGCCGGTTACCCCATATTGCGTAATTGCCTGAAACATTTCTGGAAAAAGTGAGACAACGCCCACCCACCTTTGTTGTTCCTGCATTAAAACGCGGGGTCCCAGTCTACTAACATTTGCTTTGCAGTTAAGTCTACCTGTTTTACAACAGTATCGTTAAGATAAGGAATTAACCGTTCACTCTTGCCAAATGCATCGGTCCGATTGGCTTTCACCACTAACACATCGTTAGATCCGGTTTCCATTAAGTCAGTCACTTCGCCCAAGTTATAGCCTTGCACATTCATTACGGTCAGCCCCATTAGGTCTTTCCAGTAATAATCGCCGTCTGCCAGTGCCGGTAAGGCATTAACAGGAACCGCGATATCGGCATTAACGTATAACTGCGCTTGATCTCGATCATTAACATCAGTCAGTTTGGTAATTAAACCGTTACTGTGCCGTTTCCAGCTACTGATCTGCACAGGCTGCCAGCTACCCTGAAATTTAACTTGCCAGGGTGTGTAATCAAAAATCCCTTCCGGGATATCCGTGTAAGAGTTAATTTTCAGCCAGCCATTGATACCGTAAACGGCGCCAAATTTGCCAAGCACAACAAAATCTTTTTCACTCAACAGTGACAACTCCACACGCTTTGCTAATTAAGCTACTGCTTTCTTAGCTGTTTTTACCAGATTGGTTACGCGATCACTTAATGAAGCACCTTGTGCTACCCAGTGGTCAACGCGATCCAGGTCCAGACGCAGTTTCTCTTCAGTACCGCTTGCGATTGGGTTAAAGAAACCCACGCGCTCAATAAAGCGGCCGTCACGAGCAAAACGGCTGTCCGCTACCACAACTTGGTAAAATGGACGCTTTTTCGCGCCACCACGTTGTAAACGAATAGTTACCATACCGTCCTCTAATTTTAATCGTTCAGGTTTTAAAAAATAACAAAACCCCCAGACAGGCTGGAGGGCTGCTGCATTGTACGGATTTCTGGCTTGAATGCAAGGCATTTCATGGCCAAGCGCTCCGTAACGCCAGAGTTAGCGTGGCGGTAACATACCCGGAGGTAATTTGCCCCCCATACCACGCATCATCTTCATTAAACCGCCTTTACCCGACATTTGCTTCATCATCTTCTGCATTTGGGTAAATTGTTTCAGTAGCTTATTAATGTCCTGTACTTCAGTGCCCGAGCCGGCGGCAATGCGCTTTTTACGCGAGCCTTTTAATAAATCCGGAAACTCGCGCTCTTTTGGCGTCATGGAATTAATAATGGCTTCCATCCGCACAAATTGTTTTTCATCTAGCTGCCCTGCGGCACCCGCTGGTAAGTTTTTCATACCTGGGAGTTTATCCATTAACGACATCATGCCACCCATGCTTCGCATTTGGACTAACTGTTCACGGAAATCTTCTAATGAAAAGCCTTTGCCTTTCATCATTTTTTGCGCCATTTTTGCCGATTTTTCTTTATCGACTTTTTGCTCTAGCTCTTCAATGAGACCGAGCATATCGCCCATACCCAAAATGCGCGAGGCGATACGATCAGGATGAAAGGGCTCTAAGGCATCGGTTTTTTCACCCATACCGATAAACTTAATGGGCTTACCGGTAATATGACGGATCGATAAAGCCGCACCACCGCGCGCATCACCATCCGCTTTGGTTAGGATCACACCAGTGAGTGGCAAGGCTTCATTAAAGGCTTTTGCAGTGTTTGCGGCATCTTGGCCTGTCATCGCATCTACTACAAACAAAGTTTCGATCGGTTTGACCGCAGCGTGTAACGCTTTGATCTCATCCATCATCTCACTATCAACGTGCAAACGACCGGCGGTATCCACTAACAACACATCGAACATGCGCGTTTTTGCATGGGTGATGGCCGCATTAACAATGCTGACCGGCGCTTGTGAAATGTCACTGGGGAAAAACTCAACGTTAATCTCTTTTGCCAGTGTTTCTAACTGTTTGATTGCCGCAGGACGATACACGTCAGCCGACACCACCAGAACTTTTTTCTTTTTACGCTCGGTTAAAAACTTGGCTAATTTGGCGACGGAAGTGGTTTTACCTGCACCTTGTAAGCCCGCCATTAAAATCACCGCTGGCGGTTGGGTATTTAAGGCTAATTCTTGATTCGCCTCACCCATCGCTTCTTCAAGCGCCTTGCGCACAATCTTCAGGAACTCTTGACCCGGTGTCAGGCTTTTGCTGACTTCTAAACCAACTGAACGCTCTTTAATTTGATTAATAAAATCTCGTACCACGGGCAAAGCCACATCGGCCTCTAACAGCGCCATCCGCACTTCACGCAAGGTTTCTTTAATATTGTCTTCAGTAAGACGGCCGCGGCCACTGATATTTTTAAGTGTGCGACTTAAACGATCTGACAGGTTTTCGAACATAACAGTTACCCGTATTCATGAATTGGGCCGATTATAGCGCACAGCAACGGCTACGTCAGCATTGAGATCTTTTGTTCGCATAGCAAAGGGAGATGCTGGGCATTCGCAAAAACTTCCCATACAATAGCCCATATAATGCTTTAAAGGAGTTAATTGAATGGCCATGATGTTACCTGGACTGGCGCTGCTGGCATATCTGATTGCTACCGTTGCAATACTGGCGCGTTTGTTCCACCCAACAGGCCCGAACTTTAAGCTCGTGTTTAGCACGGCAACACTGGCCATCGTGTTGCATATGCTCACTCTAGCCGGTGCCATTTTTACTGGCGCGGGGCAAAACTTCAGTTTGCAAAATGTGAGCTCGTTAATGTGCTGGTTGATATCGCTGTCCGTTACGCTAACCTCACTTCGCACACCCGCCATTTTACTGCTGCCGTTAGTTTATGGCTTAACGGCCATTACGTTACTAGTCACCATGCTGTTACCGGCCAGCGTGCAGTTGCAACATTATGAGTTAAATCCTGGTTTAATTAGTCATATCGCATTGGCGTTTATCGCCTATGTTACTTTATTGATGGCTTCTTTGTATTCTATTCAGGTGTCTTATATTAGCCATAAGTTAAAACATAAAGATTTTTCCGGTGTAACGCGCTACCTTCCACCTCTAATGCAAGCAGAAAAATTACAATTTCGACTGCTCGCTGCTGGTACAGTATTGTTGGCTGCAGCATTAATAAGCGGAATTCCGTTTACAACACATTGGCTTGAACACAAAACTCTGTTAAGTTCGCTAGCCTTGTGCGTTTTTGTGGTATTGTGCTGGGGCCATGCACGCTTAGGCTGGCGCGGAAAAACAGCGATATCGCTGACACTAACGGGCATTTTTTTACTAACGTTGGCTTACTTTGGCAGCCGATTCGTAAAAGAGGTCTTGTTAGGTTAACTGTTAAACCCTGATTATGTTTGGCAACAAAGGTAACTGATTCTTGGACGCTATCTCGACTAGCACACTCTTTATTATTTTGGGTGTCTTGCTTGTTCTCTCTGCTTTCTTCTCTGGTTCTGAAACCGGAATGATGTCAGTAAACCCCTATCGCCTTAAACACCTCGAAAATGAAAATAACAGTGGCGCAAAACGCGTCAGCAAACTGCTAAAACGCCCTGATCGGTTAATCGGTTTGATCCTGATTGGCAATAACCTTGTCAATATTGCCGCAGCCACCGTTACCACACTCATAGGTCAACGACTCTATGGTGATTTGGGTCTAGCCATTGCCCCTGTCGCGTTAACACTCGTGGTGTTGATTTTTGCTGAAGTCACACCGAAAACGCTGGCAGCCTTATATCCTGAGCGCGTAGCTTTTCCTGCCTCGATTATTTTAAACGTACTGTTGAAGATTTTTTATCCGTTTGTTTACCTGCTAAATAAAGTCACCAACGGTTTATTAAGCTTAATGGGCGTTAGCCCAGAAAAGCATCGTGGTAATAGCTTAAGCGCAGAAGAGTTACGAACTGTAGTGCATGAAGCGGGGGCGTTAATTCCTGAGCAGCACCAAAGCATGTTAGTGGGTGTGTTAGATCTAGAAAATGTCACCGTTGAAGATATTATGGTGCCGCGTAATGAGATCCTGGGTATCGACTTTAATGACGACTGGAAAGACATCATGCGTCAGCTCGGAAATGCGCAACACAGTCGCCTTCTGCTGTACCGTGATAGCATTGATGATGCGCTAGGTTTTATTCACCCACGCGATTTGGTGCGCTTACTACTCAAAGAACAATTAAACAAAGCGTCCTTACTGCGCTCGGTACATGAAATTTACTATATACCGGAAGGTACAGCACTGAATACTCAGCTACTAAAATTTCAAAGTACCAAAGAGCGTATCGGATTAGTGGTTGATGAATATGGCGACATCCAAGGATTAGTGACACTTGAAGATATATTGGAAGAAGTCGTTGGTGAATTTACTACCGATGTGGTTGAAGATAGCCACGAAGAAATAGTGAAACAACCTGACGGTTCTTATTTAATTGACGGCACTATAAACTTACGCGATCTGAACAGACAGATGCAGTTAGAATTCCCCACTGATGGCCCTAAAACCTTAAACGGCTTGTTATTAGAGTACCTTGAGGAAATTCCGCAAGGCAGTTTAAGTGTTAAACTGGCGGGTTATCCGATAGAGATTATTGATGTGCACGACAATATGATTAAAACAGTCAGATTGCTGCTTCAGCGTTAAACCAAGCCATATTGCAATTATGGCTTAACCAAATAGCCAACGGCTAAGCCAGCCTCGCTTTAAATCCTTTTCACAGCCTTGAAGCTGCAAATGATAGATATTAGCTCGCTGCTCGACTTGGAGGGCTGTATTTTGCAACCACGCTTTGCTGCGATAGGTACCGCGCCGATACCCACCCCAGCCTTCATGGTAATTCAAATACAAGGCATAGGCGTCATGCTTCGATACTTTGTTAACCCGATGCGTTTTATCAACATACCAACCAATAAAATCCACAGCGTCATCAAAATCACTACGACTGGCAAAATACCGGCCGGTGTCCTTTAAGTAGTCGTCCCAAGTATCGCTTTTGGCTTGTGAATAACCATAAGCTGAACTGCCTCGTCCATAAGGGATAAAGCCGAGGAAATAACGCATTGGCGGCTTGGCATTGTGTTTAAAGCGGCTTTCTTGATACATAAAACTGATGGGTACTGCGATAGGCATGCCCCACTTATCGCTGGCTTTGGCAGTTGCCTGATACCAGTCACGGTGTTCGCCAAAAATTTCACAGATATTAGATTGATCGCGCGGTGGCGGCGTAGCGCACCCCGAAATAATCATCGCTAAACTGAGTAACATCAGCAGCTTATTTTTTTTTGAATATTTTTGAACTATCGGCATCGGTTTGATTCTAACAGTATGAATGGATTCAACCAAGTTTTTGTTTTCCCTGGATTCTCCTTCACGGCTACTTTTGGTAGCCGTTTTTTTTGCCCTGCAATTAAACTCAGCGCGACAACGAAACTGTTAATGGTCTTGCTCACAAGCCGGTACTTCTGCAAAATATTGCTGAATATACTCAGCAAAACTGATGTCATCTGCGGCTTCAATATCAGCTTGTCGTTGCAATGAATCACTGCTGGCGGCGGTAAACTGCGCCTCACTGTATTGTTGATATGGCTCGCTGATGAGTTGCTGGCGATATTGCTCGGCTAATTCCAACATATAGCGGCCATTATCTTTGCGCTGACTAATTAAATGATTCAGCACTTTGCCAGAAAAGGTTTGTGCGGGATCCAATAACGACAGGTAGTAATGACGCAAAGCTCCTTGATAACGCTCGGTCTGATAGGCTTCATCTAACCAGGCGGCAATCGGCATCATATCTGCAAAAAGCTGCTCGGCCCAATCTTGCATTAAGCGAGGTTGACCCTCTTGTAATAATTCTAAGTTGATACGACGACCGTCCGTGACCACTTTTTTCAAGTTTTGCTCTGTAACCGTTTGCTCTGCTGCCGATAGCGCTGGGCTATCTTCTAACAAGCAATACACCAAGAACACATCGAGAAAATGCATTTGCTCAGCGGAAATACCTACCGCACTGAAGGGGTTAACATCTAACGCACGCACTTCAATATATTCAACACCGCGTTTAGCGAGTGCACAGGTAGGTCGCTCACCCGACTCCGTGGTTCGTTTTGGCCGGATTGTCGAGTAAAACTCGTTTTCGATTTGCAGCACATTGGCATTTAATTGCTGATATTCGCCCGCCACTTTCACGCCAATATTTTGATATTCCGTTGAAGGTTGGCTTACCGCGGCATGCAAACCGCTAATGTATTCAGGCAAATTGTTATAAGTAATATTTAAGCTCGATTGTGCACTATTGGTATACCCCAGATCACTCATGCGCAACGAAGTCGCATAAGGTAAGTACAAACTGCCTTTACCTAAAGGCTGAAACGCATAACGCGATTGCCGATCTTCTAAAAACGATTTGCACAGTGCCGGAGACGCGCCAAATAAATACACTATGAGCCAAGCATAACGCTTGTAGTTGCGTATTAACGCGAGATATTGTTCAGAGATAAAATCCTGACTAGGCGTGTTATCACCTTCTAAGGCTTGATACGCTTGCCAAAAGCTCTGTGGTAAAGAGAAGTTGAAATGCACACCGCTGATCGCTTGCATCATGCTGCCATAGCGATTTTTTAAACCTTGTCGATATAAGGTTTTCATACGACCGACATTAGATTCGCCATAATAGGCCAAAGGAATTTGATCTTGTTCAGCGATATAGCAAGGCATACTGGCTGGCCAAATCCGCTCGGAGCCTAATTGACGCATGGTAAAACGATGAATATCCGCTAATTGTTGCAAGGTAACATCGATATCGGCTTGTGCTGGGGTAATAAACTCTAGCAACGACTCAGAGAAGTCGGTAGTGATCCAAGGATGCGTTAAGGCTGAACCTAAGGCTGCAGGATGTGGGCTTTGTGATAGAGAGCCATCTTCATTAACACGTAAACACTCACGTTCAATACCACGCTTGATACCGACAATAGAGGCCAAATGGCCGTTTTCTTTAAGTGCGTTTAAGCGTTGTGTAATACTAGAAGCCAAAGTAAATCCTTAATAAACTAAATATCCCCCAGATTTTGGGGGATATGGATTAAAACTCAACCATGCCTTGCTAAATAAAGAACAACGAAACTCATCATTGCCCTAAAATGTCTCGACATACTTATTCTGGCTTTTTCTGCTCAGTGCTGGTTGGTTCGCTGTTGGTTTTTTGTTCATCTAAAAAGTCAGCGTCATCAGAGTCACCTACTACGTGCTCTAATTTTAATTTGCGTACACTTCTAAAGGTGGTTATAGGGCCTGAACAGGCATAGACCAAGAAAATCAAAAACAACATTTGTGCTGGTTTAGCCGCAATCACGACAAAGATGACAACCACTAACAATATGGTTAAAAACGAAACGCGATCACGCCAATTTAGGTTTTTAAACGAATTAAAGCGGAAATTACTCACCATAAGAAAACCGCAAGCGATGGTAATGAGGCCGACAACATAGCCAAATTTATCACCATCAATTTCATAGGTTGCACCATTCCATACCATGCCGGCTACTAACGCAGCAGCAGCGGGGCTGGCTAAACCTTGGAAGAAACGACCATCGGTCACGCCTAAGTTGGCATTAAATCGCGCTAAACGTAATGCAGCACAAGCTACGTAAATAAAGGCCGCAAGCCAACCAAACTTACCTAAATCAGCTAACGCCCAGTTGTAGGCAACTAAAGCTGGAGCGACACCAAACGCCAGTAAATCAGACATACTATCGTACTGCGCACCGAACTCACTTTGAGTATTGGTTAAGCGTGCAACTCGTCCATCTAAGCCATCAAAAACCATAGCGATGAAAATAGCGACCGCTGCCGCTTCAAATCTGCCATTCATTGATGATACGATGGCAAAGAAACCAGAGAACAATCCTGCAGTTGTAAGCAGGTTAGGTAATAAATAGATCCCTTTGCGCGGGCCATGTTCATTGTTTTTTAGATCTGTCATAGGGCAACTTCTGAAAAAGAGAATATACTGATTATAAGGGACATAACATAACATGGATAGAACCATGGCAAAAGCGAGTCTTATTTTTATGTTTCTGGTCAGTTTGACTAGTAATACAGCAATGGCACAAACGGTTTATAGCTGGCAAGATGCTCGAGGTGTAACACATTTTGGTCAGCAACCACCACGTGAAGGCAATTACCAGTTGGTCACCGTTCGTACTAATGCCGCCTCACGATCGTCGGTGCGAGACTCACAGGGTAACCCAGTGAGTTCAGAACTTGATCCTATGCTTTGTCAAAAGGCACAAGAACAATTATTGTTATTGCGCAGTGGCCAAGAGTTGTTCACTCAGGATGCAAACAAAAACGAACTTCGTTTACTAACAGAAATGGAGCGCGAGCAACAAACAATGCTCGTCAATTTTGAAATAAAAAGGCGTTGTGCCCCAACGCCTTAATCATATTAACCCTTGTTCGATATGATACAGGGGTTATGCTGCATTCTAGCGATGGCTATGCATGGTAAAAGTTTCCCCGTTATGGTCAATAACCACGGTGCAACCCGGTAAAAAATCACCTTGCAGTAACGCTTGAGCTAGACGATTCTCCAAATGTTGCTGAATAGCACGTTTCAATGGCCGTGCACCAAACAGAGGATCAAAACCCACTTCAGCCAATTTTTGTAACGCAGCTTCGCTAACCTCTAGCAGATAGTCGCGTTGCTGCAAACGTTCAGCCAAACGACCCAACTGAATTTTAGCAATTTGTTGAATTTGTTTATTATCTAGAGGGTGAAACACCACAGCTTCATCCAGTCGATTTAAAAACTCTGGCCGAAATTGTTTTGCCAACACGCCCATCAACATTTCTTTCATCTGTTCATAACTGTATTCTTTATGGTGTTCTTGAATAAGATCAGAACCCAAGTTTGAAGTCATGATAATGACCGTATTTTTAAAGTCGACAGTGCGGCCCTGCCCATCGGTTAAACGGCCGTCATCTAACACCTGCAATAGAATATTAAACACATCGGGATGGGCTTTCTCAACTTCATCAAGCAAAATAACCGAATAGGGTTTACGCCTTACTGCCTCGGTTAAATAGCCGCCCTCTTCATAACCGACATACCCTGGCGGTGCACCCACTAAACGTGATACCGCATGTTTTTCCATAAATTCAGACATGTCGATACGTACCATCGCATCGGGACTGTCGAATAAAAAACGTGCAAGAGATTTTGTTAATTCCGTTTTACCGACCCCTGTCGGGCCTAAGAATAAGAAAGAGCCAATCGGTTTATTCGGATCCGACAAACCGGCTCGTGAACGGCGAATAGCATTGGCGACAGCCGCTATCGCTTCATGCTGCCCCACAACACTTTGATGTAAGGCGCTTTCCATTTGCAGCAGTTTGTCGCGCTCGCCTTCCAGCATTTTACTTACCGGGATCCCCGTTGCTTTTGATAATACATCGGCAATTTCATGCTCGGTTACCCGATTTCGCAACAAGGTCATTTCTTGCATTTCGGCTTGCGATGCGAGATCCAGTTTTTTCTCAAGCTCAGGGATGCGACCATATTGCAGCTCTGACATCCGCTGCAAATCACTGGCACGACGAGCAACTTCCAGGTCTAAGCGCGCCTGCTCCAACTCTGATTTGATATGCTGTGTACCTTGCAATGCGGCTTTTTCAGACACCCAGATCTCATCTAACTCCTTGTAGCTGATGTCTAATTCTCGAATTTGCTCTTGAATAGATTCCCGACGTTTTTTACTGGCCTCATCGGTTTCTTTGGCTAAAGCATTATCTTCGAGTTTTAATTGAATAATACGCCGCTCTAACCGATCTAACTCTTCTGGCTTTGAGTCCATCTGCATACGGATGCTTGATGCGGCTTCATCGATCAAGTCGATAGCTTTATCGGGAAGTTGCCGATCACTCACATAACGATGTGATAAGGTCGCCGCGGCGACAATCGCTGGATCGGTAATCTCTACCGCATGGTGCAATTCATAACGCTCTTTTAAACCACGTAAGATAGCGATGGTATCTTCCACTGACGGCTCATCCACCAGAACCTTTTGGAAACGACGCTCTAAAGCGGCATCTTTCTCAATATATTTACGGTATTCATCTAAGGTGGTTGCGCCAAGACAATGTAATTCACCACGCGCTAACGCAGGCTTTAACATATTACCCGCATCCATTGCACCATCGGCTTTACCGGCGCCAACCATGGTATGAATTTCATCAATAAATAATATGATCTGGCCTTCTTCTTTCGACACATCAGCCAACACGGCTTTTAAACGCTCTTCAAATTCGCCACGGTATTTCGCACCCGCTAATAAAGAGCCCATATCCAAAGACAATACGCGCTTATCTTTAAGCCCTTCCGGTACTTCTTTATTGATAATACGCTGCGCCAGCCCTTCAACAATGGCGGTTTTACCCACGCCCGGCTCACCAATTAACACAGGGTTATTCTTGGTGCGACGCTGTAATACTTGAATACACCGACGGATTTCTTCATCACGGCCAATTACCGGATCTAATTTGCCGGCTTCGGCTCGCGCTGTTAAATCTACCGTATATTTAGTTAACGCTTGACGAGTATCTTCAGCGTTAGCATCTTCAACTTTTTGGCCACCACGGATTTGTTCAATAGCCGATACCACGTTGTCTTTGGTGACACCGAGTAATTTTAAAATACGCCCCAACTCAGACTTATCTTCGGTGGCGGCTAACACAAATAACTCACTGGAAATAAACTGATCTTTGCATTGCTGCGCCAATTTATCGCATTGTTGTAATAACTGCGCGGTGGTACTGGCCAACTGCAAATTACTGGCATCACCTTCTACACGAGGTAATCGCTCAATACTTTGGCTTACTTTTGAGCGGAGTTCATTAAAGTTAATCGCCAGTTTATTCAACAACTCTCGCACCGTGCCGCCTTCTTGGTTGAGAAGAGCAAACATAATGTGCACGGGTTCAATAAATTGTTGATCGCGCCCGACCGCTAACGATTGGGCATCAGCGATAGCTTCTTGGAATTTACTGGTAAATTTATCTAAGCGCATGGTCTAGCTCCTGCAGGCATAAGTATGGGTTGCTGCATATTAAGATTGGGCTAGATTGTGGAATTTTCAAGCAATAAACGTCAAAAAATTGACTTCGATCAGTTTTATGATGAACGACTGAGCCAAATGGCACTGGCCATCCGACCCGTTTGGCCATCACGACGGTATGAATAGAACTGCGCAGTGTCATGATAAGTGCAATAGTTGCCACCAAAAATAGCAGAGACACCATAAGCCTGCAGCCGCAGTCGTGCCAGCAGATATAAGTCAGCCAGATATTTTTCTTTGCCTAAGGGTTTAAAAGCGCTAGCGGCCAGCACATTTTGCTGTACAAAGGCTTGGCGCACCTCAGCACCCACTTCAAAGTGCTTGGGGCCAATGGCAGGGCCTAACCACACCAGTAGCTCACTAGGCTTTGCCTGAAACTGTTGTAAGGTATGCTCAATCACGCCCGATGCTAAACCGCGCCAGCCCGCATGAATGGCGGCCACCTCAGAGCCTGCGTTATTGCATACTAATAACGGCAAGCAATCTGCTGTCATGACAACACAAACTTGCCCAGCTTGCTGGCTAAACGCTGCATCGGCTTGAGGCAATGCCGCATTTAGCACGGCAGTGCTCTCGGTTAAGTGCCATACTTTATTGCTATGAACTTGATCAAGCCAACAAGGCTCTACGGGCATAGCCGCTTGCTGTTGAAACAACGAGCGGTTTCGAGCAACCGTAGCCGCATCGTCCCCAACATGTAAGCCTAAATTTAACCCCTGAAACACCCCCTGCGAATAACCACCGAAGCGAGTTGAGCTAACCGCCTGCACATTAGAAGGTGCAGGCCATGTTGGTTTGAGTAACAAAGGCGTCATTGGCATTTAATGCTTACATTGCGCATTACACAAAATCCAAGCCATGCTGAGCGGTATCAGCACGTAAAGCGGCATTCAGTTGCACCATGTCATCCGGTAAAGGCGCATGCCATTCCAAAATTTGGCCAGTGATGGGATGTGCCAGTTTAAGCATGATCGCATGCAACGCCTGGCGGCGGAAATTACGCATAAACACCAATAAGCTTTCAGCTGCCTGACGCGGGGGACGTGGCCGCCCCCCATACACCGGATCGCCCACTAAAGGATGACTGATAAACGTCATATGCACACGAATTTGATGCGTTCTGCCAGTTTCTAAGCGCAGACGTAACCTAGTATGAGCACGATACTTCTCCATTACCCGGTAATGCGTGACAGCAGGCTTACCGCTTTCAAGCACCGCCATCAAAGTTCTTTTGGTTGGATGCCGGCCAATAGGACGATTAACCGAGCCACCTCCGGTCATGGCACCGTAACAAACCGCTTCATATTCACGGGTAATTTCACGGGCTTGCATGGCTTCAACTAAATGCGTTTGTGCCGGAATGGTCTTGGCAACCACCATTAAACCAGTGGTGTCTTTATCAAGGCGATGCACAATGCCTGCGCGCGGCACTTCACCAATACCTGGGCAATGATGCAATAAAGCATTTAATAAGGTGCCATCCGCATTACCAGCACCAGGGTGAACCACTAAACCCGCAGGTTTATTGATTACTAAAATATGTTCATCTTCAAAAACCACATCTAAAGCAATGGGCTCGGCCAAAAAGCGTTCGTCTTCAGGCAAATCGGCTGTAATATCAATCTGCTCACCTCCGAACATCTTCTGTCTTGGCGTATTGCAAATTTGCTGTTCAACTTGCACAGCATCAGCCAAAATCCACTCTTTTATACGTGAACGTGAATAATCAGGGAACATTTCGGCTAAAACCTGATCTAAGCGTTTACCAAAAAGATGGTCAGGAACGATTTGTGAAAGTTTTATCTGTTTTGTCATGACGGAAGCAGTTATCCTGTGTGCAACCCCTCGATATCTGGGGTAGAATCGCATTAGCGCCTATTTTAACGATTTTACGCTGGACTAGACAGCCATTTAGCTTAAGTAGTAACGGATTTTTACATGAAATTGAAATTTATACTGATAGTTTTGATGTCAATCGCCCTAACGGCCTGTGCTGGCAAACCCAAACCACAGCAAATGACTGCCACACAAACGGCTCAAGGCATGTATCAACAAGCCAAAGAAGTCTTGGATGCGGGCCTTTATAACCGAGCCATTGAATTACTCAAAGGGGTAGAGAGTCGCTATCCGTTCGGCCCATTAGCTAAACAAGTACAACTCGACTTAATTTATGCCCATCATCAAGCTGGCGATATTCCACAAGCGTTAGCCAGCATTGACCGCTTTATTCGGTTAAACCCCAACCAGCCTGATTTAGATTATGTCTATTACATGCGGGGCCTGACCAACTTAAAAGCCGATGAAAATGCGTTTCAAGAGTTTTTTGATATAGAGCGCGCCGACCGTGATTTAAGCAGCACCCGTCAAGCGTTTGATGATTTTAAAATTTTATTAAATAGCTTTCCAAACAGCAAATATGCCGATGAAGCGCGTAATCGCATGTTGGTGATTAAACACAAATTGGCCCAGCATGAATTAATCGTTGCCGATTACTACATGCGCCGTGGTGCTTATCTCGCTGCAGCGAACCGTGGTAAATATGTGCTAGAGTTTTACCGTGATGTACCACAAGTAGAACAAGCTCTCGAAATTATGGTAGAAAGCTATGGCCGCTTGGGTTTAGATAAGTTAAAGCAAGATGCGGAACAAGTATTACGCCTTAACTTCCCGCAAAATAGCAGCATCAAATAACTGAAATATCAAGACATTAACACCTCCGCTACGACGGAGGTGTTTTTTATGCCCCTACCGATGGGTTAAATGGCTTCTAACGCTTCTGCTAACTTACTCACACCGATGACCTGCATACCCTCAATCGGCTCTTTGGGCGCATTCGCTATCGGCACAATAGCGCGACGAAAACCATGTTTTGCCGCTTCACGTAAACGTTCTTGCCCACTCGGTACCGGCCTAATTTCACCCGCCAAGCCGACTTCACCGAATACGACCAAATCATTGGGCAAGGGTTTATCACGAAAACTCGATACCAAGGCCAGCAAAGTCGCTAAATCAGCACTCGTTTCGTTGACCTTAACGCCGCCGACGACATTGACAAACACATCTTGATCGGCCATTTGCAAACCACCGTGGCGATGCATAACGGCCAATAACATAGAAATACGGTTTTGCTCCATACCCAAAGTCACGCGTCTTGGATTATTCAGCGGTGAATAATCGACTAACCCTTGGATCTCGACTAATAATGGCCGCGTTCCTTCCCAAAGCACCATCACAATACTGCCAGATTGATCTTCTTTGCCGCGCGTTAAAAAAATAGCCGAAGGATTTTTCACTTCTTTCATGCCCTGACCGGTCATGGCAAAGACGCCTAGCTCATTTACCGGGCCAAAACGATTTTTATGGCCACGCATAGTGCGATAGCGGCTATCGGTATCGCCATCGAGCATCACCGAGCAGTCAATACAATGCTCAAGTACCTTAGGGCCAGCCAGCGAGCCATCTTTTGTGACATGGCCCACCATAATAATGGCGATGTGATACTGCTTGGCAAAGCGTGTTAAAAAGGCCGCACTTTCTCGAACCTGCGACACACTTCCAGGGGCCGATTGCACATCAGCTAAATGCATCACTTGGATGGAGTCGATAACCATAATGCGGGGCTTTTCTTGCTGCGCTAATTGGCAAATCGTTTCGACATTGGTCTCTGCCAGCATTTTTAACGTGCCCATTGGTAAACCTAAGCGCTGAGCGCGCATCGCCACCTGCTGTAAAGATTCTTCCCCCGTGACGTACAAGGCTCCACCCTGTTCAGCTAAGCCACACATCATTTGTAGTAATAAGGTACTTTTACCAGCACCTGGATGCCCACCGATTAAAATAGCAGAGCCCGGCACAATACCGCCGCCTAACACGCGGTCAAACTCAACAAAGCCAGTACTAAAGCGTGGTACTTCTTGCAGATCGACTTCATCAAGCCGCATCACTTTAGCGACTGTGGTACCGGCATAACCATCCAGCCGAGTATTTTTCGTTTTTACGGCTCCTAGTCTTACTTCAGTAATACAGTTCCAAGCCGAGCATTCAGAACACTGACCTTGCCAGCGCATAAAATCGGCACCACATTCATTACATACGTAGGCGGTTTTTGTTTTTGCCATGATCTTTCCTAATTTGAATAAAAGGCACAGATATTGCTTTTCGAAATAGAACAACGTAGCTTAATCTCATTATAACCCTAAGCTGCCAAAATTTTGGCAACTGAATCAGCTGACTATGACTGCAACCGACTTTAAAGAGCAATCTGGCATTATTGAAAGGATGAAAGGACTGATCAACTCACCCGAGTTTGAGCAGACTTTCGCTAGTCTGTCTGCTAGCCTGCCTAAGTCAAAACAGTTTTTATTAAAAATGGAACTGAAGCGTCTTGCTCAGCCTTGCAACTATTACATTGATTTACGCGGCCATGTTGATGGTGATGTTAAACCTTTTGTCTATTTAGGCAAAACCCATCACCTAGATGATACCGCACGGCAAATCTTTGAAAACGGCGTTAACGATTACGGCCAATACACTATTGGCGTCTACGAAGAAGTCATGAACGCTGACAATAACTTTCGGGTTCGTCATCGTAAAGAAACCGAAGAGCGTGTTCGTAATGCATTAGCACAACGCCGTAATGGTTTGCAGCTGCCCGACCCCACAAACACGCAAGAAAATACCGAGCCAGAAGAAGAAACCAACAACCCGAATAAATTAGTGCAGTTTGGCTATTATATCAGCCGCTGTGAAGAGCGCATGAATTATGGCATTGAAGTAGAAGTCCGCCATGCGGATCAGCGTTTTAGTGCCATGACCACAGATCTGTCTGTTGGTGGTTGTAAATTAAAAATACCAGCGGGGCGGCAAATTGTTGTGGGGGACACCCTCAATTTGGCTTTGCGTGGTTTAGAAAAAGAATTCACCTTGAATTTGCCTAAGGGTTTAACTTATCAAGTCTTAGAAGTGGATGTGCAGGATAAATATAACTATTTGCGATTAAAGCGCTTGAATCCAGAACAAGAAGGCTCGTTTAATCAATTTTTACAGAGTTTTATTCACGGTAATAAACGCCGCTACAAGGTGAATTTAGATAACACCACCGACGCCGTCATTACCAAGGGCTATGAACAATACTATTTGCCGCGAATTAATACTTTACCGGTTTATTTATCTGTTGTTGATGGCCAAGTCAGTAGCCGTTTTTGCCTCACCAGTGATTACAACAAAAGTGTTTGGCATTATTTTTTGGATGAACAGCAACTCTCAGTATTAAGCCATGTACTATCTGCAAAGCGGCTAAAACTGTTGCTGAGCCAGACCTCAACCGAACGCTCCAGTATCTTGTATTGCTTTACTCACGCAGCAAAAGGCAAATTGTATTTTTATGCTGCGACGGATCTTGAACTTGCCGAATCAACCGCTTTGCGTGAGATGTTTTTTGGGTTTGGCGCTGGCAAGCCCAGTTGGCGTGTATTCCATCTTAATTTATTAAAAACTCACGTAAGCCAAAGTATTAATGAATTTGCCATACCCGGCGCGGTCAACACGCAAAAACCGTTCCCCTTGATCGCGGGTATGCTCAAAGACATGCATTATATTGCCGCACTCACTGAAATCAGTTCGGCTGAACATCGGCGTTATTACTCGGCCTATACTTACCAAACTGATAAATTAGCGGCCTTAAATAAATTTGGATTAAGTAAAGCCCTGCAAGCCAAACCCTGTGAAGCGATAGCTATTCATTATATTAATTTACGTGCCGAGTCGCGTTATTTGTATAAAACCACGGTGCTGGTAAGAAACAAACCAGAGCAAGCCCCCATCAGCAGTTTTAGCCGAGACTTTTCCACTGGCGGCCTACAAATTGAATTTAGCCAACCTGTCGATTTTCAAAAAGGCGATATACTGCTCTTTGAATTACCCGATCTACAAAAAATCACAAACAAACATCAATTATCGGGCTTACCTTACGAAGTAATGGCAGTAAGTAAAAGCCGCACCATTATGAATTTGAAAATTGCTCAAACCGATTATCATGTTGGTAAGGCGTTTTTTCAGCAGTTAATTCAAAGTAACCGCAGCAAATTAACTGTGGCCGAAGAAACACCGAAGTACCCTGGCTTATCAGATGCACTGCGCAATATGTATGTTAAAACGCTGAATAACTTTGCGGTTTTTATTCATCGCAAAGGCCTACGCCATGACGTAAATGTGTTAGGCCGTGGCGCCCAGCCCAATGCAATTCATAAGTTGCTGCAACTGTCGCAACAGAGCAGCAAAAGCTTAGACTTTAGTTTATTGACGAAAGAGCACGTGCTAACGCAAGAAGTCGCACATTTTTTAAAGCAAATGAAGCGACATGATCCGTCAAAACAATTTGAGTTGTATATTCGGGTTACCCCGTTAGACAATGGTCAACTGGAGTTCAGTAGCCATTATGATTTTGAGTTTAAGCAAGCGGAAGATCTGCAAATCTTTATTTTAGATGCTATCGAACATCATGTACTGTTTAGTTTTAAACTCTATGTTTCTCGTACCGGTAAGCTTGACTCAGAATATATCGCGAAGGAGATTGGCTATATCAGTGTTTATGCTATACACAAAGCAAAAACGTTAGAGGAAGAGTTGTGGCATGTCGAAGGGGTAGCTGATGGTGTAGAAACCTCTGCAGAGATCGTTGCTCGTTATAATGCGGCTGCCTGCACCGCTCAACAGCAAGCACGCATGGCTATCTTAGCGCGCGATAAATAGCCATTATAAGCTCTTTAGCCATAGCGTGAGCTCTTGAAAATGCTCCGTTGCTGCAGCGGGATGCGTCAACATAGAAATATGATCATAGTTTTGCGAATAACCCTGCGTTTTCCCCAATAAACTGAATTTCGCTTCACGCTGAGCGCATTCTGCAATAAAAGCCTGTACATCCTTCGGGTGACCGAGCACACGATCATGCTCGGCGGCAAAATGCCAAATGGCTGGCCACATCGCTTGCTGACAAGCTTGCTGATAATCAAAACCATCCGTGCAATCTCTAAACGGAGCACCTTTGATCCAACGAATGGTATCCAACAAAAATTGTCGCGGCTCATCATCTGCCCCTAAACGCCAGCGTTTAGCAGGTAAATAACCAGGATGCCGACTTAACCAAGGGGCAAGACTATTCCATACCATATCGATTTTCAGCCATTTTGCTAACGATCGCACACTGATCACGCGTTTGGTGCCAAAACAAACCTTGGCTTTAACTTTCTGCAGTAAATGCGGATGACGTGCTAAACTTGCCGCCGCCAACACGCCGCCCCACGAATGACACATCAAGATTAAGGGCTGTTGATGTAAGTCGTAAAAATGCTCGATTAAGCGCGGAATATCATGACAAATTAATTGTTGCTGATTTTGCTGCAAACCATCAGCCAGCGAGGGTTGCGATAAACCACGACCAGCAAAATCGACGGCATAACCAATAAACCCCTGATCGGCTAAGAAGCTGGCAAGGCCTTTACCTGAATGGCTGTAAAAAATCCGCCCATTCTCAATTGCACCGTGCAAATACAACACCGGCGCAAGTGAACCGTGCAGCGGTGTTAATTGCCTAACATGCAGATGATAGTCTTTTAAATCAACAAACAACGAATGTTGTTGATGCTTCACGCGGGTTCAACCAAATACAATAGCTGCAATAAGCTGCCGGAAGTTATCGCCGCTTTGGCCGCCGCCTGCACCTTGGGTTTCGCATGAAACGCTACACCTAAGCCAGCTTGTTGCAACATGAATAAGTCATTAGCGCCATCTCCTATGGCGATGGTTTGAGCCAGTGGAATGCGATACTGCGCAGCTAACTCGCCGACAACAGCCGCTTTACGCTCTGCATCAACAATGGGTCCTAACACCTTACCCGTTAACTTACCCTCAACAATCTCTAATTGATTAGCAAAGGTTGCCGTTAAGCCCAGTTGCTGCTTTAGGGCATCAGTAAAATAGGTAAAACCGCCGGAGGCAATAGCCACCTGCCAATGATGACGCTGTAACGTTGCCACCAACTCGGTTAACCCTGGCATTAACGGCAACTTACCTAATACTTGCTGCAGCACTGATTCAGGCGCACCGGCTAATGCCGCCACCCGTTGTTGCAAGCTTTGAGCAAAATCCAGCTCACCGTTCATTGCTCTGGCAGTAACGGCGGCCACCTGTTCACCTACACCGGCTAACTTAGCAATCTCGTCGATACATTCAATTTCAATGGCCGTCGAGTCCATATCCATCAGTAATAAACCGGGCTGCGATAACGCTGGACGCGTTGCTAAAAATACCAGCTGGCAATCTAGCGCTGCTGCGATCTGGTTTAATCGCGCTTGTTCAGGTTGCGCCAGTGCGGGGCTTTGCAACAACAGGCCGGCCGGTAAGCTAGCAAGCGGTTGATTGACACTGACGGTTAGTAACATAGAAGGTAATGCCAGCGCAGCTAAAATCTGCTCAAGTTGACTCAAACTCTGCTCGCCACCAAAGTAAATTAATACTGGGCCACTGGCAGCGCTATCAGCCGTTGCCACACTCTGAATTTGCCCTGCTCGCCATTCTAAACACAACGGCTGCTGCGCTTCAGTTAACATCGACTTTAGCTCACGATTAAACGGAGCTAATACTTTAGAAAAATTCGACACGCTCTGCCCTATACTTAACTGAATGACCATGGCATGCTACAACACTTTAGGCAGCGACCTGCCGACGTCATTTAGCGATTAAAAATATGCAGCACCATAGCCTATCAGGTCATCGATATTCAAGCTTTATTACCTTATTACAACTGGCATTAGCCGTATTAGGTATTTGGTTTATTTTGCATAGCTGGGGCGCAGCACGCACTGAAGGTCAGCAACTGTTGATGCAACAAAATAAACTGCTGATGCGTGAAACCTTAATTGCCATGTCTTACACCGCCGGTTATTTATTAGAAAATGACGAATTGGAAGGCTTGTCGCAATTAACTCAACATATTGCTGAAAATCCGTTCTTACATGATGTCGTGGTTTATGATGCGAATGGCGTCAGGATCAGTTGGTCAGAAGCGAATTCTGCCGCACGCTTACTGTATCGCCCCGACCAGCCTTTAGCATTAATCCCGATGGTAGAAGAAATTCGAGTGAACAACGAATTGCTTGGCTATATCAAATTAAGTTTATTGCAGGATGAAAAGTTGTTTCCGGGCTATCATTCTTGGCAGCAGTTAATGCAACAAATCTTAGGTCTGCTGCTACTTACTGGCGCGGTGGGCATGTTACTGAAACGCAACGTTAGTCAGTTAAGTCAGCGCTATCGCAAACCACCTACTCCCCAAGCCTAATACTCATTACCTAAACCTTTTCGCCGGTTAACTCAGTCGCAAGACCTGACGACTATTTTGCCACAACGCCGCAGCGAGCTGCGGTGGGGATTCATCTCTTAATTGACATAAAGCGTCAAACACCTGTGCTAACTGCGCTGGCGTATTGACCTGCCCTTGAAAACCGCTTAGCGGCATAGCGGGTGCATCGGTCTCTAAAACTAAAGCCGACAGCGGTAATTTACTGACCGCATTCCGTGTTTTTTCCGCTCGGCTATAGGTAATAGTGCCACCGATACCTAATTTGAACCCCACATCGATAAAAGCGTGCGCTTGTTGCTGACTTCCTGAAAACGCATGCAAAATGCCGCCTTCACTAAACTGCTGACGTTTAATTTCCGCTAATAACGCTGGCTGACTTTTACGATGGTGCAAGATCACCGGTAATTTATGCCGTTTGGCTAACGCTAATTGTGCTGCAAACAATTGCTGCTGTATGACAAAACTGTCCGCATCTAACGCGAAATCAAGGCCAATTTCACCGATGGCCTGCACCGATACCTCTGGCTGTTGCAACTGCAACGCCAACAAATCAATATCCGCTAAGTGATGTTTAATGGCCCACCAAGGATGGATACCCAAAGCAAGATAAAATTGCGGGTTGGTTTGACACAGCTTCAGTAAATGCGGCCAATTTTCTTTGGCCACTGCTGGAATTAACAAGGCTTGCACCCCAGCTTGCTGTGCTAGGCGCCAATGCTCTGGCCATGCATGCCAGAGCTCGGGTAAGTCAAGATGACAATGGGTGTCGAATAGCGGGTAATGCATCGAGCGAGTTGTTATTTGGGGATTATTCACTCGCGCGAGTCCTTTTTTACTGCCGCGTTAAGGGCACAGCCGCTCAATTTGCCAGCCAAGATCCGTTTGCCGATACATAAAGCGATCATGTAAGCGATGCTCACCGCCTTGCCAAAATTCAATTTGATAAGGACGGACTAAAAAGCCGCCCCAAAAATCGGGTAACGACACATCACCATGCGAAAATTTCTCTTTGATTTCCGCAAATTTCTGCATCAGTGCCAAACGCGTTGACACCGGCCGACTTTGCTCAGATGCCCAAGCGGCCAACTGACTTTCTTTGGGTCGTGATAAGAAATACTTCATTACCTGACTGGTAGGCACGCGTTCTGCCGTGCCATAAACGATCACTTGGCGCTCGAGAGGATGCCACGGAAAATGTAAGCAAACTTTCGGATTAGCTGCTAACTCGGTAGCCTTACGGCTGCCAAGGTTAGTGTAAAAGGTAAAGCCGCTCGGGTTCAGATCTTTTAACAATACCAGCCGCTGTGACGGCTGGCCCTCAGCGTCGACGCTCGCTACACACATGGCGGTCGGATCGGGCAATTCTGCCGCCACCGCATCTTTTAACCATTGTTCAAATTGCACAATGGGATCGGCATCGAGCTGGTCGAGATCCAATTTATCTTTGGTGTAGCTACGGCGAATCGCGTCGATTTTCATGTTACATCCGTTCCATTACTTCAATACCCAGAAGGTCCAAGCCTTTGTGTAATAACTTGGCGCTAAAAATACTCAGCATTAAACGGCTGTCACGCGTTGCTGGTTCAACACCTTCTTTTAGAATAGGACAGGCTTCATAGAACGTCATGTATAAACTGGCCAGTTCATACAAGTAATTACACAGTAAATTCGGCTGAGCTTCCTTCATCACTTGCTGTAAGGTTTCTTCAAAACGCAATAATTTAACAGCTAACAATTTTTCCTGATCGGCGCCAATCACAATTTCAGCATGAAAATCAGCCGCAACCTCAGCTTTGCGTAAAATACTGCGTACCCGAGTATAGGCATATTGTAAGTAAGGTGCGGTAGCGCCTTCAAAGCTGAGCATTGCATCCCAGCTAAAAATATAGTCACTGGTACGGTTTTTCGATAAATCCGCATATTTTACCGCCCCAATGCCAACCTTACGGGCGATCTCAGCCATCTCAGTTGCTGATAAATCGGTCACTTTATCTTGCAATACCGCATTGGCGCGAACTACCGCTTCTTCCAGGAGTTCAGCCAGCTTTACTGTGCCGCCAGTACGCGTTTTAAAGGGTTTACCATCTTCACCCATCATGGTGCCGAACGGGCAGTGATCGTAGGCTGTGCGCTCAGCTAAATAACCGGCCTTGCGTGCCACTAATTCGACTTGTTTAAAGTGCAGAGCTTGCCGTGCATCCGTGAAGATAATAATGCGATCGGCGGCTAATTCGTGGCTGCGATACTGACACGCGGCTAAATCGGTGGTCGAATATAAGAAACCCCCACCGGTTTTTTGAATGATAAAAGGTGAAGGGGTACCCTCTTTATCGGCTAATTCTTGCAAAAACACCACCAAAGCACCTTGGCTTTCAACCGCGATATCTTTTGCGACTAACTCAGCAACAATCGGTTGTAACATGGCGTTGTAGGCGCTTTCAGGTTTGATATCGGCATTCGTCAGGGTGACATTCAGTTTCTGATAAACGTCGTTGCTGTGTTTAATCGAGGTATCAATAAACATCTGCCACAGTTTTTGGCAATGCGCATCACCGCTTTGTAGTTTTACCACGTAATCACGTGATTTATCCGCAAAACCGCTTTCATCATCAAAACGCTTTTTCGCTTCCCGATAGAAATCTTCAAGATCGGCTAAGGCGACCGTTTCTAAATCGACACCGGCGGCGATTTTGTCTTCTAAATGCGCTATCAGCATACCAAATTGCGTGCCCCAATCGCCCATATGGTTCTGTCGGATCACGGTGTCCCCCCAGAATTCAAGGGTTCGCACAACCGCATCACCAATAATGGTTGAACGTAAATGGCCAACGTGCATTTCTTTGGCTAAGTTAGGCGCAGAATAATCCACCACCACCGTTTGCGGTGTAGGATTCACCGCAACACCCAAACGGCTGTCGGTTGCTGCCATCGTTAATTGCGATGCTAGCCAGTTTTTATCCAACTTCACATTGATAAAACCAGGCCCTGCTATTTCAACGCTTTCGGCCATGTCGGCAAGATCGAGCAGCTCTAGTAACTGTTGCGCCAGCTGCCGCGGATTGGTTTTTAATAACTTGGCTGCCGCCATAGCGCCATTGATCTGATAATCACCAAATTCTGGCCGCGTGCTTTGCGTAACAGCCGCATTAACGTTATCGGTTAAGCCAAGCTGTTGAAAGGCGGCAAGGGTTTTCTCAGTTAAAAGGTGTTTAATATTCATACGGCAACCTGTTAATGCTCGCGGGTTTTAAGGAATTTAATTTTCGGATAACGTTCAATAGCGAGGTTTAAGTTAACCATCGTGGGTGCGATATAAGTCAGGTTATCGCCGCCATCTAAGGCCAAGTTATTACTGGCTTTATTCTGGAACTCTTGCAGTGTTTTAGCATCATCACAGTAAACCCAGCGCGCGGTACTCACATTCACACTCTCGTACAGCGCGTCAACGTTGTACTCTGATTTTAAGCGATGCACGACCACATCAAACTGCAGCACCCCGACAGCACCCACAATCAGGTCATTGTTATCCAGCGGACGAAACACTTGCACAGCGCCCTCTTCCGCTAACTGAACTAAGCCTTTCAACAACTGCTTTTGTTTCAGTGGGTCACGTAAGCGAATACGACGGAATAACTCCGGTGCAAAATTCGGAATACCGCTAAATTGCATATTTTCACCGGTGGTGAAAGTGTCACCAATTTTGATGGTGCCATGGTTATGCAAACCGATTATATCGCCTGGGTAAGCTTCTTCTAAATGCTCGCGATCACCGGCTAAAAAGGTTAACGCTTGCGGGATCAAAACGTCTTTACCAATGCGTACATGACGCACTTTCATGCCTTTTTCATACTTACCTGACACGATACGCATAAACGCAACACGGTCTCGATGCTTCGGATCCATGTTAGCTTGAATTTTAAAGACGAAGCCGCTAAAGCCGGTTTCCGTAGCTTGCACTGTACGCGTGTCTGTCGCTCGGGGTTGCGGCGTAGGCGCCCACTCGGTCAAGCCATCCAGCATATGATCCACACCGAAGTTACCTAGAGCCGTACCAAAGAACACCGGCGTCAGTTCGCCTTTCAAAAACAAGTCTTGATCAAACTCGTTACTCGCGCCTTGCACCAACTCCATTTCATCGCGCAATTGCTGTGCATAATAGCCAAGCCGTTTATCCAGTTCAGGATTGTTGAGGCCTTTGATCACGTCAACATCTTGAATAGTGTGCCCGAGGCCCGATTTATAGAAAATGACCTCGTCACGTAAGATGTGATACACGCCTTTAAATTCTTTACCTGAGGCAATCGGCCAAGTGATAGGTGCACAAGCAATCTTTAAAACGCTTTCAACTTCATCCAATAAATCAATCGGATCGCGAATATCCCGATCCATTTTGTTCATAAAAGTGACGATCGGCGTATCACGCAGGCGTGTCACTTCCATCAGTTTGATGGTGCGATCTTCAACCCCTTTAGCACCATCAATGACCATTAGACAGGAATCGACGGCGGTTAAGGTACGATAGGTATCTTCGGAGAAATCTTCGTGACCCGGCGTGTCTAGCAGGTTGACCAAACAATCATGATAAGGAAACTGCATGACGGAAGTTGTCACGGAAATACCGCGCTCTTTTTCCATCTCCATCCAGTCTGAAGTAGCAAACTGGCCCGATTTTTTACCCTTAACAGTACCGGCTTTTTGGATCAAGTGTCCGAACAACAACACTTTTTCAGTGATCGTCGTTTTACCGGCATCGGGGTGCGAGATGATAGCAAAGGTCCTTCGCTTATTGATTTCATTAAGAAAATCTTGGTTTGCCATGTATAAATTCTTTTAGTTTGTACACGGATTTGTACACACTTTTGGAAGTACTCTATTTTCAGTTCTTCGCTTGTCAAATCCGTCGTGTTAATCGTAATTGGCCGCTATTTTCGCTGATCTTGACTTTATAAACAATCAATGGTTATCTAATCGGTTACCATTTACTCTCAGCGTGCGCCAATGCTCAGTTGTAGCTGTTTGCAATCGTTGCTTCTTCAGCTCATGAACAACTGTGGCTAAACCACAAATTCCTTCGCTACCAGAAATCGATGATAGCTTGTCGTACTACACCGATGATGGTGCAGTTGCCGTTGATCGGTATTGCAGGGTATTGCGGGTTCAAAGGTTTTAGGTACTTCTGTTCACCATCAATAACTAACTGCTTAAAGGTTGCTTCTTTCGAATCATCCAAACGCGCAACAACCAATGAACCTGAAGAATAAGGTAACTCAGGATCAACAACGATCACTGCCCCCTCAGGTATGGATTTTTTTCCGCTTGGATTTTCCATACTGTCGCCTTTTACGCGAAGTGCGAAACAACCCTCATGTGCTTTCCCAGTGACTTCACGCCACTCCTCAGCATCTTCATGGGCAAATCCCTCCGCTATTTCAGTCCAATCACCGGCCTGAACCCAGTTAATGAGAGGAATTCTTCCCTTAATGTCAGGCCCGACTTCTACATTACCGACCCCCAAGCCAATCTCGCCATCACCTGTGGCGAGCCAATGAGCATTCACGCGAAGCGCCTCCGCGATCTGCATGGTGTAACGAGACCTAGCCGATTTACCAGAGCAAATCTGGCTGATCGACTGCTGTTTGATACCAATGCGACGAGCCAACTCAGACTGAGTCACCCCAGTAAGCTGCAAGGCATGGTTTAGTCGTTCGGATAAAGTTTTCATAAGCCCGTATTCTACAAATAAAACTGTAGCCTTTCAACAATTTTAACTGTTGACTAATCTACAGTTTAAACTGTAACATTCAATCTTGTAACAGTTATTATTGTAACAGGAGACGGTATGGAAGTGTTCAACACGACACAAAAACATCTCCGCCGTGCCATTGACTTGGTCGGCGGGCAATCAGCATTAGCACGAGCCATCAACTCAAAACAGCAAAACGTCTGGTTTTGGTTGAATAAATCAGGGCGTGTTCCCGCTGAATTCGTTTTACCCATCGAACAAGCTACGCAAGGACAGGTAACCCGATCTCAGTTAAGACCGGACATTTATCCCGAATGCCCAAGCGAGCTGAAAGCCAGTAACCAGTAGGATTAAGGGCAAATAATGGTCAGCATTTTACTTAAACACAAAAGCGAGTTCCTCCATGCGTGACTATGGCAAGGTCTATACCCGCTTTTGGCTAAAGCAAAACGTTTTGTCCTGGAGTGACTCAGCGAAGTTGCTAGGACTGTATTTGCTTACATGCCCACATTGTAATTTGCTTGGCTGCTTTCGACTGCCGATTGGTTACGTTGCTTCTGACTTGAACTGGGATGAGCAACAGGTTGCCAAGGCTCTAAAGGAGTTAGAACAAGATCAGTTCCTCATTCGTTGCGAGGAATCCGGTTGGACTTTGATTCGGAGCTTTCTGAAGCACAACCCAATCGAAAACCCGAACCAAGGTAAAGCAGCCTTTCGGTTGCTTAAAGATGTACCTGCCGACTTCATTGGTATGGCATCGCTTTTGAAATCTCTTGCCGCTTTTCAAGCTCGGCTACCAGAAGAATTTTCATCATTGTTTATGCCTGATGGCAACCCGGTAAGGGACTCTCAACGGTCGGATGACTCTGAGAGAAGCAATAAACCAACAGTTAAAACTGTTGACCACATACAGTTTGAAGACTTCTGGGATGTACAAATACGCAAAGAAAAAAAAGCGAAAGCCAAAGAAGAATGGCTACGCATGGGCCTCAATGAAGACCATGAACTCGCCTTGGAAGTGCTAACACGCTGGAAAGAGCAACGAGACAACCGATTGCAGTATCAAGATCGGACTAAGACCCCTATGCCACATAACTGGCTTTTAAACCGGCAATGGGAAGACGAGTACGTTCGCATTGATGAAGTACAGCAATCATCGACGAGCCTAAAGGGCAGCAATCACCAGTTGAACATTGAAGAAAGCAATCGCCGCATTGCTGAAAGCTGGGCCGGACCAGGTATTCGGGAGGTTCGTTCAAGTGCAGGAGGTTGATAAACGCGAGTTTGCTGAAGTTTGGGGAGCTGCTTGGGCCATGTATGGCAAAAGCGTATCACCACAATTGCTATCCATCGCATTTGAAGCCCTTCGTGCTTATAGCATTGAAGAAGTGCGAATCGGTCTGACTCGGCATATTCAATCACCGGATACTGGGCAATTTTTTCCAAAGCCCGCTGACGTCATCAAGCATATCGATGGCAACTCGGGTTCAAGAGCCATGGTTGCTTGGAACAAAGTTGACAAGGCTGTTCGTCAGGTTGGCGCTTGGACATCCGTGATGTTTGACGATGCGCTTATTCACCGCGTTATTTCAGACATGGGGGGATGGGTTGAACTCTGCAAGGTAGATGACAGGGAATACCCCTTTAAACAAAAAGAGTTTTTAACACGCTACCAGGCTTACTTGTTGCGGGACGAAGTGGGTGAATACCCAAGGCTATTACAAGGTATTGCAGACCATCAGAACCAGCAAAAAGGATTTGATATGCAAGCGCCGGTTGCCGTGGGCGACTGGTCAAAAGCAGCACAAGTTTATACAAGAGGCATCACCGACTTTAGCGCAGTGCCTTTGAAAAGAATAAGCCCGAAAGCCATTCAGGCGCTTCTCGGAAATCAATTAGAGGACAAAAATGAAAACGATTAAATCAAAAACCATTGCCCTAGTGATAGCCATGTCCGCAAGCACTTCAGTCTATGCGTTTCCGGGCTATCAGTGGGAAAAAGCAGCACAAAGCGTTGGTATTGATCCAGTCATGCTCTACGCCGTTGCCTTGGCTGAGTCGGCCTCACATCGTGGTCTCAACATGACCAGTCCATGGCCATACGCAATTCGAAATGGTTCAAACGCAACCTACGCCAAATCTAAGACAGAAGCAGAGAAACTGTTAAACCAAGCACTGCAAGAGACTGAAAAATATCAGCTCGATATTGGCCTTATGCAAATCAATTTGCATTGGCATGGGCATCGGGTGAGCTCAGCAGCGGAACTGCTAGACCCCATCACCAACCTTACGGTCGGCTCAAGTATTTTGGCCGAAGCAATCAAGTCTTCACCAAATGATTTAGAGCTTGGCATAGGCCGCTATCACAGTTGGAACGAAGAGCGTGCACGCTGGTATGGGCAAAGAGTGCTTTCTATCTATCGCAATATTTTACATGAACTGGAGGTCCGTCAATGACAACCAATCAACAAGACTTCTATCAATTAAATTTGGCGTACCTACACGCAGCACGAGAATTAGCGCGAATTGATCCGCAAGAGGCCGTCTTGCGCTTTGGACTTACACGCGACGTGGTTGATGCTTTGATTAATGCTGGTGTTGATGACCTGCAACGAGTGGCGACCTCATCATTCATGCTGTTTCAACCAAGGGGTAACCAAAGCCAACTGATTGAGATGGTGAAGAGCAAAGGCACAGGTATCCCAAGAATCGCTTATTTATTATCAACCCTAAACAACAAGGGGGATGCATGATTGATAACCTGTCCAAAAGTGAGCTATTTACCCGAGCCTCGCTGCTTATTAAATACGGATTTCGAACAACCATTATCGCGCTCGATACAGGTTTGCCAATCCACATTATCAGAAGGCTCCATAAAGAAGTGACTGGCAAGTCACCTTGTCCTGGTCAATTGCCAGAATCTGATGCCATCGTCAAAAGCAGAAGAGCATTAGTTGAAGGCTCCCTGCTTATGGCGCTTTATGTCAATATTGGTGGTGATAATGTCTACAAGCAATTAAATATCGATGCTTTGATGAAGGCTTACGATGCGTATTTGGTTGCAAGAGAAGAAGCAGATCTTCCAGCTGAGATCCCCTGGAAAAAACTGACCATCAATGAAGGTTGGGTTCTAGCTCGTGATTTAAGATCACAGCTTGCATCCTTACACCGGTGTCGATGCGGCAGTCTGTATTTGACGGTATCACAACAGCGCATTCAGCTTAAATGCCCTGTGTGTGAGATTATGGCCGAGCAAACCACTAGAGCACTTTTTGAGAACTAACATGCTGATGCATGATTTGATTGTGCACCGTCTGTGCACTTTGAGAGTACTAAGAAGATGACAAACTTACTTAAATCTTTACCAGCACGCTGCTGGTTTATATCACTGGGGCTTTTTCTGGCGACTTTGGCAGCGGCTCATTTTTTTCCATCAGAAATATTTACGGCATCTGCCAAGTTAGCGGCTTTGCCATTTCTGATTTGCACCATCGTTTTTTTCAGCTACTTGGGATTCAAAGCAACTGCTAGTCCTATCGGCCTTATAACCATCACCACTATGTGTTTAGCAATCGCATATTGGCAAGCGAGTTGGGCAATTTTATGTGTCGGTTTAGCTTTCTTAGGCTTAAGCGGACTAATCCATTTATTTCAAAGACAACTG
Organism: Alishewanella sp. HL-SH06; assembly: GCF_052656265.1. Classification (NCBI taxonomy): domain Bacteria; kingdom Pseudomonadati; phylum Pseudomonadota; class Gammaproteobacteria; order Alteromonadales; family Alteromonadaceae; genus Alishewanella; species Alishewanella sp. HL-SH06. The sequence continues at coordinate 3,033,094 of NZ_CP199752.1, forward strand.
AAAGATACCGGTCGAGAACTAAGCCTGAGCGAAAAAAAATATTGGTACTGGGTAAACGAATTTGCAGACGGTCGCTCATCTATCCTCCCCAAAAGGCCAAAAAAATAGCCAGCCCATCACAAGCTGGCTACCTTCTGTTTTTAGTTCCTTCCTGAAGCCTGGTTATAGGCCCTAATATCGATCAAGTTGTTCTGAGCATAATCTCCAGCAAGGGATGCATTTGAGATCACTGCAATCTGCTTATCCACAAATGCTTTATCTTCTTCGGACACACTGTCGGGGATGTAAGCACCGCTCTCATCTTTTTGACGATACTCATTTAGCATTTGCTCCCTTAGACCAAGCATTTCAGGCGACCAACTCGATGAGTCTTCAGAGTTGAAAACGCGCCCCGCCAAACCTTCATTGAAAGCTTGAGCGAACACTTGACTTTGAATCGGGGTCAATCCCATTCTCTGCCCTTCGCTGTATGCTTCCTGTTTAAAATCATCGGCATACTGTTCTAAGAACTCACCATATCGATTGTTAACTGCCGCACCGAATGCCCCAGCCAACATGGCTTCAGACTTAGTACCCCAGTTTACTTCGGAGGCATACTGCGAACTCGATCCACTGTATGCATCATTAAACGCCGTCAATGGGTTTTCCAAAGAGGTTCCGGCGTCAACGGCTGCTTTTAAGCCATCCCAGGTTGATTTACTGGCCACCGTTGCATTGTGCAAGAAACCTCGTGAGCTAGGGTCTTCAAGTGCTTGCTCCTTGTAACTCTCATAGTCTTCGCCAAAGTGATTCAAGGTATGCAGTGCTGCATCAGTATGCTTGCCACTGAAGTCACCAATAGCACTGGCGCTGTTGAAGAACATTTCAGCACCAGAAACTCCGCTATCATCAGCCATAATGCGAGATCGCCACTGAGAGCCAGCTTCACGGTTTAGTCCAGATTGATAGGTACTTGTGTCAGAAACTACGGCCTGTTGGGCTTGTTGTTGATGCGCATTTAGTTGTCCATCAACACCAGACAAATTAGTTTGGTAAGCTGATTGAGCTGCGTTGAACTGAGTTTGAACAGTTGCAGCATCCTCGTAGCCGCCCAATACACCCGATTCCACTTGGCTTTGAGTGCCACCAAAAGTAGGTGCAGTTGATGACAAGCCTTCATTAGAGCGTGGCTGAATAGATCGTAAATCGGCTCCGGTAGCCATGGCCATAACAGTCATTGCTGCTTGATAGTCATTGTCTCGTTCAGCGGACGTCGAGGAGTTGCTATAGGTTAAAGACTCCATAGCTGCGGCCACATACGCCTGATTATCATCAGGTAGCAAGCGCTGATACATTGGAAGGTTTTCACGTAATCGGTTACCTGCTTCAACATGCTGGTTCATATAGCGACCTAAATAATCCATGACTTCAGGATTATCCGCTGCTAATCGAGTTAACGTCGCACCATCCGTGTTCCTTTGTCCTGATAGACTGTAGCTGGCCTGATCAAGCTCACTAAAGCGGTTTGATGCCGTGATAACGTCTTGTGCTGAACTCTGAAGTGACTGATAGTCTTGATTAGACAACGACATCTCAACGCCAGAGCGTCTTGAATCTGAAAGGTCCTTAACCATTGCATCGCGATACTCAGCACGTCGTGAATCACTTGATGCCAAGCTTTGCATCTCCCCAGTGAGCGTATTTGCGGTCGTTGACCGAGAACTGCCCTCTGATGACTCAACTTGGCCACTAAAGTTACCACCTAAATCCAAGCCTGCTCGTAACCGTGATATTTTTGGCACTCTTGATGATTCAGGCTTATCCACTCCTGGTAGGTTGCCTTGTGGGGAGTCATTCCCTCCTGTACCAAGTAATCTTCCCAAGAACCCTTTATCTGCTACTTCTTTATCACCGGTATTTGTAATGGTTCCATCTCCACCGACCCTAAGGCCTCCCGATAACACGCCCGATACCAAGCCACGTACAGCGTCTTTTTTATCGTCTCCGAAACCATACCGTGTTTGCAGGTCATCAGTAACCTGATTAACAACGGCGCTAGATGCGGAATTAGAAGAACCGATCTGACGTCCAACCGAAGAAAGGTTGTCGTAACTTAGCTTTTCACCAAAAGTTCGACTCATGGTATTGCCAACTTGACGGCTAAAGGCTTGAGTTGCCTGAGTCATGGATTCTTTTGCAGAACCGACCATTGAACCCACCGCATTTCCGACAGAGAAACTGCTTAGTAAGTTTGACGCACCGGTCATTGCAGAACCTGTGAGGGCTGAATTTTGGAACATTGACTGTGATTGCATCACCGGGGCATTTTTCGCGACATCTGGACTTGCCATCTTTTCATCAATGGCATCACCGTTTTGAAGACGTCCAGCCAAGTGGGTAGCGGTTATTGCTGAGCCATACACGAGCATGAGCGAAATCGCCGGAACACTCGACGCCAACATGCCGCCAGTAGCTATCCAGGTTTGCAGCACTGAATCCATCTGCATCATCCCAGCAAAAGATGGCACTTCTGTACCTGCAAAGGCATCAAGAGCCGACATTTTCCCAGCAACGGTTAAATGGATATATAGGTTAATGATGGCCATGACAGGCATCCAAAGTTGAATCCAAAGCAGGATTAACAAGTACTTCCCGGCCATTCGCATCCCGATTTGGCCAAGGGCAATCACAAAGGCCATCAATGGGGTGATGGCGTAAATGAAACCCTCAAAAAACGTCATCATCGGACGAACGATACTTTGGAACAGGGTCTGCTCCGCCGCCCATTGTGTATTGCGCTGCTCAATCGCTTGGTTAACCATGACGGCTGCGGTGAAAGCTTGATCATCCATATACTTGCCCGTCACGCTTTGCTCATAAATAGGCAAAAGCACCGACGCGGTCATGTACTCTTGGGTGTTTACTGAAGCCAAACCAAGGTTATTCAGTGCATTTCGGATAACGTCATCAGTGTCCGTTGCAGACGAAGTCCCCAATGAGGCTGACAGAACCTGTTTAAGCCTTGGAATGAAGGTTGATTCTGTCATGAGTTTCAGCTGGCTATAGGCATCGGTGCAGTCCAGATCGCTACTGCTACCACTGAGCATGATGCGCGTGCCATAAATGCGCGAATCAAACCTAAGCGCAGTCATCGGGTTAGGATCACTCAGCACCTGATCGAGGTTCTTTTGGCCAATGTCGATACCAATCAAGGTGCACTCTTTGATGTAGTTAAACCACGATTGCTCTATGTCCGAACCGCCGACACGATTTGCATCACCCAACCCAGAGCGATCCATCACCTGTTTTCTCACTTTAATCAGTGACTGTAAACTGGATGCAAAGCCGTATTCCGTCATGGCGGGAGTTGAGAACGCCGTTTCAAACAATCGCGTGATTTGAAAGCCAACAGTTGAAATCGTACTACCTGCGGCAGCAACACCGATGGGCACATTATCAACCACTCGAACTTGCCCCGTGTACGCATCCTCAATGCTCACTCGGGTACTGGGTCCAAACATGGTTGCAAAGACTAGCCATGAGACTAAAACGTGTTGAAAGTTAATCCCACGACCACCTTGCATTAAGGCCTGAACAGAGACCATCAATACCCCAATGAGCAAGCCAATGCGAACCATTGAAGTAAAATCGCCTGTACCAGTGATCATCGCGACAGCGTTCAAGACCTGCTCTAAAAATGCCGAATCCCCGATGGAATAGATTTCCCACATTCTCTATTCCCCCAGCGCTGTAGATTTAACTGTGTAATAACGCTGTTTGCGAATGGTCTGAATCACTTGGTTAAAATGCGCCAGCAATTCTTGCTCTGAGCCGTATCTTCGCTGCAACGCAGCGTACTCCTCATTGATTTGGCGACGTGCACGTTCAAGGTCTTCCGTTAATAACTTCGCATAGGCATGATCTTCCACACCAGAGGTACTTCTAGCTGCATTGAGCATGTCTTCAACCAATGCTCGGGCCATCTCAACAGCAATAAATGGCGCAGCTCTTGAAGCAAACGACCTAGCAGCCCCTTCATTTAATGCAGAAAGTGTTCGAATCATGCCCCCAATGCTCGCAGGAGCCGAGGTCATAAAAGCCTTTTCGGTGGTGCTAGCAGCTCCTGTATTTCGAGCAAACTTAAAAATAATGCCGTTACTAGAACCTGTACCAAGAAGTAAATTTTCGACCTGAGTTGATAACCCGGTCAGGGTCACGTTAGTGATTGTCGGATTCAGACAGCCGTCTTGTATCAATGTGTCACATCGGTACATAGCGACGTTACCGCCATGAATTAGATGCTCAATAGTCACTTTATTGCCATTCAGTCTGGTCAGTTTTGGGGCTTTACCTTGGCCATCAGCGGCATTCGCTAAATCACCAACGATGATCGAGCCAGTCACTGACATAACCGCTTCAAGAAAACGGTCATCCCCCGATGCAAACCAGCTTGATGCCGAGTGACGTTTCAGTGCTCGCCAAACCAAGTTGCCTTTAATCGTTTTGTTCACATCAGATGCCGCGACACTTGAAGCGTTCTCATAAGGGTTCTTACCATTGGACTCACTCCAACTGGTAAAAACGTCTCCAGCCCCTTTAAGTGAGCTCAACATGCTGGCTTCTGTTTGCCCCTTTTTACCAAAAGCAGCCAAGGTATCGTTCACGACTCCCTGAGCCATTTGACAGGAATTGCCAAAATACTCGTTCAACTGCTGGATTTTCTTTTGCAGAGTCTCCATGTGCTGGGAACATTTCTCACACATAGCACTAAGCGCTAATTGGAATGCGTACCCCTTGGCATTTGCCGCTACAGAGCGAAGCAATTGAACGAACTGATCAGCATTAACAAATGACAAACTTCCAGCGAACATATCAATGCCGCCACAACCGGCTTGGAATGACGGTGGCACCATAGAGACGAGGTTCTCATTCATGATCCTGTTACGAACAACAACACTTCCTCCAGATATAACGCCACGTCGTTGACTCTCGAATACACCAGGCGCAGTGCTGTTGGTCATTGAACCAAACAACTGGTTCATCTCCTGTTGCAAACTTGCTTGGCTCATAGACGAAAAACCAATCGCACAGGCGATTAGCGAAACTTGAAATACTTTTTTCATCGTTTCAACCCTCCTTGTGCACGCAGATAGCGAACAAGGAACTCAGGGTCCTGTAATATCTTTTCGTTAAGCTCTTGAGCTGACATCGCGAGTGACACGCCGGGTTGAACAGGTCTGGTGGCATAGTAAGTTTGATCGTCAATCCAACCGGCTTGATGGGCTGCAAGAATGATTCGATTATTGAGCTCATCAAGGCTCATTGCGCCCTGGCCAATCGGAGTGATGACATTAGGCGGGTCTACTAAGAAGACCGCTGGAACAGTCGTAACGGACAACGATTGTGCTTGCCCTGAATCGACTTTGTAATTGGGAAACTCTCCACCGGGTAAAGGCAAGCCATCGACAGCAATAGCAAACACCTCGAAACCGTAGTTCAAAGCCATGGATTCGATGATAGGCGCTTGAGCATGGCAGTAAGGGCAATCCGAACGATAGAAGAAGAACAAGCCAGCCCGTTTTGCTACTTCACCTAAAGCAATATCTCGTTGAGAGCCAGCTTCTCGATCCATCCGATTGGCAGCATAGGTCGCCAAGGGTCTGCGACTGATTTCATCCAAAACAGGATCGCCCATGACCACCTGCTGACTAACATCAGCAAATAGTGAGCCCTTATCCATCATGACGCGCTGGAGATACAGATAGGCTCTGACGTTCTCATTCGTCGGCTCATCAATTGCCTTGTCCATGAACGACTGCATGTGCTCACGAAACCAGGCAGCACTGAAAGGCTTTAGCCCGCTCTGACTCGACTCTGCCGCACCAAATTCCGGCTTTATAAGCTCTTCATCCTCCGCTGGCTCAGGAATGACCTGATACCAAAACCAGCCTTCCTGACCACGCTGATAGAATGGCCCATCACTGGCATGGGCGGGCAAGATGAAAAGAAAGAAAATAATGATTGGGATGGTCACCCATAGGATGAACCAAGGTAAAAAAGGCGTTCTCATTGTCAGCTCCAGAAAATTTCATAGAGCTAACATGCTAAAGATCCCCGTAAGTCCGATTGGCCAGATAGATGAAGGAATTGTGAGTGTTTCTGACTAGCTGTTGTGACCAGTAAAAACAACAACGTTGATGAGTCAAATATATGATTTTTAGCTGTGAGCGATTAGCGGATGTTCGCTCAAACACGTTTTCGGACAATGGTGTTGTTAGAACGTCGCAGTATCAAATTGATTTCTGCTAAATATTTCAATGGGATAAAGGCCGCGATACACAGCAAATTTGGATCGCGGAGGCAAATTTGTCCGACAAACGCTAAGTAAAGCGCTATAAAGAAAAAGCCAAATCAGTTATTTTTCCTAATTTCAATTGCCTCTTCTACTGCATTAGCTAAGTGTTTGCTGATCCAATCATATTTCTCTTGGCTAGTTGACCCGGTAGGATTGTAGCACTTCACGATCGACGAAAGTTTTTTCCCTGTATTGCCATAGCCAATATAATCAAACGGATTGTCACCTTTCGATGAGGTGTTGCCACCACTATCTTTTAGACCATGGATATAAATCCCTACAACTCCTTTGCCATCATCCCAACCTTTAATGATCTCATGATTAATCCACTTTCTATCAGCGGTATCGCTGCCGACAAGAACTACGACGCAAGACTTTCCAGACATTTCAGCTGCAATCCATTTCTTAATAGCAGCATCCCCACCTTTTTTGACGGTTTCCCAATTATTATCTGATGTAGGCTTATTTCCATCGATTGTTCCGATATTTCGTACTGTTCCAGCGCGCCAGTTGTCAGGTAGGTAGTGAAAGCTGTAAAAGCAGTTACGTTTTGGCATGTTTAGCATCCTTATTTCAATGATTTTAGTAAGTCAATTATTCCACGCTGAATTGCGGCTAAGTCAGAATTTCCATCACAAATTTGATTTATGAATTTTATTTCATTTTCATTAAAAGCACCGCCATCAAAATATCCTTCATTCAATAGCTGGCAATAAATTTGTCTACTAGCGTATTCAGTTGCTCCTACTGGGATTAATAGAACCCCATTTGATTTTGCTATTTCGAATTCCTTGATTAATCCATCGGCAATAACTACCTCTCCATCTTTAAACTTATTACCAAATAGAAAAATTGCTATGCCAGAATATGAAATCATGTCTGTTCGGTAGTCATGCCAAACTTGCATAATTGGCCTAGCTCCGACTTCAGTCTGAGGGAATGGTCTAAGTATTAGTTGGTCAGAATCCAAACGACGCCCGCTCATGTAAATATGTTCTAACACTCCGGTAATAACAGAGCTACCAACACCTAAACCGAAACCAGATACAATTCTAAATCCTAAGCTTGAAATTTCTTTTGCTAAAGAATAAATAAACTTCTCCGCATCGGATGACTCCCACCTACCATATTCATACGCTGATCCAGAAATGAAAATAGTATTTCTCCTAAAGGCCCACTCTAACTGTCGTAGAATATCCGTTATTTCTGCATAGCTAGTTACCAATATTGTTTTTATTCCGAACCTAAGTAGGTCCTGTATAAATAGCTCTTGTTTTCTTTTTCTATATTCTGTATCAGCTTCAGGTTCGCCTTCCTTCCGTTCAACAATTTTTTGAATGCAATAATGCTGACGTTGATCCGTTGAATAAGAAACACGCACACGACTTAAAATGTAATCTAAATTTGGATCAGTAAAACTAAAACCTAAGAACAAAAATGTTTTTGATACAAGGTCACCGCTGAGTGCATTTATGAATGGCTGCATTTTGACGTGATATGACTCGTAATCATCTTTTGTTAGCACAGCTTCGTCGGGATGTTCAATGTCTCCATGCATTTTATAAACTACGGCGTCTCGGCCTCGTTTAGTAAAGCTCAACTGTTTAATTCGATATTTTGTATCAGGGATTTTTCCGGCTTCTGTCAATGAATTTTCTATGAGCTTGTCGTAATTTGTTGTCCAATATGTTGATATTGGAAGCCTTGCGAGAATCTGATGGTTCTCAGTGATGTTTGCGTTATCAGACAGCTCATTAATTAGTAACTGATTCAGTTTTCCACGATTAGCTAAGTTTGAATTACAGTGGTACTGGGCCAAAGCGACTAAATCATTTTCTTTTTCGATTTCAAGTTCAAGTTCTTCAGCAACTGGGCGGAGCAATTCGGACCAACTAACAAAACCAGCCGGAGCAGATAATCCCGCGCCAGCGAAAATAGCTAAATTTTCTTCAGTTAGATCTTTAAGTAGCTCTTTCACAAATCTTTGGCGCTGTTGATCAGTAGAAGGTTTCAATTCATAACTCCTTTGTTAATGAATGCGCATGAATTAGTTGGTCAGGTATTGCCTTTTACCCCCCCATTAATTTTCCTGTTCAAATATACTCGATGATCTTTGTTGGGACTTCGATCAGTAACCCATTTGGTGGTAAAAAAAGTTAAAACCAAACGGATGAAAATTGCTCATAAGTAATATTCAGAAATTCCGAATACTACATTAACTTACTTTTCTGCAAAAACCGTAACCAACGTTTTAATTGAACCAGCTGGAACCATAACAAAGTACATTTTGCTCCCCACATGCTGCCATAACTCGGCCTCTTGTACATATTTTTTTGCTTTTTGGATAGCGACACTTTCTGGTAGCTGGGCTTTAGTTAGCGCCGAGCATAGCAGCTTTGAACACAAAGCCTTCCAAGGATGCTTAGGTACACCGTCTGAAAGCCTTTCCACAAACCGTTCCAGTGCGTGACGAGTCACCACGACAGGTCCAATGTTCGGAACGTTGATGACCTCATCGATTTCTCTCACTGTAGCATTATCGACGCTGTATTCTTCGAAGGAATGTGAGAGCCAATCGTCCCGCTTCTCTACCGAGATCTGTGCTTCCTGGTATCGAGTGAGCAAAAACCTAGTCAGGCTGTAAAGTGAATGCTGAGTTGAGCGTTGTTTCTGTAACTTTTTGATGGCTCCTTTACTGACCCGGATTTGAAGGCCATTGCCGCTTCGGTTACTGCCCATAACCTCTTTCACTGACAGTAGGTGGTGAATTGCATAGAGCTCAGCTGCAATTGGCCTTTGCTGCTCAGCTAGCTTGTCGTATTGCTCACCTAAATCGACCCTTAGTTCGCCTCCTCTTCGAAGACCGGTCTTCCAGTAAACCGTAAACTCACCATCAATCTGCTTTGTTAACAGGGTTAATACCATCATGTTTGTTTCTCCTATTGGTTATCTATTTTTCATTCTCCATGTTTTTTCAAATATGCAAGGCGCAAAAAAAGGGGCCGAAGCCCCTTGGATCAGATATGAACTTTCGGAAAGCCCATGGCACCGTAAACATTCAGCACATCATTCCAATCCCAACTTTTCACGCCAAGTGACGTTGGTATCGGGGGGATCAACACTTGTGTCAGAATGCCTTTCTGCCAGGCTTTTTTCTTGAGTTCATTCGCTGCATTCAGGCCAGTCTCAGAGATATCGTGGTCTGCCCAGATGTACAGCATTTTCACATTACTTGGTGGTTCAAACCTAGCCAGTAGCGTTGCATTCACAACCGACCAACATGTCTGTCCCGTAGCTCTGGTAACCGCTAAAGCTGTTTCGATGCCTTCAGAAACACCTAGTACATCACCAGGCTCACCTATCGGAATGGCACCACCAGTGATTGTTCTGTCACTTGGTATCGGCATCATCTTTTTAGGCTTTTCGACCGGTGCTTTGAATCCATCTTCACTTAGGTAGATCCGATGGAACGTAGCCGAACGCCCTTGCTGAGTAACGATTTTACCTAGCAGAGCTGGGTAACTATCGATAAACAGACCATCTTCATCATGGTAAGGCAAGTTTGGATGAAACCTCAGCACCGAATCCCATTCAGGACGAAGCCGCGTAACAATGCCACGACGATGCAAGTAGTTCCAAACCGGTTGCGCACGAGTATCTGCAAGGGATAAGGTTTCTCCCCAGGTTTGATTCAAGCGATGGATAATCGCTTTATTCTCGTCCTGCTTTCTAGTCTTCCAGTTAACAGCGTTACTCGGTCTTACCCGAGTTGGTACTTGTCCGGGTTGAATACCCAGAACTTGGCCGATTGCTTCAATAGACTGAGCAAAGTTCCATCCATTAATCCAAGACAACAGTTCAAAGCCATCATGAAAGATACCGCAGGTGTTACAAACGCCACCTCCGGTATATTCAGCATCTTTGAATAGCCTAAAGCCATCACGACCGCCATGAACAGGACAAGCCACATGACGTCCTTTTCGAGCAATAGCGGCATCAAGTTCTGGCACCAATGCCGCCAAGACTTGAAGCCATTGGCCATTGAGATATGGCCTTACTGTGTCAATTTGTAAAGGTAACGCCATATAACCTCCTTAAGTAAAATGCCGACTCCTACCACAGGTGGTAAAAGTCAGCTTAAGACCTGCATTAGCCGTTTGGTTAATGCAGGAACGTTAGTCAAGCTGGATACCATGTCGTCTTAATAGCCACATGATGGAATCACGAAGCACATCAGGATCGACAACCGCAGCCATCGCGCAAACACGAAAGCAAAATGGCGCTATTTCGTCATTTTGAATCCACGACAACACATCCTTGCGCAACCGAGTACTGACACGACCGTCCAGCAACACACGGATCGCATCCAAAAGAATGCCTTCGCGTAACTGCCAGATTTCTGTGTCAGACCAAGTGACAGGGGCATCATCAAACTCAAATAGAAATTCGAGCTGTGCTGATGTGTGCTGATGGGACTGCTTTTGTGATGTAGGAGAATGGGCAATGCGCCCATTCATCAAAGATAACCGCGTTCGGCAAGCGAAACGCAGCCCTCGGATGCGACCACGACATGGTCAAGCGTTCGAATATCAACAAGTGACAAGGCGTCACGAAGTCGATGAGTTATGCGTTTATCAGCTTCACTGGGCTCAGGATCACCCGATGGATGGTTATGAACCAGTATCACTGCTGCCGCATTAAGCTCTAGCGCACGCTTTGTTACTTCCCTTGGATACACGCTCGCCGCATCTAAAGTGCCTTTGAACAGCTCTTCAAATCGAATAACGCGATGCTTTGTATCAAGAAACAGCACGCCAAAGACTTCGTGCTCATACTCGTGCATCAGTGTTTGCAGGTATGAGAACGCCGACGATGGCTGTTCAATTTTACGACCTTTACTCAATCGACCACGAGCAAGCTTGAGCGCCATATCTAATATATCCGCTTCAGTCACCTGCTCAGGAACGATGTAAGTACCGGCTTCTTCGCCAGCTAAGAACTTTCTGTTTTTCATAGGAGTCTCCAAAAAAAAACGGAGACGAACCCATGCCCTGACGGGGACGGAATCGTCCCCGCAGGGTGGTAAAGTTGATGTGGTTACTGAACTAACAGTTGTTGTGTTACTTCGAATAACTCACGCTTCAGATCTTTGACGTCGTTAATCACGATGCTTTGAGGAAAGAATTTCTCAACACTGCGTGTTTGAATCCCGATCCCCAGCAGCTCAAAGCCACTTCGTCTGCAACGGTCAACAATGTCATGCGTAGCAGCCCAGTCATCTGGGTCACCATCGGTTAGCACTATCATTAGCTTTCGCTTCTGTTTTTGTGCCAACAAACTGTTTGCCGCAAACCACATAGCTTGTGCCATAGGCGTACAACCTCGTGGTTTTTGGTCAAAACAGGCGGCCCGATGTCGAACCGATTGCTTGGGCAATAACGCGATAGATACTTCCTTATGAATACCAGGAAAATAACTGACCGCAGGTACAACACCCGGTATACCTTCCAATGCCATAGCCAAAGCCAAAGCAGCTTCATTGGCAACATGAAAGTACTTGCGATTACCTTCGCCAATGGGTTTACCCATTGAGCCCGATATATCGACAAGCAAGTGCACAGCAGCATTGGGCGCAATGCGCGGCTGTCTTTGAATAAACAATCTCGACTCACCTGCTTGGGAAGCGGCAAGACGATGGGTTGCAACTCGAAGACCGTGCCGTTTGGCATGATTCCGATTGTCCTGACTGGACTGAACCATACCTCTAAGTCGGGCTCGAATTTGAGCCGACTCAGACGCCGATAAGGTCAAGATGGCTTCATCACCCAACATAGCTTGCTCTGCTTGGGGCAAACTGAGTGGAGTGACGCCCTGATGTCCTTCAGCTTGTTCCGACAACACTTCTGCCACTTGTGCAAAGGTATCGGGTTCAAACTGAGCGGCACTGGCCTCTAAGGCTTGTCGCAAATTGTCAGCTTGATCAGAGTTATCTGAATCACCCGTTTCAGCAAAATCCCCCGTTGCAGACGAATCTGTTTCTGGGGTTTGACTATCACTACTGTTATTGCTGTCATTACTCGCATCTTGCCCAGTGTCATTACCGCTATCAGCATCCGACTCATCCTGTGGTGGACGAGATTCTTCTTCCAACATGGCAACGATGGCATCGACAAGTTTTAGCACTTCACCTGTAGATGCCAGGCTAGGCACTGCTGTCAGCATGGCGCTTAACCGGCTCATCGCTGCGGCAGGAAAGAGTTGTCTCACTCTTTCATCGACTGCTTGATACAAAGGCGTCAGCGCTTTCTGGCCCAGAAAATGGCATCTCAAGCGGAACAACAACCATGCTTGCAAGTTAGATGCAGGCTCAAGCTGTTCAGGTACACACATTTGCTGTGTGTCCACCATGTACTCAATCACTTGCGAAATACTGCGCCGGGTTCCGGGATAATCCTTTGCCAATTCGTTTTCAATGCGAACGTCCTCAATGATATTGAGAAGTGCCTTACGGATCGGTTTGGACGACGCCTTCTGCACCATGTCAAAATTAGTATGGCGAATATGCGCCGCTTCATGAGCCAGATAACCCCAAGCTATCTGTTGATAGTGTGGGTCGTCTGGGTTTGCTGTTGGGATCACAATCCGCTCACCATCGGTAAACGCATCTTGTCCTTGAATAAGCACCTTCACACCAAACTTTTCGCCATAAGCTGCGGCTACGATTGGCAGTGCGTTTTTTAATGGATGATTCATGGGAGTCTCCTAATCATTAGGGGGAATACTCCCTCAGCGGGAGCGTTTCCCCGCTGGGAATGTGAGTGTTTAAACCTGTGCTTTTAGCTTATCCAGGTCGTATTTTTGACCTAACCAAGCCACCAATTGAGCTGGACTCTCGTGCTGCTCAAATGACGTTTTAAGCTGGTCTAAACTCAGGATGTCATCCAATGTCAGACCGTACTGGTCTTGTAACTGAGTAGACACCTCGTGTTGATATTGCAGCCAGGCCCGCTCATAAGCGGTTTGCTGCAATACCATGTTTGGAACAAATACCATGGCCGTTACCCAAGCTCCATGTGCGTCCGCATCTGCGATCAGCACAGGGTTCTTGGGGATCACGACACTATGTGTTGAGTACGACCGTTGTACTAAAGTTCGACAACACGCCACTTCTGGTATCGATTCACTTTCAACAGCATCAGTCACACCACGAAAATGTGCTTCAAACTGGTTCAGTTGGCTGGGGTTATGGATGGTTGATTGCATAATTTCCTCTTACATAGTTCAGAGGACATGCGCCCTTCAGGGCAACATGCCCTCAAGGACGTTAGAAATAAAATGAGTTTGGTACAGTCGAACCAAGGTTTGGTCTGACGGTTGGTTGTGGTATTGCACGTAAGTTATCTGCCTGAGCAGATACTGGCTGTGCGGGTTTAGGTTCAGGTTTGGGCATCAGTTGTCTGATATCCAATTGACCTTCACCGTGCATTCTCATCTTGTCTGGATCAGACAAAATTAAAATGGTCGCCATCAGTTCGTGATAGAGATTGTCTGTCACAGGGCCAGTCTTCGGCAGACGAACAAATAAATTGTCCATCGCTTCAACCATCGGCTGAACTCGATGATCCAAGAATGACAAACCATCCAACTTGTCTCTTAACCGCTTCAGAGGATTAAGGGCACGCTGACTGATTTGATTCTTTCCTGCAACGGAACGCTCAAACAGTTCATTAGCATCACGAGCCACCTCCCTAAAGAGGGTGTGTCCCATGCCATTGACCTTGTCATCTAAGCCACCAGCTTGTTCAGCCGGTTGCATTCGATAGATGGCATAATCGAACTGAAGCCGTTGTTCCACGTCTTCGATGGGTGACAGCGCACGCCGGATTGCATCTGCAAATTCCGGGTGTTTTGCAACCCAGTCAAACGTCACCTGATCATAGTTGTCCAAGAACAACTGCTTGCACTGCGCAAACTCCTGGCCGATCCGGTCAAGCTCTGGAACAATCTGATCAATTCGGTCTTCAGGGACGGCATAGCCACCTAAAAACCGCACACCGACTTGCTCACACAAGCGTTGCGCTTCTTTCTTAAGCCTTTCAAAGTTCGCCAATGCCTCAGGGTCGCAAATTTTTTTACTCCCTAAGCTGGCAACATCCTTCGGTGGAAGTTGGCTGCCATTGGCTAGTCTGAAATCTTCAGGCCTTAGTTTTTTTCTACCGCTCCAGATGGAACAGTCGATGTGACAAATCAAGAGTTTGTCGAGGGTTTGAATACTCATAGTGCATCCTCATGCGAGATGGGGACGCACCACTCCCAACAGGAGCAATGGCCCCCGTTTGGGTGGTAGTAGTTGACGCGCTAATGGCAACATCACTATCAAAAATAGTAATTTTGCGAATCAGGCGACGATTGGTTGAGATCGATTTTCGCAGGCATTAAGTCCAGTGCTTCAGCAATCGGGCGAACCCGCTCTAAATCACTGCCTAGCAACCGCAATACATCTTTTTCCAACTTCAGTTGGTCGGATACTTCTATCCCTTCAGGACTCGCTACTGTGAGCGAACACAGTGGTGGTAATTGACGCTTAAAGGCCAGTAACAGCAACAATGGCCACGGGCCATCATCAGTGTTAACAATGCCAGCGCCTTCACCTGACACCATGCTGATTTGATTGGTACTAGGTAATGCGCTTTTGCAAAACCCTAATGACCATTCTCCAATCCTGACCTGGTTATCATCAATAACAGCCAAGCCATAAGCCTCAAGCAGCTTTGCCATATCGAACAACGCTTTTTGCGCCAGCGAGATTTGGCCATTGACGTCCTTGCGAGTACGAAACTCCCAACTGACGTTATTGGCGCACGCGACACTATCAAGCGCATTTGAGAGTTCAAATGGCCGCCCTTGATGATCAATGCCGACGTGTCCAACAAATCGATAACCCTTGTTGATTTTCTCATTGATTCGTCGGTCTGCTTCTGCGTTAGGATCAGTCGAGTCAATCAATCGCTGCTGCGACAATTGACCAGCTTTTCCAAACCGAACTTCAACCTCCTGGTTATCTGATCCAACGTAAATGGCCCATTCTTTGGCTGTCCCATCAGAATGACTGTAACGGTAAAGAGCAAAGCACTTTTCCATCATCAATCCTCCCAGTGGTCACCGAAGACATCAGCGGCAATACGGTGAATGGCTTCACGTTGCTCCAACTCAGCACGAGCCGTCAAAGACCGAACCAGTGCATACTCCACTGCGTTAGGAGCGCCTTTAAAAGCAAGTGTTAGCTTTGCCCAGCGCACCAAGGTCCGAGTGGACATGGTGATACTAAGCTCAGCACCGCCATCCGCGCCCCCAATAAAAAGACGGCGAATGTCACCAGCCACTTTCACCATTTTTTGGCGGAAGACTTCTGGTAAGCCCGGCGCAACGTTCTCCAGAATGGCTTCCTCTACAGAAGGCTCTGCATAGGCCGCTTCGATGATTCTAAAGCGATCAAGAAAAGCCAAATTCTGTTGAAGCACACCTTGATACAAGCCCGTCTGGTCACCGCTGCCCGCACTGTTGCCGGTTGCGATAAAACGAAACTTGTTATGTGGCATGATGATCTCACCGCCATTTTGTGCGATGACCAACGGGGCACCTTCCAAAATGTCATTGAGCCCAGCCAGTTCAGCGGGCTCAGCAAGATCCATTTCATTAATGATCAGCAAATGGCCATGCTTTACAGCCAGTGCCAGCGGTCCATACACAAAGGTCATGTTGCCATTAACCAGCGTGTGGTGACCGATAAGATCGGACAACTCCAATCGACCGTGCGCAGTAATTTGCTGAACAGGCCAATTCAATCGAGAAGCAACTTGGCAAATTAGCGAGGTCTTACCGCATCCAGTGGGGCCTGTAATATACAAACCGTCACCGTCTGGGTTAGACAAAAACGCCAATACGTCACGTAAGTCTTCTTTTCTAAAAACATACTCGTCCTTGCGAACGGGAATGTTTGGATGGGTAGTGTCGGCACTAAATCCTTCCAGAACGAAAGCATCAGGAGCCGGGACATTAAACGCTTGATTCACTTGAACCAAAAATGGGGATTGTTCAGTCATGGTAAACCTCATCAGTTTTGACGAGGCCCCATGCCCCAACAGGGAATGAAGTCCCCGTCGGGTGGTGTGTTGATTGTGGTATGGCTGTGTATGTAAGAGTTCAGCTCGCTCTATCATTCGTATCCAGCATTGGCTACGAGTGAAACTGCTTTCTGATGCACTCGATGTAAGTGCATGAGAAAGGAGCCGAAATCGGCTCCAAGTGAACGTTAAAAATAAAATGAGCTCGGCGAGTCACCTGGCAGAACCAAGTTCTCTTGCTCAAGGCTGATTTTGATTGGTGTTTCAACGGGCTGATCTGGCTTATTGGTGCTGATGCGCAACCGCTCTTGTGGCGCTTTTCGGTAAGCGGCTAAAACCTGTTCGTCCAGCTCGCCTAATTTATCGGCGGCCAATTGCTTATAGTCCACCGTACCCGCCATCATGTAGCGGCTGAGTTTGACCCCTGCATAATCCGCATGAGCGTAGTTACCCATCATGGCGACCAATTTTGACTGAGCGTCTCGCATTTCCTCTTTCAAAGATTTAATGTGATTTTCCAGTCGGACAACTTCAGCATGTGCTGAGCAATACTGTCGAGACAGCGATGTCCAACGGTATTGGGCTTCACCCTTAGGAACAAAACAATCTTGCTCTGGGCATTTTGACGGTTCTTTTTTGGTCTGTACTAACTCCCAAAACTGAAGCGCTGTTTCTTGCAACTCAGTTAAGAACGCCGCGTCTCGTTGTATTTCAAACTCAATCAGTTGATCCTCAAAATAGAATACCAACCAACCACGCGTACTATTGGCGACCAGTATTTGATGCTGTACTTGTACCCAATACAACTGGTACGCCTCGCTTTGTTCTCGGTGAGCTTGCACATCCTCAAAAACTGACTGGCAAGGACATTTCAGTTCAACGGGTTCGCCCGCATCGTTGATGCCATCAAAGCTGGCTCGAAAGATTGCGTTATGATCGGCTTCTGCACATAACGGCAGAAGAAAGTCATTATGCGCATTCTCAAATGCTCGCCTTGCTTGAGGCTCCAACCGTATACCGCGAAGCACATTTGGATTATTCGACAGGTCTTCCGGTAATACGAATCCGGTTTTTTCTGCCCATAATCGCCAAGGTGTTTTGTAGGGTGAACGCCCCATAATAATTGGGGCTTCAGATGCCGTAACCCCTGCAATGCGCCACTGGTGCCATGCAGGAGTACGTTGTGATAGGTCGATAACCTTCATATTGTCTCCTTTGAGGGGGAGACTCCCCCGAAGGAGAGAACTCCCCTTCAGGGTTAAGTGGTTACTTTGCAGCTTGTGCTAACGCTGTTTGGTGCTGAACAACACTTGCTTGAACCGAATCAATTGCCGCTTTACCGGCTTGAATCGAACCTACGACAAGGGCAACAACCAATACCAAGCGAAAAAGTGAGGCTGATTTAGTCATGGAAGATCTCCAAAAAAAAGACGAGACCTTCCCCCTGACGGGAGAATAATCCCGCCAGGGTTAGTAAAATGAATGCGTGGCGCTAAGAAGCTAAAGGCTGTGTGAGCGCTTTGGCTGCTTGTTGTTGTGCATTAAATATTTCTTGTTTCGCAAACGTCAGTTCAACACCCTGAAAATGTTCATTGGCATATTCCAATGCACTATTCCAAGCGTTTGAAGCTTCCGCCCGCTCGATAAGCTTGTAAACAAGCCCTCGGGTTCGATCATCAACTTGCTCGGGTGGAATCACTGATGGCTCAACAACGTGTGTTGCTTGGCCTTCGATAATTCGCTCCGCTTCGTCTTGATCGAAAATTCCCACAAAGCCAAACGCAATGCGGGAACACTGGATCATGGATTTATGTCTTAGCATTCGCTTAGTGTGCGTCTGCCATGGACCATCTACACGGTAAGGGCCATTTTTGCCGTTACCTTCAAAAGGCGGTCGATAGACTTCATCCAGATACTCAGTGATTTTGACTGGGTGCGAACGGTCGCGCCGATAGATGATGCATTCCATCCATTCAGGGCATTCTTTCGCGCCATCCAGTGAGACTTTGTTTTCTGAAGTCTTAAACTCCATGCCATCAAACTGGTCGTGTTGATTGATGATGCGAGACCATCCATCGACACCTACCACTGGAATAATTCCAGCTTGCTTATCAGGGAACGCAAAAATCTCTTTGGTGAAAGGGTTCAAGCCGTACTGATCTGCAACCACCAAGAGCGCCATCATCTGCTCATTGGTCGGTGCACTACCGTCACGTTGCTTGAATGCTGTTGCTTTTAGGGTATCGAACAGTTTGTTTGGATCGACACTAAAGCGCTCAGCAAAGCGTTGGATTAGCTTTGGTTTTTCCATTGTGGACTCCGACAATCAAAGTGGGAGTCTGACCCTGACGGGAAAGTACTCCCGGCTGGGTTAAAGCGTTTTTGCTCGGTTAAAAATATGGTTCAGGATAAGTTTGTGCCCAATTAGTTTGGGAGCCCGCATCATCCGTCGCTGATGGCTCAGATGCTTTGTTCACACTATCAAGAAGCAGAAACTCGTCCGCGTCCACTTCGGTCAATCGATGCTTAATCCCATCTTTCTCCCATGAGCGCGTGCGCTGAGGACCTTGAACAAAAAGCTTCGCTCCTTTTTGGATTAAATCTTTTGCTCTTAGCCCTAACTTAAATCCACCACGGTCTCGAAAAACGACCCGATGCCATTCCGTATGCTCTTTGAGCTCATTGGATTGACGGTCGCGCCATTTCTCAGAAGTGGCCAGTGAAATGCTGGTCACTAAATCACCTGATGGATAGGCTCGTGTCTCTGGCTCAGAGCCAACGTAGCCTATGAGTGTTACTTGGTTTTTCATAATGTTCTCCTCGTCTTAGTTGAACTCTGTGCACACAGTCGTTTCTGCCCGGCTGGGCAAAGATGACTGACGGCGCAGATAGGTTGGTATGTCGAGTAAAGCCATGTCGTACTGATGTGGCTCTTTGTAAAACGCAGATGTCAAACGGGGCATACCAGGAGCTTTAGGCACTGCCATTGGACGACGTTTTGGTGTTGGTGTGAGCAATCGCTTGATTTGAGTAAGTACAAATCGAAACGGGCGCACGCTTTGACGAGCAAGCAATCGCAAAAGCGACCAGCTCAGTTTTGCAAGCAACATAATGCCTGCGATTTGGATAATAAATCCGAAGATATATTCCATTGGTGACTCCTTAATTTGGTTGTGAAGGAGTCACCCCCAACTGGGGAAAACTCCCCCAGTTGGGTGGTGAAAAGGCGAACCGTAAGGAACGCATGGTTGAGCATGTAAAAACATGCAGGCTATTTGTTTAGGGAGGCTAGCTACCTCTTAGTACCACTGAGAATACTCAGCGGCGGGCTTCCTTTGAGCTCATGCTCTCAGGCGCAGATATCACTGAAACAGATCAGCAATATTTGAAAGTCAGTGTAACCGTCTTATCCAGACAGGATAGTCAGAAAGATGCTCAATTCTTCCACCTAGCTGAAAGGCCATTACCGCACAGAGGATTAGGCTAGGGACTGATTTTTGTCATATCAGGAGCAAACTTATGGCCCAAGCAAAACCCAATTACTCAAAACCCATCTTTGAACAATCATTCACAATTAACAGCTTACAGGCGCAACGTGTCGTTGACCGTGTTTTTAGACGGACGGTCAGTGCGCTTTACGGAATCGATGTCATCCTGCGCATCATTGGCGATGAGAACGAAATTGATGAAGTGGAACAGATCATTAGCCAATTGATCGAGGATTGCGCTAAAGCGGTAGACAACGAACAAGCTCGTTTGGACAAACTGATGGAGTCCAACGGTATCGATGAAGTACCTGACTACACCGACCCGATTACCTTCAACGCCAAAATCAGCTCGCCTCAGGTTGGCCAGTTTGTCGGATTAGTTCGCAAACTCGATGCGTTGATGCTCTCAATGGACACACTCTGGTTGTCTAGCGTGCTTAGCAACAAGCAACGTGTTGATGGCAACTACGCATGGCAACAGCGCATCATCAAACTGGCTCGACGCATAATTGATATCGAAATTCGAGCACGAAAATCAGCCCAAGCTAAGGGTAAAGAAGCAGAAGTTGAGCAAGCGGTGCCTTCAACCGATGACGATATCACTGAAGAGGAAACAGATAACCCCGCCAACTAGCCAACTAGGCTCCCATCAACCAGCCCCTCTCGAAGGGGCTCTTCTAAATTGCAGTTGTGAACTTTGTAAAACAGTTTTGGACATTTTTGAGTCAGCCGAGAGCGCATTGAAACGTTGATAAAGCAATCATTGCTCAGAAATTCTGTTTTTTAACAAGACTGATATTTAATCAATAAACTCCATATACTTAGCCCTCAGCTAAACCTACTAGGAGTATATTTGTGAAACACTGGTTATTCTTGACAATAGCAATACTTGGTGAAGTGATTGCAACCACTACATTGAAATCAACCGATGGTTTTACAAAGTTGATTCCTTCATTCGTTGTTTGCTTAGGTTATGGTATTTCTTTCTATTTTCTATCGTTATCCCTTAAATCTATACCAGTTGGCATCGCTTATGCTGTATGGGCGGGCTTGGGCGTGGCCATTGTTACTGGCATTGCTTGGCTTGTATATGGACAGAAAATGGATACATGGGGGTGGATTGGAATTGGATTAATCGTATGTGGTGTTGCTGTACTTAATCTACTATCTAAAACCAGCGCTCATTGAACGAATGACAAAGTGATAGGATTGAGTGAGTCAAAATCTTAATCAATGGCTTAACTTTGCCCCGTAGCTAACACAAAAAAGGGCAAAAGCGCGTTAGCTGAAATTGTTCGATCTGTGATCACAAAGTGCAAAAATGGTTACTTTAAAGCGTAAAATCGCATTAAAGTAACCAAAATGGAACATTATTGTCGCTGCTATTTTAGAAGGACGAGCTCAATTATTCCCCGAAATTTCTTCCGTCGCCTCCTGACGCAGTTTCTGTGCATCCATTCCGTTTAGCCGTTCAATGGCTCTATCTGCGGCACTTTGACGGTTCCCATCAACGTTTAGCGTACTTCCTGAGCCTGTGAGTCGTTCCAGATCCAGTGACGGTATTTCGGGTAGGTTGCCCGTGATCGACAAGATACCTATCCATTCATCCAAATTGACTTGGCTCCAATCTACCTGGTTTAACTGACTCGCGGTCAAACCTTCACAGTTTGGTGACTTCGCACTGCCCCAGCCAAGGCCTAATTGCGGACGTACTTGTTCTTGAATGATCCGTGAAAGTGGCGAAGTAAAGCAGCAATATGACTGCCGTTTTTCAACACAGGCACCTAAGAACTTGGACTTGCAGTAAGAGCCCACGTAATGGCAACTCTTCAATACCCGCTTGGCGTTCATCTCAAACTCACTCTGCTCACATTTCCAGATAAGCTGAATGAGGATCATGGTGACTGAATAAATCATGTAGGCCGTCATAACCGTACTCAGAACTGCGCCCGCTGCGCCTCCCAGTGCAAAGTTACCACCCGAAACGACACCATCGGCTCCAACCGCGCCACCAACGTTACTAAACAGTGCCGATTGCGCCCCCGAACCAAAGGTCGTACCTACCCATTCAGCCGTCTTATTGGTCAACACCTGCATGAAGCCAGTCGCAGCTTGCTCCGCTCCCGCGCCAGCAGCCGTTGATGGCCCAGCTCCCATGAGAGAGTCCCATGCTGACACAAAAGGCTCTTTGACCGCACTCCAAGTGCTCGTGATTGGCTCCCTGAGCGTATTCCAAGAACCATAGATTGCCGAAGACGGATTCATGGCCATGACTGCCGTATCAAGCTTGTTAACCGCCACTATCATCGTGATGTAGTCCGATAACGACACGCCGCTTGGCTTTTCACAGCAATCCACTATGCCGCCAACGGCTTTTTTGCACTGGCCAGCATTACCTTTAAAAACCGTACACTCGACGTTATCTTGGCCATCAGCTCCCGTACATGACATATCATTGGTCATAAACTGCGCCGCATTAAGCATCGCAGCGGCTTCTGCAAAGTTAGCCTGCTTGATTGACTCTGGCTCTAAACAATCTGTGCCCATACAGCGAACTGGCCCCTCACAGTTGTATTGAGTTTCCATTCGTGCATTTTGCACTTCTACGCTTTGTCCGCAGTCATACACCAAACTTTGGATATAGCAGAAGCCTTCATGACCAGCCCCGCCTTCAGTGCATTCGGTTCTGACATATTGGCAAGCCAGATTTTGCTCTAGCGCGGCACACGTATTGGTGGTCGTGTTTTGTCCGTTATTGACGATAGTTTGAGTATTACCATTGGCATCTACCCAGCTATCTGAGCTGCCCATGTTGAACTCAGGATGAGCAGTCGAAGCATTGTAGGTCGCTCTTGCCCTCCAGCATGAGAGTCCCAGTCCATCAGAACTGCCGCGACTGGTTAAATGAGCAGGAGACGAAACAACCGCAGGATAAAGGCTTCCAAGATTAGCCAACTCGCCACTACCAACCGTTAACCCGTCGATTCGTTTTGTGCCCGTATCCAAACACTGCCACTGCACCGCAGTAAACTGATCCGTTTGCATCAAGCATTGCTCTATGCCCGGATCACTTGATTGATGAACAATGTCTTGCTCTAAGTACTTGCCAGAGAAGGTCAATGAAGCGCTCAGTTTCGCAGGAACCAAACACTTCTGAACTTCTCGGCTGCAAGTGTCGAAATCGACTTTGTACCAGCCGGATTCGCATCTGGAACGAGTGACTTCCTGAGGTTCATGCCACGAAATAATCGACCCATTAACGACCTTGCACAATGAGCCAACCAAGGTTCCTTTTGGACAGGTCATTTCAGGGTACTTAATGGACGGTTTCGTCTCTGTGACCGCTTCTTTATTGCCCGTCAGTGAGAGTGTCGTTTTCCAACCATTTGCCTTTGACGGCGACTCGGTGATTTTTATCTCAGTATTTTGATTATCAAAAATCCTCAGTGTCGCGTTTCCAGTTTGCATAGTACTGCTGTGCTGTGGAACAAAGCTGAGCGTTTCAGAGCTAAAGCAACCGCGCTCAATGTACAAGCTTTGTTGATGTGTTTCGGCGGATACACGTCGCTCTAACTGACACTGAGTAAGCGTGCTGATCTTTTCGCACACCTGGTAATCCGGTACATGCTTGGTTTCAGTAAATGGCGTAATAGTCTGAGTAGGCTCACAGGCCTCAAAACTACTTGGCATAAGGTTGGATACCACACACTTTGGATCGCTGGTTTGCAATCCACAGTCATAGGTATCGGTAAAACGAATGCATTCACCTTTATCATTGGTTTCGGCACATTCTGACGACATGAATCCACAGGAAGGATTCGCTTCAAGCACTTGGCAGGCCTGATTTTCAATCCCCTTATAGCTTTCGTCATCCACACTGACTTGTATACGCCGACACAAAGGCGATATGCCCGCCACAGGGCTTGGGGCAAAGTAGGATTCACAAACTGAAACACCATTGACCACCGTACATCCGTTGGTTGAAGACGGCTGATCCGTGCATTGAATGCTGTAGTCTGAAAACTTCGTCGGGATATCCGCTGCTTGTTCGATACAGGATTGTGGCGACCAACTATCATTCATCACCACCTTGGTTGGATCAAAGCGCACCTTGATGCGTGCATACCCCTCACCACTACCAGTGACCGATACGCGAATTTTTACCGGCACTTCTAAACCTGGTTCTACCGCTTTTAGCTTAGCAGTGAGATCGGTATTTGGATTGCGCTCCCAACTGGTACTGAGCTCGCAGCGGCCAGCCGTTTCTGGTGGAAAGTTATTGTTCGGCCCAGACCAGACTTTCTGATCGCCAAGCCAAACTTGCATGTAGTCATCCCATTTGGCGTACTCAAGAACGGCTGAGGTAATCGCATCGGGGTTCACGACTTTGAGTGTGATGGCCTGTTCAAACACTTTACAACGGCCACTCCAGTAGTTGTCGCCAATTCGTCCAATCCAAACTTCAAGACATCCCTCACCACAAGAGCGAAGGTTCATTGGTCCTGAAACATGCTCAATAATGCCTGCCGTGTAATCGTGAGTAATAGTGCAGCTGTTAACCGCTGTATTGAGTCTGTCACATTGCTGGTAGTTTGGGCTTCCTTCACCTTGAGACTCACAACCTGGGAAGCTTTGCGTCAATAGATTAGGGTCAGTTTGAACCGCATCAGTTAATGCCCAAAGGGGATCATTGACCATATCTGGCCGAGACCTGTCTTTGAT
Source organism: Alishewanella sp. HL-SH06 (assembly GCF_052656265.1). Classification (NCBI taxonomy): domain Bacteria; kingdom Pseudomonadati; phylum Pseudomonadota; class Gammaproteobacteria; order Alteromonadales; family Alteromonadaceae; genus Alishewanella; species Alishewanella sp. HL-SH06. Next base: position 3,057,762 of record NZ_CP199752.1, read on the forward strand.
TTGTTGTAGCGAACGAAATGCCTCACCCGTAGCGCCACTTTCGGATGCCATGCTCTCTTGGCGCTGCGTCCCCAATTGATTCATGCTGGCATCAGAGCCATAAACGCCCGTTAAGACATCCAATGAGCCCTGATCCATACCAGGGAAAAGCTCTTGCAAGTTAATGGACTCATTACCACTGCCATGCGGCACCGACAATGTATTGCCATTGAGTGCGGGCATCGTCCAGTTTTGCAGCAATTGCTTACCTTCTTGTTGTCCGCTTAGGCCGGATTGGCGCTGCACATCAGCGGCCACACCATGTAAGGGCAAGCACGCCATAGTGATAGATAAAATACCCGCTAACACTCGGGTAAAAAATGTTGGTTTCATAGTTAACCTCCCGAGTTACAGCAGTCTTGCCAGCGCCACAAAATGTAGAGCGCATCTTCTCCGGCACCGGGGATCGTTCGCCACTCTCCCCATTTCATGGTACTTTCACCGATGACATGCGCACTTTCAGTTTCTGGTACAGGGAAGAACATACTCATCTTGTATTGGGATTTCGGCAGCATGGGTTCGATAACAGGTCGGCATAGCGCACTATTTCCCATTGTTCGCCTTGCAAGACCACGCCGGTGTTGAGCTGCGATTGCACGTGCCGCTAAATGGCTGGTGTTTTCTGCTAATGAGCCAAAGGCTAAGGTATGGCCAGATAACGGATAGAGATGCCCCCAACTGCCAGCACACCAAAACAACTGGTCGATGGGTTTACCAAGCGTTGATGAGGCAGCGTCAGCGGTACAAGCAGATATAGCCAATGGATTGGCAACGGCAGCCGCTTCAGGCTGAGTAAAAAAAGCCAGTTCATCGTTCAGCCATGTTGGGTCCAATTCCGACAAATACATCAAGTCAAAGTCCATGTAACCATCGGCATTGCAATTGCCATCCATGAACAAATCGAGCATGACCAAAAGCGGAAAGGCGTAATAATGGTAATGGTAGAAAGCGAGATCACCGGTGTCGTATTCACCTTCGCCATGACCACCTTGCAGTCTCCTATCACCTAACGGTAAACGAATCCCTCCCAGGGAAGGCGAACAACCTGGCGTTCTGACCAGTTCAATTAAACGCGCTGGCTCCCACATGCTGGTAACAATACCTGGCCTTGGCACGCCTAAGTTATCTTCACATAAGCAAAATGACTTGTTTGATGCGCCGCTTGGGACACTACCAGAGCCAAGAGGAAGACCCGCAACTCGGATAGGAAAAATGCATGACCAGCAAACATCCGTCAGCAACTTACCCGACAATAAACCCGCGTCTGGGCAGGTCAGTTCGGCTTTTGCAGGAATAGATGCGCCAAGGACAAACATGACAACGAGAGTCCGCAACAGACGATACGTATTATTGAGCTTTTTCATGAACAAGCTCCTTTGCTGGAATTTCTTCTATTTCAAACGCGAGCCCCTTTGCTTGAACAAACGATGGGGTGACTTGCAGATCAAAGCGCTGCTTTAGCGAGGCATTGAGAAGGTAAAGCGGACTATCCAATGTCTTTTCGAGCGCATTGAGGCGATTCCAGCCTTGGGCACGGTCGAGCTGCGTGGTGATAAGCGTAATGCGGCGCAGTGTCCTATCTTGCGTCTCAAGCCAATGCGCTACTGCGTCCACTTCTTCAGCGTTCGACGCATTAAACACCACAAGCTGCTGAGTGAACGGCAAGGCATTTAGCGGGTTAATACGCGTTCCTGCTGGGATCAATGTTCGGCCATTGGCATCCAATAGTGGCCGCTGCATGACGATGGTTGGATCAACCATTCTTATCCGATACTGCGTGGCTTTGGGTAACTCAGTAAATGTTTGGCGAGACCAGAAACGCTCAATGGCTTTTTTCTTTAACGCGCCCAAGTCAATCGACTGTAAACGGTGCATCGCTACTTGCATCAAATCCGGTTCTAAAATCGAATGAATAGGACCGCGTTGACCCAATGAACCGGTATTGCCTGTTTCAATTTGACGCTGCAACCAGTCCTTGCTGTAAACCCCTAGTGCACTTGCAGTCACCTTGTCATCTTTTATGCGGAAAATGGCAGGCACGCTAGTCACCCGCCAGTGCACAAAGGCTTTCGGATCGATTCGAACCTGAGGAACAGGATCAAGTCCCGCCATCAGGGTATGCCAATCACGGATAGCCGCCCCCAAGGTCTTTCCTTCAGGAATTCCCCGAAACAACACAATAGCGCCGGTAGCACTGGCCTCTTTAAATAGCTGCATCAGTGAGGAATCCCCCAGTGAGGACGACGCAAATATCAACCATTCATCGTTGTGTTTGAGCGACTTAGGTTGTTCAATCGGTGAAAAAGGCTCGATAAATTCAGATGAACCATCCACAGCACTTTGTAAAATGCTGCGGCTCATTTCGACGATCTTTTTGTCCTCGTCAGACAACGGATAAGGCTCTTGTGCCCAGGACACTTGACTAAAAGCCAATGGCGCAACCAACAAAAATAAGAGGCATAGTCTTCTCATCTTCCACCTCCTACCAAAGCGGCCAAGCGCGACCAACAATCTGCTCGCGCTTAACGGCATTCCAATAGCGGGAGTCGAAACTCGTAGCAGCCTCGCCGGAAAACCAATATTCGTTTTCTTGCAGCGTCAATGAGCGGCTAAATTGTGATTCCGCCGCACCAAGACGCTGGGCTAATGCCATGCCGGTAGAAACTTCAGCACCGTTCACCAGCACATGCTCAGGCGTCACATTGACTTCATCCCCAGGCATCCCTGTTAGGCGTTTCAGCATCCGAGTACCGTCGTTATATAACGGAGCGAGTCCTTTTGAGTGGAAGGCATACAAACCATCCTTAACGGGCTCTTTATTCCATAGGTCAATCAGATACACCGTGGTATCAGGCAGGCAGCGCTCTTGCTGGGTATCAATACCTATTCGGTAGCGCATCATGGCGTAGGTGCCTACCAAGGCCATGATTAACGCAAGAACAGTCAACCGGATGAGGTATGGCCGCCAAGGCATTCTTTTACGGAGTATCTGCATGAGACACCTCCTTTGAGCCTACTGGCACAAATACGGAATCATCAGCACCCACCACCGCTTGGGCATCCAGCACGATAAAACCGGCTGCTTTTAATTTTTCAATTTGCTGATTGGTCTGAAGCAACCTGGATTCGATGTCTTGTTCGCTGGCATTGGGGCCCAGTGACAACACCGCCTCCCCAAAATCCACGACTGCAATGGGCGTACTTAACGCCAACTGGCTGTGGATGGGTTCGAGTGTTTTCATTAAAAGCCAGCTGGTCATTAAACCGCTGCCTGCAATAGACAAAGTAATAGAGGCCATAAATGGCCAAAGCGTGGACTTATTCATAGCCTCGCTCCTTCAACAACTGAGAGATGGCATCAGCAACAGAAAGGCCTTTGCGCGTTAACTGCTTAATCGCGTTTACATCTTCTGCACGGGACGAGTACAACAGCTTGTGAAACGGATCGACGATGAGGCGGCCAATCCCGGTGCCCATCTCGGTAATAAAGAAAATTTCGGAATAGACACCCGTGACGGTATGAACCGTTTTTAGGTATTCGTAGCCGCCTTCACCTAATGGCAAACGGCCTTCTTTTTTGAGCGCGTTGATGGTTTCGGCTTTTTGACCAAGCAGGTACATATTGGCCGAGTTTTCAGCGATGGCTTTACCTGTAGGGCTGTCATACAAATCGTTGACCGACTGCGTTACCGTTACAGCGCTGCCGCCATATTTTCGAAATCGACGGTAACCCGTCTCGATGAACTTACCGACATCACCTTGAGTCAGCAGATCCCAGGCTTCGTCAATGAACACAATCTTGCGACGATCCCGCTCACCTAAGTACATCTCTTGTTGGATTTGGTAGATAAGCTGAAGCAACACCACTTGTTGTAGATGCTTACGCCCCTTGAGCTCTTCTAACTCCAGAACGGTGAATCGGTTTTTGAAGCGAATATTGTTGTGGCCATTAAAGAAGCGGCCATATTCGCCCTGTGTCGTAAACGGATAGAGCTGCTCACCCACGTCTTGCACACGACGGTCTTCATGATTTTTTAAGGCCTCTGCCACATCATCAACCAACATGGCACGACCTTTTTTCTCCCACAGTTCACGGGTCTGACGCTTTAGGTTGGCCATCTGAAAATCGGTTAATGACTGCGTAGGTGCGGCCATTGCGGCCAATAACCCAACCAACACATCCGCTTCTTCGTCATAGTCCTCAACGATTTCAAACGGATTCAAGCAAATGCCACTGTCCCGCCCGAACTGTAAGAACTCACCGTCATAGACTTCACACAGCTTTTCATAAGAGCGGCCAACATCAATCACCCAGCATTGCCCGCCTTCTGATAGGTAGGAGGAGATGATTTCGTTCACCAGGAAAGACTTGCCCGATCCCGATTGCGCCGCGATGCAACAGTTGTAATTACTGCCCGAGTCATAAAGGGACACACTCATGATCTGGCCATTACGGGAAACAAAGTTAATCACTGGCGTGCCCGTGCCTTTCCAATCCGCAAACAAAGGCAACAGAGGGATGACATGCCGTGTCGCCATGGTCTTGAATCGAAACAAGTCGTTCATCGCCTGGCGGTCAGCACCAAATGGCAAGGCATTCAGGAAAATGGGCAAACAGAAGTACTTGTCTTCCATCAGCTCAAATCCGAGCTCTTTGAAATAGGTTCGAGCATTTGAAACAGAGCTGATGGACGCCTCTTCCGTCGGGGAAAACAGCGTTAAGGTCATATTTGCCCGAATAGGACGATCACCTTCTTGCAAAGCTTCAAAAAGAACATCAAACCCCTTTTTCTTGGCTGCAAGCACCGGCACAAACTTGAGCATCGGGCCATAGGCCTGATTGACCGCCCATTGACGCTTCGTCTCTAAACGAGATCGCATCGCCTCAGCTGAGGGAAAGTGAATGGTGACATTTAGCAAAAAGCTGCCGCGTAAACCGCGACTGCCCGTCATCATATCGCCCGCAAAACTTGCGGCATGACCAAACCAGATCCGCTCAGGCAAGCGCTTAAACGATAAGGTTTTAACTCGGTAATCACCCAACATTAGACCTTGGCTATCCACCTTGATAGCTCGGTCATAATCCAACACTTGCTCTCGAAGTGGTTTATCAGCCTCACTGCGGATTGGTGATGGATTGCGCCAGGAAGCATCTTTTCCCCAGTTAAGCTGCGCACTTAATGCCGCGAGCCAGTTTCGGTCAGTCATCTCAGTAACGCGAAAACCAACCGTTGCCAGCGCTTGAGAGAAAGAAGCCCGAAGCGCGGATGCTCGACTCAACTCACGCTCCGTCGGTATAGGACTTTCCAAAGGCAATTTGCAGGTGACGATCAGTTGAAAGTTGCGTACCTGAGTCTGGGTCGATTCTTCTATCGGTTGAACCGTGCCCCCATCGAGAAAATCCGCACGTTTGCGTATCGACGCCCTAAGCAATGGATCGGATTGACGATGCCGTAAGCCCATCATGCGCTGAAGGTCGGTTTGAATATCAGGCGAGGCGTACAGGCCAAATTGCAGCAAAGTGTCTTTTGGCCAGTCGTTGTTGAGAAGAACATTAACCCTGTCTGCAACAGACTCATCACCACCCGGCAATGGGTCACATAGAAAACCAAAGCCAACACTCTGGTCTTCCATGAAAAACAGTTGCTCATCGTCTGAATAGGCCAATACTGGCAATAGCTCAGAAGCGCGTTGCCCTGAATACAGAGAGGCTTTCATTAACGCCCCTCCAACCAAGCAGAAAGATCATAAGGACGGCCTCGGCTGATGCGACCATCATTGGCGACGATGAAAGGCACACCTTGAATGCCCAGGATTTGAGCCGTCACCAAGGTACGCTGCATTGGTTCTAAGTTGCAGGCATCATCCTGTTCTAGGTTACCAATCCGGCCATTCAGCAATGCATCGGTGGCCGCTTTCTTGTCACGCGCACAGCCAAGCTGGCGAACCTGACGCTCTGAATCAGGACCAAGCACTGGCACAGGGAGTATTTGGAAGGTGTATTCTTTGGTTAGCGGTAAAGCTTGTTTCAAAAGCTCATGGCAGTGCGGGCATCGTGGGTCAACAAAGACCACCACTTTCTTTTTGCCTTCGCCTAAAGTCAGTGGGTTCAAATCATCCATTTTTAAGCCAAGACGACTTAAGTCCAGCGTGTTTCCCGCTTCTCGAATTTCTTCAAGGCTGGTAAGCGGCTTTTTGGACCAGGCATCATAGAGCGTGCCATCAATGACGAACCGGCCACTGTCTGACATGAAAACAATACGGCCATTGCTTTCGACCGCTTTCATACCCGTGACCGGCAAAGAAACCATGCCGTCAATTTTGCCAACGGGCGACACTTCAGACACAGGTTCAGCTTGAACCAATGGAGACAGCGCAAGCGCCAGAATAATTGGAGATAGTTTTCGCATGAGGAGTCCTCGTTAATGTAAATCGAGGCTCCAGTCTATGCAGTTGTCCTATGTGGACTCGGTTAGATAGATTGAAGAAATCGCAATCTAACTAGGGGGCTTATAGCTCGTTGAGGTTTGTTATAAACGAATTACTCGGCGTTTGCGTTAACAAGCCAATCATCAAGCACTTGCTTCAATTTATCTAATTGCTCTAGATGTTTTGCTTGATTCTTTGCCAATTTGTTAATGTTCTGCAACTTCCAACGAATCGCTGGCAAGTCTGCTGCATTAGGATAGTCAAACAATGCCCAGTCAGGTTGCCCTCTTTTGAATGACATAAGGAAAGCATGATCCCTTTCTGTGAAATGTTTTTGCAGTTCAATTAACATCATGGGCCTAACAGAGGCTAAGTCTTCGCATTCAACTTTTTCAAAAGTCATTCCGTCAAATTCTGCCTGAAATTTCTCATTTAGAGGCTGCCAGTTTGGCGACATGACTTCATTAATAGGCCGAGGGTGACTTAATGTATAGGTTAAAAAACCCACCAAAATCTCTCTCGAAATCCCTTCACTGCCAAGTAACATACGCACATCAAATAAGTCGCGAGGATGTTGGCGATCCATTGCAGCACACAATTTTCCACCATACAGATCGGGAAGACTGACTACCTGAATCTCAGCATAACCAAACTCGTCTTCAACAGACTCTTGAACTGGCATTATTTCTGCACTATGCAATGTACCTCTGGCGACGGGCGACACTTCAATTTTGATCGTCGCAACCGGACTTGATACAACTATTCTCAGTTCATCAGCTTTATTATCCTGAAATGCCGCTCTGATATCTGGTTGAGTATTGATTCTGTCTGTAATGCGCTGCAATGCAGCCCTGACATTAATCAAAGCCTCATCTCTTGGTTCAAGTGGAAGATAAGCAAGATCAATATCTACAGATAACCGAGGAAAATCTCTCACAAATAAATTAATGGCGGTGCCACCTTTAAGTGCAAAAACCGTCTCTGTTGCTACCACAGGAAGCATTCTTATGAGCAAGGAAACCTGTTTGTAATATGGGCTATCTTTATCCATTATGTTGTTCACCTTTTTTGACGCTTAATATCTCTGGCACTGTGATTTGATATCGCTCATCAAAACGTCCTTTTTCGACAACCTGCCGCTTTCCTGCACCCAATTTAATTCTTGTTTCATCTACGCGATTGACCCACTGGTGATCGTAGTATCGACCCAGAAATAGAAATATTCGGTTTGCCTGAACAGAGCTGCTTCGTTCAAGAATATCTTGTACTTTTCTAGGACTAAGATTGACTAAACCCTGAAATAATTCTGCAACATGCTCAAATGAAATCAGCTTTCCAATCGCGTCTACCACTTCATAGGCAGCAAGTTCTGCACAGCTGACAGTGAGTTCTTTCTCTTTGACCGTGATCCTTTTCAAATCTTTCTCGGGATTCACTTCAAGCTTATGGTTTCCACAGTAAAACCAATTCTGATAAGGGAATTCACGAAACCATTTCGGTAAGGACGACTTGTTTTTAACGCAAATCCAAACTTGCTCTTTGTTCAGCTGTAAATAGTGACTCAGTCCCTGGTGAGTTAAGCTGCTCAATCCAGCCAAATGAACTGAAACGCCCAATTGCACATCCAATGCTTGAATGGCATCAACCCAAGTTGGCTTTATATCGCCCTGCGCATTTGGACGATAGTACACACCAGAACTAAGCTTCTTCAGCCAACCATTCTGCGCGTACTTTTGAGCCAGGGAGTAGCTCACACCGTTTTCAGTCAGCCATTGCTGAAGTACTAGCGCACCAGGAGAAGTATGAGCAACAAGCCAGTTTATTTTAGATGACATTTTAACACCCAAAGTATGAATATCACGAACAGTATAAACCATATAGTTTATTACGATAGGAATTTTAACACCTTAGGTATTAATATACCAAATAATGTAAACCAAGTTCGTTAATGTGGCGTCGCTGAAATGAAAAGGTCTACACAACATCACCAATAACCCGATGTTGTGTAGACCTAAGTTTGATTGCCTTAAGTGAACTGCCTACTGTGGTTCACATTCAGGTGCCCAGTAAGACGGCGCTGATTGCTGGAACTGTTGTGCCAATGACTTCTTGAGTGCTGGCAACGACAGGTAAAGTTGCAGACATAACACTTTCAACGACTGTTGGCGTATTGTAGAGACCCATACCGCCACCAATGCCCAAGGCAAAAGCCATCAAGCTTTGGCGAGCGATACCGCCCACAATACCCACCAGAACCATGGCTCCTGCTACGATCCGTCCCAAAGTACCTTGGGTCCAATCTTTTAGGGTATCCCACACATCAGTGAAAGCATCACCACCGGTGCCCGCAAATGAGGGCTCCGAAATCATTAACGCCATTAAACCAAGCGCACCAATGGTCATTAGGCGCTGAGTTTGAATGGTGCGAACTGCATTTGTCATTCGTTAGTTTCTCCGTAGATACTCAAGTTATCGCGCTTACCATCAGCTCCCGCTGAGGCTGAATCGCTTTGAGTCTGAAGTGGACGTAGCACTGGCGAAACCGTTCGAGGTGCTGACACCCCAATATCCCACCGGCGCGGTTCAATTTCGGTAAACACGTAGCTGGATAAATTCAGATCCCCACGGTCATCCTCCCAAGGCGCAATCCAAATCCGCATTACCCTTGAAGGAATGCGAATAGGTGCAGATTGCTGCGTCTCGGGTAATGCTGGATGGCTCAGCAGTCCTGTCTCTAAATCAGATTGTGAATACCCAGAGGGAGCACCCATTCGAGTCGCCACAGCATCAATCGTCTTGGGTGCAGCGCCATTACTGGTAAGCTCATAGACTTCACGAGCGGATAAACAGCGCACACCGTCAGGCATACCTGGGCATCCATATTCACTACTCCCAAGACCCAATGAACTACAGCCAGACAATAAGGTTGAGCCGACTGCCAATAAAAGTAATCCAGCTTTAGACCACTGTTTTGACTGGTGCTTTGGGTTGTTCTGCATTGATGTCGTCATGGTTAACTCTCCTCTGGATACACATCTTATTGTCTGAAACGGACTTCGATCGGTTAGCAACATGCAGGATTTTTTCATCTTCTTGCACCTCCCCCTTGCGAAGTGGCCAACGACAACGAGGCCCCACGAGTGACTATGACTTCAATTTTCCTTGCAGCGTCTACCTCTATGACTGGGAACATATTTTCAGCCATGTCCAAATAGAACTTGGCCACGCGATCCAATGCTTTACCGGTGCCTTTAATCGCAGCACCTTGTAATGCTTCTTGGCTCATGACTTGCTGGTACAGCTGAGTATCACCAGCATTACCCGTCTGAATCGTCGGAACAGGATTTACATTAAATGCGCCTGCCAAGCCCTGAAGGAATCCGGCCATCATTGATTTGGCCACCAGTTGGCCTTGTTTCGACACTAATCGGCCACGAATACCGGCTTTGCCGTCTTCACCCACGGCATAAGAATCCAGTCGCGTTTCAATGACGCCACCATCTTCTCTCACACATGAAATGGTCTCGCCTCGCAAATAGGCACGCTCAGAGCTCAAATCACCGTAACCTGCGGCGATCAAGAAACACTCTTTGATATCCGCTCTAAATCGGTTAGGTAAAATGGCTTCCTTTTGAATCCTCAGCAATGCAGGAAAAGGTTCTCGTCTTGCGGACTCGTGAGTAGGAGCATCCAAACCCGTGATCAAAGTACCCGAGATGATGCTGCCCGCCGGTAGATACAAAGGAGGCGCTTCTTGCACAACAACCTCTGGTTCAGCAACCACTTCAGGCTCAATCATACGAATCGTGATTGGCGGCAATGGAACATCTCGTGCTCGTGTACCTTGACCATTGACTGGCTGCTGATAGAGCGGATCAGGCAGCGGCGCATTGGCAAAATAGTCGTCTGGGTTAGACGGCAGTGGCTTTTCGTCTTTAGGCAATTCCATGGCAGATAAAGGCACTTCGAAACGGCTATTTGTGCCTTCAACTGCTGCATCACCTCCAGCGCGAACATCATCAAGTTCCGCTCGAAGGCGAGCCAACTCCGCGTTGACCTCACTTGGTATAGAAGGCGAACCTGGGCTTAGCCGTCCTGAATCGACGTCACGACGCAAGCGCTCAACTTCACGACGTAACTGTTCATTGCGCTCACTGAGTAGTTTTACGTTCGCAGCCAAACTATCGACCCCAACATCACGAGTATTGGTATCCGTAAGAATGTGCCGGATCGTTTCCTGTCGGTTCCGACTACTTGAGCCATCGTCAGGATTAGGTGAAAACACCATCACCATAAGGATGAGACCACCAGCAATACCAGCAACCGATAGACCCCGCTTCATGTTCGGGCTCATTTGTTCCCATTGTGCTTTCATCGTTATTTACCTCCCACAAGAAGCGAAGGTCGCTGACTTTCCACCGCTTCTTCACGATGATTGCGAACAACCACATACAACTCAGTCTTTTCACCCGGTAACAAGATATTGCGAGGCCAGTAGGCGCTTGCCACTATATCTGGTGTATGGCAGGCTAATTCACTGGCTTCTATCGGCTCATCGGCAAAGCTTTCAACCAGTCCTACATATACGGTGAAGTAATGTCCCGACACAATTTGCCCCTGCTTAAAACCAAACTTTAAGCCCGGCTGAAAACATTTCGGGCTTGTGTCAGTTTGGCCAGCTAAACGGATGTCATAGCCTTGTGGTAACTCATTTAGTGCAAGGCGTCTGAGTAAGTCACGTAGGTTATCGACGTAAGGTTGAGCTGTTTCCCAAGTGGCGGCTTTGCGGTTCACGACGCCCTTAATAGGCCACTGCTGACCATCAATAGCTAAGGTGATTTCACGCGGTGGAATACGACGAGGTACTAAGGTGACAGATAACGCGGGTGCTTCCAGACCAGGCGGAGTGATGTAAAGTGAAACCGGTGATTCTTTGTCCGTGGCCACATATACAACATTCCCCTTGATTTGCGTCTGAGCATCACTGGTTGTTCTCACCTGAGGCGATTCAAACGGCGTCACAATTCGATTCAGATGACCAAGTGCTACAGGGATCAGTTCATTAACCCCCGGTGTCATCAGTAGCGTTGTTGGCGTATCCGCTGCAACCGAATTGCTTTGAACCGGTGGATTTGCAGTAGCAGACTGCTTCATCACACTGGCTGGCACAATCGGCAATTCCACGTCTGCATACGACGCTTGAGATAACAGGACGCCACTCAAGCTCATTGCGATTAAGCTTGGTGTTATCCATCGACTAATTTTGGTTCGCATCATTCACCCTCCGGTTTTGCTCTTGGGTCAACTTTTCACGAACTCCCTTCGTTCTAGCTTGCCCCTCATACGTATCCATCCAACTGAGCTTTGGACGGTATTGCTCAATATCGATGTCAAACTCATAGGTGCGAGTTTGGCGCTGTTCATCTCCAGATGGCCCAGAGACCAAGGAATAACCGGTCACAAAGACATGGCCGGTTTCATACTCATACTCCACTTGTCTGGGTTGGAATTTGAGCGTGACTCGGTCTTCACGGATCTGTCTTGCCTGAATCTCCAGTGCATCGACCACTTGCTGGTACACCGCTGGAGAAAGTAGCGGCTCAATGGCAACCCGGATGAAAGACACATTACCCGGCGTCACGTTGCCCATAAGCTCAGCCAGGTAGAGTCCCCAGGATTCAAGGTAAGGTTGAGTGGCTTGGTTTCGTGACACTTCAGCCGTTTCAGACAAGGTTGGTGGTTGAATAGCTACCACGGTATTGCGAGAAAATGCCGCTATCGCAAGCAGCAAATTAGATAGCACCAGCACCGCAATCAGGAACCGCTGCCATCGGTTCTCTAATTGCGTGCCTTGCCATGATTTTAAAAACACGTCGAACTTCACGGCAGATAGCTCCTGATAAATGGGTTAGGGATCGTCTTGGCTTTGGTTGGCAACAGCCCAGCCCAGTAGATGGCGTGAAGAATAAAACCATCTGGGCGACCATCACGAAAACGCCGATAGAGCTTGGTTGTCACCAACCCCAACAGGCATAAAACCAAGGCATTACCGGTAAAAATGCCGATCACTAGCCCCAACAGAATGGGAGCCATCTCATCGGCACTCCAAAGCAGGAAGTGCGGCGGATCATCGATATAGGACGGAATACTCACAGGTTCCATAGTCACTCCTCGTTGTTTGAATTGAGAAGTGAAGGATGCCTTGGGATTAGCAGGTTCAGTGGTCAGCTAGATGCCGAATTCTTGAAGGTTTTGAGGGTTCTACTCAGACAATACTAACAATTGATCTTTTTGATGCGGTTGATATGATGGGGATATTGGTCGTGTCGAGACCAGCTGCCCACTTTAGCAAACCCGGACGGGACGACATGCATATCAAATTTATTTTTTGCTTAGGTTTTTTCTGCGACCTCGGCAGTGGGCACCGTATTCGCTAATAGGAGAAACTCAATGCAAATTACTAAAATCATTTCCTCTGCCACGGTTGAACGTTTAAAGCAAAAAGCACGAAAGCTTAAACGTGAAAAATCTATTCCACACACTCAAGCACTCGATGAAATTGCAATCTCTGTTGGTTTTAATCATTGGCATCAGGTTGTACAAGCTAATGACTTACTGAAACCATCAGAAGTGGCGTTATCTTCTGGATGTGTCATGGCTTTTGATGTCAAAGATGGTATGGATGTCGATACCAGTGATGGAATTTTAATTGAAGACCACTTCTTGGAGATGCTCACTGAAAAGCAGCTATTTGAAATTTATGCCAATTCCCCTGATGAGGACGACGAACAAAACAGGCCGCTAAAAGAAACGCTATCGGATTCAGAGCTTCAGGAGTATTTTCGAGATTATTGCTCATTCATGTACTTCCGTCTTGCCGAGCCTCATGCAAACAAACCGTTAAAAGAAGTATTGGCTCTTATACGACAGTACTCTTTTTGGATGCCGCAATATATTTGGCTTCAAGGCCACCTTATTGATACTTACCATTTGCCTGCTGAAGACGAGAACGGCAATACCGTAGGCGTGAGGTTTTAGCTCTACAAGATGAGGCCTGACAGGCCTCATATCTTCTTCTGCAAGTGGCTTAACGCCAACCCCGCCATCAATGCTAAACCGATGATCAGCGACGGTAACACCACCGGTGGAATAGCCAGCGGGGCGAACAATCCCATAAACAGCAAGATGACGCCTGAGCCCAAGATGATCATGCTGTAGCGGTGAATGATTGGGCTCGAAAAATCAAAGGTTGTTTTCTTAATCTTCCAGGTCATCAAGCCATCCCACAAAGCCGGTAACATGAGAATAAACGCAAAGGGCAACCAGACCATCAGCAAAGCAAATCGAGTGAACACCTGGTACAACACATCAAAAAATGCCTGAATACGGTCTTCCACCCAGACAAACCAAAAGCCTCCCATGTTCTCCATCCCTTTAGAGCGCAGTCGCTGCTCTTCAGTGGGGATTAGAAAATCACGCACCGATTGCTCCATCTGTGTATCCACAATCCATGACTGATACCAGCGATGGCTAGTTTGACCAATCCAATAGCTTGTTTGAGCGCCCAATTGATTTTGGATCATCTGCTTCTCTTTACTAATGACCCGGCCAGTCCAATCACCGGGTACTAACACGCCAATGGCAATAATCTCCAGCATCAGTGCCAGACACAGTAGCCAAACCGACTTATGCTTGCTCATGCCAAACATCCTCTTCTACTCGGGCCAGCATGGCTGCAACGGTCGGCGTCATAATCCGGGCTTTAATCACTTGTTGAAGCCGCTTTGTCGTCGTGTGACCACTTTCATAACGCACGTCGATGCGTCCTTCAGCCAAATACGCCATCCGATTTGGACGATTACGAATCCAGGAGTAGAAATACACACCATCTACGGCGGCCCACTCGAAATGGTCAGGATCACGCAGGCGAATCCCCGTTAAAGCACTGGCGGCAGTCCAGGTCAGTGCCTCAATGAAATGCCAAAGGCGTACACTGTCATCATCACAACTGACTTCTTCATAACTGCCCAAGCCATTACACAGACACAAATCAAAGATGGAATGGCCATCTAACGTGAACGCATCCGTTAAGTAGTCCGCCAAGCAATACACCGAGGCCAAAGCATGAGGCCAGTCGGTTTCAAGCAGTCTTAAGGTTTCCTTGTACTGGGGGTTATGTTGCTGCCACTGAGCGAGCATTTCTTTACTGGTAAGTGTTGTCATTTTCAGACAGACTGAATGATGCATACAGATTCCTTATGCTACCTGTGTAGAGCTGGTTAAAATAGGAATGCGGCCTTTGATCACGCGGCCACCTGAAAGCTTGGCGATGTACTCTAGGTTGGGGAGCTGGCCCAATAACTGCGGTGGAAACATATCGCCTTCTTCCTCCATCAAGCGTTCGCCATGATTGCCGGTAAACAACGCGGGGCTGTCCGAGTTGGACGACATACCTTGAGTTTGCATGATGTACTGCAACCGAGTCTTAGGCAGATTGTCAGTAATATACTGCTGCGTTTCGGCGTCCATCACCCGAAGGGCTATCAAGTTGTTGATGTTACCTAACACCTGGCGAGCCTTAGCTTCACTGCCTGTTCGAGCTGCAAAGTCAGCAAAGGTCTGAGTAGCAATCACACAACGCATTTTTGCGCCACGGCCTTTGTTGAGCAGTTGAATGAAGGGATCG
The DNA here is from genome assembly GCF_052656265.1 of Alishewanella sp. HL-SH06. Classification (NCBI taxonomy): domain Bacteria; kingdom Pseudomonadati; phylum Pseudomonadota; class Gammaproteobacteria; order Alteromonadales; family Alteromonadaceae; genus Alishewanella; species Alishewanella sp. HL-SH06. Next base: position 3,072,916 of record NZ_CP199752.1, read on the forward strand.
TTGACGACTTCAGCCGCCTCATCGATGAAGATATTTACGGGACGATTTTCAACACCATAGTTATAGCGGTCACCGGCCACGGCGGTGAGATCGGATAAAAGCAGCGAACCAATGGCGCTGCCAACCATGGCGTCGGTCAATGAATCCAACCCGATATACGCCACTTGGGCATTGTTGATAATACGGCCAGAATCCGTAATTAACCGGCTGTCATCCACATCGTTTGCAATCGGTGATAGCAATGGGCCTAGTTCACTTGATGTGAGCATATTGAGTACCGGCATCAGTGAGGCCACCATCTTGGAATAGTGGGTTCTGTCATGCTCAAACATACTCAATAGCCCCTCTAAATCGGTATTGGCGGCAACGGGCTGAATGCGTTCGTAGTAGAAAAGCAGCATCGCCATGGCTTGTTTAGTCAAGGTGTTGGCCTTTTCGGTAAAGCGCTTGATCTCCACACTAAAGTTCGGATACACCTGCTCCCCCCAGGCCGTGACGGCTTTTACTACCAAGCCTTCTGGGCCACCTTCCAAGAATCGTCTCAGCGTTTTCAGATCAGGACGCTGTGAAGTAAGCAACAAACCTTGCACGATGTTATTCAGTGCCATTTGGCCAAAGGCTTTAAATGGATCAGCACCGGTTTCAGATGGGATTAGTGCCGCAATACGGCTGGCAATTTCAGTGCCCCGGTTAAAGTTTCTCAGGGGATTAAGACGTACTGAATGCTCTGGAAAACCCGGATGAAAATACACAAAGCGTTCAGGACTACCGGCGGCAATACAGGCTCGCTGCGCATTATCCTTAAGTTCCTTGTCTCCCTTAGGGTCAATAATAATCACGGCTTCATTACGCAAAATGGCCTGGGTAATCATCGCATCAAAGCATCGGGTTTTTCCGGCACCGGTCGTACCGACAATTAAGGTATGGCCTTCTGTGTGACCAACTGGCTGGTACACATCTTCTTCTTTGGGCTCGACACCATGAATCCAGGTCGAACCCATTTGTTTGCCGTGACCTTGGTTAAGCAAGGTTTGCTTATCCCGCTTTAGGATTTCATAAGCGCGTTGGGCATGGCGTTGGTCCCACTCAAAGCCATACCCTAACCACAGTTCATCAGGATGTTTTGCCATCACCTTTTGTAAATGCGAAAGCTCCATAAAAGCCAAAGGTTTGCCTTTTAGCCCCTTCTGCAACTTATAAAGACGGTAAGCCTCAGGCAGGCGATACAACGCCATGCCCGAGGAAATCCCTGTCATCCACCAAAATGGCTCAGGTGGTAACTCAGTGAGTATTTCTGCTGCAATTGCCCCAGTTGCCCCAACTAGCCAACCTGCTGCTGCCATGGCTTCATAGTTCGTGCGCCAGGGCATCTCGTATGCGTTTTCTTTCATTCATGCTCCGCAAAATAACCGTTTGCAATCCGCTTAATTTCAAATGGATTAACGCTTAGCGTGAGCGGTAAACAGAACCGTTTCCCCCTCATCAAACTGGCATTGGTCACTGGCCGAGATCCCCCGAAGCAATTGCCCGGCTGGAATGCCATGTGCATTGGCGACTTGGCGTAAGGTTTGAATCGTGACGCGAATACCATCGGCACTATGATCCACGTACGGGTAATCGCCATCGGTCAGTAAGATGGGCAAATCTTTCACAAAATTAACCATCTGTTGCCGCTGCGCGTGTTTGGGGTCGGTACTTGAGTTCGCATTGGCCGCAATCGGCTTTTGCTTACGCTCCGCTCTTGTGGCGGGTTCTTTTGCTTGGGCATTGGTTGTCTCAGTTCGACTCGGTCGCGGTGAAGCCTCTTCGTTCTGAATTGCTGCCGCCGGTTCTGCGTCTTGTTTGGGAAGGTCAATCAGTGCAGTTAGCCCTTTAGAAATCGATACTTTCAACAGCAACCCTTGCTCCTGAACGCCATCTTTCGTAGTCACAGTTCTGGCTTTACGCGTCGGGTTTGCCGGATCTAGTTCAAGCCAATCTAATCGACTGAGTTCAGCAAGTAGTTTTCGGGGAGCACACCAATGTCTTACGGCATCGGGATAGCGGATCAGTATCTGTTCATCAACCATAACCAACGCACTACTGGCCTCTGGGAGCCATGCCAAAGATTCAGGCAGATTCAATGCTTCTGCATCGTGCTGGTTTACGTTATTTGAGATAGCGCCATCATATGAATTGTTAGGCTTTTCGCATTTATCACCCGGAGCATTTTCAGTTGCCTTGGGGTTATTAACATCACTGGCAAGACGAAGTTCATCATCTTGGTCGGACGATTTTGTTGATGGCGACTCAGCCGAATTACTATGTTCGATTGATGATGACGCTTCAAACAAACCTGGCTGCTCACTGGAACGACCCTGAGGCTCTGCTTGTGTTTGCTGTGTTGCTTCCCACTCAGGTTTACTAAACAGTGTCACGCTACTTGGTACATTCGAGCTGAACAATAAATCGGCCTCAGATATATGCAGCATCGGTAGCCAGATTGGCTTGCCGTCTTTGATCAGCACCTCAGGGGCAAGGCTTTCATATCGCTCATTTGAAGCGGATTTAGTGGCCAATCCTCGCTCAATGAGGATGTCCGCAAGGGTATCGGGATCTCTTGGAATGCCAGGTATCTTGTCTTTGGCCAACAGCTCAATGATGTCCTTAGCCGCGCTTTTCCAAACCAGGTAAAGATTGGTTGATTGATTCGATTTTCGTATCCAAACTCTGGCATCTCGCTGATTGACTAACCACTGGGAACTGGCAAGTAATCGCCTCATGGCATCAAGTAGATAGCGTTCGACTGGGACACCAAGGGCGTTGTCGTCAACGGAAATTCGTTGAGCTTTCAGGTCTCGCTGGACACTGGTTTGGTCAGCTTCAATAACCAATTTAGACAGGACATGCTCGGGATCGGTATTGCCAATTGCCTCCAGCATGGCTTGCAAAATCTCAGGGCCTGGCTGGGTTAACCAGGCGAGCAACTCTGGTGTCATCACCCGGTTTAAAACCAGAATTGAAAATTGCTCGTGCCGCTTGCACCGTCCGTCGCGCCAGCGAATGAAATAGCGTTCAATGCTGCTATTTGTGGTCCACTGGGATAAGGTTTCTAAAAAAGGGTTCCACTGATAGCGTCCATCTTCGTCTGTAATAGACAAGTCTGAAACAGGCTTACCAATATCATGGAACAAACCGCCAAGAGCCGCCGCAACACGCCACCTTGGCTCTAGCTCTTTTTTCTCAACCGGTGTGCCACTGGCAACAAAGATGATCCCTTCCGCTGCTTGTGCAGCCCAGAAAGCAACTTCCAACGAATGACGTAATAAACCACCAGCGCCACTGTGATGATGATGCTCAGAAGCTGGCAACAAATGAACATAAGCAGCCAGATGATCAATGCAGGGCTGAATTAGCCTTTGAAAATCACGCAGGTTAAAGCCAAGTACCTGGCGCAGTTTGGCAATTAGCTCGTCTTGTGTGGACTGCAAATCCTCGGGTGACGCAGCTGGCAACCCCTTCAGGAATGGCGGGTAGCGTGGAATTTCCGCATCCAGTTGCGATGACAGCTCCGGTAGTGCTTTTGTTTGAAAAAATAGGTTTTTGAACATAGTGAACCTCCGACACGATAGTGTGGAGGTTCATAAACTCACCGGCGGTGAATTAGATGTAAAAGAACCGCATCTATTTGACTAGGAAGTGGCGAAGCAGCTTTGTCTTAATTGAAACTAATTTTGCAAAGGTTTCCAACTTTTAGAAAAGCCAGCGCTTTTCGAAGTTGGCGCATTTGCAGGACGTTTCATTTTCACAGTCATAGGAAATGGGAAATCGACTCCTAACAACAACGCTTCTCCTTGACCCAAGACAGGGAGAAAAGATGCTGAACGTTGATCAATAGCCCCAACAGCCTTTTTTACAATTTCTTGGTCCAGCTGATTGGTCAACCTATGCACAATAAGTGTACCTATCTGACTTAAAACATCTTCAGGAATGTCACGTGGGCGCTGAGTAGCAATGATGGTATTTAAACCATACTTTCTACCTTCTTTAGCAATATTACCAAAGGCATCCAACTCAAACCTGTTCGTTTCTTCACCAATTCGCTTATTGAGAAATTGATGAGCTTCATCAATAAATACTAATAGAGGTGCACCATGATTTATTGCACCTTGCCTGGCTACAGATAACAACTTTCTACCAATGGCATTAACAAGTATTTCTCTTGAGTTTGCTTCAAATGGAACTTCAGAAAGATCTAATCTCAGCACATTATTGCTACTTATTGGCGAACAGAAATCATCAATAAGATTAGGTAATGTCTTTAATTTATCATCCGGGTCAATCATCCATTTTAAATTTGGGTTGTTTGAATAGGCTTTAATCCGAGCTATCAGGTTTAAACAGTGGCCAACATCATTATCAGCTCTACCTCCCCAAATAGTGGGGTTAGGATTATTAGCATTACCGCCATTGGGCCACACACACTCGTTTACAATCTGGTCAGCAATGTTTTTAAACATCCATGGAGCTGTCTGGATAGAGCTATTCATAGATAATAGAGCAGCTTCGTAAGGAGCCTTTGCTTGGCCAGATTTGTTCAAAAGATAATTTGCATTGATATCAAGGCCATGATTTTGTTTCTGCCAAAATTGCCACACTATTTTCTGGCTCTCGATAGCTGCCTCCAGTTTAGGCGCTTGGCTTTGCGCTGAAGGCCTTAAAAAGGCTCTAATATCTGAGTCTGTAAACTGCCAATGTGGAAAAGTTAACTGATTAAATGGAGTTGCTTTTGCATGATTCCCAACATAGTAACTGTCACAGCCAAGTGACTCATATTCCCCCGTCGGGTCAATAATAATTGCTTTGCCTCCGGCCTTAATCACTTGCTCGATGATGTTTGTCATCGAGTAACTTTTCCCGCCACCTGTTGCTCCTAAAATAGCGCAATGGCGTGAAAATAATTTTTCTGGGGTAACGTGAACTGTTACGGATTCATCATGCGGAAGTGAGGCTAACGGTAAATGGATTTGGCCAGGCTCTTCATCTTGTTTACCTTCAGCGATTATTGATACCAGATAAGGGTGAGCTGAATATATTTGGCTACCTAATCTCGGATGCTGCTTAATTCCTTTGTAGTTACGACCATTAGCTGGGTTCAAACTCACCAATAATTGAACAAGTCCAATTGGATGATTTTCAGATGGTTTATCAGCCAAACCGTCGACACTTAATCTCTCACCCCCCTCAATCCACACTTTCACTAAGCGCCCAAGAATCGCTGTTTCACCTATGTCGATGAATACAAATTCATTTACTTCTCCAGCGGCTATTCGATTTCCGAATGACCAACTGGGCTCACCAGATCCCGCTTTAGATAAGTTAATGATAAGCTCGGTTGCAGATACGCTAATGACGCTACCAATCCGTCTTGTTGGATCGTACGGGGAAAACCACTTTTTTCGCTCCATGAATAGTCTCCCTTATTTAATACTCGCTGTGATTTTCTCAAATGCTTTGAAGAGTTCGTCCTCGGGAGTTGTTGATCTTCGTTCAGGTAGCAGACTAGAAAACTGTTTAAACGTTGAATCCATTATCGCGATTCTGCCATCCCCATGGTCAATAGCTGCCATTAGCAGATTCCTAATCTCATTATTAAATGAACCCGTTACACTGAATGGGTCTTTCGTTGCAACCATCAGCATAAACTCAGGATTAGTCCTAAGCGCCATAGTTAGCGCATTATTTATATGCTTATCATTAAAACCAAAACCTAGGCACAATACAGCCGTTTTTGGTTGTTTAACTACTTCAAAAAAGTAGTCATCATATCTAAGTAAGGAGAATCATAAGATGTCTGATATTTGCTACTGCTTGGATAGATAAAAACAGGTTCACCAATTTTGCTATCAGAACCTAGCTTTCTAACTCTGCCGTTAAATTTTCTCCAGTCCACAGAGCCATGCATCTTGTATAGCTGAACCACATTGGATATGTATGCGCCTTCACTGCTCTTGGAGTGTCCACGGTTCACTATGTCATACTTGAACCACATAGGATTAAAAAAAGAGGGGTTAGAAAACTCAAAACCATCAATAACAACAAAACCAGTATTTGATGCCGCGTGCTCAAAAGCCAAGTCATAATTAGTCGTGAAAAGTTTAAGTCGTTGTTGCTGAGCACTCCTTCTACCTACTGCACGCATAAATTTATCATGACTAACCCAGTCTGATTCAGGGATCGATTCAGTAAAGGTAGTTTTAGCTAAAATTATGTTTTTGGCTTGCTCAAGGAACTTACTTACTTGATTAATTCTTTGATTTGAAAGGTTCCCAACGGCTAAAGAGGAATCGCAAAGAGACAATAATAGTTCAATGTCAGGCTTTGCATCTCTGTTTTCTTCACGATGTTTTTGAAGAGCATCATAATTTGTTGCCTTCAAAACCAATTGGAAAAGATTCTCATCTGCTTTTTTACAATAGTCCCAAAGGTGCCACATACTTGGAGCGATAGGCGCTTTGTTCTGCTGAGAAAGCTTATTAAATGTTAAAGACGTGCCTGAACCAGCCAGTATGACTAAGTTATCAGTATCTAAAACTTTATTGATAAAACGAAAAAATGTGGCCAGCTCGTCATCTAAGTCATCATTAGAAAGATCAATTTCGATTGGCTCTCTCTTCGAAGACGCGGAGTTCCTTTTTATGTCTGATGACAAAAACCTTACTATGTTTTCATTTTCCATTTTTTAATTCACCTTCCACGTAAAAGATAACCAGCCTAGAAATCAATAAATTTCAGACGCTTGCGCTATTTGACTTCGTTCCTGAACAGCACGTAATAATACTTATATCTGCCCACCCACACCTTTGAATTTCTCAACAAAAGCGGCAATTTTCTGAAAAACCGTTTGCTTCTGGGTTCGGTACTGTGGGTTCAATGGGCTAAGTTTGGGCAGCGCCTCATTAAGTGCAGTGCCATTTTCAGAGGCGTACTCACGTTTGAGTGATGACGCAATATAGCGTTTGGCAGCATCGATATTGAGCTTTTCAGAGGCAATAATGGCATCGGCTTCACGCTTCTGCTCCGCCTGGGCGAATTTGAAGAAAGCGTCGATAATGCTGGCTTTGTCATTGATCTCATCTAGGTTTGTCTGGTTAATAAAATCAACCACCAAGCTCTCTTTCGCTCTATTGCCAAGGCTACCACGAATCATACGGCGGACTTCTTCAATCAAGCCTTCTTTGCTCTTGTTCTTCTTATTGTGATCAAAAATAAGTTCAAGAATATAATCGAGGTTTATTTCCTGAGATTTAAGCAAATCAATTTCAAAGACCACGTCGTCCCAGTCTACCGTTGACTTATCTTTGTCCTGACCTTCTTTATCGCGTCGCAACCAGTCGCGGGTATCGTTGTAGGTAGAGCGATAATCTTGAATAGCACGTTCGCTCGGCATATCGATGGTTTGCATTGCCTCGATGTCAGCATCGTCCAGATAGTACTTTGATTTGAACTCTTCAACAGCTTGTTCATCACTGGTATCTAGGTTTTGCAGTGCTTTCAAGCCAGCAAATTCATCGTAGTTTTGTAAAATATTTTCTGCTTTTAGGTATTCACCAAACAGCTTGGCAAATTCTTTTTTATCTTGTTCTTTTTCAATATTTTCTGGGTTTGGAAAGCGTTCTTGCAGCTCTTTGACGATATCAACAAAACCTCGACGCGCCTGCCCAGTAGCAATATCGTTAAAACCTTCCATGTATTCTTTGTAGCTCTTCTCCAACACCACGTTTTTGGTGTTTTTGTCACCAAACAAGGTGATGGCATCAATGGTTGCCTGTTCCAAGTCCCGGAAGGTAACAATATTGCCAAAGGTCTTCGTTGCATCATAAATGCGATTAGTGCGAGAAAACGCCTGCATCAAGCCGTGATAGCGCAAATTCTTGTCAACAAACAAGGTATTGAGCGTAGGCGCATCAAAGCCCGTTAAAAACATACCGACCACTATGAGCAGATCTATTTCTTGATTCTTCACGCGCTGGGCAAGGTCACGGTAGTAGTTCTGGAAGCCATTACTATCCACGCCATAGTTAGATTTAAACATGGCGTTGTAATCGTTAATCGCGGCGCTCAAAAACTCTTTCGCGCTGCTGTTCATCGCGCTAACTTCAAAGCTCTCATCTAAAATATCACCAATGGCGTCCTGCTCTTCATTGGCTGCAAATGAGAAGATAGTCGCAATGCGCAGAGGCTTACTTGTGGGTCCATTCTCAGCCTCGGCCTGCAATGTCTTGAAGGTTTCATAGTACGCTTTCGCCGCATCAACACTACTTACCGCAAACATGGAGTTAAACCCTTTGGCACCAGAATAGGCTCGATGCGTTTTCTGGTTAAAATGGTTCAGAATATACTGGGAGATTTCACGAATGCGCATCGGGTGTAAGAACGCTTTCTTGTTCTCCGCCGCACTGAGTTTCTTCTCATCCTGCTCGGTCTCAATGCTCTTAAATTGAGGACGAACATCGTTATAGTCCACTTTGAACTTGAGTACTTTTTCATCACGAATGGCATCAGTGATCACATACGTGTGCAACTGCTGGCCAAACACGCTGCCCGTAGTTTCAGCACCCAAGGCGTTCTCAGGGAAAATTGGCGTACCGGTAAAACCAAACTGGTAGTACTTTTTGAATTTCTTCTTCAGGTTTTTCTGCGCTTCACCGAACTGGCTTCGATGACACTCATCAAAAATAAAGACAACTTGCTTGTTGTATATCGCTAAATCGCTTTCGCTTTTGATTAAGTTATTGAGCTTTTGGATCGTGGTGACGACAATCTTGTTATCGTCTTTATCCAGGTTACTCTTAAGCCCTGCGGTACTGTCTGAACCGTTCACACTATCGGGTGAGAAGCGCTGATACTCTTTCATCGTTTGATAGTCGAGGTCTTTTCTGTCCACCACAAAAAAGACTTTATCGATACAGTCTAAATCGGTGGCCAAACGTGCCGCCTTAAAGCTAGTGAGTGTTTTTCCTGAACCTGTGGTGTGCCAAATGTACCCACCGCTCTCGGTGTTGCTCCAGTTCTTAGCGTTAAACGCACTCTTTATCTTCCATAAAATGCGCTCAGTGGCCGCAATCTGGTAGGGGCGCATTACAAGTAAGGTATTGCTGACGTCAAACACCGAGTAACGCAAGATCACTTCAAGCAGCGTCTCTTTCTGGAAAAACGTGGCGGTAAAGTCTTTTAAATCCTTGATCAGCGTATTGTCTGACTTCGCCCAGTTCATCGTAAAGTCGAAGCTATTTTTGTCTCGTTTAGTGGTATTGGCAAAATAGCGCGTGTCGGTGCCATTAGAGATCACAAACAGCTGCAAGAACTTGTACAACGAGTTCTCTGCATTAAAGCTTTCTTTGCTGTAGCGATGTATTTGGTTAAACGCCTCACGGATCGCCACACCACGCTTTTTCAGTTCAATTTGCACCAAAGGCAAACCATTGACCAAAATCGTCACATCATAACGGTTAGCATGGCTTCCCGTTTGCTCAAACTGCTTAATGACCTGCACTTTGTTACGAGCAATGGTCTTCTTGTCGAACAGATAGATATTTTCTATATGGCCATCATCGAAGACAAAATCGAAGATATAGTCACTGTGCACCTTGCGGGTTTTATCAAGAATATTGTCGCTGGGTGTGTTCAGGTATTGCTCGCAAAAGCGAGCCCACTCGGCATCAGTAAACTCGACCTTATTGAGGGCTTGTAATTGTTTACGCACATTCGCCATCATGGCATCGGGCGTGGTTAGCGCAGGTAAATATTCATAGCCCTGATTAACTAAGTCTTGGATCAGTTCACGCTCTAAATCACCTTCGCTCTGGTAGCCCTCAGCAATTTGGTCTTGGCGTGTGTATTTATCTAAAACAATAAAGTTATTCGATTCTGCAATACTTTTATAGCTGGTCATTGTAACTCCTGCTTCTTGAAGCCATATGTTCTAAACAAGTGATTGACTAAAGCTTCAAGATTTTCCTTATCTTTTTCTTCAATATCTGTAATTTCTTCCCCAGCATGTGCAGAGTGGCTGGCCAAGTTAAGAATTCTGTTTGAAAATGGATCAGGTGAGCCATCAGCGGTTTTTATCAAAAGATCTTCCCAGCGCGGATACCCAAGGAAAGTAGCGGTTTTTTCTAAAATATTTCTCATGAATGAAAAGTGATACTTTCTGACTTGTTTATTTTTAATAGCTTCACGAATTTCAGATAATAAGAATAGATGATACGAAAAGGGGTGATCATTCGAACTGAACAGTTCGAAAGTTTCGTCAATATTTTTAACAAGCCGATGCTTTTCTGATTGATCTCGTTTATACAACCACGTTGGGCTTTTACCTACTAATGGATTTTTAAGGTCGTTATTTAACTCATTGTGTAAAACATTATAAAACAATGGGCTATGTGTCGTGATGACGAATCTTAGACCGCGTCCTTCAAAGTAATAGCTTCTTTTGATTAAGTCAGCTAAATCAACGGCCAATTCAATAAGGTGGGTATCATCCAATGAACTCACTGGATCATCAATAAACACATATTCCAACTTATCAAATTTACTATCATCTCGTTTGGCCGGGTCAGGCTGTTCGAGAATCGACGTGACCTCCTGCAATAATGTATAAAAAACACTCCAGATAAAGTTTCGTTCTTCACCCTTTGATATTTTTAAAATCCCTGAACTTTCAGAGCCAGTTTCAAAAGAAAATGTCACTTCAGGGTATGTTTTTTCTCCTGTTTTTTTGCCTGCAATAATCACATCATTTTCGTGAAATAACGGCATAAGCTTATCGCTAGTATAGCGCTGAAAGTTTTTTACAATATCGGTATCGCCTCGTTCCCTAAGAATCCAGTCAGTGAATGTGTTTGACTGTATTTTCAGTTTTGGCTCTATATCGTTCAATAAATCGTTGTCCCAATAAAACAGGTCTTCCGTAAAGGCGTTGTAGTACAGGAACTTATCACGAGATTTTTCAACATCTACGTCAGCTTCATCATCCTGTGAAGAAGGAACTATTTCCTCCTTAAAAGCTCGTGACAAACGCGTTTTGCCTGTTCCATTAAAGGCATAGATCAACTGTACTTTTTTATTCTTGCGGATTAAGTCTTTAGCTATATTCTTTAGTTCCTTACCCATATTAAGCTGCCGCCTCTTCAGGTTTGGGAAAGCTCAACAACAGGTCACGATAATACTCGTATTGCTTTCGACGTAACTCGATTTCGCGTGGAAGACCTTCTTTAATTGAAGTGGTTAACATGTCAAACTTGTCTAAAATTTCCACAATTCGCTCCTGTTCTGTAATAGAAGGAACTGGAACTTCTAACTTAGCTAAATCAGATTTATTCACTGCTGGAACACCACCTTCTTTTTTTAATCCTAATAACAGCTGATTTTTCGACTGAAGAATATAAAAAAGGTACTTATTGATTAGTGCTTTGTTATCTATAGAGCGTATTTTGTAACAAAGGGGGCCTAACCAAAATGACTTATTTTGGTAACCAACAAAGCCAATGCCACCTTGCCCTCTTGATGGGGTCGTCACAGTATCGCCCTCACAATTACTCAGAGCACAATATCCAGACCGAGTTGTCCCCGCATTGATGTAATCAAACTCCGCCTCTGTATCCAAGATTTCAGATGGCTTCTGACCAGTATTTATTTCTGCGATTTTCCCTAATGCCTTCCACTCAACGTCACCCTCTTCAAAACTTAACAACTGGTCGCGGTAGTAGTTGTATTGTTTTTTCCGCATGTTAAGCTCGGCGGTCAGCTCGGCGGTCAGCTCGGCGGTCATGGCGGTAAATGCGCCCAGAATGCACACAATTTCAGCTTGTATTGCCAGCGATTTTTCTGGGTTATCTGGGCATGGGATGGGGATTTCCAGCCCTTTTAAACTACCAGCATTAAGTGCAGGTATGCCATCAAATGTACACAGCGATTGAATAGCAGATTGCATTTGATGTAAGAGGTGATAAAGATATCTTACTTCAAGGTTCGCACTATCTTTGATCGTTACAGAATAATTTAGATTTCCTCTAAAGTACTTTCCTTCTTGCCATGTAATTGAACCAACACCGGCCCCTCGGGTAGTTATTCCAATAGGGTCATTGTCAGTATTCCAATTATCGATAAATCCTAATGGCTCCCTGCCACTATTTATCACAGGGTATTGGCCTGGATTAGTTGATATGGCTTGTTTGCTTACCGCTTGCCCTGTTTTGATTAACGTTACGTCGCCTAGTGCAACCCACTCTACGATTTCTCCATCAAGTAGCTTTTCTAAATAACTCAAATGACTCATGCTTCAATCTCCTCACCTTCAATTTCCGCCACAATGGCGTCAATGTCACTGCGAAGCGCATCAATTTTAGCAACGGTGGTTTTAAGTTCGGCATTAAGCTCTGTAATGTCCACTAGCTCGCGGTTGTCTTTAGCTTCCACATAACTGCTTACCGAAAGGTTGTAGCTGTTGCCTGCGATAACATCCAAATCAACGGATTTGGCAAAGTGATCCACGTCCTCTTTGCTGGCAAACACTTTCATGATCTCTTCGATGTGCTGATTGGTGATAACGTTGGTATTGGTTTCCTTTTTAAAGTAAGCCTCGCCACTGGCGTCAATAAACTGGGTGGTGGTGTCGGTTTTGTGTTTAGACAGCACTAAGATATTCACCGCAATAGTGGTGCCAAAGAACAGGTTAGGTGCCAGTGAAATCACTGTTTCAACATAGTTGTTATCAACCAGATATTGGCGAATTTTTTGCTCAGCACCGCCACGGTAAAAAATACCGGGGAAGCAAACAATCGCTGCACGACCTTTGCTTGATAGGTAACTAAGTGCATGTAATACAAAAGCAAAGTCTGCTTTTGATTTTGGCGCGAGAACACCTGCGGGCGCAAAGCGGTCATCGTTGATTAGGGTTGGGTCGTCGCTACCAATCCATTTCACCGAATAAGGCGGGTTAGAGACAATGGCATCAAAGGGTTTGTCATCTAAAAAGTGCGGTTCGGTTAAGGTATCACCTAATTGAATGTTGAACTTGTCGTAGTTAATGTTGTGCAAAAACATATTCATACGCGCCAAGTTGTAGGTGGTATGGTTGAGCTCTTGACCAAAAAAACCATCTTCAATGATATGCGCATCAAAGTGCTTTTTGGCTTGTAACAGCAACGAGCCCGAGCCTGCTGCTGGGTCATAGATTTTATTGACGCTGGTTTGGCCGTGCATGGCCAGCTGTGCGATCAATTTTGAAACGTGCTGGGGCGTGAAAAATTCACCACCGGATTTACCCGCATTCGCGGCATAGTTTGAAATCAGGAACTCGTAGGCATCACCGAATAAATCAATTTGGTTGTCTTCAAAATTACCGAAGGTTAATCCTGCCACGCCTTTTAACACAGCTGCCAGGCGTTTGTTTTTTGCCTCTACCGTATTACCCAGACGATTACTGGTGGTATCAAAATCCGCAAACAAGCCTTTGATGTCTTTTTCTGAATCATAGCCATTGGCTGAGTTTTCGATTGCAGCAAAAATTGCTGCCAAATCCGTATTTAAATTTTCGTTTTTGTGTGCATTAGCCGCCACATTGCTAAACAACTGGCTAGGGTAAAGAAAATAGCCTTTGGTTTTAATGGCATCTTCTTTAGCAAACTTGATGTTTTCATCATCGTCAGAAATGGCGGCATAGTTAACACTCTCGTCACCGCCTGTGATGTAGTTGACAAAGTTTTCACTGATAAAACGGTAGAACAGCGTACCCAGTACATATTGTTTAAAATCCCAGCCATCCACTGAGCCTCGAACATCGTTAGCAATCGCCCATATTTGGCGTTGAAGTTCGGCACGTTGTTGTAAACTTGTCATCTGTTAATTCCTGCTTTTAATTCGTCATAATTCATTTATGGGTTGCGCAATGTTCACTGTCGTCGAACATCATTCGTTAAACCCTGGAGCTAAATTCAAATTTCCGACCCCGTAGAGTGTCGGAGTATTCTTTAACCAAAGTTGGTATTCAGTGCCTTGAAGGCTGTGTGCTTTGGAACAATCCACATGCCATTGGCGAAGCAAATACCCAGCGGTTGCCGCTCTAATCTCAACCTTTAGAACGCCACCCGTCATACCATAATCCAGTTCAATCGCTTCGCTGTGCTCTATGCGTGGGTGCGGCACTAACTCAAGCTCTACAAATCGGTTCCATTGCCGGTCTTGGGTTTCGAGCTCAGCCTCTGACAGAATGGAATCCTCAAGCACAATCGCTGCTTTAATGCGGGTCAATACAAAGTCACGGAACTCGCCATGCTTGCGGTCAAAACCACGAACGTGCCAACGCAGGCCATTGTCCACCAGCGTATGCGGCACAATTTCACGCGTTGTTTCACCGCTCGATAACGACACATAGGTGATCCTCAAGGCTTTGCCCTTATGTATGGCCTCGGTAACTTTCGCTACTATCGATAAACTCGGCTTGTTAAGGTGATAAGGCGCTTCACAGGCCAGAGGCGGTTTTACCTTTCCAGTGAAGCCATCGCCGTACCCTTGGCTGATGGTTGCCAGTGTTCGAACAACGTCATAGTCGAACAGGGGTTCAAATGCTCCACCGCGCTTATGCAACTTGAGCTTTTGGTCATATTCAATATTGCCTGGCGCAAGCTCTCTATACATTGTGAAGTCTTTCGTTGCCTGTGCGGCGGCTATGCTGAAGCGATCTACTAAGTCTGCCCGTACCGCTTCTCCCTTAAACAATAAGGTGAAATCGATGTGGGCAATGCGATCCCTGGTTGCTTGTGGCAACTGCGCTATCTGCGAAAGCCTATCTGGCTTTCCCTTAGCACCTTCTTTAGCGAGTGAACTCGCCACTACCGTTTGTTTCAGACCATCATTTGTCATGCGTCTTGTTTATCCAATTCAACCAGATTCTTAAAACTCTGTTTATAAAATACGGTCAGACATCGCTTAATCACATTGAACGGCATGGCACAAAGCTGCTCCTTATCCGCAATGACTAATCAATCTCTACTGGTTGAAGCTGGACAGATGGTCATAAAACACTGAATAGGCTTCAACCTAATTAATTTTATTAGGTATCATCCTATCACAAATTATTTTGTAGGGAAGAGTAAGCGGCAACTTTTTGATCTGGATTGCAATTGCCGCTCAGGTATCGGTGTGAAGACCTTGTTTGGTGCCATCGATGATAGCCGCTATCAATGCGCTACCAGAACCAGTGGCACCACGATGTTACCGCGATGAGATACCCCTTTGTCCGACCCTGAAGACATCAGGGCTCGTTGCTCACTCTCCCGAATGCGCCTAGCAACTTCTGCCTGGGCTGGTAGCAATGGCAGCATCCCTTCAGCAATCGCGTCTGGGGCAGACTCTTGGCCACAGGACATCAAATGCTTCCATGGATCTTTAAGAAAGCGCTCGAACGTGATGCCAAATTCAATGATGCGGGCAGAGACGAAGATTTCGCCCCAGTATTCAATGTAGGTGTCTTGGTACATGGAAAGATTCCTCTTGTTGGTTAAAGCATGAGTTCACTTTCCATTTTCCAGAGGTTTTCAAATATGCAAGGGGCTATGACAAAGCTTTAAATCGATTGCGGGCATCTTTGTAGTCATAGTGGGCATGTTCTGAGCCACGATGATACAAATCATCCAGGTAAGTTTGTTCCTGCGGCAACTCGTCTTCGCTGATTTCGCGCCACCAATGTTTGTTGGCACCTTTAACACCGTCATGCCAGCGGTAACCGCGCTCTTTTAAATAGTCCTTTACGTCAAACGGCGCACCAAACGCACGAACTAACACAGTTCGCCTGTCCGCTTCAGACAACAAGTTTGCAACGGACTCGGGCAACAAATGGAACAACCAGGCCATCGCCAAACAATCGGTTGCAGCTCGGTGTCCTTCATAAAACCAACCTAAGCGAAGCAGCAGGTACTCAAGCTTTCGACTTTCAAAACCCAGTGCCTTCCAATCTATGCCACTGGCTGAACAGGCCCAAGATAGATGGCCTAATGCAGCAAACCGCTTTTCAAAGAAAGGACGATCAAACTGTGCATTGTGTGCAACCACCAGCGGATCATTGGATAACCAACTCGCTACCAGTGAATCATCAATGTGCTGGCCTTGCACCATCTCATCGGTGATGCCGGTTAACTCGGTAATCAGCTCGGGGATTGGCTTGCCGGGATCTTCATACAAGCTGATCACATCAACAATCGACACAATCCGCTGAGCAGAGGGGCTGTAAAGCACCTTAACCATACCAAGCTCAATAATGGACTCATCATCGGCAGACAGTCCGGTTGTCTCTGTATCGAGCAGCACCATTGGCTGTTCATCACCGACCATAGGAGAAAGTTCAAGTGGCCAGGACTGCGGCTCACGCGTTAATGGAATACGCTCCAGCAATCTAAAATCTTCTGGTCTTTCTGGGATATCCGCGAGGCGCTCTATCGGAAATGGCGCAGGGGCTCTTGTCATTGATGGTTCCTCTTCAATTCTATTGTTCGCTTTGGGTTATTTCACTGTGCCACAGGTTGTACAAAATGCACCTTGGATACCTCAGCGTTTTTTTAATCTTTCTACTGGGTGAACCCATGTATAAAGGCTTTGACTAAGCCTTTCAGAAAGCCTTAGCTAAACCCTTTGGGTAACCCTTACCGATACCCTTTACGTATGGCTTAGCCAACCCCTTTTCAAACGGTTGAAAAAGGCTTTAACTGAGTTCGACTGAGCATTTTAATGATGCTCCTTACTTCGCTTTAAGCCAGTAAATTCAATACGAAGCAGAATTTTACTAACTGTTTTCAAACCCTTTTCAAAGGGTTCAACAAGCCTTGTTTGACGGTTACTTGACCCATGTGTTAACCAGTAGCAGTAACAGGATCAGTAACAGAAACAAGAGCAGTAGGCAGAAGCAGTATTGTCCAAGCCTTGCAGGCTTTGACGAGGGCGAGCAATCCCCCACATATAGTTTTTCAACACAAAAAATAAATCACCGACAACACAGCGTCTTACTCGAACAACTACAGTTTTACCTACAATTTTACTTGTAGAAATCAGCATAGCATTAGATACTGTATAAACAAACAGTACCAATTGTGATTTTTCGAGGTTCGTCATGAGTGTCTCGCTGATAGGCCGTAGCGGCGCACTTGCCTTCATCAAAGCCAAGCGCCTTCGTATTCCATTGTTCATGGAACGTGTTTCTGCTGGTTTTCCCTCCCCAGCGCAGGATTATGTTGAGCAAACGCTCGACCTCAACGAGCTGTGCATCAAGCGACCGGCTGCAACGTTCTTTGTACGTGTTGAAGGTGATTCAATGATTGATGCCGGAATTCACCCAGATGATATTTTGGTGGTTGATCGCTCTGTCCAAGCCGAACACGGTGACATTGTCATCGCTGGTATCCATGGTGAACTCACGGTAAAGGAGCTTCAACTAAGGCCGTGCGTCATGCTGATCCCAAGAAACCAGGCGTATGAGCCCATTCATATTCCTGAAGGGACAGAGTTAGAGATATTTGGTGTGGTCACCAATGTGGTGCGAAACATGCGCCGCAAGTCGTGACTATCCCATGCCTGTATTTGCTTTGGTGGACTGCAACAACTTTTACGCCAGTTGTGAGAAGCTGTTTCGTCCTGATTTAAAAGATACGCCGGTTGTGGTGCTGTCCAACAACGACGGCTGCGTGGTTGCACGGTCACGTGAAGCTAAGTTACTCGGTATAAAATGTTTTGTACCACAGATAATGTAACTTGCCTGTTGCAGTCTTAAACCACCCTTTTATACTGAATAAAAATACAGTATTGGAGATTCGAGGGTGGAGTTCCTTCTTGCTACGTCAGAGTTTGAAATCAGGGGCCACTGCTATGAAGGGTTCCCGATTCTTCTCAAAGCCAATCATGATGTGTTTGTCGAAGGAATGGAATTTCTCGTTCATCACTGCTTAAAACGTGGAAGTGTGCAAAGCCGAGGTAGCTGGGAAACGTTTGGAAGAGATCTGTGTGATTATTTCGAGTTCATCGAAGCCAATGGGTTTGATTGGAGAGAGCTTGATCACCGAAATCACGAAACTCTGTTAGCCCTGTATCGGGACATTTCCTTTGATCGATTTAAGCTCAATGCCTCAACCGTCAATCGACGACTTCATCTAGTAATCAAGTTCTATCAATTTGCTCTCAAGCAAGGTTGGGTAAGCACACTGCCTTACGACCTTGAGACAGTGAGAGTGAGGCAGACAAAGGGTTTCCTGACACACACAGATACCTCCGGGGGATATGCAGTAAAGCCGGATTTGCTGCTGAAAACCACGCCAACCAGGATCAAAGTCCTCAACAAAGAGCAGGTCGATGAGCTGCTCAAAACTATCAAGAACAAAACTCTCCGATTGATCGTTCGGTTGGCACTGCTGACGGGTTTGCGAAAAGAAGAGCTGCTGACGTTTCCAGCTACCTCTGTGTCGGCACCTCAGTCGGTCTCGGCCCGGAGTCATGTGAAGGTTGAGCTAGATCCCCAACAGATGAAAACCAAGGGAGACGTTCCACGGACGATCCATGTGCCTATTTCATTGATGGCGGATCTCTGGGATTACCTGATCCACGAACGTCATGAGACGATTAGACAGCGCGGGACGCACCCGAAGACGCTCTTTGTCACGGCAAAAGGAAAACCCTGGAGTATTCGGACCTCACTCAACAATCAACTGAACAGACTGGACTTATCGTTTGCCTGTCATCCCCATGTACTGCGTCATACCTATGCGACACACACCCTGAAATCGCTGATGACCCGCAAAAGCAATACGTTCAATCCGTTGCTCTATGTGAGAGATCGACTAGGGCACAGTAGCATCGTGACCACCGAAAAATACCTGCACTTTCTGGATGATATCGAAGACGATCTGCGCACCAGCTATCAGGAGGAAATTGAGGACACGGCCAGGGAGGTAGCCTGCGCATGAAAAAAGACTTTACGTTGGTGAGCCAGGAAACTGGGGTGCAGGACGCCGGCAAATCCACGAGTGCAGCGAAGGTCAGTATCGTCGATCAGATGATACCCTCAAATCCGGCAAACACCGTGGTTTCTTTTCCCGAAAGTGCCTCCTCTGTAAGAACCGCTGACTTCGGGCCGTTTTACGGTCAGGGCTATGACGACATCACTGCGGCCTGTCAAAGTGCGATTGAAAAGCTGGTTGCTGAGAGCTTGGAGACGAAGGGTAACTCCCTGGCGGTTACAACCGTTGTAGGTTACTGGCTGTACGGTTTTCGCAAAGCTACGCCGTTTCTTTCTTTGCTTCATACAGCCAGTGGCAAAAACCTCTCCATGGGGGACCTGAACACCCATACAATCAATCAGTTCGTGCAGTACCTGAGAAACGAGCCCATCGGATACGTCACGCAAAAGAGCTATTACACGAAGGCCATAGCCCTGCTCAGAGCCTGTTATCGTTTCGGCTTTTGGCCGGAAGTGGATATTAAAACGGTGTGGCCAGCCAACCCCTTTCCGAACTCCAACAAGCGTTCCAAAGGTCAGAAAGCGCTCAGCAAGAACGAGAAACGACGGGTGGTCAAAGCCCTGCGAAAAGAAATGGAACGGATCGTGGCACACTCTGAGCCGCTAGACAGCTACGATCTCGCGGTGGGTGTGCTTTCCATCGCATTGTCTACGGGTATGAATTGTACGCCCATTCTGGAGCTGGTGACGGACTGCGTGCAGCCCCACCCGTTAAAGTCCAACCTTCGGCTTCTGGTGAGCTTTAAGCGCCGTGGAAATGCCACTCAGGTTGTCGCCTTGAGAAAATCCGAGGAAGTGACCGAGATGGCCAGTATCCATTTGTACGCGGCTGATGCCATTGATCTGATCGTTGAGCGAAACGCGAGCATCCGACGCCAGTTCAGTGACCCGAATCGCTTGCTGGTTTATGAATCCACGAGCAAGCGTTACCAGCAGAAACCAGTCCGGCTGACCAAGAATATGCTTACAGAAAGAGTCAACAGGCTCGTTGATGAACACCAGCTCCAGACCGACGATGGAAGGCCGCTCAAACTGAATATTAGTCGATTGAGACAAACGCTCCTGAACCGCGTCTGGGAAATGTCTGGACAAGACCCTTTGGCGGCGGCCAGAACGGGCCGACACACCATCTCAACAGGGGACGCTCATTATTGGGAAGCTCCTCCGGAGGCCGAAACGAATATGCGGTTCTTGGGTGTCAACAACAATCCAATAGTGATCCACCCCAACAATCTAAAATTGATCCACTACTCTTTAGTTTTATCCATTAATCCAGCTTGTTTCTTTTCTTTAATACGATAACTTTCTCCTTTAATTTGTAAGATATGCGAGTGGTGTAAAACCCGATCTAACATTGCTGACGTTAACGCGGTATCGTTTGCAAAGACCTGTCCCCACTGACCGAATGGCAGGTTGCTGGTCAAGATAACCGACCCTTTCTCATACCGTTTTGCAATCACATCAAACAGTAACTTTGCTTCATGCGCACTAAAGGGGAGATAGCCTATTTCATCAATGATAAGAAGCCTTGGTGCGACAACTGAACGCTGCATCACTTGCTTATAGTTATCTTGGCGCTGCGCTGTGGCCAGTTGCAGAATTAAGTCTGATGCGCTGATAAAGCGGGTTTTGATCCCTGCCTGCACCGCTTTATAACCCAGTGCAACGGCAATATGCGTTTTACCCACACCTGATGGCCCTAGCATCACCACATTTTCCTGTCGCTCAATAAACGACAACGAAGCAAGTTCGGTGACTTGCCTTTTAGGCACGCCAGTCGCGAAGGCGTAATCAAACTCCTCCAAGGTTTTTACTGCTGGGAACCCCGCCATACGAGTAAACATGTGCTGCTTTCGCTGATGGCGTGAACGCTTCTCACATTGAAGCGCTTGCTCAAGGAAGGTGAGATAATCCCACTCTTCTTTTGCTGCTTGCTGGGCTAAATCACAGGCATTCGCATCAATACCCGGCAACTGCAACGCATTAGCGAGTTCGCTAAGTCGTGATAACTGTAAGTTCATATGGCCTCCATCAGTTGGTCATAGACACTTAAATCATGATGTAGCGGTTGCTGGCTTAGCTTGTTTAATGAAGGGAGTGGGCTGTTATCAGGTAAGGACGATGCAACAGCTAACAGCCGAGGGGGCAATGTTTGCAGTACCTTACGCTCTTCCACTAAACGCTCTGCGGGCTTTTGTTTGGTGGTGTCATGAATACGTTGATGTGCCACCGTATCCAGCCATAAAGCAACTTGCTCATTGGCGGTATTGACATCCAATATCTGGCCTAATGCCATTAACTTGGTATTCAGAGGGCGAAAGAAGTTATCACGTACATAACGCACCATGCGTTCCACTTTGCCTTTCGTTTGTGGTCGGTAGGTATGACACAGTTTAGGAATAAACCCCATACTCTTAGCAAACTGGTAAAAAGCCTGATTAAGTTTATGCGCACCTTCGCCATAAGCATCTCGCTCAACCACGACCGTTTTCATATTGTCGTACCAAACTTCACGTGGAATGCCCTGGAAGTAATCAAATGTTAGACGGTGACACTGTTCCAGCGTGTCGTAACGCATATTATCGGTGAAGACCACCATCATTGCCCGGCTGTAACCTAATACCGCGATAAAGGCATGGATGGGTGTTTTACCACCGCGCATCTGCCCCCAATCAACCTGCATTTGCTTACCCACTTCGGTTTCAAATCGCACCACAGGCTCAGGTGTAGGCTTGCCACGGTATTGGAATAAGTACTGGCGTAATAACGATAAACTTCCGGTATAACCGAGCTCTTTAAGCTCTCTGAACAAGACTTCACCTGACAGGTGTACTGGTTTAGCTTGTGCGATACGTGAGTGTAAAAAGGACTTGAACGGGTCGAGTAATGAGCGGCCTTTTTCACGAGCAGAGTAGACTGGGGTATCAATTTTAGCTCGCAGATAGCGCTTAACGGTATTGCGTGAAATCCCTAATTGTTTGGCGATTGCCCGCTGCGATAGGCCTTGCTGATGCAAAATCTGAATTTTCATAAGTTCTTCTTTTGTGATCAAAGTGCCCCCGAAAAGGCACTATAGTGAAAACAAGTGGATCAGATTTCAATTGTTGAAGTGGATCAGTTTTGCATTGTTGGTAACATTGGGCGAGGCCCGCGTTCAAGAACTTCTCAGCGCATCCACCATCATCACCAGTGATCGGACCCCCGTGGCGTCCTGCCAAGATGCGCGGCGGGGGCATCGCGCTCCAAAAAACGGTGAGCCCTGTCAGGACTATTTAGGATGCTTCCGGTGCAAGAGCTTTGTCGTCACCGGCGATGACCTCTATCGCCTGTTCAGCTTCTACTGGGCCGCCCTGCGAAACTACGACAGCTTTGGTGGCAAGCGCTGGACCAAATACCTGAAGCAAGTCGTTCGGCTGATCGATGAAGAGATTGCGCCCCACTTTGATGAGACTCAGGTGAACGAGCAGCGCGAAAAAGCGAAGACGAATCCACACCCCTTCTGGCGAGACCTGAGCATGGCGAGGATGGTGATATGAGCATGGTATCCAAGGCAGTGGTGCTGGCCGACCGTCAACGGCTTCGGGAAGCCCTGCCGAGCGGCGAAGGCTTACTCGGCATTGTCACCACCGATCGGGCAGAGGGGGTACTGTATGTGCTGTCTCGCTACGAAGACATGGTTTGGTGGTTACCGAAGACCGGTTGCCCGACAAGTCTCGTGGACTGCAAGCGCAAGTTGGATTTTGCCCGCATCAGATGTAAACAACTCCGGTCCGAATCCAAAGCAGTCATGGCGAGACTGATCTGGGCAAACACGAAGTTAGCGGTCTCAACAGTTTCTGGCCAGTTCATGAAACTTGTGGTTTGGTTGAACTGGCTGCACGAACAGGGTATCCGAAGCCTTGCCCAAGTCACGCCTATGGTTGCAGACCGCTATGTTCGACACGTAAACCAGCTCACCTCACCTAACAGGATCGGTGAGCCTCTGGCTCCTGGCACGAAAGCACAACGACTCCTTGTTGTGGAGACGTGCTGGCGCCACCTGCTGGATACACCAAACGGTTTCGACCATCCCTGGCCCGAGAACTCCGCAAGTGCGCTGGCCAAATTGAAACAAGCAACTAAGCCGAAAACCGACATCATTCCGGAAGAGGTGCTGCACCCCCTCTTCCAAAAGTCCGAATCCCTGTTGAGCAGGGCTACCGAGTTGCTGGGAAATCGAGACGCGGTGGGCGACTATCAATTACGCTACAAAAACCTATCTGGTCAGATAAAGGAAAAATCTCGCTTCCTGAAAACCCGCGGCTGGGATCTGGGTTTTGGAGCCTTAAACAACGCCCTTCGCGAGCTGCGCGATGGTTGCTTCGTGATCATCCTGGCCACCACCGGCATCCGGGCTCATGAGTTGGGCAACATCAGGCGGGATCACTGGTACAGCGAGGTTCGGGATGGTGAGCGTTTTTACTTCCTCGGCTCGCGCTCGGATAAAACCCATGAGGGCGAAACGTCATGGCTGTGCCCCGAGATCGCCATTCACGCCGTGAAGACGCTCGAACGGCTTTCAGAGCCCATGCAAATTGAGCTTGAACAGGCTCTGGAACATGCCATAGCAGTCGGTGATCATCAGGAGGTGACTCGCTTACAGGAGTGTTCTGAGTGTGTTGGGCTGACTAGAAGCATGAAAAAGGGTAATCCCATAAGTGTGATCAGTTGGCAATCATTGGATGATCGGCTGAAGAGGTTTGCAACAAGCCTGAAGCTTGACTGGAAACTGGCATCGCACCAGTTCCGCCGCACATTTGCGAATTACGTTGTCCATCACAAGCTGGGCGACCTTCGTTACCTGCGAGACCACTTCAAGCACTGGAGCCTGGATATGACCATCTTGTATGTAATGAACGAGGCGCAGGATCTGGAGCTTTATGATGAAATCTATGCCGCGTTTGATGAAAAGCGTCAAGCCATCGTCGGTCACTGGCTGGAGCCGGACACACCGCTCTCCGGTGGCATGGGGGAGCATGTCCGTCAGATGCGAAGCCGCACCGAGAAGACTCGCACCTATAAAGATCGTCGGGAAATGGTTCAGGCCATCAGTGAACTGGTGTACTTGCGGTCCACAGGCATTGCCTGGTGCACCAATGACACCGGCGTAGACTGTGCAGGTGGCCAGTGCGAGAACTGTGAGCACGGTTGCATTGACGATAACCACAAGCCGTTCTGGGAAGGCCTTTACCAGCAACAAATTGAGCTGCGCCAGATCGAGGATCTGGACGCCTCGGGATCGAAGACCGTCGAAAGGACCATGGATCGATGCGAGAAGGTCCTGGCCGATCTCGGCGTAGACATCAACCGCCTCAAGGAGCAACTGGCCGATGTCGAAACCATCTGAGTCAGAGACTCACAAACGAATCCGCATGGCCATCGTGCGACTGGAAAAAGGCCAGCCTAAGTTAGTTGAGAAAGGGCGGAAGGTCTCGGTGGCTGCCGTGGCTGAGGAAGCTGGAGTCAGTCGTGCCCTGATTCACAAAGACTATCCTGACTTGATGGAACGCATCCGGGGCAATGCCAACAAAGCGATCCAGAGCCAGCGTGACGAGAAACATCTCCAGCTCAAACAGGAGCGTTTCAAGAATCGTCAGCTACGTTCAAAGATCGTGGATCTAACGGAGCAGCGCAATGTACTTGCCTCAAAAAACGCTACCTTGGCACTCGAAAACCGTCGTCTGTTGGCTATTTTAGAGAGTAAAAACGTGACAGTTTTTAGGGGGAAACCGAGTGAGTAGTGCTATACATATTTTGGCCGCCCGGTATTAAACAAAAGCGAACATTCGCATCCTTCGCTGAGTGGTCTATTTTCAGTGGCCCAACCGTTTGATGAAATGGTTACCTCTTTGAACATCTGAAGTCAGCCCGCAGCTTTTCCTGACCGTGCTGGCCGCGTTCAACCAGCCATGTAAACACTGCAAGTGCGGCCTCACTCGACGCCTCGATAGATCCGGTCTCAGTGATTTTTTGATCCAGTTGGCTGACGACTGCCGGCCATTGGGGATCTAAGGGACTGTCGTCGAAGAACGAAAGGCTGCGAGAAAAGCCAGAATTCCCAAGACACTTCGTCAAATGCTTTTTAATAACTTTGCGCCCCAGATTGGCTCCATGCATAACATAAACGAGGCCGAGCCAAGATCCGATCGACGGCACAAGGTCAGGCTTTTCGAAACTGTGAACTTCAAAAACCCGGCCTCCTTCATTGTGAAGAACCTTATTGATTTCCTTCAGATCTTTCAAAGCCCTGTATGCGCGGGGTTTAGGCACTAGCATCGAATCTGCAGGTATCGGCCGGAGTTCTTTCTCCAAGCTTTCCAACGCAGTCCAATTGACATACCACCATCGTAGATGATCTCGATATTGGCAGGGTGACAAATCGTCTCTCAGAATCGAGCCAACCGCATCCAATCTCTCAAGCTCCGAGTGCGCTGCTTTGGTTTTTTGGCGAAGTGCCAGGATTGCATCCATCACAAATACCTTAGATCTGGTTCGAACTGCGGCTTGCCAAAAAAATAACCTTGGAAACACCGGTAGCCGAGTTTCTTGAGAGCAATTAATTCTGCCTCTGTCTCAACGCCTTCTGCCACAACTCTAAGATCCAAAGTCTTTGCGAGACTGAAAACCAGCTTTACAATTGCCTCAGCACCAGCGTCTCTGCCCATTTCCCTCACAAACTGCTGATCTACTTTCACTTCATCGAGAGGTAATCTGCGCAAATAAGCGAGCGATGAATAGCCCGTACCAAAATCGTCAAGGGAGCACTGGATGCCCTCTCTGCGGAGCACCCGAAGCTTTTCAATGGAGCGCTCCAAATCGTGGTGAACGAGTGACTCGGTTACTTCGACCTTCAATTTGTCTGGGGCAATATTCGCTAAGTGAAGTGTATCCAATAGTTGTTCCGCAAAATCGTCTTGCTTGATTTGAAGTGGACTAACGTTGATTCCCAGCGTCAGGTGCGCGGTTTCATGAGATCGACTCCATGCGACCAACATTTTTACCGCCTCACGGATAACCCAATCACCAAGGCGCAGGATCAAGCTGCTCTGCTCTGCCAAAGGTATAAACTCTCCCGGTGACACCGAGCCCAGCTCTGGGTGTTCCCATCTTGCTAATGCTTCAAAACCAAAGAGTTTTTCATCCTTGATAACCGGCTGATAGGCGAGCCGCAATCCGATACCGCCGGCCTGGAGCGCCACTTTAAGATCTTGTTCAAGTTTGAATCGGTGGCGCGTAGCCTCTCGAATAGACTGCTCATAAAACCGGACTCGTCCACCGCCATCGCGCTTTGCCGCATACATGGCCGTGTCGGCATACCCAAGTAGGTTTTTGGCCAAACCCGGCTGAGGAGGAGACTGAGCAATCCCGATGCTGCAGTTTATATGGTAGGTGACCCTTTCCAACTGATATGGCAAAGCGAGCATTTTCCTCATGCTCTCAGCAAATTCCGTTGCCTCCGTTTCCTGAAAATTCTTATGGTCTCCAGTTTTCGTCACGAGAATGAACTCATCGCCGCCAATACGCGCGAGGGTCGAGCCAGGTCCCGTTAAACCGCTCAGGCGCTTACCTACTTCAATCAGTATTGAGTCGCCAGTTTTGTGTCCATGAATATCATTGACAGCTTTAAAACCATCGAGATCGATGAAAAATGCCGTCATCGTGGAGTGAAGGGCGTCCGGTTCACAAATACGCTCCAACGCTATTTCAAAGCCATGCCGGTTCAAGAGCCCGGTCAGGCTGTCGTGTTCCGCGTTGTAGATCGCCTGATTCCGTTCGGCTATTCGGTCACTTATATCTGTCAATGCAAGGACATAACCTTCCAGGTTACTGTCTCGGCTTGCCTTGGCGCTCATTCTGGCTAGAAACGATTGCTGTTGGCTACCCTTACCGTATTCGAATTCAGTCTCACCGGTTCCTGACGCTTCAAGTGACTGAAACAGTTCGATAAGCGCAGTATGCGGAAGCACGCTGGAGAGAGTTTCACCATCAAAAGTCTGTAGCGAACGCCCTAAGAACGATGAACGATTAGAATAAACACGTTTAATCTCTCCTTGCGCATCTAGGTCAATAACAGTTTCGGGGATCGTTTGCAGAATGGCAGCCATGTCGCGCTCCCGACTTTCAATTTCTAGGGCTAAGGTTTCGCGCTCCGTGATCTCCTCCAGCGTGCCAAACCATTGGATACTGCCATCAGTCTGTTCATATGGCATGGCGTAGCCTCGAATAATGCAAACGCTACCATGTACCTCAGTGTTCAGATGAAAAGCGTGCCTCCAAGGCGTAAGATTTCGTGCACTCGACTCAATGCTTTCAATGAGCGCTTCATGTTCAGCTCGGCAGATTTGTTCTTTGATAACCGAAAAATCGTGCGTGTCTGATGGAGAGAGCTTAAATAACTCTGAGAAACCGACACTCGCGAAAGGAATCTCATATTGTCCGTCAGAAGATCGTTGGAAAATGTATACAGCTCCCGGGAGCCTGTTCGTCAGATTCTGAAGCTGCTCATTCTGTGCGGACAACTTATGACGAAGCGCAAGCTCCTCCGTGATATCCCGTTGAACACTGGCAAAATGCGTTGTGTCTCCCTCCTCGTCTTTGACCGGGACGATTTTCAGCTCAACGTGATATGGCGTGCCGTCCTTGGAATAATTCAGGAGAGTGGCACTGACTGGCTGTTCGTTTTTAAGTGCTCTGCTAATGCGCGCAAGCTCCGCCTTGTCCGTGCCCGAGCCCTGTAAAATGGAGGGTGGTTTTCCGATCAACTCGTCGGAAGAATACCCTGAGAGTTTGCAAATAGCCGGATTGGCGTAAACGATCTGTCGCCCTAAGCCCGGGCCTTCGGGCTCGCTTTTTGTAATAAGCGCAAGATCCGGCATCTCCTCGACGGCACTCGCCAGAATACGACGTTGTTCATTGGCCTCTTTTTCGCGATTTTTAAGGACAACCTGGGAGATTGGCACCGAAGCTGAGGCCAGATACTCTTTGATATCCCGTGGCCACGGTTCACATTGATCCGAAACGATTTCTCTCCAAATCTCAAAGGACTCGCGCGCACCCAATACGACTTGCCCGGATTCTGTCTCCTGCAAGCTGAAGGTACCGGGCTTACCCGCCCAATCCCTGGAGCGATGGATAGTGTTGCGCAACAGCAGAATGCCACAACCTTCCAACGCAAAAATCGGAAAAAACACAAAACCTCCGATTCCCTGTTCTGAGGCAGCCTCGGAAATCGGTTCAAAGCTTCCAGCGGAGTGCGAAACAAAGGTTTCCTCCCTATGCTTAAGTGCATGGCTTCGGCAAAATTCAAGCAGCCGGGAGTCAACCAGATCTCCGTAAATGCGTTTGCGCTCTATCAGCGTAGCTTTGTCCGCCTGTAAAAATTCTCGAAGGAACTGCATGAGGCACAACAGGAATTCGTCTATCTTTTCATGACGCCTGCTAAGTTCATCTAAGCCATAAAGGAAACGAAGCTTGTTCTGGGATCGATCCAGGCGTTCCAATAATCCGATCTGGTTCGACATGAATCGAGTGACCATTTCCATCATGAACAAGACACTGTTACGTGTTGAATGAGGAGGAACTCGCGGTCGGCTGTCATGACAAGCGAGCATGCCCCACAGCTCACCATCCACAATGATCGAAAGCGTCAGCGTCGACCTGACATCCATGTTTCTTAAATACACGAGATGAAAGGGCGATGGGCTTCTCAGCACGCTGCGGGACAGATCAATCTTCTCAGAGTATTCACTGGACGGCGTTATTTCAGATGGTTCGGCATCGACATCTGCAATGACCCTCAATAGATTTTTCTTATACAACTCACGTGCATTTCGCGGGATGTCAGACGCAGGAAAGTGCTGCCCAAGAAATCGTTGCTGTAGGTGATCGGCGACCACCTCTTGAACGACCTCGCCGTGCCAGTCTTCGTCGAATTTATAAACCATGGTCCTGTCATAAGCCGTTAATGTCTGGACCGACCGTGCAAAATTCTCGATCAGCTCATCGATGGTCTGGCTTGACTCTATAAGTTTGACAACGCGGAACATTCTATCGAGATCTTCCGTGCTGTCCGCCTGCGATTCGACGATCTCCGGATCGGCAACTGGAATGCACTCAATGAGCCGGAACGTCCTCTGAGTTGGTGGCGTATGACAGACGCACTCTATCGCCGTAAATCCGGAGCCCGTGACATCGGAGAGGCCATGACGCCGGAGTTTTCCAAGGTACTGCTGTGCCTCCGAAGCAAATGTCTCATCTCCTGATTGGTTCACAAGCTTAGCCAAATCAGGAATCACTGACTCAAGGTGGCGACTATCGGACGCGAAATCGAAATCCAGCAAAGACGGAGCGTTGTCAGACCATCGGACCAACTCACCGGTTTCTGCGTCGATGACAAGAAGCGCACCAAAGCTTTGAATAAACTCCGGGTGTGCAAGGTCCTCAGACTCACAATGCTTCAAATCGCTTTTAGAAACTGAAGCGGAACCGCCGTTTCGGTAATCCATAGGTTTGCCTCCGCCTATTTGAACCGGACCACAAGTTCGTGCATTTCGCCGGCAATACGCTCCATTTTCTGAACACTTCCAGTCGCTTGCTCTCCCTGACGTAAGTTTTCTGTGGCTAATGTGGAAATTTGCTCCACTTGTTCATTTATCTGATCCGAAACCTGTGCCTGCTCCTCAACCGCAGCCGCCATTTGGGTTGCCATTTCTGCAATGGTACCGACAGAGTCAGTAATCTGCCCAAGCGTCTGCTCAGCTTCCAACATCTGTTCAAGACCATCATCTGCCGCCTTCTTACCCTTCTCGGCAACCCTCACCGAATCAGATGAACGAGTCAGAAGCCTATCGATAATGCCGTGGATTTCCTTCGTTGAATCCTGTGTTCGTTTTGCAAGGCCTCGGACCTCATCAGCGACAACAGCAAAACCTCTCCCATGTTCTCCCGCCCGAGCCGCTTCAATCGCCGCATTGAGCGCAAGCAGATTGGTCTGTTCCGCAATGTCCTCAATTATTTTGGCCGCGCCCGCGATTTTGCTACTCTCGTCGGCTAATGCGCCCACAGATTCACTGATACCGTGAACGGTCGCTTTAAGGTCTTGTATCGACTCCCGAGTTCGAACCACAACCTGGGTTCCCTGGTCGGCGAAAACCCTCGCCCCTTCGGCTTTTTCTGCGGTTTGCTGAACATTGGCAGAAACCTCGCCAATCGTTTGAGACATTTCATGGACCGCCGCAGCAACCTGTTCAGTCTCAGCCTGCTGCTTGCGCAGTGTTTCCTGACCCTCGTAGCTGACCTCTAGTCCCTGAATTGCTGCGGTTTTAACCCCGTTCGCCGAGTCTTCAATTCGAGTTAGTACGGCATCCAGGTGAGATTGTTGAGCTCTCACAGCAACCTTTAAGCGCCCCAGTGGTAAGTCATCATCTGTGTAGGTTTTTGCCGCCAAGTCATCTGTGAACGTCTGGCCCATCAAGTTTGCAACCGACTTCATTAGCTGGATTTTCGCCAACTGCACCCAGCTGGCGTAAATAATGACTCCAACCGCCAAGCTCAGTTCAGATGCAACTTTATGCCCCATCGAAAACAGAAGGGCTGCCAGTACAAAGGTGGCGATTAAAAATAATGTACTCGGGGCAACACGTTTCCAAATTGGTATGCCCGTCTTTCCGTTACGAATTTTTCTGTATACAGCCTCGGCCCGCTCAACATCTCTGCGATCAGGGCAGGACCTCACAGATTCATAACCGATCACTTCCCCTTCACTGGTAACCGGCGTTATGTAGGCACTTACCCAATAGAAGTCGCCATTCTTGCAACGGTTTTTTACGAGGCCCATCCAGGGCTTACCAGCCTTTAAATGAGACCACATGTTTTCATAAGCCGCAGGCGGCATATCGGGATGCCGCACTATGTTGTGGGGCTGACCGATAAGCTCGTCACGACTGAAACCACTAATCTCGACAAATGCGTCATTGCAATGGCGGATCTTGCCTCTCAGATCGGTCGATGAAATCAATTTTTGTGAGCTAGGAAATTTTTGTTCAGTATTCGTGACGGGAAGGTTTTGTCGCACTGTATTCATCCTTGTCTAAGTGGCCTTTGTGTCTATGTAGTTAGTATCGGCACACTTTTCCACAACGATACCAGACTTTTGTATCTAATTGAAGATTTTTTTGAGTCCTCGGTCTTGCTCCTGTCGAAAACAACCAGGAAGCCCGCAAATGTCATTTTCGGTTCTGGTGGCGGTGTCCCTGGATTCCGGCGCTACATTCGAAAATAAAATGACTAGGACTGAAACAACCTCTTTCTCAAGTGCCGGAATGAAAGAGCCATACGGACTCGGATCTGAATGTTCGCTTTGCGACCGTAGCAGCATAAACAAAAGCGAACATTCGAGCATTGCTCAAATTCACGCCTGTAGCCAATCCATGATCTCCGGCCTTACCAACTCCGGATGTGTCATATGGATACAATGACCCTCGCTCGGGAGAACCCGGAGCCTGCTGTCTGGCATATGCTCATGGATGTACTTTCCGACTCTCTCATTGGCCAGCGCATCAACCTGACTCTGCAAGATGAGCGTCGGATGTTTGGCGCATGGTAAAAGATGACGGTAGTCAGAAAAAAATGTCGCCTTTGCGAACGTTTTGGCAACCAAGGGGTCAGTGGAACAGAAACTGTCTGAAAGCTCACCGGTTAACATCGCGGATCCTTCAGCGCCGACCACCAAAGGCGCCAGATAACTGGCCCAGCCCAGATAGTTCCGATCCATCAGTTCAATCAACTCTTCCAGATCTGCCCACTCGAATCCGCCGTGATAATCCGGTGGAACATTTAGAAAGCAGGGAGAGGGGCAAATCATTATCTGACTCGCGAAGTATTCCGGGTGCTCAAGTGCCGCCAACAAACCAACCGTGCAACTGACCGAGTGACCGACAAAATGAACGTCCGTCAGGTTCAGTGCATGACAAATCTCACTGACATCGCGGGCGTAGCCTTCCAATGTGTTGTATCGTGCCTCGCTGAAGGCCGACAGTTGTGACTGGCCAGAGCCGACGTAATCGAAGAGGATCAGGGTGTAGCGATCCCTGAGACCAGGCGTCAAGTATTGCCACATGTTCTGATCACAACCGAAGCCGTGGGCCAGCATCAGCGGTGTATCACCGGAGCCAATGATTTGAACATTGTTCCTCGCAATAATCTCTTCTCTGGTGAACACGCTGGTTTCACTCCTTAATTTCGGTCGTTGTCAAAGCATCAGTCGCTTTGAATTTTTTTACGAATCCAGTTTCTCGCCAATCACAAACCCACTCAATGAAGCTGGCAGCCGGCATCGGGCGCGCAATGTAATAGCCCTGTCCCCAATCACAGCCAAGCTCCATGAGACTTTGCGCATGCTGATAAGTTTCTATGCCTTCCGCGATGAGGTCACACTCAAACGCCTGTCCAAATCCGATGATGCCCTTAAGAATTGCAAGGTCTCCAGGTTTGGTCAGCATGTCCTTTACAAAACTACGATCAATTTTAAGAGTGTCGACCGATAAGTCCCGCAGATGACCGAGCGTTGAATAGCCTGTGCCAAAGTCGTCCAGTGACACTCTTATGCCCATCATTCTGCAGCTAGAAAGTACAAGGGATACTTTTTCAACGTCTTCGATTGTGCTCGTCTCCAGCACCTCCAGTTCAAACCGATGCTTCGGAATATCTGGAAATGCCGAGAGTACGCGGGTCAACTTCTTGAGGAAGTCTGGGTCCTGCAGGTGATAACCGGAAATGTTGACACTGATATGGATGTCCAAATCCTCTGAAAGCCAGGCCTGAAGCTGCTCAAGGGCGTTGACTATTACCCATTGCCCAAGATCGAGCCCGACATTCGTTTCCGTGATAATCGGCAAGAACGTCGCGGGTCCTTTTAATCCCTCGACCGGATGATTCCAGCGAATCAACGCCTCTGCCCCGAGAACTTTTCCGCTGCGCATATCCACTTTTGGCTGATAATAAAGCTGAAACTCGTTGGCAGCCATGGCCGCTTTGATTGCATGAAGTTCCGTGTGCTTTTCTCTTTGATACTTTTCGTTATCGACGTTGAACAGGCTCATTTGATTCCGGCCAGCCAACTTGGATTGATACATGGCTTGATCCGCCTGCTTAATCAGCTGATCCGGGGTTATGTTTTCGGTTTGTGGGTAAAGCGTTACGCCAACGCTGGCCGACACATGTAATGTCAAAGCGTCAAGTTCAAGTGGCTCACTGATTTGCCGGATCAAACGATTAACCGATTCTTCCGCCATGGCTGCGTTGAAGTGGCCATGAAGCAAAACGACAAACTCATCACCACCAAGCCGTGCAATCAGGTCGTCACTTCGAAGGTTGCCAGCCATGCGCTTGGCAATAAGCTTCAGAACCTTATCTCCCATGTAGTGCCCGTATTGGTCGTTCACCTCTTTGAAGCCGTCAAGATCAATAAATGCCAAAGCGAAAGCCAGTTCGCCCTCCGCAAAAAGTGAGATTTTTTGGGTCAAATGGCGCGTAAGAGCGGAACGATTTGGCAAACCGGTCAGTTGGTCGGTGTCAGACAGGGTGTGAAGCAACGCAACTTTTTGTTGGAGTAGCTTCCTGGCCTCGGTGAGCTCCTCAAACAACTGCTCGGA
The DNA here is from genome assembly GCF_052656265.1 of Alishewanella sp. HL-SH06. Lineage (NCBI taxonomy): Bacteria > Pseudomonadati > Pseudomonadota > Gammaproteobacteria > Alteromonadales > Alteromonadaceae > Alishewanella > Alishewanella sp. HL-SH06. The sequence goes on from NZ_CP199752.1 coordinate 3,106,645, forward strand.
ACGAGCAGCATGCCCAACGCTCCAGAAGATTCGACCGTTGCCGTTTTCTTGCAGCTTGGCGCTAACCACTGCCGGCACAGTGTCGCCATCTGAGTTGATCAAGGTCAGCCGAATTTCTTCACAGCAGCCTTCTCGCACCAGCATTGGCATAAGATAGCTGTCGTACATGATCTGTGAGGCCCGACTTAGAAGTGAAAAGAAATCCTTCCCGACAAGCTCATTGACCGAATAGCCATACTTTCTAGCAAAGTAACTATTGCTATAAATGACTTGCCGGGAAGCATTGGACACCAGGCTGCCAACGGGGAAGTGGTCGAGAGTAATTAAATCAGTGATGCCCATGCCGCTCTAACAGGTTCAGGTAAAACGTAGGAAGCGAATGTGCCTCCGTTCAATACATGTTTAGTGTGGCCCACATTGACAGAAATTTCAATAAGCGAAAGGTAATGATCTGTAACCCTGACCCCGTATTAGGTCCACCCAGAGTTGGAAAAATCCGGCCAAAACCTGAACCCCAACAAAGAGACCGGAAATAACCGTTTCCAGCAAATCGGAAACCAGGCTATCGTCTTCAATTACAAGTACCTTCACAACCAATCCTCTGCGCAGACGAAGCCGGTGCGCTTCAACGGTAATTTATGCTTCGCGCAGAAAGTGCTCCACAGGCATTTTGTAGCTAATTGTTAATATTCCAATACACATCCGTGACCTCTGATCGCCGAGGAGACACCATTCATAACCCTGTTTTTCCTCGTGATTATGACTTGAATCTGACTACCAGCTCGTGAAGCTCGCGCGCGATATCTTCAACGCTCTCCATACTGCGGGCCGAAGCCGCTCCCTTACCATGATTCTGGTCGGCCAGTTGTAGTGGCATAGTGAATCCGGCCACCTGACTTTGAGTGTATGATCACTCACACAGAAAGTCAGGTGCAGACGATGACGAAGAATAGAAGATACAGCCCGGAATTCCGCTTGGAGGCCGCCCAGCTTGTGGTAGACCAGGGTTACACCCTGAAGGCAGCCTGTGAGGCAATGGGTGTCGGTAAATCCACGATGGAGTACTGGGTGCGCCGACTCCGAGCGGAGCGATCTGGCAAGGCTCCACAGAAAGGTGAGGCGCTGACCCCGGAGCAGCGTGAGATTCAGGAACTGAAGCGCAAGCTGCGGCGGGTGGAGGAAGAGAAGGAGATATTAAAAAAGGCACCGCTCTCTTGATGTCGGACTCCCTGAGCAACTCTCGATAATCGAGCGACTTGAAGAGAGCTATGCGGTGCAGCACCTGTGTCAGGTGTTTGGGGTGCATCGCAGTAGCTACCGGGCCTGGCGCAGCCGGGACAGCAGACCCTGCGAAACGGAACAGGAACTGCTGGATCAGATTGTCGAAGCGCACGAGGCCAGTAACGGTTCGGCCGGCGCTCGTAGTATTGCCCAAATAGTTACGCAGGCCGGAATACCGCTGAGCCGTTACCGTGCCAGCAGACGGATGAAGCAGTTGGGATTGGTGAGCACGCAACCGCCAAGTCACGCTTACAAGAAAGCGGATCAGCCGCACCTGGATATCCCGAACCTTCTGGATCGGGAGTTCGATGTGAAGGAGCCCAATCAGGTTTGGACCGAGCGATATTACCTATATCTGGACAGGTGCACGCTGGGCTTATCTGGCGGTGGTCATCGATTTGTTCTCTCGTAAACCGGTAGGCTGGGCAATGTCTTTATCGCCCAATACGGAGCTGGTAAAAAAGGCTTTGACGATTGCCTACGAGTCACGCGGAGAGCCGTCGGAAGTCATGTTTCATTCGGATCAGGGCTGCCAGTACACCAGCCTGGGTTTCCGACAGTTGCTCTGGCGGCACCAGATGAAGCAGAGCCTCAGTCGTCGTGGAAATTGCTGGGATAACGCCCCAACAGAGCGCTTTTTCAGGAGCCTGAAAACAGAGTGGGTGCCGGAAACCGGGTATCCGTGCTTTGCCTCGGCGAAGCAGTCAATAACGGACTACATGATCGGTTATTACAGCTCGCGGCGACCACATAAGCACAACGACGGACTGCCGCCGAATGTGGCTGAGCAGGCCTACTGGAAAGCTCAAAAGACGGTGGCCTAAAACACTTGACCACTACATAGCCCTAACACGCGGTTGTGAGGTCAGACTGCCCCAAAAGCGCTAATCTGTATGTTCGCTTTGCGACCTTAACGGCCGAATTATGCTGGTCATCTACGGCCAGAACCGGCCAAAATATTGTCACATTATCAGAGTGAAAACCTGAAAATGTGTAACTCCGACTCTTTTCAGTCTTTTCAGTCACTTATAAGGTTGTTACATGTAACCACAGGACTAATAAAATGGGCGTACCCGTTTTTCAAATCAAAGCTGAAATGCAGCGCCATGGTATTTTGGCATTCTCGTCCAATTACGCGCTGTACGCAGATTTGAGCAGTCGAGTGATGCGCACTTTGGAAGAGATGGCACCACGAGTAGAGGTTTACTCCATTGACGAAGCGTTTTTGGACTTAACCGGTATTGAGTCTGCCATATCCCTTGTCGAGTTCGGACAACAAGTGCGAGCGCGCATAGGCCACTGGATTGGGATCACCGTCTGTGTAGGCATTGCACCAACTAAAACACTCGCCAAGCTGGCGAACCATGCCGCCAAGAAATATCCCGCCACTCAGGGCGTTGTAGACCTGACCAATCCAGATCGGCAACGTCGATTGCTCGCATTAGTCCCGGTTGATGATGTTTGGGGCGTTGGTAGACGGCTTTCTAAGCGTTTAAATGCGTTGGGTATCACCACAGCCTTAGACCTAGCCAATGCCTCTCCTAGAGCCATCAGAGACCAGTTTTCAGTGGTTTTAGAGAGAACTGTCAGAGAGCTCAATGGTGAGTCGTGCATTGAACTTGAAGAGATCCCACCAACTAAGAAACAAATCGTCTGCAGCCGTTCATTTGGCGAAAAAGTAACGCAATTTGAATTGTTACGTGAGGCCGTATGTGAATACGCAACCCGCGCCACTGAGAAGCTTCGCAAAGAACAGCAGCAAGCCAAAGTGATGACCGTGTTCATACGTACCAGCCCCTTTAAGGACAACGAGCCGCAATACAGCAGCTCTGCATCAGGTGAGTTGCTGATCCCCAGTTGCGATACACGGGATTTTATCGAGCTGGCCAATCACTTACTCAAGCGGATTTGGAAGGATGGTTTTCGTTATGCCAAAGCGGGCGTCATGCTGTCTGACTTTTACGATCCCGGCATGTTTCAACCAGGACTATTCGATGACGTATCGACCCGCTCCAATAGCCAGCAGTTAATGTCTGTATTGGACACCATTAACCAAAGCGGTGCCGGAAAGGTTTTCTTTGCTGGACAAGGTACGAAGAAAGATTGGTCGATGAAGCGAGAGCATTTATCTCCCGCCTATACGACACACTGGGACCAGTTACCACGAGTGAAGTAGCGCAGTTAACTCAATAGGCATTCACTCTGCGACGCAGCATGTTGAGCTTATCAACCTGGCGTCGAATATCACTGAAGAATTCTTCTTTCTCTATGGCCAGCGCTAGCTCCCATTCTTTGGCCAAACCTTGGCAGTCCAAAAATGCGTATCTCAGCTTCGTCTTTGAAATACGCAGCCCCTTGCTAAAGACCACGCGTTTGCCTCGTTGACCGTGAAAACTGTTGATGTACCACTCAATGCCAAAGCCATACTTAAAGTCTCTGATACGGACACCAAGCAGCCCCCAATCTTTAAAGGGCGCATTCTCGCGAACCTTGTAATGGGTGACCCAAAAGTCATCAACTTCAGCTCGTGCCAGTGCTTTTAGCCTGTTCGTTTCTTGCTGAAGTAAATCCGACACATCTGCTTTCCATTGTTCATTGACGATTTCTACCAAACCAATTTCCCCACCCAATTAACCCCAAAAGCCAAAACCACTATCCGTTTGGCTTTTGGATCGAAACGCCAAACGTAAAACTGCCGTCACAATCACTGTTTGGCGTCTCGATATAAATCAACTCGCGCAATCCCATACCTGACAAGGGATACAGCCCGATTTCACTTAAAAACGCCTAAAAAGACGTATCATCATGAAGATACAAACCGTTTGGCGAGTTCAGGCCAGAATGCAAACGACGTTTGGCGTCTCGATTTTTTTGGCTCAGTCATCCGCCGCCAAACAGAGCCTATTCTCATACTTTTGCGAAAATGCAATAGGCAGATAGATGAAAGGATTTGTCACCTTTCTGCCCACCGCCAGTGCACCGAATCCTGATAATGACATTTGAGTGAACCGCCAGAGCACTTGGAAATGCCCAAGCGTGGCCAGTGCGGTTGATTGAAAACCGTTAGAGCACTTTGAGTGCACAGGAGATAAGTATGTTTGTACTAGGCGTAGATATCGGTTACTCAAACCTGAAGCTGGCAATTGGCCAATCAGGCAGTGAACCGAAAACCATTATTCTGCCTGCGGGTGCCGGTCCTGCGGATCGTATGCCAGAGCGTATCGGTGGAGGCGATGATGAAACTTGTTTGTATGTATCTGTCGATAATGAGCGTTGGGCCGCTGGTGTGCCTGCTGGACGCCTTCAAGGCTGGGAACGAGAGCTTCACCCGGAATATCCCACCACAAAAACCTATAAGGCACTTTTTCATGCCGCCTTGTTAATGGCTGAAACAGAATCCATCGATTTGGTTGTCACTGGATTACCGGTTTCCCAGTTTCATGAACCACAACGTAAGTCTGACCTTGTGCAGCGTTTAAAAGGTGTCCATCAAGTGACGCCTAAGCGCAGCATCACCGTTCATGACGTCAAAGTGCTGCCGCAGCCTGCCGGTGCCTATATGGATCTGGTTCAAACAGGTGGAGATTTGGGCTTGATTGAAGAAGGTCGCGTCGTCGTCATAGATCCCGGCTTTTTTTCTGTTGACTGGGTTGCCCTTGAGGCCGGAGAAATTCGCTACAGCTCATCAGGAACCAGTCTTCAGGCAATGTCCGTGCTACTGGAAACCATTGATAAGCTGATTTCGGAAGATCATGGTGCCAAAGTGGGTATGGATCGACTTGAAAAAGCCATGAGAACCGGCGACTTGCAGGTGCTGCTATTTGGAGAAAAAGTCGATATTTCACCTTATCTGAATGCTGCCACGAAAAAGGTAGCGCCTGTTGCTCTTACAGCCATGCGCCAATCCATGCGTGACGAAAGCATCAATGCGGACTTGGTATTGATCGCCGGAGGTGGAGCCATGGCTTATAAGGAAGCGGCCAAGGAGATTTTTTCACGAAGCAAGATAATCGTGCCGGAACAGTCTGTTTTGGCGAACGTCCGAGGCTTCTGGTTTTATGGGGCCTGATTATGAGAGTTGTCGTCAACATTCCCCCAGGGAGCCACCCTGAACTGCTCAAAGAATTGGAAAAGACGCCACCACGGGAACGTGCTGAGCGTCTGCGGATGCTGGCCACCTTTGGGTTAATTCACATGAGCCAACCCAATCTATCCACGACATCTGTACCGGTAGATGGTCTTGCACCAGATGGTGAAGTTACTTCTAAGAGTACAGCGCCAGAACCCAAAGCAGAATCACGTAAACAATCATTAAAATCAAAACTAGGGCTGGGCTTATAACATGGCGTTATCAGTTAGCTGGCTCGATGCCAGGTTAAATAAAGAAGCAAAAGAAACCGTAGTAAAAGCCGACCGTGATGGGCTAAGTGCTCGGGTATCGCCCAAGGGCAAAATTGTTTTTCAGTTTCGTTATCGTTTCGATGGCAAGCAACAGCGGGTAGACATAGGTACTTACCCACTTATGAAGCTTGCTGAAGCCAGGAATGAGCTGGATAGGTTAAGGGTGGTACTCGACCAGGGCAGAAACCCCAAGCTCTACCTACAGCAGGAACGGGCCAAGTATTCTGCCAATCAAAGCTTCGAATCGATTTTTCGAGACTGGATAGACTCTGCCGGTAAGCAAGGGCTAAAAGAGAAAACGTGGCACTACCAAAAACGCAGCAGTGAAATATATTTACTGCCCCGACTTGGTAAGTATCCATTAACTGACATCAATGAATTGTCCTTAAGAAACTGTCTTCGTGAGGTTTCGGAGACGTCCCCTTCAAACACAGAACGCCTAGTTTCTGTGCTGCATAAGTTTTATGACTGGCTGATAGATGAACAAATTTTGGAAATTAACGCTGCCGCTGGGATCACTGCAAAGAAAGTCGGCGGTAAGAAAGGCAAACGAACTCGGGTGCTAAATGACAACGAGATCAGGATACTTTGGCGCTATTTGCATGAGTCAAAAATCACTGAGAAGAATCGCATCTACATAAAACTGCTTCTCTTATTGGGAGGGCGCAAGGGCGAACTCATTCAAGCTGAAAAGCATCACTTTGACTTGCAATCTGCAATGTGGACAGTGCCCATAGAGATCCGCAAACAAGGTGAGAAAATTGGAGCGCCGATCATGCGGCCACTAATCAAACCAGCTATCGAGCTGATTGAACTGGCGATGCAGATGAGCAAATCAACTTACTTGTTTCCCGCGAACGGACAAGAAGAGCTTGCCACAAATGGCTTTGACACCACTATTCCTAACAATGTGAAAATCTGGGCTCGCAGGTCGCTTGGTATTGAGATGGAACACTGGTCTATGCATGATCTTCGCAGAACGATGCGAACGCGAATGTCAGCCATCACCACGCAAGAAGTTGCCGAGTTGATGATTGGCCACAGCAAAAAAGGGTTGGATGCTATCTACAACCAATATCAGTACCTGGATGAAATGCGTCATGCTTACGACGTTTGGTATCAACAGCTAGAGACCATCATCGAGCCGACAGGCTTTCCGTTCAACTGGCGTTTCGGACAATAAAATAAAAGAAAGAGGCTCAGTCCTCTTTCTTCTCATACTCCTCCAAATCTTCAATGTGCCACAGCTTGTTTCGTGTATTTCGGTTGATACGAGGTTGCGGCAAGCTGCCATCTTTTATTCTTCGCCAGAGCGTCGTATAGCTAATGTGGTAACGAGCCATCACTTCGTAAGATGTTAGAAAAGGGGTTACCTTGTGCACTACTGCTGTCATCTGCATTCTCCTGAAAATCAATGTAAAGCTATCATCGCCTGATTCATCACTTGTTGATGGTCAGAAAGATGCATGATTTGTTCAGAAGATCAGCCTTATCACGACTCCAGTATCATTGCGCAGTTTACAAAATTTCCAGTTTACGGCGGAAACCGCCGTAAAATCGTGTGAAGTTAAACCATCTTTATCAATATGCACGCTCTAGCTACTAGGTATTCAGCGTAGCGGTATGCTTCGTAAGTGCCTTTCAATGGCTTCAATCACCGACTTTGTAAGGGGTAAATGCGTTTTTTCTTTCGCCCATACCTCATGGAAGCCTGCTACAGTTTGCTTTGCGGTATCTAACACCAATTTTTCTGGCAACATGGCTTTAGCCGCTAAGTGTGATAGCTCATCCAACGTGAAATCACTGAATTTCTTGCTACGGCTCACCTTAAGCGATGCACTATCATCTGGGATATAGGGAATGGTTGAAACGAAGTCATAAGCAGGTGCAATAGACGCTGTGCGCTTATCTTTGTAGATCACAGACCAATTCTTCAAATGCATATCAGCATTACCAATTAGAGTATTGAACACCAATCGGCGAGTAAATTCAGCAATGTCTTCGTCTTGCCCTTCAATACCGATAACATGAGCAATATTGCGCATACTGGCTTTTTTGTATTTATCTTGAGGATAAACACCAAACACTTGCGCAAAGTCCTCAATGTGAACAGCTTGACCATCTGCACGGTCAAAACGCTTAATCACAAACGCACTGTCACCAAATTTGCCAATGCCATTGGGGATATTAGCAATCCGATTAATGGGGAGTAGCTGCGTTTCTGGCACGTCCATTCCCAACATTCGAGCCAGTTCCATCATCGAATATTCATTTTCTGGCACAGCTTCAAACCGAGACGACGGTAATTTTACAATCCAAGAGCCACCTTGACCGGTTGCTGGGATCGTCAAACCGCCATTTGCCTGCTGCACAGCTGAAAACTTCAACTGCACTCCCGCCAATGAAAAACGCATTGGCTCATCTGTTTTCGTTTCATCTTCTATGTCTTGATGCACACTAGGTGGTAAAGCTTCACCATCCGCAGGCACAACCGTGATTGCGCCTGCCAAATCCTGTCCCAGTACCCACAATAGAAAAAACTCCCGCGCTGGATTAACACCGGCACGCTCTGCCAGGTAATTTCGCATGGTTTCTTCTGGCAAAAGGTTAGAGAAAAACGGGGTTAACTTGGTTTGGGTCGGTTTGAAGCTAGTCAGCAAGCCACCTAGCGAATCTTTAAAGCCAAGCCCTAACACAGGCCGTGATTCGTCATTAATGTACGAATCCATAAAGGCAAAAATCGTTCTGTCATTGCCCACGTTGGTGATCGTTGCAATGGGTTCACCGTAAAGCAAAACGTTGAGCGTAGAGACATGGTTAGTCATCGTCGTCTTCCTCTAACTGATATGCGGGCGACATTGGCTCACCCTCGTCGCTGATGCCGTTAATACCTTGTCCACTTCGAATGATCGACTTGATGGCAGGTACAGATTTTTTAGGCGCAACCAATAGCTCTAGGTCTAGTACACGGGCAAGTGCAATCAAACTGGATATTCTTAAATCAACACTGCCAGACTCGATTTTCGAAATATGGCTTTGAGGCACCCCCGAACGAGCACTTAACTCTCTCTGGCTAAACCCCTTTCGTACCCGAGCTTCTAGAAGACTTTCTAGTATCTGCTCTGTTACATAGCTCATTTTGATACGCCTTAATGCATCAATTAAGAATAATTATATACAAAAACATATCACAGTGACTCAAATAACACAAATTCGATTAGCTATTACATATCAAAAGCCATGAACTGATACATAATTATATATAAGTAGAAGGAGATTTTTGTCATCAACAAAAGAGCGATACTCTCGCTGATAATCGCGAACTGACGCATCAAACTCCCTAAGTACTTTTGTCGCTCAGACCTTATACAGCAAGGGCTACAGAAGAACTCGCGTCAAATCGCCAGAAGATAAGTGCAACAAAGAGGAAGTTTGTACACAGTTACAGGAAATTTTGTACACACAAGTCGAAAAACAAGAGCAAAATGATGGTGTAAACAGCAACTAAATTTGAAGGTAAGTCTGATATCTCAATTAGAAATAACCGTATTGGTTCGCTTCAAGCATCTTCAAAAACAAACACTAGAGCAAAAATTACACCAACAATAGACTCCCTCATTAAATTTTGTAATTTGGCACAGAAGAAAACATTTACCAAAAAAAGAGACTCTTTTTAACGGTAGTACTTTTTACGTCAAACCCAGTAACGACAAGGCCTACAGCCAGGTTTGTGTCATGGAATTTTCGCCAAAGACCTCTAAAACGGAATTTGTACTCAAGTTTGTACACACTTTCCGAGATTACGCTTGAACATCATTGAAAAGCAAAGAAACGAGAAAAAGACAAAAAACCTTTAAAATCAGTAAGTAGAGATGTGATTGTGGTGTGCAATGAAAGGTGATTTTAAGCGTTGAAAGGCTGGGTGGCATCAGGGTGCGATATGATTGCAAAAGTTCTTCTAGAATTGATTTCGTTAAGAAAGTTTTGGTCTGCCATTAATAAAGTCTTTTCATTTTTGCATGGATTTCGACAAATAATTGCAGAGCCCGCAGTAGAGCCCTTCGTTTGCTAGATCCATTATGTTTAACATCATTGGTGGCTATTTTCGCTGATCCTGACGCTTTAAACAATCAATGCTTTTCATCAAGGGGTCTGGTAAGGCTAAACAGGCGCTGCAACCTGCAAAAAAACGAAAACGTTGCCCATGAAAAAAAACAAGCACTCGGCTTTATTGCCACAGCGTTAAACAAACAATATCAGGCATAATCAGGCTTGCAGCTTTGTGAATGGGTGGCTAACTGTTAAGATAAACCATCTGTTATTTTGCGGGTAATAAAGCATTCAGTTATATGCTTCCGTTTTAGCAAAATAGCAACAAAAACCTCTGCTAAAAAGCAGCCGTAGCAATTAACTAAACGCTAAGGGTAAGCACATCAGCAATGCATCTTCGCGGCCCTGCGCGCTAACGTAGTAATTATTGCGGCGGCCTGTTTCGATAAAACCCGCTTGCTGATAAAGATGCAATGCCTGTTGGTTAGTTGCACGAACCTCTAACCAGGCATCTAAAGCATTACGTTCGGTACTCTGTGCTACAAAGTGTGCAAGTAATAATTTACCGAAACCCTGACCTTGCGCCTGCGGCGCAACGGCAATATTAAATAATTGGCTTTCTACCCCCAGAAATTGGCCAATATAAAACCCTTGCAACTGTTCATGTTGAAAAACACCATAATTAAAATATTGCTGATTAAAACAAGAACGAAATACCCCTTCAGTCCAAGGGTATAAATTAGCTGCCAACTCGATGTTGACTAAGGTAGGCAAATCCTCAAGGCTTAGTAGCCGGATCTCAGGCATCGACATACTCAGATAACAATAACCATAGCTGACGCTTTAACATGGGTTGTTTAAGTGCCACGAGTGATGGGGTAATTAATTGCTGCTCTTGGAAATGAATGTCTACAGCGTTGGGGTTTATTTGCCAGTCTGTGATGCCAAACGATGCCAACAGACATTCAATATCTGCTACCAGCACATCCAGCTTGCTAGCCTCAACATTGGTTATAGATTCACTCTGGCGCGCATCAGTAGCTTCAGCTGAGCGCGATTGCGAACAATCTGGATAAAACTCAGATTTAGGTTGCAACGGCACCACAGCAAGCTGCTTTAATAAAGTGAGATGTGTTTGAGAATACATTGTCATAAGAAGAAGTGGCAGGGGCAGAGGGATTCGAACCCCCAACCATCGGTTTTGGAGACCGCTGTTCTACCAATTGGAACTATGCCCCTAGCGTTGGAGTCGCCATTATACAAAGAACCGACTAAAGGTAAAGTAAAAAACATGATGCTCCTACCTGAATGAATAGAAAACATACACTTTTTAGTAAATAAAATAAAGCCCAGAATAAACTGGGCTTTATACGCACTATTTAGCGGTTTTTTGTCGATGTTTTTCAAACCAGTAAATAATGTAGGCAGGTTTCGCCATCATGTTACTTGGCCGTGTATGTAAGGCATGCGATGCCCCAGGGATCCGCACCATTGCCGTTTCTACGCCACGTAACTGTAATGCCTGATAATATTGCTCAGTTTCAGAAATAGGGGTACGGAAATCAGATTCACCAGTTAATAGCATGGTGGGTGTTTCGACTTTGCCAACATGCTGAATAGGTGAGTATTTAAGATAGTGTTCAGGATCTTCCCAAGGTAAAGCAGGAAACCAATACTGGCTGAAGTAACTGTACATATCCGCATTTAACACAAAAGAATACCAGTTAATTACCGGATTCACCGCAACCGCGGCAGCAAAGCGCTTAGTATGAGCAATACTCCATGTGGTTAGTACGCCACCACCACTGCCGCCAGTAACGAATAATTCGCGCTCATCGATAAAACCACGAGCAACCACTTGATCAATACCATCCATGAGATCATTAAAGTCATGGCTTGGATAATTATGATGTATCAAGTTAGCGAAGTCTTCACCATAGCTCGTACTTCCGCGAGGGTTGGTGTAAAGCACGACATAACCCTGCGATGCCAATAATTGCAACTCCATCGTAAAGTAAGGACCATAAGCAGTATGTGGGCCTCCATGGATCTCAAGGATCAAAGGATATTTTTTACTGGCATCAAAAGCCGGCGGATAAATTATCCAGCCTTGCAGCTCACGTTTATCAACAGAAGATTCGTACCAGAACTCTTCAACCTTACCTATTTCGCGTTTAAATAATAAATCACGATTAAATGAAGTTAGCTGCTGTTTTTTATTGCGTTGTAATGTCGCCAACTCAGCAGGATGGGCGGTACTGGCTTGCGTATAAGCCACTAAACCATTGTTGGCAACCGCAAATTGACCACCTGAATAAGGCCGACTATAAGAAGATCCACCTAAATCATCAGCTAATACTTTTACTCGGCCATTTCCAGACAACTCAGCTAATAAACCTTTGCCCTCACTATCGTAAGTAATATACAGATCTTTACTGTTCGCTTGCCATTGGAAGCTTTCAATACCCCGATCTAAGTCTTCTGTTAAATTCTTACTATTGCTGCCATCAATATCCATTACATATAAGCGCATAGCTTGATGAGCTAATTTACGATCATCGTAACCTAAATAAGCAATCTTCTTACCATCAGGAGAAACTTGCGGTTGCGTATCTGGCCCAAAGCGATCGGTTAACGCCGTTAATTGTTTCGTCTTAATATCTAAACGAAATAGTTCGGAATTAGAGACCGCAGTTTGCCAATCTGCATGCCGATTAGCCGATAAATACAAAGCAGAACCATCCGGATGCCAACTTAACGTGCTGCCATGGTTAAACTCTTCATCAGTCAATTGAATAGCACTACCGCCGTCTGCGGCAATTAAATACACCTGCGTAAAACCCGCTGGTAAATAACCGGCACCATCAGCACGGTATTGTTTATTATCAATATAAATAGGCGCTTTAGCCCACTCGGCATTAACTGGCTTACCAGGTAAGGTTACTGGAGGCGCTTTACTGACGGGGGTGAACATGGTAAAAGCCAACCATTGTCCATCTGGCGACCAACTTAGATTAGCAGGTGAATGGTTAACATGGCTTAGTTGAACATTGCGGCCGCTATCTAACCAATACAAATGGATTTGCTGATCAGCTAAATAGGCAAGCTTACTGTTATCAGGTGACCAACGTGGTGAAGAAGCACTCTGAGCAGAATGGGTAAGCGCTTGTAATTGGCCCTTTGCATCCGCTAACCACAACACAGAAAGCCGGCGGTCTGTTTGACGATCCATCCAATTACGCACAAAAACAATGTTTTCGCCTTTACTATCGAGTTGAGGATCAGACACAAACTCAATTTCAAATACATCATCGTACTCAAGTGGAGTGGTAGCTTGCCCCCCCCAACTTACTGAGCAAACAAGTAAAAAACTACAGAACGGTTTAACAAAACGCATAAGCGATTCTCATATTTAAGGAAGTACACTATCCATACTAGAACTCCCTGACCTTGCTGTATTAGCTTTTGCGGTTAATCAACATGGAATAACGACAGAACAAAGCCAAAACAATCTCACTAAATTATCAGGAAATTTATCGGCAAAAATTATTAAGATTCACTGCTTAAAAGCGTTTTGTCAGTGATACTGCACGCGTGATTAGAGCAAACCCAGAGATTGGGCGGTACTGAACACACGTTCAGAAGGAAGGTGTATTAACGCTGAGTTTTGAGTTTTGAGTTTTGAGTTTTGAGTTTTGAGTTTTGAGTTTTGAGTTTTGAGTTTTGAGTTTTGAGCATGATGGTGACGTCCCGTTAAAAATTTGTCTAACGGCGTACTTCGTTACTCGGAACAATTCGAGCTAACTGCTTTAATTGCCTTTTACTATTCTTAAGTACCAAATCGCATGGCGACAAATTCCTCAGGAACGAATTTGGACTGCCGCAGGCAGGTCGCGAAGCGATGCAGGCCAAGGATGGCTTTGCTCAATGCCACCAGCGCCGCGAGGCGCTTCAACACAAAAAGGCTTACCCGTTAGGATAAGCCTTTTGCTTGAATGAGGTGCCTTCATGCCCTTCGCAGAGCTCAGGGCGTTCAGCCGGCGTCAAACCAAACTGTTGGCTTGTCGTCTCCCGGCCTCACTGTACTACTTTGCTCACCCCTTGCCTGGGGTTCGCCGCTGCGCGGCCAGCTAAAGCTGTCCAAAAACGTTCCAGACGTTTTTGTCGCATGGTATCGCCCTGCTCGAGCAGTACACCGCCTCAAGATATTTCAACCAATAAAAAAGCCCCACTCTTGCGAGTAGGGCTTTCTATTGAATGAGGTGCCTGGCGGTGTACTACTCTCGCATGGCGAATGCCACACTACCATCGTCGCAGCTGCGTTTCACTTCTGAGTTCGGAATGGAGTCAGGTGGTTCCACAGCGCTATTGCCACCAGGCAAAAACTTGTAGGGAACACGTTTTAACGCACTTTAGCGCGGCCCGTTAGGGTCAAATCCATGGAAGGATTTGATAAAAACGTGTTCCAATATTCGGCAATCTGATAAGTAAATTCACACTGTATTCTTTTCTTAAAACATCTTGGGCGTTGTATGGTTAAGCCTCTCGGGCAATTAGTATGAGTTAGCTTAACGTGTCACCACGCTTCCACACCTCACCTATCAACGTTGTGGTCTTCAACGACCCTTTAGTAGACTCGAAGTCTAAGGGATGACTCATCTTGTGGCCGGCTTCCCGCTTAGATGCTTTCAGCGGTTATCCGTTCCGAACGTAGCTACCGGGCAATGCCATTGGCATGACAACCCGAACACCAGCGGTTCGTTCACTCCGGTCCTCTCGTACTAGGAGCAACTCCACTCAATCATCCAACGCCCACGGCAGATAGGGACCGAACTGTCTCACGACGTTCTAAACCCAGCTCGCGTACCACTTTAAATGGCGAACAGCCATACCCTTGGGACCGACTTCAGCCCCAGGATGTGATGAGCCGACATCGAGGTGCCAAACACCGCCGTCGATATGAACTCTTGGGCGGTATCAGCCTGTTATCCCCGGAGTACCTTTTATCCGTTGAGCGATGGCCCTTCCATACAGAACCACCGGATCACTATGACCTACTTTCGTACCTGCTCGACGTGTCTGTCTCGCAGTTAAGCTGGCTTCTACCATTACACTAACCGTACGATGTCCGACCGTACTTAGCCAACCTTCGTGCTCCTCCGTTACTCTTTAGGAGGAGACCGCCCCAGTCAAACTACCCACCAGACACTGTCCGCAATCCCGATCCAGGGACCTACGTTAGAACATCAAACATACAAGGGTGGTATTTCAAGGACGGCTCCATCAGAACTAGCGTTCCAACTTCAAAGCCTCCCACCTATCCTACACATGTAGGGTCAATGTTCAGTGCCAAGCTATAGTAAAGGTTCACGGGGTCTTTCCGTCTAGCCGCGGGTATACGGCATCTTCACCGCAATTTCAATTTCACTGAGTCTCGGCTGGAGACAGCCTGGCCATCATTACACCATTCGTGCAGGTCGGAACTTACCCGACAAGGAATTTCGCTACCTTAGGACCGTTATAGTTACGGCCGCCGTTTACCGGGGCTTCGATCAAGAGCTTCGCTTGCGCTAACCCCATCAATTAACCTTCCGGCACCGGGCAGGTGTCACACCCTATACGTCCACTTACGTGTTTGCAGAGTGCTGTGTTTTTAATAAACAGTTGCAGCCAGCTGGTCACTGCGACTCTCCAATGCTTACACCGCAAGGGCTTCACATCAAAGAGCGTACCTTCTCCCGAAGTTACGGTACTATTTTGCCTAGTTCCTTCAGCCGAGTTCTCTCAAGCGCCTTGGTATGCTCTACCTGACCACCTGTGTCGGTTTAGGGTACGGTCACCAATACCTGAAGCTTAGAGGCTTTTCCTGGAAGCATAGCGTTAGCAACTTCATCACCTTAGTGACTCGTCTCGTGTCTCAGTCTTAAGAAACCGGATTTTCCTAGTCTCTCAACCTACACACTTTCACGCGGACTACCAACGCCGCGCTTGCCTAGCTTTCTCCGTCCCCCCATCGCAGTATTGGCCGGTACAGGAATATTAACCTGTTTCCCATCGACTACGCCTTTCAGCCTCGCCTTAGGAGCCGACTCACCCTACCCTGATTAGCATGGGATAGGAACCCTTGGTCTTTCGGCGGGGAAGTTTTTCACTCCCCTTATCGTTACTCATGTCAGCATTCGCACTTCTGATACCTCCAGCATCCTTCTCAAGACACCTTCACAGGCTTACAGAACGCTCCTCTACCACTTACACATAATGCAAGTCCGCAGCTTCGGTGAATGATTTTAGCCCCGTTACATCTTCCGCGCAGGCCGACTCGACTAGTGAGCTATTACGCTTTCTTTAAAGGGTGGCTGCTTCTAAGCCAACCTCCTAGCTGTCTATGCCTTCCCACATCGTTTTCCACTTAATCATTACTTTGGGACCTTAGCTGGCGGTCTGGGTTGTTTCCCTTTTCACGACGGACGTTAGCACCCGCCGTGTGTCTCCCGAGTAGTACTCATTGGTATTCGGAGTTTGCATGGGGTTGGTAAGTCGGGATGACCCCCTAGCCCAAACAGTGCTCTACCCCCAATGGTATTCGCTCGAGGCGCTACCTAAATAGCTTTCGAGGAGAACCAGATATCTCCGAGCTTGATTAGCCTTTCACTCCGATCCACAAGTCATCCCCTAATTTTTCAACATTAGTGGGTTCGGTCCTCCAGTTAGTGTTACCCAACCTTCAACCTGCTCATGGATAGATCGCCCGGTTTCGGGTCTACACCCTGCAACTATTCGCCCAGTTAAGACTCGGTTTCCCTACGGCTCCCCTATTCGGTTAACCTCGCTACAGAATGTAAGTCGCTGACCCATTATACAAAAGGTACGCAGTCACACCACGAAGGTGCTCCCACTGCTTGTACGTACACGGTTTCAGGTTCTATTTCACTCCCCTTACAGGGGTTCTTTTCGCCTTTCCCTCACGGTACTGGTTCACTATCGGTCAGTCAGGAGTATTTAGCCTTGGAGGATGGTCCCCCCATGTTCAAACAGGATACCACGTGTCCCGTCCTACTCGTTTTCACTATAAAAGCATTGTCGTGTACGGGGCTATCACCCTGTATCGCTACCCTTTCCAGAGTATTCCACTAACACCAATATAGCTTAAGGGCTACTCCGCGTTCGCTCGCCGCTACTAACGGAATCTCGGTTGATTTCTTTTCCTCGGGGTACTTAGATGTTTCAGTTCTCCCGGTTTGCCTCGCTACACTATGTATTCATGTAGCGATAGTGAGTAAACTCACTGGGTTTCCCCATTCGGATATCTACGGATATAATGCCTCTTACCGGCTCCCCGTAGCTTTTCGCAGGTTAGTACGTCCTTCATCGCCTCTGACTGCCAAGGCATCCACCGTGTACGCTTAGTCACTTAACCATACAACCCCAAAATGTCTTGAAGTGTACAGTGTGAATAAGGTATACAATTAAATGTAACCTTAGTTTTTTTACTTTTTACATCAGCTTGCCAAATTGTTAAAGAGCAGTTTTGAGATTAAACTCAAATATAAACACTTACATGCTAAGCACTTATATTTGAATTCCTAGAGCCGGTTTAAAACCAGAAGTGGTGGAGTTAAGCGGGATCGAACCGCTGACCTCCTGCGTGCAAGGCAGGCGCTCTCCCAGCTGAGCTATAACCCCTCTTCTTGCTTCTGCTTTTTCCTTTATGCTGCATGTTGCTTCCTCACTCACTCGGTCATGTACCTGATGTACACTCCCTCACTCGCTCGTCGCTTCACTTGCCTAAAGCAAAAATCATCGCAATAAGTCTTTCTATGGTCTTTGCTCAACATTCGTTGTCAGGCTAGGCGCAGTGAACCGAAGCATACTTACAGTATGTGAGGTTTGCTGCAACAACGCCTGGCGGCGAATTGGTTGGTCTGAGTAGACTCGAACTACCGACCTCACCCTTATCAGGGGTGCGCTCTAACCACCTGAGCTACAGACCAATTTTAACACGCCCAATCACTCAAGCATGCAAAACCGTTTGCTCTATCTCATGCAATCAATCATCTGTGTGAACACTTATAAATCCGTTCTTTAGGTAAGGAGGTGATCCAACCGCAGGTTCCCCTACGGTTACCTTGTTACGACTTCACCCCAGTCATGAATCACAAAGTGGTAAACGCCCTCCCGAAGGTTAAGCTATCTACTTCTTTTGCAACCCACTCCCATGGTGTGACGGGCGGTGTGTACAAGGCCCGGGAACGTATTCACCGCAACATTCTGATTTGCGATTACTAGCGATTCCGACTTCATGGAGTCGAGTTGCAGACTCCAATCCGGACTACGATACGCTTTAAGAGATCCGCTCACTGTCGCCAGCTTGCCTCCCTCTGTACGTACCATTGTAGCACGTGTGTAGCCCTACTCGTAAGGGCCATGATGACTTGACGTCGTCCCCACCTTCCTCCGGTTTATCACCGGCAGTCTCCCTAGAGTTCCCACCATTACGTGCTGGCAACTAAGGATAAGGGTTGCGCTCGTTGCGGGACTTAACCCAACATTTCACAACACGAGCTGACGACAGCCATGCAGCACCTGTCTTACGGTTCCCGAAGGCACAATCGCATCTCTGCAATCTTCCGTAGATGTCAAGAGTAGGTAAGGTTCTTCGCGTTGCGTCGAATTAAACCACATGCTCCACCGCTTGTGCGGGCCCCCGTCAATTCATTTGAGTTTTAATCTTGCGACCGTACTCCCCAGGCGGTCTACTTAATGCGTTAGCTGCGATACTCAAAGTACAAGACCTCGAACATCTAGTAGACATCGTTTACGGCGTGGACTACCAGGGTATCTAATCCTGTTTGCTCCCCACGCTTTCGCACCTGAGCGTCAGTATTGTGCCAGGGGGCCGCCTTCGCCACTGGTATTCCTCCAAATCTCTACGCATTTCACCGCTACACTTGGAATTCTACCCCCCTCTCACATACTCTAGCTTTCCAGTATCGAATGCAATTCCCAGGTTGAGCCCGGGGCTTTCACATCCGACTTAAAAAGCCGCCTGCGTGCGCTTTACGCCCAGTAATTCCGATTAACGCTTGCACCCTCCGTATTACCGCGGCTGCTGGCACGGAGTTAGCCGGTGCTTCTTCTGCGAGTAACGTCAAAATGCTGTGCTATTAACACAACACCCTTCCTCCTCGCTGAAAGTGCTTTACAACCCGAAGGCCTTCTTCACACACGCGGCATGGCTGGATCAGGCTTGCGCCCATTGTCCAATATTCCCCACTGCTGCCTCCCGTAGGAGTCTGGGCCGTGTCTCAGTCCCAGTGTGGCTGATCATCCTCTCAAACCAGCTAGGGATCGTCGCCTTGGTGAGCCATTACCTCACCAACTAGCTAATCCCATATAGGGGCATCCGATAGCATATGGCCCGAAGGTCCCATACTTTGGTCCGTAGACATTATGCGGTATTAACAGTCGTTTCCAACTGGTATCCCCCTCTATCGGGCAGCTCCCTATACATTACTCACCCGTCCGCCGCTAAATCAGGTAGCAAGCTACCCTCATCCGCTCGACTTGCATGTGTTAGGCCTGCCGCCAGCGTTCAATCTGAGCCATGATCAAACTCTTCAATTTAAGTTCTTTCGAGACGTAAGCCTCAGCTCAGCATTACTGACTAAATCTTTATAACTTGGTCACTCATACTGATTATTTCGTTTTAACGAACATCATCATAAGTGCCCACACAGATAATTGATTGCGAATTGTTAAAGAGCGTGCTTTGAACTTCAAAGCGGGAGGCGAATTTTACACCTACCAGATTTTAAGTCAAGCGTGAGGATAATTCTTTTTTAAAACTTATCATCACACCAGACTCTTGTTACTTCACTTCGCTTTTCGAGGCTTTCATCAGCACCCTGATGCGAGGCGGCCATTTTAGTGATTTAAACTCTGCTGTCAAGCGTCTTTTTTAAAGATTTTTGCAACTTCGTTTTATCACCTCAGGTTTCGCTTAACTCTCGTTCGCCGTATCTCCCGTGGCATGGCGCGCATTATAGGACCTTTTAAATATCCTGCAAGTGCTTTTTATTAAGGATTTAACTGACTGCTGAAAATCCCAGCAAAACGTTTATTATTAGCGCGATTTTATCGCAACAACCGCTTTTAAACGCTTTTTACCAAAGCCAAAGGCCTTTAGAAAAACCAAATGACTGATTGGAATGTATTGGCGCTCACTATTTGAGAGCCAAGGAATGTCTGCTACATCAGGATCATTAATATAGACGAAGAATTCATCTATGGCACATACCACTACCCAATGCGGTGCCTTGGAGCGATCAAATTGCCAGGTACTGATTAGTACTAACAAGATATAGCCCTGATCGAGTAACTGTTGGATCAAAACTAAGTTAGGCTCAACTATAGCTAACGGAATATTCGCAGTAAGCACCTTATTGTGATCGGCATGATAGACACGTTGCATAACCGCTTTCTTATCTGCGCTACGCACCGTATCTAAAAACAACGGCCCTGCTTGATTGACATATATTTTACTGGCGAATCCTCTGCGCTCAGCCGCTAACGCCAAACCATAAGGACCACAACCACCGTGACCTGATGTCATAAATACCGTAGTGGCTTCTCGCCAAATATCAATTTCTAAATGCTCTGGCGTATATTGCTCTGGCATAAAGTAATTAAAAGCCATTAATAAGCAAGCAGGACCACAAGTAAAAGGTGTCGATTGCGGTATATAAGGTACTACACGCTGATGTGCAATTGCTGGGAAATGATGGATTTGCTTCTGCATGCATAACGCATCGGTATGATCTTCATAAAAATCAAGTTTAACGCCAAAAGGATGGTAGCCCAGTTTTTGATATAAACGAATAGCAGCCGCATTATCAGGCCGAACTTCTAATCGCATAAAAGCGCAATGCCGTTCTAACGCTCTTTCTTCCGCATCTTTTAATAGTTGCGTAGCAATACCTGTGCCACGAGCACTGGGTAATAATGCAATCGAGTAAAGCCGAGCCAAACTTGTGCCACGCCGATAAAGCAGTAAGTAATAACCTACAATCTCGTTTTTATAACGCGCAATATATAAGTCACTGCGCTTTTCACTGATAAAACGTCTAAAGCTGCGAACGCTAAGTTTATCTGTAGTAAAGCAAGCTTGTTCTATCTCAACCAAGGTTGAAACATGACTCACTTCTGCCGCTAATATCGTTAATTGAGAAGATTGCAATTGAACATCTGACAATGATGGCTCCTGCTGAGCGTGTTACTTTTATTTTAATAAGCATTATAGTAGCAATATGCCCGATCTTTTCCGATACTTGTGAAATAAGCTAAAATTCAAACAAACTGATGGTGTTATGGCAAAACTGATTATCGTTGTCGACAAACTGCAAGATTGGGCGCCCTTTTATCAATATGATGGCGTAATGAGTTTACCCGACTATTTAAAATGGCGACCAAAGCAAGCGCAGCGGGTAAGAGTAATTAATTTATGTCGCCAAGCACATTATTTAGGTACTGGTTATTACTGCTCGCTATTAGCTGAAGCCAATAATCACCATGTGATGCCTTCATTAAGAGCTTTTAATAAATTTAATCGACATGAGATTTCAGAGCTTATTGAAGAACTGCCTGGCCAACTGCGCAATCAGCTGGCTAAAGCACTGACTGAGTCGACAGAAGAGCAGCTCACATTTAATATCTATTTTGGTGAAACTGAGCTCAAGGCTTTACGCAAATTTGCCAGCTATCTATTTGAGGCTTTGCCCGTTCCTGTGCTTAGGGTTGAGCTACAAAAAAAAGTACAATGGCAAATTAAGTCAATCAAGATAGGGGCGGTGCATAAACTAACGGAAACAGAACAAAGCTTTTTTGCCGAAGTACTCGAGCGCTACAGTCATAAAATTTGGCGTTTAGAGCCAAAGAATTTGAAATTCAAATATGATTTAGCTGTATTAACTAACCCGACAGAGAAATTCCCCCCTGCACACCCAAGTCTTTAGAGTTATTCGCTAAAGCAGCAAAACGCGCGGCAATGGATATCGAACATATTACTGCGAAAGATATGCAGCGATTAGCCGAATTCGATGGTTTATTTATACGAGAAACGACGGCCGTTAATCATCATACCTTTCATATGGCGGTTAAAGCAGAGCGTGAAGGGTTAGCGGTGATTGATGATCCTAACTCGATATTACGCTGTGGTAATAAAGTTTATCTGCAAACTTTATTTCAACAACATAATGTGCCCAGTCCAGATGGGTTAATGTTATTTAAACATGACCATGATAACCTAGAAAAAGCAGCTGATGCCTTTGGTCTACCCTTGGTATTGAAGATCCCTGATGGCAGCTTTTCTCGGGGAGTTGTTAAAGTGTCTACGCTGACCGAATTTAAAGCTCAACTGGCAGCGTTGTTTGAGCAAAGCGCGATTATCTTGGCGCAGCGTTATACTTTTACCGATTTTGATTGGCGTATTGGGGTTTTAAATGGCCAGCCGTTGTTTGCCTGTAAATACTTTATGGCGAGGAATCACTGGCAAATCTACAAACATGGTAAAACGAAAACACAAAGTGGTGGCTTTAGTACTTGTGCTATTGCCGACGTGCCACAGCATGTGCTTGCTGCCGCACTCGCTGCCTGTAAACCTATTGGTGATAGTTTGTATGGTGTTGATTTAAAACAAGCGGGTGAACACGTGTTTGTAATTGAGGTGAACGATAACCCAAACATTGATGATGGTGTCGAGGATCTTTATCTGGGAAATAAGTTGTACGATATGCTAGTAGAAGATTTTATTCGACGGATTGAATTAACCCGCTAGCCCGTTGAGCTAAGGCCTTTACCAAAAAGTCGAACGCTAAGAAGCAAAAAACCGGCTAAAGCCGGTTAATTGGTGCAGATGGAGAGACTCGAACTCTCACGCCTTGTGGGCACAAACACCTGAAGCTTGCGTGTCTACCAATTCCACCACATCTGCATTATGTTTTGTGCACTGCACCTAACATGGCGTGCAGTATAGCGATTCAAATAAACTAGTCAACTACTCGATTCAACTATTCTGCACGTTTTTGCATGTTAGGTTATTTGCTGTACAAAGCCATTATTATTTGGCTTTTTTCAGCAAACCAATCTCTTCAAGCCGCTGCATCAAATACTCATTTGAATTAATCGGCTCTGGATATAAGTTTGGCCGTTTTTCACTAATGCAGCTGTCTAACGTTTCAATAACAAAGTCAGGGTTAGGATGCATAAAAAACGGAATAGAATAACGTGGCTCGCTCGCAGCCATTCCCGCTGGATTAACCACTCGATGTGTCGTCGACGGTAACACATGGTTAGTTAAGCGCTGCAACATATCACCGATATTCACCACTATAGTACCTTCAATGGTTGTAACCGGTAACCAGCTACCATCACGGCGTAAAATTTCTAAACCGGCTTCGTTAGAACCGACGAGCAAGGTAATTAAATTAATATCCTCATGCTGACCCGCGCGGATCGACTGCGTGGTGGTATCTTTAATCGGTGGATAATGGATTGCTCGCAGAATGGAGTTACCATAATTCACTTTGTCGGCAAAATAGTGCTGATCTTGCTGCAGATATAAAGCTAACGCCTCTAATACGCGATTACCCAATTTTTCTAACTCGGTAAATAACGTTGAAGACGCTTCTTTAAAGCCCGGTATCTCAGAAGGCCACATATTTGGATATAAACTGGGATGCGGTGCTGCCCCATCCAGTTCACGACCAACATGCCAGAATTCTTTTAAATCTGGATGATTAGAGTCTTTTGCTTTTTCGACACCGACTGCGGTATAACCCCGAGCACCACCTTGTTCAGGTTTAGCATAGGAAGCTTTCAGCTCTGTCGGTAAGGCAAAAAATTGTTTAATCACCTTGTACGTATTCTCTACCACTTCATCTGGAATACCGTGGCCACTAATGCCACAAAATCCAAATTCAGTGTAGGCTTTGCCAATTTCGGCAACAAAGTTTTCTTTGTCGGTGGCAAACCGTCTTATATCTAACGTTGGAACATGCTGTGTCATATAAAAGACCTGTTTTTTTAGCCTAAGTAAAAAAAGAACCCTGCGATGGCAGCGCTCATTAAGTTCGCTAATGTTGCCGCAAGCAAAGCCTTTAAGCCTAGCTCAGCAATATCAGCGCGACGAGATGGAGCCATACCGCCCAAACCGCCTAATAAAATAGCAATAGAAGAAAAGTTAGCAAAACCGCATAACGCTATCGTTACGATAACTTGCGTATGCGCGCTTAACTGCTCTTTCACTTGCACAAAGTCGAGGTATGCGACAAATTCATTAATAACCAACTTCTGGCCAATAAAACTACCAGCAGCACGGGCTTCATCCCAAGACACACCCAGAATAAAAGCTAAAGGCTGGAACACATAACCAAAGATAAGTTGCAAAGTAAGTCCTTCGAAACCAATCAGATTGCCGATACCGCCAACAATGCCGTTTACTAACGCAATTAACCCAACAAAAGCTAGTAACATCGCGCCGACATTTAAGGCCAGTTGCATACCACTTGACGCACCAGCTGCCGCCGCGTCAATTAAGTTAGTATGCGACTTTTCAGTACTAATTTCGTTGAGTTCATTCTTGGGCTGATCAGTTTCAGGGATCAAAATTTTGGCCATCAACAGACCTCCTGGTGCAGCCATAAAACTGGCGGCAATCAGATATTTCATTTCGATGCCGAGCAAAGCATAACCTGCCAAAACAGAACCAGCGACTGAAGCTAGCCCTCCCACCATGACAGCAAACAATTCAGAACGGGTCATTGAAGGGATAAAGGGCTTAACGACTAAAGGCGCTTCAGTTTGACCGACAAAAATATTACCCGCAGCGCTCATTGATTCTGGCCGACTAGTACCAAGTAACTTCTGCAAGCCACCACCAATGATGTTAATGACAAATTTCATTACACCTATGTGGTAAAGCACAGCGATTAACGAGGAGAAAAATATAATGACGGTAAGTACGTTTATGGCAAACACAAACCGCCCCATATCACCGAATAAAAACTTTATACCTTCATTAGCGTATTGAATTACATTACTGACAGCAGCTGACATACTCAACAGAACGTCTTTCCCAAATGGTATGTACAACACAAAGGCACCAATGGCTAATTGAATGGCAAAAGCACCACCAACAGTTCGCCATCTAATTCGGCTTCGGTTTTCCGAAGCAATATAAGCCACTAGTAACAGGGCAACAATGCCCACTAATCCCATCATACGTAATTTCCCTGATTGTTATTCTGCCAGTAACTGGCGAATTTTTGCTTTTATAATATCAATCGCTATCTGATTTTTACCACCACGGGTAACCACCAAGTCGGCATACTGTTTTGAAGGTGCAATAAACTCAAAAAAGGCGGGGCGAACGGTGCTTTCATACTGTTCAGTAACAGAGGCTAGGCTTCGGCCACGATCTTCTAGATCCCTTTTAATTCGACGTAATAAACAGATATCAAGTGGAGTATCCATAAACACCGTGATATCAAACTCATCACGCAAGCGTTCGTCGGTTAATAATAAAATACCTTCTACCAAAATTACTTTAGCAGCCTGCACTTTAATCGTTTCGTCTAGACGCGTATGAAGCTTGTAACTGTATTGCGGCATGGCAATATTTTGACCGGCCCGCAACAATTTTAAATGTTCTACTAACAACGAATGCTCAAACGCAGAAGGATGATCATAATTCGTCAGTATACGTTGATCAAAAGACAAATGACTTTGATCACGGTAATAGGCATCTTCAGACAGAATAGCAATACGCTCACCACCTAGTTCAGCTACTAGTTCTTGGTAAACAGTTGATGCAAATAAGCTTTTACCGGAAGCCGAAGCGCCCGCTATGGCGATAATGGTATTCTTACCCACAAGATCACTTACTTTAAAGAAAACAGTTGGCGATTATCGCTAATTACGCTGCAGATATAAATAAAAAACTACTAAAAAAAATGCCAGTCAATTGACTGGCATTTTTATCATGCAATT
The DNA here is from genome assembly GCF_052656265.1 of Alishewanella sp. HL-SH06. NCBI lineage: Bacteria > Pseudomonadati > Pseudomonadota > Gammaproteobacteria > Alteromonadales > Alteromonadaceae > Alishewanella > Alishewanella sp. HL-SH06. The sequence continues at coordinate 3,132,421 of NZ_CP199752.1, forward strand.
AAGCAAGTATTAGAAAGTGTACTTCACACCTACTTTTAAACGCCAAGCGGAATCTTGTGTATAGAACTGATCCCAGTTATTGGTGTTGGTAGATGGGTTGCCATAAACATATTGACGTGTTGCTGGGTCAATAGTGAATTCAAACAACTCGATAGTGCCGAAGTTACTGCCGTATACCTTGCCTTTCGTGCTATCCAGTAAGTTCAGGAAGTTATCGATAGTGAAGTAAACTAAACCTTTATGGCCTTCAACTAAACCTGGGATTTCTTGACGGATACTTAAATCAAGCGTGGTTACCCAAGGCGTGGTGCTGACACCACGTGGTAAATAACCACCGGCATATTGATCCAAGCCCAGCGCATTAATGGTGTTGAAGAATGTGGCTTCAGCTGCTGCTGAGGCAAAACGCACATTTGGATCACCTTGCGTTGGGATGTACGGCAGTAATGCATCACCGAAAGTACCTGGGCTGATCAGACCATATGGGTCACCAAGGCTTCCAACACGGTTACCATCAGCATAGTAAGTAATTGGTTTGCCTGAACGACGCTCGAAGAACATGTTCACGTTAGTTTTGTAACCGGCGAACAGTTCAGTTTCATAACCGAAGTTAATCACAAAACGGTGTTCAGTTTCAAACGCTGAACGGCCTACAATAGCTTCGTTACGGTTAATTGCAGTGTTGAAACCGTAGTTACTACCGGCAGTTGAACTGGTACTAGTGTGTGAGTCCGTAATATCTTGATTGGTGTAAGAGGTGGTTAATGAAACACCACTATCCCACTTTTTAAATAATACTGTGCTGAAGATTTTAGAACGTCCATCTTTATCAGCATTGGTTAGCATTAAGTCGGTTGTTGTGCCATCTGGATCATTATAAATGATCCGGCCGCCATCTAAAGTGGTGCCATCTTCGTCACCCGTTAAGCTCGCATCAATCCAGAACGCAGTGTTTTCAGCTTTTTTGTACATAATTTCAGCTGTCCACAAAATATTGTCACCAATAATGGGTAGATCGAAGCTGTAATCAGTCGCTAACTGGAAACGCCAATCTGAAGGCAATTTGAAGTTAGGATCAGTAAAGTTTGTACCGGCGAAACGCGTAGATGTTGCTACTGTGTTAAGTACGTTTTGTGGTATTTCGCTGATGTCGATATTAGCTAAATCAGAACCGCTCGTTAAAGTCACTTCACCAATACCCACACCTGGGTTTGAATATGCGTTTGATACCCAAACAGTCGGTTGACCACCAGAGAAACGACCAACACCACCGCGAACCACTAAGTCATCCGCGGCATCCCAAGTAAAACCAAAACGTGGTAACACGATACCCGTGCCATCTAAGTTTTCAGTGTTAGGGAAACCCGTGCGCGCTTCAGACTGGCTGTTAGCTTTAGGTGTGTCACTTGATGCAAGCATTTCATAACGAATACCCATATCTAACACTAATTCTGGTGATACAGCCCATTCATCGTGAACATAAATGGCATGCTCATCACGCGTAAAGGCCGCTGCAGCATCAACTGGATTTAAGCTAGTAGCGTTTTGGTAACGTAAGTAAGAAGCTTGACGATTGGCAAAGTCAGCAATACTGTCAAATCGGTATTCACCTTTAGTACGCTGTAAGAACAAGTTATAGATGTCTAAGCTTTTATACTGATAACCGAAGTTAATGCTGTGATCACCCAACAAGTAATCAGCATCCATAGCTAAAATTAATGATTCTTTATTCAGTTCATTTGAGTGACGAGAAACGTCTGAACCAATAGCAATGTTACCGGTTGGGGTGAAAATGGTGACATCACCGAAATCACCGTATGATGCTTGTGTTGTCGGGTTATCGATATAAGTAATGCTGAACTGAGTAGAGAAGTCTGGCGTCCAATCTGAATAAAGTTTAAACGCATAGTTGTTTAACTCTTCTACCCGATCGTACCAGTGAGATGATAAACGTAATTCACCGGCAAAACTTGAGGTGTTAGAGGTACGGTTACCTTTGCTATATTGATAGGTAAAAGCAGCACGATGGTCATTGTTAATGTTCCAGTCTAACTTTAACAAGAACTTTTCATCGTCAGTGACAGGAGAGATATCCCAAGCACCGGCATCTACACCGTAAACATCACGGGCAATTTGTTGAACTTGTAAATACTGAGCATTTGTTGCGTCAGTTTGGTTAGGCGCACCTGAACCTGCAGGGCCCCACTCAATTGGCGTATCCGCTTCATAAAACTCGTAAGACGCGAAGAAGAACAATTTATCTTGAACGATAGCGCCGCCCAAGGTTGCACCATAGGTTGTTTCATCAAAGGCTAACGGAATATCTTGACCACGGTTTTTCGGCGTGCCGGCCAATTTGTCATTCTGTGTTTCATAGAACAAAGAACCAAACATTTCATTCGCGCCAGACTTGGTCACCGCGTTAATTTTTGCACCTTGGAAACCGCTGTCTTTAGCGTTAAAAGGGGAAACGTCGATGGTAACTTGATCGATAGCATCTAAAGAAATAGGTGAACGCGTCGTTGGGTAACCGTTAGCGTTCAAACCGAAGTCATCGTTTTGCGCAATACCGTCAACTGAAATGCTGTTAAAACGTGGGTTAGTACCCGCAACGCTTAACTCACCGTCTTTAGACGATAAAACTGCTAATGGGTTGTTACGAACGATATCTTTAATGTCACGGTCAAAACTTGGTGCGTTGGCAATGTCAGCAGCGCCAAAATAGCTGCTGCTACCTGTGTTATTACCAGTAGAAAGCGCACTGCCTGTAACTGCAATACGTTCAACTTGAGAAGATTCAAGCTGCGCATTTAAACGAAATGTCTCACCTAAGGAAATAAAAATATTTTCGTAAGTTTTTGTACCTTCGTTGCTGGTGATGGTTACAGTGTAAGGCCCGCCAACACGTAAACCAGAACTAGAGAAAGCACCTGAGTCGTTAGACACAGCAACAGAACGAGTACCTGAAGGTACGTGCAGAATTTCTACACGTGCATTAGAAGCAATTTGTCCAGTAGGGCTGACAATATTGCCGCGAATGGCAGAAGATGTATCGGCATAAGCCAAATTACTGACACCCAAGGCGAGTGTCACTGCCAACGCTAAATGTTTAATTTTCATATCGTTTTCACCTGGTAGTTGTGGGTTCTTAGCTAAATCCGATTTAGTTTTGTAAGATTGCTATCAATCTGCTGGCGAGCATAACGGACAAATATGTCATTTTCGTTACGTTTACCAAATTACGGGAACTTTTCTATTTTTCTATTGCCAAAGCCTCCCCGTCATACGATTGTAACATGACAAATTTCTGAAGCGAATAATATGAGGCAAAAACGCTCAAAAAATATCTTTTTTTGACGATTAATTACTAATAAACACATATTTTCATAAGCTATTCATACTTCTAATGTAAAATGACGAATTACATTTTTAAACAACCTAATCACTTCTTGATAGCCTCACTCACTTGGCGAGTCTAATGATAGGCTGTTAATTTTAGGTAATGTTATGCATACAAAATTAATTCATGTTTTTATTATGGCGATGTTCACTATGCTACCCAGCTCACTCTTAGCACAACAAACGCTGAAGGTTGCCACCTTTAATGTCAGTATGGAAGCCGACAATTATTTGAAAAAGGGTGAAAAAGGCAGCCCACAGGTATTAATGGATGTGCTCGCGAGCAAAAATCATCCTCAAGTACAAAACATTGCGGCGATTATTCAGCGCGTAAGGCCTGATATCTTGTTACTCAATGAATTTGACTATATTGCCGATCCTGAGCAAGGCGTGCAGGCATTTATCAATAATTATCTGCAGCAAGCTCAAGCCGGTAGTAAAGCTATCGATTATCCCTACTTTTATTACCATACCGTCAATACCGGCCAACCCAGCCCTTATGATTTGGACAACAACGGTAAAGCGACTGGGGTTGGTAATGATGCTTGGGGCTTTGGTTTTTATCCCGGACAATATGGCATGGTTTTGTTGTCTAAATACCCTATCGTTGCTGAGCAAGTACGCACATTTCAGCATTTCAAATGGAAAGACATGCCACAGCATTTGCCTACGTTAAAAGCTGATGGCATGCCTTGGTATAGTAAAGAAGCTTGGCAAGAGTTTCCGTTATCATCCAAGTCACATTGGGATGTGCCAGTGTCAGTGAGCGGCAAAACGGTACATTTGCTGATCAGTCACCCTACGCCCCCTGTTTTTGACGGCCCGGAAAATCGCAATGGTAAACGTAATCACGACGAAATTCGCTTCTGGACTGATTATCTAACCGCTGAGACATCAGATTATATTTACGATGATCAAGGACAGCGCGGTGGTATTGCACAACAGCAACCCTTTGTGATCTTGGGTGATTTAAATGCCTCAGCCCAAGGCGAAGGAGATGCCTTATTAACCGGCATTGCGGGCTTAACAAGCCACCCGAGCGTTAACAATAGTGTGGTGCCGCAAAGTGTAGGTGGGTTAGAGCACAGCCCAGATCGTGAATTTGCGGCAAGTCACACTGCCAGTTGGCGGATGCGTGCTGATTATGTTTTACCATCGAAGCAGGGATTCAACATTAAAGACGCAGGTGTTTTTTGGCCCGCAAAAGATACCGCTGATTATTATTTGATTGGCACCCGAGAAGCCAGCTCAGACCATCGTTTAGTCTGGCTGGAACTCGAACTTACCGCGAATTAACGCTTAGCCAACGACAACACATGTACTGTGACTTCTTCTCGGTCATGGTACAAGTGTTTTACTTGTAACTCGTAACCTAAACCGGCCTGCTGTAAAATCTGTTCAAAATCAGCAAGGACTTCTTTGACCGTTTCGTAACGGCGTTTCATTGGCAATTTTAAGTTAAAGATCGTTTCCTGACACCAGCCTTTTACTAACCACGACGCAATTAAAGGAGCAACCCGCTGTGGTTGTTCAATCATGTCGCAAACCAACCAATAGACATTACGTTTCTTCGGTTCAAATTTAAAGCCATCCACCGTCTGGTGTTTAACTTGCCCGGTGTCCATTAATGAATCTGCCATCGGACCGTTATCAATAGCCGTAACCATCATGCTGCGTTTGACTAATTGGTAAGTCCAACCACCTGGGCTTGCGCCTAAATCTACCGCATTCATGCCCGGCGCTAAACGGGTCTCCCATTCATCGCGCGGAATAAAACTCAAAAACGCTTCTTCTAGTTTTAAGGTACTGCGACTGGGCGCCTCTGCTGGAAACTTTAAGCGTAGAATGCCGTTTTCTAAAGAAGAGTTGTTTTCTGGGTAAGACAGGCCCAAATAGCCCTCGTTACCCGATATTAAAAACAAATGCAGTACTGCAGCACGCTTTTGCTCTTTGGGTAACATCACGCCCGCTTGGCGTAAAGCTTGACGCAAGGGTACCGTAAATTTACGCGCTAACGTCGACAAGGTTTTACCATCATTGGTATCTGGAAATTCCACCCGTAGCTCACCGCAACTGGTCACTTCTTGAGCTAAAGCGGCTTCTAACACCGGTGCAATACGATCGGTTGCCGGTAAGGTTAATGGCTCGGCCAATAACAGGATCCATTGACGGATAAAGATAAAGTCACGAAAGTCAAAATCACGATAAAACGCTCGCAAACTGTCTGCGTCGTAAGCCTCGAAAATAACAAAAGCGCTATTGGCTTTTAATTTACAAAAGCCAAAGACGTTAAAGGCTGCTGCCTGATCTTGAATTTCTGCCGCACATTCTTTCTCAAAACCTGCACGACAATAAAGCATTAACTGTTTCATTAATTAATCCCTGCGCCAGTTGGCGATTGCCAAAACCAGCCAGCCTAAAATAAAACTTTGACCGCCTAATGGCGCCAAAGCAGAAAAATAACCGGGTAATTGCAAAGCCCCGGCAAGTAACGTCCAACAAAATAACCAAATTCCCAGCTGCCATAACGCTGCGGTTAAGGCTAGCAAGCGACTGCCGGTTTTTCTATCTAGTTGCAGCAAAGCCAAACTATGCAACGCCAGTAATGCCAGGGCAATCACAATACGTGTTGCCGCATCGGGCGACAGTACGCTTTGCCATAAATGCATCAGTAAAGCCGCTAAGGCCACCACCGCCGCACCATATAATGCCGCTAAACTACGGCTGAGTTTCATCCAAAATTGCATCAATGTACCTTCGTGTAATGCTAGCCGCCTCAATAATAAGCGAGGCTTGCGACTGACCACTGCTTTTTAAGGGTTTAAAATCATGGTCGCCACTGTTTAACCAGTGCAGAATTACGCCTGGCCAATGTTTAGCGGCCACCTCGTTTCGCTTGCCAAAAGGGTCGCGCTCACCTTGCACAATCACTAAAGGGACAGTCAGTTGATTAAAATGCGCCGTTCGCCAAACACTTTTACCCGGCGCATGAAACGGATAACCATAAACAAAGCAGCCCGCCAACATTGTCGCAGCTTCTGGATCTGCCGCTAGCATAGAGGCAATACGCCCACCCATTGACTTACCCGCAATAAAACAAGGCTGCCCCTCGCGGGCAAACTGCTGTAATGCCGACATTAATTCAGGTTGCAACAACGTGGCTTTGGGCGGCGGCCGTCGACTGCCACCGTCTAGTCGCGTTTGCATATAACCAAAATGAAATAAGCTTACTTCAATTTGCTCTGCAAAGAGCGCTGAACAAAGTTGCTGCATAAAGTCGCTGTGACAAGATGCCCCCGCCCCATGCGTTAATAACAACTTTACCGCTGTTTTACTCATCCAGCGCTACCGCATTGGTAAAATGCTGCTCGGTAAAATCGGCTTGCTCGGCCAACACCATATCAAGCATCCATTGACGAAACGCGGCAATTTTCCCCAATTCGGTTTGGCTTTCACGATGCACTAAGTAGTACGAGTCTTTGCTGATCAATACATGATTAAACGGCACAAACAATCGGCCAGAAGTGATGTCGGGCCGCGCTAACACATTATGCGCCAGGGCAACACCTTGACCATGAATAGCAGCCTGCAGCACCATCGACGAGTGACTGAAAATAGGCCCTTGATTAACGTTAAAGTTTTTAAAGCCTTGGCTTGAAAACCACGATTTCCAAGCGCGGCGAGAGCCATCATGCAATAAGTTGTGAAAGCGTAAATCGTCTGGCTCAAGTAATGGCTTACTGCCGTTAAGTAACAGCGGTGAACATACCGGTAATAAGTATTCGGTATGCAGCTTTTCGGCCACCAAATTACGCCAATTACCACGGCCATAATAAATCGCGACATCGACATCATCGGTCAAAGAGCCTTCGTCTAAATCGACCGCTTTAATGCGCACATCGATATCAGGGTGCAACTCGCTAAACTGGTTCAAACGCGGCACTAACCATTGAATAGCAAAGCTGGGCTGCAAGCTAACCGTTAACGCGCCTTTGGCACCACGCGCTAACAGCTTTTCAGTGGCGTCGTGTAATTGTAGGAAAATCTCTTTAATGTCTAAAAAATAACTCTGCCCTTCTTCCGTTAAGAGTAAAGAGCGGTTTTTACGCATAAAAAGTTTCAGCCCAAGATGATCTTCAAGCGCTTTAATTTGATGACTAATCGCAGCCTGAGTGACATACATTTCCTCTGCCGCCTTGGTAAAACTAAGATGCCGGGCGGCAGTTTCAAATGCCTTTAAAGCGTTAAGTGGTGGCAAACGGCGAGCCATAAAAATCCATTCATTAATTAGTCATCAGGCAAGTTCATGCTAAGCAGCAATGCGGTTTAGCTCGGTGATTACTGCGGTTTGTAGCCTTCAATCTCAACGTCTTGACCCTCAAATAAAAAAGCGACCATCTGCTCTTCTAACAGTTTACGGTGTTCAACGTTCATCATATTTAATTTTTTTTCGTTAATCAGCATCACTTGCTTGGTTTGCCATTGCGCCCAGGCTTCTTTACTGACGTTATCAAAGACTCTTTTGCCTAATTCACCAGGGTAGAACTGAAAATCTAAACCCGGTGCTTCTTTTTTCAAAAACTGACAATAAACTGTACGACTCATAAACTCATTTCCTTAATCAGGCGAATACACAGCGAGTTGCTGCAGCAGTTGTTTTGCCGGAGCAGACAAGCCAACCTCAGGTATGGGATCTATTGTAAACCAAGTTGCTGTAGATTGCTCCTGTACCATTGCGGGTAAGCGCTCAAGCTTGAGCAGCATGGGTTGGATCCATAAATGAAAATGGCTAAAAGTATGCCGAAACCCGGCCAACTCATACTTTGGCATTGCGGCTAAACCTTGCAATGAAAGATACTCATCACGTAACTCGGCACTGTTAAACTCTAGAAAACCAAATAAGCCGCCCCACAAACCACTTGCTGGACGTTGCAACATGTAAACCTGCTGCTGATGTTGCAATAGCAACCAAAAACTTTGCTTCTCGGGTATGGCTTTTTTCGGTTTTTTGCCCGGATACAAGGCTTGATCACCTTGTAATGCCGCCAAACAATGTCGTTGCAGTGGGCACTCGGCGCAGCGAGGTTTACTGCGACTACAAAGTGAGGCGCCCAAATCCATCATACCCTGGTTAAATTCAGCAAAAGTGTCGGCTGGGGTCAATTGCTCTGCCAACTGCCATAGTTGTTGCTCTACCTGTTTTTGTCCTGGCCAGCCGGCAATACCGGCGAAACGCGCTAAGACTCTTTTACAGTTACCATCTAAAATGGGGTAATGCTGACCCAGCGCCAGCGATAAGATGGCGCCCGCCGTAGAACGCCCAATGCCAGGCAATGCAACAATTTGCTCGAAATCAGTCGGGAATTGCCCCGCATGATCGGTAACAATTTCAACCGCCGCTTTATGGAGATTGCGGGCTCGAGCGTAATAACCTAAGCCAGTCCACAGATGTAACACCTCGTCAATCGGCGCTTGCGCCAAGCTTTGAATATCAGGGAAGCGCTGCACAAAACGTTCAAAATACGGGATCACCGTTGCTACCTGTGTTTGTTGCAACATCACTTCCGATAGCCAGGTTTTATAAGGGCTTTTTTGCACTTGCCATGGCAAGTTGTTGCGACCATGTTGCCGTTGCCAATGCACCAATTGCTCGGCAAACCACGTTGCGTACTGCACTATTTATTCTCCTCAAAGCCGCTTGCTATGCGCCGCCTAATTATGCTGTGGCGCAGTGTAGCAGATCAGCGCTATTTTATTAGGTTGAGCTTGAAGGCTATTCCAAGGATAATACGCCCCCATTTAGTGTACGGAGCAAAAAATGAGCACAGAGGACAACAACGCGCAGCGCGAGCAAGATATATCGCCATCAACTGAAACCCCTTATCTGCGACGGATCCGCTCTTTTGTGCTGCGTGAAGGCCGCCTAACTAAAGGTCAGCAACATGCTCTAGATAACTATTGGTCAGAATACGGCATTGATTATCAACCCAGTTTACTTGACCTTGACCAAGTTTTTACGCGCTCAGCGCCACGAGTGCTTGAAATCGGTTTTGGTATGGGTAAATCGCTGGTGGCGATGGCGCAAGCGGCGACCGATCATGATTTTATCGGCATTGAAGTGCATCGGCCTGGTGTAGGCGCTTGTTTATCAGAAGCGGTAACACAACAAGTTAAAAACTTAAAAGTATTTGAGCATGATGCGGTAGAGGTTTTAGCGCATATGATCCCAGAGCAAAGCTTGGATACCGTGCAGCTGTTTTTCCCCGATCCATGGCATAAAAAACGCCATCACAAGCGTCGCATTGTCCAAGCTGAATTCGTGCAAGCACTGCGCAGTAAACTGAAAATAGGCGGCGTGTTTCATATGGCCACCGATTGGGAAAACTACGCTGAGCATATGCTAGAAGTCATGCAACATGCCGAGGGATTTAGTAATTTATCGGCGAGCAATAACTATGTCGAGCGACCAGAACATCGCCCGCTGACCAAATTTGAACAACGTGGGCAGAAGCTTGGGCATGGTGTTTGGGATCTTATGTTTAAAAGGATAAGTTAATGCTTGCTAACACCAGTCAGCTGATTTTACGTAATCTCGCCGATTTAACTGGCGCTGTTCTTTTTGTTGAGCCTGAAGCCGACTTACTGTCGCATCAGTTGCACGAACTGTCTTCGTTCAGCTGTTTTACCACTGATGCGGCGGTCAATCATCAATGGCAACGCGCAGCTAAAAACGTTTACTTTAGCGCCGAACCGAAATTTACAGAACAATTTAATACCGTGGTGCTTTTCTACCCCAAAAGTAAAGAGCAACTGGCGGGCACCCTGCAATTAATTAGCGGGGCTTTAGCCGCGGACGCACAGCTATTCTTAGTGGGTGATAATAAAGGCGGTATTAAAAGTCTGGTCACGCACGCCGAGAAATTGGGTTTGCATGCGCACAAATTAGATAATGCCAAGCATTGTTTATGGTTTTCATTAAGCGGAGCCCTTGATTCTCTTCCTGCAAACAGGCTAAGTGAGTTCTCACTTACCTTAGCTAATAGCCCCCTTAAGGTGTGTTCGCTACCCGGCGTGTTTAATCATGGCAAACTGGATAAAGGCACGGCATTGTTGCTTGAACATGTAACGCATATTCAAGATGGTATGGTGCTCGACTTTGCTTGTGGTGCCGGCATTATTGGTGCCTATTTAAAACAGCAGGCGCCAGCCATTGAATTATACTGCTCTGACATCTCCGCGTTAGCCGTAAAGGCAACGGTTGCGACGTTAAAAGCGAATAGTTTAAAAGGCGAAGTGGTCGCGGCGGATGGGTTGCCGGCACACCCCTTAACCTTTAAACATATTGTTAGCAACCCGCCGTTTCATAGTGGAATTAAAACCGATTACAGCATCAGCGAAGCCTTGATCAGTCAAAGCGTACAACGCCTGCAAAAAGGCGGTACGCTGACGGTAGTGGCCAATAACCACTTAGCTTATCAGCAACTGTTTGAAAAAGCCTTTGGTAAAGTTAACGTTCTGGCGAAACGCCATGGTTTTGTGATATACCAAGCGGTAAAGCATTAATTTAAAGGTTAATTATGCCGATTGGAGCACGATTATTGTTACTGTTACTCTTAGCCTGCAGTGCCGAGTTATCGGCTGAGCAGGTTAAGAGTTGCTTACAGTCCAGTTTGCGTAATACCGCCTGCCCACATCAAATTTATCGAGCCGTGCAATTGCCCGATGTGAATAAAATGGCGGTACGCTGTATTTGCGTAACCGATTTTAGTCCACTGCTCGCCCCTGCCACGACACCTGAAGCGCGACTTGCTCAACTGCGTTTAAAGCAGCAATTACAAAGCGATTTACCTATTGAGGTTGAAGCGATATTACAAGTGTTACGACGTGAGCGTTAGGCCGGTAACAGCACCAAACGATTAGCGAAGCCACCTAAGTGCTCTTCTGGCTGTTGCATTAAAACTGGCACGAGATACAGCTCGTTCTTATCAACCCAAAAAATCGCATTTTGCGTAAACAATCGCCCAAGTGCAATCGCTTGAACTTTATCGCACAACACCATCCAACTTCTTTCTTCAAAAGAACGATCTGGGGCCGAGCCGATAACCGAGCGATACGCTAAGCCGGTTTGCTGCAGCTGTGCTTGCAGTTGTTTATCCAACAAGCGGTTGTACACGGCTGGTGCATTTACTCCTGCGGGGTTTTGTGCGCTCACAATGGCAAAGCTAAGATGCGTGGCTAAACGTTGATGACATAAAAAGATACTGTTTTTGTAATGTTGCCACAGTTCCATCATCACACTCCTAACTGATTGCTCGTGATTACTATAAACCGCGAAAATAATTTTTCCAGTAACTCTTTGCAAAAAGCCAATATATGTTTAGCATCAAACACAAGTTTAGTGAGTCAACAAGGAAGTCCTGCCTACAAAATGACAGTTAAAGCCCGAGCCACCTCAATGAAAGCCGCTTTAATTTGGTTAGTTATGCTGATTTGTAGCATTACTTTGGCATTAACCTTGTTTCTCACGAATTATCTGGATTACCTGCGACAAAACACGCAACAACAAAACCAATTCAGTTCCTTGCTAAACATTATTGCAGTGAATGCCCAATCCAATTTACATCACAATAAACCAGAGCTAGAAGAACAACGCCTCAAAGCATTAGATTCGATACCTATGATTAAATATGTCCATATTTATCAATGGGATGATTCTGAAAACAAACTCAATTTTTTTGCCAGTTTTAATAAAGCAGATAGCGCTGCTTTACCTTCCCAACAGCATCGAGTCGAACACTTAACCACGTTAGCGGTTAATGATGATTTGATGGAGCAAAGCAAAGCCATCCTGCTAAATGACAAGTTGCTTGGTTATGTTTATTTAAGAGCAAGCCGCCAAGAACTGTTAAGCTCGCAGCGCCAGCAAACACTGATAAACCTGCTGATTGCCGCCATGGCACTGATATTATGCTTTTTTCTGGCATTTAAGCTTTTAAAATACTTTACCAAACCTATTAATACCTTATTGGCATTAGTACATCAGGTCGCCCGCAGTAAAGACTACAGTGTGCGCGCCCCGACCACTGAATTAACCGAGTTTAATCAGCTAAACCGGGCCTTTAATACCATGATGGATCGTATTGAAAATGAGCTGCACAAACGCGAACATGCCGAGCAAGAAATTAAACAATTAAACCAAAACCTCGAGCAAACAGTGACTGAGCGTACACTGGCATTAAAAACCTCCAATCAAGAGTTATTGAACACCCTAGCAACCTTACATAAATATCAAACGCAAATTGTCGAAACCGAGAAAATGGCCAGTCTCGGGCAAATGGTGGCGGGCATTGCCCATGAAGTGAATACTCCTATTGGGTTAGGCGTAACCGCGTCAACCTTAATGCAAGATCGTATTCAAGATATCGAACGCGCATTTGCCGATAAAAAACTCACGGCTAATCAATTAGAACGCTTTTTGGCTGATAGCAAAGAAAACCTTGGCATTATTTATAGAAATTTGGAGCGGGCGGCCGGTTTAATCAGCAGCTTTAAACAGGTAGCAGTAGATCAGTCTAACGAAAATCAGCGGCGCTTTAATTTAAAACAGTTGATTAATGAAGTGTTATTGTCATTAAGACCTCATTTGAAAAAAACACCGCATCAACTGACTGTGCAATGTCCAGACGACTTATTTATCATCAGCAAACCAGGGCCCATCAACCAAATCTTAATTAACCTGATTATGAACAGCCTTATTCATGCTTACGAGCCTAATAGCCAAGGTCATATTCTGATCAGTGCCGAGCAGCGCCAAAATCGCTGTTACTTGTGTTACAAAGATGATGGTAAAGGTGTTCCTGAGCATATTCGTAAACGTATTTTTGATCCCTTTGTTACCACTAAGCGCGGAGAGGGGGGTAGCGGTTTGGGTATGCACTTGGTCTACAACCTTGTTACTCAAGCTTTAAATGGCAACATTTACCTTGATAGTCAATTAGGGAACGGTGTAACAATTGATATCGACTTCCCCACCAGCGCACAGCCGCTGAAAAAGTAATTTCATTAACGATTGAAATATAAAGACTTAGTCATACTCTAATCGACAGTATCGGCAAATGTTAACAAAAATCTTGTTAACATTTGCCGTTTCACGCTATAATTAGCACTAATTTGACAACACAACGTCAAGTTTCCTTCATTTAAAAACTTAACTTTTACACTTCCTATATAAGGTTTAACTCCAATGCAAACACCTGTGATTCTAGTCGTTGAAGATGAAGAAGTTACCCGATTAAATCTGGTAAGTCTGTTCCAGGGAGAAGGTTATGATGTGATCGAAGCCATTAATGGCGATGAGATGCACAAAAAACTGGAGGAAAATCAAGTCAATCTAATCGTGATGGATATTAATCTGCCAGGAAAGAATGGCTTAATTCTGGCGAGGGAGTTACGCCAAAAAGAAAATATCGGCCTGATTTTTTTAACCGGCCGGGATAGCGAAGTTGATCGCATTTTAGGCTTAGAAATTGGCGCGGATGATTATTTAACTAAACCGTTCAATCCGCGTGAATTGACCATCCGTGCTCGTAACCTGCTCGGCCGTACCTCTGCTCAGCCTGTGGTTGAAGAACATAAAAGTGTCTTAAAGTTTAATGGTTGGACATTAGACGAAAACAGCCGCAATCTGACGTCACCAAGCGGCGTTGCCCGTCGGCTACCCAAAGGTGAGTATCGGGCATTACGTCTGATGTTAGACACCCCAGGTAAAATCTTTACTCGCGAGCAGCTGATCCGTCATATGACAGGTCGTGATTTACGGCCAAACGATCGGACTGTCGATGTGACAATCCGCCGTATTCGTAAACATTTCGAATCTGACGTGGATAGCCCAGAGTTAATCAGCACCATCCATGGTGAAGGTTACCGCTTTGTGGGTAAACTCGAAAAGTAATTAGTAACTTTCGATATATTGCTGCAGAGCAGTTAAATGCTGCTCTGTAGTAAAATGTAACTCCAAGATCCTTCGCTCTAAACCTGCTTGCTTTAAACTTGTTTCTTCTAATTGTCGTGCCTGCTCTTGCACCCAACGTAAACCAACCGCTGCCGCAGCGCCTTTAAGCTTATGCGCATTAGCTGCAAGATCTTCTTGATGCTGTTGTACTACCGCCTCTAATAATTTATTGATATAACCCGGTAACAGCTGCGCAAACAACGTCGCGCTGCGTTGCATGCCCTCTTTACCTAATGACTGCAGATAACTTTGTAAGGTCTTATCATCAAGAATGGCATTATCTTGTGTTGCAGTATCATCTTTAGTCTGAGCCTGCTCTAACTGTAAGCGCTTTAACGCACTGGGTGAAAACAGCTCAGCTAATAATAAATCTAATTTATCCGTATTTAGTGGCTTACTTAAAGCACCATCTAAGCGAATGTCGCTCAGTACTTGCTGCGCTTTTCGGACATTAGCACTGAGCATGACAATCGGTAAATTCGCTAAATGCGGCTCGGCTCGAATATGTCTGGCAATCACATCCCCATCCATATCAGGTAATTGCATATCGAGTAACACCAAATCTAAATCATCTTCCGTATCCAGTAAGGCTAAGGCATCCTCGCCTGTTTCAGCGTGGATCACGGTATGACCACGTTGCTCGAGTAAGGCAATGGCAATATCGGCGTTTAGCGGCACATCTTCAATGAGTAAGATGGTGAGCTCAGGACACGCAACCGGCTCAACTTTGGCGGGTGCATCGGCACTAATAATTGGTAAACCAACAATAAAGCAGCTACCCGTGCCTTGTTGGCTTTGCACGCGAATAGTCCCCTGCATCGCCTCAACAAGCACCCGTGATACCGATAAACCGATACCTGAGCCGACAATACTTAAGCGATGGCCATCTTGCGATTTATAATACATATCAAAGATACGCTCTTGCTCATGCTGCGCAATCCCAATACCGGTATCACTGACGCTAAGCAGTAACGACTCATCAATAATTTGACAGTCTAACTGTACCTGACCTTGACGCGTAAACTTAACGGCGTTGCTCAGTAAATTCCATAACACCTGCCGCAGCCGCGTAGCATCTAACAATAAATAACAATCCTGGTTGCCGCTGGTGGTTAGACTGAACGCAAGCCCCTTTTGCTGACAAATTAACTCAGCAAAATTGGCGATATCTTGTAAAAAGCGCTGCAGATGAACACTTTGATAAATAATATCAAGCTCACGCCGATCAATTTTATCGAGATCGATAATATCGTTAAAAATATTACCCAACGTCTCGGCACTGGTAAAAATAGTATTGGCCCAGCTAAATTGCTCTGTCGACAAATTGCTGCTGAGTAAGCGGCGCGATAAACCGACAATCCCATTTAACGGCGTGCGCAGTTCATGACTTAAGGTGGCAATAAATTGGCCTTTATCTTGATAGGCTTTTTCTAGGGCTTGTTCAGCTAATTTACGCGAGGTGATATCGCGCCCAAACCCTAACAAACCGATATACCGGCCTTGTCGATCATAAAAAGGCAGATGACGCATTTCAAACCAACTGATTGAATTGTCAGCTTGTTTAAATTCGATATCTAGCGTTAATTCGGTTTCAGGTGATGGTAAGCCATACTCAGACAAAATTGCCGCTTGTGGGCTATCAAAAGCATACAGCTTCGTTAAATCTTGCCCAATTAATTCGTGCATTGGCCGCGCCATTATGCTCTCAAACATTTTATTGCAACTGGCTAATAAGCCCTTTTCATCGCGGTAATAAAAAAGATCGGGTGAGCTATCAACAATCGAGCGGATTAATAAGCTTTGCTCAGCTAACTCCTGCTCAGTTTTGCGCCGCTCGCTAATTTCTTTTCTTAACTCTTCAATGGCTCGGCGTTTTGCTTCAAACGCTTTTTTCCGCTCTTCAATTTCAAAGTTAAGCTGGCGTATATTTTCTTGCATCGATTGGTTGAGTTGCCGCTCAGCTTGCGCAGAATCATCAACAAAACGCAAAGCGCCATCGAGTTTCAGCACTAAGTAAAACACCACCATCATCACGGAAGACAATAGCGGTACAACATAAATTAGTAATAACTGTAATTCGTGCAAGATCACTTCACGATCAAACACCGCGGTATAAGCAACATAACTGAGCAATACCAGCGTCGCTAACAGCACTACTAATAATATGCCTAATGGCCAATGCCCCCAATGCCGCACTCGGCTAGCAAATGCTTTAATTTGAGGGTGAACGGGATTTTGCATATAGAACACATTCCTGCTGTTTTGGGCTACGCGGCCAGCGATAACATCGCTATTAAAGCAAAAGAAATCACCTTAAAAGAAAGGCTGAATAAATTTTACCAGATAAGCAAACAGCCACTAAACTTACTAAGGTTAAGATGGACGTAGAGTAGCGGTTATTGCTTGCTTTGCCAATGCTATGGCCGTGGCGCTCAGCTCGAGGGCTCAGCAGTAAGTAACGCATAATTATTTGACTGTGATTAATACCAAGCAGTTGGATCTGTAAACGTTACTTTGTTGTAGCGGTTAAAAGTCACCAGCTTGGATTACAGCTTTACAAGGTAGCGCATACCTTAAGTGAAAACTGCACAAGCTCAGCATTAATGCCGCATTCAAAGGGTAAATCTCGCTTGCAATTTCACTAAAATATCGGTATACCTGTTAGCCTTTGAAAGTATAGATGGCTAAAAACGCAGATAAAAGCACGCTACAACTAGCTCTTCTTTTAACACTGCCGCACGGTTTTCACCGTAGCATCACAAATAAAAATCAGAATAATAATTCAAAAATAGTAAATATTTATTTTTTTCAGGATAAGTTTGGAGGCGTGTCATGGCGTTATATCAGCATAGTCAGGCAAGAGAGAACTGTGGCTTTGGGCTGATTGCGCACCTAGAGGGTGTCGCCAGTCACCGCATTGTGAGAACAGCTATCAATGGTCTGGATCGCATGCAACATCGCGGCGGTATTTCTGCCGACGGTAAAACCGGCGATGGTTGCGGCCTATTAATGCAAAAACCCGACAGTTTTTTTCGGGCGATAGCAGAAGAAAATCAGTGGAACCTGGCCAAAAAATATGGCGTAGGGATGATCTTTTTAAGCGCAGATCCGGTTAAAGCGGCCTTTGCTAAAGACATTATCAACAAAGAAATTGCCCGTGAAACACTCACTTTAGTGGCATGGCGCACCGTACCTGTTGATGCGAATGTGCTCGGCCCTTTGGCCTTGAGCTCCATGCCAAAAATTGAACAAGTGATCGTTAATGCACCACATGGCTGGGGTGATCACGATTTAGAGCGCCGGCTTTATATGGTTCGTCGCCGGGTTGAACAACAACTGGCTGAAGATGACGATTTTTATATCCCCAGCTTCTCTTCACTGGTCACGGTGTTTAAAGGCTTGATGATGCCGGCAGACTTGCCAAAGTATTATCTCGACTTAGCCGATATTCGCATGGAAACCGCCATTTGCGTGTTCCACCAACGTTTTTCTACCAATACCATGCCGCGCTGGAAGTTAGCACAGCCTTTCCGTTTCTTAGCGCACAATGGCGAAATAAATACCATCACGGGTAACCGGCAGTGGGCTCGTGCTCGGCAATACAAATTTGCCTCGCCACTATTACCTGATTTATTAGATGCAGCGCCCTTTGTCGGCCAAACAGGCTCAGACTCAAGCTCGCTAGACAATCAGCTTGAGTTGCTACTAGCCGGCGGTATGGACTTATTCCGTGCGATGCGTTTACTCGTGCCGCCTGCTTGGCAGGGTAATAAGGTGATGGATGATAATCTTAAAGCCTTTTACGAATTTAACTCCATGCATATGGAGCCATGGGATGGCCCAGCGGGTATCGTGTTAACCAATGGCCAGCATGTGGCGTGTAACCTGGATCGAAATGGCCTGCGCCCTGCTCGCTTTGTGATCACGCGCGACAAATTAATTACCTTGGCTTCTGAAGTAGGTATTTGGGACTACACCCCAGACGAAGTGGTGGAAAAAGGTCGAGTTGGCCCAGGCGAAATGCTGGCAATCGACACCATCAATGGCAAGATCTGGCGCTCAGATGAAATCGATTTAGATTTAATGCAACGTCACCCCTATCGCAGTTGGTTGACCGAAAACGTGCAGCGGCTGGTGCCTTATGAGCAGTATGAAACAGACTTAATTGGTAAACGGGCCTTTACTGACGATGAAATGTTGGTGATGCATAAACTGTTTAACTACAGTTATGAAGAAATCGACCAAGTGATGACGGTGTTAGCTAAAGATGGTCAAGAAGCCGTTGGCTCTATGGGTGATGATACGCCAATGGCCGTGTTGTCGCGCAAGCCACGCACCATGTTTGATTATTTCCGCCAGCAGTTTGCACAGGTGACTAACCCACCTATCGATCCGTTACGTGAATCGCATGTGATGTCATTAGCGACCAGTATTGGTCGAGAACACAATGTATTCAGAGAAACTGCCGGTTATGCACGGCGCATCCAGTTTGAATCTCCGATACTGATGTATTCAGATTTAAAACAACTGAAACAAGCCGACGATAAATATTATCGCCATCAAATTTTCTCGCTAAATTTTGACCCTGCCAAGCTAAGCTTGCAGCAAGCCGTGACCAATTTGTGCCAAGACATTGTTACCGCGGTGCGTGAGCAGCAAGTGGTTTTGGTGATTCTAACCGATCGCCGGATCAGCCAAGAATTATTGCCCATCCCCGCAGCCATGGCAGTTGGTGCCGTGCAACAAGCTTTGGTGAATGCACAGTTACGTTGTGACTCGAACATCATCATTGAAACTGCCGCAGCCCGTGATTCTCACCACTTCGCGGTATTAATTGGTTTAGGCGCGACGGCAATTTACCCGTTTTTAGCCTACGAAACCGTTGAACAGCTGGTTGAGAAAGGTAATGTGGCGCTAAGTGCACGTCAGGCGGTGTTGAATTACCGTAAAGGGATCAACAAAGGCTTGTACAAAATCATGTCGAAAATGGGGATCTCTACGGTAGCAAGCTACCGTTGTTCAAACCTATTTGAAGCCGTGGGCATTCATGCCGAAGTGGTACAACAATGCTTTGCTGATATTTCTTCACGCATCAGTGGTGCAAGTTTTGCCGACTTCCAGCAAGATGCGCAACAACTGGCAAATATCGCTTGGTTAAAACGCAAACCGATGAATCATGGTGGCTTACTGAAATATGTACACGATGGTGAATACCATGCCTACAACCCCGATGTGGTGCAAACGCTACAAAAGGCTGTACGCAGTGGCGATTACAAAGAATATCAACAGTACAGTGCCTTAGTTAATCAGCGGCCGATCGCGCATATTCGCGATTTATTTCAACTAAAACCGGTAGCAACACCGCTGCCATTAGCCGAAGTTGCCGCTGCAGAACACCTATATCCTCGCTTTGATAGTGCGGCAATGTCGATTGGTGCTTTAAGCCCAGAAGCGCATGAAGCCTTAGCGATTGCCATGAACCGTTTAGGCGGTCGTTCTAATTCTGGCGAAGGCGGTGAAGATCCACGGCGTTTCGGTACAGAAAAGAACTCGAAAATTAAGCAAGTCGCGTCCGGTCGTTTTGGTGTCACTCCGCATTACTTAGTCAATGCCGAAGTTATTCAAATCAAGGTTGCGCAAGGTGCTAAGCCGGGTGAAGGTGGTCAGCTGCCGGGCGAAAAAGTCACTGCCGAAATTGCCCGTTTACGTTATTCGGTTCCGGGCGTGACGTTAATTTCGCCCCCTCCGCACCATGACATCTACTCGATTGAAGATTTAGCGCAGCTTATTTTCGATTTAAAACAAGTTAATCCACAAGCGCTGATCTCGGTTAAATTGGTATCAGAGCCTGGCATCGGTACTATTGCCACAGGTGTGGCGAAAGCCTATGCCGATTTAATTACTGTTTCTGGCTATGACGGCGGCACGGGCGCTAGCCCACTGACCTCAGTAAAATATGCCGGTAGCCCTTGGGAGCTGGGTTTAGCAGAAGTTCATCAAGCGTTAGTGGATAACGGTTTACGGGATCGAGTGCGCTTACAAGTTGATGGCGGCCTAAAAACCGGCTTAGACGTGGTTAAAGCGGCCATCTTAGGCGCTGAAAGCTTCGGTTTTGGTACTGGGCCAATGGTGGCGCTGGGCTGTAAATTCCTGCGCATCTGTCACTTAAACAACTGTGCTACGGGTGTGGCCACTCAAGATGCCACGCTACGCCGTGATCACTTTAATGGCTTACCTGAAATGGTGATGAACTATTTCACATTCTTAGCCCAAGAAGTTCGTGAACTGATGGCGCAGTTAGGTGTAACTGAACTCACTGAGCTGATTGGTCGCACTGATTTACTCGACTATAAAGCGACCGAAACACTAAAACAAAGCCGTTTAGATTTATCACCGATCCTCGAATCTAGTGGTGTGAAATCCGATAAACCGCTGTTTTGTGTACAAAACAATACGCCATTCGATCCGGGTGCGTTAAACCAGTTATTGGTTGAAAAGTGCCAGCAAATGGTCAGCCGTAAAACCGGTGGTCAATTGAACTTACCGATCCGCAATACCGATCGTTCCGTCGGCGCCGCCTTGTCAGGCTTAATTGCTCGCCAGCATGGTAATCAAGGTATGGCAACCGATCCGATCCGCGTTAAGTTTGTGGGTACTGCAGGTCAAAGCTTTGGTGTTTGGAATGCCGGTGGCTTGCATTTATCTTTGCAAGGCGATGCCAACGATTATGTCGGCAAAGGCATGACCGGTGGTCAAATTGCCATCTTCCCAGCAAAAGGCGCCAGCTTTGCTAGAAACGGTTTTACCATTGCCGGTAATACCTGCTTATACGGTGCAACTGGTGGCCGTTTATATGCCGCAGGTCAGGTAGGTGAACGTTTCGCGGTGCGTAATTCGGGTGCCCTAGCAGTAGTCGAAGGGACCGGCGATAACTGCTGTGAATATATGACAGGCGGTGTTGTGGTGGTTCTGGGTTGCACCGGCGTGAACTTTGGCGCAGGTATGACTGGTGGTTTCGCCTATTTGTTAGATGAGCAAGATGATTTAGCGTTACGCTTAAATGCCGAATTGGTTGAAGCCCTCGAGGTCGAAACACCGATCCTGCAAGAACATTTGCGCAGCTTGTTACATCAACATGTTGAAGAAACGGGCAGTGACAAAGCGCAGCGTATTTTAAATGATTTTACGCATTATTTACCGAAGTTTAAGCTGGTTAAACCTAAAACCAGCGATGTAAATACCTTGCTTGGACACCGCGCTCGCTCTTCAGCAGAGCTGCGTGTGCAAGCGATGTAAGGGAGACGTTATGGCTCAGAATGTATACCAATTTATTGACGTAAAACGGATTGATCCGCCAAAACGCTCACTAACAGAAAGAACAATTGAGTTCGTTGAAATTTATCAGCCACTGACCGCCACTCAGGCAGAGGGTCAGGCTGACCGCTGCTTAGATTGCGGTAACCCCTACTGCGAATGGAAGTGCCCCGTGCATAACTATATTCCGCAGTGGTTGAAGCTGGCTAACGAGGGCAAAATTGTTGAAGCGGCAGAATTGGCGCATAAAACCAACAGCTTGCCTGAAGTGTGCGGCCGTGTTTGCCCACAAGACCGTTTATGTGAAGGCGCTTGTACCTTGGATGAAGGTTTTGGTGCGGTAACTATCGGCAGTATTGAAAAATATATTACCGATAAAGCCTTTGCGATGGGCTGGCGACCCGATTTATCGGCGGTAGTTAAAACCGATAAGAAAGTCGCGGTTATTGGTGCAGGCCCGGCGGGTTTAGCCTGTGCGGATGTGTTGGTTCGCAATGGTGTTAGCCCGGTGGTATTTGATCGTTATCCTGAGATTGGCGGCCTACTGACCTTTGGTATTCCGCCGTTTAAGCTGGAAAAAAGCGTATTACAACTGCGCCGTGAAATCTTCAGCGAAATGGGTATCGAGTTTAGGCTTAATACCACCGTCGGCGTAGATGTTAGCTTCGACAGCTTACTGGATGAATACGATGCGGTTTTCTTAGCCTTAGGCACCTACACCCCAATGAAAGGTGGCTTACTGAATGAAGACGCCGCTGGCGTTTATGAAGCCTTGCCATTTTTAATTGGTAATGTGAATAACCTTATGGGTTGGCAAACCGAGCATCCATTTGTCAGCTTAAAAGACAAAACAGTCGTGGTATTAGGGGGCGGTGATACGGCGATGGACTGTGTTCGCACTTCGATCCGCCAAGGCGCGCATAAAGTCAGTTGTGCTTATCGCCGCGATGAAGCCAATATGCCGGGGTCACGCAAAGAAGTACAAAATGCCCGCGAAGAGGGTGTTGAGTTCTTATTTAATTTACAACCTTTGGGTATTGAGTTAAACGATGCGGGCCAAGTGTGTGGTGTTAAAGTGATCAGCACACAATTAGGTGAGCCAGATGCCAAAGGGCGTCGCAGTGCCGAGCCGGTGCCAGGTTCAGAACAGATACTCCCCGCCGATGCGGTGGTAATCGCTTTTGGTTTTCAACCAAGCCCACCAAAATGGTTAGTTGATATGGGTATCGCCTTGGATAACAAAGGCCGTGTCGTCGCCAGTGAGCAAAGCCCTTATGCCTTACAAACCAACCAGCAAAAAGTGTTTGCCGGTGGTGATATGGTATTAGGCTCTGATCTGGTGGTGACCGCCATCGCCCAAGGCCGTAAAGCCGCAGAAGGTATTTTAGATTATCTGCAAGTCTAATTAACACCTACGTTGTCGCTCGCCGCTGTTGTTATAAGCACAATAGCGGTGAGCTCTTCCCCTTAAATATGCCTTTTACCTGTGGCTACTTCAGATCACTCGCTATTGCCGTTTAGCTTTTAACGACTCGTTTAGCCTTATTACATAGCTTACAAGGCTTAAGAAAGTGCCCTGCGACAACAAGATGCTTCATCGCTGTAAAATAAATGCACGTTTTACTGGCATAAAAGCGCCATTTTATCCAACAAAAAATGCTAAAATAGCCGTCGATTATGGCGTAAAACTCCGCTTGGGCGGATCGCATGGCCAACAGCACCAACGTTAGCTAACAGGGGAATAAATGCGTTTATCATGTTTGAGTATATTACTTTTTTCGACCATCCTCAGTGCTGAGCAACCCCTGTCAACGCCGGTGCAAGCTGTCATCTCTGCCGCAGAGACAACACCTGAAACTCATTCTGCAGAGACGACTCAAACCCGCCTCCCCGAGACAGATGAAGCTTCGAACAGTTTAAACGCGCCGCTGCCCGCTGTAGCGACTGAGCCCTTAGTCCTTCCGATATCAAAGCCGGAATTACCGATGCTGCCGCCTGCAGATTACGATGTGATGTTACTCGGCGGCGGTATGCCGATTTGTAGTTCACTGGCCCCGGCCCATTGTGCGGAAGAGGCAAGTTTTAGTGCGCTGGCTAAAACGCAGCTGCGCTATGCCTTAGATCCGAGTCAATTACAATTATTGGCTGCTGCACCTATTTTTAGCAGCGAGCGTCAAGCTTTACAGCAACAAGTTGTCGCCTTGCTCAATTTGTTACAAACCACCTTCAATGGTGAATTTACAGCAACGGAACTGACGACTCTTTGGCGAGCTTTACCCGCACAGCCCGAGAGCGATGCACTCAGTGGCGAAGCCTTATGGCAAGCCCTTTCTGAGCGTGAACACAAAGCAATTTTAGATTACCTTGAAGTGGCGACTTTCAGCGCTGATCGGCAATATCGCTTAACCGAGCAAGCAGACTTAGCCAATTCGATTGATCAACAAGCCGTGGCCTTATACCAACAGTTAGTGAGTTTAGCGACAGCGAAAGCCACGAGCAAAGGCCGCAGCCAAGCAAAAGTATTGCTGATCACCGCCGCGGCAAGCGACCCCTTTGCCAGCGTCGATCTGTATTTAGATATTTTTCGACAAGCGGGCGCAGAGGTGGCTTGGCTACCGCTAAACGCAGCGTTAACCCAGGCGCTTAGCAGTAAAAACTGCGCAGCTTTAGCTGACGCTTTCGCTGAGCAGAATGGCCGCTATCGTCGCGAGCAAGTGTATGCCGATCGCTTTTCTTATCAACAACAGTTCTGTCAAAAAGGCGAAAACGAACTAATTAAACTCATTCAGCAAGCCGATGCCTTATTTTTTAGTGATGGTGATGTAACGCTATTAACCGCGGCACTGCGCCAACCTGACGGTACGGCAACCGCCGCGCTTAATGCCATTTTGGCCGCTTTGCAACAAAATAGCCTACTGCTTGCAGCAAGCAATAACGCCGCAGCGGCTTTGAGTGGCGGTCAGTTATTTGCTACTGCTCCGATCCCGATGTTAAGCAGTGGCGACAGTTATCATGCCCTACAATATGGTGCCAAAGCCGCCACTGCGCCGTGGCAAGGCTGTCAGAAAGAACAGCGCTGCCCGAATAATAGCAGTGAGCGACAGCTGACTTATACTACAGATGGCGGGCTAGGCTTATTTCCACTGGGTATCGTAGACACACAGTTTGCTGAGCGTGGCCGTCAAGCCCGCTTACTGGTGCTGCAACAAGCTAGCCAAAGCCGCTTTGGTTTTGGTATTGACGAGAACACGGCACTATTAGTTGATTTAGGCCAATGGTCGGAGGCAAAGGCCCAACTAACGGTGGTCGGCAGTGGTGATGTGACGCTTAGCGTACTGCAGCCAGAATCAACGCCCAATGTGTTATTGGCAAGCTATTACTTGCTCAGTGCTGGCGATACTATGCTGTGGCAAACAACCGAACCGCAGCTGTTTCCGGCAAACGACAAAACGGCATTACCACAATTTGCCGAGCCGTTGCGCAGTAA
The DNA here is from genome assembly GCF_052656265.1 of Alishewanella sp. HL-SH06. Classification (NCBI taxonomy): domain Bacteria; kingdom Pseudomonadati; phylum Pseudomonadota; class Gammaproteobacteria; order Alteromonadales; family Alteromonadaceae; genus Alishewanella; species Alishewanella sp. HL-SH06. The sequence goes on from NZ_CP199752.1 coordinate 3,157,632, forward strand.
AAGCCCGATCTTTACTCGAAGCCATTTCCGTGAGTTTAGCCGTTCGCTCTGCCGCAGTAACTTAATCAGTGCCAGCATCAGTGAGCCGCCTTACACGATTAAGCTGACGAAGCAGGATAACTGTTATCAAGCCGAGACAGGTAAGCTAAGCTATCGGCAATTGCTCCGCATTATTAACCCGGATTAACGGCGATGATAGGCTTGCCCCAGGGCGCAATTGTCATTTCGCCCTGGCGGCTTTATTTTAACACTGAAAATAAATTACTACGCTGATCGGTCCAGTACACATGAGGTTGCAACGGGCGTGGCCAATTTTTGCTGTGCTGCTGCATCACGGCTTGTGTTAAAAAACGTTGATTACGACTTAAGATCACCCACTCTGTCGCTGCTGGGTTTTGTGCATCAGCCGCTGTGGGTAAAAATAGCGCTTGTAAACCCAGTTGGGCTGCATGATTACGCAGCACACTGCTTAGATCTAAATAGTTATTCGAGATATGCACTAACAACACGCCATCTGGCATCAGGTGCTGCCAATACAACGCCATCGCTTCTGCAGTGAGCAAATGCACCGGAATGGCATCACTACTAAAGGCATCTAACACCAATAGGTCAAACTGCTGACTGCCGCTGTTTTGCCATTGCTCTGCTAGCACCTGGCGAGCATCGCCTAATATCACCTGCGGCTTGGCATCACTATTAGCTAAATAACTAAAATGCTGCTGCGCGGCACGGATTACAGCAGGATTGATTTCATAAAACTGGTAATCATCGCCCGCTTGGCCATAAGCCGCTAAAGCCCCCGCCCCCAGACCAACCAAACCGACTTTACGCCCTTGCAACTGCGCCGCGGTGCGACTGGGATCAGCCGGTAAAAAGTGCTGCAGCGCTAAAGCCACGCCGGTGCCTGCACGATAATAACTCAGTGGCTGCTGTGCTTGTTCAGCCGCTAAGTACTGCGCACCATGGCTGGTTGTGCCATCAATTAACTGACGCTGCCATTGCCCTGCGACATTGGCATCACGCACCGTTAAACTGCCATAAAAGTTTCGACTTTTACTGACATCATGCTGCCCAAGCCACGATTCCGCCGACCAAAACACGCCCATAAACAACACACCTGAACATAACGCTAGCGCGGTTTGCCAACGCGCTTGTTGTCGCCAGTTAACTAACGTGACCAGCCATAAAATGGCCAGTAACACCAACGGGAACTCCCAATACTTTGTGAAGATAACAGGCGCCAGTAAATTGACCAGTACGCCACCGAGCATACCACCGGCCGCCAGCACTAAATAAAAAGCCGTTAAAGCACCGTGTGCCGGTTTACTGCGCGCCAGCTCACCATGGCAAAGCATGCAGCCGCTAAATAACAACAGCAAATAAAGTAATAATTGCGAATACAAATCAAACTGGCGGCCTAAAAAGTACAACAGCAACGCCATTAACAAGCAAATAGCAAACAAATATAGCCAAACCGAGCGCTGATACCAGCTATCACGGTTAAAGACTAAGGTGAAGCTTAATAAATACAACGCCAGCGGGATCACCCATAAAAACGGTACTGGTGGGATATTTTGAGTAATTTGCTGCGTTACCGCTAACAGTAAAACCACGCCCGCAGCGGCTAATGCCAGCCAAAAGCCATAAGGCTGACCGCGTAATTGTAAAGGTGCGACCGCCTCAGCTTTGCTGCCTTGCAAGCTTCGCCAGAGCAGCAAAGTCATACTTAGGCTGAACAACACAAAGCCCAGAGCCCAACTTTGACGTTGCAGATCAAGCGCTAAATAAGGCTCAACTAAAAAAGGATAAAGCAATAAACCAGCAAAGGAGCCTAAATTTGATAAGGCATATAACCGATAAGGTGAGCGCAGCGGAAAGACATTAGCAAACCAATATTGTAATAAGGGCCCGGTTGCTGCTAACACGAAATAAGGCAAGCCCACGGTACGAGTTAACAGCCATAAAATATCCAACAGCGGATAGGCGGTGGCAGCACTGGCACCAGGGTTAATTAAACCCAGTAAACTACCCAGCGCCACGAGCACTAACAGAGCATGCAAGCCCCGCTGTTGTTTTAAATTAGCAAAGCGCGTCAGTAGATGAGCGTAAGCATAGCCGGCTAATAACAGTGTTTGGAAAAATAACAGGCAAGCGGCCCACACCTGAGCGCCCCCACCAAACTGCGGAAGCAGCCAACGCGCTAACATCGGCTGCACTAAAAATAATAGGGTTGCACTTAACAAAATGGTCAGCGGAAACAGTGCCAAAACGAGCCCCTTGCGAGAAAAAAGCCAAGCCTATACAAAGCAAGCCATCGCAGCAAGTACTACTCCTTTGCAAAGGTACAAAGTCACTAAATTTGTCGACTAATACCACATCGGGTAGACTTGCTCTTTTGTAGTAAGGCCCCGCGGCTCAACTGGGTGTTGCCTTACAGCACTAAAAACTAAACACTAAACACTAAACACTAAACACTAAACACTAAACACTAAACACTAAACAAAAATTATCACTAAGATGCGCCAAGCGCACAACAAAGGTCTTATTATGGGAAACTTTAAAGTACCGCACACCCTGACGCTACTCTTTAGCATGATGGTGCTTGCGCTAATCGCCACCTGGATTGTGCCGCAAGGCTTCTTTCAAACCGAGACACTGGCCAATGGCCGGTCTGTCGTGCAAGCAGGCACTTTTACCTTGGTGGACGAGCGTAGCTATTTATCACCTTGGCAATTATTAACCGCCATTCCACGTGCTTTTGCTTCAGCGCAAGATGTGATCTTTTTTGTGATGATTTTAGGCGGTGTGTTATCCATTGCCCGCGCTACCGGAACGGTCGACGCGCTGATCGGCCGTTTGTTAGATCGCTTTGGTACTCAACCTCAACTGCTGATTTTTATGGTGGTATTTTGCTTTGCCATGGCCTCGAGCTTTATTGGCACGGCGGGTGAATATATACCGTTTGTGTTGATTTTAGTGGCGCTGTGTAAAGCGATGCGACTCGATGCAATGACCGCAGTGGGTATGACCGTTGCCGGTTATGGTATTGGCTATGGCATTTCAGCCGTTAACCCCTTTACCTTAGTAATCGCCCAGCAAATTGCCGATATTCCTATTTTATCCGGTTGGCCGCTGCGCGCAGCGATTTTCCTTCCCTTTGTGTTAATTGGCTTTCACCATGTCTGGTCTTACTCTAAAAAAGTGCTCGCCGATCCCAACCAGTCGATGGTCAAAGATTTGCCCTGCCCGCTAGGTGACAAGGCCGCAGTCAATTATCCAGCGCTAACCTTGGCACACCGCATGGTACTGGGCAGTTTTGTGCTGACGATTGGTATCGTGGCCTACAATATTCGGGTTAACGACTGGTATTTATATGAACTGGGCGCTGCGTTTATTGCTTGGGGGCTATTTACCACATTAGTTAGCAATATTTCCGCCGACACGGCGGCCAAAAAATTTATTGAAGGCACCATGGATCTGACCACTACTGCCATCTTAATTGGCGTTGCTCGCGGTATTTCATTGATTTTAGAAGATGGTCAGGTACTGCATTCACTGGTGCATGGCATGTCGATGCCACTGTCGTATGTTGGGGCTGAAATTGCCGCCATCGGCATGCTGGTCATTCAAACGCTGTTAAACTTTTTTATCCCTTCTGGTAGTGGTCAAGCTTATGTCACCATGCCGCTGATGGTGCCGCTGGCCGATCTGTTAGAAATACCACGGCAAGTGGCGGTGTTGGCTTACCAATTTGGTGATGGCTTTTCTAATATGATTATTCCCACCAATGCGATTTTAATGGGCATTATTGGTATTGCCGGTATTCCTTATGGCCATTGGTTCCGCTTCTGCTTGCCGCTGATCTTCAAGTTAATGTTGGCATCATCCGTTGTTTTGGTTTTAGCCGTGATGTTTGATTACGGTGATGATGTGCAGCCTGAACTAAGCACGCAACAGACCACCGTGTTAGAGAACGCGGCTTAAGCAGCAACGCAGGCAAGTTAGCGTATCACTTTGCATCCGTGACGTTAACTTGCCGCCATGCAGGCTTTGTCATACAGTAACGTTATTCTATATTTTTAGGTTTCCGCTATGAAGCAAGCCCGGCAAATTGCCGAGATTATCTTAAAAGGCTTTCGCAAACACTTTCGTTTATTTCAGCAAGTCACCGGCAGAGCCTGGCAACGTTTTGAACAAGCCGATTGGCAAGCCTATCAGCAAGATAGTTCAGAGCGGATCCAGTTTTACGATATACGGGTGAATGAAACCATCGCTAACCTGCAAGCCCAGTTACCTGCCGAATGCTTAAACGAACCCCTATGGCAGCAAGTGAAGCAGCATTATTTAGAATACCTGTTATTTCACCCGCAAGCCGAATTGGCTGAAACCTTCTATAATTCGGTGTTTTGTCGCTTATTTGCCCGCAAATACTTTCATAATCAAAATATCTTTGTCGAATCAACCTTAGACAAACAGCATCTACCTGCCCCTATTTCATCCGTATATGAAAGCTATTTTCCGGCACAAGCCGGCTTGAAGCAGTCTATTCGTAATATTATTGGAGCCTTTGGTTTTAAAACGCCCTTTATCGATTTAGAGCATGATATACGCTGTATCCTGCGCAGCTTTATTGCTCAGTCGAGTCATGGTGCTTATCCGGTGCATTTAATTCGTTTAGATATTTTACGCACACCGTTTTTTCGTAATAAAGCGGCCTATATTGTTGGCCGAGTGGTCAGCCCAGAAGGACAACAACCTTTTATTATTCCGCTATTACATGACACTAAGCGCGGCCTGTACCTTGATACTCTTCTGACCGATCCTCAACAAATGAGTATCATCTTTGGCTTCTCACGCGCGTATTTTATGGTGGAGTGCCCCGTGCCCTCAGCGCTGGTGCATTTTCTACGTGAACTGCTGCCGCATAAAACCCTAGCTGAACTCTATGCCGCGATTGGCTTACATAAACAAGGCAAAACCGAGTTTTACCGAGAGCTCTTGTCACACCTCAGTCGCAGTAAAGATCAGTTTGTCGCCGCGCCAGGTACCCGGGGTATGGTGATGATGGTATTTACGCTGCCGTCTTTTCCTTATGTTTTTAAAGTGATCCGCGATAAATTTGCTGAAAGTAAGCCGTTTGACCGTGCGACCGTCAAAGCCCGCTATCAGTTAGTAAAAGGACACGACCGCGTCGGCCGGATGGCGGATACCTTAGAGTATTCCGATGTTGCCTTACCCAGAAACCGCTTTGATGCCGATTTATTAGCCGAGTTACAACACAGTATTGCCGGTTCCTTGCAGATCGAAGATGACTTAGTCGTGATTAAGCACCTGTATATCGAACGACGCATGGTGCCATTGAACTTGTATTTAGAGCAGGCCACTGATCAGCAAAAAGCCTTAATTATGGATGACTACGGCCTCGCGCTTAAAGAAATGATCGCCGCCAATATCTTTCCTGGCGATATGCTCTTGAAAAACTTTGGCGTTACGCGACATAACCGCGTGGTATTTTATGATTATGACGAAGTGCAGTATTTGTTAGATGTGAATTTTCGCTCTTTGCCCAAAACCGATAGTTTTGAAGATGCAATAAACGCAGAAGCGAATTGCTGGGCCGAGCCCGGCGATGTTTTTCCAGAACAAATTGCCACCTTTGTGACACCGCAAGCTCAGATCCGTGAGTTACTGTTTAGTCAGCATCCTGAATTATTGGATGCCGCCTATTGGCGAAAAAAGCAGTATCATATTCGCCAAGGCATTGTGGAGGATATTTTTCCTTACCCGCAGGCGATGCGCTTTAGCCAACGTTATTCCCGTTAAATTAAGCTGAGAACACTTATGTCTTTTACCATTTGGGTTGATGCTGACGCTTGCCCTACTGTGATTAAAGAAATTTTATATCGCGCTGCCGAACGTAAACAATGCCCGCTCATTCTGGTGGCCAATCAACCGCTACGGACGCCACCCTCGGCCTATATTAGTAGCCTGACCGTCAGTAAAGGTTTTGATGAAGCCGATAATGAAATAGTGCGGCGTTGCCAAGTGGACGATCTGGTGATCACGGCGGATATTCCGCTTGCTGCCGAGGTTATCGCCAAAGGCGGCTTGGCACTCAACCCTCGGGGTGAGCGTTATCACGCCGATACCATCAAGCAAAAACTCACTATGCGTGACTTTATGGAAACGCTGCGCGCCAGTGGTATTCAATCGGGTGGCCCCGCCACGCTCAATCAGGCTGATCGACAAGCCTTTGCCAATCAATTAGATCGCATTTTACAAAGCCGCACGCTCTAAAACCTTGGCTTAATCTGCGGCTAAAGCGGGGCCAAAGGCGAGTTTTTGCTCAGAGGAAAAGCGCCGTAACTCGGCGCTGATCGGATCGATAAAACTGACTTCAGCGGCTAATAATTGCAACGGCTGGCTAAAATCGCCGCTATTTTTAGGTTTTAACACGGGATAATAGGCATCGTGTAAAATCGGCCAGCCTAAACTTTGCATATGTAAGCGTAATTGATGCGTTTTACCGGTATGTGCTTGTAACTGGAACACCCCTAAACCGGCCTCAACCTTAAGCAAGCGGATCGTTGATGAGGCGTTTGGCTCGCCAGCACAAATTTTATTTAAAAACCGGGGCTGGCTTTTCTCAATCCGATTATGCAGCTGCCATTGTTGCGGCAGTGCATCATGAAACTGCGCCACCTCTGCCACCGCATAATAGGTTTTACTGATCTGCCCAGCACTAAATAACCGACTATAAAGCGCACGGCTGTCGGCTTGCAGGCTAAATAACACCAAACCCGCGGTATCGCGGTCTAAACGATGCAGAGGCACTAAATCTTGATTGCCGGTGTCTGTTTTTAAACGTTGCAACAGGCATTCATTAACAAAGCTGCCCCCTGGGGTAACCGGCAAAAAATGCGGTTTATCGGCCACTAATAGGTGCGCATCTTGATAGATAATACGATGTGCAAACGGGACCACCGGCTCGGTTTCGACTTCGCGGTAATAGCAAAGCCGCCGACTGGGTAAAAAAGCGGTATGCTCGTTAATACACTCGCCTTGATACCAATGCACTTTACCCTGTTGAATGCGCTGTTGCCAAATTGCAGCCGAGACGCCTGGAAACTTCGCGATTAAAAATGCCAATACCGTCGGCCATCCCGCATTATTTGCCGGTAGGGTAATTTCTGAAGCTTGGGTTGCAATACTCACAAAGTCACTCGCGCCTAAGGCCTGCCGTTCACAAAAAGAGCGCGAATTTTAGCATAAAAGCCCGTACAATACGCGCCCGTTAGCAAGCACAGCACCGCAAACACGCGCGCAAGAGGATGCACCATCATGGCCAACGCCATCTTAGAATTACGACAACGTGAGCTACTTAAAGCCACGCGGGTGTTTAATGCTCGGGGGAGTAAGGTGCGCCGCTGTGAAAACTGTTTATTGCCCGCGACCGCATGTATTTGTGCGCTTCGCCCCGCGCCACAAGCGCGCGCGGCTTTCTGCTTTATTATGTACACCGGCGAATGTTACAAACCCACCAATACCGGCCGACTGATTTGTGATATTGCCGCCGATAGCCATGCCTTTGTTTGGGATCGCACCCAGCCAGATGCCGCTTTATTAGCACTACTCCACGATCCCAAATATGTGCCTATTGTGGTGTTCCCACAACAATATGCTGCGCCAGAGCGCTGTATAGCTGACGCCAACGCGCTGGCGCAAGCCACCGCTGAGCGCATTCCGCTGTTTGTGATGCTAGATGGCACTTGGCGCGAAGCCAAAAAAATGTTTCGCAGCCCGTATTTAGCAACATTACCGGTGCTGGGTATTCAACCCACTCAAGCCAGTGATTATGTGCTGCGTGAAGCCGCTCATTTACATCAACTTTGTACCGCTGAGGTCGCCATTGCCGTGTTAGAACTGGCAGCTGAACCGTTGGCAGCCAAAGCCCTGCGTGACTACTTTGTACAGTTTCGCCGTGCCTATATAAAAGGTAAGCCGCATCTGGCTGAGCCTGATAGCCGTTTCTAAAGTGAGCATTAGCGTTTTATCTGCTTGCGCTGTGATTAGCGGCATAAAAAAGGGCAGCCACTGGCCGCCCAACGTCAGATTAACCTGACCACGTTGCGAAAGTAAGACACAATTTGACGCTTAGAACTGGTTCATCGTGTTATGCGAACCACCGGCTTTTAACGCAGCATCACCAGAGAAGTACTCTTTGTGATCATCACCAATATCAGAACCTGACATGTTTTGGTGTTTCACACAGGCGATACCTTGACGGATTTCTTTACGTTGTACGCCTGCAACATAACCCAGCATACCGGCGGCACCAAAGTACTCTTTCGCCAAGTTATCTGTCGACAGCGCTGCCGTATGATAAGTAGGTAAAGTAATTAAGTGGTGGAAAATACCCGCTTCACGCGCCGCATCAGCTTGGAAAGTACGGATACGGTTGTCGGCCTCTAGAGCTAATTCCGTTGTATCATACTGCTCTGCCATTAAGCCGGCACGATCATAAGCTGAGACGTCTTTACCTGCAGTTTTCCATGCATCGAACACTTGTTGACGGAAGTTAAGCGTCCAGTTAAAAGATGGGCTGTTGTTATAAACCAACTTAGCACCAGGAACCACTTCACGGATCCGGTCAACCATTTCCTTGATTTGACCGATATGTGGTTTTTCAGTTTCAATCCACAGTAGGTCAGCACCGTTTTGCAGTGATGTGATACAGTCTAGTACCACACGATCCACACCTGAACCGGCTTTGAACTGGAATAAGCCACTGGCTAAGCGTTTTGGTTTTAACAGCTTACCATTGGCTTTAACCACCACATCACCGTTGGCAATATCATCAGCGCTGCTAATGTAATCACCATCTAAAAAGCTGTTGTATTGGTCGCCCAAGTCGCCTGGCTCGTTGGTCACGGCAATTTGCTTGGTTAAACCGGCACCTAATGAATCGGTACGGGCAACGATAACACCGTCATCTACCCCTAACTCTAGGAAAGCGTAACGTACGGCATTAATTTTTGATAAGAAGTCGGCATGCGGCACGGTGACTTTTCCGTCTTGGTGACCACACTGTTTCTCATCCGATACTTGGTTTTCAATTTGAATGGCACAAGCCCCGGCTTCGATCATTTTTTTCGCGAGTAAGTAAGTGGCTTCTTCGTTACCAAAACCGGCATCGATATCGGCAATGATCGGTACTACGTGCGTTTCAAAGTTATCGATTTTGTTTTGTACTGCGGCAGTTTTAGCGGCATCACCGGCAGCACGTGCGCCATCTAGATCACGGAACAAGCCGCCTAACTCACGCGCATCAGCTTGTTTTAAGAAGTTGTACAATTCAGCAATTAAAGCCGGTACTGAAGTTTTCTCATGCATAGATTGATCGGGTAAAGGGCCAAACTCTGAACGCAGTGCTGCAATCATCCAACCGGATAAGTATAAGTATTTACGCTTGGTGCTACCAAAGTGCTTTTTAATGGCGATCAGTTTTTGCTGACCAATAAAACCATGCCAGCAGCCTAATGACTGGGTGTATTGGCTGCTATCCGCATCGTAAGCGGCCATATCTTCACGCATAATTTTTGCGGTGTATTTCGCAATATCTAAACCCGTGTGAAAACGATTTTGTAAACGCATGCGAGCTGCATACTCTGGGCTGATAGCATTCCAGCCTTTTTCTTTGCCACATAACGCTTCGACTTGTTGCACGTGTTCTGAGTAAGCTGACATAGTGTTTCCCTCTTAAACAATTTTTCGTAACTGGGTTGGTGTGCTTTCACTATAGCCAACAAAACTTTAATTCATAAAGCTGATTTTTATGATGCTCGTCATTTATTTTGTGAATGTTAGTACCACAGCTTGGGTCTTGCTTTGGCCAATGTTATGATTCAGAACACGAATAATATTGCTGCTGAGTATTTTACTGATGAATATTAATAAGATGGACTTAAACCTGTTGGTTTACTTGGATGTATTGCTGCGAGAACAGAATGTGACTCGGGCGGCGAACCAATTAAACATCACTCAGCCAGCGATGAGTAATGGTTTAAAACGCTTACGTGATTTGTTAAACGATCCAGTATTAGTGCGCACCTCAGAAGGCATGGTGCCCACTGAACGCGCCCGCGAATTAGCGCCTATAGTGCGTGGTGTATTGCTCACCCTAGAAGAAACCTTACAGCCCAATAAAGATTTTGAACCGTCACAAAGCCAACGGGTTTTTCGTATTATGGCCAGTGATTATGCGGCCTCAACCTTGATCCCCGCCTTGTTGAAAAAGCTACGCGTACAAGCGCCGTTCAGCAGCTTAGATATTATGACACCGTCAGATGTTAACTTTCATGATGTGGAAAATGGTAAGGTCGATATGGCGATTAACCGCTTTGATCATTTACCGCAGTCGTTCCATCAAAAAACCGTTTGGCGAGATAGTTTTTCTTGTTTAATCAACCGCCAAAATCCTGTGTTACAGAGCTTCAATTTGGATAGCTATTTAAAATCCCAACATATTTGGGTCAGTAAAACCGGTTTTGGTGTTGGCGTAGGGATGGATCCAAAAGACGTACAGAAGCTCGGTTGGGTTGATGAAGCGCTGGCCAAATTAGGTAAGCAGCGTAATATTACCGTTTTTACCCGAAACTATCATGTTGCCATGCATTTAGCGGTCAGTATCGATTTAATTGCCACCTTGCCCAGTAGAGCCGCTAGACTATATGAGAACGACGCTAACATGGCCATCATGGATCCGCCCTTTGCTATCCCACCGATTGAACTGAAGATGATCTGGAGCCCCCTGTTACACCAGGATGCCAGCCATATCTGGTTTCGACGCTTAATTGCCGAAACCGCCGAAGAGCTCAAATAAAAAAGGGCGCTAAATCGCGCCCCAAAATGGTTACGTCAGGTTAATCAAGCAACTGATAAGCCGGCAGGGTTAGGAAATCTGTCAGTTCATCAGCTGTGGTAATGTCTAGCAATAAGGCTTGCGCCCGAGCAAAATTCTGGCTTTGCCACACTTCTGCCCCAACTTCTGCTAACACCACCTTTGCCTCTTCCTCTAAAAAAGAAGCAAATAGGGCTTTGGTAACAAGTTTACCGTTACTTAACTCTTTACCATGTTTAATCCATTGCCAAATGGAAGTGCGAGAGATTTCCGCTGTGGCGGCATCTTCCATTAAGCCATAAATGGGCACACAACCTTTGCCGCTGATCCACGCCGCTAAGTATTGCAAGGCAACGCGGATGTTAGTACGCATGCCCTCTTCCGTACGATCACCATCACAGGGCGCGAGTAATTCGGCAGCGGTGATCGGTGCATCGTCAGCACGTGATACGGCTAACTGGTTAGTGTTATCACCTAAGTACTTGGCAAACACACCGTTAGCCGTAGCGGCTAAACCAGGGTGTGCCACCCAAGTACCATCATGGCCATTACTCGCTTCCAATTCTTTATCCGCGGTCACGCGCTCTAAAATCGCGGCATTCACCGCCGGATCTTTTGCCGGAATAAAGGCCGCCATGCCGCCCATGGCTAAAGCGCCACGTTTATGACAAGTTTTAATGAGTAAGCGAGAGTAAGCACTTAAAAACGGCTTATGCATAGAAACGACCTGCCGATCGGGTAACACGCGATCCGGATGGTTGTTTAATGTTTTGATATAACTGAAGATATAATCCCAACGACCACAGTTTAATGCCACGATATGGTCTTTCATCATATAAAGGATTTCGTCCATTTCAAAAGCCGCTGGCAGCGTTTCGATCAACACAGTCGCGCGGATCGTCCCAATAGGCACAGCAAAACGTTGCTCGGTGTAACGGAAGATATCATCCCACCATTTCGCTTCTAAATGGCTTTGTAATTTGGGTACGTAGTAATACACCCCGGTGCCATTTTTCAGGCGGGTGCGATAGTTATGATAAAAATACAAAGCAAAATCGACCAAGCCACCGGGGATCGGTTCACCTGCCAATTCAATGTGCTTTTCCCATAAATGCAAGCCACGCACACGGGCAATTAATAAAGCGGGATGCTCTTTTAGCGCATAATGTTTGCCGCTTTGTGGATCGGTATAACTGATCGTGCCAAGGTTAGCATCGCGTAAATTGATTTGCCCTTCCACCATGCCATCCCAACTGGGTGTTTGCGAATCTTCAAAATCCGCCATAAACACTTTAACATCCGCATTTAACGCGTTTATGATCATTTTGCGTTCTACCGGCCCAGTAATTTCGACACGACGATCTTGTAAATCAGCGGGTAAAGCGGCCACTTGCCAATCGCCATGGCGGATCGCTGCCGTTTCTGCTAAAAAGTCAGGTAAAGCACCGGCATCATATTTGGCTTGGCGTTGTTGCCGTGCGCTTAACAGCTCTTTTAACGGCGGGCGGAATAATTGAGCAAGCTCTGCGACAAATTCGCAAGCCGCTGGCGTTAAAATTTCTTGATAGGCTTCAGGCATTGCGCCTTTGATAGTCAGCGCGCCACAAGTTGTTACTGCTGCCATGATCGTGTCCTTGTACTATTTCAGATGCAGTAACTATAAGCCTAAATTACATATAAATACCATTAATGAAGATGATGGCTGGCATCAATTCAAAAAATAACCTTGTTAGCACCGCATTAAAAATATTGGCACAGCTTATGCTTGTTTGAACTCATCGTTCTTGCTGTCAATTCTTTGTCGGAGGTAAGCATGGAGTTTATCATGCTGTTATTAGTGCTACTGGTCGTGGTTATTGCTTTGGTTGCCAGTCGTTTTATTGACAATAGTAACCCGTTCCAAGTGCAGCGGAAGGCTGCGTTGTTTAGTCCGGTTGAACGTTCTTTTTTGGGTTTATTAGATAAAGCAGTACAAAATGACTATCGTATTATGAACAGAGTGCGCTTAGCCGATGTCTTAGATATCAAGGCCAGTGTCTCTGACAAAAACCGGCGCAGCACCCAGTTAAAGCTTAATGCCAAATATCTCGATTATGTCTTGTGCGAACCTGAAACGATGAAAGTGGTGGCGGTACTTGACTTAGTTAATCCACAAAATAAAGAAGGGCACAAAGCCGTACCAGATTGGTTTGTAAGTGGTGCGCTTGATGCAGCTGGCGTGCCTTATTTACGTATTGCTATTAAGGCAGGTTACACCGTAACCGAATTACAAGCGGCACTCGCGGTTAAACTGGGTAAACCGGCACCGAAAGTGGAACCCTTATTAAAAGGTTTAGTGAAAAAAGGCCCTACCCGGCCAATCCGTACTGTTAAGCCGGCTTTGGTGAATACCGCCCTATCAGGCCGTTTAATGTCACCGGCTTTATCAAAGTCACAAATTAAAGCGCAATCTACCGCGCTAGTCCAAGTTTCTTAACGCTTTGGAGAAATGAGTCACTCCGCGCTAAGATCGAATGCCGCCTGCTGCAACAGGCGGCATTCACCTTTTTTAATAAGGCAAAAAAATGCCTAAAGTTTGCCAACCGCTTGCCGATAACCAGATGACCTGTTGCTAATAGGAGGTTCTATGAGTCAATCCGTTGGCGCACTTGCGTCTGCTCAGGCTTTTGAAGTGCTGGGCGCTGTGATGGCAAAGAAACAACAAGAACAGCAAGGGCAAATGGCCACGAGCTTAGTACAAAATGCTATGCAAAGTATTGAGCCTACTGCCGCTGCACAATCTGTTGGAAATCTTGGCCAGAACATTAATGTGACGGTATAACGCAGCTCAGGAAGAGCGGTTAAGTAATAAGGCCAGCAGATGCTGGCCTTATTTTTTGAGTTAAACAGCGGTGCTTTTTAGCTGTAAGGCGTTACCTGAAAAACGAATGCCATTCCAACCGGTGATCAAAAAATTGCGAATATTTTGATGATCGGCACCATTAGGAGTGGCCATTACCTGGCGATAATGCTCACCAAATAACTGTAAGGTTTGCGGTTCCGATAACTGGTGTAACAGACCAAATGCAAAGATTTTGCAGGAACCGTTGTTCTGATCGGCGGCATTAGTCACTTCGCCATTTTCAAAAGCCACGGCAGTAAAATCATAGTGTTTATCAATAACGGCCATAGTTTGCGCAAAACTAATGCTGTCAGGCTCGGTACTTAACTGGATAAAAAAATCGTCTAACATAGTATCACTTCCGCTGTCGCGCTAGCCAAGTACTCAATATTAAGAGTTGGCTGACGCAACTGCAATGCTTTGCGCCAGCCACGGGTAAATATATTCTGTGCAAGCTGCGGGCAACAACGGCTAACTGTGGGCTGATTTAAAACTGATAGGTCATACCAAAACGAAAAACGTTTTTCGTGTCACCGCTATTTAACGACAACGTACTTCTTAGGGCCCAGTCTGGGCTGAAGTAATAAGCAATTCCGGCCGTAGCACTGCCATAGTTATCGCCTAAGGTGTGATAACTGGCTTCTGTTAATAACTCAACTTGTGGCGTTAACGGATGGCGAGCGCCTATACCGAAAAAAGCACCGGTATCATCACGATCACCGCTGACGCCATCAATACCCGCTTGCAAGTAAGTTTGGCTGTTCGGTGTAAAGTCGAGTTTAAACCCACTGAGATAAGTCACGCCGAAACGAAAGGCATTGAAGTCTTGTGATGCCACCGTTTGTGGGCTGAACTCGCCCTGTAATACCCAGGATGGCGCTACGCGTAATGACCCTTCTATATAAGGTCCGTCTCCTGCCGCATCGGTATAACCTAAACCAAGATAATCCCAACGAATATCTGAGTTCGCTTGTACGGTGGCCGCAGCACTACTGAATAACATTATACAAATTAGTTGTTTTTTCATGACAATCTCCAATCATCTTATCGGCATGACCGATACAGCAAGGTTACTGACTGGCACTTTAGCGCTCACGCCTTAATGCTAACTGAACTGCCATCGTTCTACTTTATTGAAGATTAGTCGGCACTTTTTGCAATTTTCATTCGATTGCTTATCCGGTTTAATCATCTTAACTATTTAAGGAGACATTATGCGTAAATTAAAAACGCTTATACCTGCCGTGACAGTATCAGACGGTGCTGGGGTAAAAATAAAACGCAGCTTAGGACAATCTGCTGACTTCAGGTTGGATCCTTTTTTAATGCTCGACTGTTTTGGCTCGGAACAAGCGGATGATTATATTGCCGGTTTCCCCGCACACCCTCACCGCGGTTTTGAAACGGTGACTTATATGCTTGATGGCCATATGTTGCATAAAGATCACTTGGGTAATCAAGGTCACCTAAAAAGCGGCGGTGTACAATGGATGAGTGCCGGAAGAGGCATTATTCACTCGGAAATGCCGCAGCAAGAATCTGGATTGATGCGCGGCTTTCAACTGTGGATTAATTTGCCCGCCAAAGAAAAAATGAAAGAAGCCGCTTACGTTGATATCAACCCTACGCAAATACCGGTAGTACAAGCCGCTGACGGTATTCGCGTTAAAGTGATTGCTGGCAACTTTTGTTATCAAGACCAACAGGTGCAAGGTCCGATCCAAGGATTAAGTACGGAACCCGTCTATTTTGATATTCATTTATCGCCTGGTGCTCAGCTACAGTTACCGCTGCCTGATGGTCATAACGCCTTACTGTATCCTTATGAAGGAACTTTAGAGCTGCACAGCGCTGAGCAACAGATTACCTTACCTGAGCATCAAGCTGCAGTATTATCAACACAAGGTGCGGTATCGCTCAGCGCAAAAACCTCGGTACGCTTTCTTGTGCTCGCCGCCCGGCCCATTGCTGAACCTATTGTGCAATATGGTCCTTTTGTAATGAACACCATGGCTGAGATCCAACAGGCGGTTAGCGATTATCAACATGGTCGCCTGACCTCTGGTCAGGCCATGCAGCCGATCCCGTTGCAGCAATAACCGGTTGTTTTAGCGTAATCCGCACGTTTGACAGGAAAGGCAATGCTTTTCACTGCCACCCCGTTTATACTAGCGTTTTTTTACTTGCCTAGGCGGGACCATGCAATTAATCGGCATTATTGGCGCAATGGAACCTGAAATTGCGCTGTTACAGCAACAAATTGAATTAAATCGTACAGAAAAGTTAGGCGGCTATACTTTTTACATCGGTACTTTAGCCGGTAAAAATGTCGTTTTAGTGCAATCAGGTATTGGTAAAGTTGCCGCAGCCGTGGCCACAACCTTAATGATTTGCCAATTTAAACCTGACTGCATCATCAATACGGGGTCGGCTGGCGGTTTTGATCCTGAATTAAGCGTCGGCGATGTCGTGATCAGTACCGAAGTACGGCATCATGATGTTGATGTGACCGCTTTTGGATATGAAATGGGCCAAGTACCACAAATGCCAGCCGCCTACAAAGCGCACCCCGCGTTAATGGCGGCCGCTGAACAAAGCATTGCTGCGTTAGGCTTTTGTAAAACCAAAAAAGGCTTAATTGCCACCGGTGATAGCTTTATGTGTGATCCTGAACGGATTGCCCAAACACGACAACATTTTCCCAGCATGCTAGCAGTTGAAATGGAAGGCGCGGCCATTGCACAAAGTTGTCATATGCTGAATACCCCTTTTGTGGTGATCCGCAGCCTTAGTGATATTGCCGGTAAAGAATCACCCGATTCTTTCGAAGCCTACTTAGAAGTTGCAGCCAAAAACAGTTCAGCCATGGTAATGGAAATGTTGGGCGCTATCGCTGACTTAAACCTGTAACCTGCGTTGCTGATGGCAAACGAATTTGCTCTATCGCTGATCATACTGGTCGCGGCCCTGCTGCTTGCTCGGCTGCTACCTATTCCACTGATTTATCATCCACTCAGCTTTTATGCCGCATTTTGCCGAGCCTTAGCGCGCAAGGTTCATCCTGATCCAACACGTGCCAGCAGTCAGCAACGTCTCTCCGGTGGCTTGGCTTTATTTGTCGCCGTTAGCATCCCTTTAGCCTTGCTGGTTGGCTTATATTTATTGGCCAGTTGGCCGCCATTGATTGATGTGATCGTGTTACTTTGTTGTTTAAACTGGCAACCTTATGTGCGGCAAACCGAAAAAATCATCATCAGCTTGGAAAAGTCTTTATTTAGCTTAGCGAAAACTCAAGCGCGCTTATTGCTGCTCAGAGATACCGCGCAGTTAAGCCAAATGGGCTTAGTCAAAGCATTACTCGAAAGCCTTTGCCTGAGGTTTAGCCAGCAAATCATCGGTATCATGTTTTGGTATCTGCTCGCCGGTGCCGCGGGGGTGCTGTGTTATCGATTGAGTCAAATAGCCAGCCAGCAATGGTCCGTTAAGTTAGAGCAGTACCAACATTTTGGCCAAGCCGCAGCGCAAGTGCAACAAGGGTTGAACCTGTTACCTTATTGGCTGAGTACTGCGCTGTATTGGCTACAGCGTCATTCTCGCAGAGCGCCAACACTGTTAGCGTCTAAAGGTGCAACGATGCCCAAAGCGAAATTAGGGTTATTAATTCGGCTAAGCCAAACCTTGCAGGTGAGTTTAGCTGGGCCACTCTATTACCGCAAACAACGGGTCGATCGCCCGCGTTTGCAACAAGCTTATGAACCGGATATCGCCGATTTACGTCGTATTTTGCGTTTACAACAGCATCAGTTTAATTTGTTATTACTCTGTTTTGCGGCAATCGCCGGTTTAATCTTGTTCTTTAACTTAGGGTAAGCCTGCTACACTCTTTCAAGATGACTTACCGCACCGAATAACAAAACTGGACAAACAACGCTAGCAAGGTATATGTTGCATAAACTTAAGCAATCAGTGTTTTTTTGCAAAAAAATTAACAAGGGTAAGGGAAATCGTGTTGTGAAATGGCTCCTAACTGTGTTTTTACTGTTGCTTACCAGTCTGGCACTCAATGCACACACTCAGTTTTTGTCGTTAACGCCAAAGCAAGGCTTATCTCAGGGCACAGTGCGTAAACTGCATTTAGATAAAGACGGCTTTCTTTGGCTCGCCACCGCCGGAGGTATTAACCGCTTTGACGGCAATAGCGTTCACGAATTACACGCCAAACAATATCGCCTTTCTGAAATTGCCTTTAGTGAATTGTTAGAAGACAGCCAAGGGCGACTTTGGGCCAGTGCAAATCATACCGGGTTATATCTGTTAGACCCTGCAGCCGGTCAATTCGAATTATTTTTCACTCCACCGCGTGAGCTAACACACTCCACAAAATCGACGATCATGACCGTGATCGAACGCGATGCCGACAGGCTATTATTGGTCGTCAATGATGCGGTCTATCAATTACAGCTCAGTGACAAATCTTGGCAGAAAATATTTGATTTAACGCAGATAGGCCAAGACCAAGGTTGGATCCGCCATATCGCGTTACAGCAACAGCAGTTATTTATTGGTGCTTTTAACGGCTTGATCTTGTTTGATTTGCAAAGCAACGAGCATCACTCTATTCCCTATTTGCCCGCGAACCAAGCTAGTATCAATGCAGACCAATCTCATGTCAAAAGCCTGTTAATTAGTGATGAGCAGCTTTATGTGGGCACGGTTTCTGGTTTATTTCAACTGCCACTTAGCGCCATTTCTGCCTATATTGAGCAAGGTACGCCCATTGAGGCAACGCCGATGCTTGCTGAACATAATATTTGGAAGTTAAAAAACCACAACAAGCAGGTTTGGATCGGAACCGATCAGGGGCTTTACCAATTAGCGCCCTCTGCCAAGCAACCCGAATTGACTTTACGTTTTTCTGACAGTGATCTGCTGATAGCCGATCACTCAGTAATAGATTTTGCTCACGATAAACAAAACGGTATCTGGTTGGCGAGTCGTGAAGATGGCGCTTATTATTGGCATCCGAAAACCCAAGCATTTCGTTATCTAGCGTCAAGCAAAGGTAGTGGCTTTAGTAACGATCGTATCACGCAACTATGGCAACAAGATCAGTATCTGTGGCTTAGCAGCTTTAATGGTCTTAATCGCTACAATTTAGATACCGAAGAAAGCCAAAGCTTTTTAAAAACCGACGGCCCGCACACCCGAACGCCTGAAAGTCACATTCACCATTTCTTGCCTGGCAGCCAAGGTGAGCTATGGTTACAAGTCAGCGGGGGGATCCGACGTTTTGATACTCAAACACTCAGTGTGACTGTGCCTAGTATGGCTGATAGCAGCCAGCAAAAGCTTCTCGCTTCAGGTGCACAATTAGAACTTTATCATGCTGCCGATAATAGCCTGATTATTAGCCAACAAAAAAACCTTTATCGTTACCACATTGATACTGGGCTCATTACGCCTCTAGAGCAGCTTAACCAACAACTGCCGATGGCTTATTGGGGGCGTATTCTCGGCCAATTACCGGATCAAAGCTGGCTACTTAGCCTGGCAGGTCAACTTTGGCATTATCAGCCTGATACCGAAAAACTGCGCTTAATTTATCAACACAGTGATTATCAACCACAACTAAATCGTTATGCCACTTCAATGCAAATTGATCAAAACGGCACCTTGTGGGTAGGTATGCGAGGCATTGGCTTACTCAGTTTCAATTTAGAGAATTTAACGCTGCAGCAATTGTTTTCGGTTGATAACAAGTTGATGAGTAATGAGGTTTTTTCGTTACAACTGGATGAAGCGGGTGATCTTTGGTTTGCCTCACGACAAGGTTTGTTTCGACTGGAGCATGACAACCTACAACTGGAATTTTTTAACCAAGCCGATGGCCTAGCTTTTAATGAGTTTTACGATGGTGCTAACACCAAATTAGCGGATGGTCGTTTGGTCTATGGGGGAATGCGCGGTGCTATTATCGTCGAGCCTAAGCTATTAACCGCCAATAATGCTCCGTTAAAAGTGACCATCACAGAATTCAGCGTGTTATCAGGCAAGCTTCAAACCATTCAAGGCTCGTTAAATAATCGTCAATTTCAGTTATCACATAATGATTCTGGCTTAAAAATTCATTTTAGCGCCATGTCTTTTCATAATAACCATAAAATTGCTTATCGCTATTGGCTCAAAGGCGAACAAAATAATATCTATCCAGAACAATTTACCAATCAGGTACTATTTCCCCAGTTACCCCCTGGTCATTATCAATTTTATGTCAGTGCTATTGCCCCATTAACCGGAGAGCAGAGTGCACCGGCAAGCCTTAGTTTTATTATCGCTCCCCCGCTGTGGCGCTCGACACCTGCCTATTTTATGTATGCCTTGTTGTTTGGCAGTATTTTTTTATTATATTGGCAAAAACGCCGGCAGCAGCAAAACTTATTACGCCAAGCCAATCAGCAGATCCAACTGAGTGAGCAACGTTTAACACAAGCTTTAGCCTCGGTAAATGCTGGCGTATTTGAGTGGCTGGCTAAGCATAATCACTTAATCTCGACTCGTTACGCGCTGGTTTTAGGATATGAAAATCCACTGCAAAGCATGCACTTAGAGCAACATTGTCAATTGATCCATCAAGATGATCGACAAGAATTTTTACAACAATGGCGAAAACTGCAACACGATCCTAGTTTTATGCTAGATGTCACTTACCGTATCCGGCATCAAGATAGCCGTTGGTTATGGTTCCGCGATCAAGCGCGGGTTACCGCAGTAGACGATGACAACAAACCGAAAAAAATCTTAGGCACCTTTAGTAACATTACAGAAACTAAAGCCAATAAAGAAAAAGCGCGACTCTTTGGCGAAGCCTTCCAACAAACGCGGGATTGGGTGGTAATCCTCGATACACAGCAACGTATCATTGCCGCTAACCATTCTTTTGCGCAGGCTTTTGGCAGTGTCGATACTTATGTCGACACACCACGAGTGCATCATTTGGGTATCAGCCTAGTACGGCGACGCTTTTACACTCGTTTATTACGTAACATGCAAAAAGGCGAGCATTGGCAAGGCGAAGAGCGCGTGATCACGCCCGATGGCAAAGAACGGCCAACCTTAATCAATATCAGTGCGGTGGGTGAGCAAGGCTTGTCTTTCTTTGTGTTGGTGTTTACCGATATCACCGCACAGAAAGCGGCCGAAGCTGAACTACGCTATCTGGCTAACTATGATGCGTTAACCGGCCTACCTAATCGTGCGTTGTTAATGGATCGCATTATGCACGGTATTGATAAAACTCGCCGTGAACAGCGTTCTTTAGCCTTATTTTTTATAGATTTAGATCGCTTTAAGCATATTAACGATTCTCTTGGTCACGATATTGGCGACCTAATGCTAAAAGAAGTGGCTCGACGCTTAAAATTAACGCTGCGCGATACCGATACGGTTGCACGCTTGGGCGGTGATGAATTTGTCGTGTTACTTGAAGGCTATAAATCTACAGATAACCTCAGCCATGTTGCACGTAAAATGCTGGCGGTGATTAGCGAACCCATGCAACTGGGTTCAGAAAATATTGGTGTGTCGCCCAGCATTGGCATAGCGGTATTCCCTGACGACGCTTTAAATGGCACGGAATTAATGAAACACGCCGATGTGGCGATGTATCATGCCAAAGAAGCCGGTCGCAATAATTTTCAGTTTTTTATGAAAGCGATGAACGAAAAAGCCCACATGCAACTGGCTCGCGAATCACGCTTACGTAAGGCGGTTCAAAAACAAGAGTTTATTAACTACTATCAACCCATCATCGATGCCAATACCAATCGCCTAGTCGGCGCTGAGGTGCTGTTGCGTTGGCAAAGCCCAGACGGCATGATTTCACCGGCAGACTTTATTCCACTTGCAGAAGATTTACGCTTAATCGTTAATATGACACAGCAACTCATCGAGCGGGCTTTGCAAGATATGGTTAGCTGGCGAGCTGATAAGCATGAGGTTTACTTATCGATTAACTTATCAACGCAGCATTTAGAGCAACCGAAACTTGCGGAAACTGTGATCGAATTATTAAACAAGTACCAGTTACCCGTACAATGCTTGCGCTTTGAAATTACCGAAAGCGCGCTGATGCGCGATCAGCAAAGTGCCATCCTGACCATGCAATCGTTAAGCGATGCCGGCATTAAATTGGCCTTGGATGACTTTGGTACCGGTTATTCCTCGTTAAAATATTTAAAAGAGTTGCCTCTGGATGCGATTAAAATCGATCGCAGCTTTGTGCAAGACATTGGTGTGGATCATAACGATGAAGCCATTATCGATGCCATGCTGAGCATGTCTTACAGCCTTGGGCTGTATTGTGTTGCCGAAGGGGTTGAAACCGAGCAACAATTATCATTTTTTAGGCAACGTAATTGCTCGTTAATACAGGGCTTTTTATTCAGCAAACCGCTACCTAATGCTGAGTTTATCGCCTTACTTAACTCGGGTCGGTTTGCCGGTTAGTCGCTGTCGAATATAAACTGATTTTTTCGTGATTCGCAAAGCGCGAGCAGATTTTCAAGTCGTCACCGCGTTATACTAAGCACCTTGATGTTTTATGGAACACGCCATGGCTCCTCACCTGCTAAAAGGTGCTCTACTTTTGCTGTTAGCTGAAGCCTGCTTTGCTGGCATAGGTGCGGTAGTAAAATTTACCAGTGAAACCGCTAGCGAAGCGCAAGTGGTGTTTTTCCGCAACTTTTTTGCCTTACTGCTGATGCTGCCTTTTTTATACAAACATGGCTTTAAAATGCTGAAAACGCAGCGTTGGTATCTGCATGCCAGCCGGGCGTTAACCGGCATTACAGGTATGTATTGCTTTTTTTATGTGCTTGCACGCCTGCCACTGGCACAAGGCATGTTGGTATTATTACTCTCGCCGTTTGTCGTGCCGATCATTGCCCGTTTTTGGTTAAAGGAACGCCCATCGCGTTTGACCTTATTTGCTATTTTATTGGGCTTTGTCGGCGTAGTATTAGCTTTACCGACACCCGATGCGGCGTTAAATGCGGTGTTGCTCGTTGCACTTGGCTCGGCTGTATTAGTAGCCATTACCAAAACCACCATTCGTTATATGTCGGATACCGAACCGGCTGTGCGTATCGTCTTTTATTTTTCACTGCTTACCGCCATCTTATCGGCCATTCCGCTCCCTTTCTATTGGCAGCCACTAAACCAAGACGTTTGGCTTGCTTTTATTACTATGGGCATCTTAGCCGCCATTGGTCAACTGGCGATGACCCGTGCCTATGCCATTGCCCCAGCAAGTGATATTGGCATGTGGACCTACAGCAGCGTAGTGTTTGCCGGTGCTTTTGGTTATTTGATTTGGCAAGAGCCCGTCACCATGAGTTGGGCAGCGGGCGTGCTGGTAATTTTTTATGCAGGTTACATCACTACCCGACAGCGATTAATTTGATTAAAAGACTTTTGCAGCTGTCTCTGGCACTGAGCGGTCAGACAGGCTAAAATACGCTCCCTTTTTTAGACGCATTAACACAGGTAACCACTGACAATGGGTAAAAAGCTGCATATTAAGACCTGGGGCTGCCAGATGAACGAATACGACTCATCAAAAATGGCCGACCTACTGGATGCAACGCATGGCTACACTTTGACCGAAGAGGCAGAAGAAGCTGATGTGATTCTGCTTAATACCTGCTCTATTCGGGAAAAAGCCCAGGAGAAAGTGTTCCATCAGTTAGGTCGCTGGCGTCCACTGAAAGAAAAAAATCCCGATTTGATCATTGGTGTCGGCGGCTGTGTGGCTTCGCAAGAAGGCAAAGCGATCCGTGAGCGCGCGCCCTATGTCGATATCGTGTTTGGCCCACAAACGCTCCATCGCTTACCCGAGATGATCAATTCAGTGCGCGGCTCACATTCTCCTGTGGTCGATGTGTCGTTCCCTGAAATCGAAAAATTTGACCGCTTACCTGAGCCAAAAGCCGATGGTCCAAGCGCTTTTGTCTCTGTGATGGAAGGCTGCTCTAAATATTGCACTTTCTGCGTGGTGCCTTATACCCGTGGTGAAGAGGTCAGCCGACCGTTAGATGACGTGTTATTTGAAATTGCCCAACTGGCGCAACAAGGTGTGCGCGAAGTTAACTTACTGGGACAAAACGTCAACGGTTACCGCGGTGCAACCCATGATGGCAGTATTTGTCATTTTTCTGAGCTGCTGCGCTTAGTAGCCGCCATTGATGGTATTGACCGCATTCGATATACCACTTCACACCCGGTTGAATTTACCGACGATATTATTGAAGTGTATAAAGACGTGCCTGAACTGGTCGATCATCTGCATTTACCGGTGCAGTCAGGTTCAGACCGGGTGTTAAATTTGATGAAACGCGGCCATACCGCCATAGAGTACAAAGCGCAGATCCGTAAATTAAAGAAAATACGGCCTAACCTGAGTATGTCATCAGACTTTATTATCGGCTTTCCAGGTGAAACCGATGAAGACTTCCAAGCGACCATGGATTTAATTCAGGCCATTGGCTTTGATATGAGCTTTAGCTTTATCTATAGCGCCCGCCCAGGTACGCCAGCAGCCGATTTACCGGATGATGTAACCGAAGACGCGAAAAAGCAGCGCTTATATATCCTGCAAGATCGTATCAACCAACAGGCACTGAAAATTGCCCGTGGCATGTTAGGTACCGAACAGCGTATTTTGGTGGAAGGCCCTTCTAAGAAAAATATTATGGAATTAACCGGCCGAACCGAGAATAATCGCGTAGTAAACTTTGAAGGCTCACCCGATATGATTGGCGGTTTTGTTGACGTGAAAATTACCGATGTGTTCAGTAATTCTTTACGTGGCACCTTAATTCGTACTGAGGCTGAGATGGGCCTGCGCCGTGAAATTGCGCCGCAACAAATTCTTGCACGTCAGCCAAAAACTGACGACCTAGGTGTAACTCACTTTGTTCCCTAAGCGAACTGGACAATAAAGAGAAATTTATATTGAATAGTGACAGTAGTTATAGCACTGAATTGCTGATGGAGCCGGTTGATCACCGGCGCCTGACGCTACTTTGTGGCCCGTACGACGATAATCTGAAACACTTAGAACGCCGCTTACAGGTTAATATTAGCCACCGTAATGGCACCATGCGAATTGAAGGCCAACAACCGAATGTCGAAGCCACTATCGACATCTTGCAAGAACTCTATTTACTGACCGCGAATGCCGAGCAGCAACAAGACGGTATTACCCCAGAACAAGTGCACTTGATGATCAGCGAACACGTTGAAATTGAGTATCAAGATACTGAACCCGGCAGCCGCCAGAAAGAATTTAGCTTAAAGACCAAAAAAGGCCTGATTAAACCGCGTAATCCTAACCAAGCGGCTTATGTTGCTAATGTGCTGCAACATGATGTGTGTTTTGGTGTTGGCCCTGCCGGTACCGGCAAAACCTATTTAGCGGTAGCGTGTGCCGTTGATGCTCTAGAAAGCGGCCTGGTTAAACGCATTATCTTAACGCGGCCCGCAGTCGAAGCGGGTGAAAAGCTCGGTTTCTTGCCTGGTGATTTAGCCCAAAAAGTCGATCCTTACTTACGGCCTTTATATGATGCGTTATTTGAAATGCTTGGCTTTGAAAAGGTTGAAAAATACCTTGAGCGCGGCGTCATTGAAATTGCACCCTTGGCTTACATGCGTGGGCGAACCTTAAATGATGCCTTTATCATCTTGGATGAAAGCCAAAATACCACCACCGAGCAAATGAAAATGTTTTTAACCCGCATTGGTTTTAGTGCCAAAGCCGTGATCACCGGTGATATAACGCAAGTCGACTTACCGCGTGGCCAATACTCCGGTTTAAAACATGCCATTGATGTGCTGTCTACCGTGCCAGAAATCAGCTTTAACTTCTTCAATGCCAAAGACGTGGTACGCCACCCTATTGTGCAACGTATTGTGCAAGCCTATGAAGCTTTTGAAGCGGCAAACCCAAAACCGAATGGCCCTGAGCAGCGGGAATTTAGAGCAAAATGAGCATCACCTTAGATTTACAGCTGGCCAGCTCTGCAAAAAATTTACCTAGCGAAGCGCAATTTCAACAATGGCTAAACGCAGCTGTAATGCCATTTCAAGCTGAGGCTGAGGTGACCATTCGTGTGGTAGATAATGCCGAAAGCCAACAACTGAATGCCCAATATCGCGCGAAAGATAAACCCACCAATGTGCTGAGTTTTCCATTTCAATGTCCACCGGGCGTAGAATTAAGTTTGCTCGGTGATTTAATCATTGCTGCCGACGTAGTGGCCGCCGAAGCGAGCGAACAAGAAAAACCCTTGTTTGCACATTGGGCCCATATGGTAGTGCACGGGTGCTTGCATTTATTGGGATTTGACCATATAAATGATGAGGATGCCGTTGAAATGGAAGCCGAAGAAATTCAGATCCTCGCGCAGTTAGGCATAGCCAATCCCTATTTATTGGATGACGAATAATTTTTATTATTTTAACGGAGCACAAGTTCACTGATGAGTGAAGACAACCCCCACTCTAGTCGCGGTTCTGCGAGTCGCAGTTGGTTAGAACGTATCGCCAACATTTTCAACGCAGAGCCTCAAGATCTGTCTGATTTGGAAGATATTATTAGCGAAGCGGCTATGCGTGAGCTAATTGATACCGATACCAAAGATATGTTGCAAGGTGTTTTGGACGTGTCAAAAATGCGCGCTCGGGACATTATGATCCCACGCTCACAAATGGCGACCATTGACATAGAGCAGCCCCTGTCTGAAGTGCTACCCATTTTGTTGGAAAATAATCATAGCCGTTATCCGGTGGTCAATGAAGATAAAGACCATATCGAAGGCATATTGATTGTAAAAGATATCCTGCAATATGCGTTGGATGACAAGAATAACGATTGGCAGTGGAGTAACCTCGTTCGCCCTGCTGTGATTATTCCTGAAAGCAAAAAGGTCGATGCCTTACTGCGTGAATTTCGGCAAAAACGCTATCATATGGCCATTGTGGTTGATGAGTATGGCGGTGTTTCAGGCCTAGTAACCATTGAAGATATCTTGGAACAAATCGTCGGTGAAATTGAAGATGAACATGATGATCACGAAGATCATGACATCAAAAAGATGGCTTCTCGGGTATTTCAAGTCAGTGCGTTAACCCCTTTAGATGAATTTAATGAAAGCTTCGGCACCTCTTTTGACGAAGAAGATGCCGATACCATCGGCGGTATCGTGTTGCATGCTTTTGGACATATGCCCGCCCGAGGTGAAAGCATTACGCTGGGCGATCTTAAATTCAAAGTAAGCAAAGCCAACAGCCGGCGTTTAATGCAACTTCAAGTGATTCAACCGCGCAAATCGGAAGAAGAAGGAAACTAATCATTTTGCGTTCTGGCTTATCTCGCTTGGCACTGCCGCTGGTTTTACTGGCGGCAGGCGCACTGAATACCTTGGCTTTTACGCCCTATCATTTGTGGTGGCTGCCGTTTTTTACCTTAGCGCTATTAGCGCTGGCTATTCGACACAGTAAGCAACCACGTCAAGCCGCTATTGCCGGTTTTAGTTATGGTATCGGTTGGTTTGGTGTCGGTATTAGCTGGGTGCATGTCAGTATTGATCAATTTGGTGGCTTGCCGCTGATTGCCAGTTTAGGTTTGATGGCGCTGTTAGTGGGCTACCTCGCGTTATTCCCTGCCCTCGCAGCCTGGTTAACCCGCCGTTTTGCCAATGCACTGCCCTTGCCGTTATTATTCGCTGCTAGCTGGATTTTCACTGAATGGCTACGCAGTGTGATGCTAACTGGCTTTCCATGGTTATCAATGGGTTACAGCCAAACAGATTCACTATTACGGCATTGGGCACCATTAATTGGCGAAATTGGACTTAGTTGGCTGATGGTGTTTATCGCCGCCAGCGCCAGTTTGTTGTACAAATCTTCCTTAGCACGCTGGCAGCAAGCCAGTTTTCTGATGACTGCGGTTATGCTGGTTGCTATCAGCCCACTACTTGCCACACTAAAAGGCTGGCAGTTAAGCGGTCAAACAGTATCTGTGTTGTTGGTACAAGGCAATATCAAACAAGATTTGCGCTGGGCGCCAGAGCAAGAATGGCCGACCATGTTGAAATACCTTGATCTCACTCGGCCACATTTAAGCGAACATCAAATTATTATTTGGCCAGAAGCGGCGATACCGCAATTAGAACCATTAGCCATCGATTTTCTAGAGAACCTCGATAGCTCTGCAACCTACAGCAACACTGCCCTTATCAGCGGCATTATCGATTATCGACATAAAACCGGCGAAGCTTGGAATAATCTTATTGTATTGGGTAAGCAACAGCCCGACGCTGAGCGCGGTCACTATTTTTATGGCCATACTAATCGTTTTAGCAAACATCATTTGTTACCGATTGGCGAATTTGTGCCTTTTGAGCAGCTATTACGTCAGCTCGCTCCGATTTTCGATCTCCCGATGAGCTCCTTTAGCCGAGGTAGCTATGTGCAGCCGAATCTTATCGCCAATGGTGTACATTTATTACCGGCTATCTGTTTTGAAATAGCGTTTCCGGCACAAATCCGTGCCAATTTTACTGCCGATACCCAGGTATTACTGACGGTCAGTAATGATGCTTGGTTTGGCGACAGCATTGGCCCCCATCAGCATTTGCAAATAGCGCGTATGCGCGCCTTAGAATTTGGCCGCCCAGTACTGCGAGCGACCAACAATGGCATTACCGCTTCTATTGCCGCATCTGGAGAGATCCGGGAGCGCGCCCCCCAATTTACCGAAGCACTGGTGAGTGATCAGTTACCTTTAACCACCGGACGTACGCTATACAGTACGCTGGGAGATCTGCCGGTGTTTTTACTTAGCCTACTAAGCTTGCTTACAGCAGCTTGGCGTGGTCGCCAACAGCACAGTTTGAAGCTTTAACTTAGCGATTGTTACACTCGCCGTCATCTTTATTTAATCCCACCCCTTGCCACACGCTAACATCGGTTTGCTCTTAGCCAATGTGACCTTGTAACAAATATGCCGCTATGCGTTTAGGTTCGAGGTACATTCGCGATTAATTTTATACAAAAGATTATTTATGTTTGCTTTTTAGGCGACAACTTCCCAAAACCGCTTTAGTTGCGATAAACAAGAATTTAATGAGTTTAGACGGTGGCGGCGCCAACAACACAGAAGAAAACGCCTTTAATAACTTTACCAATAATGGCGGCTTAGTGTTAGCGGCAGCCGGTAACGACGGAAACTCAGTGCGCTCTTATCCGGCAGGTTATGCCTCGGTAATGATGATTGGCGCTAATGATGCCAATAATCAAATTGCTTCTTTCTCGCAATATCCCTCTTGTAGCTCAGGCTCAGGTAAACGCAGTGTCACTCATGAAGGCTTTTGTGTTGAAGTAGCCGCAGGCGGTGTAGATACGCTTTCTACCTACCCTTCTGGCGGTGCCTCCATGGCAGCTTTGACCGCAGGCAATAATGGTTATGCCGCCTCTGCCATGGAAAATACCGGCGAAGCTTCAGGCAGTACTTTCTTTATGGGTGAAGCCACTGCCACTAACAGCGGCACGTCGGGTAAGGTCTGTATGATTGACCGTGGCACTATTTCTTTCCATGACAAAGTGAAAAACTGCCAGTTATCCGGTGGTATCGGTGCTATTTTAATTAATAATGCGCCGGGCATGTTTTACGGTACTTTAGGAGCGGGCACTACGAATACTATGTCAATCCCTGTCGTGGGCGCAGCCTTTGAAGATCGTTCAGCCTTACTGAGTGCCGCCACAGCCAGTATCAACGTAGGAGCTTCAGATTACGGTTATATGAGCGGTACCTCGATGGCCACGCCAGCAGTAGCCGGTTTAGCCACGCGTGTATGGTCTAACTTCCCACAATGTACTGGTACGCAAATCCGCAGTGCACTGAAAGCAACAGCCAGCTTACCTAGCGGTGGCGATCCAC
The DNA here is from genome assembly GCF_052656265.1 of Alishewanella sp. HL-SH06. NCBI lineage: Bacteria > Pseudomonadati > Pseudomonadota > Gammaproteobacteria > Alteromonadales > Alteromonadaceae > Alishewanella > Alishewanella sp. HL-SH06. The sequence continues at coordinate 3,187,410 of NZ_CP199752.1, forward strand.
AGAAATTTGGTAAAGGTATTGTTAAAGCCAAAGCGGCTTATGATTACCTCACCACTTATGGTTGTGCCGGCAACGGTGGGGATTCAGGTGGCGGTGATCCAGAGCCAAAACCAGAGCCATGTAAAGGCGGTCCAAGAAAATGCGGTTAAGCCCGCGCTAAATAAAGAAAGCCGCTGTTAAGCGGCTTTCTTATTTTGTGTTATCACCTTTTCTGTAACTTAAGTCAGTGTTCTTTTTTAAAAGCGAGCTAACGGCTATGCAGCACACCGCCGATAGCTTACTCTTCGGCACTGCCATTAACTAATTCCGCCAACAAGGCTAAACGCGCTCGTGCCTTGGCATTGACTGATTTTTTCGGGTATTGGCCACGTGCATTTCGCTCCCCGGCCAATTGCGCCGTTAACAGCTCCAGTGCTTCATCAACAGTACGCACGGCGTAAATATGAAATTGGCCTGTCGCGACCGCTTCGACCACTTCATGACGTAATACTAAATTTATTTGGTTACTGGCAGGAATAATCACACCTTGCTGCCCGGTCAAACCACGCGATTGACACAGTCTGAAGAAGCCTTCAATTTTTTCGTTAACACCGCCAATCGCTTGTACCTGACCATATTGGTTGATCGACCCCGTTACCGCTAAGCTTTGCAAAATGGGCACTTCAGTAATAGCAGAAATTAAGGCACACACCTCAGCTAAAGAAGCACTATCACCATCGATATGGCCGTAAGATTGCTCCATCGCAATATTGGCGCTAAGTGTCAGCGGGAAGTCTCTGGCATATTTAGAACCCAAATAACCGGTTAAAAGTAATACGCCTTTCGAGTGAATGGCTTTACCGAGTTCGACTTCTCGCTCTATGTCGACCACGCCACTCGAGCCCGCAAACACGGTCGCGCTGATCCGCGCAGGCGTGCCAAAAGCCGTATCGCCAATCTCTAATACGGTTAAACCATTGATCTTACCCACGGCGGCGCCATCGGTATCAATGAGGATCTGCCCTTCTTGAATATCTTCTAAAAAGGCTTCACTAATACGCCCGGTACGATATTGCTTACCCGCTAAGGCTTGTTTAACATGCTCAGCGGTTAATTCTTCAGCTTGTTGCTGTTGCGCGAAATAACACGCCTCACGCACTAATTCCAACACATCGGCAAAACGGGCCGATAACTTGCTTTGATGTTCAGCTTGACGAAAACTAAATAACAACAGCTGTTGCAAACCGCAAGCTGATAGCTGGGCAATGTGCATTTGGCGCATCTGTACCTGAATTTGCTGCGTCATATCACTAACCGTTTCTGCTTGATACGGCAAGTAATGTTCAAAATCGGCCAGTACGCGAAACAGCTCGTTAAATTCATCATCAAGATCTTGTACCAGATAATACAGATCGCGCGAGCCGAGCAGCACCACTTTAACATTCAGCGGGATCGCTTTGGGGGTAATAATCGTCGAGTTAGTTACCGCATGTTCACTAAGGGTGTCGATCACGACTTCGCCCGCTTTTAGCGCTAACTTTAGTGCATCCCAAAGCGCCGGTTGTGACAATAAGCGATCGGCGTCTAAAATAAGATAGCCGCCATTGGCCCGGTGTAATGCCCCTGGGCGGATCATCCGATAGTTGGTGTAAAGTGAACCACTAGAGGAGTTATATTCGACGCGGCCAAACAAATTACCGTAACTAGGATTAGCTTCAAACACAATGGGAGCGCCAGACATGCTTTCATAATGCACCAGCACATTGGGCACAAACTCTTCTATAAAAAATTCACGGCTAATCGGCTCTTCGTTTTTTTCGCCGTCTGATTCATCCGGCAATAATTCCAGCACCGCTTTAATTAAAGGGGTACGCATATCACGCAGATATTTTAATACGCCAAGTTCAGCATTGTAGTCATGTTCTAGCTGCTTCAGCATCGGTTTAATGGCTTGCTCAATAGTGTCTTTACACAACCCTCGCAAGCTCTCGGAGAGCTCACGTTTCCAACGCGGTAATTCTAATAACTCTTCATTGAGGATGGTTTCTAGCTCTGAGACTAAACCGTAAAAATATTGGCGCTGTTCTTCCGTTAACTTAGAAAACTCTTGATCATCTAGAGGTTTACCATCAATGATCGGTGAAAAACTGACGGCGCCGTTTTCTTCGTACAACACCACTTGTTTTTCCAAGGCTTTACTTTCAACCCGATCAATAGCCTCTTCATAGCGCTTATCAAAGGTACGATGAATGGCTTTTTTCTTCCGTTGATAACCTGGGTTATCAAAAGCGGCCGGAAAGGTATCCATCAACTCATCAATCAGCGCTTCGAGTTTTTTGACCAGTTTGCGGCCTTCTCCGGCTAGTAGACGACAGGTACTGGGTACGCGCTCATCATCAAAGTTATTTAGGTAACACCATTCATCTGGCGTGGCTTTTTCACTGGCGGCTTGTTGCAAAATATCATGCACTAGGGTGGAACGCCCTAATGCCTGCTCCCCCATGACATACAAGTTATAACCTGGCATATCCATGCCAATAGCAAACTCTAACGCAGAGCGCGCACGGTCTTGGCCAATAAAGGCCGACGGCAAGGCCGGTTGTTGCAGTGCTGCTGCAATTAATTGGGGATCTAATTGAGGACACAACTGTGTCGGGTGGAGCGCCAGTGACTGATTAAGCTGCGTCATGCATCGCCTTAAAAGGGTTACGTATTGGCCGCTATACTACCAAAAAGCGTCGCGCTCTGCCCAGCGCTAAAGTTTATTATGCGGCTGCCGATAAACAAAATATCTATGATTTAGCATTTCGGGGGCCGGCAATGGACGAACGCAACTGTTTACAAAAAATACGCAACTTAGGAGCACGGCTTCATGAGCTGGAATTAACCCAGCCTTTACCAGGTAAATCTTATACCTCAGCGGCCTTAGACTTTTTATTTCAGCAACATCAATTAGAACGCCCAAGTGGCGCCGGTTTAGAGAAGATTTTACAAACCTTGGGGCAAGCCGTTATGGCAAAACATCATCTGACCTTTTCTCATTTAGATGCGAATAGTGTGGTTGATTATTTCTGCCGTTATTATCGAGTGCATTAATTATGCAGAAAGGGTTACCAGCGCCACAGCCGGTGGCTGCTAATTAAGCTTCCCAGCAAGGCAAGGGTTGCCGCTAAGCCATAAGCTAACAATAAATATGCAAGAGCATCAACGCGGCAATGCAAACTATACACCAAGGCGGCTAAACTACCGGCTAAGCCTCCTACCACCAATCGTAGAGCCATGCGGTGTAAAGGCCGCGCTCGGCGTAACATTCTTGATATTATCCAACCTGCCGCCATACCCACTGGCGCTATCCAAGCAATACAGGCCCAAAATGAAGAAACTTGGGCAGCTTGCCCGAAACTCAGCGGCTCTCCCATAGTACCTAAACAGATCAATAACCCAACGCTACCAGCAAGTGACAACCATAAGAGCGGGGCTTTACGCCATTGTGGCAACAACGGCTGACTAAGCAATAAAGTCAGTTGCAGCAACGTCACCACTAGCATTAATAAGGCAGCGGTTTTCAACATCCCCGCCAGCGGCCAATCAAAACGTAAACCAAAAGGCAGCATCAATAGCAATGCGCACATCAACACCATGCCCAAGGTTAAATAGGTAATTTGCGGTGCTAGAAATGGCCGCACCGCTTGATGTGAGTCGACCAGTTTCGCGATAAGTTGCTCTGTTTTATCCGCCATCTGACTAATTAACCTTATTTATTTTTCATGTAATTCGCTGCGTAACAGCTGAATAGCTCGAAACACATTAACCTTAACCCAAGACGAACTACGCTGCATCAGGTTGGCGGTTTCATCTATCGACAATTCTTCTACCTTGGTGGCATACAACACCTGTGCTTGTGCCGCATTCAGCGGCGCCAGTAAATGACTCACGGCTTGGTATTGCTCATCTTCATCCAAAGGCACGCTAGGCTGCCAGCTGTCTTCATCACTTAACGATTGATGTTCATTCGCCGCAAGTTGGCGACGACTTTCAAAATATTTATGCCGCAAAATGCCACTAAGCCAGGGTTCAACGGGTAAGCCAACTTGATACGTATGCAAAATGCGGTGTACCGTTAATAACGTCTCTTGCACAAAGTCGTCTAAATGTTGCGCGGGCACATAGCGCCGTGCTCGCATGCGCAAAAACGGTACAATGGCGCTTAAAAAAGCACTGTAAGCTTGCTTATCTCCCTGCTGGGCTCGTTCTAACAGAACCTGCCAGTCGTTCATGTTTAATCCTGTTTCTATGGCTGTCGACGGCCCACTGCTTTGTTATTGACGATAGCACGACCAAAAGTTACAGCAAAAATAAATTATTTTTCTGTAACCTTTTCTAACTTTCTCACCAATTACCCCTGAACACACCGCATTTTGTGGTTTACTTCTCTCACAATAGGATTTTTATTATGTTAAGTACTTCTTTAAAAACGTTCGCCATTGCTGCAACTTTCGCCGTGGCGCTATTCACCGCTCCGCAAGTGAATGCCACTAACTTTGTCTTACCCGCTTACTCTGCAGCACAATTAGTCGAGGCAGAAAAACAAGGTAGCTTTGTACTAGTTGCTACTAAACCCGGTTGCCCAGTGTGTGCGAAACAAGTGCCGGTGATTGAGGCACTGTTAAAGGACCCCGCATTTAGCGATCTAAAAGTGCTGCAATATAACCAAGTAACAGAGAAAGCATTAAACAATCGCTATGGCGTTACTGGACAAAGCACCATTATTGTCGTGAATAAGGGCGAATTAGTGTCTTTAACCCGAGGCTTAACTGACGAACAAGCGATTAAAGCTGAAATGCTAAAAGCACTATAACACGGGAGTCGGTTAATGATTGATTTTAGCCTGTTACCACTGCTATTACTGGCAGGTATGTTAATTACGTTATCACCGTGCATTTTGCCGGTGCTGCCCGTAATGGCCAGTTCTGGCTTAGCAAAACATAAATTGGCTCCCGTATTTACGGGTATGGGTTTGGCCATTGGTTTTGCTTTGATGGGCATGCTGCTGCATGGTCTTGGCAGTGTGCTTGGGCTAAGTGATAGTGTTACCCGGCCATTGTTTGCCAGTTTATTGGTATTATTTGGTTTAGCCTTAGTGTTGCCTTGGTTCAAGCAAGGCAGCAGCGGCTTTTTTGCGCCCTTAGCCGCTAAAGCGGACCAACTGGCTACAACCTTGGAACAAAAACCCGGTGGTGCCTTTTGGTTAGGCTTAATGCTGGGCGCCATTTGGAGCCCATGCGCAGGCCCCATTCTCGGTGCGGCATTGGGCCTCGCCGGTAACTCCGGTAGTTTAGTTAATGCGGGCGTGCAAATGCTGGTGTTTGGTATTGGCGCCGCACTGCCGCTCATTGCTATCGCCTATCTATTTGCCGGTTCCGCACGACGTTTTTTACCCAAAATCGCCGCTGGTGGAGAAAAAGCACGGCAAGTTCTTGGCTACAGTTTATTGTTGGTGGGTCTACTGATTTTAACGGGAGCCGATCAAATGATACTGATTTGGGCTACGGATAACCTGCCTGACACCTGGTTAAATTTAATTACCACCTATTAATTGGTTTGAATCGTGGCACAGCAAAACCATTGAGACACGATCAAGCTATACTTTACAGATAACCCGCTTCTGTTTAGGCTAAGACAAAACAGAGTGGCGGTAAAAAGTGCCGCAACGGGCGCTGATGAAACACACAACAAGGATCTCACATGAACAGCTTAACCGAAACACAACTTACCCTAGCCCTAGGTGCTTTAGCACTGAGTTCCGCTACTGTAAATGCCGAAACGAACAATAACCCGTTTCAAGCACAACAACTGACCATGGCCTATCAACTGCACAATCACACCGAAACCGGCACAGGCGTAAAGGTTAAACTTAAAGATAAAGCGCAAGAAATGAAGTGCGGAGAAGGCAAGTGTGGCGAAGACATGAAAAAAGCCGCTGCCGATAAAGCTAAAGAAATGAAGTGTGGCGAAGGTAAATGTGGCGAAGACATGAAAAAAGCCGCTGCTGATAAAGCCAAAGAAATGAAATGTGGTGAAGGCAAATGTGGTGGCGACATGAAAAAAGCCGCGGCCGACAAAGCCAAAGAAATGAAGTGTGGTGAAGGCAAGTGTGGTGCAGAGATGAAAGCACACGCCCATGATAAAGCTGACGCAGCGAAAGCGGCGGGTGCTGACAAAGCCATGGATGCCAAGAAAAAAGCCAGTGATAAAGCACAAGAAATGAAATGTGGCGAAGGTAAGTGTGGCTCTATCTAAGTCACTCATGCCCTTGTCACTCGACAAGCACAGCGCGGGCCTTGGCCTGCGCCGTGAAATGCTGCCGGAATTGCTTCAGCTAAAACCGGCAGACATTGATTTCTTTGAAGTGGCGCCAGAAAACTGGTTACCTTACGGTGGTAAACTGCAACGCGATTTTCGGCGCTTAACCGAACAGTATCCGTTTTTTTGTCATGGCTTATCGCTATCGATTGCCAGCCCCGATCCCTTAGATGTGGCCTTTGTTAAGCAAGTAAAACAGTTTTTGGATGAACATCAGATTTTGCAGTATAGCGAGCACTTGAGTTATTGCTCTGCCGATGGCCATCTTTACGATTTAATGCCAATCCCTTTTACTGAAGAAGCCATCCATTATGTTTCTGGCCGCATCAAGCAGGTGCAAGATATTTTAGAGCGCCCGCTGATCTTAGAGAATGTCTCTTACTATGTTGCACCCGATCAGCAATTAAGCGAGCAGCATTTTTTACAGGCAGTATTAGAAGAAGCCGACTGTCAGCTGTTACTGGATGTGAATAACATCTACGTTAATGCGGTTAATCATGGTTATGACGCTAATACCTTTTTACAAACGATGCCAACTGAGCGCATTGCCTATTATCATGTAGCCGGGCATTACCAGCAAACAGCAAACCTATTAATTGATACCCATGGCGCCGATGTGCCCGATCCAGTATGGCAACTGCTGCAAGCGGCTTATCAACACCATGGGGTAAAACCCACTTTATATGAACGTGATTTTAACGTACCGGCCATGACACAGCTTTGTCAGGAACTACGCTATATCAAACAATTGCAACACGCACAGCGTCAATTAGAGCGGCACGCCTCATGAGCCAGTTAGCTCAAACGCAACGAGATTTTGCTAAGGCGATCCGCAATCCTGATAAACCACCTAGTGCCTTAGCAACATTAGCGCCTGAGCGCTTGCAGGTGTACCAAGAACTGTTTTTTAATAATGTGCGCGGCTTTATTGATAATGCCTTCCCGGTATTACACAGCCTGTACCCAGCTAAAGCCTGGCTGGCGTTACAAACCGCATTTTTTCGTGACTATGCCTGTCACTCACCTTATTTTTTGCATATCGCCGAGCAATTTGTCAGTTTTTTACAACAATACACACTGACTGCCGAGGATCCGCCTTTTCTGGCTGAACTGGCGCATTATGAATGGGCAGAACTCTATGTCGGCACAGTCAAAGCCACCCAAGCGGTTGAACCACTCGCTGCAGATGACGTCAGTACGGCAGCACTGGCCTTGTCAGAACTGGCACTACTGAGCGCCTATCAATTTCCGGTACAGCAAATTAGTAAAGACTTTCAACCCATTACGCCAGCTGAGCTACAGTGTTTTTTGATCTATCGCGATTTGGCTGATGAGGTGATTTTTGTCAGTATAAATCAGGCTACCTTATTGTTGTTACATAATATCCAACAACAACCCGGGCAGTCCCTATCCGAGCATATTCAGCAGCTTGCTCCAATGCTGCCGCAACTTAGCCCTACCCAGTTAACGGCAGCGGCTTTGCCGTTATTGCAGCAATGGGCAGCGGCTGGCGCAATTGTGCGTGCTCCAGACATCGAGCAAGCTTGAGCAAGCTTCGTTACCGGCATGCTTCTCTAGCCGAAGCTTTACGCAGCGCTTAACCTTTTCGCCGTTGGCGAGATACTTTCTTTTGCGTCGCCAAAAGAAAGTATCCAAAGAAAATGCGACCCCACTTCCGCTCGAAAGCCCAACTGAACATGCGCTGTCCAAGGCGAAAACGTAACTCGCGCGGCGCTAGCGTCGCCGCACTCAAACACTCGTTTTCTTAAAACCTTGGCCAACGATGTTCTGTCGGCTCGCTGCAAAGGGGGGATTTATAGCAATACTCGCTTAACTTAACAGCATCCTGTCGATTAGGTTTTTAATGTTTAGTCCATGCCCCTGAAAGGATCGGATTGAAGCTTAGCGAGTTAACCGCGAAGTAAACTTTGGCTGGAGACGTCTTTTTCAGGGATGAAAAAGAGGAGCGTACAAGGAGGTATTTACAGCGTGCTCCAGCCGAAGCTTTACGCAGCGTTTAACGTTTTGCAAGCTGCAAGCTTCGAGGTCAGAAATCAAGATACTACGACACAGAGCTTAACCTTTTCGCCGTTGGCGAGATACTTTCTTTTGCGTCGCCAAAAGAAAGTATCCAAAGAAAATGCGACCCTACATTGCGGCGAAAGCCCGGCTCAACCTAACCCGACCAATGCGACGAGGTAACTCGTTCGGCACTACCGTGCCTCGCTCAAACACCCCTCGTCTTAAAACCTTGCCCGCGCCAGGTTGCCCGGCTTGCAACGTAATGGGATTAAAAGCACAAACACTTCGGATTGATGCTGGACGAGTTAATAGCGAAGTAAACGTTGGCTTAAGACGTCTTTTTCAGGGATGAAAAAGAGGAGCGTACAAGGAGGTATTTACAGCGTGCTCCAGCCGAAGCTTTACGCAGTGTTTAACGTTTTGCAAGCTGCAAGCTTCGCTGTCAGATACAAAACATAAATACAAACCTTCGCAGTGTGATGGGATTAACAGATTAAAAAACTAAAATTTAGATGGCCAGACGTCCAGATAGGTGTATACTAACGGTATCGCAATTTGGGGTATAAGTATCATGGCATTATCCTTACAGCAAAAAATCACTGATCCGGCACAGGGTGTCTATTTGATTGGCACCACACCGCCAAAAGCCGGTACGGATATCGAAAAAACCACACGTATCGCTAAAAAGCTGTTGGCCCGTTTAAACGAAATCGAGTACGACGGGTTAATTGTTTATGATATTCAAGATGAAAGTAGCCGCGTAGCTGCAGAGCGGCCTTTTCCTTTTCACAGTACCTTAGATCCGCGTGATTACAGTGTGTTATTACGCAAATTAGCGCAGCAAGATGTGATCACCTATAAAAGTGTGGCACAACGTGATGCGGCGGAATTTAATACCTGGCTAACCGAAACAGAGCAGCAATATGCTTTACGTAATCTTGTGTTAGTGGGTAGCCCCTCCTCTAATGGTGATATCAAACTCAGCTTGCCAGAAGCTTATCAGCAGTTAGCCGCACACGATGCCCAGTTTCATTTAGGCGGTGTGGCCATTGCTGAGCGCCATGCTAAAAAAGGCAACGAACATTTGCGGCTGATTGAAAAATCGGCACAAGGTTGTCAGTTCTTTATTTCGCAAGCGGTGTATAACGCGCAAGCCACTATTGATTTACTCACCAGCTATGCCAGAAGCTGTAAGCAACAAGGTATCAGCCCCAAACGTATTATTTTGACTTTTACCCCCTGTGGCGGTGAGCAAACTTTAACATTTATGCAGTGGCTAGGTATTTCTGTGCCTGAGGGCAGTAAGTATCGTATTTTAGATGCGGCCAATCCGTTGAACGAATCGATTAAAATTTGCCGCGATAACCTGCAACAAATCCTGCATCACTGTGCAGCACTTGACCTACCTTTGGGTTTGAACGTGGAAAGCCTAACCAATCGTCGCGAAGAAATTGATGCCGCTATTCGTTTATTCCGGTTATTGAAAGCGATGATGGAGTTACATTTAGCAGAAAAACAATTGGCCTAAATTTTTGGCAACCGTAACAGCCAAAGCAAGCTGTTACGGGCACTGCGCAGCACGGGGTAACACACTTTGGCGCGACGTGGCGATTTAAATAACCAAAAATTAAACCGATTAAAAACATTACTACGGCTACTGAGTAGTGCTAGCATCTGCAAGGCATCTGCCCCACCATACCAACTGTCAGCAACGCGTAGCACCATCCCCTGCTCAATCTGATACCCCGCGCCAGCTAACAACTGTGCATAGTGGGGTTCAGCTCTTACATCGATGAGCTGCAACTGCCCCAAAGTAGCTTGTAACCGCACACGCCGACTGTAAAACCGACACGCCGGGCAGCCTTCATCATAAAACAGTGCTAAGCTTGAAACTGACTCAGCAAGCACTGCTTCAGCCAAGTTGGGGGGCGTCATACTCAGCAGGCTCATCGGTATAAATACAGACATTCCAATCTGCGGCTAACCCATCATCTGCAACACAGTAGGTTTCAAAGAAATGTTTGATTTCTGCTCGCTGACAATGCGCTTCAAAACTGGCTATATCCGCCCAAATTTCATTAAAGGCAATAGGGAAACTTTTACCTTCAGCAAAGGGGCTAGCTAATTGACGTGTCACAATGTATTGCAAGCACCCATCCTCACGTAGCGTGTTTGGTTCAAGGCTCTGTAATACCTTAAATAAAGCAGCTTCTTTACCCGCTTTTGGCAGAAACTGTGCCACACAATAAACTTTTTTTGACATAACTCACTCGCTGTAAAAAACCGCCTCACCCGCAACATCAGGCGAGGCGGCTAACATTAAGGCCGACCGAAAATAGTAAACAACTCAGCATTAAGCCACAGATGGCACATCACGCTGGCAGCGTAGCCCAATAAAATGACTGGCGCCCACTTTAAATGACCAACAAAGGTATAATTACCCCGAGCTTGGCCCATTAACGCTACCCCTGCCGCAGAGCCGATAGACAATAAACTACCGCCTACCCCCGCTGTTAGCGTAATCAGCAACCAATGACCATGCGACATCTCAGGGTTCATTGTTAATACAGCGAACATCACTGGAATATTATCCACTACGGCCGACATCAGGCCTAATACCACGTTAGCCGATGTTGGATCCCAGTTAGTATAAAGTGCCGTCGATAATAACTCGAGGTAACCAATAAAACCTAAACCACCGACACATACCACTACCCCGTAGAAGAAGAGTAACGTGTCCCATTCGGCGCGGGCAACCCGGCTAAACACATCAAAAGGTACGACTTGACCCAGTGAACGGATCCGTTCGATATCGCCGGCTCTTTCCGCCATAGCTTTTTTGCGGGCCAAAGAACCTGGTAAGGTTTTACGTAAAAAGAAACCGAAAAACTGTAAGTAACCCAAACCCGTCATCATGCCAAGTACCGGTGGTAAACCGAAGTATGAGTGAAAGGCCACCGCAGTAGCGATGGTGAGTAGAAACAAGCACATAATACGTAAAGCACCACGCTTTAATTCTACCGCTTCAGAGTGGCCGCTGGGCGAACGTTTCTCGACGAAAAAGCTCATAATGACCGCAGGTAACAAAAAGTTGACCACGGCCGGAATAAACAAGGTAAAAAATTCATTAAACGTAATAATCCCCGCCTGCCACACCATCAACGTAGTAATGTCACCAAACGGAATAAACGCACCACCGGCATTAGAGGCCACTACGATATTCACGCAGGACAAGTTGATAAAACGCTTATCACCCTCAGCCACCTTCATTACCACGGCACACATCAGCATAGCGGTAGTCATGTTATTGGCAAAAGAAGAGATACCAAAGGCTAAAATACCACTGATCCAAAATAAGGTGCGATAGCTAAAGCCAGAGCGAATAAGCCAAGCGCGTAAACCATCGAATAAACGTCGCTCTTCTAAGGCGTTGATGTAAGTCATCGCCACCAATAAAAACAGCATTAACTCTGAAAATTCTAATAGGGTATGTCGAAACGCAGACTCCGATTCAACAGCCAAACCAGCTTCCATGTAGCGCCAGCCAATCATGGCCCAAATAACACCAGCAGCTATTAATACCGGTTTCGATTTACGTAATTGAATTTTCTCTTCAGCCATAACAAGTAAATAAGCTAAAAAGAATAGTCCTAAGGCAATAATACCAATCGGGCTTGCAGTTAAATTTATGGGTCCTGTCTCGGCTAACGCTGTGGATGGGTAAAGGGCAAGGCAGCTCAATAACACCAAAAGGGATCTGAGGTTTAACATGATGGCTTCTATTTAGGTCAATTTATGCGGGTGGTCTCTACCTGCGCCTCAGCGCTGGTATTGAGGACATATGATACGCCCTTTTTTCATAGCGTGCAGAGCTTATTCTGCTCTGCACGCTAAATTGTAGTTAGCTTTTAGTCTTAACGGATTTGATCTCTCACCCTTAGCGCAGGACCAGTAGCGAGCATTTCGCCTTACTTAACATCGCGGTCGTGGTACTGCCGACGATAAACTGACGGATCCGCGAATGGCCATAAGCGCCCATTATCAACAAATCAATATGGTGCTCTTGTTGGTACTGATGCAGTACTTCTTCTGGATCCCCAGCAACCAGTGCGGTTTTCGTCTCAAAACCCGCTTGTTGCAGCAAGATTGCGGCTTCGTCTAACGCTGGGGCCTGCTCAGGCATACCGGCAAACACTAAATGCACCGGTAAACCTTTACACAATGGGCTAGCAGCGAGCATGTCTAAACTTTTCTGCGCAGTGGCACTCCCATCAAACGCTAACATAATGCGCTGCGGCGTTTTAAAGTGTTGTTGGGTGAGCAAAATAGGCCGCTGCAAACTGCGAATCACTTGCTCAACATGTAAGCCCAATTGACCGTGCGCATCGGCGCTGCTTAAGCCCCGCTTACCCATCACCACTAGCCGCGTGTCGTCTTCAGTTGCCTTTAACGACTCGACTAAGCTGCCATGACGTAAACGTTCATCAACGCTGGCAACGCCGGCTTGCTCTGCACGGGCTTTGGCAGCATCTAACATTAGACGGCCACGCTCTAGCGCTAACTTACTGTGTTTTTCATCTAATTCAGCTAATTGCTGCAATAACACTTCTTGCGAACCTAAACCAATACTGCCACTCAGATCAGGCGTTTGCGTATGCTGCGCTTTATCAATGGCATGCAACATCGTTAAAGGTGCTTGCAGTTGTTTGGCGGCCCAGACGGCATAATCACAAACGGCTTCAGCATAAGGCGAAGGATCGATACAAGCGATAACAAATTGTGTCATGAAATTACTCCTGTTAATGACCCATCAACTTTTCTATGGCATCAGGACGATTATGTACCGCAAATTTATCAACCAGTGTCGCACTGGCAGCATTTAAACCGAGCAACTCGACCTCAGTCCCTTCACGGCGGAATTTGAGTACCACTTTGTCTAAAGAGCTTATGGCGGTAATATCCCAAAAATGCGCGCGGCTAACATCAATCTGCACCTTCTCTATGGCTTCTTTAAAGTCAAAACCGGCAATAAATTGTTCAGCAGAGGTAAAGAACACTTGGCCAACAACACGGTAAGTACGCTGATGACCATCGGCTGATAACTCAGCAGTAATCGCCAGAATTTGCCCCACTTTATTAGCGAAGAATAGCGCACTTAACAACACCCCCACTAACACACCGTAAGCCAAGTTATGAGTAAATACCACCACCAAAACTGTGGCAATCATCACCACTGATGAGCTTTTCGGGTGTTTTTGCAGATCTTTTACCGAAGCCCAACTAAAGGTACCAATGGATACCATAATCATAATCGCCACTAAGGCTGCCATTGGGATCATGCCAACATAATCACTCAGAAATACGATAAAAATCAATAAGAAAACACCTGCCAATAAGGTAGATAAACGAGTGCGTCCACCTGATTTGACGTTAATAACGGATTGACCAATCATCGCACAACCGGCCATACCCCCTAATAAACCTGCACCAATGTTTGCCACACCTTGGCCGACACATTCACGGTTTTTGTTACTGCTGGTATCGGTTAAATCATCAACGATGGTAGCCGTCATCAGTGACTCTAATAAACCGACAATGGCCAAGGCTAACGCGTATGGGAAGATAATAACCAGTGTATCAATATTTAGCGGTACATCAGGCCATAAGAAAATAGGCAAGCTGTCTGGCAGTTCGCCCATATCCGCCACATTACGAATATCTAAACCAAAGTACACAGCAATGGCGGTTAATACCACGATACAAACTAATGGCGAGGGGATGGCCTTGGTAACGTAAGGAAACAAATAAATAATCGCCAAGCCCAGCGCAGTCATGCCGTACACCAAGGTGGTGCCATGCTCGCCAGTCAGCTCAGGAAGTTGTGCCATAAAAATAAGAATAGCTAAAGCATTCACAAAACCGGTCACCACCGAGCGCGAGACAAAACGCATCAACTCACCTAACTTACAAAGGCCAAAGGCAATTTGCAGTACACCCGTTAATAAAGTGGCGGCCAGCAAATATTCCAAACCATGCTCACGCACCAAGGTAATCATTAACAGTGCCATGGCACCGGTCGCGGCAGAAATCATCGCCGGACGACCACCGGCAAAAGCCGTTATTACCGCTATACAAAAAGAGGCATACAAACCGACTTTAGGATCCACACCGGCAATAATAGAAAAGGCGATCGCCTCAGGGATCAGAGCCAGTGCAACCACTAACGCAGATAACACATCGCCTCTGGTGTTCGAAAACCAGTTTTGACGAATTGAACTTAGCATAGAAATATCCAACAGAAATAATAAGAGGGAACAGACTAAGTTGTCTGTTGTAACAATGTCGCGCCACCTATGGCGAGTGTTAACGTTGAAACAGCAGATTAGCGCTGCTTAGCTTCAATTGATCTGTGTTACACCGGTCTATCCTCGTTCGCTCGCCCCATGTAACACGCAGCTCAAGATTAAAATAGGGGCGAGATTGTACAGTTTTTTGCCGTTAAAGGCTATGGCATGACCATACGGGTTAAACTGGCAAGCCATCTCGGAAAAATTGCACACCACCACACGTGGCACAACACAGCAATTCAGCTGGGTGAGTGTAATCAATACTCTGCTGACACTGGCTACAACGATAGCGCCCCATGCCAACATATTCTCCTTGATAATAAACACCTTGATGATTGAAATCTTCTAACAATTCAACCCATTCGACCTGAGTGCGATCAGTAATTTGGCTAAGTTGCTGCCATAATTCCTCGCTCCACATCGATGGCGCCTGCTCCGCTGTATTCGCCGCTTGCCATTGTTGTTTCAGTGTTTCGACAAACAATTGGCTTTCATAAGCACTGAGATCCTTACCGGCTTTAAGATAGGCCTGCAATATTTCACTGAACTCCAGCATATTATCGAGCTGACGTTGACCGGCTTGTTCAAGGGTGTCGGTTAGCTCGGCCAGCCATTGTTGGTACTTCTTTTTAAATTCAGCCATTTCAAACTCCTTTTAGCGCGTTAAATCAAGTATAGACAAGATGCTGGTTATTGTTGTCAAAACCCGCCTAAGGTATGCTATAGCGAATTTTGCCCGAACCTTGCGAACTGCAACCGCTCAGGCCCGCACTAAGACTTTTCTGGAAGACGTAAATGCAACAGCAATATAATCCTCAGCAAATTGAGACCACCTTGCAACAACAGTGGCAAGACACTAACGCCTTTAAAGTAACGGAAGACCCTAATAAAGAAAAGTTTTACTGTCTCTCGATGTTTCCTTATCCCAGTGGCCGTTTGCATATGGGCCATGTGCGTAACTACACCATCGGCGATGTTGTCAGCCGTTTTCAGCGGATGCAAGGTAAAAACGTTATGCAGCCTATGGGTTGGGATGCGTTTGGTTTACCGGCCGAAAATGCCGCGATTAACCATAAAACGGCACCGGCTAAGTGGACGTACGAAAATATTGATTATATGAAAACGCAGCTGAAGCGTTTAGGTTTTGGCTACGACTGGGATCGCGAAGTGGCGACCTGTAAACCGGATTACTACCGCTGGGAACAATGGTTTTTTACCAAGCTGTATGAAAAAGGTTTAGTTTACAAAAAAATGGCCACGGTTAACTGGGATCCCGTTGATCAATGTGTATTGGCTAACGAACAAGTTATTGACGGTCGCGGTTGGCGTTCAGGCGCGCTGGTAGAGCAACGCGAACTGGCTCAGTGGTTTATCCGCATTACCGAATATGCAGAAGAATTATTAGCAGATTTAGAGCAGCTGACCGAATGGCCTGAGCAAGTGCGCACCATGCAGAAAAACTGGATTGGTCGCTCTGAAGGTATCAACATTCGTTTTGATATTGCCGGTCAAGACGGTGAATTAGAAGTTTACACCACACGCCCAGACACCCTTTACGGCGTTACCTACGTGGCTGTGGCGGCACAGCATCCTTTAGCGCAGCAAGCCGCTAAAACTAATAGCACCTTGGCAGCCTTTATTGAAGAAATCAAAGGCGGCAAGATGGCCGAAGCCGAACTCGCAACCATGGAGAAAAAAGGCTGCGCTACCGGTATTTTCGCGATACATCCGTTAACGGGCGAGCAAGTCCCAGTATGGGTCGCTAACTTTGTTTTAATGGACTACGGTTCAGGGGCTGTCATGGCAGTGCCAGGGCATGATCAGCGCGATTATGAATTTGCCAGCAAGTATCAACTACCAATTAAACAAGTTGTCACGGCTGCCGATGGCAGTGTGACCGATCTAAACAGCCAAGCCTATACCGAAAAAGGCATTTTGGTAAACTCAGCCGAGTTTGATGGTTTAGCGTTTCAAGAAGCCTTTAACGCCATTGCTGCCAAGTTAGCCACCCTAGGTAAGGGTGATGTTAAGGTTAACTATCGCCTGCGCGATTGGGGTGTGTCACGGCAACGTTATTGGGGCACACCGATCCCGATGCTGAACCTAGAAGACGGTTCTGTTGTGCCGGTGCCGGCCGATCGTTTACCGGTTATTTTGCCCGAAGACGTGGTAATGAATGGTGTGACCTCACCCATCAAAGCTGACGCCGAGTGGGCAAAAACCGATTATCAGGGTCAGGTTGCGTTTCATGAAACCGATACCTTCGATACCTTTATGGAATCGAGCTGGTATTACGCCCGCTATTGCAGCCCTGATTACGATAAAGCCATGCTTGATCCTGCAAAAGCCAACTACTGGCTGCCCGTCGATCAATACATTGGCGGTATCGAACACGCTATCCTGCATTTATTGTATGCGCGTTTCTTCCATAAACTGTTGCGTGACGTTGGCTTAGTGCAATGTGATGAGCCTTTCAAACGCCTGTTATGTCAAGGTATGGTTCTGGCTGAAACCTTTTACCGCGAAGCTGAAAATGGCGGCCAAATCTGGTTCTCACCGCAAGATGTGCACATTGAGCGGGATGAAAAAGGTCGGATCATTCAGTCGACGCTGAAAGCCGATGGCCTGCCCGTGTTATCTGCTGGTATGAGCAAGATGTCAAAGTCGAAAAACAATGGCATCGATCCGCAAAAAGTGATCGACCAATATGGTGCCGACACCGTGCGCTTATTTATGATGTTTACCGCCCCGCCAGAGCAAACGTTAGAATGGTCTGATTCGGCCGTTGAAGGCGCACACCGTTTTATTAAACGGGTTTACAGCTTAATCAGCGATGTGCAAGCGGCAGGTGAACCGGGTGCATTAGAGATCAGTGCGTTGAACGACCAACAAAAATTACTGCGCCGTGAACTGCATAAAACCATTGCCAAAGTGACCGATGATATCGGCCGCCGTTATACCTTTAACACGGCAATTGCAGCGGTAATGGAACTGACCAATAAATTACAAAAAGCCAGTTTAGCCAGCCCGCTAGACCGCGCCGTCATGCGCGAAGCCTGCACTGCGTTATTGCAACTGCTTAACCCGATCACCCCTCATGTTGCACAATACTTGTGGGCACAGTTGGGCCATCAGCAAGCTATTGAGCAAGCCGCTTGGCCACAAGTAGACAGCGCGGCTCTGGTTGAAGATGAAAAACTGGTAGTGGTACAAATAAACGGTAAAGTACGGGCAAAAATCACCGTGCCCGCCGATGCCAGCCAACAGCATGTGCTCGAGATGGCAAAGTTAGATGACAATGTGCAACGTTACTTAGCAGAAGGCGAAACGCGTAAAATCATTTACGTTCCCGGTAAGTTACTTAACTTGGTGGTAGCGTAATATGTGGGCCCGTCTGCTGTGCCTTTGCTTCGTCGCAAGTCTGCTCACGGGCTGCGGTTTTCACTTGCGCGGTAACTTGCCGTTAAGTCAATTTCCGGCTATTTACCTGCAAAGCGATGCGCATTCTGAGTTAGCCGCTTTGCTTAATCAGCGTTTTCAACAAAACGACGTTGAACTGCTGAGCAGCTATCAAAGCAATCGGCCATCATTGGTGTTACAGCAAGACACGCTTGAGCGTCGAACCCTATCGCTGTTTGCCAATGGTCAGGTTGCCGAATACGAACTGATCTACAAAGTGGAGTATCAGATCCAACTACCGGATCAAGAACCACAAAAATATCAGTTTGAACTGTTCCGCGATTATCAAGACGATCCGAATCAGGCTTTAGCCAAAGCGCAAGAGCTTGAGCTGCTGCTTAAAGAGCTTAGACAACAAGCGGCTAACCGGATTATTCGTCAGCTTGCGCGTTTGGGCTAATGCAAAAACTCTACGCGAATCAACTGCCAGCACAACTGCAACAGGGTCTCGCACCCTGTTATTTGTTGTTTGGTGAAGAGCCACTGCAAAAACTCGAAGCCATCGAGCAAATCCGTCTTGCCGCTAAACAGCAAGGCTATTTAGAACGCTTGAGCTTTAGTGCCGATGCGCAATTTGATTGGCAAGATTTACAAAATGAATTAAGCGCGATGTCGCTGTTTGCCGAGCGCCGACTGATTGAGCTTGAACTGGCGCAAAATAAATTAGCGGCTGCGGCCAATGACGCCTTAAAACAGCTCGCGGCACAATTGCACCCTGATATTATTTTAGTGGTGCATGGCAATCGTAATCACAGTGAAGTGAGTAAACTGGTTTGGTTTAAACAACTGCAGAACAGCGCAGTACAAGTGCCGATATATGCTTTAGATGAGCGGCAGCAGCGGCAATGGTTACAACAACGATCCCAGCAGTTAAATCTGCAACTGACCAGTGACGCCCTGCAATTATTACAACAACATTGTGCGGGTAATTTACTGGCTGCGCGCCAGGAATTAGAAAAACTGTGCCTTACTCATCCCCATGAACGGATCGATGCCGAGCAATTTAGTCGCTTTTTAGCAGACCATTCCAGTTATACCGTTTTTCAATTGGTCGATGCCTTGCTAACAGGGCACAGTGCAGACGCCTTGCACCGCTTAACCCGGCTGCTCGATCAAGATACCGAGCCAGTGATTATTGCCTGGCAATTACAAAAAGAGTTACTGCAGTTACGCCAACTCTCGGTAGCACAGCAAAGTGGTCATACTAGCGCCATGTTTAAACAACTCGCTATTTGGCCAAAACGCCAACCTTTGTATCTGCAAGCGATTAAAAGGCTGACGCTGCGCTGGCAAGATTATTTACTGCAAGAACTGGCCGCCTTTGATCGTTTATATAAAGCCGGCAAAATGAGCGATCCCAGTTTAGCGCTGGCCCATCTGGCCACCTTATTCTGTCATCCACTGTCACGCACTTTCTCTTTGCAGCAGCATGATGACTAAGCCCCTACTCGGTATCTTTGGTGGCACTTTCGATCCGATCCATCGAGGCCATCTGGCTTGTGCCCGCTACGTTGTTGAACATTGTGCTTTGAAGCAATTAGCGCTGATGCCTTGCCATTTGCCGCCGCATCGTGCGACCCCCGGCGTGAGCAGCGAACAACGGGCCGCTATGGTAAAGTTGGCTATTGCTAACGAACCGACTATGCGCCTGGAGCGCTTAGAGCTCAACCGCACTAGCCCAAGTTACACCGTCGATAGCTTAAGAACGTTGAAACAACAGCAACCCGATACCACGCTGGCATTTATTATTGGCATGGATTCTTTACAGTATTTCACGAAATGGCATCAATGGTTGCAAATCCTCGAGCTGGCGCATTTAATTGTTTGTCGCCGCCCAGGGTATAGCGCCGATCAAGGTGATGCCCCCATGTTACTCGCACGCTATGGCGCCACGCTGAGCCAGCTGCAACAACAAGATGCCGGAAAAATTTTACTTTTAGATAACCCTGATTTTTACGAAAGCGCCACCTTTGTCAGACAACAACTTGCCAGTGATCGTCTTGTGCAAGCCATGTTACCTGCCGAAGTTCTAGAATATATTCGTCAACACGCACTCTATGGCTGTTGAGTTCTGTTTACCTGGATAAAATGTGGTAAAATGCCGCTTTTTCATTGCTACTGAGGATCAAGGGTGCAAACAAACGAACTGGTTGCTTTTGTTACTGACAAAATCGACGACATGAAAGCCCGTGACATTGTCACGTTAGATGTACGCGGTAAATCAAGCGTCACTGAATTTATGGTAATTTGTTCAGGAACTTCTAGCCGCCATACCAAGTCTATTGCTGGATACTTGGCCGCCGAAGTGAAAAAAATCGACGTGCAGCCATTAGGCATAGAAGGTGAAGCATCAGGCGAATGGGTACTGCTCGATCTTGGAGATGTTGTCGTCCATGTTATGTTGGAAGAAAGCCGTAACTTTTATCAACTGGAAAAACTCTGGGGCGGTTAACTTAGTATGAAGTTAATCCTGATTGCCGTTGGCACCAAAATGCCGAGTTGGGTGCAAAGCGGCTTTGAGGAGTATGCGCGGCGCTTTCCGCGTGATATGCCTTTTGAATTAATTGAGATCAGTGCCGGCAAGCGTGGTAAAAACGCGGATATCAAACGTATTTTAGAACTCGAAGGTGAAAAAATGCTGGCTGCCGTGCCTAAAGGTAGTCGGATTGTGACCTTAGAGGTTACCGGTGCCAACTGGAGTAGCCCGCAGTTGTCGGGCAAACTACAAGAATGGCAACATGATGGCCGTGATGTTTGTTTTCTGATCGGCGGTCCTGAAGGTCTGTCTCCTGCCTGTATCGATGCCAGTGAAGCCAAGTGGTCATTGTCGGCGCTAACCATGCCCCATCCCATGGTGCGTGTGGTTATGGCTGAAGCCTTGTACCGCGCTTGGAGTATCAGTACCAACCACCCTTATCATCGCGAGTAAGCATGTTAAAAAAACGCGTGGCCATGCAGGATGTCGAAGCTGAAAATCGCTTGTTTAATCATCGAGCCGTGTTTGCTATGGTGTTTGTGGTGCTGATGTTCGCGGTGATCGTGGTCAATATGTATCACTTGCAAGTCACCTCCTATCAAGCTTATCAAACGCGCTCAGAAGGCAACCGCATTAAAGTATTGCCGCTGGCACCCAATCGCGGATTAATCACCGACCGAAATGGCATCTTATTGGCAGAAAACCGCCCAGTATTCTCGTTAGAGCTAGTGCCCGAGCAAATCAGTGATATGCCGACCACACTGCAAGAACTCAGTGCCTTAATTGAAATCAGTGAAGAGCAACAAACGAATTTTTTAAAAGAGGTTCGCCAACAACGTCGATTTAATAGCATTACCTTAAAAGAGCAATTAAATGACGAAGAAGTAGCGCGCATCTCGGTTAACCTGCACCGCTTACCCGGGGTAACCGTTGAAGCCCGTTTAAGCCGCTATTATCCTTTCGGTGATTTATTTACCCACGCACTCGGTTATATCGGCCGCATTAATACCAATGATTTAAAACAGTTAGAAGAAAACGAACAACTGGCCAATTATGCTGCTTCTCGTGATATTGGTAAGATCGGCTTAGAGCGCTATTACGAAACAGAATTGCACGGCATTATGGGTTATCAAGAAGTTGAAGTGAATAACCGTGGTCGACTGATCCGCGTGCTGCGCTCTGTCCCCGCAAGCTCAGGTAAAAACATTAAGCTGAATATCGATGTTGGCTTGCAATTAACCGCACAACAAATTTTACTCGAAAAACGTGGCGCCATTGTTGCGATGGACCCGCGAGATGGCGCTATTTTAGCCTTTTACAGTAACCCAAGTTACGATCCGAATTTATTTGTGCATGGCATTAGCAGTAAAAACTATAATGCTTTGCTCAACTCAGCCGATCGGCCGCTGATTAACCGTGTTACCCAAGGTGTCTATCCGCCAGCATCGACCATCAAACCACATTTAGCACTACTCGGGCTTGAAACCAATACGATTTCAGCCAACACGCGCATTTGGGATCCGGGTTTCTTTCAATTACCCGGCGTGGAACATCGCTATCGCGACTGGAAACGTTGGGGCCACGGCTGGGTTGATGTCTATACCGCGATAGTCGAAAGCTGTGATACCTTTTTCTATGACATGGGCGTTAAGTTAGGTATTGATCGGGTATCTGACTATATGCAAAAGATGGGCTTTGGCGAAAA
This sequence comes from Alishewanella sp. HL-SH06, assembly GCF_052656265.1. Classification (NCBI taxonomy): domain Bacteria; kingdom Pseudomonadati; phylum Pseudomonadota; class Gammaproteobacteria; order Alteromonadales; family Alteromonadaceae; genus Alishewanella; species Alishewanella sp. HL-SH06. Next base: position 3,209,761 of record NZ_CP199752.1, read on the forward strand.
AAGTGGTATTGATATTCATGAAGAATCAAACACGATAATGCCCTCTCGCGGTTGGAAACGCGCTCGGCATAACCAACCTTGGTACCATGGTGATACCGTGGCCATCAGTATCGGCCAAGGCTATTGGACCATCACACCGCTACAGCTATTAGTGTCGACTGCCGTACTGCTCAATAATGGCCTGCAGCCCACACCACATATTGTGCGAGAACTTAGTAATGATTTGGGCACAGAATCGATCGACACTACACCACAAGAGGTGATGCAGGTTGTGAACCCTCGTAATTGGCAAGTGGTACGCGATGCCATGCAGCAAACTGTGACCACACAAAAAGGTACGGCTTTTAATGCTTTTAAAGGTGCCACCTATACCTCAGGGGGCAAAACCGGTACCGCTCAGGTCGTTAGCATCGCGCAAGATGCAAAATACGATGCGAATAAGTTAGACGAAAGGCTGCGCGATAATGCCATGTATATTGGTTATGCCCCTGCGGATGCACCCACTATTGTCATTGCGGTAACAGTAGAAAATACCGGTGGTGGTGGCAGTACCGCAGCGCCCATCGCTAGGCAAATGCTCGACTATTATTTTAGCGCTGAGGTGAATAATAACGATGAATAATAGTTTAGTGAATCCACCTAATCGTATCAGTAAATTGGCTTTTTTTCATATTGATACGCCGTTATTGTTAGGCTTGCTGACCTTAATGAGCTACGGCTTGATTGTACTTTACAGCGCCTCAGGGCAAAACGAAGGCATGCTAGAAGGTCAGTTAATTCGGCTTGGCTTAGCCTTAACCGTGATGATCGCATTTGCACAAATTAACCCTCAAACTATTCGACGCTGGTCATTTCCATTATTTATCTTCGGCACCCTTCTATTGGTTTGTGTATTGTTGTTTGGCCACGTGGGTAAAGGTGCGCAACGTTGGCTAGATTTGGGTTTTATGAAGTTTCAGCCTTCAGAAGTTATGAAGTTGGCAGTGCCAATGGCTATTGCTTGGTTTATTTCGTCGCATAACTTACCCCCACGATTGCATCATTTGCTGGTGGGTTTTCTGATGTGTTTGATCCCTACACTACTGATCGCGAAACAACCGGATCTCGGCACTTCGATCCTGATTGCTACCGCGGGCATTTTTGTGTTGTTTATGGCCGGTATGAGCTGGCGATTAATCGGTTTTATTGCGGCCCTGATCTCGGCTTTTGCCCCAGTGATGTGGCTATTTTTAATGCATGATTATCAACGTAAGCGCGTACTGACTTTTATCAACCCCGAAAGCGATCCGCTCGGTTCGGGCTATCATATTATCCAGTCAAAAATCGCGATTGGCTCTGGCGGTGTGGATGGTAAAGGCTGGATGCAAGGCACCCAGTCGCAACTGGAGTTTTTACCCGAGCGCCATACTGACTTTATCTTCTCAGTACTCAGTGAAGAGTTTGGTTTAATTGGCGTTTTAGTGTTGCTAGCCATCTATCTTTTTATTATTGGCCGGGGCTTGCTAATCGCAGCCCGCGCACAGGATAATTACAGTAAGTTAGTCGCAGGCAGCTTTACCCTCACCTTCTTTGTTTATGTCTTTGTAAATATCGGGATGGTGTCAGGTTTGTTGCCCGTAGTCGGCGTGCCTTTACCCCTGGTGAGTTACGGTGGAACATCCATGGTAACCATGATGGCCGCATTCGGTATTATCATGTCCGTTAGTACGCATAAACGTAGTATAGCCAAGACCTAATATGAACACTATTCGCCTAGTTAGTTTAATAATATTAAGCAGCTTGCTGCTCAATGCTTGTAGCAGCAAGTCGCCGCCATCCAATCAATCCGGCATCGAAAAACAAATGTCGCCGAATGCCGGCCGTTATCAGCAAGATAGCGACAGCAAACCCGATAGGCTACCGACGCTATTAGAAATGACCGATCCCACCCCCAATGCGGAACCATTAAGTCGCGGGGGAAATAAACCGTACAACATTTTTGGCATCGATTACTTACCGATGGCACAAGCCACCGAGCATGAAGAGATCGGTATTGCCTCTTGGTATGGCAACAAGTTTCATGGTCATTACACGTCAAATGGTGAAACTTATAATATGTTTGCCATGACCGCCGCACACAAAACGCTGCCCTTACCCTCTTATGTTCGAGTCACTAATTTAGACACGAAACAAAGTGCAATTGTTCGAGTGAATGATCGTGGCCCATTTCATCAAGACCGTGTGATTGATTTGTCTTATTCCGCTGCTTATAAAATAGGCATGTTGCAGCGCGGTACAGCTAGGGTTAAGCTTGAGTTGTTAAAATCGCCGGCGATGCTGGCGCAACAATCAAGCAGTGCGATCAGCACAGGTGTTGTGCTTAACCGCCAATGTTATATTCAACTGTTTGCCAGCAGTGATAACAACAAAGCGATACAATTACAGCAACAGGTAGCTAAACAATGGTCTGTGCCTACCGAAGTAAGAGCCGGTAATGGCTTATATCGACTGTTAGTTGGCCCAACCGCTGATCTGCAATTAGCGCAAAACTGGCTTAACCGTTTCCGGTCAGCAAGTTACCCGGAAGCCTTTTTTATCGATGGCCGCCAATGCGGCTAAGATGTGTAACCCGGAAACCCAACTCAAAGAACAGGTGCCATGACTAGTTACCCACAATTTATTACTGCCGCTACGCTGGCTATTAGCAGCCTTTGTTTTACTGCCTCATTAACAGCACAAACGGTGACGCCACAAGCGCCAACGGTTGCTGCCAAAGGCCATATTCTTATTGACTATAATACGGGTACTGTTCTGTCGGAAGAAAACGCCGATATGTCTTTAGCCCCTGCCAGCCTGACCAAAATGATGACGATATACGTTATCGGCATGGAATTAAAACAAGGCAATATCAGCCTTGATGATATGGTCACCATCAGCGAGCGCGCCTGGTCGAAAAACTTTCCGGGTTCATCATTAATGTTTATTGAAGTGGGCACTCAGGTCTCCGTTGCTGATTTAAGCCGCGGTATCATGATCCAATCTGGTAATGATGCTTGTGTGGCGATGGCTGAGCATATTGCCGGTACCGAAAGCGCTTTTGTTGATTTAATGAATGCCCATGCTGAACGTTTGGGTATGAACAACAGCCGTTTTAGTAACAGCCACGGCCTGCATTTAGAAGACCAATACACCACGCCTCGTGATATGTCTTTGTTATCACAAGCGTTAATTCGTGATGTACCTGATTTGTACGCGTTGTATTCTGAAAAAGAATTTAGTTACAACAATATCCGTCAATCAAACCGTAACTCCTTGTTGTGGGATCGCAGTTTAGAAGTCGACGGTATTAAAACCGGTTATACCAAAGAAGCCGGTTATAGCCTGATCACCTCAGCGGTGCGTGAAGATATGCGCTTAGTCTCTGTGGTGATGGGTACAGCCAACGAGCGCGCTCGTGCCGCAGAAAACAAAAAACTGTTAACTTATGGCTTTCGCTTTTTTGAAACCTTTGCCCCTTATCAAGCTGGTGAAAAAATCAGTGAACAACGTATATGGCAAGGCAGCAAAGAAAGCATTGCGCTGGGTTTAGCTAAAACCAACAGCATCACGTTGCCACGCGGGCAGCGTAAAAGTTTAAAAGCCGAAGTGCGCTTGGATCAGCAGCTGGTTGCCCCCATATCTGCGGGACAAGTAGTCGGTCAGTTATATGTGCAGGTAGCAGAGCAAGATGTGGCTATCTACCCGCTGGTTGCACTGGAAACCGTTGAACAAGGTGGTTTTTTCAGTCGGTTAGTTGACTACGTTAAAATGAAATTCAACTAAGTCTAGGTGCGGCAAGAAAAGAGTCCCGGCAGCTGTCGGGATTTTTTGTTAAAATACCTAAGACAATGCAAAAGAGACAACAACATGGTTACTGAAGTAAAAAACACCAAATTTGATGAGTATCTGGAATTCCCCTGCCAATTTAATTTTAAAGTGCTAGGGATTGCAGAAAGCCGTTTGGTTGACGATGTGATGATGGTGATCCAGCAACATACTGAGGCCACCGATTACAGCCCATTGGTTAAACCTAGCGCCAAAGGTAATTATCATTCCGTCTCGGTGAAAGTCACGGTAACCAGTAAAGAACATATTGAATTGCTGTACACCGAACTTGGCAAAATTGAACTGGTACGTTACGTCCTGTAAGGCAGCTAAACATACCATAAAGTTCGTATTAGCCAGATAATTCATTATAATGCAGCCAGTTTTTTACGGAGTTAGCCGTGTCTGTTAATGAACAACTTGTGATCCGTGATTTAGGACTACAAGATTACACTCACATCTGGCAACAGATGCAGCAATTTACCGATAATCGGCATAGCGATACACCCGATGAAATTTGGCTATTGCAACATCAGCCGGTATTCACACAAGGCCAAGCGGGGAAAGAAGAACATCTGTTATTTCCTGGCGATATTCCGGTGGTTAAAGTCGATCGCGGCGGTCAAGTTACTTATCATGGCCCTGGCCAGTTAGTGGTTTATGTCTTATTAGATATTAAGCGGCGTCAGCTTGGTGTTAGAAACCTAGTGACCATGCTAGAGCAAATATTGGTCGAACTGCTACAGCGCTACCAGATTAATGCCGCGGCTAAAGCAGATGCGCCTGGCGTCTATGTCGATGGCGCTAAAATTGCTTCATTAGGTTTACGCGTGCGCAAGGGTTGCACCTTTCACGGCTTAGCACTAAATGTTGATATGGACTTAACCCCCTTTCAACGTATTAATCCTTGTGGGTATGCCGGCTTGCAAATGATCCGTAGCGCTGATCTGGGTGGACCACAAAGCATCGCCGAAGCGAGTAAACTGATCGCAGAATTATTTCAACAGCACTTGGCCATTACAGTACCAGTGTTCAAAACGGGGTTAGAAAATTAATATGACCAAAACAGCACGTATGGAACCCGGCGTTAAATTGCGCGATGCCGAAAAAATGGCGCTGATCCCTGTTAAAGTGTTACCCACCGAGCGTGCAGAAATGCTGCGCAAGCCTGACTGGCTAAAAATCAAATTACCGAAAAGCTCTGAACGTATCGACGAAATTAAAGGGGCACTACGCAAACACGGTTTGCATTCGGTCTGTGAGGAGGCATCATGCCCTAACCTCTCTGAGTGTTTTAATCATGGTACGGCAACCTTTATGATCTTGGGTGCTATCTGTACCCGTCGTTGCCCATTTTGTGATGTTGCGCACGGTCGACCATTACCACCGAGCGCCGAAGAGCCAGAAAAACTCGGCCTAACCATTCGCGATATGAAATTAAAATATGTGGTGATTACCTCAGTCGATCGCGATGATTTACGCGATGGGGGTGCACAGCATTTTGCGGACTGTATTGACGCCATCCGGAAATACAACCCCGAAATCAAAATTGAAGTATTGGTGCCCGATTTCCGTGGTCGGATGGATGTGGCATTAGACATCTTAAGCAAAAGCCCACCGGATGTGTTTAACCACAACTTGGAAACAGCACCACGCCTCTATAAACTGGCTCGCCCGGGTGCCGATTACAAATGGTCACTGCAGCTGTTAAAGCGCTTTAAAGAAGCGCACCCAAACGTCGCGACTAAATCTGGCTTAATGGTGGGTTTAGGCGAAACCACAGAAGAATTGCTGGAAGTGCTGCGCGATCTGCGGGAACACAAGGTTGACATGCTAACCGTAGGTCAGTACTTACAACCGAGCAAACACCATTTACCGGTAAAACGTTATATGCCACCGGCCGAGTTTCATGAAATCAAAACCTTTGCCGACAGCATCGGTTTTAAACATGCCGCCTGCGGTCCTTTTGTACGCTCAAGCTATCATGCTGATCGCCAAGCCGCGGGTGAAGATATTCTTAGTCATAAAATCTAACTAAGGTTTTGCTTGGTAAAAAACGCCGCGTTTATCGCGGCGTTTTGCTAAAAAGCTTTTACACCATCTGAAGCCTGTTGCGACAACCGCTCTCTCGCTTATTAACTGCCTTATAAAATCGACAGAGCTTGATTAAATTATACAAAGCGATTTCCGTTATAGCTGCTAATGGTTTAAGCTTAAAACAACTAATTAAAAGGTGGGTATGATGGAGCAACGGCATAACAAGCGTGTAAGATTTTTTAGCGAAGCCTTTTTAGTAGCTGCGGGTAAACGCTATCCTACCGAGATTTTTGACTTATCGTTAAAAGGTGCTTTAGTCAAAAAACCTAGCGAGCCCTTACCAAACAAAACTGAGCCTATGTTACTGCAATTGCAATTAAGTGGCTCGACCGAAGTACTGACCATGCAAGTCACCATTGCACATGAGCATGCCGATTACTTAGGGCTACATTGCACAAAGATTGATATTGATAGCATCAGCCATCTGCGGCGTTTATTAGAATTGAATCTTGGTGATCCTGAGCTATTAAGCCGTGAATTAGCTGAGCTGAGTAATCTGGACTAACCTTCCACCTGTAACGCCGCAATCGCGGCCGGATAACCAAAGGCAGCAGCCGCTTGCATATAGCGTTGCCAGTGCTGCCACGCCTGTTGTTGCCGCGCTAAAAATGCAAAATAATATTGTACGGGCATTAATTGCTCCGGCTTTGCTAATTGCTGCTGTAACAGCTGCCAATATAACGGCGGTAATGGCGCCTCAAGATGGCGCATTGGGTTAAGCGCCGCGATCGGTCGATAAGCCTGCATATTCACCGCGCGACAGGTGTCTACCGGTGTAAGCGCTAAATCAGTACGGTTATCAATGCCATATTGCTGTTGATAACGGGCAACCAGCTCAGGGCTATTTCCGATCAACAAATTCGGTGCTATACGACCCGCTCGACATACCGCACGCGCACTGAGCGCTGACAGCGCATACTCATCTAAAAAACCGGCAATATGTAGAAACTCATGGCGTAGTAAGGCTAAATTAGCTTGTGCCGGTAACTGCACAATACCGTTGTTGTAACTGGCCACGCCGCGCCCCGCGATCACGAGTAATTGCTGAAAATCACCCGCTAACACGGCGTCGCTTAACGCTTGATAATCACAGTGTATTCTAGCAGCCGTTACCTCTGAACAATTTAAGGCGGTGCTGGTAATACGCAGCAACGGCTTAAAACATACCGGCAAACTCGCCAATTGCGGATCTGCCTGCCAAGCTTGCTGCAGGCTGTGCCAACTACGTTCGCCCTCGGCTTGCGTCACAACCGGTTGCAGCGTTAAACGACAACCTGTTGGGCTTTGCCAAGCAACAGACATATTACCCGAGCTTTCTGGCCATAAGCCTAACTCCGACAAGATACTGTTCGGTAAGTCTGCGATTAGCTGTGGTTGCTCTACTAACTGCTGTTGCAACCAATGCGCGGTTGCTAAAGGCCCTTCAAGCCGCTGCTGCAATTGAATAGCATGTAAAAATGCATCGCTCGCGCCCAGCATAGCAGCATGGCGCCACCACTGCAGCGAGGCTTCTAGCTCGTTGCTTGCCAAGCGCTGCTGTGCCACGGTGCGAGCCGCTACGGCATCGGTTTGCGCTTTGGCCAGTAATTGTTGCTCGGTTGTCGACGACGACGGCTGACAACCCAACAGGCATAGAAAAACAAAAAAGCCAGCAAGCCGGCTTTTTTTCAGGAACTGACTTAACTTAGTTAAGATCAACTTGGGCATCACTGAGTGCTTCACCACGAAGGCGCGCCATTTCTAATCGTGCATAACGATGTTCAACAAACTCATAAACATTGGTTGCCAAGGCTTGATGGTAGTAGATCATCGCTTGGGCATTATTACCCTGGGCTTGATGCCATTTCGCTAAGTAAAAGTAGCTTTCGCATAGACGTTCCGCTAACTGTTTACGATCGCTGACATCTTGCAACATGCTTTGCAATAACGCTTCTTCACTGAGTTGGCCCGCATAAAAGCGTACCAAATTGGTACTCCAATCGGTGGGTTCTAAGCGAGCAAGTTGTGCCGTTAAACTGGCTAGTGCAGCAGTTGCATCGGTTTCAGCAAAGCCAATATAGCGCCATAAGATCCGGTAAGGGTCGTCAGGCTTCGCTTGCAAAAACTGTTGAAAATCAGCTTGTGCAAGATCATTACGGCCTGCGTAATAAAAGGCGATAGCGCGATTAAGATAAGCAAAATCATAATCCGGCGCTAACTCAAGCGTAGAATCAAAAGCTTCATACGCCTGATCAAAATTACCGCTAAGCGTGTAATGAATACCCATAAAATTATAGGCATCGGCCATGTCAGGCTTAAAACGCAAAGCGCGCATAAAGTCTAAACGCGCCAACGAACGCAAACCAACGCTGTCGTACATCACGCCACGGTCATAAAACAACTGGGCACTTTGCTCATCTGTCAGCTCAGCCCGTTGTAGAATTTCCGTTAAACGGGCAATGGCCAGTTCATTACGATAAGGCACTGGCAAAGGCTCTGGCGTTAACCAAGCTTGTTGCATAGTGGCTGCAGGTTGCTGAGCGCAACCTGCTAAGCTCATTAGCCCCGTAAACAGGGCTAGCGGTAAGAGCACTCTTTTCACGTTAAGCTTCTGTTGGTGCTTCAGCAGCAGGCTTAGCCGCTGCTTCTTTGATGCTTAAACGTACGCGACCTTGCTTGTCAACTTCTAACACTTTAACGTCAACTTTCTGGCCTACTTGTAAGTGGTCAGCCACATTTTGCACGCGCTCATCCGAGATTTGTGAAATGTGCACTAAGCCATCTTTACCAGGTAACACGTTAACGAAAGCACCGAAATCAACGATACGCACTACTTCACCTTGGTAAATGGTACCCACTTCGATCTCAGCAGTAATCGCATTGATTTTGTCGATAGCGATTTGCGCAGCTTTAGCCGTGGTTGCAGCAATTTTGATGCTACCGTCGTCTTCCAGCTCAATCGTTGTGCCTGACTCTTCAGTGATTTGACGAATCACTGCGCCACCTTTACCGATAACTTCACGGATTTTCTCCGGATTAATCTTCATGGTGTAAATACGTGGTGCATATTCAGACATCTCTTCACGGTGACCACTAATGGCTTGATCCATTACGTTCAGGATATGTAAACGCGCAGCTTTCGCCTGTTTTAACGCCGTTTGCATGATCTCTTTGGTAATACCGTCGATCTTGATGTCCATTTGCAGAGCAGTAATACCTTCCGTAGTACCGGCCACTTTAAAGTCCATGTCACCTAAGTGATCTTCATCACCTAAGATGTCAGATAAGACTACGAAATCGTCGCCTTCTTTTACCAAGCCCATCGCGATACCGGCTACAGACGCTTTGATAGGTACACCGGCATCCATTAAGGCTAATGATGAACCACAAACTGAAGCCATGGAGCTTGAGCCGTTTGATTCGGTGATTTCAGACACGATGCGTACCGTGTACGGGAAGTCTTCGAAGTCAGGCATTACGGCTAACACACCGCGCTTCGCTAAACGGCCATGACCGATTTCACGGCGCTTCGGTGAACCAACCATACCGGTTTCACCCACACAGTACGGCGGGAAGTTGTAGTGCAACATAAAGGTATCAGTTTTCGCACTTAACAAGTCGTCGATGTTTTGCGCATCGCGCGCAGTACCTAAGGTACAGGTGACTAACGCTTGCGTTTCACCGCGAGTAAATAAAGAAGAACCGTGCGTACGTGGTAAGACACCCGTCATTACACTTAAACCACGGATCATCTCTGGATCACGGCCATCGATACGCGGCTCGCCTTTAGTAATACGGCTGCGCACGACTTTACTTTCTAAGTCGTGGAAGATATCGCCAAATTCGTTTTTATTCAGCTCTTCGCCTTCCGCTAACTCTTCTGTTAACTTCGCTAATAAGGCATTTTTAATTTCAGCAATACGCTCGTAACGTTTGGCTTTTTCTGTAATTTGGTAAGCTTCACCCAGATCAGCCGTTGCCAGTTCAGCAACTTTAGCAATCAACGGTAAGTTTTTCGCTGGAGCTTGCCAGTTCCAAGGTGTTTTTGCCGCTTCAGCCGCTAATTCGTTGATGGCATTAATAGCAGTTTGAAATTGCTCATGACCATACATGACTGCGCCTAACATCACGTCTTCTGACAGGATGCTCGCTTCAGATTCAACCATTAATACTGCGTTATGCGTACCGGCAACAACCAAGTCTAATTTCGAGCTTTTTAGCTCTTCTTCAGATGGGTTTAACACATATTGATTATTGATATAACCAACACGGGCAGCACCGATTGGGCCTGCAAATGGAATACCTGATAAAGCTAACGCAGCAGAAGTACCAATTAACGCTACGATATCCGGTTGAATTTCAGGCTGTACCGACACAACCGTGGCGATAACTTGCACTTCGTTAGTGAAGCCTTCTGGGAACAAGGGACGGATCGGACGGTCGATTAAACGACTGGTTAAAGTTTCGCCTTCACTTGGCCGACCTTCACGTTTGAAAAAGCCACCCGGGATCCGGCCAGCTGCATACATTTTTTCCTGGTAGTTTACGGTTAAAGGAAAGAAATCCTGACCAGGTTTAGGTTCTTTCTTACCAACGACAGTTACTAAAACAGAAGTATCTCCCAGGCTGGCCAGTACTGCGGCATCTGCCTGACGGGCGATTACGCCGGTTTCTAAAGTGAAAGTATGTTGGCCAAACTGAAATGATTTTACGATGGGAGTCACGTGTGTATTTCCTTAATCTTAATCGCCGAATTGCGATGTTTTTCTCTGTGTTTTTTACCTACACAGTATACTCTGTAACCTGTTACAAAAGATAGTTCAACACTTGGACTAACTTATTTTAAAAGGCATAAAAAAAGAGGCTAAAAAGCCTCTTTTTTATTACAGCGTTAATAATTAACGACGTAAGCCTAAACGGCCGATCAGAGTAGCATAACGCTCCTGGTCTTTGCCTTTTAAGTAATCTAAAAGTTTACGACGCTGGCTAACCATACGTAACAAACCACGACGAGAGTGGAAATCGTGTTTGTGCTCAGCAAAATGACCTTGCAGGTGAGTGATTGACGCAGTTAACAGGGCAACCTGTACTTCTGGTGAACCAGTATCGCCGGCTTTAACAGCGTAATCAGCAACGATTTGTGCCTTAACGGCAGCGCTTAATGACATGGTATGTCTCCAAATGTGAGTGAACTAAGATACGCTCACCGCCGATCACTCATCCAGCGGCAGCAAAACTGCTGCGCATTTTACCCGCCCTTGATGAGCTTTACAAGGTAAGTTAAGCGCTCAGTAACGATAAATTGACTAAACGACGACTACGAAGCTCTCCGCTCTCAATCGTGCCAATGCCAATAAACTGTGCCACCTGATTATACAGTTTTATACTGTCAATATCGGCATGGCTTAGCTGACAGGTTTGGCCATGCATAAGTGCGTGCTCTTGCTGAGCATCCAAGGTCAACGCTGGTATAGCAACCAAACCCGCGTCCATCGGCAATAATAAGTTGTCCAGCGCGGCCCAATCAGCAGCGGTGTTGAGTGGTTCCAGTGCGCTTGGCGCGAGCATTTGCGCTGCCGTAAAAGGACCTACTTGGATCCGATGTAACGCAGCCACATGCGCACCACAGCCCAAAGCTTCACCTAAATCATCAATTAACGTGCGAATGTAAGTCCCTTTAGAGCAATGCACAATAAAATCGGCACGATCACCTGTACGCTGGACTAATTCGAAACGAAAAATACTGATAGGCCGTGCCTCGCGCGGAACTTCAATACCTTGGCGTGCATATTTGTATAAGGGTTGGCCTTGGTATTTAAGCGCTGAAAACATGGTCGGCACTTGTAAAATATCACCTCGCAACGCTTGCATAGCCTGTTCGAGATCGCTGTCAGTAAACTGTACCGGCTTTTCACTGATCACTTCCCCTTCAGCATCGCTAGTGCTAGTACGAACACCAAACAGGGCAGTCACTTGATAAGTTTTATCGGTATCCAGTAAAAACTGACTAAACTTAGTGGCTTCACCAAAACAAATGGGCAGTAAGCCAGACGCCATCGGATCTAAGGCGCCAGTATGACCGGCTTTAGCCGCTTGATATAACCAGCGTACTCGCTGCAAAATACCATTACTGCTCACTTCTAAAGGCTTGTCTAATAACAAGATACCATGCACTTGCCGAGCGTTTTTCCGCGCCCGCATTACTCTTCCTCGCCGCCTTTATGCTGCTCTTCCGCTGGCTCATCGTCGTTGTGACCGATTTCTTGGCGTTTACGTTGATCTTCTTGCCGTACCGATGCCACCAAGGTGGCCATCCGGATACCTTCGTTTAGCGACTGATCAAAAGCAAAACGAATGTGTGGCACGATGCGCGTCTCAATACGTTTACCAATTAAACTGCGCACATAACCGGCGGCATCATTCAAAATCTTTAAGTTGTCTTCGACTTTCTCGTTATCCATACCTAAAAAGGTGACAAATACCTTGGCATGCGATAAATCGCGAGACACTTCAACATCAGAAACGGTGATCATGCTGTGCAAGCGCGGATCTTTAATCTCACGTTGCAGGATCACCGCCATTTCTTTTTTCACTTGCTGTGAAAGCCGGTCTACCCGGGAAAATTCTTTGGCCATACCTTATTTCCTTGTTGCCCTGCTCAGCATTTTTGCTACTGAGTCATATTGGCATAAACACAACAGGGGCAACACGTGCCCCTGTATTAACGTGTCACGTCATCTATTATAGAGTACGTTCGACCTGAATAGTCTCGAACACTTCGATCTGGTCGCCTTCGCGCACGTCGTTGTAGTTCTTTACACCGATACCACATTCAAAGCCATTTCTAACTTCATTCACGTCGTCTTTAAAGCGACGTAGTGATTCTAGCTCACCTTCGAAAATGACCACGTTATCACGCAGTACGCGGATTGGAGCATTTCGCTTGATTAAGCCTTCGGTAACCATACAGCCTGCAACAGCGCCAAACTTCGGCGAACGGAATACGTCACGAACCTGTGCTAAACCAATGATTTGCTGTTTAAACTCTGGTGCTAACATACCCGTCATCGCCGCTTTGACTTCGTCTAACAGTTCATAAATGATGCTGTAATAACGTAAATCTAGGCCTTCTTCTTCAACCAGTTTGCGCGCAGTACCATCGGCACGTACGTTGAAACCAATAACGATTGCTGATGATGCAGCAGCCAAGGTCACGTCAGTTTCAGTAATACCACCGACGCCTGAGCCAACAATCCGAACCTTCACTTCGTCTGTAGACAACTTCATCAAGGATTCAGTGATCGCTTGCACCGAACCTTGTACGTCACCTTTAAGAACGATATTCAGTTCAGAAACGTCACCTTCAGTCATGTTAGCAAACATGTTTTCCAGTTTAGATTTCTGCTGACGAGCCAGTTTTACATCGCGGAATTTGCCTTGACGATACAAGGCCACTTCACGGGCTTTACGCTCGTCTTTCACCACGGTGACTTCGTCACCGGCTTCCGGTACGCCAGATAAACCTAAGATCTCAACAGGAATTGACGGCCCAGCAGTTTTGATTTCTTTACCGTTTTCGTCACGCATTGCCCGCACACGGCCATATTCAAAACCACACAGCACCACATCGCCTTGCTTTAAGGTGCCTTCCTGAACCAGGATAGACGCCACAGGACCACGGCCTTTGTCTAAGCGTGATTCAATAACCACACCACGACCTAAACCTTTATGTACGGCTTTTAGTTCAAGCAATTCGGCTTGGTTCAAGATCGCTTCTAACAGATCATCAATACCTTCACCTGTTTTCGCAGATACTGGAACGAACTGTGTATCGCCACCCCAATCTTCTGAAATAACATCGAACTGTGATAATTCATTACGTACCCGATCTGGATCCGCTGAAGGCTTATCAATCTTGTTCACAGCAACCACTAAAGGCACGTTACCGGCTTTAGCATGTTGGATAGCTTCGCGAGTTTGTGGCATTACGCCATCGTCCGCCGCAACAACTAAAATAACGATATCGGTTGCTTTCGCACCACGAGCCCGCATTGAAGTAAAGGCCGCGTGACCGGGTGTATCAAGGAAAGTCACCATGCCACGTTCAGTTTCTACGTGATAAGCACCGATATGCTGAGTAATACCACCGGCTTCGCCTGCGGCCACTTTCGCTTTACGGATGTAGTCCAGTAGTGAGGTTTTACCATGGTCAACGTGCCCCATAACAGTCACAACCGGCGCTCGTGATTCTAATTCGCCCTGACCTTCACGATCAGACATGACCGCTTCTTCTAACTCGTTTTCTTTAGTCAGGGTAAATTTATGACCCATCTCTTCACAAACGATCGCGGCAGTTTCTTGGTCGATAACTTGGTTGATAGTCGCCATAGCGCCCATCTTCATCATCGTCTTGATCACTTCTGAAGCTTTAACGGCCATTTTAGAGGCCAGTTCAGCAACCGTAATGGTCTCACCAATTTTCACATCACGCTCAACAGGTTGTGCCGGCTTATTAAAGCCATGCTGCATACTGGTAGGCGTTTTCTTTTTCTTGGTGTGGCGATTAGCACGATTAAAGGCTTCTTTATCGTTACCATCGTCTTTCTTTTTACCTTTAGCTGGTGGGGCTTTTTTACCCACACCACGACGACCGGCACGCTCTTCTTTGGCGTCCACTTCGTCTTCAGCTTGCTTGGCAAATTCATTACTGGTTAAGTGATAATCGTCTTTTTCAGTCGATTTAGCCTTTTCTTCCTGCGCCCAACGCTCGCTGTTTTCTTCGGCTAATTTACGCGCGGCTTCAGCTTGCTTCTTGGCTTCTTCTTCTAGCTTACGCAGTGATTCAGCTTCTTGTTGCTGACGAATATGTTCAGCTTCTTTGCGCGCTTCTTCTTTCGCTGCACGACGAGCCGCTTCTTCCGGATCGTCTTTTAATAATTGTGCTTGCTTGGCTTCTTCGCGTTTTTTTGCTTCAGCGGCTTTGCGTTCCGCTTCTTCTTTCGCTTTAGCCATTTCTATTTCACGGGCTTTTTGTTCCGCTTCTTGACGAGCACGGTTGGCTTCAGCAATGGCTTTTTCTTCAGCTAAACGCGCTTCTTCTTGCGCTTTCAATGTTTCAGCATCAACTACCGGTTTTTTGATAAAGGTTTTTTGCTTACGCACTTCAACCTGGATCTCACGGTTACGGCCTGCGCCGCCAGCTACACTCAAGGTGCTCTTTTCTTTGCGTTTCAGCGTTAACTTAGCTGGCTCTGGCGCTTTTCCGCCATGGGCTTTGCTCAAGTGCTCTAGTAATTGTTTTTTCTCTTCTTCAGTTACCGATTGGCCTTTGGCCTTGGTAATACCTGCATCAGCAAATTGTTGGACTAACCGATCAACAGTTGTACCGACATCACTGGCCAGCTTTTCTATGGTGACTTCTGCCATTTGTGTTGTTACCTCCGTTGACTACTCAGTTACTTTCATTAAACCAGACAATATTACGAGCAGCCATTATTAACTCTGCAGCTTTATCTTCTGTCATTTCAACTAATTCTAATAAATCATCCACACCCAGTTCAGCCAAATCATCAAGGGTGGTCACCCCTTTGCTGGCGATAACATAAGCGGTATGCGTATCTAAACATTCTAAGGCCAACAATTGTTCTGTTGGCTTGGCATCTTCCAGTGATTCTTCACTGGCCAATGCGCGTGTGGTCAGAATATCTTTGGCGCGGTTACGCAGTAACTCAACCGTTTCTTCATCTAAACCATCGATTGACAACAATTCGCTAATAGGCACGTAAGCTACTTCTTCTAGCGTAGAGAAACCTTCGTCAACCAGCACATCAGCAAAGTCTTCATCGATTTCAAGTGCGTCCATAAATACCTGACGAACTTTAGCCGTTTCTTCTTGATGCTTTGCTTTCATGGCAGCAACTGACATGACGTTCAGTTCCCAACCTGTTAATTGGCTTGCTAAACGCACGTTTTGACCATTACGACCAATCGCCATCGCCAGATTTGACTCTTCAACAGCGATATCCATAGAGTGGGCATCTTCATCAACAATGATAGAAGCAACTTCAGCCGGCGCCATAGCGTTAATTACAAATTGAGCATCGTTATCGTCATACAACACGATATCAACCCGCTCACCACCTAGCTCGTTTGATACGGCTTGAACACGTGAACCACGCATACCAACACAAGCACCTACAGGATCAATGCGACGGTCATTGCTTTTAACCGCAATCTTGGCACGTGAACCTGGATCGCGCGCTGCTCCGCGAAGTTCAATCATTTCTTCGCCAATTTCTGGCACTTCAATGCGGAACAACTCTAACAACATTTCTGGCTTGGCACGGCTTAAAAACAGCTGTGCACCACGAGCTTCTGGTTTTACATCAAATAATAATGTACGAATACGGTCACCTGGGCGATAGGTTTCACGCGGTAACATTTCTTCGCGTGGTAACATAGCTTCAGCGTTGTTACCTAAATCGACGATAATACTTTCACGATTCACTTTTTTAACCACGCCGGTGACTAACTCACCCACTTGGTCAATATACGCTTCAACAACTTGTGAACGTTCAGCTTCACGTACTTTTTGTACGATAACTTGTTTCGCCATTTGCGTGGTGATACGGTCAAATTCGACAGAGTCGATTTGCTCTTCAACAAAATCACCTAACTTAATGTTTGGCTCGTCATACTGTGCTGCTGATAAAGTCATTTCACGGTATGGGTGTTCCATGACGGCATCATCTGCGATCACTTCCCAACGGCGGAAAGTATCATAACTACCGGTTTTGCGATCGATGCTAACCCGAACTTCAATATCGCCTTCATTTTTCTTTTTAGTGGCGGCGGCTAATGCAAACTCCAGTGCTTGGAAAATCTTTTCCCGTGGCACTGATTTTTCATTTGAAACCGCATCAACAACTAATAATATCTCTTTTGCCATTATATGCCTCGCTTTGACGCTAACCCGGGACGCTTAAAAAACCGGTACCACGTTTGCTTTATCAATATTATCGAAAAGCAAACTATAGGGTTTGCCATCCACTTCTATTACTAACATGTCGCCATCGAAGCTTGTTAGTAACCCTTTGAATTTACGTCGACTATCTTGAGGTATCGTTAATTTAACCTCAAGTTTATGGCCAACATATTGGGAGAATTGTGCTTCGGTGAACAACGGCCGATCCAAGCCTGGTGAAGATACTTCAAGGGTATACTCTGTTGGGATTGGATCCTCAACATCCAGCAAAGCGCTGATTTCTCGACTGATCAGGGCACAGTCTTCGACTGTAATGCCATCTGCTTTATCGATAAACACTCTCAGTGTGGTATGACGACCGGCTCGCACCAGTTCGATACCCCACAATTGATAACCGGCTGTCTCCACAGTCGGCGTCAGCAGCTCTGTTAGTTGCTGTTCTTGTTTAGCCAAAAAAAACCTCCGAAACACAAATAAAAAATGGGCAAAGCGCCCATTACTGCATAAACACTAACTCCAGATACGAAAAAGCCCCGAACAAGCGGGGCGAATTCACATCCAATCATTACGCATATCGCCAATGCGCAATGAATATTTAATGGGGCGGGAGTTGTATCAACATCTACGACCGCTGTTACGACACCTCTTTCAAAGACTTATTAAACTTGTAGCAGTGCGCCTAACCTGTTGAGTTAAGAATTGTTGCATCAACTATTAGTAATAAGTTTAAACTGAAAGTTGGTTGCGGGAGCCGGATTTGAACCGACGACCTTCGGGTTATGAGCCCGACGAGCTACCAGGCTGCTCCATCCCGCGTCCGTAACTGGTGCACATTATATAGTGCCTGTACTGATAGCGCAAGCTACTGCTTACGTTAATTTGGTGCCGAGAGCGGGACTTGAACCCGCACGTCCGAAGACACTACCCCCTCAAGATAGCGTGTCTACCAATTTCACCACCTCGGCGTATAAAACTTAATTACCTACCGGGATGTCGTTAACGTCATCTTTCTTGGCAGGAGCCTGTTCGGTTGTTACCGGAACAGATTGGAAAAAATCTGAGCCATCATCTGGCTTGCTTTGCTTAGCGGTTAAGTTACCTAATACTAAGCTCAACATAAAAAATAAAATTGCCAAAAAGGTAGTGGTTTTCGTTAAGAAATTACCTGTACCGCTTGAACCAAATACTGTACCAGAAGCACCAGCACCAAATGCTGCGCCCATGCTAGCGCCTTTACCGTGTTGAATTAACACTAATAAAATAAGGGCTAACGAAACTAACAAATAACAAATTACAAATAAATCGTACATGCTTATTCCTTTGCACTAAGGCAAATTTGCGCAAATTCTTCGGGTTTTAAGCTAGCACCGCCAACTAAAGCACCGTCTATGTCTGGTTGAGTAAATAATGCAGCACAATTTTCTGCATTAACACTGCCACCATATAAAATTTTTACCTGTTGCGCCGCGTCGGCATCATACTTAGCTAACTCAGCACGGATAAAGGCATGTATCTGTTGTGCCTGCTCCGGAGTTGCTGACTCACCAGTACCTATCGCCCAAATCGGTTCATATGCTAGCACCGATTTCTGCAGCAATTCGGGGTGCGAAGCATACACTGCCGCTAACTGTTTCGCAATAACCTGCTCGGTTTTTTCTTGCTGCCGTTCTGCTAACGTTTCGCCAATACATAAAAGGGGTGTTAAGCCTGCAGCGACTGCAGTGGCTACTTTTGCAGCAATTAGCTGATCAGTTTCAAATTGATATTCACGACGTTCAGAGTGCCCTACTAGTGCATAACGAGCGCCAGCCGCTAACAACAATTCAGCACTTATTTGGCCGGTGTAGGCACCCGCTACATGCGCACTGATATCTTGACCGCCTAGCTGAAAAGCATGCGCTGTTGGAAAAGCGCTTAGCAACGTAGCGGGAGGGCAGATTAAAATATCCACTTGCGGTGCTATTGATTGCAATGTTGTGCTGATCATATTGACCAGCGCTGATGAGCCATTCATTTTCCAATTGGCGGCAACAAGCTTTTTACGTGACATTAGGCAGTATCCTTAGCTTACACCTGTTGATAGTAACTAAGCTTCTGCTTTAGAACAAGCTTTAGCCGCGGCAGCGCGGCTAATTGTCTATTTATTAACTCATCCTAACTGGCAATTTTTACTGCATCAGCAATTTTTTCAGCATATTGACGAACGGTGTCGGCATCTTCACCTTCAACCATCACTCGGATCAATGGCTCGGTACCTGATTTGCGGATCAGCACGCGGCCCTTTCCTGCCAGATCGCGCTCTACTGCAGCAATACATTCTTTTACGTTAACTTTTTCTAATGGCGTAGAACCTTTAGCAAATTTCACGTTGACCAGTACCTGCGGTAACTTGCGCATATCGCTCATTAATTGCGCCAAGCTTTTGCCGCTAGAGAGCATAGCAGTGAGGACTTGAAGTGAGGCAATAATACCATCGCCGGTGCATGTGTAATCAAGATTTAACACATGGCCAGAATTTTCACCGCCAATGCGCCAGTTCTTTTCTCGGAGTAATTCCATAACGTAACGATCACCTACGGCACTGCGCGCAAACGGGATATCCAATTCAGCTAAAGCTAATTCTAAACCCATATTGCTCATTAAGGTGCCAACAACACCACCTTTTAAAGTACCGGCTTCTTTGGCAGCACGTGCAATGATATAAACAATCTCATCACCATCAAGCACGCGACCATGTTGATCGACCATCATCACGCGATCACCATCGCCATCATAGGCAATACCCAGATCAGCTTGTTTTTCTAACACGGTTGCGCGTAACAACTCAGTATGTGTTGCGCCGCACTTTTCATTAATATTTAAACCATCTGGCTTACAGCCGATCGCGATAACTTCAGCACCCAGTTCTTTAAAAACCGCAGGTGCAATATGGTAAGTTGCTCCATGAGCACAATCGATGACGATTTTTAAACCACTGAGCGACAAGTTGTTATTAAGGTGACTTTTACAGAATTCAATATAACGACCCGCCGCATCATTGATACGCTCTGCTTTACCGAGCTTTTCTGACGATTCACAAATCATTGGTTGTTCAAGCTCGTGCTCAATCGCCAATTCAATCTCATCCGCCAGTTTCATACCATCAGCGGAGAAAAACTTAATGCCATTATCATAATAAGGATTATGTGAAGCACTAATCACAATACCGGCTTCGGCTCGGAAAGTACGCGTTAAATAGGCGACGGCAGGTGTAGGCATTGGGCCCAATAAGCGCACATCAATACCGGCGGCAATTAAGCCTGCTTCTAATGCCGTTTCTAATAAATAACCTGAAATACGCGTATCTTTACCGATCAATACTTTGCGTGTACCGCGCTGAGATAATACTCGACCCGCGGCCCAACCCAATTTCATGGCAAATTCAGGGGTAATAGGAAATTCACCAACGCGACCGCGTACACCATCAGTTCCAAAATATTTTCTTGTCATTATTTAACTCCATAACGGGCCGCAGCAGCAACGCGTACTGCTTGCACACTTTCTTTAACATCATGCACACGAATAATTTGTGCGCCAGCATAAGCCGCTAAGCTAGCACATGCAAGACTGCCAGCAAGCCTTTCTGACGTTGGTAACGCTAGTAACTGGCCAATCATACTTTTACGTGACATACCGGCAAGCACCGCATAACCGCTTGCCACAAATTGATCTAATGCGGCTAACAACTGATAATTATGCGCTAAGGTTTTACCAAAACCAAAACCAGGATCGAGCACAATTTGACTAGCAGGAATGCCTGCTTGCTGACATGCCTCTGCTCTGGCCAATAAAAACGCCAGTACTTCAGGTACCAGTTGCTGATATTGTGGATCATGTTGCATGGTACGAGGCGCCCCTTGCATATGCATAATGCAAACGGGAACTTGCAACGCAGCGGCAGTTTCTAGTGCCGCAGGTGCTTGCAAAGCACAGACATCATTAATCATATCGGCGCCAGCCTGAACGGCCGCTGACATCACCTCAGCTTTACTGGTATCAACCGAAATGGCACAATCAAAACGTTGGCGTAAAGCGCTGATTACAGGGATAACTCGCGCTAATTCTTCAGTTAAGCTAACGGCTGCAGCGCCTGGTCGTGTGGACTCACCACCGACATCGAGAATGGTTGCGCCGTCAAGCAACATTTGCTCCGCACTAAATAAGGCTTGATCCAGTACTTGGTGTTTACCACCATCTGAAAATGAATCAGGGGTAATATTTAATATTCCCATGATTTGTGGTCGATCTAAACTAAGAGAACGTTGCCGAGGTAACTGTAACTGCATGTGGCTTACTCCGCTAAAAACAAAACCCCGGACAAGCCGGGGTTGTTATTATAACTGCTTTGATAAGGCATGTAAGTGACTTAGTGCACGTTGCCTTCAGAGGGTTTATCCGTTGCGGTAGGCGCAGCAGATGGCGCTGACTTATCATCATCGCCGCCTTTACTGTCCTTATCACGCGGTTCCCAGTTTTCAGGCTGGCTAACTGCTTTACGCTCCATCAACTCTTTAATCTGACGTGCATCAATGGTTTCATACAACATCAGCGCATCTTTCATGGCATGTAAAATGTCCATGTTTTCATCTAGCAGCTGTTTTGCCCGATTATAGTTACGATCGATAATGGCTTTGATTTCAGAATCGATAATCGAGGCGGTCTCATCTGACATATTGTTCGATTTGCCCATGCTACGGCCTAAGAATACTTCACCTTCTTCTTCAGCATATAACAACGGCCCTAACTTCTCAGAGAAACCCCATTGTGTCACCATGTTACGAGCAATCGAGGTCGCGTATTTAATATCTTGCGAAGCACCGGTCGACACCGCATCTAAACCGTAAATCACTTCTTCTGCTAAACGCCCACCATAAGCAACGGAAATTTTACTTTCTAGCTTACGACGGCTAACGCTAATGGCATCTTGCTCTGGTAAAAAGAAAGTCACACCCAAAGCACGGCCACGCGGAATAATCGTCACTTTGTGTACAGGATCATGCTCAGGAACTAAACAACCAATAATGGCATGCCCCGCTTCATGATATGCCGTCATTTCTTTCTCGGCATCCGTCATCACCATAGAACGGCGTTCTGCCCCCATCATAATCTTGTCTTTAGCACGTTCAAACTCTTCCATGCTAACAACTCGGCGATTACCTCGAGCGGCAAATAACGCTGCTTCGTTGACCAAGTTTGCCAAGTCAGCACCTGAAAAACCTGGTGTACCTCGTGCAATAACACTGGCTTTCACATCATCTGCCATCGGTACTTTACGCATGTGTACTTTTAAAATTTGCTCACGACCGCGCACATCGGGTAAACCGACCACAACTTGACGATCAAAACGGCCTGGACGCAGTAACGCTGCATCAAGCACATCGGGACGGTTCGTTGCAGCAATAATAATCACGCCTTCGTTGCCATCAAAACCATCCATTTCGACCAGCATTTGGTTAAGCGTTTGCTCACGTTCATCGTGACCACCACCTAAACCGGCACCACGCTGACGGCCTACGGCATCAATCTCATCGATGAAGATAATGCAAGGTGCAGCTTTTTTGGCTTGGTCGAACATATCCCGTACCCGAGAAGCACCAACACCCACGAACATTTCAACGAAATCAGAACCGGAAATGGTAAAGAAAGGCACTTTTGCTTCGCCAGCAATCGCTTTTGCTAACAGCGTTTTACCTGTTCCTGGCGGGCCCACCATTAAAATCCCCTTAGGGATCTTACCGCCGAGCTTCTGGAAACGTGAAGGGTCGCGTAGATATTCAACCAACTCTGAAACTTCTTCCTTTGCTTCGTCACAGCCAGCAACATCAGCAAACGTAGTCTTAATTTGGTCTTCACCCATTAAGCGCGCTTTGCTTTTGCCAAACGACATGGCGCCTTTGCCACCGCCGCCTTGCATCTGACGCATAAAGAAAATCCAGACACCGATTAACAACAGCATTGGGAACCAAGAGATAAAGATGGTAGCTAACCAGCTACTTTCTTCGGGTTTCGCACCCAGTACCCGAACGTCGTTGTTATAAAGGTCTTTGATCAGGTCAGGGTCATTCACTGGCAACACGGTTTCAAAACGCTCACCGCTGCGCTTAACGCCCGTAATCACGCCTGAACGCTCAATCTTCACTTCGCGGATCAGCCCCTGATTAACTTCTTTTACAAACTGGGTGTAGCTAGTCTGGCGGTCGGTGTTTTCACTCGGCCCAAAGCTATTGAATACTGACATCAGTACAACAGCGATTACTAACCAGACAATCAGATTTTTTGCCATGTCACTCAAGGTTATAACCTCATCTTTACTCTAAAAATCATTAATACCGGACTACTTTACTAAAGTTTAAAGCCGGTGGCCACGATATATGTCTCGCGTGAACGGGCACGCGACGAATCAGGCTTACGAATTTTCACATTACTAAAGGCGGCGCGTACATCTTTCAGGAATTGCTCAAAACCCTCTCCCTGAAACACTTTGACTACAAAACTGCCATTTTGCTTCAAAACTTTTTGGCACATGTCTAATGCCAACTCAACTAAATAAACAGAACGGGCTTGATCGGTAGTGTCATTGCCACTCATGTTCGGTGCCATATCAGATAATACCACATCTACGGTTTTACCACCGATCCGGCTCAGTAATGCCTCTAAAACAGCTTCCTCTCGAAAATCACCCTGTAAAAAAGCGACCCCGGCCAATGGATCCATGGGTAAAATATCACAGGCAATGACCGTACCCTCTTTACCCACTAATCCCACCACAAACTGAGACCAACTACCAGGGGCTGAGCCTAAATCTACCACTGTCATACCCGGTTTAACCAATTTGTCTTGTTGCTGGATCTCTTCTAATTTAAACGCAGCACGCGAACGTAAGCCCAGTTTTTGCGCTTTTTGTACAAATTGATCATCAAAATGCTCTTTTAGCCAACGCGATGAACTGGCTGAGCGTTTTTTCTTAGTCATGTTACTACTCTTAAATAGTCTTATGCTGTAGATGGCGCTACAATAGGCATAATTCAAGCTTTTCTACGGATATTCTAACCTTATGAGTTTAACCAATAAACAAAAACAATTTTTAAAAACCAAAGCCCATGATTTAAAACCCGTTATTTTACTAGGCGGTAACGGTTTAACAGAGGGTGTGGTTGCTGAAATTGATAACGCTTTAAACTTTCATGAATTAATTAAAATTAAAGTGCCAGGCGAAGATAGAGAACAAAAAGTGTTGATTATGGATGCGATTGTCAGAGAAACCAACGCTGAAAAAGTTCAGGTTATCGGCAAAATCTTGGTTTTATTCCGCCAGTCGCAAGAAAAAAAGATCCATTTGCCACGCGGTTAAATATTAAAACAGATACCCGGCAGCTCGCAATGACTGCCGGGCTGCGAGTTCATCATCTTTTAATGTACTTACAACATCGGCGGGCTTTACCGCTTGTGTCGCCTTGGTAAACTGCCACATCACCATTGTATTATCAGCGCCAATAGTTTCGACATGCTTTAGATTATTGTCAAAGCACCAAACCGTGTTTTCATTTAGTAACGAAAACACTTCGGCTGGAGATATTTCCCACTGCCGAATATCCAATACTACTGCCCAAGGTTTTGCGCTAATTGGTAAAACTAATGAACGCATTTCACGAACGTACTGTTGCGCGATCGCTTTAGTCCAAAAACCGTTGGCGGTTACCCACAAGACTCGCTGCTCTATACGTAAGGAAAAGGCCGTATGTTTTGCCATGATAAGGCTCCTACTACTGTACTAATCTGGCGGAAACTTGCTACGAATGGCCATGGCTATGCTAACCTATCGACAATTTAGCTTAGCAACGAACCTACAGTGCAACTCAGAGATTACCAACAACAGGCCGTTAATGCCGCTATTAGCCATTTCCAACAACGTTCGGCCTCAGCGGTATTAGTATTACCAACTGGGGCAGGTAAAAGCATTGTGATTGCCGAGCTAGCTCGTCGTGCCAAAGGACGTGTTCTTATTTTAACGCATGTTAAAGAATTGGTAGCACAAAATGCAGAAAAAGTGGCCGTTTTAACCGCAAAAGCCAGTATTTATGCAGCAGGCCTGCAACAAAAAGATGCTAGCGCGAAAACGGTGGTTGCTAGTGTACAGTCTGCCGTACGTAATTTAGATGCCTTTGCCAGCGCTTTTTCATTAGTGATTATTGATGAGTGCCATCGCGTTAGCCTGAGCACCGACAGCCAATACCAACAACTATTAAGCCAACTGAAACAACACAATCCCGAGATAAAGTTGTTGGGACTTACCGCAACCCCATTTCGGTTGGGCAGTGGCTGGATCTATCGGCAACATTATCATGGCCGGGTCGGGAATACACTTAACCCCACGTTTGAATATTGTATTTTTGACTTGCCGCTAAGGCCCTTAATTAAACAAGGTTACCTAACAACGCCACGTTTATATGATGGCTTAAGTGCACAATACGATTTTAGCTCGCTAAAACCCAAAGCTGAAGGCGATTACACTGAAACAGAAGTGAACTCTATCTTAGGAAAAAGTGGTCGGGCAACCGCACTGATCATGCAACAATTAATCACTTTGGCGACGCAACGCCAAGGCATCATTGTTTTTGCGGCTACGGTAAAACATGCCAACGAAATTATGCAGTTACTCAGTCAGCAAAGCGCTGCCATCCTGACCGCGGAAACACCCATAGTTGAACGCGATCAATTGATTGATGCCTTTAAAAATCGACAAATCAAGTTTCTGGTAAATGTGGCGGTATTAACAACGGGCTTTGACGCCCCCCATGTTGATTTAATAGCTATTTTACGCCCAACCGCCTCTGTCAGTTTATTTCAACAAATGGTGGGCCGAGGTTTACGCATCGCCGCAGGCAAAACAGAATGTTTAATTATTGATTATGCCGCAAATGGTTATGATTTATTTAGCCCTGAAGTGGGGCAAGCAAAACCAAACAGTAGCTCGGTACCGGTGCAAGTACTCTGCCCTGAATGTGGCTTTGCTAATATTTTCTGGGGGTTAACCGACCAAGATGGCGACATTATTGAGCATTACGGCAGGCGTTGTCAGGGCTTAATCGAGGATACGGCTCAACAATGTCAGTATCGTTATCGGAGCCGCAATTGCCCAGAGTGTGGCGCCGAGAATGACATCGCCGCACGCAGCTGTCAGCAATGTGAGTCGGTGTTAGTTGATCCCGATAAACGATTACGCGAAGTGTTAAACCAGCAGCATCATCACCTTTTTCGCTGCCATAACATGCAGCTATCCGATGATAACGGCGATTTAAAGGTAAGTTATTACGATATCGAAGGTAACCCGTTTTATCGTTGGTTTAAGTTACAAAACCCGGCTCAACGCCGTGCGCTTTTCGCCTTGTTTATTAAACCGCACAGCAAAGCGCCCGGGACACCTTTACCCACCATTAAAACAGCCGCGCAACTGGTGGCTTTGGCTGAGCGGTTTCGGCCGCCGCAGCTGATATTATTACAAAAACAGAAACATAGCTGGCAGCATGTCGAAAGCTATTTTGATTACCAGGGGCGCTATCAGCAGTTCACTGAACAGTAACGCTCTTTTTCTTATTCTGTGGCATGGGCTTGCCGATCAAGCATTTTTTGCTGCAAGCGCTGAAACATAGCACTTAACAACACTAAACTTAACCCTAACCCCATAAATGATGCCGCACGGAATAAACCTTGCAGCTCATTTAAATCAAACACAAATACTTTAATGACCGCTGCACTGAGCAATAAGAACCCCACTTTACGCAGCATGCCCCAAACACGCCATTGCGCCAGCACAATTAGCCCCGCCGCCGTTAACACCAACACTAAAGAATAACTATAATGTTCTGCGTTACTGGTGGCTAAACCTAAGGTAATTTGTGACCCTTGCCAAAACTGCCGTACCGAACTCAGTAGGTACAACAGCAAACCGGCCGCAGCCACATAATAGCCAGTAGGTCGATAACGCTGCGGCAGCGGCATGTTAGCTAAACCCGCTGCACACAAGGCAGGCACGGCCCACAATATGAATAGCCAATTCAGTAGCGGCCACTGCCCTACGTCTTGTGCACTTAGCAAGGGGTTATAATTTACGTTCAAGGTCAGTTGCGTAAATAACACCAGTACCACTAAACAGCCTGCGGCAAAACGATATAAAGTTTGCATGCTCGCGGCCCGATAACTGCGCCACTGATAGACCCAAGCTAAAATAGACCAATTAGCGCTGTGTAACGCTAGACTGTAAAAATCTATAACAGAAAAATCAAGCGCCCCCGGATGCAACCCTAATTGCGTTTGCACCGTGACGAATAACGCCGTTAACTGCAAGCAAGCCCCTTCGAGCCAACCACGCAAGCTGCTATGCCGCCATAACCAGGTTGCAAGGCCAAAACTCGCTAACACCAGCGGATAGACGATCAATGACCAGTGCAAGCCCAGAATACTGACGCCTTCATAACTGCCCAACAATGGGGCTGAAGTAAGACGTAATAAGACAAAGGCGACCATCCCCTTGATCAGCCAAGACGGGACAGGAAAACGTTGTTTAACGCTTAATTGTGTAATGAAAACTAACTGTAACGCCATAGCTACCGTGAAAGCAGCTGCCGACAGGTATAAGCTAAAACACCAACTTAACGCGAGGTTAGCGCCAGCCGCATGAATAAAAGCCAACGCTTTACTTGCTGCCTGTTTCGCTAGAATACTTTGAAGGATCACTAACAATGCGCCGTATAGCATCCAACCTAATTGAATTAACGGTTGCAGTGTACTCGGCACTAATTGATAAGACACGGCCAGAAATAGTATCGGTGCGATGGCTAAAAAAGCCGCCCAATGTTGTCTTGCTGGCAGTAGCACGCTAACAAAGGCCGCAGGTATTGTCAGCAGCAACACCCATGACTGCCAATTAAAGAGTATGCCGTCCGTCCAGCTAAAGTTGTCAGCATTAAGTGCAGGCCCCAGTAATAGCCAAACCAATGCCAGCAACGCCGCCGCCCATAACCACAGCTCAGAGCGATTTTCACTCAAGGCTGCCGCATATAAAACACTGACTAACAACACACAAGACCACAGATGGCTGTAACTACTAAACTGCAGTTGCAGCACCACTGCAAAGGCTAGTAACACGACGCCAAGATAGTGTTCGCGCAATAGCGGCCACCATTGCCGCATCGGTAACACCGCGTTTTGCCAGCGTAACGGCCAGCCTAAGCGAGGTAAGGCAACCATCCCAATAAAGCTAAGTAATAAGGCAGCCCACAGCACGGTGATGTTGTTTGCGCCAGCTTGTGTAATTGCCAACAATAACCAGCCACAATGTGCCACAACCGTTATTAACCATAACCAAAAACGTTGTACCCTGCGTTCAACCAATAACGACGACGTTGTAATTAAGGCAATGTATAACAACAGTGCTAACCAATTATTGCCACCCGGTGACACTAAAATTGGTACTGCGTATCCTCCAACAATGCCGATCACTGCTAAGATAGGCCCTTGTCGTAAAGAAAACCAAGACGCGCAAAGCGCGACTAAAGCCAGTAAAGCAAACGCCAGTGTTGGGCTGATCAACTGATAAAAATGCTGAGCCATCAATAGCACCGCATACAAGGTCACAAAGCCTGCGCTAGCTAATGCCGCAGGAATGTAGTTTTCTAAAACCTGACTTAACTGTTTTTTCTGATGCAGCCACTCACTTACCACTAAGAGTAACAGGCCTAAACTAATACCACTAAACACGCGTAACTCTGGAGAAAACCAACCCGCGTCTAACGAATGCCGAACTAAAAAAATACCGCCAAATGCCAAAGCCACCCCACCCAACCAAACCATGCCCCGATCAATAAACTGCCGCTCTAACCAACTTAGCCATTGGCTTGCCTCTGCTTTGGGTTTAACCGGCTCTGTCGGCTCTGCATGTTGCTTACTGATAGCAACGAACGCTGCCGGAGAAACAGTTGTTGTTGCCGTGTTAGGCTCTACCATTTGTGCTGCTATGACGGTATCTGTTAGGGGGTTTGCTGGGGCAGCAGAAGATGGCAGTGAAGCGTCGACCTGAGAGGCATTAGCATTAACAGCAGCCCCCTCTGAGCGGGTATGTAGGTGTTTTGACTCTGCTTGCAATTGCTGTATACGCTGTTGCAGCACTCTCATTTGAGCTTCTAAGCCGCTAAGCCGAACTAAAGCGATAAAGCCACAAAAGGTGCCAACAATTACGGAAAGCACCAATATAACCGCCAACAATTCAAACATAGCTCAGACCATCAACACATTTTTACTTAGCATAAGGGAGTTTCGCCGAATTACCAATATATCATTACTAATGATACAATCTATTTACAGAAATATTCTATACTGAACAGTGAGCTAGCTTTTCATCGCTTACGTAATAATGAATGTTTTGTAACAAAAGGATTAGACTATGTTCGCAGGGATTGCGTTCTCTCAGACCAATGCGGCTTTTGCCGCAGGCCAACAACTTGCTCGTCAAGCTATTGCTCAAACTGGCCGTTCTTCTGCACAGCTTCTACTGCTGTTCTGCACAGCAAAAACTGATTATCAACGCTTATTAGATGGCGCCCGATTAGTCTGCGGCACAGATACCATCATCTTGGGAGGTTCAGCTGCAGGTATTATCAGCCACGATCAGATTATGATTGAAGGAGCTCCCGCTGCTGCATTAGCAATAGTATCGGATAACGACAATATTACATTTAGCCGTGCTTGCTCAGAGCTGATCGCCCAGAACCCGTTTTTAGCGGGGCAACAGTTAGGGGCGAAACTGCAACAAGTTGTATCACCTGCTCTCCTCCTGTTATTTTTTGATTCAGTGCGTTACGCCGGTAATTTGCAAAATCCAGCCATATTAAATGCTTCACGTCCAATACTTAAAGGCCTCTATAACACTTTACCCATAAAGGTCCCTATTGCAGGCGCCGGCTTACTCGCCGATCAAGAATTTAGCTCCACTAAATTGTTTTACGATGCACAAGTGCAAAGCCAGCTCGCGACCGCTTTACTGATCAGCGGCCATGTTAAACCCTATATCAGCAATATGCATGGGTGTTCACCGCTCAGTGCTGAGCGTTTTACCATTACCAAGATTTTTGAACAATTTCTGTATCAATTAAACGATGAGCCCGTTACCCAAGTTATCGATCGGGTAACCGGTAGCTCACATTGGCGTAAGCAAACACCGGTGACCGAACTAGCCTTAGGCTTTAATGGCGCAACTTCTTGCAAGCCAGATGACAGTTCTTCTTATGTTACACGCCTCATCAATGGCATACTGCCAAATGATGAAGGGATAATATTATTTGAACCAGATTTTCGTGAAGGCATGCAAATTCAGATTATGCAGCGCGATCCACAGCATATTGTTGCGCAAACCGCTAAACAAACTCGTGCCTTGCTCAAGCAAATCAAACAAGACCAACACACTCCTATTGTAGCCCTGTATTTTGATTGCGCTGGGCGCATAGCCACCCCGCAAGAAGCGCGCGAACTGCAGCAACAGTTAACCGCAGCAAAGATCCCTTTACTGGGTATTTACACCGGCGTTGAAATCGCGCCTATCGGTAATAAAAGCCGTAGCCTAGATTGGAGTGGTGTGCTCGTGATTTTAACCACGCCGAATTAAGGCGGGTAGACAGGTGAGTCACTTAGATGGAGCAGGCTAAGCACTTAATTTAAGCGTCTTTTCGCAGCTAAAGTACGTCTTTTTTGGTGGGTTGCAACGGCCATCGATGCAGCAGCCGACGAGGTAAAACACACTTTATAGCAGTTGACTTCAGGTCTTAGCAGTTATAATTTAACAACAGAGCGCGGGTGTAGTTCAATGGTAGAATGAGACCTTCCCAAGGTTTAGACACGGGTTCGATTCCCGCCACCCGCTCCACGCCTTGCTCACTGAGCGATATTTTTAACCAAGCCAGCCTGACTTTTCTACCCCTCGCTGCTAAACTGCGCATATTAATTACCATTTTTTAACATTAAATATGCAAACGCTATTTGAATTCTGCCATGACCAAGACCATTATCTGATCAAAGGAAATAACTTTGGTAAAGAGCAAGTCTGGCGCAATGGTGTTCTTGTCTCTGAAGGGCGAGCGTTATTAAGTCATAGCTACGATCACCGTTTTTTGTGCCCTAAACATGGCCCAGTGCGCTTGCACTTCAAGCTAGTCATACGAAATAACCAGGTGCATTACTGGCTAAAAACACCTGAAACATTATTGTGCGAAGGTGAAACGGTCGCTAGGCCACCTGCATGGCTGCACAAGTTAGAAAGCAAACTTTCATCCGCTGAAAAAGTATCCGCACAAGCTGAGCAAACGTCAGCGCTTAATGAG
Organism: Alishewanella sp. HL-SH06; assembly: GCF_052656265.1. Classification (NCBI taxonomy): domain Bacteria; kingdom Pseudomonadati; phylum Pseudomonadota; class Gammaproteobacteria; order Alteromonadales; family Alteromonadaceae; genus Alishewanella; species Alishewanella sp. HL-SH06. Next base: position 3,241,072 of record NZ_CP199752.1, read on the forward strand.
CAGATTGAAGTGCAACAATCAACCACCCCTTCTTTGCTAAAAAAAGGGTTTAAACCCTTTTTCGTTATCGGTTTAGTGTTAGTTAAGCTGTCAAAAAGTGCGGGAGCGATAAAGGCTGCGCTAGCCGGTACATCTCTTGCTGGCTGGGCTTGGCTATTTAATCTAGAATTTGCTGTAGGCTTAATTGCCGCATTAATTATTCACGAGTATGGCCATGTTTATGCGATGAAGCGCTCAGGCCTTAAGGTTAAAGGGGTCTATTTACTGCCCTTTGTTGGCGGCGTTGCGATCAGTGAACGCGCGACCAGTCGTTGGCAAGACTTTAAGATTGCCATTGCCGGCCCGGCTTTTGGTACCTTAGGTGCCGTCATCGCTTACGGGCTTTGGCTTGAAACGCAACATACCGCCTTAGCATCATTTGCTACCATCAGTTTATTACTTAACCTATTTAACTTATTGCCCATGGTGCCATTAGATGGGGGGCGCGTCATCCAGGTGGCTGTCTATAGCCGTAACGGAAAAGCAGCCAAACTAGCGTTATTATTTTTTACTGGCAGTTTGTCATTCGCCGCATGGTACTTTGGTTTTTATCTTTTAATGCTGTTTGGCCTACTCGGTACGCTGGATTTATGGTTTGAAGCAGATGAACAAGCAAAAAACGTTTTACCTATGAGTAATACAGGCATATTAATAACCATTGTCAGTTATCTATGTTTATTAGCTGTGTTACTGTGGCTATCAACCATCATGGCAGATAGCGGGATCCCAGGAACAAATTTACCCCTGATTTTTATTTCCAGCTAAATACCACAACCCTATCTGAAACGCGGTAAGACACGTTATCGCGTTTATTAAAAAATAATTAAATTAATTTGTCACAGCTGCTGAGGTTGATGCGACTTAGTTAGGTCATCACCACTAACTAAGGATTTATCATGAACGCACCACAGCACACAAACCAAAACGCTACCGACAGCATTGCCAAAAAAACTCAGCAAAACAAACCAAGCTTTTGGACCTACTTTGCCATTGTCCTAACCATTGTAGGTGGTGCGATAGCACCGCAAATCAAAGCGATTGAGCAACCGCAACCGAGGGTAAGTTTTACCGTTGAGGTGGTAGGACAAGGTAAACCGGTTTTAATCATTCCCGGTTTAATGTCGGACCGCCGTGTTTGGCAAAGCACAGTTAGCGCCTTGCAAGCCGATTTTCAATTACATCTGATTAGCTTAGCCGGTTTTGCTGGTACGCCTAGCACTTTGGATGGTAAGTTTTTACCCAAAGTGCAGCAAGAGCTGTTGGGTTATGTGACCGAGCAGCAACTGCAACAGCCAGCAGTGATTGGCCATAGCCTAGGCGCTTTTCTCGCTTTTTCACTGGCAAGTTCTGCTCCGAAGCAGATTGGCACAGTTATCGCGGTAGATGGTTTGCCTTATATCGCGCCGATTTTTAGCCGCAACTCAGCAACGCAAGTGGCCGACATGCAAGCACAAGCACAAGCACTGCAATTAAAAGCCTACTATCAACAACTTTCTAGCGCACAATTAAAAGCCGTTGCAACACAAGGCATCGCTATTCAGGCGAGGTCTGCAGAACATCAAAAATTAGTGCTGGACATGGCCGCGGCCTCGGATAGCCAGACAGTCGGCCAAGCTATGTATGAACTATTAACCACCGATTTACGACCGCAAGTGACAGCAATAACAAGCCAAGTCTACTTATTTGGCGCCAGTGGAGCGCTAGCACCGGATCAGCAAGTGCTGGCAGCTGCACTGTACCAACAACAAATTGAGTCTATTGCTAATGCAAAACTACTGATGAATACTGACAGTCGCCATTTTATCATGCTGGATGAACCCGATTGGTTTATCGCTCAGCTGCGTGTGGCATTAAAGGAGTAATGGCATGCACCATGCACAATTGAGCCCACAAAACACTCTAGAACAACAATTACAGCCTGATGTGATGGCCGCAATCGCAGGTGATATGCAGGCTTTTGGTCGATTAATTCAGCGCTGCCAAAACAGTGTCAGCAGCATTGCCTTAGCCATTGTGAAAGACTTGGATGCCAGTGAGGATATTTGCCAGCAAGTGTTTATTGCAGCTTGGCAGCAGCTGCGTAGCTTACAAAACACCACCAGTTTTTTGCCTTGGCTTCGTCAAATTACGCGCTACCGTGCTTATAGCTATTTGCGCGAACGGCAAGATCATCGTATAGAACGTGGTGAAAAAGCCGAAACCTTGCTCGCCGCTTTTGCTAGTGACACCTTTCCCGATGAAGAGTTACTTCGCGACGAGCAAGCCGATATTATCCGAGAGTTTTTAGCCGAACTACCGAATGAAAGTCGTGAAATTGTACTGCTGTTTTATCGGGAAGAGCAAAATAGCCAGCAGGTCGCGGCGTTACTAGGCATAACCGAAAATAGCGTACGTAAAAAGCTACAACGGGTACGTGAGTTGTTAAAAACACAGCTACTAAACCGTTACGGTAAGCTGATTTTAAGCACGGCGCCAAACATCGGCTTAACTAGCGCCATCATCAGTGCTTTACTGATCGGTAGCCCACCTGCAGCTGCCGCGACCGCAAGTGCCATGACAGCACACAGCAGCGGCTTAGCAAAGTTTGGCTGGCTATTGAGTGGAGCACTACTTGGCGCGTTCGGCGGCATGCTTGGTGTGGTGCTGGGCATGCGCGCGCCACTAAAAAACGCCGCCAGCGATAACGAGCGTAATCGCTTATTACGTTATCGCAATCAGGCTTTGGTTTGGGTTGGCCTCTCAGGCTTATTACTGGCTGCAGCATACGAATTTACCACCGGCGCCATAGCATTGCTGCTGGCCTTTGGCCTTTTTATGACCGGCGTGGCGTATTTACAAGTTCGAGTATGGCAAACGATTAAACCACGCTTGTTGGCAAAAGCAGCGCAGAGTAAAAAAACAAAACGGCAGTATCGCAACAATCTGTTCTGGTGCTGGTTTGGGATGCTTGGTGGAACAACTGCTGGTTTTGCCGGCTTAATTGCTGGCCTGATCAAAAATGGCCGCTGGTTTTTCGGTTAAACATGGCAGTCAGTTAGCCGTTAGAAACAAAAACGCCAGCGAAGATGCTGGCGTTTTTACGTTTGAGACAACAGGGTTGTCTCAAGTGAGTTGTCGCGTTATTACAAGTATTTCACGTCAACAATTTCAAATTCAACCACGCCTTTAGGCGTAGTGATATTCGCTACGTCATCAGCTACTTTGCCAATTAAACCACGTGCAATCGGTGAATTAACTGAAATCAGATTATTTTTTATATCCGCTTCATCATCACCCACAATACGGTAAGTCATCTCTTCTTCTGTTTCCAGATTAAGAATGGTTACCGTTGAACCGAAAATCACTTTACCCGTGTTAGGCAACTTAGTGACATCGATGATCTGCACATTGGATAATTTGCCTTCAATATCCTGAATACGCCCTTCAATAAAACCTTGCTGTTCGCGAGCCGCGTGATATTCGGCGTTTTCTTTTAAATCGCCGTGCGCACGTGCTTCAGCGATAGCTTGAATTACCGCAGGCCGTTTTACACTTTTTAACTCATTCAGTTCAATGCGCAGCGCTTCTGCGCCTTGCACTGTCATTGGAATTAAGCTCATCCGTTTACTCTCTTATGCAATTCCTGAATAGAATTTACGTTAGCAAAGGCACTGGCAGCATTCGCTTTGACAGTAGCAAAGGCGGCATTCAAGGTCGTAGTGTAGTTCGCTTTGTGCTGTAAGGCACCGCGACGCAGTACTTTAGAGTCTTCAATCGCCTGACGACCTTCAGTGGTGTTAACAATATAGCTATACTCGCCGTTTTTGATACGGTCAAGCATATGCGGCCGACCTTCAAATACCTTGTTAACAACTCGACATGGAATACCCGCATCCGCTAATGCTTTAGCTGTACCACCACTGGCATCTAACTCGAAACCCGATTCAACCATTAGTTTAGCCAGTTCAACGATGCGCACTTTATCGCTGTCACGTACAGAAAGCAAGGCACGGCCACCCGTTGGAATCAGCGTGCCACAGCCTAACTCAGCTTTAGCAAAGGCTTCGGCGAACGTATCGCCAATGCCCATCACTTCACCTGTTGAACGCATCTCAGGGCCAAGAATAGGATCGACACCTGGGAATTTGTTAAACGGGATCACCACTTCTTTCACTGAGAAAAACGGTGGAATAATTTCTTTGGTGATACCCTGCTCGGCTAACGACTTACCCGCCATACAGCGTGCACCCACTTTAGCAATAGCGACACCCGTTGCTTTAGAAACGAAAGGTACGGTACGTGCAGCTCGTGGGTTCACTTCAATTAAGTAAACTTCGTTATCTTTAACCGCAAACTGGGTATTCATTAAGCCGACTACGCCTAACTCTAACGCCAGCTTTTTCACTTGCTCGCGCATCACATCTTGAATGGCTTGCGATAAGCTGTGTGGTGGTAAGGTACAGGCAGAATCGCCCGAATGCACACCGGCTTGCTCGATGTGTTCCATAATGCCGCCGATAATCACTTCGCTACCATCACAAATGGCATCAATGTCGACTTCAATCGCATCATCTAAGAAGTTATCTAATAAGACTGGCGAGTCATTTGATACGCTTACCGCTTCGTTCATATAACGGCGTAAATCCTGCTCGTCATAAACGATTTCCATGGCGCGGCCACCTAGAACATAAGACGGACGAACCACCATCGGATAACCGATTTCTGGTGCTTTAGCGATCGCTTCATCAAAACTCGTTACCGTGACGTTTTTAGGCTGTTTTAAGCCTAAACGAGTGACGGCTTGTTGGAAGCGCTCACGGTCTTCAGCACGGTCTATCGCGTCTGGCGAAGTACCAATAATTGGCACTCCGTTAGCTTCTAAGGCACGGGCTAATTTCAATGGCGTTTGGCCACCGTATTGCACAATCACCCCTTTTGGCTGTTCTTTGCGTACGATTTCCAGCACGTCTTCCAAGGTGATAGATTCAAAATACAAACGATCTGAGGTGTCATAATCGGTTGAAACGGTTTCTGGGTTACAGTTGACCATAATGGTTTCGTAACCGTCTTCGCGTAACGCTAAAGCCGCATGCACACAACAGTAATCAAATTCGATACCTTGGCCGATACGGTTTGGCCCACCACCGATAATCATGATTTTCTCACGATCGGTAGGTGCCGATTCACACTCTTCATCATAGGTGCTGTACATATAAGCGGTGTTAGAGGCAAACTCCGCGGCACAGGTATCTACCCGCTTGTACACTGGGTGTAAACCGTAGCTATAACGTTTTTTGCGCACTTCGGTTTCACTCACACCTAAAACTTCAGCAATACGAGCGTCAGCAAAACCTTTGCGTTTTAAGCGAGATAAACGGGCTTCGTCTAAGGCGGCATAGCCATCAGTACCTAGAGCCAGTTCTTCTTTCACTAAGTCTTCAATTTGCACTAAGAACCAGTGGTCAATTTTGGTTAGATTGTAAATGTCATCTAAGGTCATACCAAAACGGAACGCATCGGCAATATACCAAATACGATGCGCGCCAGGCTCACGTAATTCGCGAATGATTTTTTCTTTCGCTTCTGGTGCACTGATATCAATGATCGGATCTAAGCCCGATACACCAATCTCTAAACCACGTAGCGCTTTTTGTAACGACTCTTGTTGGTTGCGACCAATCGCCATGACTTCACCAACCGATTTCATTTGGGTCGTTAAGCGATCGTTAGCACCAGCGAATTTTTCAAAGTTAAAACGTGGAATTTTAGTTACAACATAGTCGATACTTGGCTCGAATGAAGCTGGCGTAATCCCGCCCGTAATGTCGTTAGCCAATTCATCTAAGGTGTAACCGATAGCCAACTTGGCGGCAACTTTAGCAATAGGGAAACCGGTTGCTTTTGAAGCTAATGCCGACGAGCGCGATACCCGTGGGTTCATTTCAATAATGACCATACGGCCATCTGCCGGATTGATACCAAATTGTACGTTAGAACCACCCGTTTCTACGCCAATTTCACGCAATACCGCTAACGATGCATTACGCATAATTTGGTATTCTTTGTCGGTCAGTGTTTGCGCTGGCGCCACAGTGATCGAATCACCGGTATGCACACCCATAGGATCAAAGTTTTCGATGGCACAAACGATAATACAGTTATCGTTTTTGTCGCGTACCACTTCCATTTCGTATTCTTTCCAACCAATCAACGATTCGTCGATTAACAGCTCTTTGGTCGGAGACAGATCTAAACCACGGGTACAAATCTCTTCAAACTCTTCGCGGTTATAAGCAATACCACCGCCCGAGCCACCCATTGTGAACGATGGGCGAATAATACAAGGGAAACCGATATCATCGAGTACTTGATACGCTTCTTCCATGGAATGGGCAAAACCGGCACGTGGGCAGGCTAAACCAATTGAGCGCATCGCTTTATCAAAGCGATTTCTATCTTCCGCTTTATCGATGGCGTCAGCGGTAGCACCAATCATTTCCACGTTATATTTGGCCAGAACACCTTGGCGTTCTAACTCTAACGCGCAGTTCAATGCAGTTTGACCGCCCATCGTAGGCAGTACCGCACAAGGGCGTTCTTTTTCAATAATTTTTTCAACCACTTGCCAATGAATAGGCTCGATGTAGGTCGCATCAGCCATTTCTGGGTCAGTCATGATCGTCGCGGGGTTAGAGTTAACTAAAATAACTCGATAACCTTCTTCTTTTAAGGCTTTACAGGCTTGTGCGCCTGAATAGTCAAATTCACAGGCTTGGCCAATGACGATCGGGCCAGCGCCTAAAATCAGAATACTTTTTATATCGGTACGTTTTGGCATTGCGTCTCAGTCTCCGTAATTCGTGTCGGCTTAAGCCTGATGTTGTTGCATCAGCTTGATAAAATGGTCAAAAAGTTCAGAGGCTTCATGCGGGCCTGGGCTGGCCTCGGGATGACCTTGAAAACTAAATGCCGCTTTATCAGTACGGTGGATCCCTTGCAGGGTGCCGTCGAACAGCGATTTATGAGTAGCGCGTAAATTAGCCGGCAAGGTGGCTTCTTCAACCGCAAAACCATGGTTTTGCGCAGTAATTAACACGCGCTGAGTGTCTAAGTTTTGCACTGGGTGGTTAGCACCGTGGTGACCATGGCCCATTTTGACCGTTTTCGCACCACTGGCTAACGCCAACAGTTGATGACCTAAACAGATACCAAACACCGGAATGTCTGTTTCTAAAAAGGTTTTAATCGCCTCAATGGCGTAAGTGCAAGGTGCTGGATCGCCTGGACCATTCGAGAGAAAAATACCATCTGGGTTCAGCGCTAACACCTCAGCAGCCGGTGTTTGTGCCGGTACAACGGTGAGTTTACAACCACGATCCGCTAACATACGTAAAATGTTGCGTTTAACACCGAAATCGTAAGCAACCACATGAAACGGATGTTCAGTAATGGTTTTGTGGCCTTCACCTAAAGTCCAACTGCCTTCAGTCCATTGATAAGGGGCTTTAACGGTCACTTCTTTGGCTAAGTCCATCCCCGCTAAACCTGGGAAAGCCTTTGCTTGTTGCAAGGCAACCGCGGCATCCAGATTATCACCTGCCATGATGCAGCCATTTTGAGCGCCTTTTTCACGAAGGATGCGAGTCAGTTTGCGAGTATCGATGTCGGCGATGCCGAGAATGTTGTGATTTTTAAGGTATTGACTAAGCGAGAGTTGATTACGGAAATTACTGGCTAACAGCGGGAGGTCACGGATAATAAGGCCTTTGGCCCATACCTGTCCGGATTCCTCATCTTCCTCATTCGTTCCGGTGTTTCCTATATGAGGATAAGTTAGTGTTACAATTTGTTCTGCATAAGAGGGATCAGTTAATATTTCCTGATACCCGGTCATCGAGGTATTAAACACTACCTCACCAACAGAAACTCCTTCGGCGCCAATGGCTGTACCGTGAAATACGGTGCCGTCTTCCAGTACGAGCAGGGCGGACTTAGTCAAAATAACCTCCAAACAGCAAAAAACGGGTGAAAACCACAAACGTTTTACAACCCGTTTTGACCTAAAATTCTGATACCCGTATTTGCCTTCGCCTAATGATTTCAAAGAATCAGTCGCGAGCTAGATAATTTCTTTGCTTACAGGCAAACCTCGATATTTTAGGCTATCAGCGCGAAATTAGCCATGATTTTTTTGTTATTTTACAAAAACACAGCCTTTAACATTATTTTCAGCTAAATGCCGCAAAAGTTTAATCTAACTGCGGCAATCCGAGCACTTGTTGCATGGTATAAAGTCCTGGCTGTTTATTTTGCAACCACAAAGCAGCTCGCAGTGCGCCTTGCGCAAAGGTGTTTCGGCTGGAAGCTTTGTGGCTTATTTCCAGTCTTTCACCAATATCAGCGAATAGTGCAGTATGATCGCCAATAATGTCACCGCCTCTTACCGTAGCAAAACCAATAGTTTGCTGTGAGCGCTCACCAATCATGCCTTCGCGACCATACACCGCAACCTCGGCAAGATCGCGATCTAAACTTCGCGCAATGCTTGCCCCAATGGCCATTGCCGTACCCGAAGGAGAGTCTTTTTTAAAGCGATGATGCGCTTCAATAATTTCAATATCGGCTGTATTCCCCATCACCTTGGCGGCAGTTTGTGCTAAATGCAGCATTAAATTTACGCCGACACTCATATTAGGGGCCCAAACAATGGCGATATGCTGACTGGCTTGTTGGATTTGCGCATACTGCTGATCCGTTAAGCCGGTCACGCCAATGACCATGGCTTTACCTGCAGCCACAGCGAGTTGTAATTGCGCTAACATGGGTTCAGGCATAGTAAAGTCGATCCATACATCGGCTTTTGCTACAGCGTTTGCAGAAGTCGCTTCTATTGGCACCCCCACAGCACCACAACCGCTTAATTCGCCAGCGTCCAGGCCTAAGACCGCTGAGCCACTGCGTACCGTTGCTGCCGTTAAAGACAATTGTTGTTCTTTTGCGACACTGACCAGCGCCCGCCCCATACGGCCATTAGCGCCAAAAATACCGATTGTACTCATCACTTACTCTGCTGTTCATCTGAATATTGACTATTAGACCAAAAAACAGCGTCAGATAGAAGAAAGAAGTGTAGCCGCCTGAAATGAAAGACGGCTTTTATTTGAAATGGCTTACAGCGCAAGTTGCAGAATAAGGCGAGACACCTCGGGTGTAATATCTTGATGTTCGCCTAAGGCCAGCATGTTGTGCTGCACTAACTTGCTCACTAACTGCTCTATCGCTTCAGCTTGTATGCCATAATCGGCTAAACGCGTCGGTATCCCCATGCGCTCAAAGAAATACCGCGTATGACTAATGGCTTCATCAATTAAACGCTCTTCATCTTGATGCTGTAACTGCCAGACCCGCGTTGCATACTGCAACAGCTTTTCGCGCTTTTGACTGCGTTGCTGTTGCATTAAAGCCGGTAACACTATGGCTAAGGTTTGTGCATGATCCAGGCCGAACAAAGCAGTAATTTCATGGCCTATCATATGCGTTGCCCAGTCTTGCGGTACACCTTGGCCAATTAAACCATTTAACGCCATCGTTGCGGCCCACATGACATTGGCGCGCACAGCATAGTTTTGTGGATCAGACAGTGCTTTGGGCCCTTCAGCAATTAAAGTTAATAATAACCCTTCTGCAAAACGATCTTGCACCGGAGCATTCACCGGATACGTTAAATATTGCTCCATCACATGTACAAAGGCATCGACCACACCGTTTGCCACTTGTTTCGGCGGTAAACTGTACGTCACGGTAGGATCAAGAATGGCAAACTGTGGGTAAACCCAAGGGCTGGAAAACGCTAATTTTTGTTTGGTTTCATAACGCGTGACAACCGAATTACCATTACTTTCAGAACCGGTGGCCGGTAACGTTAAAACACAACCAATCGGCAGCGCTTGCTCAACGCTGGCGCCTTTTGCCAAAATATCCCAAGCATCACCTTCAAATAAAGCGGCGGCTGCAACAAATTTAGCGCCATCAATTACGCTACCCCCGCCCACCGCTAGAATGATGTCTATTTTCTCACGACGCGCAATATCGGTGGCGCGCATTAACGTTTCAAAATTAGGATTAGGCTCAACACCTGAGAACTCGATCACCTCTGCAGCCTGCAAAGCTGCGGTCACCTGCTGATAAACACCATTGGTTTTGATCGATCCACCACCATACAACAGCAACACTTTTTGCTCTGGTGTAATTAATTCTGCCAGTTGCTTTATCTGATCTTGGCCAAAAAGAATACGAGTACTATTTTGATAAGAAAAATTAAACATGTTGAACTCCGCTAATACCAAGATGATGTGCAGCAAAGTTAATGCGAGCGTTACTGCACAGATTCAAGGTTTAGCGGATAATAAGTGGGGTGAACAGTACCATGTTAATGAATATTTTTGAGTTTAAACTGATTTTTACGGATCATCAGTAAAACAAAGCCAGCAAAAATAAAGAACATTGCTGGTTCAGGTACTTGTTGATAAACGGTTTGACCACTGTTCAATAAAACAAAAGCCTCCTTTCCTAAAACACGATGTGCCGCAGTTGTCGGATGAATTTCATCCCAAAATAAGTATTGATTGGCGTTTGAACAGCTGCGCTCTGAAGGAAAAAAACTACCTGTAACAGAACGACATTCATCAGAAGTATTGGTAAACCCTTCGGATGCGGGATCATTGAGAAGATTACTAAAAATTGAATATACGTCGAGCATGTAAATATCAGCTGTGGAGCTTTTAGCTAAGTCAATCAACATATCATTTAGTAACGTATTCCATAATACTGAGACCTCAGTACCAGATGAGCTGTTACTTGTTTTAGCAAACTCAGGTATCAATCCTAGATTGGGTAAATTAGGCACTAATAATGTCATTGCGCCATTAACTAACATACCCGACAACATATCTTTGAATCTGTTAACCGCGCTGGTAACTGCCATGAACGGATTTGCCGAGCCCACTAATGCTCGCATATCGTTACCTCCCGCCCAAGCGATATAAAGAGCGTCAGCGTCAAATGGCGATGAACCCAGTCGATTAAGATATTGTTGGTATTGATTCAAAACACCCGTTGAAACACCGGTATCGTTATTGATTTGAGCGCCACCATAAGCAAAGTTATTGCCACCGGTAGTAGAGCGAGAAGTTGGAAGACCAAGATCGGTACTTAGATACTCATGCCAAAGTATCCCATTTGAAAATCTTCCATTAGGACCATAACCTGCTAAAGCGGCAACCGGCCCAAAAGTCCCCAGGGGTACTGTCGCACGTGTATTCCCTGTATCTGATAAGCTATCACCAAATATATATACATCTGAAAAAATGATAGCCGCATTTACCGGTGCAAAAACAAATATCAGCTGAAGTAAGATTAACTGCTTTATTTTTTTTAGATTGAGTAGAGTCATACCGAGTCCTTGCTAAATTATATTAATTATAAGCCCTAATAGGCGATCAAATAATAAGCAATTACCGTGCCCAGCGTAACATTTCCGTCGCATCACTTACATATCAAGCCATCCAGTTAACATTGAAAGCCTGCAAAATTTAAGAGAAGCCTAATTCTGTAAAGATTTTGGACACAAACCAACTTCTTTAACATGGAAAATGTTAATTATGTTGAATCATAACCTTTAAAGATCATTGCCTCGCAACTGCCTGACGTGCTGCTCTAACCCAGCAGCACTGACCTGTTCAGCTGCGACACTGGGGCCGACATGCAGCTGTACCCTTGACCAAAAACGACCTTTAATTTTAAATGCGCCTTTGCCATGGTGACTAAAAAACGACCCCCATAAACCTTGCAGCGCCATCGGCACCACAGGTACAGCTGACTCAGCAATAATCCGCTCAATACCAGGGCGAAAGCGATAAATTTCCCCGTCTTTGGTTAAGTGCCCTTCTGGGAAGATGCAAATAATATTGCCCTGGGCTAACTCACGCGCAATCGCGGCAAAGGCAGCCTCGTGCACCGCTTCATCTTTATGCTTACTGCAGATCGGAATAGTTTTTGCCGCTCGAAACAATAAATTTGCCACCGGGATCTTAAAAATACCCTGATCCATAACAAAGCGAACAGGTCGACGCACTGCACCCGCAATTAAAAGAGCATCAACATAACTCACATGATTAGCGACTAAGACGACAGGGCCCTCAGTTGGGATATGCTCTAAACCGCTTGCTTTAACGCGATACAGCGTGTGGCTTAATAAGTAAATAACAAAACGCAGCGCAAACTCCGGCACTTGGCTATAGACATAAGCAGCAACAACGGCGTTCATCAGCGCTAGGATTAAAAAATACTGCGGAATACTCAGCTCAAATACCGTTAAGAACACAATGCCGGCGATAGCACTTACCACCATAAACAGTGCGTTAAAAATGTTATTGGCCGCAATCATGCGTGCCCGCTCGGCAGGATTAGCGCGTTGCTGTAATAACGCATACAAGGGCACAATAAATAGCCCACCAAACATGCCGATTAAACTCAAATCGAGTAACACCCACCAGCCAAAACTGCTGCTTAAAAACGCCGGTAAGCTTAATAGCTCAGAAGACACTGTTGCCGGCGTACTAAAATATAAACTGATACCAAAACACGTTAAACCGATAGAGCCAATGGGCACGATACCCAGTTCGACACGCTTACCCGACAAGCGTTCGCACAACAACGAACCCATTCCGACACCCACTGAAAACGCCACCAGTAATGCGGTGACCACCGTGTTATCCCCCCCAAGAACGGTTTTGGTAAAATTTGGAAATTGCGTTAAATAGCTGGCACCTAAAAACCAAAACCAGCTAATGGCCATAATCGCCAAATATAAAGTGCGATTTTGATAGCTAATTCGCACCGTTGCTAAGGTTTGCTGCCACGGGGCAAAATGAAAGTGAGGCGCATTTTCTACCACCCCCACTTTAGGGATTTGCAAACTCACCAGGTAACCCGCCAGCGCAAAGAAAATCACCATTAAGCCAATCCAGGTATTCGCATTGTTAATACCCACCAATAAACCACCGACGACAGTACCGAGTAAAATGGCAATAAACGTGCCCATTTCTACCCAAGCATTCCCCCCTAGTAACTGTTTGTCCGTTAAAAGCTGCGGCAATATGGCGTATTTTACCGGCCCAAAAAATGCCGATTGCGCGCCCATTAAAAACAGCACACCCAATAAATACACATATTGCTCAAACATAAAGGCCAGTGCCGCCATACACATCAGCCCCACTTCTATGAGCTTTAAGCGCTGGATCAGCCGTGTTTTACATACACTGTCAGCCAAAGTACCGGCAGTCGCAGAGAACAATAAAAAAGGTAAGATAAATAAGCCTGCAGCCAAGTTCATACTGACATCAACACTCCAAGGCATGGCACTGGCAGCGCCGAAAGTGAGAAGCAGCATTAAGGCGTTTTTAAATACATTATCGTTAAACGCGCCCAAGGCTTGAGTAAAGAAAAAGGGGATAAATCGTTTAGATGATAGCTTTTGCTGCGGATCCATCACTGCTCCTTGCTAGACAATCTAGCCTTATAGTTTTTTATTCTGCATCGCTTGCGGTAAATACTTGGTTTTATTATCAAGAATACTTTACCTTAGCGGTGTAAACTCAAATGCACATAGCTGCAACCTAAATGGCCTGCAGCCAACGCGGCCGCATTGACAAGACGTCTGGCCATCTATATATTGCGCAGCCATTTTATGAGGTCGCTAAATTGAATACTGTTGCCACTGTTGGCGCGCGCCGTTCGCTGCTGCCATTACTGTTTTTTATTCTGCTGTTTCTCGGAAGCGGCTTGTATTTCCAAAGCCAAAACGTCGATTATGCGTTCTATCAATTGCCTGGGCATGTTGCCATTATTCCCGCGTTAATGTTAGCCATTTGGTTACATCGCGCGCCGTTAACCCAATCAATAGAGGTAATGGTTAAGGGGGCAGGTAATCATAATATTATTACGATGTGCTTAATCTATCTGCTTGCCGGTGCTTTTGCTAGTGTGGCAACAGCCACTGGCGGGGTTGATGCGGTGGTGAATGCCGGTCTTAGTGTGATCCCGGCACAATTTTTATTACCTGGTTTATTTATTATTGCAGCACTGGTTTCCACCGCGATGGGCACTTCGATGGGCACGATAGGCGCTTTAGCGCCAATTGCCGTTGGCTTAGCCAATCAAGCGGATTTAGAGCCGGCTTTGGTAGCCGGTGTGTTACTGAGCGGCGCCATGTTTGGCGATAACCTGTCAATTATCTCAGACACCACCATTGCCGCTACTCGCACGCAAGGTGCCAAGATGGCAGACAAATTTAAAGAGAACATTAAAATCGCTCTGCCAGCAGCGTTTTTCACCCTCATCGCTTTTAGTATAATGACCACCGCACCCACAGCCATTGTCAGCGAAACGGTAAATTGGACTGGCGTGCTTCCCTATGCCGCCATCTTATTTTTAGCCGTGATGGGGCTGAATGTGTTTGTGGTGCTACTGCTGGGTATTTTACTGGCTGCTTTGCAAGGGAGTATTTTTGCAGATTACGCGATTAGCGGTTTAGGTACCGATATTGCTACCGGCTTTGCCAACGTGCAGGAGATTTTCTTACTGGCGATGTTAGTTAGTGCGCTGAGTGAGTTCATCAAACAACAAGGTGGCTTACAGTGGATTTCATCACAAATACAGAAGCTAACCTCAAGTATTAAACTGGCCGGCAACAAAGCCCAGCAATTGGCCATCGCCGCTTTAGCCTTTATCAGTAACTTGTGTATTGCTAACAACACGGTGGCGATCGTATTAACGGGTGATGTGAGCCGCAATTTAGCAAAGCAGCACCAGATCACCCCGAAACGCAGCGCGAGCTTATTGGATATCTTTGCTTGTATCAGTCAGGGCTTGGTACCCTATGGTGCGCAGGCGTTGCTGTTAGGTGCGAGCTTTGGCATTTCACCGTGGCAGGTCATTACTTATAATTACTACTGTATGTTACTTTTCATCGTGGCACTTGGCGTAATCGTGTTGCGCCGCCCATCTCAAAGCAGCTAATGCTTTTTCGGGCTAAATTGATGCTTACCAAAAATGGCATCTCTTAGCCCGAAGAAACTTTTCATCGTTAAATGCCCGAGCAAAATGTGCAATGGCATTTTTAAAAAGTGTCCGCGGACAAAGGCAAAAAATACCGCAAGCTTTTGTTTCTTAGAGGTCGTTAACGGATGTTTGGGTAATAATGTGTAACCGAAAATAAAATCGAGCAAGCGCATGCGCCAAGCTTTCGGTTTTATTTGCTCAAGCTGTTGGCAAACCCATGCCGGAATATCTGTTTGTAAAATGTTATTGCAGTAACGTGTAGCCAACATCAATTCAAACATAAAGCCGGTCTCAACGCTTAGATTAATAATCTTTGTCCAGTCATCCTCGCTAAAATCTTCAAATAACAAATGCAGGTCGGTTAGATCACGAAAAGCGTTCTTAAAATCTTCGTTAAACAATAAATGAACCAAACTATGCAGGGTAATAGCAGGCAGATCTAGAACTGCATAGCCTTTTTCAGTAGTAATAATATGTCGATTAAACGCTTTGATATCTGGCGCACGACCAGATATTGGCGGTATTAAATTATGGTGTATGTCTATTACTGTCCCACGATTATGGTGGCGTATTGGCGGAATTTCATGCGTCCAATTACGATAATAATAATTATCATAATTACTTATAGCTTCGCCAAGGTATCCTGAAATAGCTAAACGCTGTTCTACCTCATTAATACTCAATTTAGGAACTAAAATATCTATGTCACTAAAAGTTCTGCCAAGGCCTACCGTTAAATTTGACTGCAATGCATAGGCCGTACCTTTCAAAAAAACAGGAATAACTTTAACAGTCGCCAGAAAAGTTACTAGCTCGCGCGCTTCTGCATCAATTTGTCGATACTGCTTGCTTGCTATAATTTCGGCATTTCGCATGTGGCGCTGCGTATACTCTGGTAATGAAGAAAACACTCCTGCCTGTTTATACCTTAAGCTATACCGAGCAAGCAATTGTTGATTGCGTAATACTCTAACAAGAGGCTCCCACTGATCAGCCGTTAGTGTTCTAGCAAACTCAGGCTCAAAAAAGCAGCGACATAACAACTTATTAATACACAATTTAAAGTAGTTCCTGCTCTAAAAATTTCGCGACTTCATTAACATTATTATAGAAGATTTCAAAACCTGGCACTTGCTCTATTATCGCGGTAAGTGTTTCAAATCCTTCATTACCAATCACACCATAGTTAAAAGCATTCTCTGCTAACTGCATAAAACTTTGAGTTTGATTTAACTGATAAATATCGAGCACTTTTGCTGGTGTGTAATGAGGGAAAACAACGCCTACAACTTCAGCAGGAATATTAGCTGCTTGCCAGCTTTCTAATGGTGGAGATAAGTGAATAACATCACCTTTATGTGTATCAGTTGCGACTGAGGAAAATACTGCATTAGGGAACCACTCTTTAGCCAAATTAATAGAGCGATTCTTTAAGCAAATTGGCCGCACAAATGGTTGTACCGTTTTGGTTCGAGGAATAATCAGCGCCATTTCATCAGATAGTAAGCGCCAGCCATTAAAAGCTAGATAGGCGGTTAAAGTGCTCTTACCTGATCCAGGTGGGGCAGGAAATAAAATAGCCTTATTATCTTTTGCTAACACCGCAGAGTGAATAATTACATACTGCATTTCATGAGTTGCAACACACCAATTCATGCCCCACTCTAACATAGCATAAGCTTGCTGCAATCGCAGTGGTTGAAAAGGCTCTTGTTGATCAGAGAAAAAACGCGCTTGCGGCTTAATAAAACGACGAATACCACCGCTACGTTCAGCACGAACAATAAAATCAGTTAACTGATTTGTTTTTTTAAATTGCTGACCGTAAATATTGCTAAGATTTTCTAAAACCAATGGAATGTTGGTTTGGACTTCAAAACAAAATGGAGGAATAACGAGCTTGTTTAATGGGCCCATAAAATTATCAAATTACCCATTAAAACTATACTAAATTGCATCAGTCAACTCCGCTAACCTAGTAATTAGGCTTGAATCCCATTTAGGATTTGCAAGGCCTGAACTTATAAACTCTTGTAGTTCAGTTGCTGTAATTGCCAAAGCAAAAGTTTGACCGTTAATAATATTAAAAAAAACACAACCCGAAAAATCAGAAAAGCTATGCACCAAAATTTCGGGTTTTAGTTTCAAATTCATGAATATAACTGACAATCAACTCCATCCAGGAACAATATCATTAAAAATTCTTAAGGCTTCAGGGCGATTGTCTACAGCTAAATCGTATATATTTTTAGCAAAAAGATCTGCTGAAGAAAAAGGTTTACCTACACCTATAATAGGATAGAAAATGGTATCCGATGGATGAGCACCACTATTTGTAGCATTGAGATACATTCCAACCAATAACCTATTGATCCCTGAAGGGCCTTTATTATCGTCATTGTTTATTATGGCGCGGAAACGAACATTTGCTCCTATATTTGGAGGGTTTGATATGTTATTGAAGCGTTCACCAAAAATATCTTTAAACCTAGGATTGTTCGGATGATCACCACGTGGCAAAACAAAACTAGATGGACCCACAGTTTTAATATTATTACCTTGCGCAAAATCAGAACCATGACCAGAGGCACAAATAGAATTTGCCACACCACAAGTTGTGGCCCATACAGACTTTGAAGGTAAAGAAGCAATAACCAAACCTGCACCGGTACGGGTGAGAAATTTACGACGACTGACTTTTGCATCGTGTTGATCTTTCGGGTTGTTTCCTTGCATATAAACCTTCCTACAACAAGTTGAATTCTGTGAACTTACAATTAAACATGCAATTTATACACCAAAAACACAGATACCTGTTTTTTAAGGGGTTCTTTAAAACCCAACATCAGGAATATCGGGTTAGTGTAAAATAAACTGACGTTATTTAATTAAATCGCCTATCTATAATTTAGCGGGTTTGCGGCAACTTGGCAAATTGCCTGCTGCTTTGCGCTGTGTATAAAAACCATTCGCCTCAGGCATCATCTCTTGTAAGGTCGTAATACGGGTTTCGGGTACAGGGTGGCTGGATAAAAACTGTGGTCCAGCAGGGCCACTGGCCTTTGCCATATTACGCCATAAGTTAACCGCTTCGCTTGGGTCAAAACCTGCTTTTGACATTAATTCGAGGCCAATTATATCAGATTCTGTTTCATGAGCTCGGCTAAACGGTAAGGCAACGCCTAATTGCGCACCAACACCTAAGGCCGACATTAATTCTTGCTGATATTGCACGCCATAGGCTTTAGAGCCGGCATCGCCTAGGGCTAGGGCCATTTGTAAAAATTGATTGGTAGAAAGCCGCTCATTGCTGTGGCCCGCCATCACGTGCGCAATTTCATGCCCTACTACTGCAGCTAATTGTGCTGGTGTTTCAGCCACTTTTAACAAGCCGGTATAAACGCCAATCTTACCACCGGGTAACGCAAAGGCATTCACTTGTTCGCTATCAAAAACCACAATTTCCCAGCTTTGTTGCTGATATTCATCAGGGGTTACTTTCAGTAAGGCATTGCTGATACATAACACATAGCGATTAATTTCAGCATCGTTGCTGATTTTTTCCGCCGCTTTCATCTCTTCGAAGGTTTGTGCACCCATGGTGTTTAATTGCTGGTTATCGTACAGCATCACTTGACGACGACCGGTCGGTGACTCAGCACAGGCCACCAATAACACGGTACAAATGGCTGACACCCATAATTTCTTTATCATCTTAAATCCTTTTGCAAACACATCGAACACATTTGACCAGTTTACTCTGCTGGCATAAAAAAACCACCCGATTATGGGTGGTTTTTTTTACTAATGAGATTAGTTAGTTAAATCATCAAAAAACTTCTTCACACCATCGAAGAACCCTTTTGACTTAGGACGATGCTTGGCTTCACTGTCGCCAGCCATGCTATCGTCTAGTTGTCTTAGTAGCTCTTTTTGCCGCTCAGATAAATTCACTGGCGTTTCAATCACCACTTTACACACTAAATCACCGACACCCCCACCACGCACTGATTGCACGCCCTTGCCACGTAGGCGGAACATTTTCTCAGTTTGTGTTTCAGCTGGGATCTTTAATTTAACCCGGCCATCTAAGGTCGGCACATCAATTTCACCACCTAAAGCTGCGGTCGCAAAGCTTAATGGCACATCGCAATACAGGTTGTTACCATCACGCTGGAAAATGGCGTGTTGCTTAACGCTGACCTGCACATACAAATCACCCGCCGGAGCGCCATGCATGCCTGCTTCGCCTTCGCCGGTTAAACGAATACGGTCACCGGTATCTACACCTGCGGGTATTTTAACGGCCAACGTTTTGGTTTTTTCAATGCGCCCTTCACCATGACACTTGCTGCACGGATCAGGAATAATCTTGCCACGACCACTACAAGTAGGACAGGTTTGTTGTACCGCGAAAAAGCCTTGGCGCATCGTCACTTGCCCAGCACCATGGCAGGTTGGGCAGCTCTTGGCTGAAGTGCCTTTTTTGGCACCTGAACCATCACAGCTATCACAACCGACCATCGTTGGTACTTTAATGTCGACCGATTTACCTTTAACGGCTTCTTCTAATGTCAGTTCTAAGTTGTAACGAAGATCTGAGCCGCGCTGTGCCCGTGATTGACCGCGACGGCCACCGCCTCCGAAGATATCACCGAACACGTCGCCGAAAATATCACCAAAGTCAGCATTGCCGCCACCACCCGCACCACGATTCGGATCTACCCCGGCATGGCCGAAGCGATCATAGGCGGCTTTTTTCTGGTCGTCAGACAAAATCTCATAGGCTTCTTGCACTTCTTTAAACTTCTCTTCCATGGCTTTATCACCCTGTGTGCGATCGGGGTGAAATTTCATGGCGAGGCGTTTATAAGCCTTTTTGATCTCTTTATCATCGGCGCCTTTAGCGACACCTAATACTTCATAATAGTCACGCTTGGACATAGATCTGTGCTTAATTCTCAGTAAAAGGGCTACAGATTATGCTGCAGCCCGATATGGGTGATAATTACTTCTTGTCGTCTTTAACTTCTTCAAACTCAGCGTCAACAACATCATCGCCAGCAGACTGCTGAGCAGTTTCTTCACCACCCTGCTGACCTCTAGCTTGTGCTGCTTCCATCAGTTTTTGCGAAGCTTGTAACAAGGCCTGGGTTTTCGCTTCGATGTCAGCTTTATCGCTGCCTTTCATCGCTTTTTCCAGATCGGTAATCGCGTTCTCGATAGCTTCTTTATCATTGGCAGCTAAGGCAGAACCGGCTTCTTCCAGCTGTTTGCGGGTAGAGTGTACCATAGCATCGGCTTGGTTACGTGCCTGCACCATTTCTTCGAACTTTTTATCTTCTTCAGCATTCGCTTCGGCATCACGCACCATTTTATCGATTTCTTCCTCACTTAAACCTGAAGAAGCTTTGATGGTGATCTTTTGCTCTTTACCGGTGTCTTTGTCTTTCGCCGACACGTGTAAAATACCGTCCGCATCTAAATCGAAAGTTACTTCAATTTGTGGCTCGCCACGACGGCCTGGGCGAATACCTTCTAAGTTAAATTGGCCCAGAGATTTGTTATCTGAAGCGCGCTTACGCTCACCCTGGATCACGTGGATCGTCACCGCAGATTGGTTATCATCTGCCGTTGAGAACACTTGCGACTTTTTCGTCGGGATAGTGGTGTTTTTCTCAATCAGAGCTGTCATCACGCTACCCATGGTTTCGATACCCAGTGATAACGGGGTAACATCCAGTAATAAAACGTCTTTAACATCACCTGACAGCACCGCACCTTGAATGGCCGCACCAACCGCAACGGCTTCATCTGGGTTAACGTCTTTACGAGGCTCTTTACCAAAGAAAG
The DNA here is from genome assembly GCF_052656265.1 of Alishewanella sp. HL-SH06. Taxonomy (NCBI): domain Bacteria; kingdom Pseudomonadati; phylum Pseudomonadota; class Gammaproteobacteria; order Alteromonadales; family Alteromonadaceae; genus Alishewanella; species Alishewanella sp. HL-SH06. The sequence goes on from NZ_CP199752.1 coordinate 3,262,063, forward strand.
CGGTAACGGCTTCTTGTACTTTCGGCATACGCGTTTGACCACCAACCAGAATAATCTCGTTGATTTCGCTGACACTTAAATCGGCATCAGCAAGCGCCTTTTTCAATGGCTCTAGGGTGCGTTGTACTAAATCTTCAACCAAAGATTCTAATTTAGCGCGAGTCACTTTGATGTTCAGGTGTTTTGGACCTGAGGCATCTGCAGTGATATACGGTAAGTTAACTTCAGTTTGTGAAGCAGATGACAGCTCAATTTTCGCTTTTTCTGCTGCTTCTTTTAAACGTTGCATGGCTAAAGGATCATTACGTAAATCCATGCCTTGCTCTTTCTTAAACTCTTCAACTAAGTAGTTGATTACGCGGTTATCAAAGTCTTCACCACCTAAGTGAGTATCACCGTTAGTCGCTAATACTTCAAACGTTTGCTCGCCATCAACATCATCAATTTCAATAATAGAGATATCGAAAGTACCGCCACCTAAGTCATATACTGCAACTTTGGTGTCGCCTTTCTTTTTATCCATACCGTAGGCTAATGCCGCAGCTGTCGGTTCGTTGATAATACGTTTAACGTCTAAACCTGCGATACGGCCAGCATCTTTAGTCGCTTGACGTTGTGCATCGTTGAAATAGGCTGGAACCGTAATAACGGCCGCAGTAACCGCTTCACCAAGATAATCTTCAGCGGTTTTCTTCATTTTTTTCAAGATTTCAGCTGAAATTTGTGGCGCAGCTAATTTTCGGTCTTTTACTTCAACCCAAGCGTCACCATTGTCTGCTTTAACAATTTTGAACGGCATGATTTTGATGTCGCGTTGCACTTCTTCGTCTTCAAAACGACGGCCAATTAAACGCTTGATTGCATACAGAGTATTTTTAGGGTTGGTCACCGCTTGACGTTTTGCTGGTTGCCCTACTAAAACTTCACCATCTTCTGCATAAGCAATGATGGATGGCGTAGTACGAGCGCCTTCAGCATTCTCTAATACTCTTGGCTTATCGCCATCTAAAATAGCCACACAAGAGTTGGTTGTACCCAAGTCAATACCAATAATTCTACCCATAATTTCTCTCCACCTAATATTCTGAACAATGTATCGTTGCGATGGTAAATTAGTGGGGATTAGCCCTGATCTATTCAAGGTTATCAACGTGATTTTTTTTGATTTTGTCTAAGTTAAATGACTTTAACGCGCCTTTTGTTGAAAAGCGGTTAACTTAAACCATCGCTCAGGGCTATAATCGACCAACACTTTTTTTTAAATAGGATCCGCTATGCCATTACTTGATAGCTTTACCGTAGACCATACCATTATGCGAGCGCCTGCCGTTCGGGTTGCGAAGAAGATGAACACGCCTAAGGGGGACGCAATCACCGTTTATGATTTACGTTTTTGCGTACCGAACGAAGAAATCTTATCTGAGAAAGGTATTCACACTTTAGAGCACTTATTTGCCGGTTTTATGCGGGATCACTTAAACAGTGCAGACGTTGAGATTATTGATATCTCACCAATGGGCTGCCGCACCGGTTTTTACATGAGCTTAATTGGTACGCCTGATGAGCAACGTGTTGGTCAAGCTTGGCAAGCCGCGATGACGGATGTGTTACAGGTTGCCAGCCAAAAAGATATTCCAGAATTAAATATCTATCAATGTGGCACTGCGCAGATGCATTCATTAGACGAAGCCAAACAGATTGCGCAAAACATTTTAACGCGCGGTGTGGGTGTTAACCGTAATGATGAATTAGCACTCCCCGCTGAAGTACTCAGCAAATTATAATTGTATCGCTCACAAAAAGGTCAGCTTGCTGTCATACAGAACAGTTAACGTGTTTAGCATGACTGCTGGCTGCCCTATTGTAGGGTTTTTAATGTTAATCATCCTCAGCAACACAAATGCGATTTCGGCCCGTTTCTTTTGCGTGATATAGCGCATCATCCGCAGCAACGATCATCTTTGCCGCATCAGTAAAAGGCTGGTTACTGGTTGAAACCACGCCCGCAGAGAAAGTACAGCTAAAGGTGTTATCCTCAGCCGTAAACTTTAACTTTCTAAACGCATCGAGAATACTTTCAGTTATTTTTTTGGCTTCTTCGGCACCGCAATCGGGTAACACCAGTAAAAACTCTTCACCACCATAGCGACCGGCGCGATCCGTTTTACGGATACGTTTGCGTAATAATGTTGCCAAGGCCGAAATAACCATATCACCAATGGCATGACCATAATTATCATTTACCGATTTAAACAAATCGATATCAACCATCACAACACTAAGCGGTTGCTGTTCACGCCGGGTACGATCTAATTCTATATCCACAGCACTTTTAATCGAGCTGTGTTTAATTAAGCCTGTTAAACCATCTTTTTCAATTAAGTTTTTAATCTGAATACTGCGTGCTAACCGCACTTTTATTGCTTGTGTTAACTGCGAGTCGTCAATCGGCTTGGTTAAAAAATCATCTGCCCCATGTGCCATGGCGCGCAACTGAAGGGATTTGTTCACCTCTGAAGAGAGATAAACAATAGGTATACGCTTCAAAGAGGGATATTGCCGAATCAGCCCTGCCAGTTCAGCGCCAGAAATCTCTGGCATGTAAATATCCATTAAAACTAGATCAGGCCCAAAGCGCATTAACTCGTTCACAATATCGCGGACATTTTTGACAATCGCTGTTTCAATACCGACATTTTGCAAAACTAAAGCGTAATGCTCAGCCAATAAGGTATCATCATCAACAATAAATACCCGGCCAAAACTGCCACTGTGAGTTTCAAGTAACTCCGTAATGGTAGAAATACAGCTAGGGATATCTAAAGGTGCTACAAAAAAGGCATCGGCACGCTGTTGTGCTGCTTTAATACGTAAATCAAAATTATCCTTAGCAGATAAAACCAGCAAACGCGCATGCTTTTTAACTAACTGGTCTAAAAGTAGCGTCTGCTCAAACAACAGGCTGCCATCCGCTAAAGATATGGCTGACAACAAAATAGTCGGTGCGGTATTTTGCAGCCGTTGTAAACATTCATCAAAAGCATTAAATAGCTCAACTTGCATCCCAAATGCGGTCAACTGCTGGCTAAATTCATCAATAATGGTTTTAGAATCGAGAATTAACCAAATGGTGTTCGGTTGCAATATTATTGGATCAGGAATGCCTAATTCACTGTATTTATTGCGTAAAGCTTTGTCTACAGCAATTCCGAACTCTAATACCGCGCGCTTTAACGAGGGTATGGCTTGCTGTTGATCAACATCCGTTTTGTTAATAATAATTAAGGTTAATTGTTCAATTTGCCGGGCTTGTATACCTAAACTGGCGTATCCAAAGGTACCGCAAGCACCTGCCAATTTATGTGCTTCTGCCATGAGCTGTGTTAAAGGCTCTTTGCTGACATCGGCTTTTGCAAGCTTTGCCATACGCGCTAATCGTTCTGGCAAACCGTGCTCAAAACGCTGTCGCAACTGCGCAAACGCTTCAGACGGCGATCGTTTAGCAGGGGTACTATTCATCAGGATCTTCCTGTACAACAGAGATAAAATCAGGTTTTTGACAATATGGTAACACAAAACGGAAGGTGCTGCCCTCTGCAAGAACAGAGTCAAAGCTAATGGTTCCCTGCATTTGCTCAATTAATTCTTTGCAAATGGCTAAACCTAAGCCGGTTCCGCCGGTTTGTCGATTATTGGAACCATCCGCTTGAGCAAAACGTTCAAACACGCGATGTGTAAATTCAGGGTCTATTCCAATACCGTTATCCGTGATCGAGATTTGCACTTTGTCACCCAAATGCTCAGCGTTAATGGCCACTGTACCCTCAGGGTATGAAAATTTAACGGCATTAGAGATCAAATTAGTCAGTACTTGTTGTAAACGCATGGCATCGGCTAACACACACAGACGGTCATCACATTGCTCAATATTTAAGGTGATTTTATATTGCTCAGCGTAAAGTAATAAATTTTCCAGTGCCTGCTGCAGTTCTGTTGCAACATGCAAAGGTTGGATATTAAGCTGTACCTTACCCGCAGTTAACTTTTCAATGTCAAGTAAGTCATTAATTAAGTTAGATAAACGCCCGGTATTACTGGACGCAATTTGCAACATCTTTTGCATCTTATCGGAAATTTGATCCCTGGCGCCAGCATTTAATAAACTTAACGCCCCTTTAATCGCCGTCAGAGGGGTGCGTAATTCATGGCTTACCGTCGCTATAAATTCATCTTTAAGTTGTTGTAATATCATTCGTTCAGTAACATCTTGCACCGAACCTACCAACAATTTTTCGGGGTTTTCGGTCAGTGGCAACAATTTAGCCACTCCATGCACCCAGCAAATAGTGCCGTCTGGGCGAATAATGCGATGGATAACATCATGCACGCCCGTTTCTTGCGCCATTAGCTCACTTTGTTCCACTAACTGACGATCATCCGGATGCACAATACTTTTAAACAAGGCTATGCTCGGCTTGATATCTTGCTCATCAAAACCAAATAATTGATAAATCATCGGTGACCACCATAACTCTCCTGTCACCAATGATGCCTGCCAAAAACCGATGGCGGCATTTTTACTGGCACTATCAAGCCGTTGCTGAGCCATTTTTAATTCACGATTCACCTGTTCTAACTGCAAATAGTATTGTTTGATGGTGGTGATATCTTGAATATAGCCATGCCACAACGTACTGCCATCGGGCATGGCTTCTGGCTGAGACGAACCGGATAACCAAATTATGGACTTATCTTCATTGATCACGCGATACTCATGATACCATTCAGCTAGAGTTAGCCTCGATTGTTCAATACTCTCTACTAAACCGGTTAAATCCTCTGGATGAATTTTAGCAAACGCCATTGATGCATCTTTTTTTAACTGCTCCAAAGAAATACCATAGACTCGCTCCATCGCATTACTTGCATAAGGAAACGCCACACGACCATCTGGCCACTGCTGATACTGGTATACCGCGCCGGGTAATTGTGATGCTAAAGCGGACAACTTGTGCTTAGCGAGCTTTTCTTCAGAGATATCCAAAATAAAACCATCGAGAAAACGCACCTTGCCATCTTCGGCGTAATCGGCTTTGCCACGCTCTTCCACCCAATGGATCTCACCGTTTTTGTGTATAACACGGTACTGCAATTGCCAGCTTTGCTGCTCTGCCACTGCTTGGTCCACGGCCTTTTCTAACCAGGCACGATCTTCAGGATGGATTACACTGGCATAAGTACGTACCTTGTTATTAATAAAGTCACTGGCTGGATAACCCGAAACCGGATCAATATTGCCGCTCATGAACAGCATGGTCCAGTTTTTATCTACCATACATCGATAAGTAATACCGGGAATATTCGATACCAACGCTTGAAACTGATCTCGGCTGGCTTTTATTTCTAATTCTGCCTGTTTTTGGGCAGTAATATCAGCATGGGTACCATACATCATTAATGGCTTGCCATCATCAGTCCAAGAGATTACCCGACCACGGTCATGCACCCAAATCCAATCGCCGGTTCGGTGTCGAATTCGACATTTACAATCATAAAAGGCTGACTCGCCGCGAAAATGCTGTTCTAACAGTCTGTTAGACTGTTCAACATCCCCAGGGTGTGCAAGATCAAACCAGGTAGAAATGGAAATAGGCGCTAACTCAGCTAAAGTGTATCCCGCCATTTCAGCCCAGCGTTCGTTAAACGTGGTTTCGCCGGTTTGAACATTCCACTGCCAAGTCCCTATGCGCGTACCTTCTAATACCGAACGATACATTAATTCTCTTGCCGCAAGCTGTTCATGCGCATGCTCTTGCAGTCGATCATTAATTTCTTGTTCTATAAGCTCCGCAAACTGTTTGAGGCTTTGACGCTCTCGTTTTGATAAACGACGCGGTACCTCATCAATTAAACACAAGGTGCCAATACGTTCATTCGCTAAGGTTAATGGCGCGCCAGCATAAAAACGAATAAAAGGTGACGTTGTCACTAACGGATTATCATCAAACCGTGCATCTTGCTGCGCATCGTACACTTCGAAAACATCATCAGCTAAGATGGCATGGCCACAAAATGAAATATCCCGATGTGTTTCACACACATCTAAACCTTGACGTGATTTCAGAAACTGACGTTCTCGATCAACCAATGAAATGAGCACAATTTTCACATTGAAACATTGCTGCACTAAACGCGTAATGCGATCAAACCTAGCCTCGGGATCGGTATCTAGCAGCTGTGTTTGCTGTAATATCTGTAATCGACGCTCTTCAGATAAAGGAATTTCTGGTTTTTGCATAATGCCTCTTTACAGCCTTAGCTAGTTTCATCATTTAAACAGGATCCTGGCTTAGCCAGCGCAAAGGCCAACCAGAAAGTACTACCAAGACCATATTGAGAATCAAAACCCACCTGCCCTCCCATCTTTTCTGTGAGTTCTTTTGTGATGGCTAACCCTAAACCTGTCCCACCTTTATTTCGATTACTCGAGGCATCGCCTTGGGCAAACTTCTCAAAAATACGTGATTTAAAATCATCCTTAATACCTTGTCCACGATCGATCACTTCAAGCCGAGCTTGATTATGCTCAGCGCTCAACACTAATTTAATTTCACCACCGTGCGGTGAGAATTTAATAGCATTGGATAACAGGTTAACAATAATTTGAATCAACCGCTCTGCATTAACATTAGCATAAACCGCTGGTGACAGAACCTCGATACGAAAACGAATTTGATATTCGTTAGCAAAACTCATCACGCCTTCGACTGCTTTCTCTAATAGTGGCTGTAATAGCTGTATCTGTAATGGCATAACAAACTTACCCGAGATTAACTTCTCGATATCCAGCAAATCATCAATCAATATTGTCAGTCGTTCGCAATTCTGCTCCGCTACCGTTAGCAGCTTTGTGGTTTTGCTATTTAATTAGCTTATTTTCCCAGAGTTAACCAAACGCAAAGAAGCATAAATTGCGGTTAAAGGGGTGCGAAGTTCATGACTTACCGTAGCAATAAACTCGTTCTTCAAACGTTCTGTCCGATGACGTTCTGACACATCACGCGCAATGCCAAGATAGCCGCTAATCTTACCTGAATGATCACGGATCACCGTTATCGTTAGGGATACCGGAATGGCTTGCCCAGACTTATGCAGGTAAGTCCATTCATGTGTTTCCGTTCCTTCTTGTTCGGCTTTAATTACAAAAGCACGAAAACCTTGTACCGGTTCAGCCAGCTCTGCATTAAGTTCTTTGATGCGGTTCATCACTTCTGAAGATTGATGCAAAATTTCTGGCGTTTGCTTTCCTACCAATTCCTCAGCTTGGTAGCCAAGCATTTTCTCTGCTCCAACACTGAAAAACTGAATAACACCGTTAGGATCAGTTGCAATAATCGAAAAATCGGATGCTGCCGATAAAATAGCATTTTGCTGGCTATTACTGTGTTGTAACGCCTCCGTTCGTTGAGTTACTTGTTGCTCTAACTCACATTGCGTTATACGGCTGCGTTGAAAGGCATCGTTTAAATGAGCACTCATCTGTGCCAAGGTATGCGATAAATTGCTGTACTCCAACACACGGCTTTGCGGCATAACGGTTTTTTGTTGCTGAGTAATATCAGCCTGTATGCGCTGACTTGCCACATCAATACGCCTCAAAGGTAAGCTGATCGCTTTACTGAGCAAAGCGCTGATCCCAATGGTAAGCCCTAAAAACAATACTAAACGCACAAATTGCTGCGCACTGTCTTGCTCTAATTGCGCAACAACACTCTTTGCGGGCTGCTCTATCACTAGCCAAAATTGGTCGTTTTGCCAACGCAAAGGATAAGTAAAAACATACCGACTTTTGCGCCAGCTTTGAATGGGGATGAGTTCTGAACTGGGTTGCCAGTGTTGAAAACCAGTAGATAGTGCGTTCGCTGCATTGGCGGTAATCGTCTGGTTTTGCCCCATCAACTGAGTAAGCTGCTTTTTACTATCTAAGAGTGCCAGCGCGTAACCTCGATCAACAGGTAAACTCGTGGTGAGTTGTTGCAGCTCACTCGGCAACAAAGTTGAGCTGGGTTTTGGTATATGTTCTAGCTGCAATGCAATGACGGCCGAGATCTCTGCCATGCGTTCCACCACCGCTAGCTCGTATAACGCTTTTGATTTTTTAGCATCGAAAATGACGGGTAAACTTCCAGCGAGCAGGGTTAAACTGAGCAGGGTTAGAAAAACCAACTGCCCAAAACTGATTGCGGGTAAGGCAAGTTTTTTACTGAGTGTTTTGTTTAGTTGCATCATTGCAACCAGTACAGCCACAACCAAAGTATTAAAAATACCATTACTAATCTGCTTTAATGCAATCAGCACAGCGGTGTTTGAGGGAGCGTTAAGCACAAGCGCATAACAACCTATTATTACAGGCAACGCTAATAGCCAAAACTGCAAATCTAACAGAACTAAATTCGTCTGATTATTTTTACCATAGCGTAAACTTAACCAAAGTATTTCACTACTGAAAATAAACCAAGCAAAGGGATGCTGCCAGATCAGCACAGTTGCACTTGCAGCAATAATACCGACGACAATAGCCGCTTTTGTTCCAAGCAGTACCAGTGCCAAAACAGCAAAAACAGAGCCAAAAATAAAGTCTATGTCAAAAAAAAGCGGCAATCGTAAAAAATTAAAACCAAAGCCCAACAGCGATAAAAGCAGTATCAGCAACAATTGGGGTAATGTTGCCAACCTCAACCACCCTCGGGCGTGATGTTCAAATTTCATAACAACGTGTTTATTACCTTAGTTAGTGATCTGTGCTTGCTCAAACAACTGCTGCAATCTGTCGCCCAGAGCCATTGGTTCAAAGGGTTTGTCTATCACTGCAATAGCTCCTGCATCAAGATAATGCTGCTTCTCAGCTTGCTGAATTTTTGCTGTCATAAAAACCACAGGCACACTAGCAAGTTCTGGTATGGCTCGCAGTGCGGCTAGCGTTTGCATGCCATCCATTTGTGGCATCATGACATCCAATAATATTAATTCTGGATTAAAACCACTTGCTTGAGCCACTGCACTTGCACCGCTGTCACAACTAAGCAGTTCGAAACCAGCAACATCAACCAAAGCGATTTCAGCTACCGCTCGAATCGACTCATCATCTTCTACATGCATTATCCGTTTTAATGCCATAAGAGCCTCACTTAATTTACCTGACGACTTAACTTGTTTGGAAATTAGATTAAATACAAATCAATCCTAGCATACTCTAACAATAGCGCCTGTATATCGCTTTTTGATCTTGCCGTGCTCAGCATGATTTCGAGTTTCGTCACTATTTTTGAGACAAACTAAAAAAACGCTATTTTTCTCATAGAACTTTGCTAAAGTTATTTAAAGAAAGTAGAAAATTTAAATCGCATGAAGCAAACCGACAAAAATAAATGGCGAGCCATGCAAATTCAATATCGACTGAATTTGCGACACAAAGCAGAAAGTATTCAGCAAAACTGGATGGCACTGCAGCAAAACACCGATCCCGCTGCTTTGACGCAACTGCAACATCTCTCTCATCAACTTGCTGGTTCTGGCAGCATTTATGGCTTTCCGGATGTTTCTCGTTATGCCAAGTCGCTCAACCATTTGTTACAGAGTGTTGAACCGACTAAAGTCAGTAATGACACTACGATAAAACTGCAGCTCGCCGATTTAATTCAGGAGCTTAATAACCACTATACAGATGAATACGTTGCTGATGAGCCTGAAGTACCCTTAGCCGCGTTAGGTTTTAACCACGCTAAAATAGTGTTTGTTGATGATGATACTGACATGCTGCAGTATCATCGAGCGCCATTAGAAGCGGCTGGCTATCATGTTATTGAATTACAAGATATTAAGCAACTTTCTGCGACCGTTGCTGAACAGCAGCCGCTTGCTGCAATTTGCGACATGGTATTCCCTGAAGGCGAAACGGCAGGAGCCGATTATCTAATAGCGCTGCGTGAGCAGCAAGGTATTAATTTCCCTGTTATTTTTATTTCTGCTTTTGATACCTTTGACAGCCGGCTAGCCGCAGTGCGGGCTGGCAGTAGTCATTTTTTAGCGAAACCGGTTTCTTCACAGGCATTAATTCAGATGCTGGCGAACCTGTTACAACCACAGGAAGCAAACCCTTATCGGATCTTATTAGTTGATGACGATGCCGATGTATTACGCTTTTATCGTCAAGCCTTACAACTGGCAGGCTATCAAATTTTCTGTACTAACGACCCCAAAAACGCTCTGACTTTAATGATTAAACACCAGCCAGAGTTGGTTTTAATCGATTTACATATGCCGGGTTGTCATGGTTTAGAACTAGGGCAAGTTATTCGCCAACACAATGAATTAGTCAACATTCCTATTGTATTTATGTCGGCAGACGAGAGCACAGATGAAAAACTCGCTGCCGTGCGTTTAGCAGGTGATGAATTTATTCATAAACCCATTGCCCCCTGGCGTTTACTTATGGTGGTTGAAGCCCGCGTTAAACGCAGCCGACTGCTTCAACAGCAAAAGCGCCAAATTATGCGCCAGCCCGAATTAGTGCAGCACCTCGACACCCTTACTGCGCTGCCCACTTTATGGCTATTAAAAAAAGATATTGAGCATTTGCAGCAAAATCGCCAGCCTTTTTATATTCTTAAATTGAATCTCAATAAATTTCATTTGGTCAATGATGTATATGGCCATGGCACAGGTGATTTACTGTTGCAAACAGTGGCATGGAAATTAGCACAGCAACTGCGTGCAGAGGATAAATTGTATCGGCAAAATGGCGATGAGTTTTGGCTTTTAATTCACTCAGCAGATGTCAATGCAGTGCAAAAACTGGCAGAAAAATTGCTATTTCAACTCTCGCAACACTCCGAGGCGTTTCATGCCAATATTAATTTATCGGCAAGTATTGGTTTATGCGCTTCTCATGATCAAACAGCTAATGCCGATACATTAATGCAACAAGCCAATATGGCACAACATGAAGCCAAGAAAACACCGGGTTATCAAATTCGCTGCTATAACAGTACGATGCAATCGAACATCAGCAAGCGTTATCAAATACAACAAAGCTTGAAACAAGCCTTATTAGACGAGGCGTTTTATCCCGTTTATCAACCTATCGTAAATAGCCAAGGGATGTTAAAAGGCTTTGAGTTATTGTCACGATGGCAGCACAGCGAGTTTGGTCCGATTGCTCCAGATACTTTTATCCCGCTGCTCGAAGAAGAAGGGCTAATTAGCCAGCTCACCCAACAGATGTTGCATAAGGGCTTAGCGCAACTAGCCCACTGGCGTAAAACGCTGCCAGAACTGACATTAAGTATCAATTTGAGTGTGCCAGATATCGCCGATGCGCAGCTGCCTGAATTGCTTCAACAATTACTCCAAAAACAACAATTACCAGCAACAGCGCTCACCTTAGAAATTACCGAAAGCATTTTAATTCAACAAAAAGATCATATTACGAAGAAGCTAGAGCATTTGAAAATGCAAGGCTTTAGCATCGCTTTAGATGACTTTGGTACAGGCTACTCTTCATTAAGTTACTTGAATAACTACCCGGTGGATATTTTAAAAATAGACCGCAGCTTCGTGAGTAATTTATCCGACCCAAAAGCCAGACGACTCACCCTAGCGATCATTCATCTGGCCAAAGAACTAGAGTTAAAAGTGACCGCAGAAGGGGTGGAACAATTACAGCAACTCAGCATTTTACAAGACGAATATTGCCACTTTTATCAAGGTTATTATTTCAGTAAACCGCTAACAGTCGCCGAGTTAGAGCAAAGCCAATGGCTGCAGCCTTCATCGCAATTACTCGATACTTAGCTGCACTGATCTAACACATACATCAGATGCTGGTATTCTAAACCACTGTGCCGACTTAAGCCTATTTCACAGGTTCGGCTGGTTGATACCCCCCATGAGCACTCACTTACTTGAGACGCTAAGCTTGATAATGCAGAAGCATTTAACTCCGGCATAAAGAAACCTTTATCTCCGGCAAAACCACAACAACTAATATTGTCTGGCATTACGACTTGCTCGGTGCAAGCACCTAGTAGCGCCATCAGTTTATCTGCTTGCCCTAACTGCTGCGCACTACAACATATATGCAACGCAATGGGCTGTTTTATCTTGGTTAGCGTGAGCTTTGGTAACACAAACTCGGCAATAAAGTCGATACTATCGTACAGTTTTAAGCGTGGATCGAGTTTACCTTGCAAGGTTAAACTACAGGGGCTGGTGTCAGAAAAAATAGGGATCTGACCTTGCTGGCTATGTTGTAATAACCAGGTATTGAGTTGCTGTTGCTGCTGTTGTTGTGCGGCAAATTGTCCCTTTGATTGCAATGGCATACCGCAACACTGACTGGCTAAATCGGGGGCCAAAATCAATTGATAGCCGGCCTTAGCCAGTAAGTTGGCACTTACCTGCTGTAGTGAACGGCCATCATTGCTACCTTTAGCAGGCCCCATCACCCGGTTACTACAACTGCTTAAATACAAAACCGGTTTTAAACCCGTTTGCTGAGGCAACGCTGGCATGCGGTTGGCGGTGGGCATAGCGCTGTGCCACATGGGTGTATTTTTACCCAGTACACCGTAAGCCAGCTGCCCCACTCGCAAACCCAACTTTGCCAGCTGAGTCACTTTGGCAAATTTCGTAACGACCTGTCTTGCAACTGGCTGCCACGACTGATTATCTTTACTGCGTAATTGCCGTGTTAAATCGCCCGTGTTGATACCCACCGGACAAGCTGTACTACACATGCCACAAGCTGCGCAACTGGCATTACCTTGATAAGCATAATCTTTTATTAATTGCTTTAAACGTTCTGGCTTTTGCCCTGTTGTTTGTAAATGGCTAATTTCTCTTTGCACCACAATGCGTTGTCGCGGCGTTAAAGTAAGTTTACGTGACGGGCACACCGGCTCGCAAAAGCCACATTCAATACATTTATCCACTAACGCATGAGTTGCAGGTAACGCTTTTAGATGTTGCAGATGTAAGGTTTTATCCTGGCTAAGCACCACATCTGGGTTAAGAATATGCTTAGGATCGAATAACTTTTTAAGCTGCCACATAAGTTGATAAGCCGCACTCCCCCACTCCAACTCTACGAAGGGCGCCATATTGCGTCCAGTGCCATGCTCGGCTTTTAATGAACCACCATACTCAACGGCAACCAAATGCGCGACATCTTGCATAAACGCATCATAGCGCGCCACTTGCTCAGCGTTGTTAAAGCTTTGCGTGAACACAAAATGTAAATTGCCTTCCAACGCATGCCCAAAAATAATCGCCTCGTGATACTGATAACGGTCAAATAATTGCTGCAATGCTTGCACACCTGCGGCGAGATCGGCTAAAGGAAAAGTGACATCCTCAATGATCACCGTAGTACCGGTTTCACGAACGGCGCCCACCGCTGGAAACGTACCTTTGCGGATCGCCCACAATTGATCTGATACCTTCGCGTCAGTACTAAAATCAACGCTTTGCTCAAGGCTGAATTGTGCAGATAAGGCGGCTAGCTCGGTTAATTGCCGCTGTAAGGCCGCCGGTGAGTTAGCTCGACTTTCAATCAACAAAGCGGCAGCACCATCGGATAACGTTTTAACCCAAGGGGGTAAACCGGCTTTACCTGATACCGAACGTAAGCTTCGTCTATCTAACAGCTCTACTGCCGCGACCGGCGCCGTTTTCAATAAACTCACTGCAGCACAGCAACTGACAATATCAGGAAAAACCCACAACGCTGTCGCTTTATGGGCATGATCAGCCACAGTGTGATAGGTGACACTGCTGATAAAACCCAAGCAGCCTTCGGAGCCCACCATTAAATGGCTGAGGATATCGATAGGATCGCTAAATTCGGTGAGGGCGTTCAGTGAAAACCCCATGGTATTTTTTAAGCGGTACTTATGGCGAATCTTCGCCAATAACTCGGCGTTTTGCTGAGTTTGCTGTGCAAGTTCGGCCAATTGACGCAGTAATGCCGCATGCGATTGCCGAAAACGCGCCACACTATCGGCCTCTTCGGTGTCTAGCACGGTGCCATCAAATAAGACTACCCGCATTCCCGCAAGGGTATTAAAACTGTTTTGCGCCGTACCACAGCACATGCCACTGGCATTATTGGCGACGATACCGCCAATTTTACAACTATTTATTGAGGCAGGATCCGGCCCTATTTTTCGACCATAAGGCGCTAGCCATTTATTCGCTTGTGCACCAATCACGCCGGGGCCTAAACGGATCTGTTCCCCTAAACCAAAAATGCGATATTGCTGCCAATTTTCGCCAAGCACCAATAATACGGAATCCGTTACCGCTTGCCCTGACAAGCTGGTACCCGCAGCGCGAAACGTCACCGCCACTTGGTGTTGCAAAGCCAGTTTTAGCAACGACACCACTTCAAGCTCAGATTCGACTCGCAACACCAATTGCGGATTTAAACGATAGAAGCTGGCATCAGTACCAAAAGCTAAGCAGGATAACGCATCGTCAAACCAGCGTTCATTGGGAATAACGGCATGGGCAGAGGCTAAAAAAGCAGGGCTAATAGCAGGGCGGCAACTCACAACATTTACCTAAGAAATCAGTTTTATACTAATTAACAGTTTTTTCGAACAGAGGCTAGCGCTTGTTGTGCTTTGTGGGTGATTTTGCGAAGAAAAACCAATGTACTGCGGTGTGCAGCAAAGCCAACGCTTAACAGCGCGTTAGCTTTGCTACGAGGGCGTTACTCTGCTGCTTTTGATACGCCAACCATAGCCGGACGTAACAAGCGACCATTTAACTCATAACCTTTTTGCATAACAAAGGTCACGGTATTGGGCGGTACATCATTTGACGGCTGAATGCTCATCGCTTGATGTTGTTCCGGGTTAAACGGCTGCCCCGCAGGGTCAATTTGCACCACACCAAACTTAGCTACTGTATCTAAAAAGCTCTTCATGGTCAGCTCTACGCCTTCAATGATGCCTTTAAACGCTTCATCTTCACGGTTGATAAAGTTCAGTGCGCGCTCAAGGTTGTCGGCAACGGGTAATAAATCACCGGCAAACTTTTCTAACGCAAACTTGTGCGCTTTTTCAACATCTTGGCTAGCACGACGGCGAGCATTTTCAGCATCAGCTTTAATGCGCAGCATTAATTCGTGTTGTTCGGCCAACTGGCTTTGCGCTTTAGCCAGTTCATCTTCCAGCTTAGCAATAATGGTCTGCTCAGAAGACAGCTCTACCGTATCGGTATTAGCATCGTTAGTGGCCTGATTCGTTGCTTCTGTGGGTTCGGAAGGCTTTTGTTGCTCAGTCATTGTTACAATACTCCAATTAATGTAGGGGTATTATGGGGATCAATTCTGCCGATTCAAGTTTAAATTTAATTGTGCCGCGCATCCTTCGAGTAAAGGGATTAATTTTGCGTAATCCATCCGCCGCGGGCCAAGCAAAGCGACAAAGCGATGTGGCTGCGTTTGATAGCTTTGGGCGATTAAACTTAATTGCGATAACTCAACAAATCCAGACTCTTTACCTAAAATGAGTTTAGGTTGAGCATCACGGGTGACCGTTTGTAACAACGTAATTAAACCCGAGGGTTGCTCTAGCATTTGCACGACTTGTTGTAATGCAGGGTTTTGCTGGTAATCCGGCGTTAGCAATAATTGATGTTGTCCATAAATCAAGGGTTGATGCTGCACAAACTCATCTAAGCTTAATTGGCCTAACACTTTTTCAATAAGGATCTGGCCAAGGCCCGTTTCATTGCGCAAAATCGTGTTTAAACGCACCATGCCATCTTGCCATTGTCCACCGGCTAAAGCGGCATTAAGTAAGCACAACACCTTGCTCATGGTGGCGGAATCGACACTTTGCTCACAATTAATAATACGATGCAGGATGTCACCGTCTTCATCGACCACCACCAACAACAAACGATCGCTGGCTAAGCGCACTAAGTCCACTTGCCGCACTTCGCGCCCTGCGGCTTTAGGAGCGCTAACAATGGCCACACAACCGGTTAAGTTCGCTAATAATTGTCCGGCTTGTTGACACATTAATGACACCGGCAATTGCGGTAGTAAGCGGCTGGTTATTTCATTTTGCCATTTGTCACTCAAAGGCGCCAACTGCAGCATTTTATCAATGAATAAACGAATACCTAAAGTGGTAGGGATCCGCCCTGCCGAAGTATGCGGTGAGCGAATTAATCCTTGTTGTTCCAGTTGCACCATGGTGTTGCGCACCGTTGCAGAGCTCACATCGAGCTGTTTATGCTCAGCGATCAACTTTGACGCTACGGGCTGGCCATCGAGCAAATATTGCTCAACAATCAACTTTAAAATTAGCTCTGTTCTGCTTAATGCCACAGCCATGCGCAATACCTGTAATTAAATTAAAGAGGTAATGGGGTTTTTATTCTCAAATTCAAGCAGTTTTGCATAATCGCTCTATAAAGCGGTTTTGTCTAAAGATGTTAAGTCCATAGCGCTTTGCCCAAAAGCTTAGTTGATTGACAAGGCTGCAACTTCTTGTGGGTTATGTATATACTGAACGGGTCTGGATAAGGAAGACTGTTGCTATGAGTTCTACATTTGCCAAAGTTGGTTTAATTGGAAAACCCCATCACCCTGGCGCGAATCAAACATTGGCCAGCCTTTATCACTTTTTAAAAACCCAAGGCCTCAGTGTATTTGTCGAAGAGCAAGTCGCTCAAAGCTTACAACTGGCTGATGCGGTGATCCTTGATTTGGTTGAATTGGGCAAAACCTGTGATTTAGCGATTGTGGTAGGTGGAGATGGGAATATGCTGGGCGCCGCGCGGGTGTTAGCCCGTTTTGATGTGGCTGTACTTGGCGTGAACCGTGGCAATCTAGGCTTTTTAACCGATCTGGCGCCTGAGAATTTTGAGCAACCGCTAAAAGATGTACTGGCCGGTAACTTTGTGACAGAGAAACGTAACTTACTGGAAATTTCCGTGCATCGACACGGCAGTATAAAAAGTAGTAACAGTGCGGTTAACGAAGCGGTGTTACACGCCGACAAAGTGGCCCACATGATTGAATTTGAGGCCTATATCAATAATGAATTTGTATATAGCCAGCGCTCTGATGGTTTAATTATCAGCACGCCTACAGGCTCTACCGCCTATTCCTTATCCGGTGGAGGCCCTATTTTAACACCGGATCTGGATGCCATGAGCTTAGTGCCGATGTTTCCACATACCTTAAGTAGCAGACCCTTAGTCGTTTCCGGTAACAGTGAGATACGCTTAAAAGTCGCTGAAACGAATGATGCCCATCTGCAAAT
Source organism: Alishewanella sp. HL-SH06 (assembly GCF_052656265.1). Taxonomy (NCBI): domain Bacteria; kingdom Pseudomonadati; phylum Pseudomonadota; class Gammaproteobacteria; order Alteromonadales; family Alteromonadaceae; genus Alishewanella; species Alishewanella sp. HL-SH06. Next base: position 3,279,405 of record NZ_CP199752.1, read on the forward strand.
AAGCTGCGACAGTCATGTTATTTTGGCTGTTATGCCGGGCGACGATATCTATATTCGTAAACACCCCAACCCACTGCGCTTGGTGCATCCTCCGGGCTACAGTTATTATCATGTCCTGCGCAATAAATTAGGCTGGGGCAGTAAACTGTATTAGCCAGCAAATATTTGTGCATCGACAACTTGCCAAAACAGAAAATACTGTATAGATTTACACTGTATACTTAAACAGTTATCGGAGTGGATTTATGCTGTGTCATCTTCATATCAGTAACTTTGCTATAGTGCGTGCGTTGGAAATTGACTGGGCCGCAGGTATGTCGACTATTACTGGTGAAACCGGTGCCGGTAAATCCATTGCTATTGATGCCCTTGCTATTTGTTTAGGAGAGCGTGCCGATGCGGCAGTGCTGCGCCCTGGTGCAGACAAAGCCGATATTGTTGCCACCTTCGATATTAGCCAACTGACTACCGCCAAAGACTGGCTACAACAACAAGATTTACTCATGGGAAATGAGTGTATTGTCCGGCGGGTAATCAGTGCTGAAGGCCGCTCACGAGGCTATATTAATGGCGTACAAGTACCGGCACAGCAGTTAAAACTACTAGGGCAGCATCTGCTCGCCATTCATGGTCAACATGCACATCAATTACTGCAAAAAGCTGATTATCAACGCCAATTATTAGACGCTTTTGTGGGTAAACCAGAGTTACTGCAACAAACACGTCAAAGTTATCGCTATTGGCAACAACTCAAGCAAGAGTTTAGCCAATTGGAGCAATCGCAGCAGCAACGTGATGCCCAGCGCCAATTGTTAGAATATCAAGTGGCTGAGCTCGATCAATTTGCGCCACAAGTCTCTGAATTCGACCAACTTGAAGCTGAGCACAGCCGTTTGAGCCATGGCCATACTCTACTGACACAAAGCCAACAATGCCTACAACAACTGTACGATGACGATAATCAAAATATTTATCGTGCGTTATCACATTTAACTCAGCAATTAGAGGAATTAGTTCAGCTCGATCCAGCTTTGCAAAATGTGCAAAACATGTTGAATGACGCTTTGTTGCAAACCGAAGAAGCCAGTCGTGAATTACGTCGCTATGCCGATAAAGTAGAACTGGATCCTGAGCGTTTACAAGAAATTGATGAGCGCATGGGCACTTGGCTTAATTTAGCTCGCAAGCATCAAGTTAATGTTGAAAACCTGGCCGAGTTACATCAGCAACTGAGCCAACAACTGGCTGAATTAACCGGCCATGACAAACGCCTAAACGAATTAGCACAGGCGATTAACCAAGCTGCAGACGTGTATCAAGTAGCGGCAACCAAGCTCACAGAAGCTCGGCAACTAGGGGCAACAGAATTAAGTGCGTTAATCACCCAAAATATGCACGAACTCAGTATGGCTAATGCCCGCTTTGCTATTGATTTACAAAATTTACCACTAGAACACGCTAGCGCCATGGGTTTAGATCAAATTAGCTTTACCGTTTCCACTAACCCTGGCCAGCCCTTACAAGCGCTGGCGAAAGTCGCATCGGGTGGAGAGCTGTCGCGGATCAGTTTAGCCATTCAAGTTATTTTAGCCGATAAGATCACCACACCCACCTTAATTTTTGATGAGGTTGATGTCGGGATCAGTGGGCCTGTGGCTGCCGGTGTCGGTCGCCTGTTACGCCAATTAGGCCGCAGCACACAAATTATTTGTGTAACACATTTACCGCAGGTCGCTAGCCAAGGTCACCAACAATTGTTTGTTGAAAAATATACTGACGGCCAAGCCACAGAAACACGTATGCGTCAGCTATCTGATGATGAACGTATCCAAGAAATTGCCCGTTTACTCGCCGGTGAAAACATCAGTGCCAATGCTTTAGCTAATGCTCGGGAACTATTATGTGCGCCTGTAGTCTGATTCAGGGTTTTTTCTGCACAGCTATCATAGGGTATGATAGCGTTATTCACTTTAAATTGATGATCATTATGAAAGCAGTATTAAAGACAGCATTACTCGTGGCCACTTTAGGCTTAAGCACGGCATGTAGCAGCTGGGTATACCGTATTGATATTCCACAAGGTAACTTCTTAGAACAAAAAGACGTGGATAAGCTACGAGTGGCAATGACAAAAGAGCAAGTTATTTATGTTTTAGGCAACCCTGTTGCCGCCAATCCGTTTGATACCAACACCTGGCATTATTTTTATGCTTTAAAAGGTGGTCGTGGTAACAACTTTGAAAAACGGCTAGTGGTCGAGTTTAAAGAAGACCGCTTAGTCAATATCAATGGCGACTTCACTAAACACGCTGACTTTGACAAACCGCTGGATATTTAGTTTTTAAGCAAAGCGACTTAGCTTATGAATACAAAAAACCACAGATGAAGCCTTTGCACTTCATCTGTGGTTTTGTTGTTTTGGGTATTCCCCTGTCGCTGCAGTATCTTTTTAAACCAGTGTTTAAATTTAGCGCTTTAGCGGCTTGGCAAAACGCCGCCAAAACAGCCTAAAATCATACAAACCACTGAGTTAGGTACGGTATCAAGCGGTAAGTGTACTCACTTATCAAACTCGGCATAAAGTCACTTCAGCCACTTTTCAAAAGTACCTGTAGTTAATTTGGCCGGCCGCCTGTTACTTTATCAGCGCGGCCTTCTTCTTTAGCTTTTTCTGCTCGGCGCCGCCGTAAATCTTTCGGATCAGCAATTAATGGGCGATAAATCTCAATACGATCGCCCTCTTTTACTTGATCGGATAACTTAACCGGCCGACTCCAAATACCCACTTTTTGCGACGTTAAATCGATCTGTGGGAATTGTTGTAAGATACCTGACTGCTTAATAATCTGTTCGATACTTGCCACACGACTTACCGCAAGTGTTAACAGCACCTGACGCTCAGGTAAGGCATAAGCCACTTCAACCGTAATACGATCGGCAGCTGCCGCCCCCGCACTGGAATTATCCATAAACTTGTTTTGCCCGTTGTGTAAAAGCCTGCACCATGGCCGCGGTTAACTCTTGAAAAATCTTACCAAAAGCAAACTGTATTAACCGACTAGAAAATTCAAACTCTAGCTTTAAAATCACTTTGCAGGCTTGATCGTTTAAAGGTTCAAACTCCCAGCCACCACGTAAATGTTTAAATGGCCCATCGACCAATTGCATCTCAATACGTTGAAAAGGATGCAAATGATTACGAGTTGTAAAAGATTGACCAATACCGGCCTTGGAAATATGTAACTTCGCCACCACCTCTTTCTCAGCACGACTAACTATGTTGGCAGCACTACAACCTGGTAAAAATTGCGGGTAAGCATCGACATCATTTACCAGTTCAAACATTTGTTGCGCGCTGTAAAAAACCAAGGCACTGCGCTCAATTTGTGGCATACTCACTCCCCTTACATCAGGCCACAGATTGTAACAGAATAACGCCCAGCGACAACCTTGCACCGTGTAGCCTGCATAACTGAATATGAATACATGATGGCTGCAACTAGCCAAAAAAGTGAATTATGAGTAAAAAGCAAACAAACAAAAAGAACAATGGCACCATCGCGCAAAATCGTAAAGCGCGCCATGAATACTTTCTAGAAGAACGGTTTGAAGCCGGTCTGAGCCTGCAAGGCTGGGAAGTAAAAAGTATTCGGGACGGTAAGGTTAACTTATCGGATGCTTATGTCATCTTACAAGATGGCCAAGCTTATTTGTTTGGCGCGCAGATCCAACCCTTGAATAACGCCTCTACCCATGTCATTTGCGATCCTGACCGCAGCCGTAAGTTATTACTGCATAAACGCGAGTTAATGAAGTTAATTGGTTTAAAAGAACGTGATGGCTATACCCTTATCGCCACGGCTATGTATTGGAAAGCCTGCTGGGTAAAATTAGAATTTCACTTGGCAAAAGGTAAGAAAAACTTCGACAAACGTGATGATATTAAAGATCGCGATTGGTCTCGTGAAAAAGAGCGCATGATGAAGCATTCAAAACGCTAAACAGGCTTTTATTTTGATTCGACGCTTGAAAAGCGTGCAAGTGAACCTAATAAAGTAAAAATGTTTGTAGTAACACACTGCTGTGCCATTGGTAATTAGCAGATTAAAGGCGTATACTAGAAATTCACTGAAGGTGTTAGTGTTAGACCACAGAATTCGGGGCTGATTCTGGATTCGACGGGACTCACGAAATCTTAAGTGCATGCCGAGGTGCGGTAGGCCTCGTAAAAAAGCCGCAAAAAACTAGTCGCAAACGACGAAAACTACGCAATCGCTGCTTAATAGGCAGTAGATAGCTCTTCCCCTCACGCATGCCTATAAGCTGAGACTCTGGAAGATCACCCCTAATAGGATCGCGTCGCGTCTTCGCCTGGAGACAAACCGTTAAAATCAATCAGGCTCGCCCGACGATAGCCTGCCACTCGGCGCTCATAGGGTTAACTAAATGAATGGCTAAGCATGTAGTACTGACGATCTAGGTTTTTCGGACGCGGGTTCAACTCCCGCCAGCTCCACCAAATGACGGACTAAGCCAGTCCATAACCGGCTACGAACCCAGCGTAATTGCTGGGTTTTTTATTGCCTGCCATTCGATGCTGGTCTACTATGTTCTAACAGATACCCCCTATGTTTTAGGGTATTTATGCGGGGTATTATGATCTGCGCCAAAACCGATACCCTAAGGCAAAAAAGTACCATTTTATCGGAGGATAGTTTAAAAGATGCTAGACATCCTCGAGACGAAGCCCGTAAGCAATTAGCACAAAGTATCGCACCCAGCGCAGAAATGCAGACCCGAAAGCTGGCAAATTATGAGTTCTCGAACAGTTTCAAACGTACTATTTCGTAAGCAACTGTTCTCATTCCCCCCAATAAAACATTGAAAACTGTTTTTTCATTATTTCCGCTCTATACGTTTTAGAGCTAGATTTCGTAGCCATGCCGTAACAAACGTGTAGAGGAATCAAGTGCTCTTCTCTTGGGTGACAATACCTAGCTCCTGGGGCCGACGTCCAATTTACAAGTCTTTCAAGTCTTTCCTGTTCTAACAAACTCACATCATTTATTGTTTCCCTGAGCCACTCATCAAAAGCAATATTATTGGCGAGCGCGCCTTGAGCATCTGGGGTAAAAAATGCACGTATATTGTGGAATGAAGAGCCAGATCCTAAGACCAGTAGATTATCCCAATTCAGCGATTTCAATGCATTACCTATCTGAATGTGCAGTAAGGGATCTAGAGTGTATTCTAAAGAAAGCTGCACACATGGAATATCAAATTCAGGGTACATGATCTTAAGTGGTACAAATAAGCCATGATCAAAACGCTGTTGATCATCTTTCGCAGCGTCGATACCGTGCTCTTTAAGTGCATTGAAAACACACTCTGCCAATTCTGGTTCACCCGAAGCGGGATATTGGATCTCATACGATTCTTTTGGAAACCCAACGTAGTCATAGATAATTCCAGGACTTATTCCTGACGTTACTGTCGGTAAACGTGCCTCCCAATGGGCGCTTATCACCAATATTGTGCTAGGTTTACCCACTTCTGCCGCGATTTCTTTTAGAGTTTTGATCATTTCGTCATGATCAGGATCTCCCAATAGCGGCATGGGGCCGCCGCCATGAGAAAGGTAGACAATATTTCGTTTCGATTTCATATAAATTCCGGTTAGTTTTAAAACCAAGGGCCTACAGGAACAATTCCCATTGGGTTCAGCGCCTTTATCGAGTAATAACCTGCCTTAATGTGTTCAATATTGACGGTGCTCTCAATGCCCTCCATCGACAAAATGCGATACATATAAGCATGGAGCTTTGGCATCTCTTTGATCATGTTTCGATTACATTTGAATAGCCCATAATAAGCAACATCGAATCGGATCAAGGTCGCAAATAAACGTATATCTGACTCAGTGAATGCTTCACCAAAAAGGAATTTACGCCCATCTGCTAGCTTTTGTTCCATCGAGTCGAGTGCCGTAAATACTTTTTCATAAGCCTCTTCATAAGCTTCTTGATTGGACGCAAAACCTGCCTCATAAACACCGTTATTGAGATTGGAATATATAGTCGTTGAACACATCAATTTGCCCCTCTAACTCCCTAGGTACCAAATCTAAACCTTCGCCAACAATCTCAACAAACGCGGTATTAAACATTCGAACAATATCCGCTGACTCATTTTTTAAGATAGTCTGTGTTTTTTTATCCCATAAAACAGGTACGGTTGCTCTGCCAGTAAAATCTGGTGTGACTTCGGTGTATAGCTCATGTAAATAGGTCGCCCCATTTAGATCATCATGGTCACTATCTTTAAAGCCACCAAACTTCCATCCTTGATCCATGAGTTTGGGATTAACCACTGAAACAGAAATAATATCTTCCAAACCTTTTAAGACTCTCGCCATTAAGGTGCGGCTTGCCCAAGGACAAATATAGGCAACGTACAAGTGATATCGATTAGCCTTCGCTTTAAAACCACCCTCACCAGTTATGCCGGGAGAACCATCGGCTGTAATCCAATGTTGAAATGAAGATGTTTGTCGTATAAAGCGACCTTTTTCATCCTTATTTTGAACTGGTTGCCAGTTCTCTTGCCAAACACCATTGACTAACATTGGCTAATACCGCCATAGAAATGGCCTTCCCGCTACACAGAAAGGCACTACTGATAAAAATCAAGCAGCTTGCTTTTAGAGCGAAAGATTATCTTTTAAAGCACAACCAACTACGTTTTTGTTATGACATTATCCACTGCATAACTTCCAGCTCCATGAATGGTTAGCGCTACTGTTGCAGCTAACAAAGCAAGAGCAAATTCATATCCATTGTTTGATAAGAAAAGACCATGCTCAAAGTGCACGCTAAAAATAGCCACTAACATAGTAAAAGCACTTACCGCTGCAGCAGGTCTGGTTAACAAGCCAAGAATCAAGGCTATTCCACCAAAGAATTCTGCGCTACCTGCCAAGAGGGCCATCAAATACCCTGGCGCCAATCCGATACTTTCCAACCATTGCCCAGTACCTTCAAGACCATAACCACCAAACCAGCCAAACAATTTCTGTGCACCATGAGCAGCTAGGATAATCCCAACAGGTACTCTTAAAGCTAACGCAGCAACGCCTGCATCTGATTTCAATATATTATGTATAGTTTGCTTGTTTATCATAAAATTCCTCTCTAAGTGATTATTAAAGACTGACCGAGCTGACCACCTCAATCAGGTTGAGAGCTATACTACTAACAACATATAAATGGATAAATAATGATATTATGGAATAATTATCAACATATCATTTGTAATATAGAATTTATCTATGGATCGATTAGACACAATGAAAGCGTTTGTTACCGTGGCAGAACTAGGCAGCTTTACCAAAGCTGCTGAGAAACTAGAGACATCAAATCAACTAGTAAGTAAATATGTATCGCAGCTTGAAGATCAGCTTGGCGTAAGACTGTTTAACCGAACAACTCGGCGCGTTCACTTAACCCAAGAAGGTGAGCAGTGTTTACATCATGCCATGCATATTCTGGAGAGTGTTCATGACATGGAAAACCACTTTGGTGAGTTGCAAAGTACTGCAAAAGGTCTATTACAAATCAGTGCGCCAGTAGACTTTTCAACATTGCACCTTGCACCCCTTATTCGGGATTTCAAAAAAAAGTATCCGGAAGTAGGTGTTAACCTAGAGTTGAGTGATCGTAAGGTGGATGTCATCGAAGAAGGGTTTGATGTAGCTCTGAGAATTGGGAACTTAAAAAGCTCATCATTGCGTATTTCGGTTTGTCCGGTCACCTGTTCCGGTTTCATCCGGCCAGGCGTTTCGGTGTGATCCGGCCAGCATGATCTGACCTTCGTTTATCCTCTCTTTTTACCCGACTTCTTCTCCCTGAACCAGTGTTTTTTTACGTTGTGACTCACCTGTTAATTCCAGTCGGTGGGCATTGTGGATCACTCTGTCTAACAGCGCATCTGCAACAGTGGGATTATCCATTAAGCCGTACCACTCCGAGACCGGTAACTGACTGACGATGATTGTGCTGCGTTGCTCGTAGCGATCTTCAATCACGTCCAGTAAATCGCTGACTTGTTTACCTTTAAATCCCTCAAGGCCCCAGTCATCCAAGATCAACATATCTACCTTTTGTAGCTGTACCAGTTGTTTAAGATAGCTACCATCAGCATGCCCTATTTTCAGGCTTTCCAGTAACCGACCTAACCGGTAATACAGCACGCGTTTATTCTGTCGGCAAGCTTGCTCACCTAAGGCGCAGGCAAGATAGGTTTTGCCGCTGCCAGTGGGGCCGGTTATCAAGATATTCTGGTGGTACGTCAGGTGATGTCCTTGCATCAGTGGCGTAATTTGTTCAGCTCGCAAGCCGCGCTTTGCCGGATAACGTAAGCCTTCTGGTGTCGCTTTAAGGCGCAGATTGGCTTGTTTGCGCAAGCGTTGTAAGCGGGTGTTATCCCGCGCCAGATGTTCTTGCTCGACCAGTAATCCCAATCGTTCATCGAAGCTAAGCTCGGCATAAGTATGGGGCGCAAGGCGTTGTTGCTCCAGCGCATTGGCCATGGCTGCCAGCTTTAGCTGGCGTAGTTGGATAAGTAGTGCGTCCATTAGTGTTGTCCTTATTGGTAGTATTTTGAGCCACGGATGTTGATGTGAGTACCAGGGATAATTGTGTTGGTTTCATCAGGTTGCCAGCGCATATCTTCGCCGTTTTTAAGCAGCTTTTTGATGACCGGTATATAAGGTAGCTGGCGACTTATGGCGAGCGCGCAGGCGTTTTCCAGCCGGTCACTGCCGTAGCGTTTTTGCTCACTCAGTAGCGCCAGGCAGGCGCGCTGTGCCTGAACCAGATGGTCTTTACTGCGTTCAACGGCTAATACCACCGCTAGGGTGTTGGAGCCAATATGCGTGGCCCAGCTGCGAATACGCTCTGGGTTCCACTCCTGATAGGCTGCATGGTTTTCTGGCATATGCGCCACGTCTGTGCTGTGCCGGTAAGCGTTATGGCTGCGAGGATGCTGTGCGACACATTTAGTCTGATGGTAAACCTTAACCAGCGTCTGCGTGGCACTGATTTCAACCCGCTCACCGACTAAACGGTGTGGCACCGAGTACCAGTGATTGTCGTACTGTACGTGGTAATCTTTGGCGACTTTAGCAATGCGATAATCGGTGTACTCATAAGCATAAGGCGGCAGAGGTTGTAAGGCAGGTTCGTCCAGTAATTTAAACAACTGCTCACGGCTGGCACCGTTGTAATGCTTCATTGGCCGCTGGTTAAGCTCAGTATTCAGTGCCCGGATAGCCTGATTTAGCGCAGCCAGTGAATAAAACACCTGATGGCGCAACCGGGCTAATACCCAGCGCTCAACAATCAGTACAGCAGATTCGACTTTGCCTTTATCCTGCGGTTTTGCGTGGTCGGGTGGGCATCAATGCACAGCCATAATGTCTGGCCAGGGCTTTGTAATTGTCGTTAAGCACCGGCTCGAACCTATCCGCTTTATCAACCGCCGCTTTGAGGTTATCGGGTATCAATAACGCCGGTACACCGCCCAAAAACGTCAGGCAGCGGCTGTTCGCCATCAGCCAGGACTCCATATCCTGACCTTCACAGGCTTCAATATAGGTGTAGTTCGATGCCCCCATGGTGGCGACGAAGATAGCGGCGTGTTTTATCTCGCCGGTTTGAGGGTTCACAATCGGCACAGTCGGGCCACAGAAGTCGATAAACAGCTTTTCACCGGCGTCATGATGCTGTCGCATCGAGCGTTTTTGTACAGCACACCAGCGCCGGTAATGCTCGCAGAACTGCGTGTAGCCAAGGGCGTTACTGCCGTGCTCAGCCTGATATTCCTGCCATAACAGCAATTTGGTGACGCCTTTTCTGCGCAGCTCAAGATGTACCTGCACCCACGACGGCAAGACCCGCTGCGTACTGTAATCACGGCCAGGGAATAACTGTTTGTCGAGGCTATCAAGCGGATAGTCGGCTGCCAGCGGCCAACTGAGGCCTAAATTGTTAAAGCGGATAATCAAATCACTGATGGTTGCCCGGCCAATATTTAAAGCCTGAGAGATTTGCCGATCGCTTAACCGGGCTTCAAATTTAAGGCGGAATATATCCAGATAAGTGTGCATATCTGTCCTTACCATTTTCTTTTTACGTGTCATGACTACTCCGACAAACAGTTAAAAAACTGTTATGCCAAAGTCCGTAAAACGAAGGAAGAACAAACTGGCCGGACGATACCGAAACAGGTGGCCGGATTAGGCCGAAATCAGTGGCCGGATGATACCGAAATGGGTGGCCGACTCATGCCGAAATCGCTGGCCGGATCATCCCGAAATACGCAATCATTAATTGCAAAAAAAATAGCGCCAATAAAACTTGTGCTTTGCGCAGCCCCTTCATACATTGAAAAGTACGGAAATCCCAGCCAGCCTGATGAATTGAACAGCTCGCATTTCTTACATTACAGCTACACGGATTACGCCTCATCCAATCACCCACTCATGAGGGTATTACGCGCTAATTCACAGAATAATCAAGTAGGATTGACTGCAAACAATGGTCAGATATTGACGGCAGCAGCTACTGCTGGTGAAGGGTATATTCTACAACCAACTTTTATCGTGGGTGAAGCACTAAAACAAGGCAAACTCAAAACCATGTTAAATGACATTGAAGTGGATGCGATGAGCTTATATGCAGTCTACCCTCATCGGAAACTTCTTGCGCCAAAGCTACGTGTCTTTCTCGATTTTATGAGCTCTTATTTTGGAGCCCCCCTTATTGGGATGTTTATTGATTAAAATCTCCTACTAAGAGGCATTAACTGAGATTGGAAATGTCCTAGCTTGCAGTAAAAATACCCGTCAAACGACTATCTGCTAGCTTATGACAAATAAAACTCCGTAGCTCCTGCGCAAGCATAAACCATAAGAAGCTTACTTAAACAATGGAGGAACTGTTTTGGCGACTATAATAAACACCAAACCGGTGCCCTCTCACCTACACCAAATGAATATGCCGCTTTTTAAGCGCCGTTTTTCATTTCTGCAACAACATTCTGTGTTACTGAGCTTTACTACTAGATATACTTTTTTGCAATAAAACCGCTCATTTTGTAAAACGATTAAGCATAAGTTAATCTTAAAATAATTTTATTAAGCGATTTCTAACATAGAAATAGTAGAACCCGCTATCAGCCTTAAAATATTTAATTAGATATTTCATTATATTAAGTAAGATCCTGCTTATGTTGGTAAAAAAACAGCTGTTCTGCATTGATCTCGTTGCATCTTGTCGGCATAGTAGTTGATTCGCGGCATGTTTTTATTCTGGTGTGTTAGGTCTTTTCACCCAATGAACGTATAACTGCTGTAAAAAAATAAACACTTTTGCCGCATTTAGGGTTTTGCTATGTATCAAAATAATCAGGCTGTTGTCGCGCCGTCTGAACAGTGTGTGACGACTGTTACAGAGAAAGCACCACAAAACTTACATTGGACCACCTGTTTTAACCAAGATTTTGAGCTTAAAAAAGCTTTTAGCCGCGAAGATCGAGACCGCGTTTTCCGCTTAAGACATCAAGTCTACTGTGAAGAATTAGCCTATGAACCTGTCAGCCCTTCAGGTTTGGAGTTAGATGATTACGACCGCCGTTCTATTCACTGCTTATTGCAACATCGCAGAACGGGCGAATCTGCGGGTACTTTACGGTTAATTGCTTCAAACAACGACGCCGAACTGTTGCCTATCGAACATTATTTCAAAGACGAATTCACTCAACCTGACTTAGTTCCCAGCGCTTTTGATCGTGAAGCCGTGAGTGAGTTTTCTCGCTTAGCGGTTGCCGCTTCATTTAGAAGAAATATTCAAAGCCAACAAAACCCCATTTTATCGCAAGTCGCCGCGGTTTCAGATTCTGATACTCAAACACACTATCGCTACATTTCTGCCGGTTTATACCTCGCAGCCCTAGAGCAAGCACGCTTATTAAATTTAAAGCATGCCTATGTAGCGGTTGCCCCCGCTTTAGCGCGAATGCTCAATCGTGTTGGGTTTCAGTTTCAGCAAATCAGTAATCCGATTGAACTAAATGGCAAACGTGCAGCCTATTACCTAGACATTGATAAATGTATTCATACACTTTGCGATGATTATCGAGAGTTATGGCGAGTTCTTGCGGCACAGTTACGCAATGGCTCTTTTGAGCATTATAACGCTTAGCACCCCCAAACCTTTTTAAAGAGCATATTGTTTATATGGATTCACTATCTCAAATAGCACTGGGTTCAGCGGTCGCTGTTGCAGTAGTGGGTAAACACACCTCAATTAAAAAAGCCGCCTTATGGGGCGCTATTGCCGGAACACTGCCTGATCTAGATGTTTTAATCGATTATGGCGATGACCTTAGCAATATGGTACAGCATCGCGGTTTTAGTCATTCTTTGTTTTATCTAACCTTATTCTCTCCTTTGCTCGCCCTGCTCGTCTGTCGCATTCATAATGAAATGGTCAACTACAAACATTGGTTACTCGGCTTGTGGCTGGTATTGATCACCCATCCACTACTCGACACCATGACCATCTATGGGACACAGCTTGCCCTGCCCTTTTCTGACTATCCGTACGGTGTTGGCAGTATCTTTATTATTGATCCCTTGTATACCTTACCCCTATTACTTGGCGTTATTTGGGTATTACTTAAGGGTAAAACACTACTCGCGGCCAATACAGCAGGATTAGTCTTTTCAAGCTGTTATCTGTTATGGAGTGTGGCGGCGCAACAACATGTAACCGGTGTAGTGAAAAGCCAATTAACAGAGATCTTTAACCACTCCACGAAATTGTTGGTGCAACCTACCGCGTTAAATACGCTACTTTGGCGCGTGTTGATCCGAACGGATGAAGCCTATTACGAAGGGTTTTATTCACTACTCGAAAAGGAAGCCACCATTGAATTGGTGCGATTTGAACAAGACCCTCTTTTGCTTGAGCAATATGCTTTGCATCCTGACGTGCAGAAGCTAGCCAGTTTCAGCCATGGTTTTTATGCCTTAGAGCAGCAAAAACAGCAAATTGTGTTAACCGATCTGCGCATGGGACAGCAGAAAAATTATGCTTTTAGTTTTGTGGTGGCCGAGCAAGCAGCTGAAACCTCATTACGCTTACCGCGTAAATTAGAGCTATCAGCTACCCTCAATTGGATTTGGTTAACGCTAAAAGGTGAGGAACCTACTGAGTTTAGCCAATCACCTCATAACCAAACCAGTCCGGCTGCTGTGCTTGATTAGCCCCGCTCGGTTGTAGCTCAATATAGTAACCTTGCAGCTGATCGAGCTGAATCAAGTTATCAAGTTCCAATAAATCATCTTTGTGTGAGCTTTGTGCTTTAGTCAGTAACGCCGCCTTGGCACGCTTTTTTAGCTTCAACCGCAGAGCTTGCCACACACAGCATAAACTCGTGCTGCTCTGCCATTTGCGATGGGTAATAGCCACCAAAGTTAACAAAATAAAGCTTTTGCTCTTGCTGCACTGGCTCAGCAACCAACGAGATGTGATAACCATCAATATCATGCACTTCTAAATAGCTGTCTAGGTGTAGGCCTTTAGCCTCACCAAACCATTGCTGCCGTAACTGCGGATAAGTATCTTTAATACTGTCACCGACAACAAAGCGTATATCATGCACTTCAATATTTGCGCCCGGAGCGGTACCACCCAAATACACCATAAATAATTTCATGTTAAACCTTATAATTTTACGCTTAAACCATCGGTTAAGGCTTTTCGATAGGCCACAAATGCCGGAATACACGCCAAGACACTGGCTGCTGCTAAAATGCCGCCCGCCCAGTACAATGTTTCGGTGCTAAAAGGCATCACGCTAATAAACAGGCCATAATGTGCTGCTAGCCAATCTTGCACACCAAATAACGTTAATAACAAGACTGCTGCCGACAGCAACATAGCAACTAAGGTTAATAACAGCACTTCTAATTGAATTAACCAAAAAACATACCACGGGCTCGCCCCTACCGCACGTAAGATGGCCATTTCACGCTGCCGCTCGCGCATCGATGCCAGTAAAGTTGTCATCATGCCAACTAAACCGGCAGCAAGCACCATGAGCGTAATTAACAACAAAATATTTTCAACCATACTGAGCATTTGCCACAGTTCAGCTAAAGCCACGCCAGGTAAAATAGCGGTTAGCGGCTCACCACGAAACTCATTAATTTGCCGCTGCACAACAAAAGTGGCCATTTTTGAATTAAGCCCCACCATAAAAGCCGTCAACGCCTTTGGGGTTAAATCCATTTCTAAGGTTTGTTCAGCGCTAATTTTACGCCCGGGCATTGGCGCACCTTGCTGCCAATCGATATGTATCGCTTCTATGCCCTCAAGGCTAATATGCACGGTTTGATCAACTGGTGTGCCCGTGGCCGCTAAGATACCTTTAATCACAAAAGGCTTATCTTTGTGCTCAGAGAAACTGACGGCGCCTACACCATGCGCTAGCGTGATTTCTTGTCCTAGCTGATAGCCTAATTGTTTAGCGACTTCTGCCCCCAATACCGCCTCGTAGACGCCTGCAAATTGCTCGCCAGCAGCAAAGCTTAAACCTTGCTGGTTTGCATAGCGATAATGCTCAAAGTAACCTTGATTTGTGCCTAGCACACGATAACCTCGATGCGAGTCACCTAGGGCTAGCGGGATGGTCCAACTAATTTGCGGATGCTTAGCAATACGTTCATAGGTTGCCCAACTGACATTAGCGGTAGCATTGCCAATTCTAAAGACCGAATACAACAATAAATTTAATTGCCCAGAGCGCGCACCCACAATTAGATCCGTACCCGATACGGTATTAGTAAAACTGCTGCGCGCTTCCTTACGAATATGTTCGATGCCCAATAGCAACACTAAACTGAGCGTTAGCGACAACAGAGTCATTAACGCTGTACCTTTCCGGTTCCATAAACTCAGACGTGCCAGTTTGATTAACATGCCACCACTCCTTTGGCCAAATCAGCCATCGATAACTCAAAGTGAAAATAGCGCTTGAGTTGCTGATCATGGCTAACAAAAATGACTGTTGTTGCACACTTATCCGCTTCGGTTAACAGTACTTGCATAAAGGCATCGCGATTATTCGCATCCAGCGCCGAAGTCGGCTCGTCAGCGATTAACAAAGCGGGTTGCGTTAACAAGGCGCGCGCAATGGCCACCCGTTGCTGTTGGCCAACACTTAAGGCACTGGCACGCTGCCGCTGTAAATCATCGGTGAGTCCTAGCGCCCTTAATAAATCGATGGCACGTTGCTGTAAAGTGATAGCCGCTTGACCCGCAAAGGTGGCACGTAACAGTACGTTATCTAAAACTGAAAGATAAGGAATTAAATTAAGCTGTTGAAACACCACACCAATTTGACTGGCTCGCAGCTTATCGCGCTTTGCTGCGCTAAGTTGATGCATGGCATGGCCTTGCACCCATAATTCTCCGGCACTGGGTGCTGTGATACCCGCCAGCAAGTTTAACAAAGTCGTTTTACCAGAGCCTGAAGCGCCTTGTATAAATAAATGTTGGCCATGCTCGAGTGTTACTGCCGGTAGTGACAATTGCCAAGCACCGGCGCGATACCAGAATTGCAGATCTTTGAGTTCAATAGCAGGAATTTTCGGCTTGGTGGTCACAGGTACTCCATTATGCATGCTATGATAGCCTATAAGCTATTATGCAAAATTAAGAGGCGAAGCTCCAATGTTCAAGAAGTTGTCTGTTGCGTTTTCTCTGGTACTGGCCGCAAGTTTGGCTTTTAGCGTGCATGCCAACGAAGTTAAAACCATTGAGTGGACGGATTTAATGCCTGAAGATGATTTACAGGCGTTAATGGCCATGCCCGAAGTGGCCCATGATTATAGCCAACCTTCACCGTTTGAAGAAAACTACAATGGTGAAGATCCTGCCGCACAAGCCTGGCAGCAAATTTTGCAGTCTGCCAAAGTTAAACCCGAGTTCAATAACGTTAAAGTCAAGATCCCTGGCTTTATTGTCCCTCTGGAATTTGATGCTGATCAGAATGTAACGAGCTTCTTTCTCGTGCCATACTTTGGTGCCTGTATCCACGTACCGCCACCACCACCAAATCAAATTATTTATGTGAGTGGTGCATCTAACCTGCGTGCAGATATGATTTATTCACCATTTTGGATAATTGGTACTATTACGACCGAAAGCATGTCTCACGATTTAGCCAATGCGGCTTATAGTATGAAAGCGGATAAAGTAGAAGAATATACTTGGTAATGTTACTCCGTTTATCTGCCTACAAAAAAACCGGTCACGTTAAATGACCGGTTTTTTTATCGGCTAGCGCCTGTTTAACCAATAAATGTGCTCACAAACGCACTCATCTGCAATCCACAGATAGTAATAGGCTAAAACGCATTACAGCACTGTTGTGCGGATGCATTAGGCTTTATTTAAAAGCGCACTTGGCTGTTACCCAGCGTCGCTTTAGCGGCACCTTGTTGACCATTTAACACCCACTGCACATCCATCGTTTGAAGCGACGGGAGCAGATTAAATAAACTCACATCAAGCTGTTGTAACAATGCCGGGCGCTGACATAAAAAACTGATATTGGCATAAAAATCGCCGTGACCACTGTAGGTGCGCTCGGTCAGATCCGTGCTCGCATCACTGCCTTGAATTTCACAGTTTGCATCCTTACTTAAATTTAACCACTGACCTTGGGATAGGATGTCTAATGCCAGCGTTAATTCTTGCTTTTGCTCGGCAGTACGCGGGGCATGTTCAAAGCCCACAATAGTAGCCGCCGCAGCTTGCAATGCTAACTGCAACTCATTTCCTTCTAAAATCAATGTCAGGCTGGCAACCCCATGCACATGAGTACCAAGCTGTGTAAAATCATCGGCCTCGTGTGAATGCTCTGCAGCAGCATGCGTATGCTCATCGCCAGCATTATGCTGATGCAACTCGGGTACCTCTGTGGCAACCTGATGTTCAGTTTTAGCGGTTGAGGCGGCTAACGCCTGATCGGTAGCTTGAACTTGATAAGCCAATACACTGCCTGTAACCATAAGCAAAGCAACTAATTTTCTTTTCACAGCACATACCTCTTAAATTTATTGCCACCATCATACTCAGATTTAGTCTGGCCGCAATGCTGATCTAGCTGATCTAAATGGGCGGTTAATCCCGTATCAGGCGATATTGATTGTAGTGGTCTGACGTAATGCCCAAACTTATTGTTATTTTAGGTGATCAACTTAGCCCCGCGATCGCCAGCCTGCGCGAAGCCAGTGCGGATGACGTCATTTTAATGGCTGAAGTTGGCAGTGAAGCCAGCTATGTGAAACATCACAAGCATAAAATTGTGCTTATTTTCAGTGCCATGCGCCATTTCGCTGCTGTTCTAGAGCAACAGGGCCGCAAAGTTTGCTACGTTAAATATGGCCAGCAAGCCGGCATCCATAGCATGACAGACGCCGTAGCCTATGCGCTTGCGCAAACCGATATGTCAGAAATTGCCATAACGGAATGCGGTGAATACCGTCTGCATCAAGAAATTCTCGGTTGGTCAGCGCATTTTCAGCGGCCTGTCACCATCCTCGAAGACGACCGTTTTCTCTGCTCGAAAGAGATGTTTAACCAATGGGCTAGCGGCCGGCAGCAACTGCGCATGGAGTACTTTTATCGGCAAATGCGCCGCTACACCGGCTTACTGCTGGATGCTAAACAACAACCGGTTGGTGGGCAGTGGAACTTTGATAAAGAAAACCGTAAAGCCTGTCCACCCGATTTAGTGGCCATCCCCCCCTTAAATTTAGCCACGATGACATTACTCAGCAAGTGTGTCAGTTGGTTGCGACTGAATTTGCTGATAACCCTGGCTCTGTCGATAATTTTCAATATGCGGTAACCGGTAAAGACGCGCGCCAAGCTTTTATGCATTTTATCGAACAACAACTGGCCAACTTTGGCGATTATCAAGATGCGATGTTGGTTGATCAGCCATTTTTATTTCACAGCCTCTGCTCCATGTATTTAAATGCGGGTTTACTTGATGTGCGCTGGATGTGCCAAAAAGTCGAAGCCGCTTGGCGTAGCGAGAAAGTCAGTTTAAATGCCGCCGAAGGCTTTATTCGCCAGCTCATAGGCTGGCGTGAATTTGTACGCGGCCTGTATTGGCTAAAAATGCCAGATTATGCCGCGCAAAATTATTTCTCTGCTACGACGCTGCTGCCCAGTTATTTTTGGAGTGGCAAAACCAAGATGCGCTGTATGCAGCAAGCCATCTCACAAACGATGGAATACGGCTATGCTCATCATATTCAGCGCTTAATGATTACCGGTAATTTTGCCCTTTTGGCGGGCTTAGATGTGCAAGCGATATGCGATTGGTATTTGGCGGTCTATGTCGACGCCTATGAATGGGTAGAGCTGCCGAATACCATGGGTATGGCGTTGTTTGCCGATGGCGGAGAGTTAGCGTCAAAACCCTATGCAGCTAGCGGCGCTTACGTAAATCGAATGAGTAATTACTGCAAAAATTGCCATTACAAAGTAAAAGATGTTACCGGTGAGAAAGCCTGCCCGTTTAATGCACTGTATTGGGACTTTTTAGACCGAAACCATGAGCAATTAGGTCAAAACGCTCGGCTGCAACTGGCTTTCAAAAACTGGCAACGCAAAACGCCTGAACAGCAAGCTGCAATTAAACAGCACGCGTCTGTGTTGCTGAATAAGCTTGAGCAATTATGAGCACCTTAGTTCTACTGAATCAGGCATTACGCTTACGTGATAACCCGCTGCTCAATGCTGGCAGCGGTACTTTACACGCGGTAGTAGTATTAGATAAAGCCCAATTTTTCGGCCAACAATACGGGCTTTATCGCGCGAATTTATGGCGTTTAAATCAACAGATACAGGCTATCTTGCATCTGCAACAGGCCTTAGCCAGCAAGCAGATCGGTTTAATATTACGCTTTGGTAATACCGCCAGTACCTTGCAGGCACTGGCAAATGAGCTGAATGCCACAACGCTGATTGCGGCCGAGCCTACCTCGCCGCACGAGTACGCTGCGTTGCAGCAATTAGCAGGCTCCATAACGCTAACACTGCTCGATTGCAACAGCTTATTCGGTGCAGCACTTCGGCCTGATATCAATCGAATGCCAGACCGTTTTACTGCGTTTCGCAAAAACCACGAACCGCTGTTGCAAGTATCGTTACCCGTTACACCTTTTATTCCCCGCGCTGAACAACATTGGTCAACACCGCAACAGGCTGAGCATTACCACGCCAAATGGTCAGCATTAGATGATTATCGACATGCGAGCAGTGCGGCTAACCCCCCCATTATTACTGAAACAGCCGCTTGGCAACGCTTGCAGCAGTACATCTGGCAAGAGCAGCATATTTTACATTACAAAGAAACGCGTAATGCGCTGCAAGGTGAGCATTACGCCAGCTTCTTTTCTAGCGCTTTAGCGATGGGCAGTTTATCCGCGCGCGATCTTTGGCAACAAATTGTTGAATTTGAGCAACAAGTACAAGCGAATGATTCAACCTATTGGCTTAAGTTCGAGTTGTTATGGCGAGAGTTTTTTCGCTGGCAAATGCGTAAATACCAATCTCGTTGGTTTAGCCAAACGGGTATAAAAGGTCAGCCGAATTTTCAACCACCGCAGCTTACCGCAACACAACGGCGTAAGTTTGCAGCATGGTGTGCTGGTCAAACTGGCATTCCTTTTGTTGATGCCAATATGCGCTTACTTAATCAAAGTGGTTTAATGAGTAATCGCGGTCGACAAAATGTGGCCAGTTATTTAATCCATGATTTAGCCATAGATTGGCGTTTGGGTGCGGCATATTTTGAACAACGCCTGCTCGATTACGAATGCGCCAGCAACTGGGGAAATTGGGCCTATATTGCCGGTTATGGTAATAGTGAAGCGCGCCCTTTTAATATGATAAAGCAAGCATTGGCCTATGATCCAAAAGCCGATTTTGTTCGACACATGTTACCCGAACTCACCGCTAAGGATAAAACAGCTCATCGCCCACAAGCCAACACACCGATCCCTGCTCAATGGCATAATTGGTTAAAAGAGTTGGACTAGCCCATGCATCTGTTATGGCTAAAACGCGATTTACGCTTAGCCGATCATGCCGCCTTGCACTACGCTGCACAACAAGGTGCAGCGGTTTTACCGGTGTATATCATCGAACCCGATTACTGGCAGCAACCTGATACCTCTTTGCGCCATTGGGCTTTTATTTGTTCAGCTTTAGAACAGCTACAGCAACAGTTCTCTGCCTTGGGTCAGCCTTTATTGGTCTTCTATGGCGCCGCAAGCCGAGTCTTTCGACAACTGACCGAGCAGTTTCCCATTACGGCGGTGTATAGCCATGAAGAAACCGGTAATTTATGGAGTTATCAGCGCGACCTGGCGGTAGAAAAGCTATGGCATGAGCTAGCAATACCTTGGCATCAGTATCGGCAGTTTGCGGTATTTCGGCGGCTTGCCGATCGTGATCTTTGGTTTAAACAAGCGGATGAGTGGCTAACACAGCCATTATTTCCTATTCCCAAACAGCTTCCTTTTATTACTGCCGCTAACTGGCAAGCCCCTCTGCAATGGCCAATACGCAGTAAAGATTTGCCACTTTGTCAGTCACCGCAGCAGGCAGCAGCACTGAGTAACACCTTACAGAGCTTTCTAACCAATAGAGTGAAAAGCTATCGGGGTGGCATCTCTTATGCTAGTAAAGCTCCGCAGGCCTGCTCACGCTTAAGCCCCTACTTAAGTTATGGCTTGCTCAGTATGCGCCAATTGCAACAACAGGCCTGGCAGCAGCGCAAGACCACTGAGCACGAGAATCAACAACGCGGTCTTGATGCTTTTTATAGTCGCCTGCGTTGGCACTGTCATTTTATGCAAAAGCTCGAAGATGAACCTGAACTAGAAATGCGTAATCTGCATCGTGGCTTTGATGGCATGAGAGAAAATGATTTTTCTGCGGGATTATTTCAGGCCTGGGCTACGGGGCAAACAGGCTACCCGATGATAGATGCGGCAATGCGCAGTTTGTTAGCTACCGGCTGGCTGCATTTTCGTGCCAGAGCCATGTTAGTGGCTTTTGCCTGTTATCACCTTTGGTTGCACTGGCGCCCGGTTGCTTTACACTTAGCCCGCTGCTTTGTCGATTACGAGCCTGGGATCCATTATCCACAAATTCAAATGCAAGCTGGCACCACGGGCATTAATCCCAATCGCATGTACAATCCTGTGAAACAAAGTATCCAGAAAGACCCTGAAGGAAAGTTTATACGGCAGTGGTTGCCTGAATTACAGCAGGTGCCAGATGGCTGGTTGCATCAACCTTGGTTGCTGAACCGCCAACAACAACAGCAGTATGTATGTCGATTAGATATCGATTATCCCGCGCCCGTTGTGCCGCACGAGCAAGCGATTAAACTGGCTCGCCAGCGTTTAAAACACTGGCTGCAACAGCATCAACCGGATTGGAAAGAACAAAAACAACGAATTGTACGCAAACATGCTAGTCGTAAGCGACCGTCGACACGAAGCAAGCCCATATCACGCAAGCAATTAGCGTTATTTAACGATTAAAGCGCTTCTTCGTCTTCTTCGCCCGTTCTGATGCGCACCACGCGTTCTACATCGAATACAAAGATCTTACCGTCACCAATACGCCCGGTTTGTGCGGTTGTCACGATCGCTTCAATACAACGCTCAACTTGGTCATCGGGTACGACAATGTCTAATTTCACTTTGGGTAAAAAATCGACCATATACTCCGCGCCACGATATAACTCGGTATGGCCTTTTTGCCGACCAAAACCTTTTACTTCGGTGACAGTCATACCTGTGATGTTAATTTCAGCTAACGCTTCTCGCACATCATCAAGCTTGAAAGGTTTAATAATCGCTTCAATTTTTTTCATGTTTTTTCGTCCATTCCCTCATTGATAGCCGCAGTATAATACAAGCCGCATAAGGCTTCAGCTTTTGTCTAATAATTAGTTGATCTTCTTCTGCTGAGATACGTTAAGATAAACAGGCACTAATCGATGAGGCTATTATGACTATTGAACAACATATTATCCGGGAAATGCGGGTATTGCCGCAAATTGACGTTGAACACGAGATCCGTCGCCGCATTGATTTTATTAAATCGCGACTTACCGCATCAGGCTTAAACACATTGGTGTTAGGTATTAGTGGCGGTGTCGATTCGACGACCTGTGGCCGCTTAGCACAACTCGCTGTTGATGAGCTGAATGCCACCGCAGCAAATACTTATCGTTTTATCGCTGTCCGTTTACCTTATGGTACACAAAAAGACGAAGACGAAGCGCAACTGGCATTGGGCTTTATTCAACCTAGCCATGTTGTCACTGTAAATATCAAAGCCGCCGCCGATGCCTTACATCAAAGCACCCTAGCAGGTATTGAAGGCTTACCTCAAGCCAATGCAGCTCAAGCCGACTTTGCCAAAGGCAACGTTAAAGCGCGCTGTCGTATGGTGGCACAGTATCATATCGCGGCCCTGCAAGGTGGCTTGGTGATAGGTACCGATCACTCTGCTGAAAACATTACCGGCTTTTATACTAAATGGGGCGATGGCGCTTGCGATATGGCACCGTTATTTGGTTTAAGCAAACGTCAAGTTCGTGCCTTGGCAAAACATCTTGGTGCACCCGCCACACTGGTTGAAAAAACGCCTACGGCTGATTTAGAGTGTCTAGCACCACAAAAAGCCGATGAAGCCGCGCTTGGCCTGACCTATCAGCAAATTGATGATTTTCTGGAAGGTAAAACAGTCGATGCTGCGGTTTCAGAGCGTTTAGTGCAAATTTTCCAAAAGACGCAACACAAGCGTCAACCGATCCCAACTATTTATGATCTGCCATAAATAAACATTTTTTTAATTTAAATTTAACTTTCATGAATTCTTGGCTACACTCTTGATTGTTTGATACAGCAGGAGTGTCGCCATGATCTCACGCGGTTTAAGCTTAATCGAATTACTTGTTGCTCTACTTGTACTGGTTATCCTGTTATCCATTGCTGCTCCGGCCATGTCTGAACTGATGCATCGGCAACACGCCAGCAGCTACATGCAACAGTTCAGTCGACATTTACACTTTGCGAGGATCCAAGCGAGCAGTAGCCAACAACCGGTCAAAATCTGTCCGATCCAAGGTCAACACTGTCAAGGACAATGGCAGCACGATCCCATTCAATTGCTGTTACTTGATCCAATTAATAATGAAACCGTGCTGTTACGCGAACTGCCCGCGCTTAAAAACGACCATCGACTAAGCTACCATCGACAACAATTACAATTTCGGCGCGACGGTAGCTTAGATGCTCTGGAAAATGGCACCTTTTACTATTGCCCTCCTAGTCGCTATCAATGGCATTATCGCTTAGTGTTAAACCAAGCTGGCCGCAATCGTTTAACGCGCTATGAGCAGGCTTGTCCGATTTAACAGGTCGCTAAACGGCCGTTAGTTCCAACACGACAGCG
Organism: Alishewanella sp. HL-SH06; assembly: GCF_052656265.1. Taxonomy (NCBI): domain Bacteria; kingdom Pseudomonadati; phylum Pseudomonadota; class Gammaproteobacteria; order Alteromonadales; family Alteromonadaceae; genus Alishewanella; species Alishewanella sp. HL-SH06. Next base: position 3,303,029 of record NZ_CP199752.1, read on the forward strand.
GCTCAGTTAAAGTATGATTGCGCTGCCCCAGATGATTAAGACTAAAACGTAAACAGTCACGATCTTGGGTTTGCGGCCCCTCTGCCGTTACGCGCAACTGATAGGCAAATTTCCCTGCCGTGAGCTCAACAGTAATTCGATAACGCCCTGACTCAGATAAGCTTTGCACAAAGCCTAACTGAGCCAAGTCAGCGGTATAAGCACCATAATCTGCTAACCTTTGCTCTTGCCTATTCGCGAGAATGAGCAAGGTTTTCACCGCTTCAGCGCGATAACTGCGCAGCACATACTGCTGATAAGCGGGATAAGCGATAGCCCCTAATATGCCGATCAGTAGCACTACAATCAGCATTTCAATAAGCGTGACACCACGCGCTTGCATTAGTGAGCCCCTTGTTCACTTCGATAGGTTGCTAAACGCTGCCAAATAGGAAACTTATCCAAACTTAACGGCTCACTGCAGTGATAACACTCTGCACTCACTTTACGTAAATTCGTTAATAACAAGCGGTTTTGAAAGTCTGAACCTAACTCTAATTTAATGCTTTTATCCGCATTTTGACGCAAACGCAGTTGCGCATCCGCCAGAAAAGGCACCGTCATCATTCGCTCTGCATAAACTCGACCGCCAGTATGCACTTGCAGCGCATATAATAACTGCTCAGTTTGCTCTGTTTCACACTCTGCAGCAGTGTCTGTTTTGGCGACAGGGGCATACAAAACACCGGCAGCGACCAACGGTTTGCTGCTAATTTTGCCTGGTAAATGTATCTTCCAACCGGCATTAGACAGTAATGCGCGCCAATCTTGTGCACTGAGTGTTTGGGGTTGTTCTGCTGGATCTAATAAGGTTCGGTCGGCGAGGTGTTGATAATGAATAACGCTTTGCTGCAACCGATTTAAACCAAATCGTAATAGCATAATGCTATCGTGCCCGGTTTGCGGGTGACGGCCAATGACCAATACTAAATACTGATCGGCAATACCCCAACTGGGTGGCGCTAGGGTCGTTGGTAGCTTCGTTCTAAGTAGGCCAGCGGTTGCAATAAAGCGTAGGCCACTTGCGGTTAAATCTGCCATTTCTCGGGCAACACCAAACTGACCATCGGCATAGGGTAAACGCCAAAGTAAACCTTCACGACTGAGTAACCAAATATGATCGACGACACCATCAAGGTTACGATCTTCAACTAAGGGTTGAGCTTGAATACTTGAATGAATGCCCGTTGTGGTAAGCTCAAGGTGAGCGACAACCTTCCCCAGTTTATCTTCAGTTAATAGCAGCTGCTGAGCTGATTCACTACTTTGCAACCACAGTTGCCCGTTCAGATCATGCTGAAGCTTCACTTGCGTTGCCTCGGGGGTTAAAGGTGGGCAAAGCGCATGTACTGGTAGCGCTAAAATGGCTAACAATAGAAGAAAGCGCATCATGGCTTATCCTCCGCAAACCGAAAGCGTTTTCGCAGCAAAATGCTATTATAACGAGCGAACACTGGCCGCTCATCACTGCGTAAAGCTGTTTCAACAAATAGCAGCTCACACTGCAATTCAGGATCACTCCACGCTGCGTAAATGGCAGGACAAGCAGGCATATCCCAGCTATTTCGAGGTAATTCTTCAGGATCAACATTATTTAACATCATCAAATGTTGTTCTAAAGCACGAAACTCTAACTGCAACTGCTGCTGAGCTGCCTGTGCAGACTTAGCACTTAACTTGCTGATAAATAAATTACTGCCTACAACTAATAACATAACCGTTAAGAACAACAGTGCAGTGAGTAAAACCATGCCGCGATTTCTCATAGCGCCTCCGAAGTATCAATAACAATAATGTAACTAACCGTTTTACTGCTCTGCCAGAACAGCGTTTTCAAAATAGACAGCGCCACTTAACTGCAAGCGACGATAGGCATCACCTGGCGCCTCAAACTGAATGCTACCAAGTTGATATTGCTGTGTATTGTTATAATGATGGTCAGGTTCCAGAGACCTTAACAACACATGATATTGCAAACCCACAATCCGGCTTTGTTGTTGCAACCAATGCTCTACTGTCATTTGGTGGCTCGCTAAGCTAAAGTTAGGCCGCCCATCCAAATCACTATCAATCATAAATTCAAAATGCAGCCGCTCAACACCATCAATAATAGAATCCGTACTGATACTGGCTGCCCCCGCTGCATTGCGAACTAATCTTTTACGCATTAACACAGGGATAGTTTGACCATTTTGGTTTTGCTGCTGCAAATAAAATACTAGATGCTGATAAGGAAACAACATCCCAGCATTCAGCTGTGCGGCATCAACCGCAACAAATCGACCTTGCTGCCAATCCGCTTGCCAATAAAACCGATTCGCGCGCATTTCATCAGGTGCCACAATTAAGCCAATACTACGTTTTAACTGTAAAAACTCTGTATCTCTGATCAGGTTATTTAAACAACCTAATTGCCGACCACCGGTTGCCCTGGCAGCATATAAAGTGAGAAAAGACTGACCACTCATCGGAAAACTGCCGCTATCTAACCCTTCAACAACACAGTCGCCGGCCGGTAAAGGTAAGGTTGCGGCTTCGGCTAATTGCTGTTGCGGTAACCCACCCCAAAACCCCGTATTCTTTAATTCATTGTGCAGTAAATTTAATACCAACTGACCATTTTGCTGCAATTGGGCTAATTGCCGTGTTTGCGTCGAACTTTGATTTAGCGCAGTAAAAGTGGTTAACATCAACAATAACAACATCAGGGCTAACGCGGCTGCAATCAGTAATTCTACTAAAGAGAAACCAGCTTCCCGCCGAATCATCAGACGTTACTCTTGGGCTAAAGATAAACCAGAGCGGCCATTTCCTACCTTACAGGTAGGCGCTATGCCCTGTGCAAATGCTGCATTTTGCTGCCAACTTACCGCTAATTGCAGCTGGCCATTGTGCTGCTGCAAACAAAACTGTGGATCGAGTAATAAACCATAACTATGCGCAGAGCCCTGCCATTTCGCTTGCCAACGTGACAAAAGATATTGGCGCGCCTCGGTATATTGACAAGGAAGATGGGCACTGCATTCAGAGGCAGGCTGTTCAGCAAGCTGAAAATCGCTGGCTTTGTGAGGAGAATTAAAACTATGCAGTTGTTGTACAATTTCTTGGGAGAGCGCAATAGCCGTAGTGCGCTGAGTGGCATCAGTAACCCACTTCAGTGCCAGCAGTTGCCCAGCTAGCACGCCAAGTAAACCAATTTTGATAATCAGTAAGGTGATCAATACTTCGATCAATGTTGCACCACGCTGCTGCTTCATATTGACCTCGGTTTTTTATCCTCGGAAAATAAACATAGCAGCAGCGGTTAATAGATCAAGTCAATATTGTGAAAATATTGCTACCAACACGATTGTACAGCTGCGGCACTAACTTCACCATTCGCACCTTTTTGCCCAGCCTGATTCAACGTCAATGCGCCACAGCCATCACCTGACTGGATGCTCGTTGGTGTAGCGGTAAGCGTAAAAGTTCTTGCGGTTATAGTAGAGAGCGCAAAAGCATAGCGTGTTGCCAGCTCTTGCCGGCATTGCGTGTTGGGTAAGACAAAGCCCGCTGGATTATAGCTCATATTTTGTGTGTAGGTTCTTTCCATCAACTGCGCTTGCTCTACTAAACAAGCCGTTGCTGCGGCTCGATTAGAGCGCAACACATAGTTGGTATATGAGGGATACGCAATAGCCGACAAGATACCGATAATAGCAACGGCAATCATTAGCTCAATCAAGGTAACACCACGTATTTTTTGCATTAGTTTACTACCTCACGCCAGGAGATCCGGCCTCTTCTTAATTGTAAGTTGACTAAGCGAGAATCAATAGATACCCGCGAATCGCCTACTAGCATCTGCTCACCAACAAATACTGGCTCACCTGGCATCCCTTCAAATTTCAAACCACTGGCAACGTTAACTACCGTCTGCTGACCATTAGTCGTCGTGATACCGTCCGAGTCATTAAATTCGCCATCATTGGATAAATCAAACAAGTGATATTTCAAGCGGCTGCCACTAAAAGGGTCTATTGCCATAACCCAACCATCACCCTGCGGATTACATAGATCAGAATCGGGAATAATCGTATTTAAAATCAAGTTAGTGCCGACAACACGAGCTTTTGAGGTGACACGCTCTCTAGCATCGATTAAATCCATATACCAGCCACGTTTATTGACCAAATCATTCGAACTTCCAGCAGTCACTGTCCTTGTTTGCTCAGTAATAGCTCCGTTGGTGTAGGTCGTATTCGTCATATAGCGTGGTACTAATTGACCACGATTGCTAATAATTGTGCCATCAACAATACCATACCAGCTTTGTGTATCTGTATTTAAGCTATCACCTGTTTCTAAATATTTTCCTGTACCAAAGAAAATCCATAATTCGCCAGTTGTTGGATGGCTCGATAACGTTATACCGCCGGTAATTGGCTGCGCTTTATTACCCGCATCTTTAGCAGTGAACAGTGGTGTATTATTGTAAGCCACCCCCCAGTCTGTTGCAGAGATTGAAGATAAGTCAAATTTCCAAACATTACCGTTTAAGTCACCAGCAAAAAACCAATCGGCATTACCATTGCGATTCATATCCCAGCCTTCTGGCTGACCTAGCTCGCCTGCAGTATTCGGTAACTCAAGCTTAATCGGCGTGCCACCATTTTGAATATCAATGACTAACAAACCACTTTTATTGGTGCTGTTATTGTAACCATAGGGCATTACTGCTGCCCAGCGACCATTATTCAAACGGGTGATAACGGGTTTGGCTGTCATCACACCTAATTCTGGAATAGTCAGATCCCACAACAAGGTAATATTGGTCGGATCTGTAACGTCTAAAGCGAAAACACTATTACCACCTCGGCCTAGAGAGCTGACCAAGACAGAACGCCATTGACCGTTAATGTAAACGTCACCGACAGTCGGTGAACCATCAACATAAAAACGATGTGCGTAGGTTTCTTTAGAATAAGACGCTAATTGTGCTGCGGCAGTCAGCATTTTTTGTGGAACATAAGCGTAAGTTTCAATACCTTTGGTTGAGCTGGTGGTATCAGCATTAAAACCATGCAACATGCCGTCATTAGCCCCCACATATACCATCGGAGCGCGATCTTTTTTATCTGCAACAAAAGCCGCATAAGATGACGAGCCCGCCCAGCTATAACGTTGATAATTGCGGTTTTGTGGCGCGCCAACATACACCGGCGAAGAATGTGCAATATCACCCAAAATAGACACGCGCTGTCTTAAGGTTCCTGACGGTTTTTCATTACTGCGATCACCACGCAAATAATTAACCACAATTTCTGACTCTAATGCAGGACGCTCCACAAGTGGTAATAAATTATCCCATGTAAACGGAAATGACGTTGTAATACCTAAAGTAGTGCGACTAGTTTGAATGTTACGACTCTGCCACGAAGGAAAATTAGCTGACCACTGTAAGGATAAATCATCCACATCACGGCTAATTAACGTACCACTCCAACTTGCAGTATTAAATGAAGCTTGAAACACACTGTTATCTTCTAACAATGACGTTGTGGTGGCTGCTAAATTAGACGCTGAAGCAATACGGTCTAAAATCGCTTTTAATGCAGTAGTAATTTGCTTACTAAAGGTTACCGGATCTTTAGCACTGAAAAATTCACCATCGCCATTCACCGCAGCGTGTAATAAATCATCAATTTTACGATCGTCATTATTTGGATTTGGCCAACGGCTATCATTTGGCGCATAATTTTTAGCCACTTCAGGATCTAACGTACCTTCAACCCCTAAACCTACACCAAAAGTCACCATATGTTGCCAATTAGGCGAAGTTGTTTTACGTTTTGGTACATTGTTGGTTAAGCCGGATCTTAAATCATTTTTGTAATAATAACTTGCAACGTCGGCTAAGGTAATTTGATAAGAATCACCATCAGCGTTCCCAATTTTACTGGCTGGATTGCTACCATTCCATGAACCATCCGTCGTCAAAATACTGAAGTTTTGACGACAGCTCACTAAAGCGCTACTAGATTTTGTTGGGTCCGCACGATATGGCTCATCTGTAGAAAAGTAATTCCCTGCATATTCTAATGTCCTACGCAGCGGTGTGCCACCAGAGGCTTTGCTATCGTATAGCCAATCATAAAAGTTCTTTCTGCCATCTTGGTTAAACTCACGAACGCCTTCCTCTAAACCATCATTTAAAGCACCATAACCTACTCGCACATCATCTGGTAAGTTATAAAAAGCAGTACCAACCCCAGATCGCGCCAATAACTTACGGCTGCGATAATAAGAATACCAAATCGCAAAGTTTGACTTTTGTGCAGTAGTTGCGCTGTTCATTGAAACATAGCTATAACATTTATTTTGTTTCAGATTACTATTACAACTGACAAGATCGGTGGCACTAGGCGCATAGTTGTAATAGAAACCACCTTCCGTAAACCTTAAGGTCCCGCCATTGGTAATCATGTCAAATTCATCACTCAGATCTCTGGAGTTACTTTTGTCAAAACCATCCATCCAAGCTTTAGTATAAGTTGGAACATTAGTTAAGGTGCCGCCTTCATTCGGAGGTATTTGATAAACAACATTTGGGTCATAGTAGGTTTTGTTGACTTCAGAAGAGTAATACCAATAGTTTTGCACATTAGCTCCCGTTCTGATTGTTTTCTCCGTTTTGCAGTTTCCATTGCCTCTATATTCTGTACAGACTTTTGAAGTTGGTGCACTGTAATTATTGGCAATGGCATTCGGCATATATTCCCAAGCCATAGACCCCGAATCATCCAACAAAAACATGATATTTGCCGGAACATCACTGCCCGTTTGCAGAGGGACGTTTGGAATAGATAATGTCGCAGCGGAAACCGACATGGCAACACCAAAGTTCAACCCACACATAAACCAAACGGATTTTTTCATTAAAGCTTGCATAATTTTTTCCTCACTAGCCTTATAAACGCCAGATGGTTTGCATAATCACACCTGGACGATTGTCTGCAGGCTGAGTACGAGCGGTAATTCTAAAGGTTGGCGATAAACAATCTGCTTCAATGGTTGTTGCACTGTCGCAATCGGGTGCCGCAGGTGTTGGCCAGTCACCAACATATTCAATAATGTAACGCGCTTGTAAATCGAGCATTTCATTCACCGCAGGAGCAGCTTGCCATACCGTAGCAGGGTCCTCCCAACGATCAGCTTGGCCTGCTGTTGGAATACCGTAAAATCCAGGTGTACCCACTGCAGTAGCAGGATTAGGTAACAGGCCAGCCAACACATTTTCTGCCACGCGCAGCGCTGATTCGGTTTGTTGAACAAATAATTGATGCTCATACAAGTTTGCTGTCATTCGCTCTTGCAAGGTAGAACGCTGCATACTAGACAGCGTGAGTACTGTAATGGCCACCAGCAGTAATAGCGTGACGACTAAGGCAATACCTTGCTGTTGCTTTATTCTTGGTAACATAAACACCTCTAACGATTTCTAACCGTCGTAAAAAACTCGATAGTTCGCGTATCATCGGCCATCGTAATATTTGAATAAGCTGCTGCATCTAGCAAAATGGTGACATTGACACCTGTGACCTGCGTCATATCTAAAGCAGCGGAAAATGGCACCGGACCAAAAGCCGCGTTACGCATTTGATAGGCAAAACTTAGCCTTTCAACGCCAAATAACACTTCTTCTTGCACCACAGCGCCATTCACCACTATTTCCCGAAATAATGAATTTAACGTATTATCCACTTCACTGGCAGCAACGAACCAACGCACCGTTTCAAAACGCATTAGCATGGCATCGGCAGGATAAACTCTTGGACGAGCAGTGGCACAAATAAACGGATTGGCAAAACCCAGATCAGCAGAACAATTCAAACCTGCCGCGGCATGCTCAGCCCAGTTATTACCAACAGCTGAAACCTGAAAGATCGATGTTAAAGTATCATCACAAATGACACCTAAATCACCAACAGACAAATTAGTGTCCTGGTTAAGGTTCATCCGCGGTGGAACATGCGTGTTTATGCTGGCACTTTGCCCAGCCGCGTACATAATGCGCATAGACTCATTATTAGCAGCATCAGCTGCGGTGCCAACAAGCCCCCCCTGCCAATTTAGCCATACAGGTAAAGCACCCGCAACTTGTACCACGGAAATCACTCGCTCTGAATTGTTACAACCTAAAAACCCTGCGCTGCGTAAATCGTAAGACATCACTTGAAATGCTAAGCGAATACGATCTTGTAAGTTAGATAAGTCTTCAGTGGTTCTAGACGTGGTTTGATTAGACAGAAAAACACCTAATACACCGCCGAGTAATAAAATACCTAATACTAATGCAATCAGTAGTTCAGTTAGGGTCACACCTTTTTGCCATTTCATGGGCGTGTTTCCATTACAATTCTAGAGTCAACATCAAGTCGCTGATTACTCCAATCAATTGTCACGGTATAAACGCCGTTATTCCATGCAACTACGGCACAGGTTTCTGGAGAGGTCGCCGCCCGAACATCATCAAACCATTGTTCAGTACCCGCCACTGGAGAACTGCAATCCATAGCAAAGTCACCGGCTCTGGCAGCGGCAGCATTGGCACGCATAACTTCAAATAAGGTTTCAGTTAAGATAACAGCCATTGCGCGCTCGTGTGCCATGTTGGTACTTTTCAGACTGACGGTTTGTAAACCAGCAATTCCAAGCAAGCCAATCGACAGCACTACGACTGAAATTAATACTTCTAGCAAAGTAATACCTTTTTGTTTTTTCATCATCTTTAAAGCAGGCATTAGTAACTCCTTATGGCGCTGTACAACTGGTAAGGGTCAAAGTATCAACCGCAATATGACCACCCGACCGAATGATCAAATCTCGAGTATTGTTATCGTTGCTGTTATTGATACAAACGCGAAGCACACCATTAAGTGGTCTACCATTGGTCGTTCGCACCAGACCTTGGGGTGAAAAACGTACTTGCGAGTCAGCATCAGCAATATTGTTGTTCGCGCGTAATATCAATTGCCCCGTTTGTAAGAAACCCGTAGCCATCATACTGCCAGCAACAATCCCGGCGCTTTGATCAGTTGGCGCTAGGCCTATCAACCAACCTTGCCATGCGCCATCATCAATATCAGAACACGTTGCGCCATCACTACTGTGGCAGAACACCACATTTTGATTCATTTTAATCGCTTCAGTACGAGCAGCACTTAAAGCACCTACTAACTGATTGATTTGACCAGTTAACTGATTAGACTGCACAAGAGAAATAAAAGAAGGCACCGCGATAGTCGCAACAATGCCGAGCACGACCACAGTAATCATCAGTTCAATCAAGGTAAAGCCTGCGTTACGTCGCATTAATGACTTGCTCCAATAGTTCTATCAATTTATTACTATAAAGGATTAACTTGATAAACCAAGTGGTGTAAGGACTAACGGTAGGATTAGCCGATAAACGGTCAGTGTTAGTCTAGTTGCAGTGCGTGTTTAACTTGCGTTAACGCGCGACGACTAACGGGGAGGGATTCGGCGCAGGATGATAATTGAATAACATATTGTCCGGCATGTTGTTTTAGAGCAGAAAAATACTGTGGATTAATAAGATAACTGCGGTGGATCCTTAACAATTGTGTATAACGTTGCTCTAATTCAGCCAAAGACAAGTCTAAATAAGCTTCGCCATGCTCAAAGATGGCCTTAACGTATTTACTATCGGCGACAAAGTAATAAACTTGTGCCAGAGGCACTGTTTTTGTCACATTTCCACATTGATAAGCCAGTTTGGTTTCAGTACCGTGTTGCCGCTCAATATGAGCTCGAGTTAATGCACCCACTTTAGTTAAGGTTTGCTGCAATCGCTCAGGAACTACTGGCTTTAAAAGATAATCGGCAGCAGACACTTGATAGGCCTTTAATGCATGTTCAGGATGAGCAGTTACAAATACTAAAGCGGGGGGCAACGCTAATTCAGCGATCCTTGCAGCTAGGCTTAATCCATCTTCACCTGGCATATCAATATCTAATAACACAACATCTGGCTGTAATGTACCAATCATCTCCCAAGCTTGAGCTGCATGCTCAGCCGCGCCAACACAGTTAACTTGATTTATCGGTTTTAATAAACGTTGTAAGCGGCTTCTTGCCAAGGGTTCATCGTCAACAATTAATACTTTCATTCCCCCTCCAGCGGTAACACAAGTTTCACTCGATACATATCAGCCAACTCATAAGTTGTCAGCTGAGCGGATTGGCCAAATAATATTTTTAGCCGTTGCTGAATATTAGCAATGGCTATACCGTTTTTATTTTGCTTTTTATGACTCGTTGCGACAGGGTTTTCAATAACAATACTTAACTGTTTTTTACCTAGATACACTTTGATATCTAGTACCCCCGCTACCGTTCGTGTTTCAAAACCATATTGCACCGCATTTTCTAGTAGTGGTTGAATAGTTAACGCCGGTAAGTTTAGCGTGGGGATCGTTTCGGGCAGTTGCCAATTTACCACCAAACGCGAGCCTAATCGCCACTGTTCTAGGGCTAGATACTGTTTGCATAGTGCCAGTTCATCTTGCAAGCTTATATTTTCAGCACTGGCCATTGCCGCCCGAAATAAGTCTGCTAAATTCAACAAGGCTTGTTCCGCAGCGTCTTGGTCTGTATGGATTAATTCTGCCACCGTGTTAAGTGAGTTAAATAGAAAGTGCGGTCGAATACGTGCTTGTAAAGCACTCAGCTTAGCTTTTTGTTGTGACGTGATACTGCGGGCTAATTCATCATACATAATCAAAAACTGAATAAGCACTAAACCTACAATAAAGGCAATAATCAAGTTGTTAGCAGCTTCAGTCCAGAAAGATACATTGTTGTCTTCCTGTAAGAACCAAAAACTGAGATAAGAGCATACAAAGGTCACACTGAGTAATATTAGCTGTACCGCCAAGGCAAATGGCATCAGTGACATAAAGCGCAAACGAGGTTGTAAACGACTAAACACTAAACAGCTACCTAAGCTGATCCAGTGAATAAAAAGACTGATAGTACCGAGGCTGCTCCAAAAAGGCTCAGAGGAATAAGGCGCTAATGCCAGTATTAACGCAAGAGCTTGCGAGAACACCACCACACGAAGCAAATGACTTGCCTGAGTGAGATCTGGCAGCTGCAGTTCGAGACGAGGCACATCCTGCAGCTTTTTCATGAGGTATTTCCTATTTAACGAAGCTCAGCCGGAATAGCAAACACCACTCCTTCTTCGCGACCTTGCGTTTCGGTTACCGTCTTGCCGCCCCACATTTTTAATTGGGCAATCACATCTCGCACCAGTACTTCTGGCGCAGATGCGCCGGCCGTTACCGCCACTTTATTGACACCGTCTAACCAGCTTTGTTGAATGTCGTTGGCAGTATCAATTAAATAGGCAGTACAACCCAGTTTTTCAGCTAACTCGCGTAAGCGGTTTGAATTACTGCTGTTCTTTGCTCCCACCACTAACATTAACTGCGCTTTTGATGCCAACTCGCGCACGGCATCTTGACGATTTTGCGTGGCATAACAAATGTCATCTTTGCGTGGCCCTTCAATGTCTGGGAAGCGTGTTCTTAGGGCATCAATTACATCCGCAGTATCGTCTACCGACAAGGTGGTTTGGCTGCTGTAGCAAAGCAAGGCGGGATTTTTAACTTGTAGGGTATGGACATCTTCTACCGATTCTACCAAGTAAATGCCACCATCGGCATTGTCATACTGGCCCATGGTACCTTCAACTTCAGGATGGCCAGCATGCCCAATAAGAATACACTCGATGCCTTTACGACTGGCACGGGTGACTTCCATATGCACTTTAGTGACCAATGGGCAAGTCGCGTCGAATACTTTTAAGCCACGCTGTTTAGCTCGTTCGCGTACTGCTTGCGAAACACCGTGCGCACTAAAAATAACGATATGGCCATCGGGTACTTCATCTAATTCATCGACAAACACGGCGCCGCTGCGGCGTAAGCCATCAACTACAAATTTGTTATGCACCACTTCGTGTCGTACATAGATCGGATGCTCGTACAACTCTAACGCACGCTCTACAATACTGATCGCCCGATCAACACCGGCACAAAAACCACGAGGATTAGCTAACAAAATGTCCATTTCAGCTCACTTGTACAATTTCGATATTAAAAGTTAGGGTTTGGCCAGCCAGTGGATGATTAAAATCAATCGTCACCGAGTCGCCCACCACTTCACGTACGAGCCCCGGTAACTCAGAGCCATCTGGCATGGCGAAACCAATAATAGAACCAACCTTGGCTGGGGCGTCTGCAGAAAACTTACTGCGGTCAACATAATAAATATTATCAGGGTTTGGCGTACCATAAGCGTCTTCTGGCGCTAGGGTAAAGGTTTTTTTATCACCGGCCTGTAAGCCTAATAATTGTGCTTCAAACGCCGGAGATAAACTGCCATCACCCAGTTGGGTTTTAGCCGGTTTATTGTGCACTCGGGTGCTTTCAGCGGCAGAGCCGTCAGTCAATTTGATATCAAAATGAAACACCACGGTGCTGCTTGAGGTAATCATACTCATTTTTTTGCTCCAGAATCACTGCTAAAACTATCCCAAATTAACAGTGCAGCGCCAATACAGATCACTGAGTCGGCAATATTAAAAGCGGGGTAATGCCAATCCTGATAATACAAATGAAAGAAATCAATCACATAACCATATATGCTACGATCAATTAAATTACCTATGGCGCCAGCCAACACCAAACTTAATGCCAAACTGAGTTTGATTTCGTGGCGTTTTAAGCGGCTCATCCAAACGGCAATGACCACACTGATCCCGATCGCAATACCGGTGAAGAACCAGCGCTGCCATCCCCCCGCATCACTTAAAAATGAGAATGCTGCACCATAATTTCGTACATAGGTTAGGTTAAAAAAAGGCAACAACTCAATTGAATCAAATAGGGCCATTTGTTGGTGCACTAACTGCTTAGTCAACTGATCCAATAGGAGCAGCAACGCAATTAACCACCACCAACGCCATGCAGTTTCTTGAAATAAACGCATTACGCAAATTCCCGTGTTTCACCTTGGCCACTGACGTTATCAACACAGCGACCACAGATCCCCGGCTGCGCCGGATCAATACCCACATCATGCCGGTGATGCCAACAACGTTCACACTTCGCCGCACTTGACGCTGTGACCAATACACTTAGCCCCGGAATTGCCGTAGCAATCGCGTCCGCGTTCGGCGCTTGTGCACTAACGGTTGCCGTAGAAGTGATCAGTACAAAGCGTAATTCGTCACCTAACTGCTGTAAGGCTGCTGCTAAACTGGGCTCGGCAAACAAGGTCACTTCGGCTTGCAAAGAGGCACCAATCCGCTCTTCCCGACGTGCTGCTTCTAACACTTTGTTCACCTCGTCCCGCACTTGCAGCAGTTGTTGCCAATACGCATTACTGAAACGCCCAGCCGGTAACTCGGTAAAACCACTATACCAGACATCCGTAAACACAAACGCCTGCTGCTGACCTGGTAAGGCTTCCCAAATCTCTTGGGCTGTAAAGCTCATAATCGGCGCCATCCAGCGCACCATGGCTTGTACAATATGATACAGCGCCGTTTGGCAGCTACGACGTGCTTGGCTGTCTTTGTGCGCGGTGTACTGACGATCTTTAATCACGTCCAGATAGAAACTACCCAGTTCAACAGTACAGAAGTTCATCAGCTTTTGACTGACCTGATGGAACTGATAATTGTCGTAGGCATCGATGATTTCTTGCTGTAACTGTGCAGCACGATTAACCACCCACAAATCTAACTCGACCAATTGGTTAAATGGTAAAGCATCGGTTTCTGGGTTAAAACCGTTTAGGTTTGCTAACAAGAAACGCGCAGTATTACGAATGCGGCGATATTTATCGGCCGCACGATTAAGGATCTCATCAGAAACCGTCATCTCTGAGGTGTAATCCGTTGTTGCTACCCACAAACGTAAAATGTCGGCACCCAATTTGTTCATGACATCTTGCGGTGATACCACATTACCCAAAGACTTTGACATCTTGCGGCCTTCACCATCAACGGTAAAACCATGGGTTAATACTTGTTTATACGGTGCGCGCTGTTTCATGCTCACGCCCGTCATCAGGGATGACATAAACCAACCACGATGCTGATCTGAGCCTTCTAAATACAAATCAATCTGCTCAGGCTGGTGAAACTCTGGTCGCGCATCCACCACCGCAGCATGGGTAATGCCCGAGTCAAACCAAACATCGAGCGTGTCGGTTACTTTGGTATAACGCTCACTGTCTTCGCCAAGCAATTGTGCTGCATCAAGATCAAACCAAGCTTGAATGCCGCCCAACTCAACTTGTTTCGCCACCAGTTCAATTAAACTTGCAGTTTTTGGATGTAAGGCGCCGGTATCTTTATCTACAAACAATGCAATAGGTACACCCCAGGTACGCTGCCGTGAAATACACCAATCGGGCCGGCCTGCTACCATGTTTTCAATACGTTGTTGACCCCAATCAGGGATCCAGCGAGTTTTAGCAATTTGCTCTAACGACATTTGTCGCAAGCCTTGCTGCTCCATGCTGATAAACCATTGGGGCGTAGCGCGAAAGATAATGGGTGTTTTATGACGCCAGCAATGGGGATAACTGTGCTTATACGCTTTGTGCAATAACAATGCGCCAGCCGCCTTTAATGCTTCAACAATAGTGTCATTGGCTTTAAAAACGTGCTGGCCAGCAAACATCGGTGTATCCGGCAGATAAACGCCATTGGCACCGACGGGGTTCGCCACTTCTAAATGGTATTTTTGACCAACAACAAAGTCTTCTTGTCCGTGCCCTGGTGCCGTGTGCACACATCCTGTACCCGATTCAGTCGTAACATGTTCACCCAGTACCACCGGCACTTGGAAATCGTATAACGGATGCTGCAGCTTGACTAAGTCTAGCTGCTTACCTTGGCAGAACCCCAAGGCGTGATAATGTTCAATATTAGCGCGCGCCATTACCTCTTTTACCAGATCAGTGGCGATAATCAAGCGCTCAGCACCTTGTGGTCCTTGCTCAACCTGCACCAGTGAATAGCTCAGCTCGGCATTAAGCGCCACGGCGCGGTTTGCTGGAATTGTCCAAGGTGTGGTGGTCCAGATCACCACAGCCAACGGGCCATGCCCCCGATGCGCTTCTGGATGATCAAAGCGATCGACGACCGATTCATCCACGACTTGAAAGCGCACATCAATAGCCGGTGAAATCTTGTCTTGGTATTCCACTTCCGCTTCGGCTAAGGCCGAACCACAGTCGGTACACCAATGCACGGGTTTGAACCCTTGTAACAAATGGCCGTTTTCAATAATTTTACCTAAGCTGCGGATAATATTAGCTTCGGTTTGAAAATCCATTGTGCGATATGGCTTATACCAATCGCCCAATACGCCCAAGCGGATAAAGTCAGTGCGCTGCGCATCAATTTGCGTTAACGCATATTCACGACACTTCTCTCGAAATTCGGCAGGCGTTAATTTTTGTCCGGGCTTGCCGTACTTTTTCTCCACCACCAATTCAATCGGTAAACCATGACAATCCCAACCCGGTACATAGGGTGCATCGAAGTCAGATAACGTTTTTGCTTTAACAATAATGTCTTTAAGGATCTTATTAACAGCATGGCCGATGTGAATATTACCGTTCGCATAAGGGGGGCCATCGTGCAGAATGAAGGTTTTTTTACCCTTTTTGGCTTCACGGATCTGACCATATAAATCGGCTTCGGTCCATTTTGCCAACATTTGTGGCTCACGCTGTGCCAGATTGCCGCGCATAGCAAAAGCCGTTTCTGGTAAATTCAGGGTATGCTTGTAATCGCTCATCCGTTTAAATTCCGTTAAGTTAGTGAGTTCAGTAGCGCAGGCTGCTGACTAAAATACTGTTTCGCTGCCGCTTCATCGACGGCGATTTGCTGTTTTAATGCATCCAGATTGTCGAACCGCTGTTCGGCTCGAAGTTTGTGCCGCAGCACCACCTCAATCTGACTACCATATAAATCTTGATTAAAATCAAATAGATGCGCTTCTAGTTGTTCACGCACACCCTGTACGGTTGGCCGATTACCAATATTAGCCACCCCTTGAAACACCCCAAAACAGGTGCGAGCAGTGATGGCATAAACGCCTGATACCGGTAATTTTTTACGATACAACCAGACATTCGCAGTGGGAAAGCCAAGGTTTCGGCCTAACTTACGACCATGTCTTACTCGCCCAGTTAATGCAAAAGGCCGACCTAGCATAGTTTCAGCTAAATGCAGTTGGTCGGCTTGTAAGGCACTGCGGATCAACGTACTGCTGACCCGTTGCTGCTCCAGTTTTAAACTTGAGGTGCTGTTTAAACCAAAACCATACTTTGAGGCGGCACGTTCTAATAACGCGTAATTACCGCTACGGGCTTGGCCAAAATGAAAGTCATCACCCACAATCAAATGCTGTACGCCTAACTTATCAAGCAGTAAATCTTCAATAAACTGTTCTGGATCTTGTGCCGCAAAAGCACGATTAAAGCCAACGCAGAGTAATCGGTCGATGCCTAATTCCGCCAACGCTAAATACTTTTCACGAAAGCGAGAAATCCGAGCCGGCGCATCACTGCCCGCGAATAATTCCAGAGGTTGGGGTTCAAACACCATTACGCAAGACGGCAACTGCTTCGACTGTGCCAGTTGTTTAACCTGAGCTAACACGGCTTGGTGCCCCAAGTGCACACCGTCAAAATTGCCGATGGTTAACACACAGCCTTTATGCTGCGGTAATATGTTGTGGATGCCGCGAATTAACTCCATGCCTGCCTTAAATTATGCCTGCGGTTGCTTGTCAGCTGACGATTATAACCCGATCACCGTTGGCTTTCAGCAACAGTTTTTGCTTTAAAATCAGCCAAACGCACCCCAAACAGGAACAGCAAGGCAAAGTACGCTATTACAGCCAACAGACACAAACTGGATAATTGCACTATTTGCGACGTTAAAGGCAGCGCCACCCAGACACTTAAGCTTGGGCTTACGACATAGAGCGCTGAAGCCATCAATACACTGGCCAAAGCAAATTTAGCCAGCATCACCATACTAAAACGGCTTAATTGATACACCCCAGCGATTTTTAAACCACGATACAATAAAAACGCATTTAAACTTGCCGACATCGCCGTAGCTAAAGCCAAGCCTACATAACTTAAAAAGGGTGCCAACATCAGGTTAAACACCATATTGGCCACCATAGCAATAATGCCAATTCGCACCGGCGTTTTAATATCTTGCCGCGCATAATAGCCAGGTGCTAATACCTTGATTAGCATATAACTTAACAAGCCACAGCAATAGGCCAATAAGCTGTACGACACCATTAACACATCTTGCTGGGTAAATTCACCGCGCATAAACAGCACCGTGATAATCGGTTGTGCCAGCACCATTAACGCCAGCATCGCCGGTAAACCAAACATCGCCACAAAGCGCACTGACCAATCCAGCGTGTGAGCAAAGCGCGCAGTATCTGCCGTGGCATGATGCCGCGATAAGTTCGGCAGGATCACCGTGGCAATCGCGATCCCGAATAAGCCCAGTGGAAACTCAATTAACCGATCCGAGTAATATAACCAGCTTACGGCCCCGGTTAGTAAAAATGAAGCAATCACGGTATCGAGCAGCAGATTGATTTGGCTTACAGAAACACCAAACAGCGCTGGTAACATCAAAGTACGGATCTTTGTCACGTTTTCATCTTGCCAATGCCATCTTGGCAACACCAGCAAACCAGCTTTAGCTAAAAACGGTAATTGAAATAATAACTGTACAATACCGCCAATAAACACGCCCCAAGCCAATGCCATGGCGGGTTCATCCAACTCAGGGGCCAGATACAGCGCCGAGCCTATAATCGCAATATTTAAGAAAACGGGCGTAAAGGCCGCTACCGCAAAACGGTTATAGGTATTTAACACCGCGCCCGATAACGCGACTAAAGAAATAAACCAAAGATAAGGAAAGGTAATTTTTAACATCACACTGGCCATTTCAAACTTGTGCGCGTCAGGCCCGTCATTCAGCCATTCGATAAACCAGCCCATACCAAACAGCAAAGCAATCAGCGGCGAGCCGACCACCCCCACCAGCGTCACTAGAGTGACAATAACACCCAGCGTTCCCGCCACCTTGGCCACTAATTCTCGAACCGCATCATCACCATGTTTAGCTTTAACTTCACTTAACACCGGCACAAAGGCTTGAGAAAAAGCGCCCTCGGCAAAGAGTCGACGTAAAAAATTCGGGATACGGTTAGCAAAGAAAAACACGTCAGCAGCAGCACCCGCACCAACAAAATTGGCAACCACCACATCCCGCACCAGGCCTAACACTCTTGAAATCAACGTCATAAAGCTGACAATCAGCCCTGACTTTAGTAATTTTCCTGACACGAGAGACTCCTTTATTTGCTGCGGCGCTATTTTCACCTGTTACTGAGATCAATTACCAGTGCTCACTGCAATTTAATTACGGGCCTTTTCGTTTAAAGCATTTGACAATGGGCCAGTAAATAGGCATATTATGCGGCCTTTAAAGAGTCCGGTTTTAAGTTTTTAGGAGTGTTACCTTGGCTAACATCAAGTCTGCTAAGAAGCGCGCAATACAATCAGAAAAACGTCGTCAGCAAAACGCCAGTCAACGTTCTATGATGCGTACTTTCATCAAGAAAACCTACGCAGCAGTATTAACTGCTGACGCAGTAGCTTCTCAGGAAGCGTTCAACAAGATGGTCCCTGTTATTGATCGTATGGCAGCCAAAGGTCTGATCCATAAGAACAAAGCAGCTCGTCATAAGTCTCGCTTAAACGCCCATGTAAAAGCGTTAAAAGCAGCCTAATTGGCGATGTAAAACAAAAAAACCAGCTTCGGCTGGTTTTTTTGTAAGTTCTTTTCGGCCACACAAAGCCGCCGACAATCAGTGCACAGCGCGACAAATTACTCAGCGCAATACAGTTTGTGTAATAGTGCAATGACTTCGGTTACTTCATCGCTTGAGATCCGATAAAACACCGTTTGCGATTCTTTACGCGTTTTCACCAATTTATTTTTGCGCAATAACGCGAGATGCTGTGAAAGTGCAGATTGGCTTAAATCCAACTTGCTGTTTAATTCACCTACCGACAGCTCGCCTTGCAACAAATGGCATAAAATAATTAAACGGCGCTCATTCGACACCGCTTTCAGTAACTTCACTGCTTCCGCTGAATTTTTCAGCATATCTTCTAAATTCATGTTTTGCACCGCTCATTAAACTAATACTAGCCTGATCTCATTATGACAGAATAATCCGGGTATGCATCAGACACTACACGACAATAAGGGTTGAACCAGACTTGAGATTCTTTCTGCAGTAAAAGGTTTCACTACAAAAGCTTTTGCTCCGCCTGCTACAGCTGCTTTCAAGTTATCGACACTGGAATAAGCCGAGATCATAAATATATGTGATTGCTGGTCAACACACCTGAAACGTTGCAACAATACCTTACCGTTTATGTCTGGTAGCTGAATATCCAAAAAAACTAATTGTGGTTGATGCTGCATAAACAAGGCTTCGCCTTTGGCGCCGTCGGCTGCCTCTAGCACCTGAGTTACACCAAGTTGATGCAAGATACTTTTAAGGTAAGCACGCACAGCCACCGTATCATCAACAACAAGCGCCGTTAACTGTTGGGTTACAGGAGTGGGGTTATAGCAGGTTTGAATAAATGCTTGCATCCTTGCAGCGTCTCCATTTTTCGGCTGGTCGACCAAAAACTGACGTCCAGCGAGTTACTTAGGTTTCATCCGTAAAACATGATAACGTCTCCACATCAGTCAAAACTAAACAGCGGGAACAAACCATGAAAGTGTGGATAACAACAATACTAGCAGCTTTTAGCCTAAATGTGCATGCCCAAAATGTAACTATTGATAAAGATTTAGCTTACAAATTAGTTGAATCGTTAACGGTGGAAGTGGGCCCGCGCTTAGCCGGCAGTGAGGCCGATATGCGCTCGGTACTGTGGGCAGAGCAAAAATTTAACGAACTAGGTTTTGATAAAGTCTGGCGCGAACCCTTTGATATGCTTTACTGGGAGCGTGGTCAAGCGAGCTTAAAAGTGGCAGCACCTTTTCATCAATCTCTAGTGGTCACCGCTTTGGGTGGTTCAGTCGGTACCCCGTTTGATGGCATCAACAGCCAAGTTGTCATGTTTAATACCTTAGAAGAGCTCAAAAAAGCGGACGCTTCTAAAGTGAAAGATCGTATTGTTTTTATTAATCATGCTTTAGAGAAAGATATTCGCGGTGGTTTTTATGGCCAAGTCGTCGGGGCACGCGCCACGGGCGCAGTTGAAGCAGCAAAACTTGGTGCAAAAGCCTTAGTGATCCGCTCAGTCGGTAGCAGCAATAACCGTTTTGCCCACACCGGTCAAATGCGTTACGAAGAAGGCATTGAACGTATTCCTGCGGCAGCCATTTCCGTACCCGATGCGCAGCAATTGAGCAAGATGCTGGCGATTAACCCAGAGCTCACGCTAAACATGCAAATGAGTAATAATCTTCCAGGTACTGTTACCAGTCACAATGTGATTGCCGAGATCAAAGGTAGCAAACGCCCCGATGAAATCGTGCTAATCAGTGCACACTTAGATTCTTGGGATGAAGGTACTGGCGCATTAGATGATGGCGCCGGTGTGGGTATCGTGATGGCGACAGCCGCTTTATTAAAGCAAGAGAAGCCTGAGCGTACCATTCGCGTGGTGTTATTTGGTAATGAGGAAGGCGGTTTAATTGGCGCCCGCGCATATGCCGCTAAACACCATAAGCAATTACACACCCATGTGTTTGCTTCAGAATCAGACTTTGGCGCAGGTCGTATTTGGCGTTTTGACACCGGTATGGGTGAACAAGCATTAGCCTTTGCCCAGGAACTGCAGAAAAAATTAGCACCGCTGGGTATCGCTATGGGGCCGAACACCGCGTCTGGGGGGCCAGATGTGTCGATGTTAAAAGCACAAGGCGTACCCGTCGCGAGTCTGATGCAGGATGGTACGGATTACTTTGATTATCACCATACCCCAAATGATACGCTGGATAAAATTGATCCCACTGCATTGCGGCAAAACCTCGAAGCATGGTTAATTATGACGCGTGAAATTTCCAATAGTCAGGTTAATTTACGTCAGTAATTCGTGACATTAGCGCCGCTCGCTGCGGCGCTAATCCTTTTGTATTCGCGTTATCGCCTTTGGCAAATCCAGCAAAAAATCCATTAAATAAACTAATCTGAAAAATGTAATTTATCTTAGTTGAGTAATTACTCGACTCTGCTCATAATGCGCGGCATTGCGCACACTATGCCGGAGCATTAACATGGAAAATCTGTTCTACGACATTATCAGCTGGATTGGCCTAACAATTTGTATCAGCGCTTTTTTTATTAAAGATGTGTTCTGGCTTCGATTAGCTACATTAATCGGTTGCAGCTTATTGTTTGTGTATTACAGCCACATCGCCATTCCGCAAGGGGTGATTTCCAACTTATTAGTTTTATTGATCAATGCTTATTACCTGCTGCGTTTTGCTGCTGCCCGTAAAAAAGCCCAAGCCGCCGCAGCAACCGCCAATGATCTGGCGAATATTGAGTTACAAGCGCAAACAAAATAAGCGGCTTTTTTCCAGCAGCCTGACAAGCTATACTCGGCTCTTAGCAGTAAGCATCGGAGTCAGACATGTCACAAGACGAATTTGAGCTGTTTCTGAGCGAAATGGCCGATGTTAAACCCCTACCGCAAGATGCGGTACTTCAACAAAATGGCGAATTCAGTCCTACCTTAGCGCAGCAGGCCAGACGCAAAGCCGCTGAACAAGAGATGGAGTACGATCCTCAATATTTGAGCATGGAATACGTTGATTTAGTTAAACCCGACGACGTATTTGCCTATTGTAAAGATGGCGTACAACAAGGTGTGTATCGCAATCTGCGCTTAGGCAAGTATCAATTAGATGCTACGCTTAACCTGCTTGGTAAAAGCTTGCAAGAAGCTCGTAGTCAGTTACTGCAATTTATTACCGACTGCCATAAACGTGGCGTCAGAACGTTATTGATCCAGCATGGTATGGGCCGAAACAGTAAGCCACACCCCGCTATTTTGCGCAGCTATGTTTTTAAGTGGTTACCCAGTTTTGTCCCCGTTTTAGCCGCTCATACCGCGCAGCGCCAGCATGGGGGTTACAGTGCTACCTATGTGTTATTGCAGAAAAATGCAGAGCAAAAACGCGAGAACCGTGAACGGCATACTAAATAGCGACGCGTCGAATTAATAAGATCATCAGGTATAAAAATCAGGGCTGGATAACCAGCCCTGTTTTTTTAGATCAGCCAACTGAATGCTTCAGCTTTGGTAAAAAACGCTGTTAACGCCATAAGGACCACGGCAATAGCGAGTGTGGTAAAGCCAAAACCACGATTGGACGCTTTACTCATAATAAACCTCAAATGACTTCTTCTTATTCTCTATTTCTACTAAGTACTGCAAAATCTCATTAGCAGAATCAGTCTAATAAAGATAATACTACTATTCAAGTCATTATTATCACTAGGGTTAATAGCCTTGTTGTAAATCGACTTCATTAACTAACGATTGCCCCTGACAACTGCGTTGGTAGTTTTCCGCAATTTGCGCCACCACGGTCTCCACTTTAGTCACCGCAGAAATATGCGGTGTAATCATAATGGCAGGATGCCGCCAAAACGCATGCTCCGCCACAAGGGGTTCTTGACGGAACACATCTAAACAGGCGGCCGCTAGTTGGCCACTGTCTAACGCGGCGAGCAACGCCTGCTCATCGACGATGGCACCACGCGCCACATTAATCAGAATGGCACCAGGCTTGAGCATGGCAAAAAAGTCAGCATTTAACAGGTTTTCAGTTTGTGCAGTTAAAGGCAATAAACAGATCAGCAAATCCGCTGAACCGACGGCAGCAGCCAATTGCTCGGTACCCGCAAAACAATGAACACCGGCTAATTGTTGTGGGCGGCGCGACCAACCGTTCACTTGATAACCTTGAGCTTTAAAGTGTAATGCCGTGGCCGTACCCAGTTCACCTAAGCCAAGTACACACAATGAGCTTAAACGACGCGGACTTTTCGGTCGCCACAAGGCTTGTTGCTGTTGTTGCTGAAACAGATCGAGCCTCAAACGGTAATACGCTTCAATGCCCGCCAGATAACTAAGCATTGCCTCGGTTAACGCCGGGTCGACAATCCGAGCCAAAGGTAAACGCGGTAAGCTGGCATCACTGAGGATCCCATCAACACCGGCACCAAAACTTTGCAAAGCTTTAAGATTCGGCAAGCTGGCCACCGAGCCTGTGGGTTGCTTCCATACCACGGCAAACGTCACGTGTTCTGGCTTTGCGATATCGGGCCAAATTTCAATTGGCGTTGTGGGTAAGGCTTGCTGCAAACGTTGCTGTAAATCATCTAGTTTTCTATCGGGAATAATCAGCGCAATACTCAAAACAACCCCTATAATGCTACTTGCTATTAATGCTTTATCTTAGCATAGCACTGTTAAAGTGGTTGCTAAGATACCGCTTAAATATCCCCGTTCACTGCGAAAACAGCTACAGCATTTCATGTGTTTGCTGTGTCAAAACTGCCACAAAACTGCCACTTATTTGTCATCTGCGATGAGTAGTCTACAAGGATTCGTCTAGATCGCCAGTCTATCTTGCCTTGGGAATAAATCATGCTTAACGTAGAGCAACTATTAGAACAGCATTTCATGTCCGATCAACCAAAGCCCTGGTGGTATCGCCCCGGCAAAATGCTCCTCAGCTATTTATTGCACGAGCGGGAATTCCAAGCTTTTGCCGCTCGCTATCCACATTTACAAGGCATGGAGTTTGTTGAACAAGTATTAGAATACTTTCAGTTTAGCTATAGCGTGCGTGATGATGAGCTAGATCATATCCCTTCGACCGGCCCAGTGTTGCTGATTGCTAATCACCCAATAGGATCGTTAGACGGTTTAGCCCTGTTAAAACTGGTCAGTGGGCTGCGCCCAGATCTGAAAATCATGGCCAACCAACTGCTGATGAGCTTAGCGCCAATGCAAAACTTATTGTTGCCTGTTAATAACCTTAACGGAGGTACAGAACGGCACAAGCTTGAGGCGATTCAACAGCATCTAGCCGCAGCTGGGGCCTTAATAATATTCCCCGCTGGCGAAGTATCACGCTTACGCCCGCAAGGTGTTCGCGATGGTAAATGGCACAGTGGCTTTTTACGCTTAGCCAGCCAGGCTAATGCACCAATAGTCCCACTGCATCTGACCGCACGAAATTCATGGGTTTTTTATGCTGCCTCAGCTTTATACAAACCCCTAGCCAGCATGTTACTGGTAAGAGAGATGTTTAAACAAAAAGGAAAAACCATGGCGGTTCGTATTGGCGAACAAATCCCCTGTAACA
Organism: Alishewanella sp. HL-SH06; assembly: GCF_052656265.1. Lineage (NCBI taxonomy): Bacteria > Pseudomonadati > Pseudomonadota > Gammaproteobacteria > Alteromonadales > Alteromonadaceae > Alishewanella > Alishewanella sp. HL-SH06. Next base: position 3,327,621 of record NZ_CP199752.1, read on the forward strand.
GCTTTAGCCAGTTATCATTGCCGGTTCCAGTAAAAGTAAAACTGTTCAAAAAGCAGCTATACCGGCTTGCTACCGATCGCCCCTCACTTTTCATCACGCAAACCGCGATAGCACGGCCTGAACCAAGAGCAGTATTAAAAAAGGCAATAAGTCAGTGCCAACGGTTGGGTGAAACCCGTGATGGGAAATTAATTTACTTATATCAACATCAACAAAGCTCGCCCATCATGCGGGAAATAGGACGCTTAAGAGAATTAGCTTTTCGAGCTGTCGGGGAAGGCACCGGCCAACGCCGAGATATTGATCGCTTTGACAGCCACTATGCTCATTTACTGTTATGGGATAACGAAGATTTAGAAATTGTAGGCGCTTACCGCTTGGCTGATACTAACAAGGTATTAGCAGAACAAGGGCCAACAGGCTTATATACCCAAACCTTATTTCAGTTTTCTCCGTCCATGCAGCCTTACTTAGCTCAGGGTTTAGAGTTAGGTCGAAGTTTTGTGCAACCACGCTATTGGGGTAAGCGCAGCCTAGAATATTTATGGTATGGCATTGGTGCCTATTTAAAACAAAATCCGCAGGTGCGTTATTTATTTGGCGGCGTGAGTTTGTCAAATAGCTATCCCGTACCGGCCAGAGATTTATTAGTATACTTCTATGGTTTGTATTTTGGGTCTGCTCTACCAAGCGCTGAAGCGAAACGTCCTTACCCATTAGCGGCGCCAACGGTGCAGCAATTAGCCCAACATTTTACAGGTAACGACTATGCTGCAGACTTTAGCCAATTAAAACATTTACTAGCGAATATGAAAGTCAGTGTACCTACGCTATATAAGCAATACAGTGAGCTTTGCACCCCGGGTGGCACAACGTTTTTAGCTTTTGGCATTGATCCTGAGTTTGCCAATTGTGTTGATGGCTTAGTGTTAGTCGATTTATCCTTAGTAACAGCAACTAAACGCGCTCGATATCTAGACTAGTGCTAAGATTGTTTAAAGTTCAGCCAAGATTCAGCCATCTTCCTTTATAACTTGAGTGTATGCTACACCAAAGAGTGTTGTGGGCCAGTTGCCAAACGCAGCACTGAGGAGGAATTATGCAAGTCTATCGAGCTTTGCAATCGGTGTTATTGCTCACCCTGCTATTAGTGAGCACAGGCTGTGCTTCGCAAACGCAAAGTAACAATGCCACTGTGCAAATCAGTGATGCAGAATTTGATCAAATGCTGGCCCCAGTGGCCCTGTATCCCGACAGTGTACTGACGCATGTGCTGATCGCCGCCACCTATCCATTAGAAGTGGTGCAAGCGGCACGTTGGTTAGAACAAAACCCCAACCTTACGGCAGAAATGGCGGTTGAAGCAGCGAGCTTACAAGATTGGGATCCTAGCGTTCAAGCGTTAACGGCCTTTCCTCAATTGCTAAACCGCTTAAATGAAGATCTGCAGTGGACACAGCAACTTGGTGAAGCCTTTTTAACCGACGAAGCAGCCTTATTAGCCAGTATCCAACGACTACGTGAACGCGCCTATGCGCAAGGTTCACTGCGTAATAGTGAACATGTCATCGTAGAACGTCAGCGTGAGGTGATTGTGATTGAACCGGCGCGGCGCGAAGTGATTTATGTGCCCTACTACGACACCCGCGTTGTCTATGGTAACTGGTGGTGGCCTACCCATCCACCGGTTTATTGGCATGGCCCAGCTGCATACCGCAATCAAGTGAGCTTTTACTGGGGCTCGGGTTTTCAGATCCGGCCATCATTTTATTTTAGCATCTTCGATTGGCAGCATCGCCATGTCGTCGTGCAACACAACTACTATTATGAACCCCCACGCTATTACCCTAAGCGTCAGCATTTCCACCAGGCTCCCCGCTGGCAACATGATCAATACCATCGCCGGGGTGTGTATTATCGTCAACCCCAGATCGTACACCGCAATAACCACTGGCGTGACGAGCGAAAGCATTCTAATCGTCCGAATGTACAGCCTGAACAAAACGTCGGAAGCTTTATCCCTGCCGACAGTCGTTTACGTCAAAGTAATGTAAGACGTGAACAAGAAGCGGCTCGTCAAGCGCAGCGCAGCAATGCGTCGACAACCCGACCGAATGAGCGAGAACGCAACACAGGCCGGATTGCTGAAAAGTGGGCAGAGAATGAGCAACGGACCCAACCGATCACTGCGCCTGTGACCTCTCAGGTAAAAGACCAGCAAGACAGAGTAGGCTCTGAACGCATACAACCCTTTAATCGCCACAATGAACAGCGGATCCAACCGATTGATCGTGCTAACACCGCAATACAACAGCCGCAACCTCGTAGCCGAAATGCATCCGAGCAGCGCATCCAGCCTGTTGCGCGCGCAGAGCAAGAACAACGTATCAAAAGCGTACTAAGTCGCAACGCGCCAGAGCAGCGCGTACAACCAGTTACACAACCCGTGCAACAACAGCGCATATCATCCGTTAATCGCAGTGTGCCAGAACAACGTGTACAGCCTGTAACTCGGCACGTGCAAGAACAGCGCATGCAACGCAGTACGCCTGAGCAACGTGCACAGCCGGTGATGCGGCCAGTGCAAGAACCACGTACACAGCCAGTAACGCGACCGGTACAAGAACAGCGGATCCAATCGTTTAATCGCAGTGCGCCAGAGCAACGCGCGCAACCTGCGACACGGCCAGTACAAGAGCAGCGGATCCGTCAACGCCCAGACGCTAATCAATCTGCGCGCGTCGAGGCAAATACACCTCGTCAACAACAGCAAAATTAGCTGTGGCGCTTTTATTGATTTAAAACAAACTGCACAGCAAAAAGCCTGTCTACCGACAGGCTTTTTTGATCCAGCCCAAAGTATCTGCAGACGAACAGCGCACAATAGCGCCAGTTAATTATCTGGAGAACACCATGAAAGCCATCTTTACCGCAGCAGCCTTAAGTTTAACCCTATTCAGTGGCACCGCCTTAGCTGATTTTTCTGTCAATGTGGGTGCAATTAGTGTGCAGCCAAACGATAGCAGTAGCCATCTTGATGTTGTGGAAAGCGTTGCCGGTTTACCTGCAGGCTCTACCGGCGTTAAAGTTAACAACAATACCCAACTTGGCTTAACGTTCGATTATAAATTTGAAAACAATTGGGCAGTACAACTGATTGCGGCCACCCCATTTACGCATAAAATGAGCGGTGATGGCGCCTTAGACGGTTTAAAGATTGGTAAAACCAAACATTTACCCCCGACGCTATTAGCACAATATCACTTTGATATTGGCAGCGATAACATTCAACCCTTTGTTGGTTTTGGGTTGAATTACACTAACTTTTTTAATACCGAAGCCGATCAACAATTAGTGACAACCTTGGTGGCTTTAGGTGCGGCGAACAATGGTGATGCGGTAACCATCAAACTGAAAAACTCTTGGGGTTTAGCGGCTCAAGCCGGCGTTAATGTGAAGTTCTCCGAAAACTTAGGGCTGCATCTGATGATCAGTAAAATGGACATCGATACCGATGCGCAAGTTCGAGTACAAGGTAATACCATTCAACAAGTGGATGTCAATATTGATCCGCTTGTTGCGATGATTGGCTTACGCTGGACCTTATAATATCTTCAAACGATAAACCTCTCCTGCTGGCTATTGCCAGCAGGTTCACCAAAGGCTGCAGCCAGCTGCATCCGACCAAAGTTGGGTCTGTTCCCGCTGCACAATCTAGACTACAGTAAGGTCTAGCATTTTCGCTGCGGAGTTCACATGGCGCAAAAAACCATTTCATTGAATTGGCAACAGTTATTAAAATCCGGTAGCCGTATTTTTATTGGCTCGCATGCTGCGGTCCCCACGTTATTAATTGACGACTTAATTGCTAATGCCAAAAGTCTGCACGATATTGAAATTGTGCAATTGGTGACCTTCTCTGACAACCGTTGGGCCTCTCCCGAATTTCAGCATCTGTTCAAAGTAAATACCCTATTTATCGGCGGTCATACTATTCGCCAAGCGGTCGCAGAAGGGCGTGCCGATTATACCCCCTGCTTTATGACCGACATCCCGGCGTTGTTCACGGACGGTATTTTACCTTTAGATGCGGCATTAATTATGGTCAGCCCTGCTGATGAGCACGGTTATCACTCGTTAGGGGTTGCAGTCGATGTCATTTCGGCTGCAGCGAAAGCCGCCAAAATAGTTATCGCGCAAGTTAACCCAGCGATGCCAACAACCTATGGCCAATCCTTTATACATAAAGATGACATTGATGCGTTCTTCTATGCCGAACAAGCCTTACCGGAAATCGAACCACCCGAATTAGATGCGCGCACCGAGCGGATCGGCCAATATGTATCACTACTGGTCGAAGATGGCGCCACCATCCAAATTGGTGTCGGCAAAATTTGCGCGGCGGTCACACGTTATTTAAGCAATCACAAAGATTTAGGCTTACATACCGAGTTATTAACCGATGGCGCTTTAGATTTGATTAAAAAAGGCGTGATTAATAATCGGCGTAAAACCTTTCACCCGGGCAAAAGCGTCACCAGCTTTTGTATGGGCACAAAAAAGCTATACGACTTTGTCGATAAAAACCCTCATATCGGTTTTTATCCCAGCGAATATGTTAACTCACCGATTAATATTGCCCGCAACGATCGCATGGTGTCGATTAACAGCGCTATTGAAGTGGATCTGACCGGTCAGATTGTTTCTGATTCGATTGGCCATATGTTTTACAGTGGCGTCGGGGGGCAGGTCGATTTTAGCCGCGGTGCTTCCATGAGCCAAGGCGGTAAACCGATTATCGCCCTGCCCTCTACCGCGAAAAACGGCACCATTTCGCGCATAGTGCCACATATCAAAGAAGGCGCCGGCGTAGTCACCACCCGTGCGCATGTGCATTATGTGGTCACCGAGTTTGGCGTTGCTTCACTGCGCGGTAAAAGTATTCGTGAGCGCGCGCTTGAGTTAATTCGAGTGGCACACCCAAAGTTTCGGAATCAGTTATTAGCCGAAGTTCGCAAAAATTATTGGGTACCGCATTATCAATTACAAACACCGGTCGATGTCCCTGAGCTTGGCCCAGTAGGCTTTAAAGAGTTAACCTTTAATGGCGAAAAATTTGATATTCGGCCACTAAACCCGTCTGATGAGCGTCGCCTGCAAGAATTCTTTTATTCGCACACCAAAGAAACGCTGCAAATGCGCTACAACTCTGTGCCAACACAAATGAGCAGAGAAAAATCCTGTACCTTAGTGAGCGTTGATCAATCAAAAGACTTGGCTTTGTGTATTGTGAAACAAAAAGGCTCGGTGGTGGAGATCCAAGCGGTGGGACGTTATTACCTGATCCCAAATGAAGATAGCTGCGAAGTGGCCTTCGTGACTCGCGAAGTATTACAAGGCCGTGGTATGGCTAAACGCTTATTGGCCGAGATGATCAATATTGCAACCAGCCGAGGCCTTAATTCCATGCAGGCTTTTGTTCGTTCTGAAAATAAACCCATGCTAAAAGTGTTTGAAAATGCCGGTTTTGTGCGTTTAAAAAGTGACGACCCCACAGAAGTCTATTTAAAATTAACCATCCCAGGTAAAGGAGAAAACTGATGGCTATTACCATTTTTAGTCATCCCAGCTGTTATTACCATGACAACGGCGTCGAACACCCCGAGTGCGGTGAACGGCTGTCGGCCATTAATGATCAAATCATCCGCTCGGGAATGGAATATGTGGTTATGCAGTTCGATGCCACCCCAGCCAGTCGTGAAAGTTTGTATTTAGCCCATGGTAAACATTATGTGGATGAGCTTTTTGCCAAAGCGCCGACCGAGGGGCATATTTGGTTAGATCCTGACACCGTGATGAGCCCGAAAAGCCTTGAAGCCGCCATGCATGCCGCAGGAAGTGGTATCAATGCGGTCGACCGTGTTATGGCGGGCAACAATGAACAAGCATTTTGTGCCGTACGCCCACCCGGTCATCATGCCACCCGTGAGCAAGCCATGGGCTTTTGTTTAATTAACAATATTGCGGTTGCCGCTGAACATGCACTCAATCACTATGGTTTATCCCGCATAGCTATTGTCGATTTTGATGTACACCACGGTAATGGCACCGAAGATATTTTCCAGCACGAACCTCGGGTATTGTTTTGCTCCTCTTTTGAACATCCGCTTTATCCATATACCGGTGCGGATACCGAGAATGATCACATCATCAATTTACCTTTTGCCGGTGGCTGTCGCAGCCAGCAATGGCGCGATCAAGTCTCTGAACATTGGATACCGGCTATTGATGCGTTCGCGCCACAGCTCATTTTAGTGTCTGCGGGTTTCGATGGTCATGCCGAAGATGAAATGGCGCACTTTATGTTGCGCGAAGACGATTACCAGTGGATTGGCAACGAGTTAAAACAACTGGCGGATAAGCATTGCGAAGGCCGCATTGTCGCCATGCTAGAAGGCGGCTATGCACTTAGCGCACTCGGCCGCAGTGTGGTGGCTTTTTTAAAAGGGATGATGTAACGAGCAGCAGAAACAAAAACGCCAGCACGTTTTGCTGGCGTTTTTCCATTTAGCGAAAGGTTAACCTAACCACACTCGCGCATTACGGAACATGCGCATCCATGGGCTATCTTCTTGCCAATCATCCGGGTGCCACGAGTTCGCCACGGTGCGGAATACCCGCTCTGGGTGCGGCATCATAATACTCACGCGGCCATCAGTGGTGGTCAGGGCGGTAATACCGGCTGGTGAACCGTTCGGGTTCGCCGGATATTGCTCTGTTACCTGACCGTAGTTATCGACAAAACGCATCGCCACATTGCCACTTTGATTGGCCGCAGCAAAGGCCGCAGCGCTGGCAAATTCCGCATGGCCTTCACCGTGCGATACCGCGATTGGCATACGAGAACCGGCCATACCGCTAAAGAACAATGACGGGCTTTGCTGCACTTCCACTAAGCTAAAACGTGCTTCAAACCGCTCAGACTTATTACGGACAAAGTGCGGCCAGTGCTCAGCACCGGGGATCAGGCTCTTCAGATTCGACATCATCTGACAACCATTACAGACACCCAAAGCAAACGTTGATTGCCGTTCGAAGAAGGCTTGGAACTGTTCCCGTGCTTGCGCGTTAAACAGAATCGACTTGGCCCAACCTTCACCGGCGCCTAATACGTCACCGTACGAGAAACCGCCACAGGCAGCTAAACCGTTAAAGTCGGCCAACTTAACGCGACCAGCTAAAATATCACTCATGTGCACGTCAACCGCATTAAAGCCGGCACGGTTAAACGCCGCGGCCATTTCTTGTTGCGAGTTCACGCCCTGCTCACGCAAAATAGCGATCTTCGGTGCAGCACCTTTTAAAATAAAAGGCGCGGCAACATCAACGTTAGCATCAAAGCTTAATTTTACATTTAAGCCCGGATCCTGCTGATCGGCTTTCGCCGCCATTTCTTGCTCAGCGCCAGCTGGGTTATCGCGCAACGCTTGCATCTGATAGGTGGTTTCCGCCCAAATGCGGCGTAAGCGGCTGCGGCTATCGCTAAAGACGGTTTTACCTTGCTGCGTGATCACAAACTCATCGCTGGCACTGACCGCACCCAATAAGTGGCTTAACGGCGCTAAGTTATGCTTGGCTAACACTTGCTGAACATAAGCTAAATCCGCGGTTTTCACCTGAATCACCGCACCGAGCTCTTCGCTGTATAGCGCAGCAAGCGCATCAGCGCCTAATTCACTAATATCCGCTTGCAGACCGGCTTTACCGGCAAAGGCCATCTCGGCCAGCGTAACCAATAAACCACCGTCTGAACGGTCATGATAGGCCAGCAATTTTTGCTCACGGGTTAATTGCTGCATCGCATGGAAGAAATTCAGCAATAACTCTGGACTATCTAAATCCGCCGCTTTATCGCCTAATTGCTTATACACTTGCGCTAAACAAGAACCACCTAAACGGTTGGCTCCTTGGCCCAAATCGACTAACAACAAGCTACTGTCACCCAAGTCAGTGCGAAGCTGTGGCGTGACGGTTTTACGAATATCTTCAACACGAGCAAAAGCGGTAATCACCAACGACAATGGTGCAGTGACGGCTTTTTCTTCACCGTCTTGCTGCCAGCGCGTTTTCATCGACATCGAGTCTTTACCGACCGGGATAGTCACGTTTAATGCTGGGCATAACTCTTCGCCCACCGCTTTAACCGCGGCGTATAATCCGGCATCTTCACCTGGGTGACCGGCCGCGGCCATCCAGTTTGCCGATAATTTAATCCGGTTTAAATCGCCAATATCAGTGGCTGCGATATTGGTAATGGCTTCTGCTACCGCTAAACGGGCAGAGGCAGCAAAATCAAGCAATGCCACTGGCGTACGCTCACCCATTGCCATCGCTTCACCGTGATAAGTATCATAGCTTGCTGCGGTAACTGCACAGTTAGCCACCGGCACTTGCCATGGGCCAACCATCTGATCACGAGCCACCAAGCCGGTTACCGTGCGATCGCCAATGGTCACTAAGAAGGTTTTCTCGGCAATGGTAGGTAAACGCAGTAAACGCTCGGCGGCATCGGCAATGGTAATGGCACTGCGATCGAGCGGTTTGCCAACGGCTTGTAAGCTTTGCACTTCACGGTGCATTTTCGGTGCTTTACCCAGTAACACATTTAGCGGCAAGTCGATTGGCGTATTACCAAAATACTGATCGCTTAAGGTTAAATGTTTATCTGCAGTGGCTTCACCGACGACTGCATAAGGTGCGCGCTCGCGCTTACAAATCTCTTCAAACACCGCGAGTTTGTCAGCCGGAATGGCCATCACGTAGCGCTCTTGCGACTCATTACACCAAATTTGTAATGGCGACATACTCAGTTCGTCGTTCGGTACGTTACGCAGTTCAAACTTACCGCCCACACCACCATCGCTCACTAATTCAGGGAAAGCATTAGATAAACCACCTGCACCCACATCGTGGATAAAGCAAATAGGGTTATCGGCGCCCAACTGCCAGCAGCGGTCGATCACCTCTTGGCAACGACGTTCAATTTCTGGGTTTTCGCGCTGTACGGAAGCAAAATCTAAATCTTCGTTCGATTGCCCTGAGGCCATTGATGAAGCCGCACTGCCGCCTAAACCAATGTTCATAGCCGGGCCACCTAGCACTACCAGTTTAGAACCTGGTGCTAAATCGCCTTTTTGTACATGGTCTTCGCGGATATTACCTAAACCACCGGCAATCATTATTGGCTTGTGATAACCACGCACTTCTAAACCGTTATGGCTGTGTACTTGCTCTTCATAAGTACGGAAATAACCGTTGATCGCTGGGCGACCAAATTCGTTATTAAAGGCTGCGCCACCCAGTGGCCCTTCCAGCATGATGTCAAGTGCACTAACAATACGGTTTGGCTTACCAAAATCGGTTTCCCAAGGCTGTTCAAAGCCAGGGATACGCAAGTTAGATACCGAGAAACCCACTAAACCCGCTTTGGGTTTTGAGCCGACACCGGTAGCACCTTCATCACGAATTTCGCCACCCGAACCCGTTGCCGCGCCTGGGTAAGGAGAGATTGCCGTTGGGTGGTTATGCGTTTCAACCTTCATCAAAATATGGATCGGTTCATGGTGATACTGGTATTCATTACTACCCGCTTGCGGGAAGAAGCGCCCCGCTTCAGAACCGACCATCACTGCCGCGTTATCTTTGTAAGCCGATAACACGAAATCTGGCGAATGCTCGAAAGTGTTCTTAATCATTTTAAACAGCGATTTAGGCTGTGCTACGCCGTCGATAGTCCAATCAGCGTTAAAAATTTTGTGCCGGCAATGCTCTGAGTTAGCCTGAGCAAACATATAAAGCTCAATGTCGTTCGGATTTCGGCCTAATTGCTGAAAGTTAGTGACCAGATAGTCAATTTCATCTTCCGCCAGCGCTAAACCCATTTGCTGATTGGCTAGCACTAATGCTTCGCGACCACCGGCTAAAATATCAACTGAACTCAGCTCTGCTGGCGCAGCTTTAGCAAACAATGCTTCTGCCTGCTGCAGCTCAGTAAACACCGTCTCCATCATCCGATCATGCAATAAGGCTTGCACCTGCGTTAACTGCGTTGCAGTTAAGTCCTCAGCTAGGAGATAATACGCCACGCCGCGCTCAAGGCGTTTAACCTGCGGTAAGTTACAGTTATGGGCAATATCAGTCGCTTTTGATGACCATGGCGAAATGGTACCCGGCCGCGGCGTCACGAGTAACAACAGACCGGTCGGTTGATGACTGGTGACCGTGGGGCCGTAACTCAATAATTTATCTAATGTGTCCTGTTGCTCTGCACTTAACGGTGCAGCAAGATCAGCAAAATGCATATATTCAGCATAAATTCCGCTTACCGGTAAATTTTGCTGGGCACAAAGATCGAGTAACTTTTGAATTCTGAATTCGGACAGTGCAGGCGCACCACGCAGGATCAACATAGGCTTATTTCCGTTGGTTGAACGACAGTGGAACCTAGGGCGTTTACACCCTAAAAGGCGGCATATTATAAAGAAAATTCACGGCGAGGGATATGCGAAAAACCTGACTGACGGCAAGAAGTTTGCTATAACAGCCATTCATCAAAGAGGTTGGACCGCCATTATGCAAAAAACGCTGTTATTACTCTGCTGTTGCTTACTGTTTGCTTGCACGCCACCGGCGGTCGAGACAAGCGGGCAATTGGCCGACATTTATCAGCGCAACAGCTTGCGAGTGGGTATTTTACATGGCCCGACAAGTTATTATATTGGGGTAGATGGCCCTACTGGGTTTGAATACGAACTGGCCAAAGCACTGGCCGACCGCCTCGGTGTCGAGCTGAGTTTAGCCCCCAGTTTTCACCTTGATGAGTTACTCGATAAACTGGAAACCGGCCAAGTTGACTTTATCGCCGGAGGACTAACCTTAACGCCCTCACGTACTGAACGCTTTCGTGCCGCACCGCCTTATCGCTGGATCAATGAAGTCGTGGTGTACCGACAAGGAGCAACTTGGCCGCGTGAATTTGCCGATCTAGCCGGGCCGGTTGTGGTGATGAAAGCCAGCAGTCATGCCGAAAGCCTGGCCATTTTACAACAAGAAAACGCTGACTTTCAGTATGTAGAAGATCCCGAATTAGATGCCGATGAATTACTGCAAAAAGTCATCGACGGCAGTATCAACTATACCCTGACCGATTCAAACCAACTGGCGGTAAACCGCCGTTTGTTTCCGCAACTCAGTATTGCCTTTACTCTCAATGAAAATTTGCCGGTGGGTTGGCTACTTCAAAAAAGCCAAGATGACAGCTTATACAGTGTCTTGATCGAATATTTTGGTCATGTTTATCAAAATGGCGACTTAGTGACATTAGAAGATCGTTATTTTGGCCATGTTGAGCTGTTTGATTACGTTGATACCATTAAATTTATTCAAGCTATCGACCACACCTTGCCAAAGTTCAAGCCATGGTTTCTGGAGCATGCCGGTGAATTGGATTGGCGTTTATTGGCAGCGTTAAGCTATCAAGAATCGCACTGGAACCCGAAAGCCCGCAGCCCCACGGGTGTACGCGGTTTAATGATGCTAACCATGCCCACGGCTCGGCAAATGGGCGTAGACAGTCGGCTCGACCCACAAGATAGCATTGATGGGGGCAGTCGTTATCTGCAACTGTTATTAACGCGTATCCCAGAGCGGATCCCGATGCCAGACCGATTATGGTTCGCCTTAGCCTCATATAACATTGGCTGGGGTCATGTTGAAGATGCGCGACGTTTAACCCAGAGAGATGGCGCCGATCCCGATAAATGGCTTGAAGTGAAACAACGCTTACCTTTATTACGCAAAAAGTCGGTGTATCAACATACGCGTTTTGGCTTTGCCCGCGGTGATGAAGCGGTAATGTATGTCGAAAATATTCGTCGCTATTACGACACCCTTGTGGGCGTGGACGAACGGCAGCAACTGGAAGATAGAATGGAACAACAACGTCAAAAACTGGTCGAAGAAACAAATCAATCTGAAGAGTCGTCTGCCTTAGCACCACCCTCTTCATAATAAATTCATACCGGCTGCTTGTAACTGAGCTTACGCAGTCATACTATTAACAAAATCGTAAACACTTTAGGTAACCCTATGCTAAATAAAAAAAGACCGTCGCTAAAACGGCGGCGGCGTTTACTGACCGTCTCGTCAAGTCGGCGACGCCTAAAACGCAGTGTGAAGACCGTTAAGTTAAATCGACGTCGCCGTCATTACCAAACGTCTTTTCAACAATTTCCAACGGCCCCTTGTGCTGTTTAAGCCTCTTTTGCTCAGCGCGACGCCGCTGGAAAAACGTCGATAACATCATCGAACACTCTTCAGCCAACACCCCTGCGGTCACCTCTAATTGATGGTTTAACTTGGGATGACACACCAAATCCATGATCGAGCCGGCCGCTCCCGTCTTATAATCGCTGGCCCCAAACACCAGCCGTTTAATTCGACTATGCACCAACATACCGGCGCACATGCTGCACGGCTCTAGCGTGACATACAAAGTACACTCTGGTAGCCGATAGTTTTGCAGTAATTGGCCCGCTTGGCGCACGGCTAACATTTCAGCATGTGCCGATGGATCGTGCGAACTGATCATCTGATTCCAGCCTTCAGCAACCACTTGCTGATCCTTAACCAACACCGCCCCCACTGGCACTTCGCCTGCGGCTTCTGCTCGAGCGGCTAACATTAAAGCGTGGCGCATCCAATCTTCATCAGTCATAAAGTTTTACAAAGTTTTGCTATCGTTGGCGAATTTTACCACTAGACTGAAGTCAGGCTGACGATTATTTTGGGTAATACACCACCCTTGCAAAACAACAAAACATAACACATTGATATTAAACAGTTTAAACTTTGGCATTTTGTTTGCAGTGTTTTTTGGTTTTTACACAGCCAATAAATCAGTCAACAGATCAGCCTCATTGACATAAAGCTTGGACAAACGCAAAGGAGAACAAAAAAGTGGATATCGGAGTGGTGGTTATTGTCGTCGTCGCGATTGTCGGTGGCTGCTTTTATGATGCAATGAAAATGCGCTACAAGTATCAACATTTAGCATCAGGCAAAGGTGATAAAGAAATTCAAGAAGAATTACAAAAAGTCAAAACGAGGCTTGCCGCTTTAGAAAGTATCGTCACTGATAAGAAATATCAGTTAAATGAAGAAATTAATCGTTTAAATCGTTAAAGGAGTGACTAATGGGACCTTTTGAAATTGCCGCCATCGCTATCGTATGTGGCTGTGCCGTTTCCGGCTATAAAACCTATATGGAAGGCAAAGCAAAACATAACAACGAAGATGTTAGCGCGTTACAAAATGAGATTGCTAAACTAAAAAATCGCGTGGCCACCCTCGAAAGTATTGTCACCGAGCCTAGCTATCAGTTAAAAGAAAAAATCAATAAACTCTAGCACCGCCCTCAAAACTAAAAGTGTATGTTGCCAGCACAAGTTCATCGCCGATATGATTATCGGCGTTTTTGTTTGAGCTAATATTTTAGCGTTTAAATTTTTGACTAATTCTTAGTCAAAATCACTACGTTTGTGTGATCAATCTGTCACAACCGCCAACCTAAAATCATAAGATATTGAAAAAATTTAATTTATTTTTTGGCATAGCTTTTGATTGGTATACAAGGAACTTGCTGAATCCAGCGTTAAACCTCTTAATCAAAAGGAATGACTTATGAACAGAACACTCGCAACCATATTAATTATTGCTATCGGTATTTACTGCTTACCTACATTACTCGCCATCTTAGCCACGGTATTTGCTGTTCTCATGGGTGTTATCGGTGCCATTATCGGTATTGGTGTTAGCTTAGCCGTCACCGTATTACCCCTGCTGATTTTAGCTTATCTGGTGTGGTGGTTAGTGCGTGATAAGCGCCAGCCACATTCTTCATAAATAACCCGTGATGACAATGAATCTTAAGGGGATATCCTTAGTTGTTAGGTATGCGATATAAATGCTTTGAGCAGCCAAAACAAGACCAGCTCCCTTGATACACAACTCTCCCTCTACAACGCTCTCGTCTCCGCTACGCTTGCCGTACCGGAGACGCCATCTAACGAACCCATCACTACAGCAGTGCTAAGCAGCGTTTGTGTTTTAGGAGTAACAGTTGCCCCTGCAGTGCCCGAAAAAGGCAAAATTAAAGATCTGAGCGCATACTACACGCTGGCGCTCCCATCCCGACTTTGCATTGCGCTATCATCAGGTTAAACCTGCCTGAGTCGCTTTCATTACCGTATGCACTCTATTCGCCAACGGTTGCTGAGCTCGGGTGGCTAAATATAAGGTTTCACTGACTGGCTGCAACAAGCGGTGAACTTGAATGAGGCTTTGCTGCGCAAACATTTCTACTGCATAAGCCGGTAATACTGTAAAGCCGAACCCCCGACTGACCGGCTCTAAAATCAGGGCGATTTGATTGGAAAAGCCGTGTTTTGCAATAAATGATACGCCTTGAAACTCTGGGTAATTAGCCGAAAGTAACAGCGCCGCATGATGAGCGCCATCGGGATGATCAATAAAACCGAGTTGTTGCAAATGGGACCAGCTAAGATCATCACAACCTGCCGGAGTGACCAACAATAATGGCTCCGTGGTTAAAGTTTCATAACTAACGTTGCTGAGTGTGGCAGCACAACTCATAATACCGATATCGGTTTCGCCATTGGCGACGGCCTGTTCAATACTGCGATTAGGTGCAAAACGGTAATCAATTATCAGTTGTCGATGCTGCTGTTGTAAGCTCAGTAAATGCGGATACAGCTTTAAGCCCACGCTGCCCGGCGACATCAGTCTCACTTCTCCCTGAAAAGCGGGATCATGCCCCAAGCGCTGCGGCAAACTCGCCAAAGCCGCGACCAGCTCACGCGCCTCAGCGTACAGCCGTTCCCCCGCATCCGTTAAGGTAAATTGTTTACCATGGCGATCTAACAGCGTCACGCCAAGCTGTTGTTCTAATTTATGCATATGCTGGCTGACACCCGATTGCGTCATATGCAAGCGTTGTGCGGTTTGGGTAAAGTGCCCTACTTCAACTAAGGTGCAAAAACTGCGTAACCATTGCGGATTAATCATTACGTTTTATACTTATTTTAAGTAAAAATGATAATTTCAAATAATTATAGCGCCTTTATATACTGTGATCACTGTTAAAAAGGAGCTAAATGATGAGCAATACTTATCCAAGAAATTTTTCACATATCGGTATTTCAGTGCCTGATCTGGAAGCGGCAGTAAAGTTTTACACTGAGGTACTCGGCTGGTATCTGATTATGACGCCCACTGAGATCACAGAAGACACGAGTGCCATTGGTGAAATGTGTACTGACTTGTTTGGTGCCGGCTGGGGCAGTTTTCACATCGCCCATTTATCCACCGGCGATCGCATTGGCGTAGAGTTATTTCAATTCTCCAATCAGCAAAACCCGGAAAACAACTTTGAATACTGGAAAACCGGTATTTTCCATTTTTGTGTGCAAGATCCAAACGTTGAAGAATTGGCAGAGCGTATTGTTGCAGCTGGGGGTAAAAAGCGCATGCCGAAGCCACGTTATTACTATCCGGGCGAAAAGCCGTATCGCATGATCTATATGGAAGACCCGTTTGGGAATATTTTAGAAATTTATAGCCACAGCTATGAATTAATCTACAGTGCCGGCGCTTACTAAACTCACAGCGCTAACATAAAACAATATAAAAACGCGATTAGCTAGGATGCCAATCGCGTTTTTTATTTTTGACCGAACTAATCAGCTAAATAGCGGTTAAACCAGCCTATGGTGCGCTGCCACGCTAAATTAGCAGCGGCTTCGTCATAACGTGGCGTGGAGTCGTTATGAAAACCATGGTTTGTGCCAGGATAAAAATGCCCTTCATAGGTTTTGCCAGCGGCTTTTAATGCGGCTTCATAGGCCGGCCAGGTTTCATTAATCCGTGGATCGGTTTCCGCAAAGTGCAGTTGCAACGGCGCTTGAATAGCAGGCACATCTTCAGGGCGCGCTTGCCGCCCATAAAATGGCACCGCCGCCGCTAATTCCGGGTATGCCACTGCAGCGGCATTTGAGACACCTCCACCGTAACAAAAGCCGGTAATACCAATTTTTTGGGTGGTGAGTGCGCTGTCACGCAAAAACTCAATACCGGCAAAGAAGTCATTCATCAGCTTTTCTGGATCAACTTGGCGCTGTAGCTCGCGTCCCACTTCATCGTTACCCGGATAACCGCCCACCGAACTTAAACCATCTGGCGCCAGCGCAACAAAACCCGCCTTGGCTAAGCGCCTTGCCACATCCTCAATGTAAGGGTTTAAACCGCGGTTTTCATGCACCACCAAAACGCCGCCTACTGGTTTGCTATGATTTGCAGGCACCACCATATAACCGCGCACTGAGCCGTGGCCGTTAGGTGATGGGTAAGTAATGTAGCTGCCTTTAATTTCTGGATCGTTAAAGGAGATTTGCTCGGCTAGCGCATAATTAGGCGTGAGTGCCGATAAAATGCTTAAGGCTGTCATACCGCCAATGGCATATTTGGTGGCTTTTTCTAGAAAATCACGCCGGGTTAATTGGCCATGCACATAAAAATCATACAGTTCTAGCAATTCGGGGCTGAAATCGGCCGCGGTTAAACGAGGCATAAGGCTCTCCTGTGGATAAAGGTTATTCTTATTTGCAGTGTTACCGCAGGGCAACAGCTCGCGACAAGCTACTTACTGCAATGTACCTTTGAGCACAGTGCAACATCAGCCGAAGCTTTCAATGATAAGTTACGCTTTAGCTTAGCAGTTAGTTTGCTTAGCTCAGGGGGGATTTAACGCAAGGAAGTCCTTGTTCAACGCATAAAAAAGCCAGGCTTAACCTGGCTTATCGTTATTGTGTATCTTGCGCTTACTTTTCGTGATGTAACCGCATATGTGGGAAAAGGATCACATCACGGATAGACGCAGCATCGGCCAGTAACATCACCAAGCGGTCAATACCAATGCCTTGGCCTGCTGTAGGCGGTAAACCGTGTTCTAACGCCGTCACAAAGTCTTCGTCGTAGAACATTGCTTCATCATCACCGGCGTCTTTTTGTGCGACTTGCTCACGGAAACGTTCGGCTTGATCTTCAGCGTCATTTAACTCGCTAAAACCGTTACCTAATTCGCGACCACCAATAAAGAACTCAAATCGATCGGTAATTTCTGGATTGTCGTCGTTACGGCGCGCCAGTGGCGATATTTCTGCGGGGTATTCGGTGATAAAAGTAGGATGACGCAGTTTGGTTTCAACTAATTCGTCAAACACTTCCATCAAAATACGACCGTGACCGTAGTTAGGTTTAACGTCAATTTTCAGTGACTTCGCTAACTCAGCTACCGCTTCACGCGTGGTTAACTGCTCAAGCGTCAGCTCTGGATTGTAATGTAAAATAGACTCGGTAACCGACATACGCGCAAACGGCTTACCAAAATCGAATACTTCACCTTGATACGGCACTTCGGTGCTACCCAGCACATCCAATGCTAAACCACGGAATAACTTCTCCGTTAAATCCATTAAATCGTTGTAATCAGCATAGGCCCAGTAAAATTCTAACATGGTGAATTCTGGGTTATGCCGCGTTGAAACGCCTTCGTTACGGAAGTTACGGTTTAACTCGAATACTTTTTCAAAACCACCGACCACTAAGCGCTTTAAATACAACTCTGGGGCGATACGCAAAAACATCTGCATATCTAAAGCATTGTGGTGTGTTTCGAATGGCCGTGCCGAGGCACCACCGGGGATGGCCTGTAGCATCGGTGTTTCAACTTCTAAGAAGCCTTCTTCATTGAAGAAACGGCGGATATAAGACACCGTTTTGCTACGCACTAAAAAGGTTTTACGAGATTGATCGTTCGAGATCAGATCTAAATAACGCTGGCGATAACGCGCTTCGTTGTCGGTTAAACCGTGGAATTTATCTGGTAGCGGACGTAACGCTTTCGTCAGCAAGCGAATTTCGCTTAACCAAACGGTTAACTCGCCCGTTTGCGTTTTAAATAAATGGCCTTTTACGCCAACGATATCGCCCAAATCCCACTTTTTAAATTGCTCGTTGTACAGCCCCTCTGGCAGGCTATCACGCGCTACATACACCTGAAACTTGCCGCCCATATCTTGCAGCGTACAAAAACTGGCTTTACCCATAATACGGCGCGTCATAATACGACCGGCAAGGCTCACTTCAACCTTGGCCGCTTCTAACTCTTCTTTGCTTAACGCATCATATTTAGCATGAATTTCATCAGAAATATTGGCGCGACGAAAATCGTTAGGAAAGGCATTACCTTGCTCGCGGATCGCAGCCAACTTCTGTTTTCGCTCAGCAATCAGTTTGTTAACATCCTGAATTTCTTCATGTTGAGTATGCTGTTCAGACATTTTTTGATTCCTGAGTGAGTTTATAAATAAGTCAGTTATAGTTTATAAACCAGCTTTTAGGCTGGCTTCGATAAATTTATCCAGATCACCGTCTAGCACGGCTTGCGTATTACGCGTTTCAATGCCGGTGCGTAAATCTTTAATGCGCGAGTCATCTAACACATAAGAGCGGATCTGGCTGCCCCAGCCGATATCCGATTTTGTGTCTTCGAGTGCTTGTTTCTCGGCATTTTGTTTTTGTAATTCAAACTCGTACAGTTTAGCGCGTAGTTGCTTATACGCGTTGTCACGGTTTTTATGTTGCGAGCGATCGTTTTGACACTGCACCACAATATTGGTCGGTAAGTGCGTGATCCGTACAGCAGAATCGGTGCGGTTAACGTGCTGACCACCGGCGCCTGAAGCGCGATAGGTATCGATACGCAAATCGGCCGGGTTGATATCGATTTCGATATCATCATCAATTTCGGGTGAAACAAACACCGAGGCGAACGACGTATGGCGACGATTGCCCGAATCGAATGGGCTTTTACGTACTAAACGGTGCACACCGGTTTCGGTACGTAACCAACCATAAGCATAATCACCGGTAAATTTAATGGTACAGCCTTTAATACCGGCCACATCGCCATCGGTGACTTCGTAAAGTTCAGGTTTAAAGCCTTTATCTTCACCCCAACGCAGATACATCCGCATCAGCATGCTGGCCCAATCTTGCGCTTCCGTACCACCAGAGCCTGATTGAATGTCGAGGTAACAATGGTTCTCATCGTTTTTACCCGAAAACATCCGGCGAAATTCCAGTAAAGCCAGTTGTTTTTCTAGATCGGCTAATTCGCTTTTTGCTTCATCAAAGGTCGCTTGATCTTCGGCTTCTACCGCTAATTCCACTAAACCCGCGACATCTTCTAAGCCTTGGTCTAGTCTGTCGATAGTACCCACCACTTGCTCTAGTGCCGAGCGTTCTTTACCTAATGCTTGAGCTTTATCCGGTGTGTTCCAAATGGCAGAGTCTTCCAGTTCGCGCGAGACTTCCTCTAGGCGTTCTTTTTTGCCATCGTAGTCAAAGATACCCCCGAAGCACGTTAGTGCGTTCAGTCAGATCTTTAATACTGTTATAAACCGGATTTACTTCAAACATGTTGTGGTTAAACCTGTAATTCGACCAAAAAATTGGCGCGGATTATAACAAAAAACTGCCACTTAGGGCAGTTATTATCTGGAAAATTAGCGCAAGCGCTTAACAAGCCGCAACTTAGCTTACAGCATCCATATGTCGCACAATTAATTGCAAGTTTTGTTGCTCGCGATATTCATTAATATCTAACTGATAAGCTAAGCGGACTTGCTGAATATTCACATTTGGCCACGCCTTGTTATCGGCATTAAACCAAATGGCATCCACTAACTTGCCGCCAGGGCCTTGCAGCAGCATTTTTAAATGGCGGTCGGCTAACATCTTTTGACTGAGCAGTTTAAATTCACCATCAAAGACCGGCTCAGGAAAGGCCTGGCCCCAAGGCCCGGCATTTTGCAGTAACTGCGCAAAATCGAGCTCAAAGCAATCACGTTCTAATTCGCCATCACTCATGATCACGGCGGTTAACTGCTCGGGTGTTAAATATTTTTTCGCGGTAAAACTCAGCGCCACCTTAAAGGTGTCTAAACGCTCTTCAGCAATAGTTAAACCGGCGGCCATGGCATGGCCACCAAATTTTTTAATTAACCCAGGGTACTGGCTGGCAATTTCTTCTAATAAATCGCGCATATGTAAGCCGGGTATCGAGCGCGCCGAGCCTTTTAATTCACCGTTATCACCTTGAGCAAAAGCGATGGTTGGCCGGTTAAATTGCTCTTTAATGCGGCCGGCTAAAATACCGATCACACCCTGATGCCAATCGGCGCGGTATAAACATAAACACTCTGGTAACTCGCTACCATCAAAAGACAGCTGACTTAAAAATGCCTGCGCTTCTTGCTGCATGCTTTGTTCGATGTTGCGTCGCTCAGCATTTAACGCGTCAAGCTCTGCCGCATATTGCCGTGCTAAACCAATCGACGGCGCCAGTAAACAGCTGATACCCAGCGCCATATCATCTAAGCGCCCGGCGGCATTTAAGCGCGGCCCTAGCGCAAAACCAAAATCTGCTGCTGTAAGTTTTACGGCCGTGCGATTGGCCACATCAATTAACGCTTGGATACCCGGCCGACATTTACCGGCACGGATGCGCATTAAGCCCTGATGCACCAAAATACGATTATTGGTATCTAGCGGCACGACATCGGCCACCGTACCTAAGGCAACTAAATCCAGCAGTTCCGCCACATTCGGCTCAGTTAAACCCTGCTGTTGAAAATAGCCTTGCTCCCGTAAGGTCGCACGTAGGGCCAGCAATAAGTAAAAAGCCACGCCAACACCGGCCAACGCTTTACTCGGGAAAGTACAGCCAGGTTGATTTGGATTAACAATCGCATCGGCTTGGGGCAATTCGGCACCGGGTAAATGGTGATCGGTGACCAGCACTTTCACACCGGCTTTTTTAGCTAAGGCAACGCCCTCTATTGCAGAAATACCGTTGTCGACGGTAATGATCAGTTCTGCGCCCTGCGCCACCACGATCTCAGCCAGCTCTGGCGTTAAACCATAACCGTATTCAAAGCGATTCGGCACCATATACTCGAGGTATTTAAAGCCAAACGCTTTTAAACCGCTCATCAGCACTGCCGTACTGGTAGCACCATCGGCGTCAAAGTCACCGACAATAACAATACGTTGTTGCTGGACAAGTGCTTCAATTAACAGTACAGCAGCAGTATCGATACCCTTTAATAAATTAAACGGCAACAGGGCAGCGGCATGCCGTTGCAATTCATCGGCATGCTGTACCCCTCGGCCTAAATACAACCGACGTAACACCGGATGCAAATTGCTATCTAATTCGGCTGCTACCTTGGGTAAGGCGCGGCGCAGGATCTGTTTTTGCTGCAAGCGTAACTCCTAGAGCGTGTTGACCTTTGCTACTCGGGTTGCCGTGTTGGGCAACCCATAGCGCACAATATCTGCTAAGTAATGGCTAATTTTGCTCTAACCTGCGCTAAGTTCTTTAATCATGGCTTCTGCGGGCATATAACCTGGGATCAACTGACCATCAGGCAGGATCACCGCAGGAGTGCCGGTAACACCGATAAACTGCCCCAGCTCGTAATGCGTGGCCACAGGGTTTTGACACATCGCTTTAGCCACCGATTTATCGACCTTGGCATTGTCCATGGCGCCGCGTTGATCTTTGGCACACCAAATATGTTGCATTTGCAAACCGATTTCTGAAGCAACACCGGCACGAGGGTACGCTAAGTAACGCACCGTAATACCGGCTTTTAAATAATCTTTGATTTCTGAGTGTAATTTGCGGCAATAACCACAACTGGGATCGGTGAACACATGCACTACATATTTTTCATTGGGGGCTTTGTATTCAATAACGTTATCTTTTTGCTCGGCCAGCTTCTTAACAATAATCGGGGCCATTAACTGTTCTTTTAGGTTCGTGGGCACTTGTTGACCACGAACTTGCTGCCAATTTTGCATATCCAGCACATTACCGGCAACCAAAAACCGGCCATCGTCTGACATAAAGAACAAACCACGATCGGTCAGCACTTGCGATACGCCAGTCATTGGCGAAGGGCTGACTTGTTGCACCGTTAGCCCAACTTGGGCCAACGATTCAGTAATTTTAGCCTCATTTGCTAAAGCGGTCAGGGGTAGGCTACTGGCGATAAATAATGCCGCTAAAGTTTTTAAACCGAATGTCATAGTGTTCCTTGTTCCGCACTAACCCCGCGGATGATGTTGTTGATGCAGTTGCTGCAAGCGCACTTGCGCAACATGCGTGTAAATTTGTGTTGTCGACAGATCACTGTGGCCCAATAACATCTGTACGACCCTTAAGTCGGCCCCATGGTTCAGTAAATGCGTGGCAAACGCATGTCGTAAAGTATGAGGTGACAAGGTTGCCTTAATGCCCGCCACTGTTGCATAAAATTTGATACGGTGCCAGAAGGTCTGTCGGGTCATCATTTGTTGTCGATTACTCGGAAACAGCACATCTTGCGCACTCCCTAACAGCTGTGGCCGCGCTTCGCGTAAATAACGACTTAGCCAATGCTGTGCTTCTTCACCCATAGGCACCAAGCGTTCCTTACGGCCTTTACCCAGCACCCGCACCACACCTTGTTGCACAGACAGTTGCTGCATGGTTAAGCTAACCAACTCGGTCACGCGTAAGCCGGTGGCATATAATAACTCTAACATGGCTTTATCACGAAATTGGATCAGCTCGCTTAAATCCGGTGCGCCAAGCAAAGCATCAACATCGGCTTCTGATAGGGTTTTCGGTAAGCTACTGCCAATTTTGGGGTTTAATAAATGCTCCAGCGGATTCGTACTTATCAACGCCAATTGCTGCCAGTAACGATAAAAACGCCGTAAACTACTTAACACCCGAGAGGCAGAACGCGGGCTGATCCCGTGATCGTAGCGCGTGGCTAAATACGCATTCACATCATCACCGCTAACACTGAGCAGTTTGATATTTTGCTGCTGACAAAACAGCGCAAAATGCCGCAGATCCGAGCCGTAAGCACTTAACGTGTGCGGGCTGGCATCTTGCTCTAAATAAAGCTGATCCAAAAATTGTTGAATACGCTGCTGCGTATCGGCTGTCAAGGCAGCATGTATTGTTTGGCTCATAGCAAGCTTAACGATCTCAGGTGTGCCAATAGTAGCGGATTTAGCCATCAAGGCATAGTGTATGGGCGAGCGCAGGCAAGTCTGCTAATATACCGCCATGTTTCACTACACGTGCTATCAGATGAACATTGGTCTTTTTTATGGTTCCACCACCTGCTACACCGAAATGGTGGCAGAGAAAATTCAAGTACTACTCGGCCCCGAGTTGGTGACGTTACACAACTTAAAAGATACCGGTTTGGCCGCCATGCAAGATTACGACATCTTGATTTTAGGCCTCTCAACTTGGGATTTCGGCGAAATTCAAGAAGACTGGGAAGCACGCTGGCCTGAGATCAGCCAAGTTGATTTAAGCGGAAAAATAATCGCCCTTTACGGTATGGGCGACCAAATTGGTTATGCCGAATGGTTTCAAGATGCGCTGGGCATGTTACATGAGGCGCTGGCACCACAGGCTATCACCCGGGTAGGTTTCTGGCCAAACAGTGGTTATGAATTTATCGCCTCAAAAGCGCTTACGCCGGATGGCGAATGGTTTTATGGCTTAGCACTGGATGATGAAAATCAGTATGAGTTAACTGATGCCCGGCTGCAAAGCTGGGTCGAACAGGTGTTAACCGAAATCGCCACCATCGGCTAAGCATCGGGTTAAAACTTCAAATAAAAATCCCGTAGCAAGGCGCGATATTCAGCTGAATAAGTGCCGTTTTCAGCGTGGATCAGTAAGCTGCTTAGCTCAACTGCTTGCCTCTTGCCAGCAAAGCGCCAACTCTGTAAGTAACGACTGACCGGCTTGTTCGCTTTACTTTGCACGGCACAGCGGCGCAAGCAATGCCAGCCTCCCTCGGTTGCTGCTGCATCAAAAGCCGGCTGACTTACCGCAGGTAACACTAAACAAAATTCCCCTTCGGGGCTTAATAACGTTGCCGCTTGTTGTAACAAGGCACTAAAGGGCAAGCTATCGGTATGCCGGGCTTGTTGTCGTAATGGATCTATACTGGGCAAAGCCGCTTGAAAAAAAGGTGGGTTAGACACGATTAAAGCGTAACGTTGCGTGCTCTGATAGGTTAGAATATCGCCCTTTATTACCGTGATGGCCGATGGCCACGGACTGTGTTGCACATTATCTGCAGCCTGTGCCGCCGCGGCAGCATCCAGCTCTATGGCAGTAATTGCCTGTTTACCCTTGCTGCGCTGCGCTAACATTAAACTAAGAATACCGCTGCCTGCGCCAATGTCTAACATAGCACCCTTGGCTGGCAGCCGGGCCCAGGCCCCTAATAGCAGCGCGTCAGTGCCGACTTTCATCGCACAATGCTGATGCGCAATAGTAAATTGTTTACATTGAAAACCTGCTGACATACGTCCTCCGCGCGCCAGTTTAGCCTGAGTGCCAGCCGATGTCATAAGGAAACAGCATAACTTTGAGGTACTACCCATGTCATTTGCCGAGTTTCAACTCGACGACGCCCTTAATCGCGCACTCGAAACGGCCGGTTTTAGCGAGCCCACTCAGATCCAACAACTGGCGCTGCCACTGGCGTTAGAGGGCCGCGATATTATGGCGTCTGCCCCAACCGGCACGGGTAAAACGTTGGCGTTTGTGTTACCCGCTATTCAATATTTATTAGATTTCTCGCGCCGCGATCCGGGTTTTGCGCGGGTTTTAGTGATGACACCAACCCGCGAACTCGCTTACCAAGTGTATGATGAATTCCGTCAGTTCAGCCAACATACGACTCTGAACATCGGTTTAATTACCGGCGGTGTGAACTATGGTAGCCATAAAGACACGCTTGAAAAAAACAATGACATCTTAGTCGCCACCCCTGGTCGACTGATTGAATATCTCGATGAAGAAAGCTTTCAAGCGGATGAAGTGGAAGTACTGATCCTCGATGAAGCGGATCGGATGCTCGATATGGGCTTTGTTGGTGAGATGAACCGTATCGTGTTAGAAGCGCGCCGCCGCCGGCAAACGATGCTGTTTTCTGCCACTTTAGAAGGCGCCACGTTAGAGCGTTTCGCCAGTCATTCGTTAAAAGAGCCAGAGCGGATTGAAGCGCACCCATCGCGCAAAGAAAAAGCCAAAATACTGCAATGGTGTCATTTAGCCGATGACATTAACCACAAGCTCGCTATGTTAATTCATATTTTGCAGCAAGAAGACGTGACCAAGGCGATCGTTTTTGTGAAAACCCGTGAGCGTTTAGCCACGTTGTCGGGGCAATTAGAAACGGCCGGTTTACGCTGTTGCTGGTTACAAGGTGAAATGCCGCAAGATAAACGGCTGCAAGCTTTAGCACGTTTTACCAATAACCAAGTACGCATCTTAGTGGCGACTGACGTAGCGGCGCGCGGTTTGGATATTGACGACATCAGCCATGTGATTAACTTTGATATGCCACGTAGCGCCGATGTGTATGTGCACCGTATTGGCCGCACAGGTCGCGCCGGTAAAAAAGGGACGGCGATCTCGCTAGTCGAAGCACACGATATGAGTATTGTTGCCAAAGTAGAACGCTATACTGAGCAAAAACTTAAACGTCGTAACATTGAGGGGCTTCGCGCCAAAAATAAAGAAGCGAAAGTCGCAAGTAAAAAAGAAAAAGCCAGGTAAATTAGCGGCCAAAAAGCTGGCAAAAAAAGCGCCTAAAAAATAATTACCACGTTGTTTTTGGCCAATAGGTAATCGCACTTATTGGCCGTCTTCCCCTCGCTCTATGCTTTTCAACACCAGGTTCGTTGCCCCACTCCCTTTTATCTTTTTAGCCCAACGCATCAACGCAATTTTTAGTCAAATCCGCTGTAATTATTCCAAAAGCATGCTATCAATAGGAATAAATTATTATTAGCGGAGCGGTCGGTGGATAAACGTCAATTTCTAAAAAGCAGTGCAGCCGCACTTAGCGTATTACCATTAGTCGGTTGTAGCCTCACGGCACAAGCGGCCAGCACAACCTTAGCCACTAACGGTCGCATCTTGCCGAAACGGTTACAAAAAGGCGATACCGTTGGCTTAATTGCCTCATCCGCCGCCGTTGCCGACCAAGAAGATTTAGTTATCGCCACTGAAGTACTGCAGGCGCTGGGCTTTAACGTTAAAGCCGGTCGTTTTTATACCGAGCGTCATGGTCATTTAGCTGGCCGTGATGCGGATCGCGCCAGCGATCTGAACGCCATGTTTGCCGATCCCGAGGTAAAAGCCATTATCTGTGCCCGTGGTGGTTCAGGTGCCGCGCGTATTCTGCCGCTGCTTGATTATGAGATGATCCGGCGCAACCCTAAGCCGTTACTGGGTTATTCCGATATCACTGCGCTGCATAATGCCTTGCTGGCTAAAGCCGGTTTAGTGAGTTTTCATGGCCCCAATGGTATTGGTAGTTGGAATGCCTTTAATGTGGATCAATTCGAACGAGTGTTTTTCCAGCAAGAATTGCTCACTTACCAAAATGAACAAGAAAGCAAAGGCGAACTGGTTAACCGCGAAAACCGCACCCGCGTGATAACCCTAGGCAAAGCGCAAGGCGAGCTGATTGGTGGTAACTTAACGGTTCTGACCTCCTTGGCTGGTACGCCGTACTTATCTGATTTTCAAGATAAGATTCTCTTTTTAGAAGACATTGAAGAGCAGCCCTACCGCATTGACCGCATGATGAGCACGCTAAAATTGATGGGCGCGCTAGATAAAATCAAAGGCTTTGTATTTGGTGATTGTAACCGCTGCACCCCAGGCAATGGTTGGGGCAGTTTAACGCTGGATGAGATCTTTGCAGACTATATAAAACCGCTGGGTATTCCAGCTTATCGCGGCGCGATGATAGGCCATATTCCCAAGCAATTTATTTTACCGGTAGGCGCAAAAGTAGAACTGGATGCCAATGCCGGCACCCTACGCTTACTCGAGCCGGTATTTCAACGCTAACCGAACAAGCTGACTGCTAGGGTCATTCCTAGCAGTCTCACCGGCAAGTATAGATCTCACCTCACGGTGAGATTATCTTTTAGCGAAACAAAAGAAAGTACCTCGCCAACGGCGAAAGCTTTAGCCTATTCTTCTAGCATGACCTCACTGCGTAAAACGCGGGCTGGAGCACGCGGTAAATACCTCCGTGTACGCTCCTCTTTTTCATCCCTGAAAAAGACGTCTCCAGCCAACGTTTACTGCGAGCAGTTACCAACAATCCAAACCTGATCCACATCAACTCTGACAGCGCTGTGCTCCGTTGTTAATCCCATTACGTTGCAAGCCGGTCAGCCTTGCCCGGCCAAGGTTTTAAGACGAGGGGTGTTTGAGCGAGGCACGGTAGTGCCGAACGAGTTACCTCGTCGCCTTGGTCGGGTTAGGTTGAGCCGGGCTCTCGCGGCAACGTGGGGTCGCATTTTCTTTGGGTACTTTCTTTTGGCGACGCAAAAGAAAGTACCTCGCCAACGGCGAAAACACCAAGGGTCTGTATCTGCCCCCGAAGCGGCACCTCGCCAGCGGCGAAAACGTTAAGCACGAATTTAATCAGTAAAAAAACCGTCATTTTGATTCAAGCGGTTCAAACTCTCCGTGTTGCAAAAAATACAACGTTTGCGCGATCACCGCATCGTTTTTCATCATAAACGGATGCGTAGTCGGTAAGGCAATAAAATCTGTCATCCCCTTAACTTTAGTTGACTCCAGTGACACTTTGCCATCATCCGGGTTGGGCAACATTGTCGAAAGCAACAAATTGATACTTTGCGTACCGGCAATCACGCCTAACTCAAAATCGACCGGACCTAAGCGTTTCGGCATACTCGCTTCATCCGTACCAAGCTGCTGACCTGCTGGGCCATTCAATAATTCAAACCCGGGCACATCTTTTAAATTATCCACGACCTCACTGCCTTGATTAGGCGGACCAAGCATGACCACGCGGCCAAGATGAGCAATAGGCTGCTGCGTTAAATAGTATCTCACAAGGATGCCACCTAGCGAATGCGTAACAAAATGCACTGGCTGTGCGGATTGCTGCTGACAATGACGCAGCCCCTGATCAACGGCCAATGCTGCTAATTGTTCAATAGGGTACTGCGTTGAGGGGTAATCGACATTACTGACCACATAACCGGCCTGCTGTAAGCGTTTTTCTAACACCTGCATGGCATCAGCACTACGCGCTAAGCCATGCAATAAGATCGCGCACTCTTTAGCCTGTAATAGCGCGCTAAAGCAAAGCAGAATTATGGCAAACAGGTAATTCATACTGTCTCTTTTTTTTAGTGTTTCGACCTAGCAGCCGCGTAGTGTTATCAGCTTAACTCACCGTATCGGCTAACGCGAATGCTACAGCCGCTTGTGCATGCAGTGCCGTGGTATCAAACAACGGCACAGCGGCATCAGCTTGACTGACTAATAAACCTATTTCAGTGCAACCCAAGATAATTCCCTCAGCACCTTGCAAGGCTAAACCGGCCATCACCCGCCGCACTAACTGCTTTGATTCCGGTTTAAGTATTCCCTGACAGAGCTCTTGATAAATAATCTGATGCAAACGATCACGCTCAGCTTCAGTTGGTAACAGCACCGTGACACCGTACTTTTCACTTAAGCGCTCTCGATAAAAAGGCTGCTCCATGGTGAATTTAGTTCCCAGCAAACCAACACGGCTACAATGAGCTTGCTGCAAGGCGGTTGCGGTGGCATCGGCAATATGTAACAGCGGGATAGCCACCGCAGCTTCAATTTGAGCAGCAACTTTATGCATGGTATTGGTACAGAGCACTATAACCTCTGCACCTGCTGCAGCCAGTGCTACAGCCGCTTCAGCTAACACCTCACCGGCGCCTTGCCAATCACCCGCATGTTGTAAACGTTCAATCTGCTGAAAATCGACACTGTATAAAATACATTTAGCCGAATGCAACCCACCCAACTGTTGCTTAACACCCTGATTAAGCAACCTATAATACGGTACGGTCGACTCCCAACTCATCCCGCCAATTAAACCAATCGTTTTCATGTTAAGCCACCAATGGTTCTCAGAAGCAATACCATGACGTAAAAGGCCTTTCTCTGCAATACCCCGCGAAGCTTTGCACAGCAGCTACTTGGCTCTCGGTATCTAACCTCGAAGTTTGTCCTTTGGGTACTTTCTTTTGGCGACGCAAAAGAAAGTATCTCGCCCACGGCGAAATCGTTAAACACTGCGTAAAGCTTCCGCTGGAGCACGCGGTAAATACCTCCCTGTACGCTCCTCTTTTTCATCCCTGAAAAAGATGTCTCCAGCCAAAGTTTACTTTGCTATTAACTCGCTTTACTCCGAACTTAGATCTTTGCTTTGAGATAATCATTCTCCCCTTTGTAGCGAGCCGACTGATCATCGTTGGCCAAGGTTTTAAGAAAACGGGTGTTTGAGTGCGGCGACGTTAGCGCCGCGCGAGTTAACTCGCTCTACTCCAGTTCTTACCCTCCCCTTTGTAGCGAGCCGACTGATCATCGTTGACCAAGGTTTTAAGAAAACGGGTGTTTGAGTGCGGCGACGAAGCATAGCGCGAGTTACGTTTTCGCCTTGGACAACGCATGAGCAGCCGGGCTTTCGAGCGAAATTGGGTCGCATTTTCTTTGGATACTTTCTTTTGGCGACGCAAAAGAAAGTATCTCGCCCATGGCGAAAACGTTCAATCCACTAAACGGTCACCAACAAAAAAGGCGCAGCAGCGCCTTTTTAACCCACTTAAGCTTTGCAGTTTAAGCGATAACCATTATTCCCACTCAATCGTCGCGGGTGGCTTACCACTAATATCATATACCACACGGGAAATACCGTTGATTTCATTGATAATACGGTTAGACACTTTACCCAGTAAATCATAAGGTAAATGCGCCCAATGCGCAGTCATAAAGTCGATGGTTTCAACCGCACGCAGTGATACCACCCAATCGTACTTACGCGCATCGCCCATCACACCCACCGATTTTACCGGCAAGAAAACCGTAAAAGCTTGGCTGACTTTGTTGTATAAGTCGGCTTTATGCAGCTCTTCAATAAAGATCGCATCAGCACGCCGCAGTAGGTCGCAGTATTCTTTTTTCACTTCGCCCAATACCCGAACCCCTAAACCTGGGCCTGGGAAAGGATGGCGGTAAAGCATGTCATAAGGTAAACCCAGCTCTAAACCGACTTTACGCACTTCATCTTTGAATAATTCACGCAACGGCTCAACTAAGCCCAACTTCATATGCGCCGGTAAGCCACCGACGTTATGGTGCGATTTAATCACATGCGCTTTACCGGTAGCAGAGCCGGCAGATTCAATGACGTCAGGGTAAATAGTGCCTTGCGCCAGCCACTTGGCGTTTTCCAGTTTTTGCGATTGTTCATCGAACACTTCAACAAACACACGGCCGATAATTTTACGTTTAGCTTCTGGCTCGTTTTCACCGGCTAAGGCGTCTAGGAAACGATCTTCGGCGTCTACTTTAATGATATTTAAGCCAAAGTGATCACCAAACATATCCATAACTTGCTTGCCTTCGTTTAAACGCAACAAGCCGTTATCAACGAAGACACAGGTCAAATTTTTACCAATAGCGCGGTGCAGCAACATGGCCACAACAGAACTGTCGACACCACCGGATAAACCTAAAATAACTTGGTCATCACCAATTTGCTGCTTTAAACGGATCACCGCATCTTCAATGATGGTCGCGGGTGTCCAAAGGCGGTCACAACCACATATGTCTACAACAAAGTGTTGTAACATCCTTAGGCCTTGGCGGGTGTGCGTGACTTCTGGGTGAAACTGCACACCGTAAAACTGACGCGCCTCATCCACCATACCGGCATGTGGACAAGTGGCCGTGCTGGCACAGGTTTCAAAACCGGCTGGGATTTCAACCACTTTATCACCGTGGCTCATCCAAACATCTAATAAGGCATTACCGTTAGCGCCAATGTGATCTTCAATCTTGGCGAATAAATCATTCGGAGCAACCACTTCAACCTGAGCATAACCAAATTCACGCAGATCAGAGCCTTGCACCTTGCCGCCTAATTGCTCAGCCATGGTTTGCATGCCGTAACAGATGCCTAACACGGGCACACCCGCTTCAAACACATATTGCGGGGCACGTGGCGAGTTTTGCTCAGTCACGCTTTCTGGGCCACCCGATAGAATAATACCGGTTGGATTAAATTCACGAATTTGTGCTTCAGTAACATCCCACGCCCACAACTCACAATAAACACCAATTTCACGCACGCGGCGGGCAATCAGCTGGGTATATTGAGAACCGAAGTCGAGGATCAGAATGCGATGATGATGAATATTCTTGTTCATACTAACCTTTTGAAAAGTACAGGGGCTGACCTAAGTCAGCCCTGATAGCAAAAAACAGTTACCCTAAACGGTAGTTTGGTGCTTCTTTTGTGATTTGCACATCATGCACGTGCGATTCACCCATGCCTGCAGACGTCACTTTAACGAACTGAGGCTTGGTACGTAGCGTGTTGATATCTGGGCTTCCGGTTAAGCCCATGGCAGAGCGTAAACCGCCCATTTGCTGGTGAATGATGGTTTCGATTGGGCCCTTGTAAGCCACTCGACCTTCAATACCCTCAGGAACCAGTTTTTCGGCATTATTGCTGCCTTGGAAATAACGGTCTGATGAACCATTGCGCTGTGCCATGGCGCCTAATGAGCCCATACCACGGTAAGATTTGTAATAACGCCCTTGATACAGTTCTACTTCGCCTGGTGCTTCTTCCGTACCGGCAAACATAGAGCCCACCATCACACAATTTGCACCAGCCACTAAGGCTTTTGCGATATCACCAGAGAAGCGAATGCCGCCATCGGCAATAATGCACACATCTAAACCTTGCACACCTTCAACGGCATCAGAGATAGCGGTAATTTGTGGTACACCACAGCCAGTAACAATGCGCGTAGTACAAATTGAGCCTGGGCCGATACCTACTTTAACAGCATTGGCACCCGCTTCAGCTAACGCTTTTGCGCCTTCGGCTGTTGCGACATTACCTGCCACGATTTGAAGTTCGGGATATTGAGCACGCGTTTGTCTTACACGCTCTAACACACCTTCAGAGTGACCGTGCGAGGTATCAATTAACAGAATATCCACACCGGCTTCAACTAACGCCGCGATGCGCTCGTCTGTACCTGGGCCTACACCGACCGCAGCGCCCACGCGTAAACGACCTAATTCGTCTTTACAGGCATTGGGCTTACTGGCGGCTTTGTAATAATCGCGAACTGTGATTAAACCTTTTAATTTGAAATGATCATCGACCACCAACACCTTTTCAATCCGATGTTGGTGCATCAGTTTTAAGGCATCTTCTCGTGGCGCGTTTTCATTTACCGTGACCAGTTTTTCCCGTGGCGTCATCACCGCAGTTACTTTGGCTTGCAAATTTGCTTCAAAGCTCATGTCGCGACCGGTAACAATACCGACTAACTCGCCTTGTTTGTCTAAAACGGGGAAACCTGAAAAGCCATGTTGTTCGGCTAAGGCTTGAACATCACGCACCGTCATATCCGCTAGTGCGGTAACCGGATCGGATACTACGCCACTCTCGTATTTTTTTACTTTGCGTACATTGGCTGCTTGCTCTTCGATGGTCATATTCTTATGAATAAAACCAAGGCCGCCTTCTTGCGCTAAGGCAATAGCAAGGCGTGCTTCCGTTACAGTGTCCATTGAAGCGGAAACCATAGGAATGCTAAGCGTGATTGTTTTGGTTAACTGAGTGCGTAAATCAGCGGTGTGGGGTAGCACATTGGAGTGCGCCGGAACCAATAACACGTCGTCAAAGGTTAAAGCTTCTTTAATGATCCTGAGCATTGCAACAATCTCGCTGTGTGGATGAAAAGATAGGGAATGTTGCGGTGCAATTTTAGCGGAAATAGTGCAACAGAACAAACGCTTTTTTCTTTTTGTCAGGATAAGGTTTGATAACGTACACTAAGGGCATGAACAAGTCGTTGAGTTAATCATGCAGCAGTCTGAGATTTATACCGTTTCCCGTTTAAATAGCGAAGTACGCCTGACCCTCGAATTACAGTTTCAGCAATTGTGGTTAAGCGGTGAAGTGTCGAATTTTGTGGCGGCCGCGTCCGGGCATTGGTATTTCAGTTTAAAAGATCAGGCAGCGCAGGTAAAAGTGGCGATGTTTAAGCAAGCCAATCGCAATGCACTGATCCGACCGCAAAATGGTCAACAGGTTCTATTACGCGCCCGGATCAGTGTCTATGAACCGCGCGGCGAGTATCAGTTATTAGCCGACTTTCTTGAGCCCGCCGGCGATGGTTTATTAAAACAACAATTTGAACAGTTAAAAAATAAACTGGCTGCCGAGGGGTTATTTGCAGCCGAGCGCAAAAAAGCGCTACCGGCTAATCCGCGCACCGTCGGCGTAATTACCTCACCCACCGGTGCCGCCGTGCGCGATATTATTACTGTGCTGCAACGCCGTGCCCCCGGTATTAAGGTGATCGTTTACCCATGCCAAGTGCAAGGTGACAGCGCCGCTGGGCAGCTACGGCAAATGCTCAGTACGGCCATTCAGCGTGATGAGGTTGACGTCTTAATTATTGGCCGTGGTGGTGGTTCGTTAGAAGACTTGTGGTGTTTTAACGACGAAGCCTTGGCCAGAGCCGTTGCGCAGTGCCCTATTCCGATTGTCAGTGCCGTGGGACACGAAATTGACTTTGCACTCACCGATTTTGTAGCAGATGTGCGGGCGGCAACCCCTTCCGCGGCGGCTGAACTGGTGTCACCCGATCAAAGCCATTTTGTGTTGCAACTGCAACAACTGTCGAGCCGCTTAGTTCGAGCCCAGCGCTTGTTTTTACAAAGGCTGACACCCAAGCTCAGTCAGTTACAGCTACGCTTACAACAACTGCACCCACAACGCCGTTTAGAACAACAGCAACAGCGCCTCGATGAGTTACAACTGCGCTTACAACGGGTGATGCAGCTACAGTTACAGCAAGCTAAACGCCAGCACAGCTATTTACAACAAAGCTTGCTGCATCTCTCGCCCGCTAAAACCTTAAAACAACAACACAACCTGTTGCAGCAACTTCAACGCCGCTTGCAGCACGCGCAGCAACAACAGGTAAAACAGCAACAACAAAAACTGGCGAAACTCAGTGCCCAACTGCACACCGTTAGCCCACTCGCCACCCTAGCTCGTGGATACAGCATAAGTTTTAATGCCACAGAACAAGCTATTACCAGCAGCTCACAACTAAAGTTAGGCGATACTATCAGTACGCGTTTAGCAGAGGGCCGCTTTATGGCAACGGTGACAGAAGTGATTCATAAATAAGGGGAAGATAAGCCATCTTCAACAACCTATTTAAATGAGTCTTTTTTATCAACAGATATGCTTGATGGTATTGTAAACAATGCGTTTGAACATCACGCTCACTGGCCAAATGAGGCATGATATTGCTCGGCGTATTGTCAGGCATACCTTTATTGAAGCTTAGTTTGAAAGGCTATTCCGCCGGTTTTTTTTGCCACGAAGTTGTATGCGATACAAAAAATAGCGACTGATATATAAGTAGCTGCAAAAGTTAACACGGGTAAGCATAAAAATAAGAAAAGCTTGCCCCCGTTACTGTTAACCGTTATCGAAATTATGTAGCTGAATGCGATTGTAGTTTCGACGCCGGCGGCTAATAACACTATACCTATAACGGCTATTAGTGAACTGATGAGTGCAGTGAGGAACGACAGTGTTTTTGCTGTTTGAGCTACGTTGATTGTTATGATTTCCGATTTCATTTTGACCTTCCTTGTTTGTCTGTCTTAAGCAAAACTTTGGGGCTGCTAGAACGCAGCATAAGCCGTCCAAACCATGGTAGCAGGGACAACAGCGCCGTGTTAGGCATGGCTTTATAACACTTTAATTTGAGACACTTGAGTGACACGAATATGTGTCTGGTAATAGTATTTACCTGTAGGTTGCCCAGCGTGGTCATTTAATTCTTTTACAGCATCATGGGACAGAGCAATAGTGATATTTCTTTGGTCTCTGTAATCTAATTCTGTGTTTAGAAAGATTCGATCATCGCCAATTTGCGAGCCAGTAGATTGAATTAATAAGGTGTATTTTCCATAAACGCCAGCTGGGGCAGAGTCTGCAGCGGCTTTTATTATTTGCATCGTGTCGGCTGTGGTTAAGATTGGTGTTGTTGCACACCCTGTGAATATGGCTAACGAAAAAATTATTAACAAACATCTCATTTCTTTAAGTTCCTTTTAAAGGCCTAACCGCTATTAAGTAGACCTCTTAGCAGCGTCCAAAAGGCTAAACAAATTTATACTTAGGAGTTTACCGAAAATCAACATATTGAAAAGATAATTAGTTATTAAATTGACCAAATTATTAAGAAGTTTCAGTCATGCTCTTTGTTTTAAAGAAATATTCATCTAGAACAGAAAAAAGAAAGTGCCTCGCCAATGGCGAAAACGAAGTATTTCGGTATCTGACTTAAAGTTTGAAGCTTACGAAACGTTAAACGCTGCGTAAACAGTCGGCTGGAGCACGCGGTAAATACGTCCCTGTATGCTCCTCTTTTTCATCCCTGAAAAAGACGTCCCCAGCCAACGTTGACTTCGCTGTTAACTCGTTCAGTTCCACCCAAATGTTTTTCAAAAGCCATGACAGTTTATTACTGTTAATCCCATTAGTTTACAAGCCGGGCAACCTTGCGAAAAGATTTGTTTCTGACCTCAAAGGTTTCCCCTCTCTGTGGCGAGCCGACTGTACATCGTTGGTCAAGGTCTTAACGGATGTTTGAGTGCGGCGCTGCTGCGCCGCAAGAGTAACCTTTTCGCCTTGGGCTATAGCAGGAGCAGTAGGGCTTTCGAGGGAAGTGGTCGCATTTTCTTTAGGTACTTTCTTTTGGCGACGCAAAAGAAAGTACCTCGCCAACGGCAAAAACGTTAACGCTTCGGTTCACCGGTTATAACTTGATTAGTTAACTTGGGCCCCATTTCTGCGGCAAAAGCATTACAGCTAAAACTCACACCACAAGCGGTAGTCACCATTGATGCACTGCCTTTAGAGTAAACACCTTTACGCTGAAGTTGTGCAATTACATCGGATAATATGGAATCGGGATTGAGGTCATTGGTTGACACCTTAATGACCTCTACTGCATAAGCTTGCTGTAAATCGGCCACTAACCCTGCGGTGTCGGGTTTCGTTGCCAGCATGGCAATCGTTTCTTGCAAGAAAGGTCTGGAGGCTTCATGGCCCGATATCATTAGGCGTTTAAAAAGCTGAGCAGCGCCTTCTAAATCAAGCTGGGTAAAGAGACCTTGCTGTTTCAACCTCGCTAGCAAAAACATCGCTTCAACGGAACGCTGGTCACTGGCCTGTTGCAATAAGGTGATAGCTTCATTTGCAAAAACG
This sequence comes from Alishewanella sp. HL-SH06, assembly GCF_052656265.1. Lineage (NCBI taxonomy): Bacteria > Pseudomonadati > Pseudomonadota > Gammaproteobacteria > Alteromonadales > Alteromonadaceae > Alishewanella > Alishewanella sp. HL-SH06. The sequence continues at coordinate 3,364,274 of NZ_CP199752.1, forward strand.
TTGGCTTCATCGGCATTGGCGGCATCAGCCTGCTGTAATAACAATAAAGTCTTTTTATACTGTGCAGACACATGTCCAAGTGATACCGCTTGCGCTAATAATGCATCAGCTTGTGCTAAATTTTGTTCTACAACAAAACCTTCTCGATACCATTCCGATAAGGTAAACACGGCCATCGGGTGTTGACTCCCCGCTGCACGCTCTAAGTAGCTTAACGCTTTTTTGTGATCAACCTCACGGCCGTCGCCTGTCGCGTAGATCATACTGAGTAAGGTCATTGCAGGGTAGTTATTGTAACGCGCCATTTTATGGAGTTTAACAATTTCACTTTCACACTGATCATCGCTACACAGTAAGTGAGTGGAGACCTGAGCATTTGAATGTACTTGTAAGGGAAACAAAAAAGGCAAAACCACTAAGCCAGTTAATAATAAATGTTTATTAAAATGCTTCATCTTCAATCCTTATCAATAAAAAACCTGATTAAACATTAGGCTCGCAAATCCAAAAAAGCAACCTTAAGTAACAAAATAATTAAATTAATTCACTTACATTTAACTAGACATCTAATTTATTGCAGGGTGAAATCCCAAAACGACTTTCTGGCAAAAACTCGAAACAGGCTGCTTTGTGATATTCTCAAATACTTATTATCGTTTTATGAGCAGCGAATTGTTACGCTTAATGATTAAGAACATTTTTAATTTCAGCTGTACGGAGTGCTATGTCACACAATACCATCGCTTTAAATCAGCAACGCCAGCCACTTGATCACTTCGAGTCGGTGTGGCTGTTTGGCTATGGCTCATTGATTTATAAGGCAGATTTTCCTTATCTACAGCGCAAGCCTGCCTGTATTTATGGCTGGCAGCGCCGTTTTTGGCAAGGCTCACATGATCATCGTGGTACACCAGAGACACCTGGTCGTGTTTTAACGCTAATAGAAGCCCCTGGTGAGCGCTGTGCTGGCATGGCCTATCAGGTGACGCCTCAAACTTTTACTCACTTAGACCATCGTGAGAAGAATGGTTATCTGCGCTTTTTTACTGAATTACATTGGCAAGATGAGCCCGGCCAAACAACAGGCTTGGTCTATTTAGCCAGCGCCGATAATGAAGCTTATTTAGGCCCAGACAGTGATGCGGCCATTGCGGCACATATTGCGGTAAGTGCTGGCCCAAGTGGCCCGAATAGCGAGTATTTACTGCAGCTGGCCGCTTCGCTACGTGAGTTGGGTGAACATGATGAGCATGTATTTGCGATAGAGCGAGAACTGTTAAACCTGCTAGCGTGAGATACCATGTATTAACATAAGCCTGCGAGTTTAAATCAAACGCATAAAAAAAGGTCGCATTAGGCTAATACCGATCAGTTTAACGTATAGCATGACGCAGTTTGCTCACATCAACACGCCATGAATCATCCCTGAGGCTCGATTCCGGCCATCCATGGCCTTCAACGGTTGATTTAGAGCAAACAGGTCATGCTTAACTGACTTGCATTGCGCACAAGGCGACCTTTGATTTAAATAACGCAATAGCAGTTTTGCTTAAGCTTCTTTTACCACGTCAATAAAGTACTTCACTTCACCGTCAACCAACTCACGCACTAAACCGTGCACGTCGGTTTCAAAACCGGGGAACTCGCCATTGAACGCACGGGTAAACTTCAGGTAGTTGATAATGGTTTTATTGAAACGTTCACCTGGTACCATCAGTGGAATACCTGGTGGATACGGCGTCACTAACATGGCCGTTACCCGCCCTTCGATTTCATCAATCGACACTCGCTCAATTTCACGGTGCGCCATTTTCGCCCAAGCATCGGCCGGTGTCATCGCCGTATCAATTTGCGACAAGTACATTTCGGTGGTCACTTTGGCCACGTCATACTTGCGATACATATTGTGAATGCGCTGACACAGATCGCGTAAACCGACTTTTTCGTAACGCTTGTTCTTACCCGCGAACTCTGGCATGACGCGCCATAACGGCAAGTTTTGGTCGTAATCGTCTTTAAACTGCTGTAACTCGGTCACCATAGAGTTCCAACGACCTTTGGTAATACCAATGGTAAACATAATAAAGAATGAATACAGGCCGGTTTTCTCGATAATAATACCGTGCTCAGACAAGTATTTACTGACAATTGCTGCCGGAATACCGGTTTCATCAAACTGCCCATGCAAGTTCATACCTGGGGTGATGATAGTGGCTTTGATCGGGTCCAGCATATTAAAGCCTGACTCGATATCACCAAAACCGTGCCAGCTATCGGTGGCATGTAACACCCACTTTTCGCGATGGCCAATACCTTCGTCTGGCAGAATATCGGGGCCCCATACTTTAAACCACCAATCATCATCGCCAAATTCGTCATCGACTTTGCGCATCGCCCGACGAAAATCGATGGCTTCCAACAACGACTCCTCCACCAGCGCCGTGCCGCCGGGTGCTTCCATCATCGCCGCAGCCACGTCACAGCTAGCAATAATGGCATATTGCGGGCTGGTCGAGCTGTGCATCAAATAAGATTCATTAAAGCGGTGCGTATCTAAATTACGCTTTTCAGCATTTTGTACCAAAATTTGCGAAGCTTGAGATAAACCGGCTAACAATTTATGGGTAGATTGCGTAGCAAATACCAGCGTTTCTTCCGAGCGCGGTCTATCTTTACCAATAGCATGCATTTCATGATAAAACTCGTGGAAGCTGGCGTGTGGTAACCACGCCTCATCAAAGTGCAAGGTGTCGATTGTTGAGCCAAGCTCTTGCTTAATTTCTTCCACGTTATACAAAATACCGTCATAGGTACTTTGAGTAATGGTTAAAATACGCGGCTTTTTATTCTTGGCATTGCGAGCAAACGGATTAGCTTCAATCTTTTTGGCAATGGCTTCAGGCGAAAACTCACTTTTCGGAATAGGCCCAATAATGCCGTAATGGTTACGGGTGGGCATTAAAAACACCGGAATAGCACCGGTCATAATGATCGAGTGTAAAATCGATTTATGGCAGTTACGGTCAACCACCACGATATCACCGGGTGCCACCACAGAGTGCCACACCATCTTATTCGAGGTGGAGGTCCCGTTTGTGACAAAGAACAAATGATCGGCATTAAAGATACGCGCCGCATTCGCTTCACTTTCGGCCACAGGCCCAGTGTGATCAAGCAGTTGGCCTAATTCATCTACCGAGTTACACACATCAGCCCGAAGCATGTTTTCACCAAAGAATTGGTGGAACATTTGGCCAACCGGGCTTTTTAAGAATGCCACGCCACCAGAATGACCTGGGCAGTGCCATGAGTATGAACTGTCTTGGGCATAATCCATCAGCGCATTGAAAAATGGTGGCGCTAAGGCGTCTAAATATTTACGAGCTTCACGAATAATATGCCGCGCGACAAACTCAGGCGTATCTTCGAACATATGAATAAAACCATGTAGCTCGCGCAAAATATCATTCGGTATATGCCGACTGGTACGGGTTTCACCGTACAAAAAAATCGGAATATCGGCATTTCGCTTACGCACTTCTTTAACAAAAGCACGCAGCTCAATCAGCGCTTTATTCACATCATCGTTGCTGCCACTGCCAAACTCTTCGTCATCAATCGACAAAATAAAACAAGATGCGCGGCTCGCTTGTTGGGCAAAAGCGGTTAAATCAACATAGCTGGTGTAACCCACTACTTCAAAACCATGGCCACCAATCGCTTGGGCGAGATCACGAATACCCGAACCTGAAATATTTTCTGAGCGGAAATCTTCGTCTATTACAATAACCGGAAAACGGAATTTCATCTGTTAGTCCTTGCTGTTAATCTTTTTTAGCCACTTTTTGACGGGCTTTCATTAAGCGCTCACGCTTGTACTTTTGCAGCGCAGTCTCAGTATTTTTCTTAGTGGGCGTATAGGGGTTCTCACCCTCACGGAATTCTATACGCACTGGCGTACCCATCATTTGCAGCGCTTTTCGGTAGTAATTCATCAAATAACGCTTATACGAGTCCGGTAAATCTTTTACTTGGTTACCGTGAATGACAATAATCGGTGGGTTATAACCACCGGCATGCGCATATTTCAATTTAACGCGACGACCGTGCACCATCGGTGGCTGGTGATCTTCTTGCGCCATTTTCATGATGCGGGTTAATAACGAGGTACTAACGCGTTTCGTCGCAGAATCAAAGGCTTCTTCAACCGAGTCGAATAGATTACCCACGCCAGAGCCATGCAGAGCAGAAATAAAATGTAAGCGGGCAAAGTCGATAAAACCAAGGCGACGATCTAACTCGCGTTTAATTTCGTCTTTCACACCGTCGTTTAAGCCATCCCATTTGTTAACCGCTAACACTAAGGAACGCCCGGCATTCAATACGAAGCCCAAGATACTCAAATCTTGATCTGAAATGCCTAAACGAGCATCCAATACCAAAATGACCACGTTAGCATCTTCAATCGCTTGCAATGTTTTAACAACCGAGAACTTCTCGACCATGTCATCAATCTTGCCACGGCGACGCACACCCGCAGTGTCAATCAAGGTGTAATCACGCTCATTACGCTGCATCGGAATATACACTGAGTCGCGGGTGGTACCCGGCATATCGAACACCACTACCCGCTCTTCACCCAGAATACGGTTAGTCAGTGTCGATTTACCCACATTAGGCCGGCCAACAATGGCTAACTTGATATGTTCAGAACGCAGTCTGGCCGCTTCTGCGGCAGCGTCCTCTTCAGAGACATCCGTGTAATCACTGATCACAGAATCTTCGCTAGCCGTTTCGTCTTTTTGTTGTTGCAAGAACGGCAATAAGGCATGTTGCAACAAGGAAGAAACACCTCGGCCATGTGCAGCCGCTATGGGATAAACTTCGCCTATGCCCAAACTGTAAAAGTCGGCAACGGCGGTATCTGCGTCTAGACCATCGGTTTTATTGGCAACCAAAAAGACGGGTTTTTCGACCCGACGAATATGAGCCGCAATCGCTTGATCGCCCACCGTTGAACCGGCGCGTGCATCGACAAGAAACAGCACAACATCGGCTTCAGCAATGGCTTTTAACGATTGATCAGCCATTTCGACTTCAATGCCGTGCTCATTGCCGTCGATACCACCGGTATCCACCACAATAAACTCCATGCCTTCGAAGTTGACCGAGCCATATTTGCGATCACGTGTTAATCCCGGAAAGTCAGCAACAAGCGCATCGCGGGTGCGGGTTAAACGGTTAAACAGTGTTGATTTGCCAACATTGGCGCGCCCAACCAGGGCAACTACAGGTAACATTTAGTCAACCTCAAAAATAAGAAAACAGGCCTCAGTTTAGGCCTGTTTTCTGTTAAGTAGATTAATACGCAGTTTAAGGCGTTTGTAATAATACTAGCTCACCATCACGAGTTGTGACGACTATATAGTCATTATTGGCAACAGCTTCACGATAAAAGCCCGAATCATCAAAGCTTTGTCTGGCAACAAAGTCACCAGTGTTGCGATCAAACCAATGCAAATGACCTTTGCTATCACCGATAACCAGGTAGTCTTTATACACGGTAGGGCCAGTTAAAAAGTGTTTATGTAAACCGGTTTGACTCCAGATCTCCGACCCATTACGACGATCGACCGCATAAATACGACCTTCAGAATCGACCAGATAAATCACTGAACCGCTGATCGCCATATTGCGGAAACTGGCATAATCGCGCTTCCAAGATTGCTGACCCGAACGCAGATCTAGTGCAAATAACTCACCGTTAAAGGCGATAGTGTAAACTGTCCCCCCAACGACTAACGGCTTAGCATCGACATCGACCAAACGTGATAAGTCGGTACTGCCTTTAGGTGTCGCAACCGTTTCTTCCCAAGCTTGGAAACCACGATCCACTAACAATACGCCGATACGACCATTCGCATTACCGTAAATAACGCCGCCGCTTTCAATAACCGGCTCGCTGACACCGCGGATCGTTAAAGGAGGCTGTTCGTTTTCAAACACCCAACGCTGCTCGCCATCATCTGGGTTTAATGCCAAAAGCGTACCGGTACCTAATTTAACTACCACAAAGCCATCGCCAACCGCAGGACTCACTAACACTTCACCCGGCACTTGCGCACGCCAAACTAAACTGCCCGTAACCGCATCAAGCGCAACCACTTCGCCATTTTCAGTACCTAAAAAAAGCTTGCCGTAACCTTGGCTAATACCACCAGCAATGCGGGCATTACCTTCAGACCAGCTTAAATTTAATTTTTGCCAAGCAGACACTTGCGCGTTTTGGCGTAGATCAAAGGTCCATAAGCGTTTGCCTGTGGCTAGATCTGCTGACACCACGATGCCTTCACGGCTGGCCATAAACACTTTGTCATCTAAAATCAGTGGCTTTAAGCCTGATTCGTAATGGCCAACGCCGTCACCGACTTGCATCGACCACACTTTCTTGGGGCTAATGCGATTTTCGATATCGGGCAGTACTAATTTATCTTTGCTAGAACAAGCAATCAACGTTAGCGAAATCAACGCCAACGCCGCATGTTTTAAGGCAAATTTCATATCGGCCCCTTAGTTCGCAGCGGTGATGTGCGCCAGCTCATCAAGTTTAATCTGCAATAATTGCGTATTTTGGCCGGCATTGCTAAAGGCGACTTGATAAGCCGCTTTCGCCGCGACTAAATCACCCGTAGCTTGTAACACATCGCCTTTCAGCTCTGCTTGTTGCCCAACAAAACTGGATGGTACAGCTTGCTCTAAGGTTGCTAAAGCGCCGGTATAGTCACCTGTTTGACGTTGTACACGAGCTAAACGTAACTGAGCAATCGCCTTAACGCTAGCGTCTTTGCTGTTTTGCTGTACCCAGCTTAACTGCTTAATCGCTTCGGCAAAATTCTCAGCGGTCACCGCATCTTTCGCCGCTAATAACGCCGCGAACACGGCATAATTATTATTACCTTGCTCGCTAATAAAAGTTTGCGCTTCAGCTAAGAAATCATCCTCACTGGCTTGTTTTTGCACCAGTTGAGCATAACTGTTGGATAAGGCTTCGGCGCTAGCTCGCTGTTCAGCCTGATAAAAGCGCCAGCCATACAAGGCAGCTACACCAATAATTACACCACCAAAAATAGCTTTGCCATATTCATTCCAAAACCGTTTGAGGGCTTCAACCTGTTGTTCTTCGTCTGTGTAAATTTCCACCTAACTACTCCGTTATGCTCTCAGGCCAGATGCTGAGCCAATTCGCTCAGTTTCAAGGTTTGTTGTGGCTGATCCTGACGTAACCATTTTAAGGTGATTTCGCCACGGGCCAGTTCTTCATCGCCTAAAATCAGTGCTAATTCGGCACCTGATTTATCAGCCCTTTTAAATTGTTTTTTTAGATTGCCGCCACCGCAGTGCAAGATAACACGTTTGGTCGGCAAATCGCTACGCAGCCTTTCGGCAACGCTAACAGCTGCAAGTTCCGCAGACTCACCCATTGCCATCAGATAAATATCTGCGGTTGGGGCTAATATTGGCGCTAACTCTAATGTTTGCAGTAATAAAATCAAGCGCTCTAAACCTAAAGCAAAACCAACGGCCGGCGTAGGTTTGCCGCCAAGCTGTTCGACTAAACCATCGTAACGACCACCGGCACACACGGTACCTTGCGAACCCAGCTCTGTGGTTACCCACTCAAACACGGTACGATTGTAATAGTCTAAGCCGCGCACAAGGCGAGGATTAATGGTAAAACTAATGCCCGCCGCAGTTAAGCGTGCTTGTAATTGATTAAAATGCGCTGTTGACTCTGCATCTAAATGATCGGCTAGCTTTGGTGCGGCGGCCAGCATCTCGGCCATGGCCGGGTTTTTGCTGTCCAGCACCCGTAAAGGGTTGCTGTACAAACGACGCAAGCTGTCTTCGTCCAGCAGATCTTTATGCTGTTCTAAATAGGCTACCAAGGTATCACGATAGGCCGCGCGCGCTTCATTCGAGCCTAATGAGTTCAGCTCTAAGCTCACATAAGGGGTTAAACCCAGCTTTTGCCATAAACGCGCACTTAAGATGATCACTTCCGCATCAATATCAGCACTGCCAATACCAAAAGCTTCTAAGCCAAATTGGTGAAATTGGCGATAGCGGCCTTTTTGCGGCCGTTCATGACGAAACATCGGGCCGGTGTACCACAGGCGTTGTTCTTGGTTATACAGTAAGCCGTGCTCATTACCCGCACGCACACAGCAGGCAGTGCCTTCTGGTCGTAAGGTTAAGCTGTCGCCATTGCGATCGTTGAAACTGTACATTTCTTTTTCAACGATATCGGTGACTTCGCCAATAGAGCGTTTAAACAGCTCGGTCATCTCCACAATGGGAAAGCGAATTTCACTGTAACCATAGCTAGCCGCGGTGTCGCGAAGGACTTGTTCTACATATTGCCACAGACCAGAATCCTGCGGCAGGCAATCGTTCATACCACGAATTGCCTGAATTTGCTTAGCCAAAATAATGCTTCCGTTTAACTATTACGCAAAGAGCACCGCTAAGGTGTCTGCAAAAGCAGGGATTATAGAGCCTGCGCCGCAAAACACCAAGCATCCTACTCTTAGAGTTGTTTTACTGCGATACGTTGTTGCAAATACTGCCGTACTTGAAACTCGAGTTGTTCAGCAATTTGCCCGTTATCCAACCGCAGCTTTTGCCGCTCGCCGTTGATATAAAAGCCACTTTTACGATTGGCGCCGGCCACACCCAGATCTGAAATTAACGCTTCACCCGGGCCATTGACGACACAACCAATCACGGACACCGTTAAAGGATCAACAATATCTTCTAAACGTTGCTCTAACTCATTCATGGTTTTAATCACGTCGAATTCTTGACGTGAACAACTAGGGCAGGCAATAAAATTAACACCTCGCGAACGGATCCGCAGCGATTTCAAAATATCAAATGCCACTTTAACTTCTTCAACCGGATCGGCCGCTAATGAAATGCGCAGTGTATCGCCGATACCTTCTGCCAATAACATTCCTAAACCAATGGCCGATTTTACTGCGCCGGCTCTTGCGCCACCTGCTTCGGTAATGCCTAAATGCAGTGGTTGTTTAATTTGCTTTGCCAGTAAACGATAAGCGCCGACGGCTAAGAACACGTCGGAGGCTTTTACGCTGACTTTAAAATTGTCGAAGTTAAAGCGATCCAGAATATCGACATGCCGCATAGCTGATTCTACTAGCGCTTCGGGCGTCGGCTCACGGTATTTCTCTTGAATATCCGCTTCTAAGGAACCGCCATTCACACCAATACGGATGGGAATATTGTAATCTTTAGCGGCATCGACCACCGCGCGAATACGATCTTCTTTGCCAATGTTACCCGGATTAATGCGCAAACAATCAACACCATACTCAGCCACTTTTAAAGCGATTCGATAATCAAAATGTATATCGGCAACTAAAGGCACTGGCGATTGCTGTTTAATCAGCTTAAAGGCTTCGGCAGCTTCCATGGTTGGCACTGAAACACGCACTAAATCAGCACCAGCAGCTGCAATGGCGCGAATTTGTGCCACGGTCGCGTCAACATCCGTAGTGCGAGTATTGGTCATTGATTGTACGGCGATTGGCGCATCACCGCCAATTAATACATTTCCTACTTTAATTTGAGTAGATTGCCGACGTTTAATCGGATTTTCTGCAAACATTATTCGTTCTGTCCTGACAAAGTAAATTTGGCAACACGGCCTCCAGGATATTTCGACATATCATAAGGCTGTTGGTTTAATTCGATGGCGACCACGCTGGGATTGCCTAAGGTAATCACAAACGGTGCCTTGGCATTCAGTTCCATAATGTAGCCAGCTTGCTTGGTGCCATAAGCAACTCGCTCGCCACTGGCATCCACAACATCAATCCAGCAGTTTTCGGCAAACGTCATTTTTAACCGATCTAAACCACTGTCGTTACTGTCACCAAAAGATTCTGTGGCCAGTTCGTTGTTTTCTGGCGCAAGCAGCGTGTCGGTAATGGGCGCTGCCAGCTCAACCATGGGCACACTGCTGGGTAATGCAGACGAATCGCTTTGCGTTACCGACTCGCTCACTAAGCTTTCTGGCTCATTGCTGTTATCTGCTACGTTATTGGCCGCTGGTGGTGACTCCCAGCTGCTAGGCTGTGATGCGGTTTGCGTAAGTGGAATAGTCCCGCTCGATTCTGTCAGCGCGGGCGTTGTGCTGCTGGTCGGTAGGCTATCGCTTGTGACAAAATCACGCGAGCCCTGCCAAAACCAAATGGCTAACGAGGCCAGTAAAATAGCGGCAATCAAATAAGTCAGCCACATAAAGCGAGCTTCAGTTTGCTGCTTGGCCTGCCGATTAGAAAAGGTTTTCATGGTTTTCACCGGTGCACTTTTGACATGGTGCGCCTGTTCAAACTGTTTTAGTAGCGGCAACTCAGGTAATTTTAAATGCCGCGCATAGGCACGAACATAACCACGCATAAAGGTCGGCAGGATGTTTTTATCAGGTTCATCGGCTTCTATGCATTGCAACACTTCGGCTTTTAAATTTAGTTGTTGTGCTACATCCTTTAGAGATAAGCCGCGCTTCTCACGTGTTTGCCGTAAGATCTGACCGACCGTCAATTCAGGTGCTGAGCTCGCTTCAAGTTGTTCGTCATTAGTCATGATTAATTGATGCCGGATCCACAATGTAAAGTTTTTGCCCGATGGTTAAACGGCTTTGTTCCGTTAATGCATTCCAGGCCATGAACCGCTCTAAACGAATATTATAGCGGTACGAAATAGCAAACATAGTGTCACCTTCAGCAACCAGATGAAAATATTCATCGACTGGCTGCGCATTGGCCAATCGCACTGGCGGTGCACCCGAATCTGGCGGGGCATCACTCGGAGCTAACCAGATTTTTTGTCCTACCCGCAATTTAGAGGTTGGCGTTAAGGCGTTCCACTCTTGCAGGCGGGTTAATAAAATATTGTAATTTATCGAGATGCTGTGAAGTGATTCGCCCTCGGCGACTTGATGAAAAGGCACATCACTGATATCAGCAATAAGCTCATTATTGCTTTGTGGCATCGTTATGGTTGGCTGTGCAGAAGAGATAGGTTGCAATGACGCAACAGGATCAGCGGCAGGTAAATTCGCTGTAACAGCGGGCTCTGCAGTATCCACCATGGTTTGTTTCGTTAAAGGATCAGGCTGAACGGTCAGCGTGGCGGCTGGTTCAGTTGACATCATGCTTGGCGCAGCGCTATCCACAGCTGCTGTTGTTAATGTTTCTAATGCCTTCTTGGTGTCAAGCGCAGGCGTAACCGCTGACGGCTCTTGCGCCGTTTGTTGGGAGCTCGCAGTGGGAGTATTAGACACAGCAGTAAGCTGCGCTTCAGGAGCAGCACTGGTGGCTGTAGCAGGGTTTAACCTTGGTTGCGCAGTAACGGCGCTTTCCAGTTTTGTTGCTTGCAGCGCCGGATCGCTGCGCGGTGTTGTGGTCTTGTTGCTGGGCTCGTTTTGCGTGATGAGCGCAGCTTGAGCACTGAGTTCTTCAGCTGTGGCAGCCGATGTATTGTGGGCAGCATTCACGGTTTCGTCATTTAACAGCACATGCTCAACCGGTAAAGCCGGTGGAAGTTCAGCCGGCTTGGTTTGTTGCGCACTAAAGCTGTTAGCAATATCCGCCACCGAATGCGTCGGCTCTGGCTGACGCGTTACCGCCGCAGTGGGCGGTGTAAGGTTATGGCTTAGCGCAGCAGCAGGCGTATTCGCTACAGGCGTATCGTTAACCGGCTCGGCTTCGGTCGATTTGCGTCGTATCCGCAACTGCGGGTTAGCCACCGGTTGCCGCTGTTGTTTGGCGGCAGGTGTATCAGTAACCACAGGTTGAATGCTAGCCAGAAGTTTTTGCTTGTAGCGTTCACGCAACTGCTCAAACTCGCTATCCAATGTACGTTGCTGTAACAGCAATTTGGCTTCAGCCGTATCAATATACAGTGTCAGCAATAGTTGTTCGGCATGGCGCATGGTTGCCATATCACCCTGCTTTTCAGACACCAAATAATTTAATAAAGTGCTGCGCGCAGAGACACGGCCTAAACGTTGAATACGCTGCAAATCGGCTTTGGCATCAATTAAGTTGCCCATGGCATAGTTAACCGAAGCACTGTTGATTAACGCACTTATCCGCGTGCCATTGTGTGAGATAGAAAACCCTAAATAGGTTCGGGCTTGTTCAAAACCGTTTTGTTCTAACTGACACAGGGCTAAATTTTCGTAACTTTCCGCTACGCGGATATAACCGGGCTTGGAAATGGCCGATAACAACAGCTGTTCAGCCTCAGCGTACTTTCCTATTTGGCATAAAAATGCACCATAGTTATTGTAAGCATCCGCATTGTTTGAATCTTTAGCAATCGCTTGCTTGTAAGCGTTTTCAGCCTGAGTATGTTCACCCACCGATTGGTAATAATAAGCCAGGGCGTTAAACACTTCTGGCAAATTAGGTGCCATCGTTTTGGCACGCTCAAGATTATAAAGCGCTTGCGTTGTATCGCCACGACGCAAATAGTTTAAACCTAGCGAAATTCGGGTTCTAGCCGCTTCGGTGTTATCCACACTGCGCTGGCTAACCTGGCGCTCATTCGCAACATAAGTGCTCTCAGAAACACATCCTGAGAGTATTAACAATGCCGTAAGCGCGGTGACAACAGGAAATCTCTGCATTACCACTGGCGTTCCCTTTTGTTATTGCAGCTCTTTTATTGTGATTGACTCACCTTTTTGCTGCTTTTTCATTAAACGTTTAGTTCGGTCGATAACATCACCAACCAGCTGCCCGCATGCCGCATCAATATCATCGCCTCGGGTTTTACGTACCATAACAGTAAAACCATGTTCTTGTAAGACCTTGTTAAAACGATCAATCCTAGAATTGCTCGAACGCTTATAAGGCGATCCAGGGTATGGATTAAATGGAATTAAGTTAATCTTAGCGGGCGTTTCTTTTAAAGCATTAGCCAGTTCATGCGCTTGCTCCATGCTGTCGTTGATGCCATCAAGCATAACGTACTCTACGGTGACTTTATCGTTGGCTTTTGATTGCGCAACATAACGGCGCGAAGCCGCCAAAAATTCTTCCATAGGGTACTTTTTATTGACTGGCACCAACTGATCCCGTAAAGCATTATTGGGGGCGTGTAACGAAATAGCCAAAGCGACATCAATACGCTCACGCAATAAATCTAACGCGGGCACAACACCCGAAGTGCTTAAAGTGACACGACGTTTAGATAAACCAAAACCGAAATCTTCCATCATCAGTTCCATCGCAGGCACAACGTTATTCAAATTTAGTAGTGGCTCGCCCATGCCCATCATCACCACATTGGTAACGGGTTTTACACCGGTATCGCCATAGCTGCCGATAATTTGGCAAACACGCCAAACCTGACCGATGATTTCTGAGACAGATAAATTACGGTTAAACCCTTGCTGCGCAGTAGAGCAAAATGAACAATCTAGCGCACAACCCACCTGTGAAGAAACACAAAGTGTACGGCGATCTTTTTCGGGGATCCAAACGGTTTCAACTTCTTGACCACCCGCTAAGGCCATCACAAACTTGATAGTGCCATCGGCGCTATCTTGCCGCGTCGCTACTACCGGGGCTTTAATTTCGCAGCACGTTTTTAAAACATCGCGCAGCTTTTTGTTAATATTGGTCATCTTGTCGAAATCATCGACACAGTAATGGTATATCCACTTCATTACCTGATCGGCACGAAACGGTTTTTCGCCAAGCGTGACAAAAAATTCCTGCATCTGCGATCGGGTAAGATCTAACAAATTAACTAAAGTGGATGAGCTACTCATTCCAGGATACTCCTGCTAACCAATATAACTATCTTTTCAGAACAATAACTTACGCTATTGTCGTCATGCTCACCGCAGTGAGGGCATTAATGCACAAAAGGGGCTCGCGCCCCCTTTGTTTGTTCACTAAACGCTGAAAATTAACGTGTGCGGCTGCACAGCTCAGCTTCAGTGAAAAAGTAAGCGATTTCACGTGCAGCAGAAGCAGCAGCGTCAGAACCGTGTACCGCATTCTCGTCGATGCTAGCAGCGAAATCTGCACGTAAAGTACCCGCGAAAGCATCTTTCGGGTTAGTAGCACCCATGATTTCACGGTTTTTACGAACGGCATCTTCACCTTCTAACACTTGAACCATTACTGGGCCAGACGTCATGAAAGAAACTAATGCATTGAAGAATGGACGCTCTTTGTGCTCAGCGTAGAAACCTTCAGCCTGTTCTTGGCTTAAGTGTAACATCTTAGCAGCAACAATGCGTAAACCTGCAGATTCGAAACGGCTGTAGATAGCACCGATATGGTTCTTGGCTACGGCATCAGGTTTTACGATAGAGAAAGTACGTTCTAAGGCCATGTCTGGCTCCTATTAATCTAATAAAGGGTTAAAAAATTTGGGCGGCATATTATACGCTAAAAGTTATAAAAAACCTAGCTTGAAGAAAAGATTGCCTAGTGAGGTAACACACTTACTGCGCTCTGTGCTGCGACTAGACAGCGCAGAGCGCTAGCGGGGCTTAATGCCCTTCGCTGACCATATTCAGGGTATATTTCGGGATCTCAACCACTAAGTCGTCATTGGCAATTCGCGCCTGACAACCTAAGCGAGACTCCGGCTCTAAACCCCAAGCCTTATCCAGCATGTCTTCTTCTAACTCGTCACTTTCGTTTAACGAGTAAAAACCTTCACGTACCACAATATGGCAGGTAGTACAGGCACAAGACTTTTCACAAGCATGTTCAATGGCAATACCGTTGCGCAATGCAACATCTAATACCGTTTCGCCACTTTTAGCGTCGAGAGCCGCGCCTTCAGGGCATAATTCGGCATGGGGTAAAAATACGATTTGTGGCATAACTTAGACCTCATCTACCTTATGACCTTGCAGCGCTAAACGAATAGATTTATCCATGCGAAGGGCTGCAAATTCATCTGTTAACTGGTTGGTATGTTCTATGGCAGCTTTAATGGCCGCGGTATCTTGTTGCTGACGTAACTCACTTAAGGTGGCTAACGCCTGCTTAATGTCGGCTTGCTTCTGCTCATCAAGTAACGCCGCATCAGAGGCTAACGCCACACTAACGGCTTCAATGACTCGTTCTGCTTCAACTTGCTGCTCACGCAACAAGCGCTGCTGCATATCTTGTCTGGCGTGCTGCATCGAGCCACTGATCATACTAGCAATTTGATCATCACTTAAACCATAAGACGGCTTCACTTGAATACTAGCTTGCACACCGGTCGATTTTTCTTCGGCACTGACATTGAGCAAACCATCGGCATCAACCTGAAAGGTTACTCGAATATGAGCACCACCGGCAGGCATTGGAGGAATACCGCGTAATTCAAAGCGTGCTAAAGAACGGCAATCTTCGACTAATTCACGTTCACCTTGCACGACATG
The DNA here is from genome assembly GCF_052656265.1 of Alishewanella sp. HL-SH06. NCBI lineage: Bacteria > Pseudomonadati > Pseudomonadota > Gammaproteobacteria > Alteromonadales > Alteromonadaceae > Alishewanella > Alishewanella sp. HL-SH06. The sequence goes on from NZ_CP199752.1 coordinate 3,379,761, forward strand.
AATCGCCATCGCCGTTTGACCATCTTTGAAGGTAGTAAACTCTTGGGCACGCGAAACCGGGATCACCGTATTGCGTGGAATAATTTTTTCGGTTAACCCACCCATGGTCTCAATGCCTAACGACAGTGGGATCACATCAAGCAATAAGGTTTCATTGTCTGCTTTATTACCCACCAGCACATTGGCTTGAATAGCCGCGCCTAAGGCCACAACTTTATCAGGGTCGATACTGGTTAATGGCTCGGTATTAAAAAACTCTGCTACTTGCTGCCTGACAAGGGGGACTCGGGTTGAACCACCGACCATAACCACTTTTAACACTTCATCGGTGGTTAAGTCAGCATCGCGAAGGGTTTGACGGCAAGCCCGGATGGTTTTTTTCACCAACGTCAGAATTAACTGATCTAACTCAGTACGGGTTAAAGTTCCCTTAACCTCTTGTTGATCAGCAGTAAAATGATAATCGAAACTGGCCTTATCGGTTAATGCTTCTTTCAAGGCCCGAGCTTGCTGCTGATATTGGCGCTGAGCACTAAAGGATAAATCAGTTTGGCCGCTACGTTCTTTCAATTCGCTAACAATGGCTTGATCAAAATCATCACCACCGAGAGCTGAGTCACCCCCGGTCGCAAGTACTTCAAACACGCCACGACGCAAACGTAAGATGGAGATATCAAAGGTACCGCCGCCTAAATCGTAAACGGCAATGACGCCCTCTTGGCCACTGTCGAGGCCATAAGCTAAGGCTGCCGCTGTTGGCTCATTTAATAAGCGCAGTACGGTTAAACCGGCTAGCTTCGCCGCATCTTTGGTTGCTTGGCGCTGCGCATCATCAAAATAAGCCGGTACGGTAATGACTACGCCATTCAGTTCGCCACCGAGTGTTTCACTGGCGGTATTCGCTAAAGTAGCCAGAATTTCAGCAGAGATCTCTACCGGGTTTTTGATACCCTGTACCGTTTCGATAGCGACTAAGCCGGTTTGCTCCACTAAGCGGTAAGGTAGCGCATTGGCTAAAGCCAGCGTTTCTTGATAGCCCTTGCCCATTAAACGCTTAACCGAAACAATCGTATTTTCAGCATCGCTAACGGCAGCGGCTTCGGCAGCACTACCGACTTGCACACCGTCTTTAGTGTAACGAACCACGGAAGGAACCATCGATTCGCCGGCTTGGTTCAGCAAAGTTTTTGCTTCACCACTGCGTACCGTTGCAACTAAGGAATTAGTGGTGCCCAGATCAATGCCTGCGGCCAACCGATGTTTATGCGGGGCCGCACTTTGGCCCGGCTCTGCAATTTGTAGTAAAGCCATAGTGAAATTAGTCTTGTAGTTGCTGTTCGATTAACTCCAGCTCTTGCTGCAGTTTATAAAAGAATTTTAATTTACGCACCAACTCGGCGGCGAGCTGATCTTGTTCAGCGCTCTGCTCAACCAGGGCTTCGCTTAACGCCTTTAATAGCTGTTTGCGTTGCTGCTGGATCTGTTGCTCAATAGCAAACAAGGCCGCTTCTGGATCGGCCTCGTCTTGTAATTCTGCTAGTTGCTCGCGCAATTCCATTTGCTGCATTAAAAACAGCGGGTCGGTAAAACTTCGCTGTTCATTGCTAATTTTTAAACCACGTAACGCTAACATATGCTCAGCCCGCAGCAAAGGCTGCTTTAGGCTGTGATAAGCATCGTTAATGTTGGCCGTTTGCTGCACCGACATCAAGCGATCACGCTCAGAGCCGGCCGCAAAATTATCGGGGTGAAAACGCTTTTGCAACGACAAATAACGCGAACCTAATTCGGTTAGATCCAGTTCAAATGTCTCAGGTAAATCAAACAACCGAAAGTAATTCATGCTACCTCAGGGTCTGCATTACACTGTAAAGCTTTCGCCACAACCGCATTCGCCGTTGACGTTCGGATTGTTAAATTGAAAACCTTCATTTAGGCCTTCTTTAACAAAATCAAGCTGCGTGCCGTCGATATATACCAAGCTTTTGCCATCAACAATGAGTTTTAAACCATGATCTTCAAACACTTGATCATCGTCGTTCAACTCATCAACAAATTCCAGTACATATGCCAATCCAGAACAGCCAGTGGTTTTAACACCAACGCGCAGGCCAACACCTTTACCGCGATTATGCAGATAACTACTGACCCGCTCGGCCGCCGCTGCTGTCATTGAAATCGCCATCGGGCATTAGCCTCCGTGCTTTTGTTTATAATCTGCGATAGCGGCTTTAATAGCATCTTCAGCTAAAATTGAGCAGTGAATTTTCACCGGTGGTAAAGCGAGTTCCTGCGCAATATCAGTGTTTTTAATTAGCTGTGCTTCATCTAAGGTTTTCCCTTTTACCCACTCAGTAACCAGTGAGCTTGAAGCGATAGCACTACCACAACCGTACGTTTTGAACTTCGCATCTTCGATGATGCCTTGCTCATTGACTTTGATTTGTAGTTTCATTACGTCACCACAAGCCGGCGCACCCACCATGCCGGTGGCAACGGTTGGATCATCTTTAGCAAAAGCGCCAACGTTGCGTGGATTTTCGTAGTGATCAATAACTTTATTGCTGTAAGCCATGTTAATACCCTCTGTTGTGGCGATAGCGCCTAGTGTTTAGTGCGCCACCCAGGCCACAGTGTTTAAATCGACACCGTCTTTATACATATCCCATAACGGCGACATTTCACGTAATTTATCGATAGCGGCATGCACGATCTTAATAGTGTGGTCAACTTGCTCTTCCGTGGTGAAACGGCCAATACTAAAACGAATGGAACTGTGCGCCAGTTCGTCAGTTAAGCCCAGTGCGCGCAGCACATAAGATGGCTCTAAACTGGCCGACGTACAGGCAGAACCTGACGATACCGCAATGTCTTTTAATGCCATGATTAAAGACTCACCTTCAACATAGTTAAAGCTGATGTTAGTGATCCCTGGCACGCGATGTTCGGCATCGCCATTTAAGAAAACTTGTTCAATATCTTTAATGCCATTCCATAAGCGATCACGTAACGCGGTGATTCGGATATTTTCAGAAGCCATTTCTTCTTTAGCAATGCGGAAAGACTCGCCCATCGCGACGATTTGGTGCGTAGCTAAAGTACCAGAGCGCATACCACGCTCATGACCACCACCGTGCGTTTGTGCTTCTAAACGAATGCGTGGCTTGCGCCGCACATACAAAGCACCAATGCCTTTCGGTCCGTAAGTTTTATGACCAGAGAAGGCCATTAAATCGACTTTTAAGGTTTGTAAATCGATCGCTACTTTGCCGGTTGCTTGCGCCGCGTCAACATGGAAAATAATCCCTTTACTGCGACATAATTCACCGATAGCCGCAATATCTTGCACCACACCAATTTCGTTGTTGACAAACATAATGCTGATGAGCGTGGTGTCAGGGCGGATGGCTTGTTCTAGCTTCGCTAAATCGACTAAACCGTTGGCTTCAACATCTAGATAGGTCACTTCAAAGCCATCGCGCTCCAATTGGCGCATAGTATCTAATACCGCTTTATGTTCTGTTTTGACCGTGATCAGGTGTTTACCTTTTTTATGGTAAAACTCGGCCGCACCTTTAATGGCTAAATTATTTGATTCAGTGGCACCAGAGGTAAACACGATCTCACGTGGATCAGCATTGACTAAGTCGGCGATCTGACTGCGTGCAATTTCTACCGCCTCTTCAGCTTGCCAGCCAAAACGATGCGAGCGTGACGCTGGGTTACCAAACTGGCCATCCATTGTCAAAAATTGCATCATCTTTTCTGCAACCCGCGGGTCAACCGGGGTTGTTGCAGCATAGTCTAAATATATTGGTAGCTTCATGGTTTGCTCCGTTGCGCTTACAGCTGACAACTGACGTCAATATCAGTGGCAGGATTCTTTAACTTACGGCTTTGTTGCTGAGCGGTTTGCCGCACTTCTTGTTGATTGACCAGTTCTTCTAACGAAATATTGGTCAGAAAGTCTTCTATACGGTGGCTTAAATTACTCCACAGCGTATGGGTTAAGCAGCGAGTACCACCATGGCAATCGGATTTGCCTTGGCAGCGTGTGGCATCTACGGACTCATCTACCGCAGCGATCACGGCAGAGATAGAGATTGCCGCTGCTGCCATACCTAATTGGTAACCGCCGCCGGGGCCACGTACACTGCTTACCAGCCCGTGCTTGCGTAAACGAGCGAATAATTGTTCAAGATAAGAAAGTGAGATCCCTTGTCGCTCTGATATGTCTGCGAGAGGTACAGGTCCCTGTACTGCGTGTAAAGCAACGTCTAACATTGCAGTCACGGCATAACGGCCTTTTGAAGTTAATCGCATAATTGGCTCCCATTTCAGAATGGGGTCCATTTTACATTCCTGACTATTTTAGTCAAGTATTAACCCTAGTGTTTTAGTCAGGTATTAACCGAATACCCGCCTGTTCAGTATGGCTTGTTTGCTCTAAATCAACCTTTACAGGCCAAGGATGAACTGCAGCAATGCAGATAATCATCGCGCCTCAGGGATGATTCAAGGTTCATTAAGCTGAGCAAACAGCGTCATGCTAAAGCCTAAACTTATCGGTATTCGCGATTAACCATTAGACCCGCGGATCAAACACTTCTTCATCTTTACAGCGCTGCTCGGCAGCGCGTTGCTCCGCTTCCCGAAAATCACTTTCCTCAATATTGACCGTGGGCACTTCTTCACACACATTGCCCCCTAGCGCATTAACACTGTGACAAAGTTCAGCAACCTTATTGTCGAGCACTTGGATATGATCCAATAAACTGCCAATCGCATTGGCAACCGGATCCGGGTTATCTGCCGCTACCGCGTAGGCATCAAAGCCATATTTCTTGGCTAAATGTTGTCGCTGTTTAGACACATCGGCATCGGGCTTAGATACAACGCGTCCCGGAATACCGATAACCGTTGCTGCCTTTGGCACATCTTTAACCACGACCGCGTTGGAACCGATACGGGCATTGTCGCCCACCATTAACGGCCCGAGTACTTTGGCACCGGCACCAATAACCACGCCATTTCCTAAAGTAGGATGCCGTTTACCCGGATTCCAGCTCGTACCGCCCAAGGTCACACCATGGTACAGCGTACAATCATCGCCAATTTCAGCCGTTTCACCTATCACCACGCCCATACCATGATCGATAAAAAAACGTCTGCCAATTTTAGCGCCAGGATGAATTTCCACGCCCGTTAGCCAGCGCCCAAGGGTACTGAGCCAACGCGCTAACCAACGCCACTGAGCACGCCATAAACGATGACTTAAGCGATGTAACCAAATGGCATGTAGGCCAGGGTAAGTGGTCAGTACTTCAAAGGCACTGCGTGCTGCCGGATCGCGCTCAAATACACTTCGGATATCTTCTTTGATGCCGGAGAACATGCCTATTATTCCTTGTGACTCGTCTGATCAATTTTTTCAAGACGCTGCATCGAGGTTAAAATGCCGCGTAAAATGTTGTATTCCGCCTCTTCAGGTCGAGCGCGAGTAAACAAGCGCTTCAGTTTTGTCATCACCACACCCGGATGCTGCTTAATAATAAAGCCCGTGTGCTGCAAGGCGGTTTCTAGGTGTTGATAAAAGTTTTCCATCTGCGCTGAGCTTGGATATTTTTCATCATCCGCGACCTCAGGTAACGGCTTGGCCGCTAAATGCGCCATTCGCACTTCGTAACAAATAATTTGTACGGCCATCGCCAAGTTAAGCGAGCTGTATTCTGGATTGGCATCAATACACACATGGTACTGACACAGCTGCAGCTCTTCGTTACTTAAGCCGCTACTTTCTCGGCCAAACACTAACGCCACCGGTGCTGCCGTAGCTTCTGCTACCGCTTTTAAGCCACAATCACGCGGCGACAACATTGGCCAACTTAAGGTGCGAGAACGCGCACTACTGCCGACCACTAAACTGCAATCGGCCACGGCTTCGGCTAAAGATTCGAACGTTTGCGCGTTAGCTAAAATTTCACTGGCACCCGCGGCTAAGGCATAGGCTTGGCCGTCAGGGGCGGTTTTCGGTGCAACCAGACAAAGCTGTGACAAACCCATCGTTTTCATAGCTCGAGCAACCGAACCCATGTTACCCGTATGTGTCGTGCCCACCAATACCACTTTAATCTGATCTAACATAATGCAACTCACACTAAAAAAGGGGGCTATTCTAGCATAGCCACGGCAGATTGTAGCTTGAAAATTAGCAGTCTAGCCACCTAAAAAAACAAAAGTGCCTATTTATTGGGCAACGAAAGACGCTGCAATTCTGCAGTTGCTTTGCTAAACTACAGCCACCCCTAAAAGGAGCTCACCATTATGTTACGTTTCAGCAAAATATTAAGCCTGACTGCTTTATTATGCAGCTTGCCACTTGCCGCAAATGAAGCTTTAGAAACCGCTGTAAAAAATCCGCTACGTACGCCTGAATATTTACAGCGTGATCAATACCGCAATCCGGTCGCTACCTTGGCCTTTTTTGACGTTACGCCACAAAGCACCGTTGTTGAAATCTCTCCCGGCGGCGGTTGGTACACGGAAATTATCGCGCCACTCGTTGCTGAAAAAGGCATGTACTATGCGGCACATTTTCCTGCCAACTCGTCAGAGTATGGTCAGCGTAGCCGCAAAGCCTTTATCGAAAAAATGGCGAGCCAACCACAATACAGTAAAGTTCAGGTCACCGAGTTTTCGGCTGCTGGCGGTGTCACTATTGCTCCTGCTAACTCAGCCGATGTGGTATTAACCTTCCGTAATTTACACAATTGGTATATTGGCGGTGGTGAAGACGCGCTGGTTGCAGCCTATAAGCAGTTTTTTACCGCATTAAAACCGGGTGGCGTATTAGGTGTGGTTGAACACCGCTTACCTGAAAGCCAATTAAACACCGAATGGACACGCAGCGGTTACATGCCACAAAGCATGGCGGTGCGTTTAGCAGAGCAAGCGGGGTTTGTATTTGAAGGCAGCAGCGAAATCAATGCCAACGCCAAAGATACTGCCAACCACCCTTCAGGTGTGTGGACTTTGCTACCTACTTTACGTTTAGGTGAACAAGATAGAGCAAAATATCAAGCTATCGGCGAAAGCGATCGCATGACGTTAAAATTCCGCAAACCCATTAACTAACTGAGCAAACGGACAAACTGATGAAAGTATTGGTAATTGGCGGCGGTGGTCGTGAACACGCCCTAGCGTGGAAAGCAGCACAATCTCCACTGGCAACCGAAGTATTTGTCGCACCAGGCAACGCGGGCACCGCTCGCGAAGCGGCGTTGCAAAATGTCGCTATTGCTGCCGATGATGTGGCAGGTCTACTGGCTTTTGCCCAACAAGAACAGATTGATCTGACGATTGTTGGCCCTGAAGCGCCTTTAGCCAAAGGCGTTGTCGATCGCTTTCGTGCAGCTGGTTTAGCCATTTTTGGTCCAACCCAAGCTGCGGCACAATTAGAAAGCTCAAAAGCGTTTGCCAAAGACTTTTTGGCACGGCACAACATCCCTACAGCCGCTTACCAAAACTTTACTGAAATTGCTCCGGCGAAAGCCTATGTAAAAAGCCTCGGCACGCCGATAGTGATCAAAGCCGACGGCTTAGCCGCAGGTAAAGGTGTCATTATCGCGCAAACCGAGGCAGAGGCTTTTGCCGCTATCGATGATATGCTGGCGGGTAATAAATTTGGTGATGCTGGCAGTCGCGTAGTCATTGAAGAATTCCTGACCGGTGAAGAAGCCTCGTTTATTGTGATGGTGGATGGCAGCCATGCTCTGGCCTTTGCCTCTTCGCAAGATCATAAAGCGCGTGATAACGGCGATAAAGGCCCAAATACAGGTGGAATGGGTGCTTATTCTCCTGCCCCCGTAGTCACCCCTGCGGTGCATGATTGGGTTATGCAGCAGGTGATTATGCCTACCGTTAAAGGTATGGCCGCTGAAGGTAATGTATTTACCGGCTTTTTATATGCAGGTTTAATGATTGCCGCAGATGGCTCGGCTAAAGTGTTAGAGTTTAACTGTCGCTTTGGCGATCCTGAAACACAACCGATTATGCTGCGCTTAAAGTCAGATCTCGTCGCTTTATGTCAAAGTGCGGTGCAAGGTCAATTAGCACAAACCAACATTCAATTTAGCCCTAAAGCGGCAGTAGGTGTGGTGATGGCTGCTGGGGGTTACCCTGATGCTTATGCTAAAGGCACAGTGATCCATGGTTTAGACGATGCCGCAGCCCTTGCGGGTAAAGTGTTTCATGCCGGTACCGAACTGGTTGGCAACGATGTCGTGACGAATGGTGGCCGCGTGTTATGTGCCACCGCATTGGGTAACAGCGTTACCGAAGCACAACAAGCGGCCTATCAGCTTGTGACAAAAATTCATTGGGATAATGTGTATTATCGTCATGATATTGGCTATCGCGCTATTGCGCGTGAGCAACAAGCTTAACGTTTTTATTAGCCATTAGGCTAATTAGATTTGCCCTAATTAAAGGGTGTTAAAAGGTGCTTCGGCACCTTTTTTATCGGCTTTCATAGGATAGATTATGCGAATTATTGCTCTCGGTTTTATCAGCTTATGTCTGGCAGCATGTCAGCAACCGCCCACCGCTTGTGGCGAAACCACTCATAGCATTGCGCAAGTTCAAGGCACGGCAGAAATCAGCCCATTGCTTGGACAGCACGTTACGCTGCAAGGTGTGGTATCAGCCCCCGTCTACCTCGATGGGCCTATGCCAGGGCTCATGTTACAAAGTGTTGAGCCTGATAACGATCCTCAAACCGCTGAAGCGATTTTACTCAGCCTCGCGGATGCGGCAAATTATCAAGTCGGGCAGATCTTAACGGTACAAGGCACCGTCGCTGAAATTGAACAGCAGACCAGCCTGGTGGATGCAACCGTGCTTAACACCTGCGGCCAGAGCAGCACACAACCCTTAGCCTTGAGCTTACCGCTGGCAGCAGAACAAAGTTGGGAAGCTTATGAAGGGATGTGGGTGGCCTTTAGCCAACCGCTGTTAGTCGCCGATACTTATCCTTTAGGTCGTTATGGCGAGATTTTACTGGCAAATGAACGTTTAATGGTGCCGACGCAAGTCGTCAGTCCGGGCGAAGCTGCTGCAAAACTGGCAGAGCAACAAAACCGCCAAGAAATCTGGTTAGATGATGGCCATTGGCAACAAAACCCCGACCCTCTGCCATATCCTAATAACGGCTTAAGCGCCAGCAGCACTTTACGGATTGGCGATCAGGTATTAGATGTTGCCGGTATAGTACATCAAGACGAGCGCGGCTATCGCATTTTGCCCACGTCACCCGCTAAGTTTGTCAGTGCTAATCCACGGCCTGCGGTACCGACACCGGTGCAACAGAACGAACTGCGAATTGCCAGTTATAATGTGCTGAATTTCTTTAACGGCCATGGCCAGGATAAGCCTTTCCCAACACGCCGAGGAGCTCGTTCGCCCGCTGAATTAGCCAGACAACAAGCCAAATTAGTTGAAGCACTCGTCGCCTTAGACGCTGATATTATTGGTTTGCTAGAACTAGAAAATAATGGCTACGATGAGGGCAGCGCTATTGCGACGTTATTAGCCGCTGTTAATGAGCGCAGTGCCTCACCGTATAGCATGATTACAACCGCGGTGGCACCGGGTTCAGATGCCATAAAAGTTGGTATGTTTTATCGCTCAGAGCGTATTGAAGCCATTGGGCAAACCGCAGTTAATACCGCAGCGCCGTTTACCCGCTTGCATCGGCCACCGCTGGCGCAAAGTTTTCGGCATCTTGCCTCAAACCAACAACTCACCTTGGCACTTGGTCACTTAAAATCTAAAGGCAGTTGCCCTCGCGCCAATGCCAGTGATTATGCACTGCAAAAAGATCAAGCTGATGGTCAAGCGTGTTGGAATGCAGCTCGAGTAGAAGCCGTGACTGCGTTACAGCAATGGTTAACGACCACGCCCACTGGCATTGCCACATCCTACCAAGTGGTGCTAGGTGATTTAAATGCCTATCGTTTTGAAGATCCGATTACCTATTTAGAACAGCAAGGCTGGCAATATTTAGACGAGAATAAACACGCCTCCTACTCTTTTGTATTCAGAGGCCGAGCCGGATCTTTAGATCACATGTTAGCTAGCCCAGCCTTGGCACAACAGCTAAGCCATTTTCAGCACTGGCCCATTAATGCGGATGAACCGGTATTACTGGATTACAGCTTACGCTTTAAATCAGCGGCGCAACAGCAACAATTATATGCGCCAACACCTTATCGCTCTTCTGACCACGATCCGATTATTGCTACCTTCCGCTTTTAAGGTAATTCGGCTAACGCCATCAGCATTAAGCTGATGGCTGCCGCTACCGAGCCAAGCCAAATTAAACTGCGTGCAGCCGCCCAATTTAACCAGTAGCACAATAAATAGCCCAGTCGACAAACCACAAACAACCAAGCAGCGATGAGCATTGAGCTTGTGACGTTCCCCGCTGCAACCACAAATACTATCGCCGCAATGTATAACCCTAAGGCTTCAAAACTGTTGTAATGCGCCGCAGTACAACGTTCCCCAAAGTCTTTTAATAATGCTTGTTGCCGCCGAGGATAATGATTGTCATAGCCCCCGGCCTGTTGCATTGCCCACACCAAAGGCGCCTTCGCTAAATAAGGCATCACTGCAACAATTAATAAGGTTAGCAGCATATCTGCCATGGCATTCTCCAAAAATATCGTATTAAACCTACTGTGGCTTTGTACTCGTTCAGCTCATTTCGGATCAGTTAAATCTCGCGTCAGTTGTTATTTGTGGCGGTTAGCATAACCCAGTAGCTTACTCCAACAATACGCTGCCTTTGCCTAGCTTAACCCCAGCAAATCCCAAAATTTAATCGGTCATGCGACACAAACCTGAATGGATAATAGTTGCGTCGCTAGGCCCAAATCCGATAAGGTGAAGCTAATTTAAGTTACAGGGTGACACTATGTCGCACAAAAATCCTATTATTGCGGTTACCGGTTCATCGGGTGCAGGCACATCAACTACGACCAATGCCTTTAAACATATTTTCCGTACACTGGGTATCGATGCAGCCTTTGTTGAAGGTGATTGCTTTCATCGTTTTAGCCGACCTGAAATGGATTTAGCGGTACGTAAAGCACGTGAAGAAGGTCGACATATTAGCTATTTTGGCCCAGAAGCCAACGATTTTGCGGCTTTAGAGAGCTTTTTCGCTAGCTATGCTGAAACCGGTACCGGACGAATTCGCCACTATTTACATACCTTCGATGAAGCGGTGCCCTATAACCAACTGCCGGGCACTTTTACACCGTGGCAAGAGTTACGCGCGAATACCGATCTGCTCTTTTATGAAGGGTTGCATGGCGGTGCCGTTACCGAACAACAGAATGTCGCCCAACATGTCGATTTGCTGATTGGTATGGTGCCTATTGTTAATTTGGAGTGGATCCAGAAAATTATTCGCGATACCTCTGAACGTGGGCACAGCCGCGAAGCAGTGCAAGCTAGTATTGTGCGCAGCATGGAAGACTACTTTAACCACATTACTCCGCAGTTTTCTCGCACCCATATTAACTTTCAACGCGTACCTACGGTTGATACGTCTAACCCCTTTAGTGCCAAAGATATCCCATCATTAGATGAAAGCTTCGTGGTCATCCGCTTTCGCGGGATCAAACATGTCGACTTTCCCTATTATTTGAAGATGATTGATGGATCTTTTATGTCTCGGGTTAACACCTTAGTGGTGCCAGGCGGCAAGATGGGCTTAGCGATGGAGTTAATATTAACGCCGCTGATTGAAGCGTTGATGCAGAAGCGCCGTAATTCACAATTTTTGTACTAAAACTTGCCGATTAATGCCGTTTTAGCATAACTAAGTTGCCCTGCCAGTGCCCTTGATGTTTGCTTTTTTAGTTTGGTGAGGCCGCGAAACAACCTAATTTACCTGCGCGCTCAACGGTAAAAATTGCCGGTTTAGTGCGACCAGGAATGTTAGTGGAAATTGAGGTGATTGCGGTAAGACCGAAAACCAAGTAACACAACGGTACAGGTAACAGCGCCCCTCTGCTGTTGCCCGTACTGTCTGTCGTTGCCGTTATTTTACTTCTGGCAAATTGCGACCGTAGAAAATTTCACGGATTTCGCGAAACACCTTACTACTGATGTCTTTTTGTTCATCGGCGGTCATCGAATCCGTGCCCATCCCAAATAAGTAATTGTTTAAATCACCTTCTTTTAGCATCATCTTGGTATGGAATAGATTTTCCTGATAAACGTTAACGTCAATCATTTGGAAGGCTTTCTTGGTATCGTAATCCATAAAGTTTTGGATCGACGTGATCGGATGGTCGATGTAGTGTTTAGTGCCACTAATATCACGCGTAAAACCCCGTACCCGATAATCGATAGTCACCACATCCGATTCAAAACTGTGGATCAAATAATTCAACGCTTTTAACGGTGAGATAATGCCACAGGTTGATACTTCAATATCAGCTCGAAACGTACAAATACCGCCATGCGGGTGTACTTCAGGATAAGTATGCACACAAATATGGCTTTTATCCAAATGCGCAACCACCGCTTCAGGTAATGGCCCAGGGTTTTCAGTATTGTCCGGATCAACCAGTACCGGCTCTTCACTGACCAAAATGGTCACGCTGGCACCTTGAGGATCATAATCTTGCCGGGCAATATTCAAAACATTGGCGCCAATAATATCCACCACCTCGGTCAAAATATCGGTTAAACGATCCGCGTTGTATTGCTCATCGATATACTCAATATATTCTTGACGATGCTGTTCTGTTTTTGCATAACAAATATCATAAATGCTAAAACTTAAGCTTTTAGTCAGGTTATTAAATCCGTGCAGTTTCAGTTTTTCAAAAGGCTTAACCAATTCTTTGCTCTCCGCTAACGACGCCCAAATACGCCGTAGTTAACTTTCAGCCCGACCGTGCAGACAATTGATTCACTCAGCGTCTTCAACACTAAATGAGTGAGTTACTTTTACGCTTTGCGATAACATAATAGACACTGAGCAATACTTCTCAGCAGACAAGCTTACGGCTCGCTCTACGTGCTTTTCGCTTAAGGCTTTACCGCTAACAACAAAATGTAAATGCAGCTCAGTAAAGACTTTAGGCACGGTCTCAGCGCGCACACCGGATAATTCAACCCGGCAAGCAGACACTTGCTGACGTGCTTTTTCTAAAATACTGACCACATCAACCGAAGAACATGCGCCGGCTGACATCAATAGCATTTCCATTGGCGTCGGTGCAGTATTACTGTCACGATCGGCATCGAATACTACGGCATGACCACTCTCAGATTGACCTAAAAAGGTTAACCCATTGACCCAACTGACCTTGGCTTTCATCTTCGTATCTCAGCTTTAAAACAAGGGTGAGTATTCTACGTAAAAGCCCAGTGTGCCGCTAGTAAAATCGTACATTAGCTGCCGAGCAGCCATAACGTTTATACGGGTAACATCAGTAATTGTTAATCAAATAATTCGGCAATGGCGTTATCAAATAAATTTTTAATTAACAGCGCGATCTCGTTAATTAATTCGACTTGTTGTGGCGTGGCGGTATTATCTAATACCGAGGCAAGGATTTCTTGAAAATCATACATGATACCGTCAATCTCACGGATAATCAGTGCACGATGATTCATTTCGAGTTCTTGATGTTGCGTGCATAAGGTAATAATTTGCTCAGCAATATGCTCTTCTAATAAAGCGCCTATCGATTTACCCGATACATCTGCAGAGCCTTGAGTTGTAAATAAATCTAAATGTTCAGTTAAAAACTGAATAAGATGCTCATAACCGACTTTATCAATAACCATACTGTACCTATATCGTCATAGTGCGGCGAGATTTGCTGATAAACAGCCAAAATGTTGTTTTATCAACTCTCTTTATTTAAGCAAACAATGTCATGAAAAACAAATCGGCGCCGAAGCGCCGATAAACTGACGCACTTAAAATTGTAAGCCGGGTGATAATTGTTCGGGTAACACCACTTGTTCTAACTCTACCGACGCCACGGGATAAGCGCAATAATCGGCGGCATAATAAGCGCTAGCACGATGATTACCACTTTTACCTATACCACCAAATGGCGCCGCTGAACTGGCACCTGTGATAGGCCGGTTCCAGTTTACAATACCCGCACGAATATGCTTGTAGAAGTGTTGATACAGCTCATGGCTGTCGCTTAACAAGCCCGCTGACAAACCAAAGCTGGTGTTATTCGCTGCAGCAATGGCGGCATCAAAATCGCTAAAGCGGAACACTTTTAATAAGGGGCCAAAGTGCTCTTCATCTGGAAAATCAGTAATGTGCGTACACTCAATAATACCTGGCGTGACCAAGGCTTTATCGGCATAAGGTTGGCTTAACGGCAGTAAGATCTCTCCGCCTAACGCCACCAGCTGCTGCTGCGCGGCTAACATCCCTTTCGCTGCTTGGACGGAGATCATGGCCCCCATAAATGGCTGCGGCTGGGCATCGTATTCACCCACTTGAATGTTGCGGCTAACCTCTAACAAGCGCTGTAAAATCGCATCACCATTAGCGCCTACAGGTAAAAATAACTTACGAGCACAAGTACAGCGCTGGCCTGAGGTAATAAAGGCCGATTGCACAATATCGTGCACCGCAGCATCAATATTTGCCACATCTTGCACGATTAAGGGGTTATTTCCGCCCATTTCCAGTGCCAGAATTTTTTCTGGTCGGCCGGCAAACTGTTGATGTAAATAATGGCCGGTGCGAGAACTCCCGGTAAAGAACAAGCCATCAATGCCATCATCACTGGCCAAGGCTTTACCTGTATCAACTTCACCTTGCACTAGGTTTAACACACCGGCGGGAAGTTCGGCTTGTTGCCATAACTTAACGGTTAATTCTGCTACTTTTGGCGTTAATTCCGACGGTTTAAACACCACGGTATTACCTGCGAGAAGTGCGGGTACAATGTGGCCATTAGGCAAGTGGCCGGGAAAATTATACGGGCCAAACACCGCCACAACACCATGTGGTTTATGACGTAAAAACGCTCGCCCTTGTGGCATCGGGTTTTCTTTGGTGCCGGTACGTTCTTCATAGGCGCGCACTGAAATGTCTATTTTACCGATCATGGCGCCCACTTCGGTTAGGCTTTCCCATAACGCTTTGCCGGTATCTTCAGCAATACAGGCCGCCAGTTGTTCTTTATGGCTGCTTAGTTGGGCGGCGAACTGTTTAACAAACACCACACGCTCTGCAAAACCCAAGTATCCCCAAGCAATTTGTGCTTGACGCGCTGCAAGGATCGCTTGCTTAACTTGCGTGGCACTGGCCGCTTGGCCTTGCCAAATAACCTTATTTTTTGCGGGATCGATAGAGTGAAAAGCTTGACCTTCACCTGCCTGCCATTGACCGTTAATAAACTGCACTGCTTGGCTCATCTGTCTCTCCTATTATTATAGTTTGCTGATCCGCACCCACTCACCAGCATTGACCTGCAAGGCCTTAGCGAGTTCGGCGGGAATGCTAATTTCTGTACTATTGGCCTGCGGTTGTAACTCTGCCCAACAAGCTCGAAAATCGCTTAGGGTCGTATTACAAATCATATAGGCCTCACCACTTCCCGTTGCCTCAGCAATGCGCACTTGTAAACGCTGGCTGTCTCGGATGGCTCTGATCTGTGAAATGCGCGCTTCTACCGTTGGGCCTGCATCAAAAATATCGACGTAACCACGACAAGAAAAACCTTCAGACTCTAACAAAGCGAGCGCCGGGCGGGTTTGTTCGTGCACCTGACCAATCACTTGCTGTGCGGCTTTGCTCAGCAAACTGACATAAATTGGATATTTTGGCATCAGTTCGGCAATAAACTCTTTTTGACCAATGCCTGTTAAGTAATCTGCCGTTGGAAAATCAACTGAAAAGAAGTGGGCTTGTAACCATTGCCAAAATGGTGAGTTACCTTGGGCATCAGATACACCACGTAACTCGGCAATAATTTTATCTGAGAAACGTTCAGCAAACTCAGCTAAAAATAAAAAGCGCATTTTAGACAACAAGCGGCCATTAAACTTCTGGCGAAACGGCGGTCGCAAAAACAAAGTACATAATTCGCTTACGCCCGTGTAGTCATTACATAACGTCAAGATATCGACCGTTTTGTACACGCCTAAGGTTTTCGAGCTATGCACGACCTTACCAAGATGATAATGATAGAACGCATCTTCTAGCCCTACGGCGGCCTCTAACGCACTGGTACCACACACCTGGCCACTCGACGTATCCTCCAGCACAAACAAATAACCTTCGTCTCCGGGCGAACTGACGGTCTTATTAAAAGACGCCATCGAACGACTGATTTTACGCATCAGCAGCTCTTCATTAACCGGCAACGAGGTAAAGCCATGTCCTGACTCTACCGCCATTTGATACAGTGCGGGGTAATCATTCGCTCGGATCGGGCGAATCACCATCATGCTAGCTTACTCCATTCTGATACAGGCCGCGGTCGCAACTCAGAGCTAAAAGCCCCAAGTTTGACTGAGCATGCAGTTGAATTAACGATTATCGACAAGCAAAAACACGTAAACCGCTTAGCCTTTGACAACTTGCGCCACGGCAGATGCAAAACGCTTCATACCTTCACGAATTTCAGCTTCGGTAATAACCAGAGAGGGTGCAAAGCGCACAACATCGGTGCCAGCAACTAAAGCAAATAAACCATGGTCAGCTGCCGCTAAGAAAAACTCACGTGAACGGCCTTTGTATTGCTCGTTTAATACCGCACCTAACAACATGCCTTTACCACGCACTTCGGCAAACACCTTGTGCTCGGCATTAATCGTGGCTAAACACTCGCGGAAAATAGCTTCGTTTTTCAATACCCCTTCTAATACTTCAGGGGTATTGATGGTGTCGATTGCGGCTTCAGCAACGGCACAAGCTAAGGGGTTACCGCCATAAGTACTACCATGGGTACCCACTTTTAAATGTTGTGCAATCGCCGTGGTGGTTAACATAGCGCCCACCGGGAAACCGCCACCAAGCGATTTTGCCGTGGTTAATATATCGGGCGTGACACCGTAGTTCATGTACGCATATAACTGGCCTGTGCGACCAACGCCTGTTTGTACTTCATCAAAAACTAATAAGGCATTGTGCTGATCACACAGCTCACGTAACCCTTTTAAAAACGCTGCATCGCCCGGAATAATGCCGCCTTCACCTTGAATGGGCTCAACAACGATGGCGCAGGTTTTATCCGAGATCAGCGCTTTCACGCTGTCTAAGTTATTAAATTCAGCATGCACAATAGCACCAGGTTTTGGACCAAAACCGTCAGAATAAGACGCTTGGCCGCCGACCGTGACGGTAAAGAATGTCCGACCATGGAAACTCTTACCAAACGAGATAATTTCTTGCTTGCTCTCGTCAAAATTGTCTAAAGCCCAACGACGCACTAATTTAAAGGCCGCTTCGTTAGCTTCAGCACCCGAGTTACAAAAATACACTTTTTCGGCGAAGGTCGCGTCGACTAACTTTTTCGCTAAACGCAGCGCAGGCTCGTTAGTGAGAACATTACTTAAATGCCACAGTTTTTCAGCCTGCGTTTTTAACGCATTCACTAACGCAGGATGACAATGACCTAAGCTACTGACCGCAATACCACCTGCAAAGTCGATATATTCCCGACCTTCTTGATCCCAAACGCGAGCGCCTTGCCCTTTTACCGGTATCAATTTTGCTGGAGCATAATTGGGTACCATTACGTCATCGAACAAAGCTCGGGTTACTTGGATCTCTGCGGTCATATTCGTGTTCCTCTTTCGCTTATTTGTAGGGAATAGCTTGCACGTATAGGTGTCAGTATTGACATCGTTATAGCGCCATTATTACAGATTATACTGACGTTGTCTTGCATCTACATCTGTAGCAACACCTGAAAAAACAAGGGATACAGATAGATTTGCAGTGGAAATGAATATTCAAGCGCTTCTTAAGAATATTCAATGAAAGCGAAATGCTCGGCGAGATGCAGCAGCCTATGCCTTAGCGGTAAACCGCGCTATTTTTATGAAAAGCTTAAATAGTCACTGCTAAAAAATTTGCGAGCATCCGCTGTCCTTGCTCACTGAGAATCGCTTCCGGATGAAATTGCACACTATGTAGTGCTAAGGCTGGGTCGTACAGGCCCATAATTTCAGGCGGCTCGTTTTCATTAAGCGGAATAGTTGTGGCACTGACTTGCAGATTTGCCGGTAAGCTTGCGGCCTCTACCAACAACGAATGATAACGCGTCACACTCAGTGGTGAGGGTAACTGCTGAAACACCGACTGGTGCTGATGTTGAATAATCGAGTTTTTACCGTGCATCACACGGGACGCCCGCACCACTTTAGCCCCAAATACTTGTGCTATCGCCTGATGTCCTAAGCAAACCCCTAAAATGGGGATCTGACCGGCAAAAGCCTCAATAGCGGCTAAACTGATGCCCGCTTGACTAGGGTTACCCGGCCCCGGTGAAATCACCAGATAACGCGGAGCCATGCTGCGGATCTGTTCGACATTGATGTCATCATTGCGGCGCACCACAACTTGCTGCCCTAAGGCAGCAAAATATTGCACCAGATTCCAAGTAAAAGAATCATAGTTGTCGATCATCAGCAGCATAGGGTATTAACTCCAGACCCAAACCAACTTAAGGCGTGACAAAACCAACAGCGGCATTCACCTGCTCTAACGTTTTGCAGGCATGCTCACGAGCACTAGCGGCACCAGCTCGCATGACTTGCTGCATATAGGTTTGATCCGCTCTGATTTCTTTAAAGCGCTGCTGTACCGGTTCTAATAAACCAATCACGGCATCGGCCACATCTGTTTTTAAATGGCCGTACATCTTACCTTCGTATTCATTGGTTAAGGTTGTTACCGTTTTACCGGTTACACCACTGAGAATATTCAATAAGTTTGCTACACCAGGTTTATTCTCTTGATCAAAGTAAACGCGTGGTGGATCTTCAGAGTCTGTCATCGCTTTTTTAAACTTTTTACTGATCACTTTGGGATCTTCTAATAAGCCAACGAAATTCCAAGGGTTTTCATCAGACTTTGACATCTTCTTTTGCGGCTCTTGTAGGCTCATGACACGCGCGGCTACCGCTGGGATAAAGGGCTCAGGCACCGTAAAAATATCACCATGCAACGCATTAAAACGACTGGCAACATCACGAGCTAATTCTAAATGTTGCTTTTGATCTTGACCTACAGGCACTTGATTTGCTTGATAAAGTAGAATATCGGCCGCCATTAACACCGGGTAAGTAAACAAACCGGCATTCACGTTATTGTTATGCCGCTCTGATTTATCTTTAAACTGTGTCATACGACTTAATTCACCAAACTGGGTATAACAATTTAATACCCAAGCTAATTGGCTATGTTCAGGCACATGTGACTGCATAAAGACCGCAGAACGAGCCGGATCGATCCCACAGGCTAAGTAAAGTGCCAAACTATCCAAGGAAGCACTACGCAGCGCCGTAGGATCTTGACGCACTGTAATGGCATGCAAATCGACAATACAATACAAGCAATTGTAATCATTTTGCATTTCATCCCATTGACGCAATGCCCCAAGGTAATTACCAATCGTCAATTGTCCTGAAGGTTGTGCGCCACTTAGCACTATCGGTTTACGACTCATTCTTTGCAATATCCTGTTTTAAAACCATGTAAGCGCGTTATTATACGCTGTTGTCGGCTAAGCTCGCAGCAAAAAAGCCATTAACAGCAGACTTTTGCTAATTCGGCTCGCATCGCTTGTATCGTTGCCGCATAATCAGGCGTGTTAAAAATAGCCGAGCCAGCGACAAACATATCGGCACCCGCACGAGCAATGTCAGCGATATTATCTAAATTAACGCCACCATCAACCTCTAAACGGATTGGCCGACCACTTTGCGTAATACGTTGCCGTGCCTCTTGTAACTTATCGAGCGTGGCAGGAATAAATTTCTGGCCACCAAAACCGGGATTCACCGACATCAATAACACCACATCAATTTTATCCATAACGTAATCCAGATAACTGAGCGGTGTTGCAGGATTAAACACCAAGCCAGCTTGGCAACCGTGTTCTTTGATCAGCTGTAAGGTACGGTCGATATGCCGAGAGGCTTCGGGATGAAAAGTAATAATACTGGCGCCGGCTTTAGCAAACTGCGGCACCATGCTATCGACAGGCTCAACCATCAAATGCACATCGATGGGGGCCGTCACACCATAATCTCGCAACGCTTGGCAAACCATCGGCCCCATAGTGAGGTTAGGGACATAATGGTTATCCATCACGTCAAAGTGCACCACATCCGCTCCAGCAGAGAGCACCTTGGCTACATCGTCACCTAGGCGAGCAAAGTCAGCAGACAGAATAGACGGCGCGATTAAAAATGGTTGCATCAGTGTTCTCCTTGGAAAAACACCGACTTTACTGAATTATTCAACAGAATGCATCAACGGCTTAAGCCGTGCTGCACAAAATACAAGCATAGCTGCACCAAGATGTCGCAAAACTTAGCAAACCAAGTCGATCAAAAAAACTAAGGTGCTGTTTATTAATGAAAATTTCCACATGGCATATATCTTGGAAACAATTAGATGAATCCAATATGAGGGGAAACAATAATGACATTATTAAAAAAACTATCTGTAGCAACTTATAGCACCTTATTTGTAGCCATGAGCGCGGCCAGCATGCAGAGCCACGCGGTAGAAGTGAGTGGCGATGTCACCTTTGTTTCTGACTATGCCTTCCGTGGTATTTCACAAACGGACGAAGCGGCAGCCTTACAGGGTGCTTTAACCTTAAGTGATGAGTCAGGCATCTATTTGTCAGTATGGGGCTCAAGCGTTGATTTCGGTGGTACTGGCACTTTAGAGCTAGACGTGATGTTAGGTTGGAGCGGTGATATTGCTGAAGGTTGGTCGGCCGACGTAGGTATTATGCGTTATGGCTACCCAAACACCGAGTTCGAAGGCTCTAACTTCTGGGAACTATACGGTTCTGTTGCTTACAAAGACTTCAGCTTAGGCTTAGCCTACAGCGATGATTACTATGGCAACAGTGGTAACTACTACTATGTCTATGCCGGTTACAGCTTAGCGTTAACCGATAATCTGGCTGTTGATTTTCATGTTGGTCAAAACGAATATTCAGACGATAGCTCATTAAGCTATTTAGACTACGGTGTCACGGTCAGCACTGAGGTATTGGGTCTTGGGTTATCATTAGCCTATATCGATACCGATGTTAAAGATTTATATTTAGCTGATAGTCGTGTGGTGTTTGGCGTCTCAAAAAGCTTCTAAATCTCGTTTCCATCACTAACTTACGCCACCGATACAGTGCTTAATAAATAATCAGCTTGTATCTGGTGGTGTAATCTACTAATATAAGGAAGTTATGCGTCGTTAACAGGATTTAACATGAAACTAACTAAAACCAGCAAATCAATGCTTGCCATCAGTGGTATGGTGTTTGCTGTTGCGCTTTGGCAAATAGATAGTTTGTCGCAATGCTCTGACAACCTTGTTGGCTGTAAAGAAATTCAACGTAATTGGGTGAGTTGGTTGTCTGGCGATAGTCGCTCTGTACAGTTCCATTTTGTTGATTTTCTAGAACTTTTAAGTCGTATGTCTCCTAGCAACAATAACCCTTCTTAGTTTCTTGGTATGAGCCACACGAAAGCAAGTACTTGGCAAATTATCAAAGCCGTGCTCGGCGCTTTTATTGGTGTGCAGTCTGAAAAACAACGCTTACAAGATTTTCAAAGCGACAGCGCGGTACCTTACATTATCACAGGCATTCTGATGGCAGCGCTATTTGTGAGTGTCTTATTATTGATCGTTAGCTTCGTCGTCCCTTAACTGCTTTTTTGCTCGGCCAGATATAACGCAAATAACTCTGCAACCTTACCCCTAGCACTGCCCTTTTGACTGATTGAACGACTAACGTTTATGGTATGCAACTCTGCTTGCTGATAAATCTTCCGAGTCCAAGTCGTATCGTGATTACTGATCAATACGCTATGCCCATTGGCCTGCGCTTGCTCGGCTAAAATCGCTAACTGCGCCTGATCATCTAAAGTAAAACCCTGCCGCGCATAGCTAGTGAAACTGGCCGTTTTACTTAAAGGGACATAAGGAGGATCACAATACACAGAGGCGCCAACAGTTAACTGCTGAAAGACATCTTGGTAGCTGCTACAGGTAAACTCGGCGAGCTGTGCTTTTTCCGCAAAGAAATACAGCTCGGCCTCTGGGAAATAAGGCTTTTTATAACTACCAAAGGGTACGTTGAACTTGCCAGACAGGTTGTAACGACATAAACCGTTGTAACCATGGCGATTCAAATACAAAAATAACAAAGCACGTTGATAGGTATCTTGTTGCTCATTAAACTGCTGCCGAAAGCGGATATAGCTTGTGCGCTCGTTGGCACTGGGCACAAAAAGTTGACGAGCGTCAGCAATATAACGCTCTGGCTGCTGCTGAACAATTTTATATAATTCAATCAGATCAGCATTAATATCGTTTAGCTTGTAAGACGGATAATGCGTGTTCAAAAAAACGGAGCCCGCACCGACAAAAGGCTCAACCAAACAATCAGCTGCGGGCAAATGCCGCTGCAACTGTTCGACTAGATTATATTTACCACCCGCCCACTTTAAAAAGGCACGACTTCTTTTCTGTACCACTTAATTATCCTGACTACTTTGGGCCAGTTGCAATCGTTGCCAAGCTTTGATCTCTTGCTGGACAGCACCCACACTTTTAATAAAAGGCCCAGCTGAACTCAGCGCGCTGGGTAATTGTTGCACATACTGTTTAGCGGCGGTATTGCTGGCGAAACTTTGGCTGACGATGACCCATTGACCTCGCCCCTGCCAACTGCGTTGATACACTTGTATCGATAATTTTGGATAGTTACGCTTAAATCGGCTTAACGCGTTTTCACTCGATAATACCGCGATTTGCACAACAAAGTGTTGAGCAGGCGTGGCAAGTAATGCGCCGTGCTGATGCACCTTCGGCGTGTCTTGTTCGCGTTTCACTTCAGGCTCAGGGGTAAGCACTGATTCTTGTAATAACTTAGCAGGTAATGGCTGCACATTATTTAATGTGGTTGCTACTGTCGGTTCTGCAACGACCGTTTTGGCCTCGTCAATAACAACAGCCTTAATGTTCTCAGCGTTGCTGGGCATATCGACTATAGCGGGCTCGGGCTCGGCTTCTAATTCAGCTTCTGCTTCAGCTAACTCTGGCATCCTAGCGTCATTAGATAAATCAATCAGCGCTGATTGACTCGTTGCACCAATCGTTTCAGGGCTTGCTGTAGCTGATTGCTCTTGCGGTATGGGTACAATGGCCATCTCTGCAACAGGCTTTGCCTGATCTGCAGAAGGTGTTGAATTTAACCAACTAGTGAGAATAAACAATACGATCAGTGCCGCGCCTACGCTTGCTGCAATTAAGGGGGCTTTGGGTCTGCTAACCACGGGCTTGCGTGCCGCCCGAGCCGTTCGTGCAGGCGCTGGGCTAATTAATTTATGCAGGTTATTCTGACAGTTGGCAAAACGTTCCGCTAACGCTAAGGGATCTAATTGTTCTGCCTGTAACAACTGCTCGCAATCCGCTAAGGTAAGCCCAGGGATCGTCAAGTTAAGCTGCATCTGACTATCCGCTTGCGTCGTGAAGACAAATAATGTCACCGGTAAACTTAAGATCCAAGCATATTGCTCAGTACTTAATAGCTCGGGATTATCGGTAATTAAAATATAACGGGTATCGGCGTCAACGTTTTGCAAACGCTGCAATAGATTTTGCTCGGTTAAATCACTGGTCGCGAACCATTGTTTGCCAAGCTGCGAAGCTAATAATGCCTCAGCAATCGGTGCTTGAAGCATTGCAACATTGACCGAGATTTCTTCAGCTTCAGAAAATAATTCAGCTAAGGCGAGAGCCAATGTCGATTTACCACTGCCTGAAGCACCAATAATAGCGAGGCGGGAAAAATCATTAAAGGCTAATTGAAATAATAAGCGCGATAACACATCACGTTGCGAGGGCAGCAAATATCCAGAATTGGCCAGCTGTTGTTGGAGGCCGCGTACTTTCATCAGGCAAAAACTTGGCTAAGTTCGTGCTCGGTTACATCCGCAACCACTTTACTGGCACCTAACGCCGTTGGCAGAATAAAACGCATCTTGCCCTCTTTCACTTTTTTATCTGTTTTCATATACGGCAGAAAGTCTGCAATGCTCATCTGAGCAGGTGCAACAATAGGTAAGTTAAAAGCCTGTAATAATGCGATGGTTTGAGTGAGGTCGTTATCGCTTAACCAACCTCGACTCTGCGCAAGTTTAGCCGCCATCACCATACCAACGGCAACCGCTTCACCATGCAGCCATTCGCCGTAGCCCAAAAAGGCTTCAATAGCGTGACCAAAAGTATGACCAAGGTTTAATAAGGCACGGTCGCCTTGCTCGGTTTCGTCACGACTAACAATATCGGCTTTCATTTTGCAGCAATGTTTAATCATTTGCGCTAATACTAGCGGCTCTTTACGTTGAATAGCCGGCGCATTAGCTAACAACCACTGAATAAAAGCTGCATCGCCTAATAAACCGTATTTCACCACCTCTGCCATGCCTGCAGCAAATTCGCGATCAGGTAAGGTGCTTAGCACACTGGTATTGATTAACACTTGCTCGGGCTGTTTAAACGCACCGATCATATTCTTACCCAACGGATGATTAACTGCGGTTTTACCACCGACGGATGAATCAACTTGCGCCAATAAGGTGGTCGGAATTTGTACAAAGCGCACACCACGTTGGAAACACGCTGCAACAAAACCGGTCATATCACCAATTACGCCGCCACCTAATGCGACAAGCACCGCATCCCGTGACACTTTTTGCTCTAACAAAAAGGATAGCACTTGCTCAAACGATGCCAGCGTTTTATAGGCTTCGCCATCTGGTAAAAGGAAATGTTTTACCGGTTGCTGGAATAACGCACTGACAGCGGCCAGATATGGTTCAGCAACAGTAGGATTTGAAACAATCACTACCTGAGCCGCTTTCGCTAGCTCAGGGAGTAATGCAGGAAACGTATCGGAGATGATGATGGGATAACTGCGCTCGCCAAGTTGTACAGCAACTTCTTGCATATGCAGTTCTCCTTTAATGATTAAAAACCCAGTTGCTCAATAATCTGGTTAGCTACATTGCGGGCGCTTTGTTCATCGGTACGAACAGTAAAGTCAGCAATCTCCGTATATAGCGGGTTGCGTTCAGCTGCTAGACGTTCTAAAACTTCTTTTGGCTCTTCTTCTGTTTGCAATAATGGCCGCTTTTTATCACGTTGTGTTCTGGCCACTTGCTTTTCAATAGGCGTTTCTAAATAGACCACGATACCGCGGGCAGATAACCTATTGCGCGTTTCTTTACTGATAACTGAGCCACCACCGGTCGCTAATACTATTCCTTGTAATTCAGTTAGATCCTGAATGACATTTTCCTCACGCACCCGAAAACCCTCCTCGCCTTCGAGGTCAAAAACCCAGGCGATATCGGCACCAGTGCGTCGTTCAATTTCCTGATCAGAATCATAAAAATCAAGATGCAGCATGTCTGCTAAATGGCGGCCGATTGTGCTTTTACCTGCACCCATTGGCCCCACAAGGAAGATATTACGTTTTTCTGCCATATGTCGTATTGCTAAATCAGCTAACTCAAAGAAAAGTTGAATTCAAGGACCACTAGGCTCCCACGAAAATTTGAAGCGCTGAATTATGTCAGGAATGCCCTTTGATTGGCAAGTTAATTCTGACAGCGTCATCCGCACAAGCGATGGTCAGCGACCATCGCTTGTGCCTGAATTAAGGCTGGCCTTCAGTCAAAATACGTGGTGTAACGAAAATTAACAGCTCGCTTTTCTCGTTTAATTCGCTTTTGTTGCGGAATAACACACCCATGTAAGGCAGATCACCCAGTAACGGTACTTTAGTAACCGTTGATACCACTTGCTGCTGGTAGATACCGCCTAACACAATAGTTTCGCCGTTGTCGGCTAACACTTGCGTTTTAATTTGCTGTGTATCAATAGCTGTAGCTGGGCCTGTAGGCGTTTGTACTGTCTCACCACGGGTATTTTGGGTAATGACTAAGTCTAAAATAATCTTGTTGTCTGGGGTGATTTGCGGTGTCACCGTTAAGCTCAACACGGCTTTCTTGAATTCTACCGTTGTCGCACCACTGGAAGCTGCTTGCACGTAAGGGATTTCAACACCCTGCTCAATACTCGCTTCTTTTTGGTTAGAAGTTGTGATGCGTGGACTAGCAATCACTTCACCTTTGTTTTCTTGCTCTAACGCCGATAATTCAAGATCTAACAAAGTCCCGTCAGCTAACCGAGCAACGTGAAAGGCAATACTACCAGCAGGGCTAGAAACGGGCAGATTTACATTCCAACGATCATCTAACGCTGGGAAACCACCCGTTGAAATACCATTAGCGCCGGTGGCATTACCTGAGACACCGCGATCACCGCCACTGGTACTTTGTTGATCACTAAAACCCCAACGAATACCAAGCTCATCCGTTACGCTGTCATTTACCGTGACAATACGCGATTCGATTAAAACTTGGCGTACAGGAATATCTAAACGTTCAATTAATCTGCGGACATTTTCAATGTTACGGGCTGTATCTTTGATTAAGATGGTATTGGTGCGTTCATCCACGACAACACTGCCGCGAGGAGAAAGTAATGTTGCATCTTTATTGGACAACAACAGCGCTAAATCAACGGCTTTTGCATAATTAATTTGTAAGAAATCTGAATACAAAGGCTCTAACTCTTCCACCCGCTGTAATACTTCTAATTCTTTCGCTTCTCGCGCGGCTAACTCTTCAGTTGGCGCCACCAACAGAATGTTACCTTCCATACGCTTATCTAAACCTTTAACACGCATCACGATATCTAAGGCCTGATCCCACGGAGTACCATCTAAGCGCAAAGTAATATTACCAACAACAGAATCACTGGTGACTAAGTTGAAGCCGTTATAATCGGCGATAATTTGTAGTACAGTTCTTACCGGAATATCTTGGAAGTTCAAAGAAATAGCACGGCCTTTATAATCACGACCACCACCTAAAATACTCCGGCTGGTCAAATCACGTTGCATAGTAACCGTAAAAATATTGTCGATTTGCTGATAGTTAAAAGTGAACTGATCTGTGGCATCAATCACTAAACGCGTAGAGGTTTTAGTTTTAAAAGTTTCAATACCTTTCACTACTGTCGCAAAATCGCCGACATCAAGCTGATAAAGTAACTCATCGGGAATATCGGTGTTATAGAATTCAATTTCTAATTTGCCAAGACGCTCTTGCACATCAACTGCCGCTGCATTTTCTTTTAAAAATACTAAAATTCGGCCTTCGCCTTTATCACCACGACGAAAATCAATTGCCTGCAACTTATTAATAAAGCTTGGATTAAGCTCAGATGTCGAACCCGCTTTAACAATTTGTGGTGAATTTGCGAGATGCACAGCATAGACATTACCATCAAGTCTGGTGCGGTAGACTTTTAAGGAATCCATGCTGATAACAGAATTAATGCCACCTTCAGACAAGGTAGACTTCACTCGGCTAACGCCAGCATTATTAATCGCCACATCCGCAATACGCTGTTCCAGCTCAGCTTCAGCAAAGCGCACGTTTAAACGCGATGGCTCATTTAACAGGCTGATGTCCGGCTCTTGCAGCAAAGGTTCATCGAACACGAACTCGATCTCGGTTTCACCATTAAGTAATGGATTGAAACGAACCTCGTAGAGCAAAGGCGCTGCACTAGCAGGTAAAGCAAGCAATAACCACGATAACAAACCAAGTCTGCTAACTTTGCGTCCTACATTTTTAATTTTTATTAATTTATCCATGATTCACTCGCACACCTAGTTACCTGCAGTCGCAGCATCGTACATCTGGATCCGTGTTTCACGTTCCACCCAGCAGCCAGAACCATCAGGAATTAATTCCAGTAAATCGATATAAGTTGGCTCTACATTGATTACTTTGCCACTGAATAAGCCCAAATAATTATCAATTGTTACTCTGTATAAAGACTTGTCAGCAGATTCAATCAAGCCCCAGAGTTTATCACCATCCCCTAAAGTACCGCGCATTGTCAGGTTTTCCAACGCAAATCTTTCCAGCAGTTCTTTGCGCCGATTAGGATCAGGATACAAACAATCTTGTTGTTGCAAGAGTCGTTCCTGAATTGCTTCTGGCGTAGGTTCTGCAAAAGGACTACGTTCATTTGCAGCCGCATAACTGATATGAGAAAACTCTTTTACTTGCGGTAACGGTTCAATACGTTGCCGTGTATTGGCTTTTACATTATCCATATGTGCTTGAATATGGTCGACGCTATCAAAACAACCGCTGAGTAGCAGCACTGAGGTACCGGCTAGCAGTATGGCTCTCATTGGCTGTTCTCCTTATAGCGATAGGTTTTTGCGACCACATTGAACCTTAGTTTACCGTCTTTTTCAGCTTGAATATTAAAGTCATGCAAACTGACAATACGCGGTAATTTAGCCACTTCGCTGACAAAGTTACCAAATTGATGGTAATCGCCGGTCACATCAATCTTAATTGGCAGCTCGGTGTAGAATTCTTTTTCAACTTCCGGTTCCCAGTTAATTTTGGAAAAAACTAAACCGCTTGTTGTGCCAACATAGGTAATGTCATCCAACAAACCAGGCGTTTCAGACGTGGTCGGTAGCTGTTTTAATAAGAAAGCTAATGAATCTTGCATTTCTTTCATTTGTTCGCGATACGCTTCTAGGTTCACCGCAACCGCATAGCGGGTTTGATACAATTGCATCAGTTCGGTTTCTTTTTGTTTCGCGCTCGCCAACTCGTCAATTTTACTGTCGATTAATAAGTAATAACTGATTACTGACACCAAGGCCGCTAAAATAGCAGCAAAAATCACTTTCACCAATACAGGCCAAGAGCCCATATTGTCTAAGTCTAAATCATTAACATCAATATCAGATAACTTCATGTTGAGGCTCATTTCCGGCCTCCCTGTGCATTGTTTTTAGTCTCTGCGTTGCTGTTGTCTAGGGCTTCAAAGCCGACAATTTTTAAGTGCATTTGAAAATCACTTAATAAACTTGAGCGCTCTTTGGCAGCTTGAATAAACTCGAGGTAAGGCTCTGCTAATAACTCTGACTGCTCCGCTTCACGCAGCATATTAGACAGTCGGTTATTTGACTCACTTTTCCCCACTAACAGTAACATCGAGCCTTTTTTCTCTAATTGTGTCAAATAAACACCGTTTGGAATGATGGTCGCAATTTCAGACATCACTTGCGTACCTAAATTTCGGCTGCTTTGCAGTTGCTCAATTAATGTTAAACGTTGTTGCAAACTGCGTTTGGTTTCATTTAAACGGCTAATCTCGGCAATTCGTTGATCTAAGATGCTAATTTCACTTTGCAGATACTGATTACGCTTCGCTTGGCCTTCTAAACGTGCGTTGTAAATCATATTAATTAAAAAAAACACCAAAAAACTCATTAATGCGGTAAAAGCCAATACCATCACATAGTTTTTTTGACGTTCCTTTCGAGCCGCATCACGCCACGGCAGTAGGTTTATATGTGCCATGGTGAAAAACTCCTTAAGGCTAACCCACTGGCTACCATTAATTGTGGAGCATGCTTATCTAAAAGATCGCGGTCAATTGATGACGCCACTTCCATACTGTTAAAGGGATCAGCTATCACAGTATGAATGCCTAACTCGTCAATTAATAACTTATCGATACCTTCAATCATACCTGAACCACCCGACACTACGATGTAATCCAGTGTTTCTTTACCACTGCTGGTTAAGTACATTTGAATACCGCGCCGGATCTGTTGCAGTAACATAGTTTGAAAAGGTGCTAACACTTCGAAAGTATAATTAGGGGGTAAATCACCAGAAACTTTGGCAGTTTCAGCTTCATCGTAGCTTTTATTGTAGTAAGACAAAATACTGCGAGTATATTGTTCGCCACCAAATACTTGGTCACGGGTATAGAGTGTTTTGCCACCTTCAACAATGCTTAATAATGTCATGGTTGCACCAATGTCTATCATAGCAACCACTTTATTGGCGGCATCCGCAGGTAACTGACTTAAACATAACTCTGCTGATCGACTTAACGCATAGCTTTCAACATCGACGACCTTTGCTGTAAAACCGCCATCGGCTAATGCAGCGACTCGCGCTTCTAAACTTTCAGTTCGAGCAGCACTTAAAAGCACGTTAACTTTAGAAGGATCGGCTTCATTAACATCAAGTTTTTCAAAATCAAGACTAACTTCATTTAATGGATAAGGAATTAAAGTATCCGCTTCAACTTCAATTTGGCTTTCAAGTTCAGCGTCAGTTAATGACACATCCATGAAAATGACTTTGCTGATAACGGTAGAACCAGAAATAGCTGCAGCCGCAAACTTAACATTACGTGGAATTTTTTTACGAATTTTCGCCAGCACATTACCAACAGCTTCAATGTCTTGGATCTCACGATCTGCCATTGCGCCTTTTACCATGGGCTCAACTGCAAAGGCTTCTACCCTGTAGTAGCCACTGTGCATACTTAATAGCACTGCTTTCACGGTGTGAGAACCGATGTCAATGCCCACCATTATGGGTGATTGTTTACTAAACAGGCTTTTAATCATAGCGCCTTGCAGCCGTATTATTATTTATCGATTTTTGTTTAGGTATTCTTAGTCCAGTCACAGGTTTTTGGCAAGAAAAAGCGTTTAATCTCAACCTAATAAATATATACTAGCAGCGTTATTGTCAAATTGGGAGTTAAAAATTGGGGGCCAACGGTGTCGTGGGTTAAAAAGCTTTTTATTTTGTTCGTCTTAATGACATTTTTAGGTGTCGCCACTATCGGTATTACCTATGTTGTTCTAAAAGATGACCTACCTGATGTTGCCACTTTAAAAGATGTGCGGCTGCAAACCCCCATGCAAGTATTCACCGCTGATGGCGAACTGATCTCCCAGTTTGGCGAGCAACGCCGCATACCTTTAACCTTAGAGCAAATGCCCCCCTTATTGCTCGAAGCTTTCCTAGCAACCGAAGATACTCGTTTTTATGAACATCCTGGTATTGATATTATTGGTATTATTCGTGCCGCCAGTGTAGTAGCGACGTCGGGTGAATTAAGCCAAGGTGCCAGTACCATCACCCAACAATTAGCTCGAAATTTCTTTTTATCGCGTGAGAAAAAAATCATTCGTAAAGTAAAAGAGATCTTTTTAGCGATCCACATTGAACAGCTACTGACTAAACAAGAAATTTTAGAGCTTTATTTAAATAAAATTGAACTAGGTCAACGTGCTTTTGGTGTCGGTGCTGCTGCACAAGTTTACTTTGGCAAGTCTGTCACTGAACTTACGGTTGACGAAATTGCCATTATCGCGGGTTTACCTAAAGCGCCATCCATCCTTAACCCCGTTCGTTCTGCCAGTAACGCTCGCGCTAGACGTAACGTGGTGTTAGGTCGGATGCTCGATACCGGCGCTATCGATCAAGCAACTTATGAAAACGCCATTGCTGCACCTGTGACCAGCCGCTTGCATGGTGCACAAATTACCGCATCAGCACCCTACATTGCTGAAATGGTTCGGCAACAAATGGTTGACTTGTTCGGTGAAGAAGTCGCCTATGCTGATGGCTTTAAAGTCTTTACAACTATCAATAGTCAACAACAAGCCGCTGCCAAACAAGCGTTACAGCAAAATATCTACGATTACGATGAACGCCATGGTTATCGCGGCCCTGTTGCCAGAGCGTGGCAGGCCGAATTTGTCAGTAACGATGATGAGTCTCCTGTGTTTAACGAAAGCGGGCGTTTAGATGACGTGGCACTTACCCAGTTTCTTGACCAACAACAGGGAATCGAAGATTTAGTGCCAGCGGTAGTATTGAGCGTGGCGCAACAAAGTGCGGAAGTGATTTTAAAAGGCGGCCAAACTCTCACTTTGGAATGGGATGGCTTAAAATGGGCGCGTAACTTTATTGCTGATGATCGTCAAGGTACAGCACCAAAATCTGCTGCCAGCATCTTAGCACCCGGCATGAGTATTTTAGTACGTCAGCAAGATAATGCCTGGCGTTTAAGCCAAGTGCCTTTAGTCAGTAGTGCTTTGGTGGCATTAGACCCGCAAAACGGTGCGATCCGCTCATTAGTTGGTGGCTACAGCTTCTCACAAAGCCAATTTAATCGCGTAACACAAGCCAAGCGTCAAGTCGGCTCAAACGTAAAACCTTTTATCTATTCTGCGGCTTTAGAGCAAAACTATACTTTAGCCAGCATCATGAATGATGCTCCCATCCATCAATGGGATAATAACGCGGGTATTGCATGGCGGCCGAAGAATTCACCCGCCGTTTATGATGGACCAATTCGCATCCGTGAAGCTTTAGCTAAATCCAAAAACGTCGTGTCGATCCGCTTATTGCGCGGTATCGGGGTTGATGCCAGTATTGCCCATTTGCAAAAATTTGGCTTTGCACAAAGCGACCTGCCACGTAACGAAACGCTTGCGCTGGGTTCAGCCTCATTAACCCCATTAGAAGTGGTTACTGGCTATGCCGTTTTTGCTAATGGTGGCCATTTGGTTCAGCCTTATGTTGTTGATAAAGTTATCAATGCCGAAGGTAAAGTGGTTTATCAACATCAACCGTTGTTGGCTTGCCAAGCCTGTGGCGAACAGCAAAATCCAGACAGTTCTGCCGAGCTGACCGACGCGACAGTAGATGAATTAACTGGCCTTAACGCCATGGCAACAGAACAATATGCGCCACAAGTTATTTCTGCCCAAAATGCGTTCTTAATCGCCGATGCCTTAAAAAGCAGCGTTTGGGGCGGTGGCGATTGGCGACAAGGCACAGGCTGGAATGGTACGGCCTGGCAATTACAAAGCCTAAAACGTCGAGATATTGCGGGTAAAACCGGTACCACCAACGACTCTAAAGATACTTGGTTTTCAGGCTTTACCCCGCAACTTGTTGTAACAAGTTGGGTTGGTTTTGATGATGCTAACCGTAGCTTAGGCCGTGCCTTGTGGAATGCCAATTTAGACAGAAATCAAAGTGCAGGCACAGAGTCTGGTGCTCGTACTGCTCTGCCAGCTTGGCTAAACTACATGCGAGTTGTATTGCCCGCTTATGCTGAAAAGTCTTTACCAACTCCCGTAGGTATTTCTTCAGTACGTATTGATCAGGCCACTGGGCTGTTAAGCCGTCGTACCGATGACAGCAGTACCTTTGAATACTTCAAGTTGGGCACGGAGCCGACGCAATACGTTTCAGGAAGTGTACCGCAAATTCAATTTGGCGAAGAGCCGGTTGAAAAAACTGAAGAAGTCGAAGAATTGTTCTAAAAAACCGGCGAAAGCCGGTTTTTTTTCAAATGGACTTAGGCCAAAATACTATCCAACCAAGCTTGGCGCGCTTTTAACGCAGCCAATACGCGTTGTGGTGAAGTGCCACCATAAGCATTGCGCTTGGCTAAGCCGGCTTCGATGGTCAAAGCAGCAAACACATCATCACTGATCAGTTCACATACCTGCTGCATCTCTGCTAGTGGCAGTGCTTCTAACGCAACCTTCGCCGCTGATGCCTTTAACACCAACTCTCCGGATAACTCATGCGCATCACGAAACGGAATACCCTTCGCCACCAGATAATCGGCTAAGTCAGTCGCATTGCTATAGCCGAGCTCTGCTGCTAAACGACATTGCGCTTCGTTTACCGACAAATGCGGCAATACAGTTGCCAGTACTAACAACGATTGCTGCCAAGTACTCATCAAGTCGAAAAAGCCTTGCTTATCTTCTTGCATGTCCTTGTTGTATGCCAGAGGTAAACCTTTAATGACATGCAAAATGGCCACTAAATGGCCCAAGACACGACCGGTTTTACCACGCAATAACTCAAATACATCGGGGTTTTTCTTTTGCGGCATTAAAGAGGAGCCGCTACTGATCGCGTCACCTAATTTAAAGAAGCCCGCTTCACCTGAGCAAAAGAAAATAACATCTTCTGACAAACGTGATAAATGCGTCATGCATAAAGTTGCGGCAGCGGATAACTCAACCACATAGTCACGATCGGAAACCGCATCTAAGCTGTTAGCTGCAGGTTCGGCAAAATCTAGGCGTTGTGCCAGTGTATGCCGATCCATTGCTACGCCCGTTCCGGCAAGTGCGCCACAACCTAGCGGACAACTGTCTAAACGTGCGACAGCATCATCCAATCGGCCCAGGTCACGTTTAAACATTTCTACATAGGCCAAGGCCCAGTGCGCCACTAATACCGGCTGTGCCCGCTGTAAGTGTGTAAAACCCGGCATCACGGCGGTTTCGGCGCGCTCAGCAAACACCAACAAGGCTTTTAACGCCGCCAGTAGTGATTGACGCACATGACCCGCATTTAAACGAGTCCAGAGCCGCAAGTCAGTTGCAACCAAGTCATTACGGCTGCGCCCCGTGTGTAATTTCTTCGCAACATTACCTAGCTTGGCCGTTAGTTGGGCTTCGACCCAACTATGAATATCTTCTTCTTGCGTTTGCAACGGTAACTTAGGATCAGCTTCAATCGCTACAGCTAAGTCGGCCAGGCCGGCATCTAACTGCTGCGCTTCTTGCTGATTAATAATACCGGCTTGCAGCAAGCCCGCAGCCCAAGCACGGGATGCGGTAATATCTTGCAATGCAAGTTGATAATCAAAGCTCAAGGAATCGTTGAACTCACGAAATTCTGCTAGTGTGGCCTCAGTAAAGCGCCCTCCCCACATAGCCATAATACTTAACCCTTGTTTGCGTGTAAGGCTCTGATCCGGCTAGCCAGACTATATAATCTGATAAAGCCTTCAGCGTCTTTTTGGTTATACACTTCATCACCTTCGAAGGTGGCGAATGCTTCTGAGTACAAGCTGTTTGGTGAGCGACGCTTCGCTACCGTGACATTACCTTTGTATAGTTTGATCACAACATCACCGGTTAGCTGTGATGCTAAAGAGGTTGCTGCGGCAAGTAAGGCGTCTTTTAATGGCGTGAACCAACGTCCATCATAAACCAGCTGCGCAAACTCTAAACCCACTTCTTCACGGTATTTCAGTGAAGTACGGTCATACACTAAGGCTTCTAAACCTTTTAATGCGGCTAATAAAATTGTACCGCCGGGTGTTTCATAACAACCCCGAGATTTCATGCCAACCAAACGGTTTTCAACAATATCGATACGGCCAACACCATGCTCAGAGCCGATATCATTCAGTAACTCAATGGCAGCAACACCCCCCATCGCTTGACCATTGATGGTGGTTAATTCACCGGCTTCGAAACTTAACTCAACGTAAGCTGCTTGATCAGGAGCTTGTTCAGGTGATTTCGTCCACATCCAGATTTGATCTGAAGGCTCGTTCCACGGATTCTCAATTTCACCGCCTTCGTGTGAAATATGCCATAAGTTAGCATCACGGCTATAAATCTTGGTCGCAGAAGCGGTAGTCGGAATATTTTTCTCAGCCAAGTAATTAAGCAGTGACTGACGAGAGTTAAATTCCCATTCACGCCATGGCGCGATCACTTTTAATTGTGGCGCTAACGCGGCAAACGCCCCTTCAAAACGTACTTGGTCATTACCTTTACCAGTACAGCCGTGACATAACGCATCAGCACCTAATTCTAAGGCTAAATTAACTTGGGCACGCGCAATCACAGGGCGTGCCATAGAGGTTCCCAATAAATATTGGCCTTCATACACCGCACCGGTTTTTAACGTCGGGAAAATCACTTCATTGACTAGCTCTTCACGTAAGTCAACGATGTAGCAGCTGCTAGCACCTGATTTAATGGCTTTTTCTTCTACACCGGCAAGCTCTTCGTCGCCTTGACCGACGTTAGCAACAAAGGCAATCACCTCGCAGTTATAATTATCCTTTAACCACGGCACGATAGCCGATGTATCTAAACCACCTGAATAGGCTAAAACTACCTTTTTAACGTTTTCAACGCTCATCATCAACCTCAACTAAATAAACTGACTAAAACGGCATTTTGTGCATGCATGCGGTTTTCCGCTTGCTGCAATGCCAAAGAATGTTCACTGTCTAACACTTCACTGGTCACTTCGTGGCCACGATGTGCAGGTAAACAGTGCATAAAATGTTTTACCGCTAAACGCTGCATCACTGCAGTATTGATCTGATAGGGTGAAAAAATTTCAGTAATTAACGCAGGATCAGAACGGGTACCCATTGATAACCAAGTATCGGTATAGATCGCATCAGCACCGGCCGCAGAAGAAACATGCTGGCTCAATGTTAACTTGGCGCCACTGCGCTGCGCGATTTCTTGCGCTTTTAATAATACATGCGCATCAGGGCCAAAACCTTGTGGTGTGACCACCGTTAAGTCCATCCCCATGATCGCAGCACCTAACATTAAAGATTGGCAAACATTATTACCATCGCCCACATAGGCTAAGTGTACTTGAGATAAATCGCCGTATTGCTCTTTTAATGTCAATAAATCGGCTAAGGCTTGACATGGGTGATAAATATCACTTAGAGCATTGATAACCGGTTTTTTACTGCTTAAGGCTAAACGCACTAAGGTTTTTTGTGAGTAAACACGCGCCACAATAGCATCGGTCCAGCATGCTAAGTTACTGCCGAAGTCTTCAACCGATTCACGCTCACCCATAGCGCCATTTTGCAAATCAAGATAGACACTATGGCCACCTAATTTGTGAATACCCACATCAAAGCTTACGCGGGTGCGTAACGAGGGCTTTTCAAACAGCAAAGCAATACTGCGCCCCTGCAAAGCATGTCGGTAATTGTTAGGTGATTGTTTGATATCTAAAGCGAGATCAAGCAGAGCAGACAATTGTTGTTGATCCAGTTCAGCTAAACATAGCAGCTGGGTTAATTTACTCATAGCACACGCGTTATCCGCTAAGCGGTATCCTTACTCAATGGCGCCAAGCAATGGCGCCGCTAATTAATACAAAATACAGGTGCCGACAGGCTTATCCTGCATCAAATTCATCAAATCGGCTGGATTTTGCCAGCCCGCGACCACAATATTGCTTTGCAACGCAGCCGCTGTTTCTAAAGCAGCATCTAGCTTCACTTTCATGCCGCCTTTAATCACACCCTCAAGCACTAAGTTACTGGCTTGTTCGGCAGAAAGTTCGTTAATTAACTGCATATTGGCATCGAGAATTCCCGGAACGTCAGTCAATAACACCAATTGGCCTTTCACTAGCTGACAAATCGCCGCTGCGGCTAAATCGGCATTCACATTTAACAACTGACCATCGGCGGCAATGCCAATCGAGCTAAATACGGGGGTATAGCCTTGGGTTAATAACAACTCAATTAAAGTCGCATCAGCGGGTTTAACAATACCTACCGCACCAAGGCGCGTATTCACAGTGAATTGACAGGCATTACCCGCGGATAAATTTAAGCCAACAGGCAACAAACCTTGCAACATGGCACGGCTGACCATTTCAGCATTTACCGCGCCATCTAAAGCACCAGTTATCACAGGCATTTGTTCTGCTGGTGATACCCGTTGCCCATCAATTTTTTCTGTGACAAAACCAAACTTGCTCAGCCATTGATCAACCTGATCGCCACCACCGTGTACTAAAATGACCGGCCGTTGCTGCTTAATGTTGGCACATACCGCTAATAAGGCATCTAACGCTTGCCTGTCTTGCAGTAAGCGGCCACCCATTTTTAATACTAGCGGTTTCATAGGCTGGCTCCTGCTAATAAACCCGCTGTCTCAGGTTTACCAAAACGAACATTCGCCGCCTGCATCGCTTGCGCGGCAGCGCCTTTTAATAAGTTATCAATGGCTGACATAATGACTAATTGCTCGCCATCTTGCTGCCAATACAAATCACAAAACGGTGTACCCGCCACATCGGCAACATTAGGAGAGTTCTTAGTAAAACGGATTAACGGCTTACTGGCATAAGCATGCTGAAAAGCTGCCGCAACTTGCTCAGCGCTCACGCCGGCTTTTAACGTGACAACGCAGGTTGCTAAAATGCCGCGCTTAAAATTACCCAGATGAGGGGTAAACACCACTTTGCGTCCCAGATTTTGTTCAATCTCTGGGCGATGCCGGTGTTTAAAGAAACCATAAGCATTTAAACCGACTTCACAAAATGAAGTACTTAAGCTGGCTTTGCGGCCAGCACCCGAGACACCACTTGTGGCACTGATCACCGGAATGCAGTCTTTAGTTACTAAATCCGCTTTTAGCAGCGGTAATAACGCCAACGTACAAGCGGTAGGATAACAGCCAGGAACAGAGACTAGATCACCCAATGGAGTCGTTTGCCATTCCATTAATGAATACACCGCTTGGGCCAATAACTCAGGATGTTGATGAGCGTAACCATAGTATTTCGGGTATAAGTCAGCTTGCTTTAAACGAAAGGCACCCGATAAATCGACTACCGCAATGCCTTTTGCTAACAACAGCGGGGCAATAGCTTCACTGGCTTCATGTGGCAACGCCAAAAACGCTACCTGCACATCTAACGCCTCTACGCGCTCATCGGTCCAAGGCTCAACCAAAATATCGACTTGTTGCTGAAAACGAGGATATAACTGGGCGAAAGGTTCACTACTGCGACCGGCCGATGCAAAAGCATAGCTCAGTTCAAAATAGGGGTTAGCGCATAGCAAAGCACATAGCTCAGCACCACTGTATCCCGCCGCACCGAGTACGGCACTGCGAATTTTAATGTTTTGTTGTTCAACGGACATGGAAAACTCTTAAAAAGAAAAACTAGGCTACAAGTTATAGCACAATATGGCGCCTAGTGTAGAACGAAGGATATGCACAATCAAGAATTATTATGCTGTTTTTTTGAATTAATACCCAATATTTAACGCGTATTGTCAGCTAAGGCTAAGCGATTACGCCCTAATTTTTTCGCGTTATACAAGGCTTTATCGGCACTCACTAATAGCTGGGGTAATTCCAACTTATTATTCGTGGTTAAACCAATACTTATTGTGATATGCAAATCAGCAGCTAGATCAGTGAAGTTAAGTTTTTCTACTTTATGACGAAGGCGTTCACACACCTCTGAAGCATCCTGTAATGAGGTATCAGGTAACAACACCACAAACTCCTCGCCGCCCCAACGTGCAAGCATATCAACCGTCCGGCATTGCTGTTTTAACACTTCAGCCAAACGTTTCAGTACTTCATCACCTACCGCATGCGACAGTTGATCATTAACCCGCTTAAAATGATCAACATCTATTAATGCCAGACATAAAGTGGTGTTATTCCGCTGCGCGCGTTGATACTCATGCTGCAATTCTTCATCAAAGGCTCGGCGATTAGCCAAACCGGTTAAGGCATCTTGTCTTGCGAGCAATTGCAATTCGGTTGTTTGCTCTGCGACTAATTTACGCAAACGTTGCTCAGTGTGTCTTAAACTCGACATACGCCAACGCACCGCAATAATACTGAGTGTGGTGAGTAACAAGATAATGGCGAATTTAAACCACCAACGCTGCCAGAGATGAGGTAGTAGCGTAAAGGTATAGACAGCTTCTTGCTTGCTCCACTCACCGTCGGGATAACTAGCACTCACTAAAAAGCGATATTCGCCTGGTGGTAAGTTAGTGTACTCGGCAGTATTGGCAGTGCCACGCGTCACCCAATCACGATCAAAACCTTCTAATTTAGTACGATACTGAATTCGCCCTGACATCACAAAACCCAAGCCTGCGTAACTAATTTCCAATCGATTGCTGCCTGCTACAAGATTAACTGGAGAACCTAAGGGTAAAGCTTGGCCATCAACATGTACTTTTTCAATAACTACTGGCGGAGCAATTTCAGCAAATTGCTGTAAACGCTCAGGCTGAACCCGGGTGACTCCCATCGATGTGGCAAACCACACCGAGCCATCATGGTGAAGTGCACCCGCTTTAGCCGAGCCGCCATTGGCTTGCGAGCTGATCATGCCATCGCTTTCGCCATAAAGTTCGACACTTAATGAACTACGCTTACCGGCTAAAAGCGCCAGGGCATGGCTGCGATTTAACCTTAAAATGCCCCTATTACTGCTGATCCAAAAAGAACCTTGCTGGTCTTGAACTAACTCAAATATTTTATCAAACGGCATGCCTTGCGCTCGGCCAATAATCTGTATGTCATTGCTGGCTAGATGATAGGCCATCAGGCCTCGATCCGTGGTGATCCATAAAATGTTTACCGGGGCATCATAGGTCATTCCAAAGGCATAGTGTGCATCATCGTATGCCGCTATATTTAGTGTTCTCAGTTGCTCGTTTTCATAAACGGCCACACCATTGCCAGTGCCAATAAAAATTCGCTGATCGGGTGTTTGAAACAGCGAGACAACAAAAGAACTGGGTAAACCATCCGCAACGCCTAAACTTAAAATACCATCATCCTTTATAAGACTAACACCATTAGACGTGCCTACCCACATTTGACCGTTGCCCAGAGGTAGGATGGCGCGAACTTCATTGGCTGGTAAACCGTTCCCGGTATCATAATGGCGTCGGATCTGATCATGTTGCAGTTCAATTAAACCATCGGCATAGGTGCCCACTAACACCGTTTGATCGGGTCCTTCCGCTAGACTTAACACCGACTGCCCGACACTGACTGCCGTTAAATCAATAATACTGAACGCACCATTACAAATACGAGTTAAACCGCGGCTGCTACCAACATACATACAGCCATTAGAATGCGATAACAGAGCACGGGTATAATTTCCGGCTAATCCGACTTCTGTAGTCATGGTATTAAAAGGTGCATCTCTTAAACGAAAAATGCCGCCATTTGTTCCAACCCACAAATTACCTTCTTTGTCTTTTAACAAAGCTAAAATACGATTATTGGGTAAGCCCTGCCGCATATCTAAAGATTCAGTAATACCGTTATGTAAGCGTAATAAGCCTCTATCTATAGTGCCAATCCATAGAATGTCTGAGTTCTCCTGCAATATGGCCGACACCGGAACATTATCTAATAAAGTTAATGGCTTAGATTGACTTGGCTGTGCCAGGTAAAGGCCACGTTCTGTGCCCACTAGTAACGCTGCTTGATGATTTAATTCCAATGCAAATATCGGTACGCCATTAAATTCGTCTGCAGCAACCGGTTGAATTTGCAATTGTGCATCTAAGTAAACCAATCCATTCGCGGTGCCAACCCACAGTAAGCCGTTGGCATCTTGTT
Source organism: Alishewanella sp. HL-SH06 (assembly GCF_052656265.1). Lineage (NCBI taxonomy): Bacteria > Pseudomonadati > Pseudomonadota > Gammaproteobacteria > Alteromonadales > Alteromonadaceae > Alishewanella > Alishewanella sp. HL-SH06. Next base: position 3,421,223 of record NZ_CP199752.1, read on the forward strand.
GCAAACTGTGAATTTGGAGAGAGGGTAATCCATCGTCAAGCGTAAAATGTGTGCGTTTACCGGTGGCATCTTGCATGTAAAGCCCCTGCCCCTCGGTAGCAACCCATAATCGATCTTGATTATCCATAAACAAACGATTAATCAATTCACCAAAAGGGGGAAAAGCTTGCCATTGCCCATCTTGTACTTTAACCAACCCGCCCCGTGCACCACCTATCCACAAAACATTATGTTTATCTAAATGAAAAGTACGCACGCCGACATCTGGCAAACCGGTTTGGGGGTTACGATCAAAAATGCGAAATTCGCGACCGTTATATCGAGCAACGCCTTCCCAAGTGCCAAACCACATATAGCCATCCGGCGTTTGAGTAATAGCATTAATAGTGTTGTGCGGTAAGCCGGCTCGAGTGTTGAGCGTTTCTTTAAAATAATTATCTAAGCTAGGAATATGCTTTGCAGCAGAAGCCGCTGCCGTATTAAAAAATACAGTACACAACAAAAAGCAGAAAAAATGATAAACATGTCGCCGATGCCGACACAGGCCCGATAAAAGCATGCAGAAATCCAATTCCTTGGCTGTAACGTTAGCGCCTAGCTACTAATATACTTTAGATTACCCGAATTTAATTAACAATGCCAAGCGTGTTACCTGCTTACGGAACTTGATTTTACGGTATAAAGAAACCATCAAACACGAACTAAAATAAAGAAATCATTAAGTTAATGAATTTCAGATATTAGTGAGAGCTCACATAATATTAAAAAAAATAGGCAACAGGCATTAAATCATCTGTTGTCTAAGCTAGAGGAGTTGTTTTAGTCAGCTAAACGCTGAGCTACCACGTTTAGCGCTTGTTGCAAATCAGCACGTAAATCTGCCACATCTTCAATGCCTATTGATAAACGCACTAAGGTGGCAGCAATACCCGCTCGCTGCTGCGCCGCCGCATCCATCGAAGCATGCGTCATTGAAGCAGGATGACAGATTAAACTTTCAGTGCCTCCCAGTGACTGTGCCAAAGTAAAATACTCTAGAGCATTGAAAAAATCTTTTAACAATGCAGCAGGAGCGTTCAACTCAAAACTACACATCGCCCCAAAACCCAATTGCTGTTCTTTAGCAATCTGATGCCCAGGATGACTTGTCAGCCCGGGATAATACACTTTAGCAACTAAAGGATGCGCCGCTAAAAAATCGACCACTGCAGCCGTATTTTCTTGTTGCAGCTTTAAGCGCAAGTTTAACGTTCTTAAGCCTCGCAAGGTAAGATAGGCATCAAATGCTCCACCGGTTAAGCCTAAACAGTTTCCCCACCATTTTAATTCTTCACCAACCGCCAGATCCTTAGCAATCACGGCACCGCCGATAATGTCAGAGTGGCCATTAATAAATTTCGTCGTCGAGTGTATGACTAAATCTGCACCTAAGGAGAGGGGCTGCTGTAATACTGGCGATAAAAAGGTGTTATCCACCACCACTTTGGCTTTGAGGCTGGCCGCTAACTGACAAACCGCTCGCACATCAGTAATTTGCAGTAATGGGTTACTCGGTGTTTCTAACCAAATCATGCTGGCTTGGCTTAACCGTAATTGCTCGGCCCAATCGGCATCTTGAAAATTGATAATGTGTAATTTAAAAGCCTGCTTCTTTTGCGCCAAATTGGTAAATAATCGATAACTACCACCATAACAATCATGCGGGATCACTAAGGTGTCAGAGGGTGTTAGTAATTGCAGTGCTAACAAACAAGCTGACATACCAGTATTGGTGATAATCGCTTTAGCACCGCCTTCGAGTTCGGCTAACGCCTCCCCTAATACATCGCGGGTAGGGTTATTTGAACGTGAATAATCATAAGGACCTGGCTGCCCTAATGCCGGAAGTTGATAAGTTGAAGTGAGGTAAATTGGTGGTGTCACTGCACCAAAGGCGGTATCTTCCGCAATACCCGCACGAGCAACGATAGTCGCTGGATGACGCTTGGTCATAATACGCCCTTTTGGATGTTTAGATGTCCAAAAAGTATAATGCGTTAACACTGGAAGTCAAACCATTTAGCCGTCTATAATGTTTATTTGTTGCACAGTGTTTGACTGTAACAGAGAAAACAGTAGAATTTCGCACTTGCGCGAGCAATTTCTCTCGACCAATAACAAGGGACCCTTATGGCTAAGTGGAATGGTGAGTATGCTCACCCTTACGCGGAACACGGTAAAAAATCAGAACAAGTTAAAAAGATTACCGTATCGATCCCGCTGAATGTTTTAAAAGTGCTAACTGACGAACGCACTCGCCGCCAAGTGAACAACTTACGGCATGCGACAAATAGTGAGTTATTGTGCGAAGCCTTTTTGCACGCCTTTACTGGCCAGCCATTACCGGCTGATGACGATCTACGTAAAGATAATCCGCATCAAATTCCTGCTGAAGTTCGGCAGATTTTGACCAGCATGGGTAAACCCATCCCAGTCATCATTGAAGCAGAAAACGACGAAGAATAAAAAAAACCGCCAATAGGCGGTTTTTTTTATAAGCGGCTCAGCTTACTTATAGTAATTATCAGGCAATGGTAAACGAGCAACGCCAGAGTTTACCGCGGCTTCCGCCACAGCACGTGCCACTCGAGGTAACAATCTCGGATCCATCGGTTTTGGAATAATGTAAGATTTACCAAACTCTAAAGCTGATACATCAGCCGCCGCCAAAACTTCGGCTGGCACCGGCTCTTTAGCAATTGAGCGGATCGCTTCTACTGCTGCAAGTTTCATTGCATCATTGATTTCACTGGCACGTACATCTAAAGCACCACGGAAAATAAACGGGAAGCACAAAACATTATTCACTTGATTAGGGTAATCAGAGCGACCTGTTGCCATGATCAGATCTTGTCGAGCCGCGTGCGCGAGCTCAGGCTTAATTTCCGGATCAGGGTTTGAACAAGCAAAAATAACAGGCTTATCTGCCATTAACATTAAAGCTTCTGCTGGCAACACATCGGGGCCCGATACACCAACAAAAACATCCGCCCCTTGTAAAGCATCTTCTAAAGTCCGTTTATCGGTATTATTGGCAAATAACGATTTATATTGGTTTAAATCTTCGCGCCGAGCATGGATCACCCCTTTGGTATCCAACATATAGATATGCTCACGCATGGCACCGCATTTAATTAATAACTCCATGCAAGCAATAGCCGCAGCACCCGCACCCATACAAACGATAATGGCGTGTTTAATATCCTTACCTTGGATTTCTAACGCATTAAGCATACCGGCAGCAGTGACTATTGCTGTACCATGCTGATCATCATGAAACACCGGGATGTTGCAGCGTTTGATTAACTCTTTCTCTATTTCAAAACATTCTGGCGCTTTAATATCTTCTAAATTAATACCACCAAAGGTATCGGCAATATTGGCAACCGTCGTTATAAACTCTTCCGTTGTGCGATGTGACACTTCAATGTCAATCGAATCTAAGTTGGCAAAGCGTTTAAACAACAAGGCTTTACCTTCCATCACCGGTTTTGATGCTAAATGCCCCAGATTGCCCAAACCTAAAATCGCAGTACCGTTAGAAATCACAGCGACTAAGTTACCTTTAGCGGTATATTTATACACATTGTCTGGATCAGCAGCAATTTCACGAACGGGCTCCGCCACACCTGGGCTGTAAGCTAGCGCAAGATCGCGGACGGTTTCAGCCGGTTTGCTAATTTCAATACTAATTTTTCCTGGGCGGGGTTCGGCATGGTAGCGAAGTGCCTGTTCTCTGAAATCTGTCATTCTAATTGTCCTGGAGTAAGGTAAGCGGCGACAGGCTGCAATTATGCTTATTATTGTTTTACAGCAAGCCAGATGAAGGCTCATTTTAATGAGCTCTTTAATAGAAAAACACCAATTTGTTGCTGGACCTACCAGCCTAAGCAAGTATGACCACCTTCTTGTTGATATTTTCTTCTCTTCTTATAGCAAGAAATGCGCTAGCCATAAAGAAGCCTATACACTTAAAACCCAATCTCTTGCTGAGTATTTATATGTTGAACTAGTTACCACCAAAATTTAACATAAATAAAACAAATCACTATTAATTTTAGCGACATCCCTTGACCGTCATTAAAATATCACTACAATATCTGGTAAATATTTAGTTAATGAGGTTATGCCATGCGCCTTTTATCGATCTCTGCACTTATTCTCGTAAGTAGCATCAGTATTAGCCTGCCCGCCACTGCACAAAATGCCGGAAACAATGAGCAAATATGCACTGAAACTGACTGCACAAAAGAGCTGCGTAAATTGATGCGACTGGCTCGAGCAGGTAGCGGCGATGCCGCGGCGATCGTTGCCATGTCTTATGCGACAGGCGATGGTTTAGAACAGAATACCAGTCAAGCATTACGCTATCTTCGCCAAGGTGTACGCCAGCGCAACCCCATGTCAGTTTACTTGATGTCAGATTGGTTACGAAATGGCTTTGTTATTGAGCAAGATATCGCAGAAGCAGACCGGTTATTAGAACAAGCCATCTCTTTAAATTATGCTCCAGCCCAATATTCAAAAGCAGTAACATTGTTGCAAACTGAAGATCCAACGCAAATCGAGCAAGCTGTGGTATTACTCGAGCAAGCGTCAGAACAAAAGTTAGCAACGTCAATGCTGTTACTGGGCCAACTTAAACAACACGGTATTGGTACTGAAAAAGATCTTGTTGCGGCAGCAGAGTTGTTTAAACGCTTAGTGTTAACTGGGCAAACCCAAGCCAAACCTTATTTAGCGGAAGTCAGCGCTGAACTAGCAGCAAGCAATGAACATGCAGAATTAGTAAAAGATTTACAGCAAGTTGAAAACATTGAGGTCATCCGCGTGACGGGGCAGCAAATTCAAATGAACAACATGCTTGCCGGTTTAGTCAAACGGTTAAATTCTTCAGGGCTTTATGATAGCCGCTCTGTCGGTAGTCGTATTCGCGGAGTCAGTTGTGAGCAAAGCGGCAGCAATTGCGCCAGTATTAAACCAGACAGCTCTTCCTCTTCAATCAACCAAGTGCTATCAGGTGGTCAATAACCGGTTGTTTGAATTTGCTGTACCATCGCTTTAGCCATAGGTTGTACTCACTTAACGCTATGTCTTAGCTAGCATGCTGAGCATGGCGTTGTTTTATTGTGCTACAACCATCGCCATGAAAACCCTACCGCTATGCGCAGAACAGATGAATGCTAATGTGCACATGCAGGGTATTTTGAAGCAAAAAAAACCGGAGCCTAAGCTCCGGTTTTTTTTCGTTCGGTAATCGATTAACGATTGCCCAAAACAGAGAAACGTTTTTTGAAGCGATCTACACGACCACCTACGTCTAACACTTTTTGCTTACCAGTATAAAACGGGTGACATGCTGAACATACGTCCAAGTGGATGTCTTTGCAAAGTGCAGAGCGAGTTTTGAATGCATTACCGCAAGTACAAGTAGCAGTAATTTCTTTGTATTCTGGATGGATACCTGGTTTCATGGGTTACCTCGTTAGGCCGTATCGCTATCTGGTCACAATTTTTGGCGCCAGACACCATACGCAATTACAGTTAATTTAGGGCGCGTAGCTTAATTGATAGGCAAACAAGTTGCAACCTGCCCGCGGCAAAAAAACACTATTTTTGTTTTACTTGGCAAGCCGGATATCGATCCTTAAACTAACAATCCCTTTGCTTTGTTGTGGAAACCATAGTGACCGTTATTCGAGTGGCTCTGCCCGTCCCGTTACGCCAACATTTTGATTATCTGTTGCCTGAAAACAGCAGTGTAACAGTGGGGTGTCGGGTACAAGTGCCATTTGGTCAACGTCAGTTAATTGGGATTGTTTGGCAAATTGATCCGGATAGTCCTTTTGAACACAGCCAACTCAAAGCAGTAAGTCACATTTTAGAAGACGCTCCGGTGATCTCCGGCACCCTACGCCTTTTATTAAGCTTTGCAGCGGAATACTATCACCATCCGTTAGGTGAAGTGCTGACCGCAGCCCTTCCTGCGTTATTGCGTGAAGGCCGACAACTGCGCGATTATGCCCTAACCGGCTATCGATTAACGGCGGCAGGCGAAGCAGCACAAAGTAGTGATTTTAAGCGTTCGGCGAAGCAACTTGCCTTGTGGCACACGCTGCAAACCAGCCCTTTAGCTGAAGATACACTACTGCAACAGCATCATCGCAGCACACTGAAACAACTGATAGATAAAGGCATGGTTGTTGCTGAAACACTAGAGCGTCAACCTTACGCCTATCAAGGTTTAGCACAAACACCCTTACAACTGACAGTTGACCAGGCTATTGCTGTGAGTGCGGTGCAGCAAGCTTACGGAAAGTTTCAGCCGTTCTTGTTAGAAGGTGTCACCGGCTCGGGTAAAACCGAAGTGTATTTGCAATGCATTGCGCCTCTATTAGCCCGTGGCGAACAAGTCTTATTGTTGCTACCTGAAATTGGTTTAACGCCGCAAACACTTCAACGTTTTGTACAGCGTTTTAATGTGCCCGTTTTAGCTTGGCACTCTAACCTCAGCGATGGCGAACGTTTGTCATGCTGGCTACAAGCGGCAAGTGGCAGTGCTGCGATTGTCATTGGCACGCGCTCGGCGCTGTTTTTACCGTTTCGACAACTCAGTTTAATTATTATTGATGAAGAGCATGATTTATCTTTAAAGCAGCAAGATGGCTTTCGCTATCATGCGCGTGATCTGGCGATTAAACGCGGCTCATTAGAAGGCTGCCCTGTGTTGCTTGGCTCTGCCACCCCCAGTTTAGAATCTTTATATAATTGCCAACAAAAACGCTATGTGCATTTAGAACTGCAACATCGCGCTACAGGGCAAAGCTTACCGCCATTTGAGTTAATTGATTTAAAACAGCAACAATTGCAGTTCGGCTTAGCCGATAGCAGTATTAAACAAATCCGCGGCCAGTTAGCCCGTGGTAAGCAAGTGATGTTATTTTTGAATCGCCGCGGTTTTGCCCCCGCGCTTAGCTGTCAAGATTGCGGCTGGCTGACCGAATGTAAACGTTGCAGCACCTTTACCACTTATCATAAACATAGTCGCCAATTATTATGTCACCATTGCGGCGCCAGCCGCCCTATTCCTAGACAATGCGGCTCTTGTGGCAGTGCTCGATTAGCGCCAGTTGGCCAAGGCACTGAACAGTTAGAAGAACATTTGCAGCAGTTGTTTGCAGATACACCCGTAACCCGCTTAGACCGCGATAGTACAAGGCGAAAAGGTGCTTTAGGGGAGTTGCTCAAGGATATTAATCAAGCTGGGCCACGCCTAATTTTAGGTACGCAAATGCTGGCGAAAGGCCACCACTTTCCTTTTGTGACTTTGGTGGTAATTGTTGATGTAGATGGCGCCTTATACAGCGCAGACTTTCGTGCGCCAGAACAATTAGCTCAACTGCTGACACAGGTCGCTGGCCGCGCAGGTCGAGGCAATGACAAAGGTAAGGTATTACTGCAAACACAGCATCCTGAACATGCCCTGCTGCAAGATATTATTCAAAACGGTTATGCGGCTTTTGCACGCAGTGCCCTGCTCGAACGCCAACAAACCACCTTACCGCCCTATCAGCACTTGGCATTATTTCGTGCCGAAGCCCTGCAAAGTGACTTATGCCAGCAATGGTTACAACAGGTCGCAGAGCTTTGCCAAGCCTATCACGGTTTACAGCGGCTAGGGCCGTTATTATCGCCTTTAGAGCGCAAAGCGGGTAAGTATCGCTGGCAGTTGCATTTGTACAGCCAAAATAGACCGCTATTGCATCATGCCTTAGGGCACATCTTGCCAGAAATCACACGTTGGCCGCTGAGCCGTAAAGTAAAATGGCAGCTCGATGTGGATGCTCTGGATCTGAGCTAAACGTAAAGCCAGAGTGATAGCTCTATTTCATTTTTTACTATTCAAGGTAGAATAGCCGCTGTTGTAATGAGTAGGTAATCAAACAGTCACTATGCCACAAAAAGATTATGTGCGCGCCAGTCGCCCGAAACCGGCCAGCAAGACCAAAGGCAAAGCCCGCCCAGCACGCGGTGCCAAAGCGCAAGCTGCCTCACAAAAACCTTGGATATTAATCGGCTTGGTGCTCTGTGTCTTATTGGCTTTTGTTTACGGTTTGTGGTTTTTACGCCAACAAGCTCCGGTGGTAACGCCGCCTGAAGCACCCGCTCCGGCTGTTACCGTGAAAAAAGATGAATTGCCTCCCAAGCCCGTAGCTGAGCCTTATCAATATATTGAAGAGCTTAAAAATAAAGAAGTGACCGTCGAAGTGACAGAGCAGCGTCGTAGTGGTCCGGCGCAACTGCAATGCGGCTCATTTAGACAGCAAACCCAAGCCGAAGCCATGAAAGCGCAAATCGCCTTTGCGGGCATTACCGCCGATGTGCGCCGCACCGAAGGTACTAATGGCGTGTGGTTTCGGGTAGTGCTGGGCCCTTATGAGTCTCGTCGTGCTGCCACCGTTGATATGAATCGGTTACGGCAAATGGGTATTAATACCTGTCAGGTGCGTAACTGGGCTTGAAAAGCTAACGCATAAACCCTATCTATGCCCTAAGTTAATTCGCCATAGGGCATATTCATGACAACTATCGTATCTGTTCGACGCAATGGTCACGTCGCCATCGGCGGTGATGGCCAGGTGTCACTGGGCAACACCGTAATGAAAGGTAACGCCCGTAAAGTTCGCCGTCTTTACCATAATAAAGTCTTGGCAGGTTTTGCCGGCGGTACCGCTGACGCCTTCACCTTATTTGAACGCTTTGAAGCCAAACTTGACATGCACCAAGGCCATTTAATGCGCGCGGCCGTTGAGTTAGCAAAAGATTGGCGTACCGATCGCATGCTGCGCAAACTCGAAGCGTTACTAGCCGTAGCCGATGCCAACACCTCTTTGATCATTACGGGTAACGGCGACGTGATCCAGCCAGAACACGATCTCATCGCCATTGGCAGTGGCGGCCCTTTTGCGCAAGCGGCGGCGACAGCCCTGCTACAAAATTCTGATCTAGGCGCGCGTGACATCGTTGAAAAAAGCCTAAAAATTGCCGGTGATATTTGTGTCTATACCAATCACCATCACACCATTGAAGAATTATAAGCGGAACAATTATGTCTGACATGACGCCTAGAGAAATCGTCCACGAGTTGGATCGACACATTATCGGTCAAAATAAAGCCAAACGTGCCGTTGCTATTGCCTTACGTAACCGTTGGCGCCGTATGCAGCTTGATGAAAGCTTGCGCCAAGAAGTCACCCCCAAAAATATTCTGATGATTGGCCCAACGGGTGTAGGTAAAACTGAAATTGCTCGTCGCTTAGCCAAATTGGCTAACGCGCCCTTTATTAAAGTTGAAGCCACCAAATTCACCGAAGTGGGTTATGTCGGTAAAGAAGTAGAAAGCATCATCCGTGATCTGGCAGACAGTGCCGTTAAAATGTTACGTGAACAAGCGATTGCCAAAAATCGTTTTAGAGCAGAAGAAGCCGCAGAAGAGCGGATCCTCGATGCTTTACTGCCACCCGCCAAAGACGCCTGGGGTGAAACAGAAAAAAGTAGCGAATCGAATACGCGGCAAATTTTCCGTAAAAAGCTGCGTGAAGGCCAATTAGACGATAAAGAAATCGAATTGGAATTGTCACAAGGCCCCATTGGCGTCGAAATCATGGCGCCACCGGGCATGGAAGAAATGACGTCGCAATTGCAAAGCATGTTTCAAAGCTTAGGCAATGACAAAAAGAAAAAACGTAAGCTGAAAATCAAAGACGCTTTTAAGCAACTAATTGAAGAAGAAGCGGCACGTTTGGTTAATCCTGAAGAGCTTAAGCTAGAAGCCTTAGAAGCGGTTGAACAAAATGGTATCGTATTTTTAGATGAAATCGATAAAATTTGTAAACGCGGCGAAACCAGCGGCCCCGATGTTTCACGCGAAGGCGTGCAACGTGACTTACTGCCGCTGATTGAAGGCTGCACCGTGAACACCAAGCACGGTATGGTAAAAACCGACCATATTCTGTTTATTGCGTCTGGCGCCTTTCAAATGAGTAAACCCTCCGATCTTGTGCCTGAATTACAAGGTCGCTTGCCGATCCGGGTTGAACTGGAAGCGTTAACCGCCGCTGATTTTGAACGCATCTTAACCGAACCTAAAGCGTCACTGACCGAACAAGCGCAAGCGATGCTCGCCACTGAAGGGGTGAACATCAGCTTTACCGCTGACGGCATTAAGCATATCGCGGCCGCGGCCTTTCAAGTCAATGAAACCACAGAAAACATCGGTGCTCGTCGTTTGTACACGGTGATGGAGCGTTTATTAGAGGAAATCTCTTATGATGCCGCCGATCATGCGGGGCAACAAATCAGTATCGATGCTGAGTATGTTGAAAAACATCTGGGCAACTTAGTACAAAACGAAGATCTCAGTCGGTTTATTTTGTAATGACCAAAAAGTTGGTTGGACTTCATTACCATCAACGTCGCCGTTTGCTCGACTTACAGTTTAGCGACGGCAGCCTCAGCAGTTTGAGTGCCGAGTTTTTACGCGTGCACTCCCCCTCTGCTGAGGTGCGTGGTCATGGCCAACCTAAGTTGGTCAGCCATAAACGTGACGTTGCCATCAAGCAGATCCAAGCAGTGGGTCATTACGCAGTAAAACTGGTTTTTGATGATGGCCATGCTACTGGCTTGTACAGTTTTGCTTATCTTTGCCAGTTGGCTGAAAATGAAACAACCTTGTGGCAAGACTATTTGGCCAAGTTAAAACAGGCTAATGCCAGCCGTGAACCGCTGATCAGTATTAAAACGCTGTAAGGGCCAGTGCACTGCCGTTAAGCATCCGCCTGTTACCACTTCTCTCTCAAGTAGAAAACCGCATTGCGTAAGTGACTTTGCCTAATGGTGCTCGAAGTTGTGCTTGAGCTTAGGTGGTAGCAGGTTATACTGTCTGCATACTTTTCTTGCAGTTTGGAGCCACCTTATGGAATATAACACCTCAGAGCTTTGCGATCTGTACGCGGATCAAGTTGATGTCGTTGAGCCGATTTTTGCTAACTATGGTGGTCGCCGTTCTTTTGGCGGAAAAATCCACACCGTAAAATGTTTTGAAGACAACGGTTTGGTGCGTCAAATGCTGACTGACAACGGCATTGGTAAGGTGTTACTGATTGACGGTGGTGGCTCAGCTCGTCGTGCTTTAGTTGATGCGGATCTGGCCTCTTTAGCGGCAAGCAACGGCTGGGAAGGCATTGTCTGTTACGGTAGCGTGCGCGATCTTGATGCATTAGAAGATTTCGATATCGGTATTCAAGCCGTTAATGCGATCCCGATTGGCGCTGACGATGCAGGCTTTGGTGAAACCGAAGTGCCTGTTAATTTTGCCGGCGTAACCTTCCTACCTGGTGATCATCTGTATGCTGACAGTACCGGCATCATTTTATCGCCGGATGCACTCGACATCGAGTAACGCATGAACGCCCTGCACTATTTGACTCAAGCGCAACTTGCGCGTTGCTGTCAGCAGCGCAGCGGCGAACAACGATTATCTGCCCAGTTACGCTTTCCTGAAGCCACTTTATCGTTAGCAGAGAACCTTGCCTTACATGCCGCTCACAGTGGCAAGTTTGTCATACTGGGGATCCCCGAAGATCTGGGCCCTAGAGCGAACGGTGGCTTTGCTGGTGCACAATTAGGCTTTCAAGCGTTTTTAAACAAATTCCTTAATCTGCAAGCTAATGCATTACTCGCCGGTGAATCTATTTTGATCCTCGGTGAGGTAGCTTGTGCCGATTTACAAGCACAAAGTACAGCATTAGATCATCAACAACCCGAGCATTTAAGCCAATTACGCGCCCTTTGTGCGCAACTTGACGAACGAGTATTCAGTGCCGTTCAACCTATTTTTGCGCAGGGCTTAACCCCGATAGTGATTGGCGGTGGTCATAACAATGCCTTACCACTGTTGCGGGCGTTAAGTGATTGTCAGCAGCAACAGGTTAATTGTATTAATTTGGATCCGCATGCCGATTTTCGTGCCTTAGAAGGCCGACATAGCGGCAATGCGTTTAGTTATGCGCAAGCTGAAGCGTTATTACAGCATTATTTTGTGCTGGGGCTGCATGTGCAAAAAAATAATGCCGCCAGTTTGACGGCCTTACAGCAAGCGAATTTTGAATATCTCAGCTATCAACAGATCTTTGTAGAAGGCCAGTACAACTGGAGCCAGGCCATCGAACTGAGTTTGCAAAGAGTGTTATCCGCTAACACCAAGTTAGCACTTGAAGTGGATACCGACTGCATTACCAGCATGCCGGCCAGCGCGCTTAACTACAGTGGTATTAGCGTAGCTGAAGCAGAGCAAGCCGTGTTTCACTTCGCCAAATTACCGCAAACCGCTTATTTACACTTAGCCGAAGCCGCGCCTGCGCAACATCCAAGTGGTGAAGCTGCAGGGATGAATCAATGCGGCCAAGTGTTAAGCCAACTGGTACAAGCCTTTTTAGCGGGAAAGCAACAACAGCCGCCAAGCATTGACTAAAGGGTGATCAGCTACACATTTTTGGCTAAGCGGCACAAGGTGCCACCAATGACCACTTGTTTAAGCGCACTGACGCCAAATTGATAACATAATTCTGCCGGTTGGCCAATCGCATAACAGGCAAAATCGGCACGCATTCCCACAGCCAAACTTCCCCGGTCAGTCAATCCCAGCGCCTTGGCAGCATGACGCGTCACGCCTAATAACGCTTCTTCTGGCGTTAAACGAAACAAGGTGCAGGCCATATTCAACATTAACAATAATGAACAAAATGGCGAGGTCCCCGGATTAAGATCGGTGGCAATCGCCATTGGCACCTGGTAGCGACGTAACAGCGCTATCGGTGGTAATTGGGTTTCCCGTAAAAAGTAATAAGCCCCCGGTAATAACACCGCAACGGTACCGGCGTTTGCCATACGGGCAATCGCTGCCTCATCCAAATATTCCAGATGATCCGCGGATAACCCCGAAAACTCAGCCACTAAGGCGCTGCCGCCTAAATTAGATAATTGTTCAGCATGCGCTTTAACCGGTAAGCCTAATGCCTTGGCCGTGTTAAATACTTGCCGACACTGCTCAACACTAAAGCCAATACCTTCACAAAACACATCAACCGCGTCCACCAACTGTTGCTCAGCAAGCAGCGGTAACATACGACACACTTCGTTGATATAACCCGCCGCATCCTTTTTAAATTCTGCTGGCAGTGCATGCGCACCTAAAAAGGTTTTTACAATATTCAGCGGATGATGCTCAGCTAACAACGCGGCGACTTCAAGCAGCTTTTGCTCATTGGCTAAGTCGAGACCATAGCCTGATTTAATTTCTACAGTCGTCACGCCTTCGTGCAGTAAGCTATTGAGGCGATCTTTACCTAATACAAACAATTGTTCATGGCTGGCTGCCCGAGTGGCTTTTACGGTACTGGCAATACCGCCACCGGCTGCCGCGATGGCTTGATAACTGGCCCCTTGTTGGCGTAGCTCAAATTCATTGGCGCGACTACCAGCAAACAGCAAATGGTTATGACAATCAATTAAACCGGGCAGGATCCATTGGCCTTTTGCATCGTAAAGCGGCGTACTTAATGCATCAAATTGCGGCAAATCGGCTTGTGGCCCAACATAAGCAATCAAACCGTCTTTGATGGCCAATGCGCCGTGCGCGATAGCACCATAAGGCTGGCCGTTTTCCGTCATGCTGGCGATCTGAGCATTCACCCACACGGCATCAAATTCTGTCACTGTTCCTCCTGAGCACAATTCTGCTAACACTTAATCGCGCAACGACCTCTAGGGCTAAAGCCCAAACTATTAAAAATAGTCTATACGAAAAACTTGTATATACAACCAAGATCCGCTATTTTTATTTGCAGCTAATTAGCGGATCCGTTCTGACCCGCTGTCTGACTAACACGAGAATAACATGGCAAAATTTGCAGAAATAAAAGAGTTTATGCTACGGCAAATTGAAAGCGGTGCCTGGCCTGAGCACAGCCGTGTGCCATCCGAAAATGAATTGGCCGAGCAATTCTCCGTTAGCCGCATGACCGCCCGGCGCGCTTTGCAAGAGCTAACCGAGCAAGGCATTTTGTATCGAACGCAAGGTGTTGGCAGCTTTGTTGCGGCACTTAAATCCCAGTCATCTTTATTGCAAATACATAATATTGCTGATGAAATTGCCGGCCGTGGCCATACCTATAGCGCAACCTTAGTACAGCTAACCGAATTACCTTGCCCGACCATTGTGGCAACAGCACTGGGGTTAAAACGCAATGATCCTGTGTTTTTCTCACTGATTGTGCACCTGTCTGCCGGGCAACCATTGCAACTCGAAGCGCGCTATGTCAATCCGCTGCAAGTGCCACTGTATATCCAGCAAGATTTTCAAGAGCAAACACCGCATCACTATCTAAGTATGATTGCGCCACTGACCGAAGCTGAACATATCGTTGAAGCGATCTGGCCAGATAACTTTACTTGCCAGCATCTACAACTGAAAAAACCTGAACCCTGCCTGCGCTTGACCCGTCGCACCTTTAGCCGTGATGGTGCCGTTAGCCTGGCTTATCTCACCTCGCCTGGTAGCCGCTATCGGCTAGGCGGACACCTTAATTTTGCGTTACCCCGTTAACAGAGGTTGCTATGAACACGAACCGTATTGATAACAGCAGAGTGATCCGCGCCGCGCGCGGCAAGCAGATCACCGCCAAAAGTTGGCAAACTGAAGCCGCTAAGCGCATGCTAATGAACAACCTGGATCCTGAGGTGGCTGAGCATCCGCAAGCCCTGGTGGTGTATGGTGGTATTGGCCGCGCGGCTCGTAACTGGGCTTGTTTTGATAAAATTGTCGAGGTGTTAGACCGGTTAGAGGATAACCAAACACTGTTAGTGCAAAGCGGTAAACCCGTTGGTGTTTTTCCAACCCACCCTGATGCACCGCGGGTGTTAATCGCCAACTCTAATTTAGTACCGGCGTGGGCGAACTGGCAACATTTTAATGAATTAGATCGACAAGGGTTAATGATGTACGGCCAAATGACCGCTGGCTCATGGATCTATATCGGCACGCAAGGCATCGTACAAGGCACCTATGAAACCTTTGTGGCGATTGCTAAGCAGCATTTTGACGGTAACGCCGCCAATAAATGGATCTTAACCGGTGGTCTCGGTGGCATGGGCGGTGCACAGCCATTGGCCGCAACCATGGCCGGCTTTCATATGATCGCCTGTGAAGTGGATGAAAGTCGCATCGATTTTCGGCTAAAAACCGGCTATATCGACCAAAAAGCCTACTCATTAGATGAAGCGTTACAATTACTTGAGCAGGCTAAAGCCTCAGGCAAACCTACCTCGATTGGTTTATTGGCCAATGCCGCCGATGTGTTTAGCGAATTAGTCAACCGGAACATCACGCCAGATGTGGTGACCGATCAAACCTCCGCACATGATCCTTTAAACGGCTATTTACCCCAAAACTGGACCCTGCAAATTGCAGCAGAAATGCGCCAGCAAGACGAGGCCAAAGTGGTTAAAGCCGCGAAACATTCTATGGCCGTTCAAGTGCAAGCGATTTTAACTTTGCAGCAACGCGGCGCAGTCGCTACCGACTATGGCAATAATATTCGGCAAATGGCCAAAGACGAAGGCATAGACAATGCTTTTGATTTCCCGGGGTTTGTTCCTGCCTATATTCGGCCACTGTTTTGCCAAGGCATTGGGCCATTTCGGTGGGTGGCCCTGTCGGGCGATCCAGAAGACATTTACAAAACCGACGCCAAAGTCAAAGAGCTGATCCCGGATGATACCCATTTGCATCATTGGTTGGATATGGCACGCGAGCGCATTCAGTTTCAAGGTTTACCCGCTCGTATCTGCTGGATTGGCTTAAAAGATCGCGCCCGTATCGCTTTAGCATTTAATGAGATGGTAAAAAATGGCGAACTCAATGCCCCCGTGGTGATTGGTCGTGATCATCTTGATTCTGGCTCGGTTGCCAGCCCTAATCGTGAAACTGAAGCCATGCTAGACGGCTCAGATGCCGTTTCCGATTGGCCATTACTGAACGCCTTATTAAATACCGCTGGCGGTGCTACGTGGGTGTCGTTACATCATGGCGGTGGCGTGGGTATGGGTTACAGCCAACACAGTGGCGTGGTGATTGTCGCGGATGGAACAGAGGAAGCGGCAGCACGTTTAGGTCGAGTGCTGTGGAATGATCCGGGTACAGGGGTAATGCGTCATGCCGATGCAGGTTACGACATTGCCAAAAAATGTGCCCATGAACAGGGCCTAGATCTACCAATGATGACGGGAGAACAACCATGACCTTCGCCTTAAACTTGCTCCCTGGCCAGCTTAGTTTGGCACAATTACGTGCTGTGCAACAAGGCGCAGTAACGCTCAGCCTAGATGCCAGTGCGCTCCCTGCTATTGCTCAATCAGCCGCTTGTGTCGCCGATATTATTAAACAAAATAAAGTGGTGTATGGCATCAATACCGGCTTTGGCTTACTGGCTAGCACACGGATTAAAAACGATGAATTAGAATTGTTACAACGGTCTATCGTGTTATCGCATGCCGCGGGCTTTGGCCAGTTTATGGCAGATAGCACCGTACGCTTAATGATGGTGCTAAAAATCAATTCGCTCAGCCGTGGCTTTTCGGGTATTCGCTTAAGCGTGATTGACATGCTAATTGCCATGGTTAATGCCGAGTTATACCCGTGTATTCCAGAAAAAGGCTCAGTTGGCGCCTCTGGCGATCTCGCGCCACTTGCTCATATGGTATTACCGTTAATCGGTGAAGGTGAGATTTGCTACAAAGGGCAAATTTATGATGCTAAAGAAGCACTCGAATTAGTCGGTTTAGCGCCGATTACCCTTGCCGCGAAAGAAGGTCTGGCCTTACTGAATGGCACACAAGCCTCTACCGCCCTGGCCTTACAAGGCTTGTTTCATGCCGAAGATTTGTACGCTGCAGGTTGCGTTATTGGCGCAATGAGCGTGGAAGCGGCACTTGGCAGTCGTGCGCCATTTGATCCCCGCATCCATCAGGCGCGTGGCCAAAAAGGCCAAATTGATACTGCCTGCATTTATCGGCACTTGCTGCAAACCGGCTCTGAAGTAGGCCATTCCCATGAAAACTGTGAAAAAGTACAAGATCCCTACTCGTTACGCTGCCAACCTCAGGTGATGGGTGCCTGTTTAACGCAAATCCGTCATGCGGCAGAGGTGCTGCAAGTTGAAGCCAATGGCGTTACAGATAACCCCTTAGTATTTGCAGAGGATGGCGATATTTTATCCGGTGGTAACTTCCATGCCGAACCAGTTGCTATGGCCGCCGATAACTTGGCCTTAGCCATAGCCGAAATTGGCGCACTGTCGGAACGACGTATGGCGTTATTAATTGATGCTAGTTTGAGTAAGTTACCGGCTTTCTTGGTGCCAAACGGTGGGGTCAACAGTGGTTTTATGATTGCACAGGTGACCGCTGCTGCGCTGGCCTCAGAAAATAAATCGTTAGCACATCCTGCTTCAGTCGACAGTTTACCGACTTCAGCCAATCAGGAAGATCATGTTTCCATGGCAACCTTTGCCGCTCGGCGCTTGGCTGATATGGCCGAGAACACTACCGGCGTGTTGGCGGTGGAATATCTTGCTGCGGCACAAGGCTTGGATTTTCGGGCGCCACTGAAAAGCACCCCGGTGTTAGAGCAAGCAAAAGCCGCTTTGCGCGACGAAGTCAGCTTTTATCAGCAAGATCGTTACTTTGGTCCCGATATAGAAAAAAGTGCCGCCTTGGTGCGTTCGGGTGTATTTAACCCCATGTTACCCAGCGGTATGTTATGTAGCTTTTAAACTCACACTAACCAGTGCATTTTCGTGCACTGTGTTCACCTTTTGCACAATTTTAGGTCTAACCAGACTGCTTTGCTGGCTAGACCAGTGTGCTAAAAACTGCTAAGTTGAAACGATAATAAAGATAATAAGTTTCTTCAAGCAGGGTAACTCAGCATGAAATTAAAAGTTGCACATAAAGTGAGTATTGGTTTTGCCTTTATCACCTTATTATTACTGTTTGCCAGCATCTCAGCACTTGGTATATTTCGCAGCATCACCCGTGCCAATACTCAGGTCAATGAACAAGCGCTGCCCGCACAACAACAAAGCAATTTAGAGCAAATTCAATTATTAAAACTGGCACGCTTATCCTCTGCAGGGTTTAATGCTGAACAACAAAATGCCATTGAACGCCAACAGCAACAGTTCCTTCAAGCACAACGTGCTTTTGCTGAGCTAACAGAGGGCTTTACCCAGCTTAATGTAGACAGTGCGCTGCAACAAAAGCTGCAACAAGCGACTGAGTTTGCCAAAGGTTACACGGATGCCGCCGCAAAAATGTTTCAAGCGCGTTTAAGTAGCCTGAGTTACCAGCAGCAACTCAACAGTGAATTAGCTGAGTTAGAAATCCTGTTAGATGAAGCCGGCGCTAGCTTAATTGAATTGTCTGAATTAGAACTGCCACGCGATAAACAACTGGCTGCAATTATTGCCGGCACGGCTGCGCGTTTAGATGGGCAACTGGTAGGGTTAATTAACACGCTACGCGAAACCGCAGGTTACAGTGACTACGCACAATTTGCACCGAACGAGCAAAATATTGAATTTGCCGTCAGTGATATGCAGGTCAATGTCGATTATTTAGCGCAATTAGTGCAGGACATCAACAGCCAAGGTTTATGGCAGCAGTTTGCTGAAAATTGGCAGAACTTAAATACGGCTTTCGACAAAGAAACGAATTTAAGCCAACTGAAAAAACAGCATGTCACGGCCTTACAGCAGGCACGTTTACAACTTAATCAAGCAGAGGAACAAATTGAGCAAGCGCTTAATAGCTTAGATCAAGTGGTACAAGCCGCAGATCAGCAATTTTCTCAGCTACAACAACAAGTTTCCAGCGAATTAAACTCTGGCAGCCAACGCACCACTATTATTTTGGTCATTTTAGTCGTGCTGGCTTTTACTATCGCCTATTTCACTATTAATGCCATGATCAAACCGCTTAAAGGTATCAACCATATACTAGGCTACATCGCACAAGGCGATCTCACTCGGCAACTGATGATTAAACAACAAGATGAATTTGGCAGCCTCTCTGCAAAGGTTAACAGCCTCATCAGTGCCCTTAGCGGCTTAATTAATAATATTCAGCACAATGCCCGTGCGCTGAACAATACGGCCAGTCGCTCTACCCATGCCGTCAGTGATATCAATCAATCGTTACAGCAACAACAGCAGCAAATTGGCGCGGTTAACAGTATTACCGAACAATTAGCCGATAATACGCAAGCGGTCGCAGAGCATGCGGCAGAAACTGGCCAAGCCATGCAATTGGCGCTACAACAAAGCCAACAAATTAATACACTGGCAGATGAAAACAGCAAACGTATTAGCAAGCTAGCTGGGCAATTGGTGAATACCAGCAGCTTAATTAACAAAGTCAGTTCGGAGTCGACTAACATTGGCGGCATCTTAACAACCATCAGCAGCATTGCCGAACAGACCAACTTATTAGCGTTAAACGCCGCCATCGAAGCCGCCAGAGCCGGCGATCAAGGTCGCGGCTTTGCCGTAGTGGCCGATGAAGTTCGCTCTTTAGCAAGCCGAACGCAGCAAGCGACCAGTGAAATACGCCAGATGATTGAACATTTGCAGCAACAAACTAAACAAGCCGTAACGGCTGTCACTGCAGGAAAAACCGATGCGGAAAACTGCGTGCAAACCATGGCTGAATTAGTCAACGCTTTGCAGCAAGTGGCGGCAGCGATCAATGAAACCTTGAGAATAAGCGAAGCAGTTACAAGCGCAAGTGCCAGTCAATTAGCGTTAGGGCAGTCGATTAACGATAATATGCATGAAATGGTCGGGCTGGCGAAAACCAGTGCAGCTCAAGCTGAAGAAACGCTTAACCACAGTGCCGAAGTGGCAGCGTTGGCCGAACAGTTACAACTTGCTGCCGCAAAGTTTAAAATTTAAGACGGGTTTACAAACAATCGGCTAACGCATCACGCGCATCACGATAGCGATAGCGAAAAGGCGTATCTCGCTCTATTGCTAGGCTCTCAACTTTGCGCCATAGAGCTGCCGTTTCAGTATCAAAAGCACTGTCTGGCAGCCCAAGAGCAGCTGTTGCCGCATGATAAAATGCTTCCTTGCTCACCAGAGCAGGCGAGCTTAAGTTATAACAAGGCTGGCTTAAAGGCCATACTGGTAGCAGGGCTAAAACAGCTTGCACCACCTCAGCACTGTGTAGCATATTCACCGGTTGCTGTGCATCTGCAAGCCGTTTACCTTGGGTAAAACGTGCCGGATGACGCCCTGGCCCCATTAAGCCGCCTAAACGTAACGTCAGCCAATTACCTTGTTGTTGTAAAGCCTGTTCCCCCTCAGCCAGCAACACCGCTCGAGGCTGCGTTTCAGATAGCGCGGTCTGTTCATTCAGTTGGCCATCGACTCCCTGATACACACCTGTTGAACTAAAGTGGATGCCCCCTCTAAAACCGGCTTGTTGGCAAAGCTTAGCTAACTGCTGAAGCGCACTGACATACCCCGTAGGGGAGGATCGACCCGGTGCAATACTGCAAATCACCCACGCATCCGCCAACATAGCCAATAACTTGTCGCTCTCAAGCAGTGGTTGATTTAAAGCCAGCGTAAAACCCTGGATAGGTTCAGGTAATGCTGCCGCACTGGCACTCGATTGTCGGCTACCGAATACTTGATAACCGGCATGCACTAAAGGCTTCGCCAATTGCTGCCCTAGCCAACCACATCCAATAATGACGACCTTGTTAGTCATCGCTTTGCTCAGGTAATACGGCATATAAACCCACAAACTGCGCACAATGCTGTTCATCGACGAAAATATCTACAGTGATCTGCTGGCGTACTCTGCGACCACTGGCTAAGGTACTAAGATCGCCCCGCACATCGGCTAAATGACAACGCGCAGTGGGTGTTGAACGCACCGGTTGTAAATAACGAATATTGCCTTCCGCTAACACCTGCGCGCCTGCTAGGCCTAAACTTTGCAACTGAAGATACAACATGCCCCAGCCGGTTAAGGTTGCTAAGGTATAAATACTGCCAGCAAACATGGTCTGATGCAGATTAATATTCGGTGCCAATGGCGCCTGACATTGCAAACTAAAACCATCAAAAGAGGTGATCTGCAATTGCATAAACTGGCTTAACGGAATAGTGCTGTGCCATGTCTGTTGCAAATCTGCACACCACTGGCGGAACTCGCTGTCAGTGCCGGCTAGCGTAAGCGTTTTACTCATGCGTTGATGCACAATACCAAACATGCTGGGAGCCGAGCCCAACACCTGATATTGCTGACGTAAGTAAAAAGGTAAGGCGCTATCGCGAGCGTTTAGCAGCAGCTTTTTATACCCTTGGCTTATCGCATAATGCTCCAAGCCTTGTAACACTGCGGCACCTGCGCCCTGGCCTTGCCATTCAGAGGCCACCGCCATATAGCGCACTTGTGCCGTTTCGGCATCGACTTGATGTAACCGCCCCACCGCAATTAACTCGCCGGCTGCGTTAGTGAGCATCAGATGGTAAGCGTCTTGCTCTAATTCGTCGCGCTCACTACCTAAAGCTTGTAACCATGGCGCCCGTAAAATTTGCCAACGTAATTGATAATAGGCTTGCCAGTCGGCGGCGCTCTCTGGGCTGCGCAATTGCCAGCGCTGATTCAGTAAGTTCGCGTTCATCGATTTAACGACTCTCCAATAAAAAAGTTACCGGCCCATCATTGACCAAGCTCACCTGCATATTCGCGCCAAAACGCCCTGTCGCCACCTTAAGGCCAAGCGTTTGGCAAGCCTGGCAAAAAGCCTGATAATGCTGCTCTGCCAGTTGCGGGCTGCCTGCTGGGGTAAAACTCGGTCTTAAACCCGAACGTGTATCCGCCGCTAAGGTAAATTGCGAAACAACCAGCAAGGCTCCGCCGGCCTGTTGCACGTTCAAATTCATTTTGCCTTGGTCATCGCTAAACACTCGATAACGACACACTTTTTCAGCCAACTTTTGCACATCAGCAGCATTATCTGTCGCCTCTACGCCAAGCAGCACCAGTAAACCTTGCTCAATAGCACCCACTGTTGTGTGTTCAATCTCAACTTTAGCCGAACTCACGCGTTGAATTAATGCTTTCATGTTAAGCGCTCGGTATCAATAGTGTTAGGAGGCGCTTCATCCTGATCGGGTACCGCACAATCATCGCCTTCTTCACATACACCCTCTTCACGTTGTTGCAATAACGCCGTTAATTCTGCACCAAGCAATACCACCATCCACGATAAATGCACCCAAACGAACAAAATAGGTAATAAGGCTAAAGCACCATAAATCGTTTGATAGGTTGGAAAGTGTGTCACATAAATAGCAAAGCCGCGCTTCGATAATTCAAATAGTACAGTGGCCAATAACGCCCCGAGCAAGGCATGTTTAAGCCGCACTTTGATATTCGGCACGACCAAATACAAGATAAAAAAGGCGATTAACGACATGGCGTAAGGCACTAATCCAAGGACGAGGCTCGAAAAACCAGGCGTGTAATCATCGGCAAAACTGCTCAGTCGGACCACGTAGGAGGTCATCCCGATCGACAAGCCGACTAAAATGGGGCCTAGCGTTAAAATCATCCAATAAATAGAAAACGAAATGATTAATCGTGGCCGTTTCGTCACGCGCCAAATTTTATTCAAGGTTTTATCGATATTGTGGATCAACAATAACGCCACACAGACTAAAGCCAAAATACCGATAGCGGTCATACTGCCGGTATTGCCAATAAATTTCGTGAGATAGGTTTGAATTTCTTCGCCCCGAGAAGGGATCACATTCGCATAAATAAACTGCTCTAAGTTCGTGCGAAACTGCGCGAACATCGGAAAGGCGCTGAGCATAGAAAACATCACGGTGACCATAGGCACCAAAGACAGTAATGAGATATAAGCCAAATAGCCGCCCATCACAGACAACTGATCTTGCTTACAACGCTGGGCATAGGCTCGAACAAAATCTATCGTTTGCCGCCAACCATTTTGCCAATTTACAGATCGCATATCGATTCCTTTTTTGCTGGCATGGCAACTACTTAGCTTGGCCAATACCCTGTTACAGCATACCGTAAATCCAGCAAGCTCACCAGTTTGCCCGAGCAAGCTTTACACGCGAACGTGCCGCAAAAGGCGGATACTTCAGCGGATTAAGCGCGATTTTTACTCAATAAGACCAAGCCTAAACCACAAAGTACGACAGCCGCAGCGGTCACTAAACGTAGCGTTAATGGCTCATTTAACAACACTATACCCAGTATGGCAGCCAAAACAGGGACTGCCAATTGTACCGATGCAGCTTGTAACGCTGACAAGGCTGGCAATACCCGATACCAAATGTAGTAACCTAAACCAGAAGTGATGGCACCACTGATCAGCGCAAGCAGCACACCATAGGGATCCCATTGCAGGTTTGGCCAAAATATTACACATAGCACCAATGCCAGTGGGCTCGCTCTTAAAAAATTGCCTGCAGTGTTTGCCGCAGCATCACCCGCGCGTTGGCCCAGTAAGGAATATAATCCCCATGCGGCACCGGCACATAACATGAAGAAGGCTGACAGGGGTTCTGGCGCACTGGCGCCTGGCAACAATAGCCAGCCAATCCCTGCTAATGCCAAGCCTGCGCCAGCCCATTGCCAACCGCTAACCTGAGTTAACTGTTTTACCCCCAACGCTAGCATGGTTAATTGCACAGCGCCAAATAACAATAACGCTCCGGTGGCGGTATCCAACTGTACATAAGCAAAAGAAAATAACGCCGCATAGGCAAATAAGTAGCTCGCACCGAGCCAACTGCCCGCAGGCTGCCGCCGCGGTCGACGCACTCTTAACAACACGTATAACAGTAGTGCCGCAGATATGATCCGCACTAAGGTAAAACTCGTCGCATCAATACTAGTATGATTAAATGCAGCTCGATTCAATAAACTAT
This sequence comes from Alishewanella sp. HL-SH06, assembly GCF_052656265.1. NCBI lineage: Bacteria > Pseudomonadati > Pseudomonadota > Gammaproteobacteria > Alteromonadales > Alteromonadaceae > Alishewanella > Alishewanella sp. HL-SH06. The sequence continues at coordinate 3,445,360 of NZ_CP199752.1, forward strand.
TTCCCGCAAAAGCCAGCAACGCTAAAACTGTTAACCACAACACCCGCAAAGTAAGCATATTCGCTGTTACCATCTAATTAACCGTAAGATTCATCATATTTATTACCATTTATTTGTTTAAGGCCGCCGCTTAAACTAGCAACATACGATGCAAGGCCAACGTAAACCATAGGGCCCTGCAAACTGATTAGCGGAGATTAACATGTTAGAGATTATTCGTTCAGCAGACCGCGGACAAGCACAATTTGGCTGGCTAACCAGCAAACATAGCTTTTCATTTGGCCATTACTATAACCCTAAACAAATGGGGTTTTCAGCCTTACGCGTGATCAACGATGACAGGGTGATCGCAGGGGCAGGCTTTAGTACGCATGGTCATCGCAATATGGAAATTATCAGCTATGTACTCGACGGTCATATCGCGCATAAAGATTCTGCGGGTAATGAAAAAATTTTACCAGCCGGCGAGTTCCAACTGATGAGTGCGGGAAAAGGCATTCAACACAGCGAATATAATGCCAGTAAAACCGCGCCATTAACGTTTTTGCAGATTTGGATTGAACCCAATCAACAAGAGGGTGAACCACGCTATCAACAAAAAGACTTTGGCCAAGCACTTGGCTTAACATGGGTGATTACGCCAGATGGCCGCAATGGCACTTTGCAGATACGACAAGACGCCCAGGTGGCACAGCTTCGTTTAACCGAAGGTGACGCATTTGAGTTGCCAGTTGTTGCTGGCAGAGCGTATTATCTGCATCTGATCAGTGGCACAGTGTCGCTGGCAGAGCAAACGCTTGCTCCCGGTGATGGTATCAAGCTTGCCGCGATCGCGTCACTTCAAGGCAACGTGTTACAAGGACCTGTCAATGCCATTTGGTTTGATTTACCGGCTTAAGCTCGGTATTGCTACGCTATGCTAATCGAACAATGGGCAGTACTGATCATTGCTGTGTTACTGATTGGCATCTCCAAAGCCGCCTTTGCAGGTAGCCTTGGCTTACTGGCTTTACCGCTGCTATTACTGAGCTTTGAAGCCCCAACAGCACTCTCTCTACTCTTACCGCTGTTAATTGCCGCTGATGCCTTAACCTTGCATCAATACTGGCGGCAATGGAGTATGGTTGACTTAAAACGGCTATTACCGGCTGCGCTAGGCGGTATCTTGGTTGGCGCCTTGTTACTTGGCAAATTAAATACGGCTTTTCTACAAGGCTTAGTGGGGGCCGCCAGTGTGCTATTTGCGCTAAATTACTTTTTACAACGGGGTAAAGCGGCAACCTGGTTAGCTAATAGCTTAGGAGGAGGTATTTTAGGCTTTGTCGCCGGACTGAGCTCAACGTTATTGCATGCCGGTGGACCGCCCATAAAAATTTACTTACTGGCGCGACAGCTGCCTTACACAACATACTTGGGCACGGCAGCGGTATTTTTTGCCTTAACCAATTGGCTAAAAGTACCGGCGTATATTTGGCAAGGACAATTAACCCTGCAACACCTCTATCAAGTGTTACCGCTGTTACCTTTGAGCTTTATCGCGATTAAACTGGGCGTCTATTTAAAAAAACGCCTGCCTGAACGCATTATTATTCCGCTGATCTACAGCTTGCTATTCTTGGCAGGCGCGCGCTTATTGTGGACTTTGCCTTAAACGCAACTGCAAGCCGCTTTCACAGCTCTTTAGCAAGAACATTGCGCCGTGGGGTGGCCAATCGCACTTTAATGCAAATTAGGAATGGTTAGGCTAAAACGACAGCCTTGAGCAGGCTCAGAGTGCAGGCTTAGCTCACCTTTTAAGTGCTGTTTAACAATATTGTAGACAATCGATAAACCTAAGCCCGTGCCACCTCGCCCACGCTTAGTGGTAAAAAAAGGGTCAAAGATTTTTTGTTGATGGCTGCGCGGAATGCCGCAACCATTATCACTGACCACAATGCACAGCTGTTGATCGGCAGATACCCGAGTAGTAATGTTAACTAACGCGGGCTGCGTCGCTTGCTCGAACGCATGTAAGCAAGCATTCGTGACTAAATTGGTGATGACTTGCGCTAAGGCTCCCGGAAAAGTGTTTAAAGACAAGCCGCTACTCAGCTGTAACTGTAACTCAACCTGATGTTGCCGACAAAATGGTTGCAAGGTACTACTCAGCGCTGAGATATAATCGTCAATGTCGATCGCGTGCAATTCAAAATGCGCTTGATCTAAGGCCGTTTGTTTAAATTGTTGGATCAGCCCAGCTGCACGCTCTAAGTTGCGCTCTACGATATTGCACGATTGCAATAAATCGGTGACAGCACTTTTCAAAGATTGCTTGGTGATGCCACCGGTTTCAACGGTACGCTGTACTTTTTCCAACACATATTGGCTATGGCTATTCGCCGTAAGCCCAACGCCAATCGGTGTATTAATTTCGTGCGCTACGCCCACCACTAAACTACCTAATGATGCCATTTTCTCTGATTCAATAAGATGATGCTGAGTTTGTTTTAACTGATCTAATGCCGCCTGTAAGTGCTGTGTACGCTCTTGCACTTGGCTTTCTAAACGGGCATTCGCTGTCTCCAGCTGAACCTGATAACGATGACGCTGGGCCGCGGCGACAATACGGCCATACAAGTCTGATAAGGCCCCCACAAAAGCTGCATCGCTATCCGACCACAAACGTGGCTGCTGTGTTTGTTCACAACAGATAATGCCAATTACCTCGCCTTTGTAGCGTAGCGGCACATCTAACAGCGAATAGATATTGCAAGGCTCAAGATAAACCAAGTTGAATTCACAGGTGGCCGGATCGCTGCGCGCATCTGGCGCGGTGATCACGCGCTTTTTATCAAGTGCGGCAAAATAACTGGGATAGTCTGTCCGGTTTAATGTGGGCAGATCGTGAGTGCTTATGCCGTGTTGAGTGCACAACAACTTACACGCTATAGTACTGTTCTCATCGCTATAAAGCCAAATACTGGCCCGCGAGACCTTGATACCCTGTAAACACGTTTGCAACAACACGCTTTCGGCTTGCGAGCGATGATCGCTATCTAACAGCGGATCCATCGACAGCGCTAATAACAATCCTTCAAGTGCATTGTTCAATATCGCCTCCCAGAATAAGACATTAGGCCATAATACAATTTGCTGCAGCAACTGGGCTGCAGCATAAAGCATTATAATGATGCCAAAACAGCTTACTTAATAATGATCCTAGGGTCAAAGTCTTCACAGCCTGCGACTTTGACACCGTAATCGTAATGCTGCACAGCGTCATTTTTGATGCGACATTTTAATTTACCCTGAGTATTCGACTCTAAATTACAATTTGGTTTAAAAGGGGAATCTCCATAAAAATAAATTTGATAGTCTTTTATGTCGGCACTTTGCCATTCAATATGCTTATCAGGTTTTATGCAAACACAGTTGGCGATACCTTCACATTGACCGCGCTGACCATTATTTTCTTTACAATTATCTTCACCGACAGGTTCAATGCCGACAATACAGTAACTGCCTGCAACTGGCATCGCTTCAATTTGTAACACCTGATCTTTATCCGCCGCAAACAACGAGTAGCTGCCGGTTAAAATCATGAACATCAGTAAGGTTTTCATCTATATATTCCTTCATGTTGATTAATCGATACTGCATTTCCAGAACGGCGAGAGGAGATCTCATGGGGAATTTTTGGATCAGCCGCCACCAAAGAGGCCGGATAACCGAAGTCGATCGCTTGCTGTAAATACGTTATGCCCTGTAAAGCACGCTGGCAGGTAAAGTTGGCGATGGCTAAATCATAAAAAACGTAAAAGTCAGTCAGGTTACTCACTAATAATTGCTTTTCAGTATCAAAAGCTTGCTCGCATTGCTGTAGCTCTGCCTGTAATCGGCTAATTTGCGATAATAGCGGCTGAGCTTGAGCATTAATCACCAAATTACCCTGCGCTAAGCTAAGCGCCCGCTGATACAGACCCAACGCTTCTTGTTGCCGATCCGCCTGCACATCAAGCACATCGGCTAGATTAGTCCAAATGGTGTAATCCGCTGGGCTCACGGCTAACGCTTGTCGATAGAACTGCTCGGCTTGCAGATAATCGCCCGCAAAATATAACGCCGTGCCAAGGTTAGAAAACGATAACGAGACGGGCGATAACTCCACCACTTGCTGCCAAACTGTTATCGCCTGCTGAAATTGCCCGCTCAAAAACCATGCCGCCGCAAGGCTATTTAGCACATCGGTACTACCTGGTTTTAAGCGCGACGCTTGCTCAAAACGACGCGCAGCGGCAGCAAAATTGGCATTGTCATATAAAAACCGGCCGTAATGCATATAGTTTTGCCAATATCCTGGCTCTAATTCGATGGCTTGATTAAACAGCAACTCCGCTTCTTGTGACTGCTCTTTAGCACTTAACACTCTGGCCTTACCGGTAATAGCATCAACCCAGCGGCTATTAACGGCAAGCGCTTGCTCATATTGCGCGATAGCTTCTGGGTATTGACCACGCAACCGGTACAGCTCGCCTAAAGCAGAATACACTTCTGCTTGGTTAACCGCTAAACCCGCGGCATGTTGGCAAGCGGTATTGGCTAAATCGAACTCTTCGATATGTCGAGTCAGGGCATATTTATCTAAATGCACCTTACACAAGCTAGCTGAAGCCAATGCAAAATCAGCATCTTCCTTTAAGGCCTGTAATAACAGCTGTTCAGCCGTATCTAAACTGGCCAAATCATCATATTTTTTTAGCTGTTGCTGGGCTTGCATGTAGGCATCAAACGCTTTGAAGTTATTGGTTATTTGATAATCACGCCCGGTTAAACTAACGGACACTTGCGGCATCACTAGCACCAATGCATTTTGCACCTGTCGATGTAAATCGCGTTGTAATGTCGGTAAGGCTTGCTCTGGCTGAGCTAAACGTGTCGACCAGCGCTGCATGCCAGTGGCGGTTTCAACCAATGAAATCGCCAGCTGAAACTGTTCATCCACAATCTGCATACGCCCCTCTAGCACATACTCCACCCGCAATTGATCCGCTAATTGTTGATAGCTCAGATCCGTACTGATATTTTGCATTGCTCGATCGGCCAGCACCGGAAATTGATTTAATTGCGTTAAGGAATACACTAACTCATCACGGATCCCCGACAGCAGATAATCGGCTAATTTGCTGCCATGCTGCAGCTGAAACGGCAAAATAGCTAAGGAGTTTGCGATAGGCCCCAAAGCAACGGTTTGCTGCACAATAGCCGGGGCTTGCTGCACATCATCATCAATGGCCAGCTTTATTGAGCGACCTAACAACCACACTGCCGTAAACGACAACAATAAAAAACCTAAATCGACGGCTAATTGCCGCCGCCAAAACTGCCGTTGCTTTGGATTATTTGACAAAGCCATCCGTCTTTTGCGCTCGCGTAAGTCACCCACCCAGGTAATCAACAACACCACCGGAAAACCCACCAGCAAGACCAGTAAAGTCAGCTTCATGCCTGTCGCCGAGATATTCATTAGCGGAAAGGTGATGGCCATAACCTGAATAAATAACCAAACACTGACTAGAAACGCCACGCTTACACTAAACAGCCGACTGCCGCGAAATAGCGACATCAACCACGACCAATGCCGATTCACCACGACGGTTTGGCTTCGCCGCTCTATCAGTGGTGGCGCATTGGCTGCGCTGGGAGTAGGTTGAGATTGCAGTGGCGTAAGCAAGCGATACCCACGCCGAGGTAGGGTTTGAATAAACACCGGGCATTCTTTATGATCCCCTAATACGTGCCGGATCTCACTAATCGCATGGGTTAAATTTGCCTTAGGTGCATCAACATCAGCCCAAACTGCCAACAATATCTGTTGTTGCGGTACAATTTCTTCAGCATGCAGCGCTAACTGTAACAACACTTCAAATGCTTTAGCGGATAAATGTCGGTACTCGCCATTGACCACCACAAACCCTTTCTCGGGCAGAACGGTGATATCACTTAAACAAAAACCCGCCTGTAACGTCTGAGCGGTAAGCTCGACATCGGGCGGGTTAGTTGTTATTAATAATTTATCCTGATTATCCACTACCATCACTGTTAACTAAATAAACGACAACTCATGGTCGCTTATTAATTAAACAAGTATGGCAAAGGTTGGCTTAATTACCAGCATCGTCAGCAAATGAAAGCGGCTACTTCCAGCCTTGTTGCCAAATCCGCATATCTTTTAACTCCTGCCATTGAATAGGCATTGAACGCTTCGACATCACCGCTTCTATCGTGCAAGCAAGCACATTCCCCTCTTCATCAAACTCGACTTCATTAACCATAAAATGCTTTTCTTTGTTTATCGGTTTTATTGCTGTCCATTTGCTCTTAAGCAATTTATTCGGATTAATTTGATTCATCATTCACACCTTAAAGATGGCTTATTTCAGCCAACGTTGTATTTTTATTTTGCCGATAAGGCAGATTGACTTCTGAGTACTGTTGCTAAAAATAGCTCAAACGGTATCCATAGCAGCAAAGCAAAGCCTATTTGAATCAATAATGCTAAAGGATGATCAATAAAAAAGACTGGTTGATACAGCAAGATAATCAAGAGCAATAACGCCAAGTAAATAACGAGACACATGCTGGCCAACAACCACGGAAAAGGCTTATAAACTAAGCCACTTTTACAGTGCGGACAGGCTATCCGTGTAGGGAGTGCCGCTTTCATAATGGCTAAAACGCCAATATCCTTGTTGCAAATGGGACAATGTTTACCGTTCAAAAGTAGCGCTCCTTTTGCATATCATCTGGCTTAATTTGCTGCAGCTTTAATAAACTATCAAAAAAGCTCAGTTGATCTTAGCAGATTGTCGTGCTGCGGTCTGATTTGCATCGGCCAAAAACTGCTTAAAAACAGTCACCGTACTGCCGGGATCTTCTTCCTGTGGCACATGACCCAACCTATTAAAACGCACCAATTGACTCCCAACAATATCCTGATGAAAGCGATCAGCCATAGCAGGTGGAATAAGACGATCACGGCCGCCCCAAATAATCAGTGTTGGCAATTTCAGATCCTTAATTCGGTTCACTAACGACTCGGTTTGTGTTTGCCGCAAACGCTGACTTAAAGCCTGACGATTACCCGCTCGGGTAGTAAGCTCGAAATAACGATCAATCAGTTCAGCTGTGACTAAGGCAGGATTACCATAAACATTCTTCACGCTACTTTCTATAACGCTACGCGGTAAAACCTGCTCCATCAGTTTGTTTAATAGAGGAATACGGGCAATCGTAAAGCCAATAGGTACAGATTGCGCTTGATTTGGATAACCACTGGCATCAACCAGCACCAGTTTTTTTATACGTTGTGGATACAGCACCGCCGTCGCCCAGGCCACATTACCCCCTAAAGAGTTGCCCGCGATCACCACTTGCTCTAGTTGCAACTCATCGAGTAGGGCTATAACAATTCGTGCATAGTTTTCAATACTATAGTTGTTATCAGCTGAAGGGCCAGTTAAACCAAAACCAGGTAAATCAAATCGAATGACACGACGCTCGTCTTTTAACGCATTCACCCAGCCATCCCAAGTGTGCAGCGAAGAACTGGTTCCATGTATCAGTACAATAGGGGTAGGATCGCCGCGAGGGCCCTCATCCCGCAGATGCAGTTGCATACCAGCCACCTCAACAAATTGAGAAGGTGCTGGCGCCCAGCGCACTCGAAGTTGTTCGACGGTACGATCAGGTTCACGATGTAATGCCATGTATATCACGATGCCGATAACCAGTATCAGACACAAAGCCCCCACTAACCTCATTAAAAGCCGCATACTTATCATCCACCATCAGGCCATTGTTTAAATCACTACGACAGATTCTTTCATTTAATCGACTGTCATACGAAAAAGGATGTTCTTGGAAGCATCAGTAGTGAAGTCAATCATTTAACATCCGTTATCACAACCATAACACAGACTTTGCGTCCTCTTTTTTATTCCCCACTTTTGGTAATGTGTAAGCTGTTTCTTACCAACACACTTGAGCGAGATCGCCGCTTTGCATACAATGGCGCCAACTTAATTTCAGACAGAGCACTGCTATGAACGATACGACCGCACGCCCAGACTTACCGGACCACCTTTCTGTTAATCCTCGCAGCCGTTTCTATGTTGAAGCTATTTTTGAACACGACATCGGTATTCGATTAAATGGTAAAGAGCGCTTTGATGTAGAAGAATATTGTATCAGCGAAGGTTGGGTAAAAGTGGCGGCAGGCAAGGCATTAGACCGTCGTGGCCAACCCCTATTAATGACCCTAAAAGGCAAAGTTGAAGCCTTCTATCGTTAATGATTCACCATCAACTCAGCCGTGCAGCACAAGGTATTATTTAGGCGGCTTAGACTGATGAAACCGTAGCAGGCGCTTCGCTGCTACGGTTATGCAGCTCACTTCTTCGCACTTCGTCAACTTCGCGGTTGTTTTAACAGTAAAACCCAACAACACTTTATCGCGTATAAGGCTTTTTTAGCGTTCTCATAGGGTTTTTTATATGCAAAGCAGCACCGTTTCTCAGGCTTCCTCAGATAAAGGCATTATTGTTATTACCGGTGCCGGCCAACGTGTCGGGTTATATTGTGCCAAGGCATTGCTTGAACATGGCTATCAACTGGTGGTGACTTACCGCAAAATGACAACGGGCATCCGTGAACTGCAACAAGCGGGCGCGCAGTGTATTGCTACCGATTTAAATGACTTAACCAGTATGGCCGCGCTTATTGCAGCACTGGCGCCCTATCCTGCGATCCGAGCGCTGATTCATAATGCTTCGAGCTGGCAAGCAGATCGCCCGCAAGCCGCAACAGCTCAGCCGCAAGATATACTGAGCCAGTTACAGCAGGATGCAGAGGTTTTTGATGCGATGCAGCATATTCATGCGCGTGCCGCTTATTTGTTAAATCGAGCCCTGTTGCCCCAATTACTCGCCAGTACAGAGACTGCCGATATTATTCATTTAACCGACTTTGTTGCCAGTGTCGGTAGCAGCAAACATCAAGCCTATGCTGCCTCTAAGGCTGCATTGGAAAACTTAACGCTATCACTATCACGTAAGTTAGCGCCTAAGGTGAAAGTGAATTCGATTGCCCCAGCGCTATTGATGTTTAACGAGCACGATGATGCGGCTTATCGCGAAAAAGCACTGAAAAAATCCTTAATGGGCATTGCCCCTGGCCCAGATGAAGTATTACAAAGCGTGCTTTACCTGCTGAATAGCCGTTACATTACGGGGCGTTGCTTAGCACTGGATGGCGGCCGTCATTTGCAATTACCTTAACTTTCGCGGCATTAATACTGCCACACCTCGTATTAAGGCATTGCCACATTTACCTGCTCAGTTAGCTTTGCTAGCATAAGGCACACTTTATTCACTGAAATAATGGTCTTATGGCTAGCAAACTTATCACCACTTGGTATTTACAGTATCAAGGCCCTACCCTGTCACTACCCGACTGGCCAACCGACTGTTTGCTGATGGAAGCCCGTCGACCGAGCCCAGAGCTCAGCCAATTTTTATTTCACGCCGTAGGTACGCCTTGGCACTGGTTTAGCCGCTTAAGCTGGGATTATCAGCAATGGCTGGAGCATGTTGCAAATGAACATGTTCGCACCTGGGTGCTGTATCAAGATGGCAGTATTGCCGGTTTTGTCGAGCTGAACTTACACCCAAGTACACCCAGTGCGGTGGCTGGCTCAACAGAGGCCAAGCAATGCAGTGTCGAATTAAAGTTTTTTGGTTTATTACCCGCATTCAGCGGCCAAGGCTTAGGCCCTAAATTAAGCCAAGCCGCTATTGCCTTAGCGCAGCAGTGGTTACAAGCGCAGCAAAATACAGAAACGCCGAATATCTGGGTGCATACCTGCTCGGACGATCATCCTGCAGCCTTAGCGACTTATCAGCGAGCAGGCTTTGTTGAATATCATCGCGAACAAGAAGCGGCAACGATCCCTGTGGATTATGCAGAAGCGGCGTTATGTCGCCCTTATGTCCACTCGCGCTTAGCGCGATTTCAACAGCCTTAGCACTTATCAGAAAAAAAGCCGCCCGCAAACCGTTGAAAAAGTTACCTTTCGTGAGGTAAGCAAGATACTTATAAATAAAAAAACAGCGGCTTAAACCGCTGTTTTTATTGGGTAAGTTAACTTAGCCGTATCAAAGCGCCAGCGTAAGGATCTGCCGTGCTTTAGCTAAATCGATATCGCCATGCTCGCCTAACGCCGTCATGCCATTACGCTCGAGGTTAGCAACTAATTTATCAATATCCGCTTCGGCTAAGTTGTAATCGCTTAAACGTGTTTTAACCCCCATGTTTTCAAAGAAGTCTTGTGTCGCTTTGATGGTTAAATCAATCACTTCATCTTCTGAGCTAGTGTTGATGTTAAATACGCGCCGACCAAACTGCAGCAGCTTTTGGCGTTTCTTTTCGCGCTGCACATACATCAGTGTCGGCAACACTACCGCCAAGGTTTGTGCATGATCCAGCCCAAATAACGCCGTTAATTCGTGACCAATCATATGCGTTGCCCAATCTTGCGGCACGCCTTTACCAATTAAACCGTTTAACGCCATAGTCGCCGACCACATCACGTTGGCTCGCACATCGTAGTCATCGGGTGTGGCTAAGGCTTTTGGCCCTTCGCTAATTAAGGTTTGTAAAATACCCTCGGCAAAACGATCTTGCAGCGGCGCATTTACTGGATAAGTAAGATACTGTTCAATCACATGCACAAAGGCATCCACCACGCCATTACTCACCTGCTTAACCGGTAGCGACAGCGTATACACCGGATCTAACACCGCAAAGGTTGGCTGCACGAGATCAGAGGCAAAGGCACGTTTTTGCGCAGTGGCTTTGTTGGTCACAACCGAGTTACCGTTACTCTCAGAGCCCGTTGCGGGTAAGGTTAAGACGGCACCAATGGGTAAGGCGTGTGCAAAGGCCGCGCCTTTGGCCAGAATATCCCACGGCTCCCCCTTGAAATGGGCTGCTGCAGCAATAAATTTAGCACCGTCAATCACACTGCCGCCACCCACAGCTAAAATAAAGTTAATGTTTTTAGCTCGCACTAACTCGACAGCCTGCATTAAGGTTTCTAGGGTCGGGTTAGGTTCAACCCCTGCAAATTCGTGAAAATTTACGCCATCGAGTAACGCTATCACGTCATCATAAACGCCGTTGCGTTTAATCGAGCCACCGCCATATAAAAACAGCACCTTAGCATCTTGCGGTAAACGACTTTTCGCTTCTTTAATTTGGCCTTTACCAAATAAGATTTCTGTTTGATTTTTAAAATTAAAATTTAACATCATCACTCCAAAATAAAGGGAATACTGCTGGCTCGCTGGCCAGCAGTTAACATTACTTAGCGGCTAATTGCTTTAATACTTCGGCTGCAAGGGCTTTATCCGAAAAAGGGTTTTGCCCAGTAATCAGCTCGCGGTCTACCACCACATTCGATGTCCAATCTGCGGCATACTGCATATTGCCACCAGCCTGCTGCATGGCCTGGCCTGGGTAATACTGCAGCTTTTTACCGTCAAGTGAACCTTCAAATACCGCTTCTTCACTGTTCGAGAAAATGGTCATTTTGTAGCCGGCATAAATCCAGTCACTGGCTTTAGGGTTAGTTTGCTCAATTAAACCTTGCTGAAAAGCCATTGGGTTTTGTTGGGGTGACAATAACGCTATCGGCCCATGACAAATGGCCGCAGTAGGCTTAGCGTTAGCATTAAAATGCGTGAGTATTTTGCCGACTTCAGGATTGTTAGCTAAATCAATTAAAGGCGCATGACCACCTGGAATAAACACCGCTTTATACTGCGCTAAACCACCGTCTAAAATTTCACGCAACGACAAGGTATCGTCGATGCCAGGGATCGCAGCAATAACCTCTTTGATACGCTGCATTTCAGCAGCACTGCCACCAAAATAGTCAGTGGTGACTGATTTTTGATCGACCACCGGTGCATTACCTTTTGGCGTAGCTAGCACCAAGTCATAGCCGGCTTGAATAAAAGCATCAGCCGGTACGCCAAACTCATTTAAGTAATAACCGGTGCTAATGGTTTTACCCTCTTGCAGCTGCATTTCGCTTTCGCTTGATAACAACACCAAGATCTGACCTTTACTGTCTGATGCCATAACGCCTTGGCTAAATACGCTAACGAGTGCTACGGCAATTAAGCTTTGCTTGAACATAGTGACTCCTTTGGTTTAACAGGCCGACGATACCGCGGCTGTGTTTTTAGTGAGTAAAGCTTAAAGGGTTTTACTTGTGGTTAGAACTCAGCTCTTTTACTATCAGCCATCATATTTCTGATGGCTAATAGCATATGTCGTATTTTGTGCAGTTACGCACCTTTGTTGAAGTGTATCGCTGCGGCACCATTACCAAGGCCGCCGCCAATTTAGGCTTATCACAACCGGCAGCCACTGCGCATATCCAAAGTATCGAATCTTGGGTGGGCTTTGCGTTGTTTGAGCGTAAAGCTCGAGGTGTTGAACCCACGGTAGCGGCCCATGATTTAGCACTGCAAGTGGCACGACACTTTGATGCCGTCGAGCAAAAGCTAGCGTCAGTGCGTAATCGTAATAGTGCCGTTTATGGCACCTTGAATATTGCCGGGCCGGCTGAATATATTAGCTATATTGCCGGTGCACAGTTTGCTAATTTACTGCAAGCGGGTGAAGTGAATTTAGTGGTACATGTGGGTAATAAAGATCGTATTTATCAGTTATTAGCTGAAGGTACCGCGGAATTGGCGATCACCGCTTCTACTCCCGATCCTGCCTTGTATGATTATCAAATTATTGATAGCGAGCGTTTAATTTTAGTGACCAACCGCTTTAATGGCCAACAATTAGCCCAGCAAACCTTAAGTAGCGAACAGCTAAGACTGTATCCCGTGGTCAGTTACGACGAGACACTGCCATTGATCCGGCCGTATTTTAAAACCGTGTTTAATGACAGCTGTTTGTCACCGATCGCCGCTATTTGCCCCGATATTCGTGCCATAGCTGGCATTATAAAAGCCGGTATTGGTTATAGCGTTTTACCCGATTATTTGTGTAAAGAGGCGATAACAGCAGGGGAGTTGATGCAGCTAGGACCAGAGGGGCCTGAGAATTTTATCTATTTAGTTTGGCGCAAGGGCGCACTAAAACATCCGCGGATCAGTTACGCCAAAGATATCTTGATGGCGTTCGCTAACATTAATAAATATGCCCACCAAAAAGCCAGCAGTTAACCTAACCGCCGACAATCTGACGATTGCCGGCTTGCTGTTATAACCGTTAAATTGGCGAGCCTGGCGGCGCTTGTAAGGTTTTAACCTTATTGAGATCCGCTGCCGCATTACTCACTTGCCCCGCCATTTTCAATAATAACAAATGGTGCGCATCATTACCCAAAGCGAACTTTTCGCTGAGCCCTTGCAGATGAAACAATAACTCTGCGCGCAACTCGGGGGCTAATTCTGCTGACTTAGCCAGCGCTAGTAACTGCTGCAAGTAACTGATTTGCATGCGTCGACTGAGCAAAGGTTGGGTTGCAACCGGCTGCTGAATTTGTTGCCAGGTAGCCGCTAAAACAGCACTGACACTGGGCACCTTGTTATCAAACTGATGTTGCCACTGCAGTCTTGCTAAACGCTGCTCATCCAATAAAATGGCGAAGCTTTGATTGGCGGCCGCTTCGGCTAAAGATAGGGGATCAAAAATCAACCCAGTATAACCTTGTGGGCTCTCGCGACTACTGCGATAACCATAGGCTTTAGGGGGAATTAATGCCTGGATCTGCGCACTTAACGCCAATTGTGCTGGCTCTAAGGTTTTCAATAATGTCGCTAACGCGCGTTGCTGTTCAGCACCCGACAACGGTTGATAATCTGGCGCCACATTCTCCGTTTTAACCTGATAGCTATATTGATAACCGCCGAGCCATTTCCCGACGGCTTCAGTTTGGTAGCGATGCGAAAAATACAGAGGTACTAGAATTTCCGCTAAATCAGAATAGGGGCGCTCAAAAGCCAGGGTCGCGGGGCTAAAATTTGCCAAACCTTGCTGGCGTACCGCTAAAATACGCTCTAACTCGGTAACCGCATCGGCGCCACCGTCCCATAAACTCGAAAATGCATGTGCTTTGCTAATGCCATTACTGTCGGCATCAGACATAAACACAAAACCGGCATTATTAGACTCTGCAATAAAGGCTAAGCGAGCTGCGTCATCCGCAAAATCACCATAACCGTATTGCACAACCCGTTTATCCCAAGCCCCAATACCCGTGGCATAAGCATCGTTTAAGCTGATGCTTTGCTCAGGCGTTAAAGTAAATTTCGGATGCGGGTAATCCATCACCGAGGCACGGTCTTGGTTACTGGCAGCAAAGTTATGCGCAATACCTAGCGTGTGGCCAATTTCGTGTGCCGATAATTGCCGAATACGCGCTAACGCCATCTCGGTTAGTTCAGACGCCACGATGTCGGGCTCCGTAAAAGGTGACGTCATACCTTGCGCCAACAAATAATCTTGCCGTACCCGCAGCGAACCTAAAGTGACATGCCCTTTAATAATCTCGCCGGTACGTGGATCAATCACACTGCTACCATAAGACCAACCACGCGTCGCCCGATGCACCCATTGGATCATGTTATAACGCACATCCATGGCATCAGCGCCTTCAGGCATCATTTTTACCACAAACGCATCTTTGTATCCGGCCGCGGTAAAGGCATCATTCCACCAACGCGCACCATCTAATAGCGCCGAACGAATCGGCTCTGGTGTACCTGCATCCAGATAATACACAATCGGCTCTACAGCTTCGCTCAGCTTGGCCGTGGGATCTTTTTTCGCTAAACGGTGGCGTGGGATCACACGCTGGGTAATAGGTTGATCAATAGGGGCAGCGTAATCTTCATAGTCAAAAGACCAAAAGCCGCTTTGTGGATGAAAGGTACGAGGGACAAAACCAGGTTCAGGCAGCGCAACAAAACTGTGATGTACGCGCACACTAATTTGGTAAGGATCAGGCGCCACTTGGCGCACAAAATTACCCGGATTATCGCTGGTAAAGGTTAAGGTGGCTTCAAGCTCAGTATTTCTTTCAAAGCTTTTCGTCCTTGGCCAATACAACGCCGAATGGCTCGGCGTTAACGTAAAATCGCCTTGCCCGCGCGCTTTCAAAATACGTGCTACGCCATGGCTATCACTGACCACAAAATCAGTCGCATCAATCAATACGCTTGTAGCATCACGCGCCACTACGCTAAAACTGCCAATAATGGCACTGGCAAAAGCCTCATCGACTGAACGTTGCTCTAAAGGATTGTTCGATTCGGCACGAAATTGCGTATTGTGCTGGCGTAATAACATTTTGTCGCCAGCATCTTCAAAACTGACCAAGCGTGCGCCTAACTCCATCAATTGCCCGCGATCTAAACCGATATCATTTGAACCTAATCCCTGTGGCAAGCTGGAATAATAAAGATATTGCTGATCACTCGCCGGCACCTGCAAATAGACCTTACCCGCCTCATTATCACGATAAAGCGTAAACAAACCCGGTTCAGCATCAAGCCGCTGACTATAATCGGCTAAACTCTGCTGCTCAGTGGCTGGCTGACAACCACTGAGCAATAATAAAAAGACCAGCCCACAAGCTGCAAAAAACTTTTCCATCAACGCCATCCTTTCAATCATTCAAGCCTCTACCATAAAGGTTTTTACGCCGTCTTGTATATGATTAAAAAGGAAAAGCAGGAACATAATTGGTGAGATGACTGACTGAAGTTATGCAATTTTCGCCCTATTCTACGCACCAAGGAGCACCGTTTTATAACGCTCCCTGCTGGTATAACACTATTTATCAACTACACTCCAATGCAAAAAAACAATAAGATGGTGTAAATGACCATCAGTAACTTAGCGGTACACAATATGCGCATCGTCTTGATCTGCTTTTTACTGTTAGCTTGGCCTTGCTTTTCGGCTCAGAAAACACTGAAAGTGGCCATCAATATTGGCCCACCATGGGCCTTTCAGCCTGCAGGGCAAGAAGTCACCGGCATTGATGTTGAGATCTTACGGCATGTATTCCAGCAGATGGGCTATGCGACAGAATTTCACTTATTAGGCTACAGCAGGCTGATTAAAGACTTTAATGAAGGTAAATTTGATGTGGCCAGCCCAGCCGCTTTTGAATCTCAGCATGGTTTTTTGACAAAGCCTTATTTACCATATCAAGATGTCGCTATATCACTGAAAACTGAGCAGCACAACATTAACGTTATTAATGATTTGAAAGGTAAAAGAACCGTTACTTACCAGTTTGCTCATGCGGTGCTGGCGGATCAGTTAAGTCATGTTATTCAAGACATCAATTATTTAGAGGTCGCTGATCGGGAATTACAATTAAGATTACTGGTAAATAACCGCACAGATGTAGTGATTGGCGAGCGCCGTTTATTAAAACATATCTTCAAGCAATATTACCCGCAAGAGCAATTCTCGATTCATCCTATCTTTGCAGCAAAATCGTATGGTGCGATTATTAAAGACAAACAGTTACAGCTGCAATTTGATCTAGAACTTGCCAAACTAATGGCGTCAGACAAGTATCAGCAAATCCTCAGCCAGTGGCCTTAAAATGATAACCACTTAGCTGCCAGAAACGTGATCATTTATCCAAGGCTGAAGCTTTAAAACAAACTTGATCTCGACCATTTGTTTTAGCTTGATACATCATTTCGTCAGCACGTTGTAATAAACTTTGCGGCGTATCCGTGATTTGGCAGTCAGTGGCACCAATGCTAACAGTACAATTGGGCAAAGCCTGTTTTGTCGATTGCTGATTAAGTGCCAACCGGATCCGTTCAGCCAGTTCAACCGCAGGTTCGATGGCGGTATCGGGCAGGATAATCAAAAACTCCTCACCACCAATTCGGCCAATAAAATCTATTTTTCTGATCTGCTGTTTAAAGCATTCAGCCGCGAATTTCAGCGTTTGATCTCCCGTTTGATGGCCATGCTCATCATTTATAGCTTTAAAATGATCAAGATCGAGCATCATGACACATAGCGATGACTTTTGCCGCCTACAACGTAATAACTCTACATCGAGGATACGCATGATTTCTCGACGATTCGCTAACTCGGTTAGCTCATCCGTGGTAGCCAGCTTTTCTAATTGGGCGGTACGCTTTGCTACCTCTGACTCTAAATGCTGATTGGCCTGTGCTAATTTTTTTTCGGCAAGGGTTAAAGCAATAATTTTTTCTTCGAGATTGCGCTTACTCGGCATCGCTATCGCATAAGGCAATAAATGCCACAGCATAATGGCCGTTGCAATTGAGATCATGCCCGTTAATGTTTTCATAATGCCGTGAATATAGTAGTAACCATGCCAAACATTAACGACGCCCAAAAAATGAGTCGCACCGCAAAAAAATATAAAACAAGAAAACATCAACACGATCCAACTAAACTTTAAGTCTTCACGCATTTTAACCAACCGAAGCAATGCCAAAGGGATCAGCATATAGGCTACAAAGGTCATCACATCGCCGCCGACATGCAAAATCAATAAATCTGTACGCCATAGCAAACAATGACCGTGCGGCATAAAGCTACCGTTAAACAAGTCGTTGATAAATGTCATGTTGAACTCCAGAGCCTCACTACGTTATTCAGTTTAGCTAACAATCAATGTTTGTGGGGGAGTAACCTTAACCAAAATCAATTTCTGTGTTTAGCTACTGCGGTTTTAGCGCTATACGCAGTAAATAATGGGTGGCAGTAATGTATAACCAGCGGTTATCGGCACTTAATGCCACATTGGCAGAGGCGACACCGGTTTGAATAGTACCTAAATGTGCGCCATCAGGTGAAATCACCCAAACACCCCCCGGCCCCGTGGCCAAGAGCACACCTGATGGTAATACTTTCAAACCATCGGGTAAGCCGCGCTGTTGCTGTGCCTGTGCGGTGGCATCCAGGAATAGCTCACCTTCAGCCACACTGCCATCGACTTGTAACGGATAACGCCACCACTGTGCGGCGGCGCGATCAGAGTTGGCTACGTACAACCATTTACCATCTGCGGAAAACGCTAAGCCATTCGGCCGCGTTAATTGCGTAACCAATAATGTCACTGTGCCATCGGGTGCCAACCGATAAACACCATTTACAGGTTGCTGTTTGTCTGGCGAAGCGTCACCACCGGCTAAACCGTATGGCGGGTCAGTAAAATAGTAGGCTCCGCTACTGTGTTGTACGACATCATTCGGGCTGCTAAATAACTTATCGTTGTAACGCATCGCCAGTGTTTGATATTGCGGCACGCCCTCTTGCATCCCAGTAAAGAGCGCTAAACGGCGATCACCATGCTGCGCGATAACAAGCTGCTTATCCGCATTAAAAATCAGACCATTAGCCCCCTGCTGCCGGTTATTCTCTGGATGCAACCCGGTATAACCCGATGGCTGCAAAAACAATGTTAAGCCGGCGTGTTCATTCCAACGGTACACTTTATTTTCAGGCACATCAGAAAACACAATATCGCCACTACCCGGCTCGGCAATCGGCCCTTCTGACCAGCTAAAGCCTTCGGCCAATATTTCTAAAGTGGCATCTTCAGCAATAATCTCAGCCAATTGTGGTTGTAGCATCAACACAGGCCTTTGAGGCAGTGGTGTCGTTTGTGCCAAAACCGCCGGCATTAACAAGGCTAAAAAAAGCATTCGAAGTAGCATGGTAGATCCTGAAGATTAATCAGCTTGGCTAAGGCTAGCAGCTGATGAGGTAAACCACTACTAATACAGCAAATTTTCTAAACAATTTAAGAATAGTTTGCTTAAAACAGATTGGACTATTTATATATTATTCATCAAGCTGGCTGAGTATATCCATGCGCTGATGTAATACTCTAGCAACGTCAATGCCACCTTTGCAGGGCTTATAAAAAATGACATGCTTGCCTGAAGGAAAACTCCTTGTACCAGCGAATATGTCATCGCGCATCCGCCCTAAAGCAGGGTTATTGGCAAGCATAAGCATTGTGTTATGCAAGTTTTCTGCATACAACCTTGCTTGCTGCTTACCCCAAGCGTCTATCGTTTTTGCTGCAATTTCTTTAATATCAGACTCAGCAAAAGAAGATAGCTTATAACTAACCATCAATATCCCTGCTGACTTCATCGAAAATATCCAAGGCATTGCGAGCGGAATGTTTCCCTGCTGATAATTGCTCAAAACCCCGAGTCACTTCTTGCCGTAAAATTTCAAGCTGCTGCTGCTTTGCGATATCCTTTTCAAACAATAATCTCAAACCATCTCTAATAACTTCACTGGCTGAAGTATATAAACCAGACGAAATTTTCTCATTGATACGTTTTTCAAATTCATGACCTAAGGTAACATTCATCACTAAATCCTCATTATGCATGCACGTTACACTTATATTATGCGCACAACGCACGCATGACAAGTTAAGTGTTATGAAAAAGATCTGCAACATCGCTTGAAATCATACAAGCCGACCTTATTAAGTATTTAAGGTGGCCGGATACGGCACCTTTAATGAATCCGACAGCCGCTGTGCTGTTAACCCTAACGCCCGTTCAATTGAAGGGCAAAAAAACTACCTGTTTGCTGAAGAGGAATTGGTTATGACAAACATCGACTTAGCACCATTTTACCGTTCATTTATTGGCTTTGATCACTTAGCGAATTTAATGGATGCCGCAGCGCGCAATGAAAAGCAGCCTGCCTACCCACCTTACAATATTGAAATTACCGGCGAAGATCAGTACCGCATCACGATGGCGGTAGCAGGCTTCGACGAGCAAGAAATGAGTATTGAAACCGAACATAATACGTTACTGGTTAAAGGGCAAAAAGCCGGTAAAGAAGAAGGCCGTCGCTTTGTGCATCAAGGCATCGCCGAGCGTAACTTTGAGCGTAAATTTCAATTATCCGATTACATTAAGGTAACCGGCGCTCACATGGCGCATGGCTTGCTGCATATCGAGCTAGTACGCGAAGTACCCGAAGCGTTAAAGCCGCGTAAAATCAGTATCGGCAACAGCAGTAGCCAAGTTCAAAGCGAGCTATTAAAAGCCCAAAACGTGGCTTGAACTAACTAAAGAACAGAAAAAGCCCTGACTTATCAGGGCTTTTTGCTTTCTGTAAAAAAATTTAAAGCGAAGCGCTTAAAACAAAAAACCGCCGATAAAGGCGGTTTCTTTAAATTTGGTGCCTAGGGTCGGACTCGAACCGACACGGAGTTTCCCCCGGCGGATTTTGAATCCGCTGCGTCTACCGATTTCGCCACCCAGGCATTGAGAGGACTTGCAAACAGTATGCAGCTTGGCAACTGTTTTTAAAACTTTTGAACTGTAGACGTTTCAAGAGTTTAAAAATCTAATTTAAAAGCCTAACGGTAAAGTTAACTAACTTGTACAAGGCATTAAATTAAAGTTCTCGCATTATACGATGCGCGGCTGACTGTGCAAGTGCTTTATGCGGTTTATTGTATAAGCCTGATGCATTTGCTTATTTTTACAGCAAGATTATAACCGAGTGGCTAAGCATCCTAAAGATTGCACGCCAACATACACTTAAGTGTCACTGGCGGCTAATGCGATCTTGTCAGCGCAAGGCTCGGTAAAAAGCCGTTCATCTGTGCACACTCGCTAAAAAGCGACCGACTAAATAAACGCGCGTCTTTAGCTTGCTTTCAGTGTCATGCTAAACTTGCAACTTCAGCTTAAAAGGAAACCTTATATGTACGCTAATGCGCCAAGAGCGGGCTTTGCCCGTCGTCTCTCTGCGATTATTTATGATGTTTTAATCTTGTGCGCGCTGGTGATGCTTGCAGCAGGGATCGCTATGTTGCTGGTGCAACTGCTGGTATGGGGTGCCATTGTGTCGATTGAAGGCTATGCTGACATTGCCGATTATTTAAATAGCAGTTGGCGTCGCTGGGTCTACCTTGGCTATTTTGTTGCCATCATATTAGGCTTTTATGTGTACTTTTGGTCTAAAGCGGGGCAAACCTTAGGCATGCGCGCTTGGCGCATGTTATTAGTAACAGATGCTGGCGAACCTTTATCGCTGCTACAAGCGTTAAGTCGTGCCTTGTTATCGCTAGGCGGCTTTGGAAATATTTGGTTATGGTTGCGTTGGGGTAAAGGTTTGGCTCTGCAAGATCAGTTTACGGGCACACAAATGATCGTATTAACCAAAGAGCAAAGCAAAGCGCTGAATCTTCACGACACAGCGCGTTAAATTTTTTGGCGCATAAAGTACAGCGAGATCCCGATAAACAATAAACTGGGTATCGCTGCACCGGCTAAGGGCGGTAGTTGATAGACGAGCGCTAAAGGCCCGAACACTTCATTACTCATGTAAAAGCCAAATCCCGTTAAGATCCCTAATAACACCCGCGCGGCCATGGTAACGCTACGTAGCGGACCAAAGATAAACGATAACGCCAATAACAACATGGCCCCCACCGTAACCGGCTGCAGTACCTTACGCCAATAGGCTAATTGGTAACGGCTGGCGTCTTGGCCATTTTGCTGCAAATAATCGACGTACTCTATTAACCCTTGCAGCGATAGCATTTCAGGCTTAACCGTTACCACGCCAAGTTTTTCAGGGGTAAGGGTGGAACGCCAACGTTGGCTTTCTGCTTCAACGCGAATAATTTGCTCAGGCGTAAAATTTAACGCGGTAACCTGCTGTAAACGCCAAGCATCCTCGATGTATACCGCACTGATTGCCGTGATTTTTTGCTGCAAAGCCAGGTTTTCGTCAAATTGATAAATGGTTATTTCTTGCAAATTACCCACATCATCGACTTCTTTGATATTAACGAAACTATCGCCATCTTTCGCCCAAACGCCTTGGCGGGCAGCAAATAAGTTACCGTCAGAAATCGCTTTTATGCGCAGCTCTCGTGCCGCACGATCACTCACCGGCGCGCCCCATTCTGCAATAGCCATCATCACTAACACCATCAATACCGCTGACTTCATCACCGAACTGATAATATTTAAACGCGATAAACCCGCCGCCTGCATCACCACTAATTCGCTGTTACTGGCCAACATACCTAGGCCAATTAACCCGCCAATCAGTGCTGCCATTGGAAAGAAAATCACCACATCACCCGGTACGCTGTACAAGGTAAACAAGGCGGCATGCACCATGTCGTAGTAACCTCGACCAATAGAGCGCATTTGATCGATAAAACGAAACATGGAGGACAAGCCAATTAACACTGTTAGTGTAAGCACACTGGTCATTAAAATAGTGCGGCCAATATAAAGATCGAGAATTTTCAGCATCTTAACGTCCTGCTAGCCATGCTCGAACCCGCTGAGCACTGGAGCGGTTGCGCAAAATTAACACGGTACCCACCGTCAGCCCAAGTAGATGTAACCACCACATACCCCACTCTGCGGGTATCTTGCCATCTTCAATTGCCGAGCGCGCAATAATCATCAAGGCGTAATAGCCTAAATAAAGTAATAAGGCTGGCAGTAAACGGCCAAACTTGCCTTGGCGTGGATTAACTCGTGCTAAGGGCACAGCAATGAGCGTAAGGATCGGAATAGACAATGGGATAGCAATGCGCCAATGCCATTCGGCAGCCGCTTCGGCGTTATTTTCTTGTAATAACGCTGGGGTGCTAAGACTGCCTAATTTACGGCGGCGCTGTTCTACTTCTTGTTCACGAATTTGCATCAGGTAACTGCCAAACTCGGTGATCTCGTAGGCCGCAGTTTGGCTATCACCGGCATAGCGACGGCCTTGTTGCAACTGCAACATCTGCGCGCCGGTTTGCGGATCTTCTTTTACTGCACCGCTTTGTGCATAAACAATGGCATGGCCAGGGTTTGCTGGATTATCACTGCTTTGCGCCACAAACACCTTAGATAGCGCATTACCCGAACGACTGACATCTTGCACAAAAATCACGGCTTTTTCATTTGAGGTATGCTGAAAACGCCCCGGCACCAACGAAAAAAGCCCCGCATCCGATTCAGCACGTTCCAGTAAGGTATATTCTTGCTCTGTAGCCCATGGGCTCAGATACAGCGTTACCGCACCGGCTAACAGCGCCATCACGAGCGATAACAATAAAGTGAGACGAGTGATATACCATTCACTAACGCCGGTAGCATGCAACACCGTCATTTCACTATCGGCATAAATGCGGCCATAAGCGACTAAAATGCCTAAAAAGGCACTCAACGGCAAAATAATCACGGCTAATTGCGGCAATTTCAGCGCAACAATACTCATGACCAATTGGCCCGGTATTTCACCCTCAGAGGCATCAGCCAAAATCTTCACAAAACGTTGGCTAATGATGATGGTGGTCAAAATTAGAAAGACAGCTAACTGAGAGCGAAAAACTTCACCAATCAGATAACGAAAAATAATCAAAATGCCCCCTAAAAACCTGTCTTTTCACTGGAAAGCTGGTCATTTTTCAGTAAACTTGGTATTTATAGCAATTATTATCGGGCAAAGCGGCTTAAAATCCGAGCTTTTTTATTTATTCTCGGTAAAATTCATTATCACTTTGTAGTCTGCTACTGCCCGCAGTACTTTAATTAGCGACTTATAGTAGCATAGTCTCTTAGAATCAGGAGTAAACATGGAGTTCAGCGTAAAAAGCGGAAGTCCCGAAAAACAACGTAGTGCTTGCATCGTTGTTGGTGTCTATGAACCGCGTCGCCTCTCTGCAGTAGCAGAGCAATTAGATAAAATCAGCGAAGGCTATATCAGCAATTTGCTTCGCCGTGGTGATTTAGAAGGCAAACCAGGGCAGATGCTGTTACTGCACCATGTTCCGAATGTACTAAGCGAGCGAGTGCTATTAGTGGGCTGTGGTAAAGAGCGTGAGCTAGACGAGCGCCAGTACCGGCAAATTATCGCCAAAACCATTAGCACCTTGAACGAAACCGGTTCAATGGAAGCCGTCTGCTTTTTATCTGAATTGCATGTGAAAGGCCGTGATACCTACTGGAAAGTGCGTCATGCCGTTGAAACCACACAAGATTGTCTCTATGTGTTTGATCGTTTAAAAAGCAAAAAAGATGAAACACGCCGCCCGCTGCGTAAAATTGTGTTTAACGTACCCACCCGTCGCGATCTGACCATTGGTGAACGTGCAGTAGACCATGGTTTAGCCATTGCTGCCGGTATCAAACAATGTAAAGACGTGGGCAACATGCCTCCGAATATCTGCACACCTGTGTACCTTGCGGAACAGGCCTCTGCCTTACAAAACCTGTCTGACAAAGTCAGTGTTGAAGTACTGGGTGTAGAGGAAATGAGCGCCCTTGGGATGAACTCTTACTTAGCGGTTGGCCGCGGTTCGGTTAACCAGCCACGTATGTCGGTAATTAAATACAATGGTGCCGGTAACGACAGCGCGCCTGTGGTATTAATTGGTAAAGGTTTAACCTTCGACTCGGGTGGTATTAGCTTAAAACCGGGCGATGGCATGGACGAAATGAAGTTTGATATGTGCGGCGCCGCCTCTGTGTTTGGTACCATGCACGCCGTGATCAACTTACAATTGCCGATTAATATCGTGGCGGTGTTAGCCGCCGCTGAAAACATGCCGGATGCCAATGCTTATCGGCCGGGTGATATTCTTACTACGATGTCTGGGCAAACGGTTGAAGTATTAAATACCGACGCCGAAGGCCGTTTAGTATTGTGTGATGCACTCACTTACGTTGAACGCTTCGATCCTGAGCTGGTGATTGATGTGGCCACCTTAACCGGTGCTTGTGTGATTGCACTGGGCAAACACGCTTCTGGCTTACTGAGTAACCACAACCCGCTTGCCCATGAAATCCTCAATGCTTCAGAGCAAAGCGGTGACCGTGCTTGGCGTTTACCGCTGTGGGATGAATATCAAGATCAACTGGAAAGCCCTTTTGCCGACTTCAGCAACTTAGGGGGACGTGCAGCCGGTACTATTACCGCAGCCTGCTTCCTGTCACGCTTTACCCGCAAATATAACTGGGCACACCTTGATATTGCCGGTACTGCTTGGCGCAGTGGCGGTAAAGATAAAGGCTCTACCGGTCGTCCGGTCGCGTTATTAACGCAGTTCCTGATTAACCGTACGGGCAACAATCAGGATCATTAATGACTGTTACGTTTTATGTGCTGGCTGAGCCTGATGGCTCAGCTGAACACACCGCCATCTCAAATGAGCTGTCGCCTGCGCCAGCTCATTTTGCTTTTGCTTGTCAGCTTTGTGCAGATTTGTACCGCGCCAATCAACGCGTTTTTGTATATACTGCCGACCAACACATGGCCGAACAGCTAGACGAATTACTCTGGCAGTTTGATGCGGAACGTTTTGTGCCGCATAACCTCAGTGGTGAAGGCCCAGCGCGTGGCGCACCCATTGAGATTGGCTGGCAAGCACCACGACAAAGTCGTCAGGTGTTAATCAATTTAACCGACAACATGCCGGAATTTACCCGGCGTTTTGCGCGTGTAATCGAATTTGTTCCGGCAGAAGCGTCGTTAAAAGCGCAAGCCCGGGAACGTTACAAACAATATCGTCAAGCTGGCATCACGCCTGAAACCGTGCAAGCCGACTGAATTTACAGGTATCTCTGATGGAAAAAACCTTCAACCCAAGCGAAATAGAACAGGCCATGTATCAGGCCTGGGAAAGCAAAGGCTATTTTAAACCGAACGGTGATGACCGTGCAGGTAATAACTATTGCATCATGATCCCGCCACCAAACGTTACCGGTAGCCTGCATATGGGACATGCCTTCCAGCAAACCATTATGGATGCGCTAACACGTTACCAACGCATGCAAGGTAAAAATGCCTTGTGGCAAGTGGGCAGTGATCACGCCGGTATCGCCACGCAAATGGTGGTTGAACGTAAATTAGCCGCAGAAGGTTTGCCAGGCCGCCATGAGCTTGGCCGTGACAAATTTATTGAAAAAATCTGGGAGTGGAAAGCCGAATCAGGTGGCACCATCACCTCGCAAATGCGCCGTTTAGGCAACTCGGTAGACTGGGATCGTGAACGTTTTACCATGGATGCCGGTTTATCCAATGCCGTGCAAGAAGTGTTTGTGCGTTTATACGAAGATGATCTGATCTACCGTGGTAAGCGCTTAGTGAACTGGGATCCGAAACTGCACACGGCTATCTCTGATTTAGAAGTTGAAAACAAAGATCAGAAAGGCCAAATGTGGCACTTGCGCTATCCGTTAGCCGACGGCGCCATGACCGCTGAAGGCAAAACTTATTTAGTGGTGGCCACCACACGCCCGGAAACCATGTTGGGCGATACCGGTGTTGCAGTAAACCCAGACGATCCACGTTATCAAGCGCTGATCGGCAAAGAGATCCTGTTGCCTTTAGTTAATCGTCGCATCCCAATTGTAGCCGACGACCATGCCGATATGGAAAAAGGCACGGGTTGCGTCAAAATTACCCCAGCACATGACTTCAACGACTATGAAGTAGGTAAACGTCATCAATTGCCGATGATCAACATTCTAACTCTCGATGCCATGATCCGCAGCGAAGGCGAATGTTTTTTCACTAATGGTGAAGTTAACCCGGCGCTTAGCGCGCCTATTCCTGCCGAGTTTCAGCAGCTAGAACGTTATGCCGCACGTAAAGCCATTGTTGCGGCTTTTGATGCCGCGGGCTTGCTGGAAAAGGTGGAAGATCATAACAATACCCTGCCCTACGGCGATCGTAGCGGCGTGGTGATTGAGCCGATGCTGACCGATCAATGGTATGTGCGCGCTGCACCGCTGGCGAAAACCGCAGTAGAAGCGGTAGAAAGCGGTCAAATTCAGTTTGTACCAAAACAATATGAAAACATGTATTACAGCTGGATGCGCGATATTCAAGATTGGTGTATCTCGCGCCAACTCTGGTGGGGCCATCGTATTCCCGCTTGGTACGACGCCGACGGTAAAGTCTATGTTGGCCGTAACGAAGCCGAAGTTCGCGCTAAATATCAACTGGCTGACAGCATAGCACTACAACAAGATAACGATGTATTAGATACCTGGTTTAGCTCCGCGTTGTGGACCTTCTCTACGCTTGGCTGGCCAGAGCAAACCGATGATTTAAAAACCTTTCATCCGACCGATGTGTTGGTAACCGGTTTTGACATTATTTTCTTCTGGGTAGCACGCATGATCATGATGACTATGCACTTTATCAAAGATGAACAAGGCCAACCGCAAGTACCGTTTAAAACAGTCTATGTTACCGGCCTGATCCGCGATGAAAGCGGCGATAAAATGTCGAAATCCAAAGGCAACGTTATCGATCCATTAGATATGATTGACGGTATTAGCCTGGAAGATTTATTGGCGAAGCGCACCAGCAATATGATGCAACCGCAATTAGCGAAGAAAATTGCTGATCGCACCACGAAACAATTCCCTGAAGGCATCCCCAGCAGCGGCACCGATGCTGTGCGCTTTACCTTAGCCACGTTAGCCTCAACCGGTCGTGATATTAACTGGGATATGAAGCGCTTAGAAGGTTACCGTAACTTCTGCAATAAATTGTGGAACGCCAGCCGTTATGTGTTGATGAATACCGAAGAGCAAGATTGCGGTTTCGGCACTGCAGAGAAAACCCTGTCGCTGGCCGACAAATGGATCTTGGCGCAGTATCAACAAACGGTGAAACAAGTGCGGCATTACTTTGATACCTACCGCTTTGACTTAGCCGCTACGGCCTTGTATGAATTTACTTGGAATCAGTTCTGTGACTGGTATTTAGAACTGACTAAGCCGATTTTATTTAAAGGTAATGAAGCGGAACAGCGTGGTACGCGCCACACCTTGATCACGGTGCTCGAAAGTTTACTGCGTTTAATGCACCCGATCATGCCGTTCATCACCGAAAGCATCTGGCAATCGGTTAAACCGTTGGCCAATATTCAAAGCGACAGCATTATGCTGGCCGCTTACCCTGAATATCAGGCTGACTTAGTCGATGAAACAGCACAAGCCGATCTGGAATGGCTAAAAGCCGTGATCACCGCTATCCGTAACGTGCGTGGTGAAATGAACATTTCGCCGAATAAGCCCTTAACGGTTTTATTACGCAACATCTCCACCGAAGAACAGCGCCGTATTGATCAGAACCGTAACTTCCTATTAGTGATGGCAAAACTGGAAAGCCTGGAGTTGTTAGCGCCTGAGCAAAAAGCGCCTGCCAGCGCCGCACAGTTAATTGGCAATATGGATCTGCTGATCCCGATGGCCGGTTTAATTGATAAAGAAGCCGAATTAGGCCGAATTGCTAAGCAGCTGGAAAAAACCGAGCAAGAGCTGTCTCGTGTTGGCGGTAAGCTAAACAACGAAGGCTTTGTTGCCAAAGCACCAGAGGCGGTTTTAGCAAAAGAGCGCGCCAAACAAGCTGAGCTAGAGCAAGCCGTTGCCAAGTTACAGCTGCAACAAGCAGAGATCGCTGCGATTTAAGCAACACAGTTAACATGTTAAGCAATACCCACGGCCAGTAACTGGCCGTGGGTATTTTTTTGTTAGCGCTGGTAATTGTACAAGCGCGAGTTTTTGTTATCATGCACAGGTTTGTTTGTATCCTAAACAAACACAATTAGCGTGCTCAGGTAAGAAAGCTTTTACGGTAAGTTTTTCAAGCCACAGCTACTGCTCGCACTGTGACTATCGCTCCGTTGAGTTGTCCATTCTGCTGCAACGGTTCAATACCTTTTTTGCCGGTAAGCCGGACTTTTATACGAGAATAAAAATATGTCAGCAGAAGATACCTTAGGGAGTTTGGCCGAGCCTGTTGCAGCGGCGGTCGAAGCGGCCGCCATTGCGCCAAGTGCGATAAGTTTAATCCCACCTCTTGTTGTTCTAGCCTTTGCCATCTGGTTAAAGCGCCCCATTTTGGCGCTGGTGCTAGGTGCTGCGTCAGGTCTATTATTAATTGGCTCACCACTCGACGCGCTATTTAATTTAGGCGAAACATCTGTTCGCGTGATGCAAGATGAAACCATCGGTTGGCTCATTTTAGTTTGCGGTGGCTTTGGTGCGTTAATTGCGCTGTTGGTGCATACCGGTGGGGCCTTTGCCTTTGGCCGCATGGCGCAGCAATATGCTAAAGGCCGTAAACCGTCCCTGTTCATGACCTACCTATTAGGTTTAATTATTTTTATTGATGATTACCTAAATGCCCTGACTGTCGGTGAAACCATGAAACGGTTAACCGATAAATATAAAGTGTCACGCGAAATGCTGGCCTATGTGGTCGATTCCACCGCAGCCCCCATGTGTGTGTTAGTACCGATCTCAACCTGGGCTATTTTCTTTGGGGGCTTATTAGTTGCCAACGATATTGCGCCAGCTAGCGATCCGAATGGTATTAAAACCTATATCGCGGCCATTCCTTACATGATCTATGCCTGGTTAGCGCTGTTGTTAGTGCCGTTGGTTATTTTAGGCATAGTGCCCTTAGTTGGCCCAATGAAAAAAGCCGAGTTAGCCGCGATGCAAGCAGTGGATACCCCGGTGGACAGCGTGGTCAGTGCCAAAGCACTCGCCAGCAGTGAAGCTAATCACGCCACGGCTACCGGCCAACCACATACGGGTTTTGCCGTAGCATCGTTAGAAGAAGAATTTGATCATGCCGATAAGAACGACGGCAAGTTGATGAACTTCTTATTACCGATGTTGATGCTGATTGGTTTTACCATTTGGTTTGAAGCGGAAATTTGGCCCGCGCTCATTTTAACGTTTATTATCACCATTCCGATGTACATGGCGCAGCGTTTAATGCCCTTTGTGGATATGATGGAGTTAATGATGCATGGTTTTAAAACCATGCTACCGGCTATTTGTACCGTTATCGCTGCCTTTACCTTTAAAGATGTTTGCGATCAACTCGGCTTACCGCTGTATGTGATTGAGAATTTAGCCCCCTACATGACAGCACAAATGCTCCCTGCCTTAGTGTTCGTCGCGATGGCCGTATTAGCTTTTGTCACGGGTTCAAGCTGGGGCATCTTCGCGGTATCAATCCCCATAGTTATGCCATTAGCCATGACTGTCGAGGCGAATATCCCACTGGTGATCGGCGCTCTGCTCTCAGCCAGCTCGTTTGGTAGCCAAGCCTGTTTCTACAGTGACTCTACCGTACTGGCCGCACAAGGCTCAGGCTGTAACTTGATGAGCCACGCGCTAACGCAATTCCCTTATGCGTTAATGGCGGCCATTGCTGCGTTCTTTGGGTTTATCTTACTGGCGTAGGTTTTGCCCAGGCAAAAAACCATAAGGGCGCGTAAAGCGCCTTTATTGTTTTGTATTGTGTCTATTTCAGTCGCCAACAAACCCGCAAATACCCTTACACAAACTCAATAATGGCCGATTATAGCGTCGTGCAATGGCTGCGCTTATTAAGCAAAGTATAAAAATAAAATCACTTGCAATCTTACTGTGCGTCACCTAGCATATTAACTGTGTACCGCACAGTATGTGCCGTACAGTATCGCCGACATCAACAGAAGGAGCAAGCAGATGACCTTGGCACAACGCGATAAAATGCGCCTAGAGTTACGCCGTGGCGTGCTAGTGTTGGCAGTATTAGCTTCACTAAAACAGGCGCACTATGGCTATTCACTGCGGCAACAGTTACAGCAAGGCGGCATCGACATTGATGAAGGCACCTTATATCCGTTGATCCGGCGGCTAGCTGAGCAAGGTCTACTAGAGAGCGAATGGCAGCAAGCAGAGGGGCGTGAGCGACGTTATTACAAGTTGTCTGCCTTGGGTGCAACGTTGTTACAACAGCTAACGCAAGAGTGGCAAAACCTCAATGGCGCACTGGCTAACTTATTGGTTACTGAGAAGGAAAAATAGTCATGGACTTAGTCACTCGATATATTGCTGCGGTGCAGCGCGAGCTACCGGCGGCGAAACGCGAAGAAATTGCGAGAGAGTTGCAGGCCAACATTATGGATGAACTGGATGCGTTAACGGCAGCGCAAGGTGCCTTAAGCGACGCAGATGTCAGCCAGCTGTTAAAGCAAATGGGCCATCCACGACAAGTTGCTAGACAGTTTGTACCCGAGCAGCCATTTATTAACGCCAGTTATATGCCCATTTATCGCTATACCCTAACGCTAGTACTCGGGATCTTGTTTTTGATCCAAGTGGTCAAGAGCACTTTTGGCTGGTTATCCTACGCTGATGTCGGTTTGATTAGCTTAGTGTTCAGTATCGCGGCAGGTTGGATTGATGATGCTTGCTTTGCTTTTACTGCCATTACCCTAGGTTATTTTGTCATTTCCAAACAAACCCCTGAACCAGAGCAGCACTGCTGGCAAAACTGGCAGCCGGAAAATTTACCTAGCGCGGGCTTTAGCTGGCAGACGATTGCACTACAAGATATTTTTACTGATTTGGCGAGTTATTTATTTTTACTGGTGGCCATATTTTACCCACTGTGGCAAGTTGTGGCGCCAGCAGAAACGCCTAGCGTATTGCTCAGCAACGAGGTAAAAACATTGCTACTGTGGTGTACACCTTTGTTGCTCGTGGGTATCTGCAATAGCCTATGGCAATTAAAGCAGCGTATTTGGCAGAAAGCGCTATTGCAGGCGAATATTATCATCAACGCTTTGTTTACCTTGGTAATTCTGTATTTGGCAATGATGTCGCCTTTTTTGCAAATAACCGAACAGCCTTTGCTTGGCATGCTTAGCTCGGCGCAAGTTGAACGTTCAATAACGATAAGTTTAGTTGTGCTAGCGTTATTTCCGGCATGGGAAGTGCTACGTGATAGTTGGCGCTGGCGTCAGTTAAGCTAAAGTGATGCTGAACTAAAACAGTGCGCTCCTATCATGCTGATCAACGAACGCTAGCCAAATTAAAGGTGTAAACCATTTAGGTTCTAGTTTAAGGGAGCAGCAAAACCTGCTCACTTCATGCAGATGAGCTTTCAACCGCTGAAAAGCGCATCTGCGGCTTGCCACATCACATAAGCTTTAACGTGCTGTAAAGCATAAATACAAAGCCATTTCGCAGATATTGATATTAGTGCAAAGCTCAATGGAAACACGCACCGCTAAACAAGGCAAAATACGGCCAAGATAGATGGATATCGAGTAAATTGTGGAGCCTTCATAGCTACTTTAAATTAAGCTGAATTTAACCTTAACAAGTCTAAAATAATTACATTAAACATTTCTATATTAACATTGTATTTCTGGTAAAATTGCCGCTAATTTATACACCTGAGGAAACACCTATGCCTGTAAGCTCGCAACACAAAGTTTATTTACCAGCTGAAGCCCGAGATAACCAATATCTCTTAGCTGAATTTGCGTTAACAGACGAACTACTCGCGGCCTTTCCTGCTAGCAACCCAGCAAAACCGTTTGAACAGCTTTATCAGCAATTGTCACAGCAGTTTTTTGAACTGGCTGATGCGGCACAGCTGCACAATGTTCATCTGATTGCTAATGGTAAAACGCCGGTTGTACGCTTCCATCAGGAAGCTTACGTATTACAAACCACTGAACAAATTTTATTTTTCTATAACCCCAGCTATCACGAAGCACAGCATAGCTTTTATGATGCCAGCATCCGGGCACGAAAAATTTCTTTATTATTTTTAGCCACCGACCAGCCATTACGCGCCAACGCTGCAACGTTCCACCAAAAAGTCACGACAGTACTACAACAACTGCTGGCTAAGTTAAAAATGACTGAGACAAAAGTAAAAGTGCGTGACCATCAGCATCTTACTTATGATTTGTTTGCCAAGGCCAAAGGCCATAAAGAAAGTTACGGCTACAAATTGCGCTCAATTGGAGCGCGCTATAAAGCACGGCAATGTGAACTGCCAGAACATAATGCGCTTACCTATGTCATCGTCAACTTACCGTTAAGCCGGCGCCTAAAAGAGCAAGTCGCATTGAATTTACAGAGTGATGCGCCATATCTGCCGCTGTATCAAAAAGTCAGTGATAGCTTTGTCAGCGCCTGTCAGCCCGAGCAATTCAAACATTTAGCCGTGCTGGCTAATGGTTTGTTACCCTTGGTGCGCAATAGTCAATTTGATAAAAGCAGCCATGGTACAGAGTTGCAGATGATTGGTTTTGATCCGAGCGCGCAAGCAGGTCAACTGATCAGCGATTTGCAAGGCGATAAACTGGTTGAAATGATGCAATTAGTGATCTTCGCCACGCCAGCCGATCAAACCGATATGGGCTATGGCCGCTTTATGAACCAGGTAGAAGCGGCGTTACATCGCTTTGCCAAAAGCTTAGCACTGCAACCCGAGCGGGACGATCTCACTGTGCGTTTTCATCAGCATATTAGTTATCATCTATAAGTTAGCAATAGCCGTAACCCAGCACCCGCTAAGTTACGGCAGATAAATGCCTACCTCTCTACAGATTAAAAAGGGCGCTAAGTGCGCCCTTCTCGCTTTTTCTCATACTACTTCATGGCTAAGCGCCACTCCTCGCGTGCTGAGTAGAGTACCGGAATTAAAAAGATACTCAGTAGCACAAAAAACATGCCGCCGACGGTGGGCACGGCCATGGGGATCATTAAATCGGCGCCGCGGCCACTGGCACTGAGCACCGGTAATAACGCTAAGATGGTAGTGGCAGACGTCATTAAGCAAGGGCCGATGCGTTTGCCTGCCGCGGCTAATACCAGTTCACGCACCGCCGCTTGCGAACGCGGTTGATGTTCGGCAAATTGCTGCTTTAAATAGGTCGCCATTACGATGCCGTCATCAACCGCGATACCAAATAACGCTAAAAAGCCGACCCACACGGCGATACTTAGGTTATAGGCTTGCAGGTTAAACAGCTCACGTAAATTGGCACCAAACCAGCTAACATTAAGAAAATCGGGCTGGGCAAAGGCATCTAAGGCAATAAAGCCGCCGGCCCAGGCAATGGCAATGCTGCTAAAAATCATCAAGGCCGTACTGACTTGCTGGAACTGTAAGTACATCAACATAAAAATCAAAATTAGCGCTAACGGCACCAGCCACATTAAGGTGGCCGCCGCGCTTTGTTGTTGCTGGTAACTGCCGGCAAACTGATAACTGACACCGGCGGGCAACGTTAATTCGCCCTCGTTTAGCAATTGCATTAAATGCGCTTCGACCTGCGCCACGGCTTCTACTTCAGCTAAACCGGGATGGGCGCCAAAGGTAATATAGGCCGTGAGAAAGCTGTTCTCAGAGCGGATCATTTGTGGGCCGCGCTCATAGCGCAGTTCAGCCAGCTGACTGAGTGGCACTTGATAGCCCGCTGGCGTGCTAATCAGCACCTCGTTAATCGCCTCCACGGTATCGCGTTGCTCACGCTGATAACGCACGCGGATCGGGTAACGTTCGCGCCCTTCTACCGTGCGCCCCGCTTCCATGCCACCCAGCGCCGTGCTAATACTTTGCTGCACCTGTTGCATCGACAAGCCATGTCGGGCAATCGCTTGCCGATCCGGCACAATACTTAAATAAGGCTGGCCGACCACCCGTTCGGCATTCACCGTTAACGGTACTATGCCTGGAGCTTGGCGCAGTATGGCTTCAAATTGCAGCGCCATTTGCTCTAATGTCGCCAAATCTGGCCCTTGCAATTTAATGCCCATCGCCGCCCGCATACCGGTTTGTAACATCAGTAAGCGCGTTTCAATCGGCTGTAGTTTCGGTGCAGAAGTCACACCTGGCAGTTGCGCCGCTTGCACAATTTCTTGCCAAATATCCTCTGGCGACGTTATATGCTCACGCCATTGCCGATAAGGTCGGCCACGCGCATCAGCAATCAACTCGCCATTAGTATCACGGGTAAATTGCTGGCTGCTACTATCAAAGCGGAAAAATTGCCGACGTCCTTGCGCATCAGTGCGATATTCACTGTGATACTGGATCTGCGTTTCAATCATGCCCAGTGGCGCGGGATCTAAGGCGGTATCGGCTCGACCTATTTTGCCCACTACCGATTTAACTTCGGGAATGGCGGCAATGGCTTTGTCTTGCTGTTGCAGCACGGCTAAGGCTTCACTGATTGAAGTATGCGGCATTAACGAGGGCATAAACAGAAAAGCGCTTTCATCCAGTGCCGGCATAAACTCACGTCCCAAGCCCGGAAAGCGTTTGGCTAACGCGCTGTCGGCTTGTACACCCGGGATCACGCGATCCGCACCCAGCCAGACACTTAACCCCGTTAGCACCACCAACAGTGGTAAAACTATAAACAGTGCTTTAAAACGTAAACACAGCGCTAATAACGGCAAGTAGGCGCGCTGAAACAACCAAAAGCCGCCTAAAATCAGCAGTAACAGCGTACTGACCAACAGTAAGTTATGCCAAAAACCGGCGGCAGGGCCAAGTGGTAGCCACAATTGCGACAGCAACACCAAGGCGGTAATGAGCAGGATGATCACTAGCACATGCTTTAAACGCGGTAATAAGCCGCTGGGTAAGAAAGCCGTCCATGCCAATAAAGGCGCAGGTATGCGCTGAACCAAACCTTGTAACAGGCTGCGTAAACCTTGCGTATTAGGCGCGAACAACAAATACAGCAACACCGGTAATAAGGTGACCGCCAGCAACACGGCACAAAGTAACACAAAGGTTTTGGTGTAGGCCAAAGGCCCAAACAATTTGCCTTCGGCGCCCGTCATGGCAAACACCGGTAAAAAGCTGATGATGGTGGTGCTAATAGCAGTAAGGATAGCGGGGCCCACTTCTTGGCCTGCTTGCATGATGGCTTGTTGCAAAGACAAAGCAGGTTGATCTTGCCGTTGTCTAAGCAGGTTCTCCGTAAAAATGATGCCTAAATCCACAATAGTGCCGATAGCGATGGCGATACCGGCCAAGGCGACGATATTGGCTTCCACCTGAAACAGCCGCATCAGCAAAAAGGTACAGAGTACCGTGGCCGGTAATAATAAACTGATCGCCAAGGCGGCCCGCACTTGCCACAGCAGAGCCAGTACCACAATCGTGGTTAACAATAATTGCAAACTGAGGGCGCTTTCTAACGTGCCGACGGTTTCATCAATTAATAACGAACGATCATAAAACGGCACTATGCTGACCTGACTTAGCGTTAGCCAAGTAGGCCAATCAGCTTGCGGTTGCGCGCGTAGCCAGTCGCGCCAGGCGTTAGGCTGCTGTTGATAATCTGGCAGTGATTGGGCGCTGGCAAAGCGTTCAACTTCAACCTGACTAATCTTTGCCCAGTCAATCACCGCTTTGGCCGGCATGCCTGGCACTAACTCTTGCATGCGCTGGCGTAAGTGAGTAATCGCTTGCCGTGGGTTATAGCCTTCACGCACCGTCACGACGGCGCCTACCGCTTCTGCACCGGCCACATCCAAAGCACCGCGCCGGGCAGCAGGGCCGACATTCACGCTAGCCACGTCTTGCACCCGAATGGGCGTATTATTCGGCCCCAGTCGCACCACCGCTTGTTCAATATCGGCGAGGTTTTTAATAAAGCCCTGACCGCGGATCAGGTACTCAACACCATTAATTTCGCGACTGCCCGCACTCACGTCCAGATTCGATGCCATCACCGCCGCCGTGACTTGCTCTAAACTGACTTGATACAAACGCAGTAAATTGGCATCGACTTCTATTTGATATTCGCGCTGATAACCACCAATGGCCGCGACTTCGCTGATACCTTCAGCGGTTAACAAGCCGCTGCGTAAATACCAATCCTGCACTGAACGCAGCTCAGCCAAGGTCCAGCCACCGGTGGTTTTTCCCTGCGGGTCTTGTCCTTCTAAGGTGTACCAGAACACCTGCCCTAAACCGGTGGCATCAGGGCCTAAGGCGGGCTGCACACCACTAGGTAACGTATCTTCAGGTAGACTAGCCAGTTTCTCTAAAATGCGCGAACGCGCCCAATAAAACTCGATATCTTCGTCGAAAATCAGCGCAATACTGCTAAAACCGAACATCGACAGTGAACGCACATCCTTCACCCCTGGCACGCCCATCAACGCAGCACTGAGCGGGTAAGTGAGTTGATCTTCGACATCTTGTGGCGAACGCCCAGCCCAATCCGCAAAAACGATCTGTTGGTTTTCACCCAAATTAGGGATGGCATCCACCGTAATGGGTTTAAGTGGTATACCGTGTTGCCAGGCAAAAGGCGCCACCCCCATACCCGCCACTAACAACAGCGATGCCAGCAGCATCACCACTAATTTTTGCCGCATCAGCACGGCCAGCACACGGCCAAAGCCGCCGATTTGTGCAGTCATGCTTATGCCTCCCCGCCAAATTGACGGACCAAGTCGCCACAACCGAGCATCATCGTACCGAAATACGGGTTACGTAACTGATCGGTAGGCTGCAACCAGCTGGCACCCTCACCGTCGCGCGCCATCGGGCAATAGGCCTCATACCAACCTTGGGCGAATACCCCTAGCTCAGCAAAACGTAATAAACCGATATTATGCCGATAAAACAAAGCGCGAGCACTCTCTAGATCCGTTACTTGCTCAAGTTCGCCCTCACCGGCTTTAAGGGCCATTAATAGCCCCGGAAAACGATCTGGCCACACAATGCCCGCGACCGCTTGTTGCATTGCCAGCGTGCCTTGGCGCCATGCGCTAAGATCGTCACTGATTAAACCGAGATATAGCTGCTGATAAGCGGCCAATAACGGGGCTTGTTGCTCATCACTTAACACAAAACCCGAGCTTGGTTTAACCGGTGTTACCGCTGCGGCGCTCTCTTGGCTGTCCAGCAGGCTATGATCTGCATGGCTTGCACTATTACTGGTATTATTACTTGCACTGGTGTTTAAACTACTACTCGAACCGTGTTGGTGTAACATCGGGGCAAGACCGATAGCAGTGGGGTTAAGCATACTGGCTAAACCGCGAATTTGCAGCTCGCTGTCTAAGCGAAACGCCCCTTGTGTCACGACTAACTCACCTTGCTCTAGCCCCGCTAATACCTGATATTGCTCACCAATGCGCTGCCCTAGGGTAATACGACGTGGAGTATAATGCGGTTGCTCGGCGTCGGTTTGCACATACACCAGGGATTGCTTACCCGTAAAAAGCACAGCACTGGCGGGAATTAATAGACTTTCTGCAACCGGCAATTGCGCGCGAGCCTGGGCTAACATACCCGGTTTTAAACGACCAGTGGGGTTCGGTATCACCGCTCGGATCCGCGCAGTGCGACTGGTCGCATCTAACACCGGCTCAATTAGCTCAATGCTGGCACTGAACGTCTCGCCCGCAAAAGCTGGCAACTGCACCTCTAGCGCCAGTCCAACCCGCAGTAATCCGAGCTGTTGCTCAAACACTTCTAATTCTAACCACAATTGATCCAGTGCCAGCACCGTAAATAGCGGTTGACCGGTACTGACATAGGCACCTTGATTGACCCATTTTTCAGTAATAATGCCACTGACTGGTGCACTGATGGTGACGGTATCTTGTAACTGTTCACGCTGCAGGATCTGTTCAATTTGCGTGACAGGTACACCTAACAAACGTAAACGACGGCGTGCGCTATCGAGCGTCGTACCGGCCGGCAAGCTGCCGCGGCTAGCACTCAGCTGTTTGGCTTGCAACAATTCTTGCTGGATGACAATCAAATCGGGGCTGAAGATTTCCAGCATCGGCTCGCCAGCTTTTATCGTTTGCGCGGTGCGATTCACATAGGCTTGTTCAATACGCCCACTGCTCCAGGCACTGATAGTTTGAATACGACTTTCATCAGCCGCCAAGGTGCCCGGCAAGTTAAGCTTTGTAGTTGCTGTACTAAGGCGTACCGGTTGCACCTGTGTTTGCAGTAAGGCGGCGGCACGCGGGCTTAGCCGCAGCACTGCCGCATTAGCGGCTTCATCTTTTACCATATTTTCTTGCGGCACCGGGATTAACGCCATACTACAAATAGGGCAGCGCGCATCAGCCTCAGTTAAACGAATTTGCGGATGCATCGAGCAGGTATACACCTGACTGTCTGGCTGCAACGCCGCTAAAGGATCAGCAACCTTTGACTGCATTTGACTGTGCGCATGCCCCGCATGCGGATCAGCTTGTTGCTGCGCTATAGCAGACAGCGGCAATAAACATAACGGCAGTGCCAACAAAAGCAATTTGACAGAAAACAATAATGACGCGAGTGAAGAAGATGGCAACATAATAAAAACCCTTACTGAAAATAGCTGGAGCCGATGCAAGCATCAGCAAAAAAGCGACTCAGAAAAGGGTTAAATACGTAATTGATTGTTCGATAAATACAACGGCAACCGTCGTTTTGGCGGGGGCGTATGTAATTGACTGACTGGGATAGCCGTAGATAAAAACTCGACGGCTGACAACTTTTGCCAAGTAATAAATATTGCCGAAAAAGCCAGCTGCACTGGCTCTGCGCTGGCAGCTTGATTATCGCAACCTGAGCAGTGTTGTTGACTTGCTAGTGGTTGACTTGATGACAGCGGCATTTCTGCTGCATCGTCACGGTTGGCTGCGCTATGACAAGGCGGTGTGGTTTGCTCTATGGCAGCTGAAGTCACCGTGGCGGCCTGTGCCACATTTTGACACAGCATTAAGCACCAGGAAAAGGCCAAGCTGACGAGCAGCGGCACAGTCCAGAGTTTTTGGCGTTTAACCAAGGTGCTTAACATTAATGTTCCTGTCTATTAATAGGGCTATAGGCGCACGGTAAAGATACGCTGACCAGCGACTGCTGTCAAAAACTAGCGAAATTGCCGCAAGCGCAACGCATTGGTCAGTACAAACACGCTAGACATGGCCATGGCGGCTGCGGCTAAACCGGGCGCCAATAAGATACCGGCGACGGGGTACAATACCCCCGCTGCAACCGGGATCAGTACGATGTTATACGCAAAGGCCCAAAATAAGTTTTGTTTAATATTACGCATCACTGCGCGGCTTAAACCAAGTGCTCGATACACCGCCATAACTTCACTGCGTTGTAACACCACATCGGCAGCGTCGATCGCAATATCGGTGCCGCTACCAATGGCAATGCCGACATCGGCTGCGGCTAGCGCGGGGGCATCGTTAATGCCATCGCCCACAAACGCCACTTTGCCAAACTCACGTTGCAAC
The DNA here is from genome assembly GCF_052656265.1 of Alishewanella sp. HL-SH06. Taxonomy (NCBI): domain Bacteria; kingdom Pseudomonadati; phylum Pseudomonadota; class Gammaproteobacteria; order Alteromonadales; family Alteromonadaceae; genus Alishewanella; species Alishewanella sp. HL-SH06. Next base: position 3,485,538 of record NZ_CP199752.1, read on the forward strand.
GCTTGCACTACCGCTTGTTTATCGGCCGGTAGCACTTGCGCTCTCACATCGGTAATACCTAGCTCGGCGGCCACCGCATTGGCGGTGTACTGATTATCACCACTGACCATTACCACCCGCAAACCGGCTTGTTGTAGTTGCCGAACCGCATCTTTACTGTCTGCGCGCAATTGATCGGCGATGGCCAGTAACGCCAGTAATTTTCCAGCATGGGTTAAATAAATTACGGTTTTACCGGCAGCACGACAGTTTTTTGCCTGTGCATCAAAAGCTGCCACACTGATCTGCTGCTGCGCCAACAAGGCGGCACTGCCCAATAACACGGGCTGTGCATCCACCTGTGCGCTAACGCCAAACCCGGTTAACGCCTTAAACTCGGTCGCGGCAAGCGGCTTAACCTCAGCGTGCTTAGCGGCCGCTAATAAGGCCTGTGCCAGCGGATGTTCCGCATGTTGCTCCACGCCTGCGACCAACGCCAACACGTGTTCTTTAGTAACGCCATCGGCGCAGTGTACGTCTGTCAATTGCATTTTACCGGCGGTTAAGGTGCCGGTTTTATCAAAGGCCACCAGCTTAATTTGTTGTAATTGCTGCAACGCATCACCTTGCCGAAATAAGATCCCTAGCTCCGCTGCGCGCCCAGTACCCACCATAATGGAGACTGGCGTGGCCAGTCCCATGGCACAAGGGCAGGCAATAATCAGCACCGCTACGGCATTTACCAACGCAAAACTGACGGCGTCTTCGCTACCCAACCAAAGCCAGTGCAGCGCTGTTAATAAAGCAATTGCCAGGACCACCGGTACAAACACGGCCGTCACCTTATCCACCAAAGCTTGAATGGGTAACCGACTACTTTGTGCCTGTTGCACTAAGCGCACAATTTGCGCCAATACCGTTTGCTCACCTACGGCGGTAGCGCGGCAGAGTAAACTGCCTTGCTCACCATTAACGGTACCGGCCGTCACCTTGGCACCAGCCGCTTTGGCAACAGGCATAGGCTCACCACTTAACATGGCTTCGTCAACCCAAGACTCACCGGACACGACCTCGGCATCAGCCGCAATCCGCTCTCCCGGCCGCACCAGAAATTGCATCTGCGTTTGCAATTCATTAATAGGGAGATCCTGAAAGTCATCATCTCTTTTTATCCGTACGGTTTTCACTTGTAGCCCAAGTAAACGCTGAATAGCTGCCCCCGTCTGTCCACGCGCACGCCCCTCTAACCAGCGGCCAAGCAAGATTAACGTTACAATGACCACCGCCGATTCAAAGTACAGATGCTGACTGCCAACAAGCAGCAGTGCGGGCAGGAATAACACGATGCTAGAATAGCTCCACGCCGCTAAGGTACCCAGCGCGACTAACGAGTTCATATCTGGCGACCGTCGCCATAAGTTGGGGAGCCCCGTTGTAAAGAAGTGACGCCCCGGGCCAAGTAGCACCACGCTGGTTAACACAAATTGCAGCAGGCCGTTATAAGGGGCGGGTAGAACCTGTTGCAGCCACTGCGCTAACTCCGGTAACAGATGGCTGCCCATTTCTAACACAAACACCGGTAAACTTAGCAGCAGCGCTAACCAGAATTGTCGGCTTAAGCGTTGTTGTGCTTGTTGCTGCTCTTGCACGAGATCGGTATTCTCTGCACTTTGCACCTTGCCTTGATAACCCGCAGCAGCAATCGCCTTAAGTACTGCGCGTTCAGCCGCCAGCCCAGTAATACGCGTCAGTTGCAGCGTGTTTGAGGCGAGATTGACCTTGGCCTTAAGCACACCGGGCAGCGCCAACACACTTTTTTCAATTTTACTGACACAGGAGGCGCAGTGCATATTAGCAATGTGCAGTTCGATCTGTTCGAGTCGGGTAGGATAACCGGCTTGTCGCAAAGCACTGGTCACTGTCGGTAATAGCGTGTTATCGGTGAGGCTAAATTCCGCACTAGCAGTGGCTAAATTGACGCTCACCTCACTGACACCAGTAACGCTAGTCAGCGCCGAAGTCGCACGGCGCACACAACCAGCGCAAGTCAGGCCGGTGATCGGAATGTGTATGCGCTGCAAAGCAGAAGTTGACATCGTTTGAGCTCCTTAGCGTGAAGAATGGCGTGGGTGAAACAGCAAGACTGCGTATAGCCTAAGCCACTACTCAGCATGCTGCAAACTTCGCCGCCTTAATTACACGGTAAGTTAAACGCTTAACCTTACTCTGATTTTACTGCAGGCTCAGCATTGCTGGGTAAACTTGCTACAAAACCCGGACGCCGATACGCTGATAATTGTTGCTCTAACAATGCCGCTACGCGCAACAGTTCGGGCTCAGACCAGGGTAAACCGACCACGCTTAAGCCCAGTGGTAACACACCATCATAACCACCCGGTAACGTAATCGATGGGTAGCCGGCCACCGCGGCAGCAGTAGAAGTGCCAAAATTAAAATTGTCACCATTTACATGATCAATCGGCCAAGCTGGTCCATAAGAAGGCATAATTATCGCGCTGTAGCCGTCATTTAAATAGGTATTTAATGCTGCTTCTGCCAGTTCACGGCTACGCGTTAACGCCTGCTGATAGGCTTCGGCTTGGGCGGTTAAGTCGGTGGCAGCGGCTTGCTCAAGGTATTCTTGACCATAAAACGCCAAAGCTGTTTCGCCCTGTGCGTTATTGAAGTCGACAATTTTTTGCACGGTATTAACGGCTGCAGGCACGTTGTAATCAGTCAACCACTGCTGTAAATCTCGCGCAAACTCGTACACCAGTACTGCTAACTCTGCTTGATATAATTCCCCCGGCAATTGCCACTGATCGGTAGTGACCACTTCAATACCCGCCGCCGTTAGCACTGCCGCCGTTTTATCTAAAGTAGCCGGTAATGCCGGGTTACGACTGTCATAAGCGCGCACTAACAATACTTTGCCACTGGTTGCAGGCTGTAACGCGGCCGCGGTTAAAGACGCTGGTAATTTTTGCCGCGCTTCGGTTGTCAGCATGGCTTCTAATAATAATGCCGCATCATACACTTTGCGCGCCATTGGCCCGGCAATATCTTGCGCCGCAGCAATTGGAATAATGCCTTCACCCGAAACGGCGCCACGCGTTGGTTTAATGCCAACAATGCCGTTAATAGAAGAAGGACACATAATAGAACCGTCAGTTTCGGTGCCCACGGCCAACAAGCTCAGATCAGCGGCCACCGCCACACCTGAGCCTGAGCTCGAACCACAAGGCGTATGGGTTAATACGTGTGGATTACGGGTTTGCCCGCCTAACGCTGACCAACCGCTGGACGAGTCTTCACCACGAAAATTCGCCCACTCTGACAAGTTACTTTTGGCAAGGATCACGGCACCGGCTGCTCGCAGTTGCTTCACCAGCTCGGCATCTTTGGCTGTGAGGTGATTTTTTAAGGCTAAAGCGCCAGCAGTAGTCGGTAATTGGTCGGCGGTAGCAATATTGGCTTTTAACACTACCGGCAAACCGTGCAACGGTGAACGCATTTTGCCTTGCGCCCGCTCTTCATCCAACAATTTTGCTTGCGCCAGAGCCTCAACATTCACATCGACAATAGCGCGCAGCTCATGGCCTTGCAGATTGTGCGCGGCTATTTGCTCCAGATAATGTTGCACTAATTGTTCACTGGTAAAGGTGCCCGCGGCCAAACCTTGCTGAGCGGCACGGGCATCAGTCCATGCGGGCGAGCTTAAGGTTACCGGCTGCTCTTTTACCGCCGGTTGACAGCCTAACAACACCATACTTAACGACAGACATAATATGCGCATAACAGATCGATCCTACAAATACTGACTTATGCTTTAGCATAAACGCTGAGGCGCTTTGGAACAGCCTGCTTTATCGCAACCAGCTGTTACCTGTCGCAAGGCTAAACCCGGTTATTTTGCAAAAAGATGAAGCAAACCGCGTTTTACCTTACACTGTAGGGGTCAACTTGCCTCTTTGTTGCAGATAAGGATTTCCTGATGAAAAAACTACTTTGGCTTATTCCCGTCAGTCTGATCACCCTTCTGGTGATTGGCTGGTTACTGGCTAACACTATCATTAAAAGCGTACTGATTGACCAACTTGAAGAAGCCACCGGCGCTGAAGCGAATGTCGACAGCGTATCGCTTCGCCTCATGCCGGTATCATTACAAATTAATGGTGTACAACTCACCGATCCCGCTAAACCGGCTTATAACAGTATCAGCTTTCGCCAAGCCTTTGCCCGCATTGATCCTTGGCCTGCCTTAAAAGGTTTTTACGTGGTAGAAGAGTTAGAAGTGAACGAGTTAGCCTATGGCAGTGCGCGTGAGCAACCCGGTAAAGTGTATCGAGAGCCGCCCCCGAACGACAATGCGTTGGATTTAGCCTCGTTATTACAAGTGGAATTGCCTACTGCAGAGTCGATTTTAGCGCGCGCCAATTTACAAACCGTGCAACAAGGGCAGCAACTCAAAGAGTTAATCAGCGGCCAACGCCAAAAGTTTACCGAGTTACGGCAGCAACTGCCTACCCAGCAACAGTTAGAAGAGTTTCAAGCTAAAATTAAAGCACTAACCGACAGCAAGATCAGTGATGCCGCAGATTTAGCTACAAAAACCCAGCAACTGAGCAGCTTACAGCAACAATTAAAGGCCGAGCGTGAAAAACTTCGCACCCTACAGCAAAGTTTTGGCCAAAGCCGTGACCAGCTGAACGATGCAGTAAAAGCGGTACGCAGTGCAGCCGAGCAAGATTGGCAACAACTAAAACAATTGGCGAATATTCAAGACGGCGGCTTAGCACCGATCTTCCAAATCTTGCTGGGTGATGTGTGGGCCCGTGAAATGCAAAAGCTCGAAGCTTTGTATCAACTGGCCAAACCCTATTTACAACAAGAAGGCGATGCGACGCCAGCCAAACCTTTGGATCTGAATCAGCCCTACCCTGATTTTTGGGTAAAACAAGCCAAGCTGCATTTATTACTGGCCGGCACCGAAACCACCATTAATATGCAAGACATTACCACTCAGCATCAACTCATTAATAATGTGGCGACGCGCTTTAAAGTCGATGTATCGGGTTTGCCTAAACTGAACAGCCTGAAGCTCAATGGCGACTTTGCGATTCTGGAGCAGATGATCACCAACCTTAGCTGGCAGCTTGATGATATGGCCTTAGAGAATCTGACGCTAGGCAACGATAAAACCGCTATGACCATCTTGGCTGGTTTATTTAGTGCCACCGGCTCACTGAAACTGGTCGATGATCAACTAAAACAACAAGCCAAAGTGCTATTGAAAAACGCTAACTTTGATAAAACCGGCAACCGCTATTTAGACCAGCTGGTGTCGCTGTTAAACCAGCAAAGTCAGATCCCACTGGATGTGTTAGCCGAAGGCTTAATTTCTAAACCTGACGTGACTATTCGCTCGTCATTAGATCGGATGTTAGGTGATGCCTTGCTGGGTGAAGCTAAGCAAAAAGTTGCGGCTCTGCAAACGAAACTGCGCAGTGATTTAGATAGCCGCTTACAACAACAATTAGCCGGGCAACAAGAATGGCTCAGTTTATTGCAACAGCAAGAAGGTGATACTAAAGCGCTGGAAGGCGAGTTAGAAGAGCTGTTAAATGCCAAGATGGGTTCCATACAAGACAAACTGCGTAACCGCTTACTAGATAAATTAGGCGGTAATTAAGCAGCTTACCAGCCCCGATTTGCCAATAATGCATGGTAGGTCGGGGCTTTCACACAAAACGTCATCCCTGTCTATACTGTTCACTGTGTGTAAAAGGAATACATCAGATGAAATCTTTACTTATGCTTATTAGCAGCTTAGCACTTAGCCTGAATGTGAATGCAGCCGATATCAGTGGCCATTGGCGTGGTGTGCTAGCCACATCACCAAACAGCGGCCTGACCTTGGCACTGCAAATACAGCCCAGCACTGAAGGTTATCAGCTGTTACTACGCAGCCCTAATCAACACTCGAACGACATTGCCGTTAGCAGTATGACCATACAAGACAATACCTTAAACTTTACCGTCGATGCCTTAAAAGCAGCTTTCACTGGCACATTTGACGGTGAAACCCTCAGCGGGACCTTTACCCAAGGTCGGCCAATACCACTAACCTTAAGCCGCTTGACGAAAAGCGACGAAGCACGGCTGGTACATGAACAACAGCTGTTCGGTGAGTTGCAAATCAATGCTAACGCCAGTTTGCCTTTAGTGTTAAATATCGCGGTAATTGCCAACGGTTATCATGTCACCCTCGACAGCCCTAAACAGCAAAGTTATGGTATTCCAGTTGATCAATTCAGTATTAATGAGCAGCAATTGCGCTTTGGCTCATCGATGATTAATGCCAGCTATCAGGGCACTTGGCAAGATGACGCGTGGCAAGGCAGCTTTATACAAAGCCAAGCTATACCGCTTATCTTAAAAAACAAGCAGCCAACTAAACCGATGACACCAACCTTAAGTAATATATCTGAATGGCTTAAGAATGAATTTGGCCAGCACGGCGTGGCCATCGCTTGGGTGGATGGCCAAGCCGTACGCTATCAGCTGCATGGGCAAACCAATGTGGCAAAGCAGCAAGCGGTGAGTCAAAACACACTGTTTGAGATCGGCTCTCTTTCCAAACCGTTAACAGCATTGGCTATTATCAAACAACTGCAACAAGGCAAGTGGCAGCTAGACACGCCGCTGGCTCAGCAAAGCCCCCTACCCGAGCTCGCAGCACATCTTTATACCCTGGCAGAATTACTGACCCATCGCAGCGGTTTGCCCAGGTTGCCTGCCAACTTGCCGCTGGATGATCTGAGTAACCCTTATGCCAGTTATGATGAAGCGGCTCTAAAAGCCGCGCTCGCAAACACCGAGTTTGCTGAAAAAGCCTTTAGCTATTCCAATTTTGGCTATGGCTTACTGGGCTTTTTGGCAGAGCAGCAAGCAAAGATGCCTTATGCCAGCGTGATGCACCAGCAAGTATTGCAGCCATTAGGCATGAAAACGGCGGGGGTGCAAACCGGCAAGCAAAGCTTTAAAGATCTTGCTAGCGGCTATGCGATCAGTACAGACACCGTGCCCAATTGGCAATTCGACAGCTTAGCCGGCGCTGGCGCGGTCGTCGCTTCCATTGAAGATATGGCCACTATGCTGCGCCATATTTTCCAACACCACGCCAAAGATAAGGCACTTCAACAATGGCTAACCGCACTGCCCACCACCGAGCAACCTGCCATGACACCAGGTTGGATGCTAACCGAGCAAAATTGGTTATGGCATAACGGCCAAACAGCGGGCTTTTTTAGCTTAGTGATTTTTGACCTAAAAACCGAAAAAGGCTTGGTTCTACTGACCAATATCGCCATCCCCGTCACCGAACAGGGCTTCGCGCTCTTTAACGAATGGCTGGCTCAAGACGCCAAATAACCCTAGCGTTTAACCTATCTCACCCGACCGCACTCAGACACTGGTCAGACCGCACTCAGAGACTGGTTGTACCACACTCAGACACTGGTCTGGCCACGAACAGCAAAGGATTAAGCCACACTGAAAGGCTGCGGATATCTTAATTAGCCAGTTAGCCAAGCTTTATATGCGCTAGCTAAGTGCAAACTAAACATGTGTAGGAGCAACGATGTTTAATGAATTACCCGGCAAGACAGTGAAAATATTTTTAAATTGTACCCAGTGGAACGAGTATGCAGTGTCAGGCGTGGTGACTAAATTTGATGATTACTGGCTGTATTTAAAAACTAAAAAAACCGATGAGCGGATCGCGATTGCTGAAATCAAACGCATTTCAATCCAGCGTTAACATAACCTAGCCCAAGGTTAAACCCTTTGGCTAGACTATACTCAGACAAAGCTTTAACCCGACTCTGGAACAGATCTGACCTTACTCAGAGACAGATCGGACCACACTTAGAGACCGGAGTTACTAATGCAGCATGAAAAGTTACACTATGTTGAATTGCCCGCCGTTGATTTAGCGGCGACAAAGCTGTTCTTTCAACAGGTTTTTAATTGGAGCTTTGTCGATTATGGGCCACAGTACACTGCTTTTAGCGATCAGGGATTAGAGGGAGGCTTTTTTCAAGCCGATCTCTGCTCGAACACACAGCATGGTGCGGCCTTGCTGATCTTTTATAGTGAACAGCTTGAGCAAACCCTAAAAAAGATTAGCGCAGCCGGTGGCACTGTTGTTAAACCTATTTTTAGCTTTCCTGGTGGTCACCGCTTTCATTTCACTGAGCCTAGCGGCAATGAATTTGCTGTTTGGTCAGATAAATATCAGGAATAATCCTACATAGCCATCGCTTAATATTATCCATAACATGTGTGGTTAAATTGCATCTTGTTGCGGTTATGGCATGGTCATGATCAGTTAGCCGTGCGCTCAGACCAAAATCGAAAGTCATGCCGTCAAGTCATCGCCTAATATCATCGATGTCATAAGCGGTTTAACTGCATCTTGTTGCCGTGATGTCATGGTCATGCTGAGTTAGCCGTGCGTTCAGAGCAAAATCTAGAGTAATCCAGCAAGATCAGCATCAAAAATCATCTGTGACATTAGCGCTTTAACATCGATTCGTGGTCACTATGCCAAGGTAATCAGGTGTTGTGCTTTGTAAAAGATTAAACTAACTTATGCTACAAAATTATTAGCAATAACCAACGCTATTTTTCGGCTCAGCTAAAGTACATCCCAAAAACCACTCTGAAAAAAGGATTTATTAATGTATCAAAACAGGCAAGCACTCGCAGTAGGCTCATTGTTTATGCTTTTGTTGATTAGCGTGGCCATTGTTGTGATGTCGTTTTGGGCCTGGCCTAAATACAACTTATATCGCATGGAGATGCAAGGTCGTGCCGCGTTAAAAGAAGCCGAATGGTCAAAACAAATTTTGATTGAAGAAGCTCGAGCGCGAGAAACGGCCGCCTTAATGCAAGCCAATGCCCGAGTGACGCTGGCAGAAGCCGAGGGTAAAGCGGCGGTGGTTAGAGCCAAAGCCGAGGGCCTAGCCGATATTGAACGAGCCAAAGCCGCTGCAGAGTCCAACCGTATTATTGGTGAGTCGCTAAAAGGCAATACAGAATATTTGCGGTATATCTGGATCAAAGGCTTACAGGATGGCAAAGGCGAAAGAATTTATATTCCAACTGAAGCCGGTTTGCCGATCCTTGAGGCTGGCAACTTGGCTAAATAAGCCTTTTTGTTGCTAAAAGTAATCATACAAAGAACTTTCAGCCAATAACTTACAGCGAAAATTTTAACGGTTATGCTTAATATTAAATACATCTTATGCGCCGTTCGACATTTGCCTCTTCACCGCACAAGGGCATGCTCCAATGAAAAAAAATAATAAATTTCAAAAATCTAGCTGGATTTTCGCCGCCTTCATTTGCTATACAAGCTTTGCAGCTGAGCAAAATGCCGGTAACTCAACAATGCCACAAATAGTGCTTCCCACACCATTAACTGGCCCGTCCCCTTGGCCAGACATTCTTAAACAACGCATTTCGACCTTGCTACCGAAAGCTATGGATAATACTGGTCTGGCACATTGGTTAATTGTGTGCCGCGAGAACGACAACGATCCTTTAGCCAAACATGTTGGCTGTGAGAACGCGGGCGGCACGGCGGTGGTGTTATTTAGTCGCACCAGCAAGGGGGTAACATCACGCATATTCTCACCTGTAAGCGAAGCCACCGCCTTGAAAGAATTAAAGCGCTTTGATGAAGTGATTGAAATCTCAAAACAACAGGATGCTATTCATGCCGCGGCATCTTGGCTAAAAGAACAAAACATCCGTGGCCCATTAGCCGTGAATAGTTTTAGCCAAAACCCGCAGGCCGATGGCTTAAGCCATTCACAATATCTTGCCTTGAGCTCCGCTTTACAAGACACTGAGCTAAGCCTAGTTGCGGCAGAGCCGCTTATTTATTATTGGCTGGCTCGGAAGCTACCTGCCGAAGTGGCCATTATGGCTGCAGCAGCACAGCTCACTTCAGACTGGCAATATGAAGCTTATCAGCAAGTTATCCCCGGCGTTACCACAGATCTAGATATTGCGAATTATTTAAAACAAAAAATGGCAGAGGCCGGTGTGCAAGATGCTTGGGCATCAGATCAAAACCCTGCGGTTAACTCAGGACCAGACCGTGGTCACTCTCATGCCACTCCTCGCGTGATCCAACCCGGCGATGTTATTCAAATCGATTTTGGTATTCGTGTTTTCGATCATTGGGTGACGGATATTCAGCGCTTTGCTTATGTGCTCAAACCCGGCGAAAATAAAGCGCCAGCAGCCATTCAACATGCCTGGGATAACGCCCTAGCAGGCAGTAGAGCAGCATTTGCGGCAATGAAGCCGGGGGTTACAGGAAACAGCGTGCATCAAGCGCAACTCGAAGTGATGGCCAAAGCAGGCTCACTGCCCGTCATGTGGAGCACGGGCCATCCGGTAGGCTATGTTGCACATGATACTGGCCCGAATCTGGGCGTGCGCATTGCTTCCGAGCGACAACTCGACGCTGGCATGACCTTTTCATATGACGGCTTTTACAGTTGGTATTATCCAGGGAGCGCCCAACAGCAAACAAAAACGATTTCTGTAGAAGAAATGGTGGTGATTACCGATGCAGGCGCACAATTCTTAACAGCGCCACAGCAAGATTTAATTTTAATTGCTGCACCGACAAACTAAAGCCGCAATAGTCGGGGTTTAGCTGCACGCTAGCCCCCTTTAGCCGAAAAGAGGAATAAACATGCCCGCTTTAGTAACGATAGACCGTTTACGCTTTTTACTTAATCAGTTGCACGAGCGGCTATGGGTGCGGCCTTTAGCGGTGTGCTTATTGTCGATTGCCGCTGCGTTTTTCGCCTCACTAGCCGATGGCACAGCAATCATTCATTGGGTACCCCCTATCAGCACCGACTCTGTAGAAACGTTATTATCCATTATGGCGTCCAGTATGTTAGTGATTGCGACATTCTCTGTGTCTTCAATGATATCCGCCTACAACTCAGCCAGTAACTCTGCCACGCCTCGTGCATTTCGCTTAATGGTGGCCGATGATGTTTCACAAAATGCGCTATCAACCTTCGTGGGGGCATTTATCTTTAGTGTGGTGGCCCTAGCCGCGCTAAAAAATGGTTTTTATGACAAAGCAGGCATATTTATTTTATTCGCTCTAACCGTATTAGTGTTTGGCTTGGTAATTACCATTTTTGTCCGCTGGGTTGACAAGATCGCCCGTCTTGGGCGGTTGGGCTCTACTATCGAAAAAGTGGAATTGGCCACTGCCGCGGCTTTAGAACGCCGCCGCATCTTCCCAACATTATGTGGTATCCCCACTTCAGTTGACGCCAGCAAAGGCCACCCCGTTTTTGCAAACGAGATTGGCTATGTGCAACATATTGATATGTCGGCAATTCAGGCATGGGCGGATAAAATGAATGCACATGTCGAGGTTGCCGCACTACCGGGCACCTTTGCTGCGCCCAATCGTGTATTGGCTTACGTGCATAAATTATCAGCCAGTGCATTAGAACACGATCACTGCATAGCCGAGGCCTTTCAAATTGGCCGTGAACGCTTATATGCCGATGATCCTCGCTTCGGGTTAGTGGTGTTATCCGAAATTGCGGGGCGTGCACTATCCCCTGCGGTTAACGATCCTGGTACAGCCATTACTATTACCGGGGCTTTAGTGCGATTAATCGCCTTGTGGAATAAGCCACTCACCGACGCTGAGCAACAAAAAAGTAAGACCCTTTTTCCACGCGTCGCTGTGCCAGAGCTAACGATCCGCGATCTGTATGACGATGCCTTTACCGCGATAGCACGAGATGGTGCAGGTATCCTTGAGGTATCAGTTAGACTGCAAAAGGCTTTACAGTCATTGTCATTACTGGGCGCAGCGGAAAACCGTGAGGCAGCCCGTTATCATAGCCAACGCGCATTAATTCGCTCTGAACACGCTTTACTGCACGCTGACGATGTACAAATCATTAAAGACAGCATCAAGCCAACTTAAAATAGATTATCCACTCAACCGCTCTTGATGCACAGCCTGACGATAGCGAATGTTTGCAGCGTCGGATCTTTACGCACTTTCACCTTCTGGCTTACAAAAATATTATTTAACGGCCAACACAGTATTCATCCTTGGAATAGCACATAATACCAATAAGGCATGACAGTTTTTGGTTGCAAGGCAAACGCGACTGAAAACGACACATGACTTTGGGCGCAACGATATACCTCAGCTTAGCGGGATAAAAATGCATCTAGCTGCATTACTAAAGATAGTTTTTGAAACGGTATAGCAGTACGAATAAAAAATTTAAGAGGTTGATGTTATGAAGACTATCGCAACAATGATTTTACTGACGGGTTTAGTGAGTCTGACTGGCTGTGCCACGAAGGCCCCCACTTTTGGCGAACGGATTTTAGCCGAAGGTGAATCGCAAATTGCTATCTCAAAAATGTGGGAACAAGGCAAAAAAGACACGCGTGAAGGCGAAGCCCTGTTAAAAGAAGGCAAAAAACTACTCGCTGATGGCAAAGACTATAGCCGTAAAGGCGAAAAATTACTGGCAAATAGCAGCGCTGATTTACAAACAAACCGCCAAGCATTCAAAACGCTCGCGCTAAGTGCAAATAACCTTAACACTAGCAAAGCCGCCAGCGACATGGTGGCAAGACTAGAAAAGTTGACTGACGCTTGGGAAGAAGCAGAAGAAGAAGTCGAAGAAGGAAACGAGCTGCTCAAACGCGGTAAAAGCGCTCAAGAAGAAGGTGAGTCGGCCATCAAAAAAGGGCAACAGTTAATTACGGATGGTAAAAATAAAATTGTAGAAGCAGAAGAACGTTACAAACAAACCAGTAAATAAACACGGTTTGCTAACCGCTTCGCTGTGCACAACAGCGAAGCTAGCAATCCCAAGCTAAATTAAGCCTCGTCGTCTTCGTCAAACGCTTCATCGAATTCTTCGTCTTCGTCACCTTCAAAGTAGGTGCCCCAACCGTCATATTCAACCTGATGTTTTTTCGCTAAGGCATCCAATTTAATGGCATCTGCCGTGATCGCGGCTTCATCTAAAGCTTGCTCACATATAGCATCAAAGACCCAAGCATTGGTGCCATCTTCAAACTCAACTTCTTCGGCGTCGGTCACTTCATAACCTAGCTTAAACAGCTCAACCGCCAGTTTTTCAAGTTTATTAAAGTCTTTATCATAAAAATGATGTTCCACGGTATACAGCGCATCTGGATCGCTACCATCTTCTAATAAGGCACTGATAGTTTCTGCGGTAAATTCTTGCCAGTTTTCCATAAAGATTACTCAGTTATTTTTGCTGTTGCGCAGTGTAGTCGTTCGCTAGCTCGGCATCAAGCGCACTAATTTGATCTGCCATTTGCTGACGAATATTTCGGGCAAACTGGCGTAAATTGTCATCTTTAGTCAGCACCACCGGCGCATTCATTTGGATAATCACTTTACCGTTGCGCCAGCGGTTTAATTTAAACTGGTTATGCGTAGAGCTCATACATACCGGCACTAAGGGTACATTCGCTTCTAAAGCTATGTGAAAAGCCCCCATCTTAAACGGCAGCAGCCCCCGACCATAACTGCGGGTGCCTTCGGGAAACATCCATACCGAGATCTTTTGATTAGCGATACGCTCTGCGGCAAATAACATCGTGTTGAGCGCTTTAGCTTTGTTATCACGGTCAATTAAGAAGTTACCGCTAAGCCAATATAATTGGCCAAAGAATGGAATAAATTTCAGGCTTTTCTTACCAATGGTTACGGTGCGCGGTAGCACTGAACCACTGATCGTAAATAAATCGAGGTTATTTTGGTGATTAGCAATAAACACGTATGGCTCGCCTGGTGCAATCGCCGGATCATAACGGATCTCTACGTCAATGCCGAGGATCCACGATACCTTGCCGTACCATTTGCTAAACAATGCCACATTGTTAGGATGAAAAGGGCGGAATAAACAAACCAGTAATCCCGCCACGGTGCTGCCAATAAAAAACAGCACTAATAACACTATACGCAATACAGCAACCACATCAGGCCCCTTGCCAACTCACACCACAATCAGATCAGGGGCCTAGTATAACGTTATTCGCTCGGGCTGCTGGTTTGATCACTAAGGCCATTGACAATTATTTCATCAATGCGCTGTAAACCGCGTGGCAGCTTATTACCACGCCGCCCCCGTTCACCATGATAGTGCTGTAAGTCATCCACTTTCAGGCTAAGCTTACGCTTACCGGCCACTAAGGTGACACTGCCATCAGCCGGTACTACGGCTAGCAAACTGACAAACTCTTCTCGACTGGCGGAACGTGCCGACGGGATCGACATCAGCTTATTACCTTTACCTTTGCTGAGTTTCGGTAACTCGGCCACAGGGAACACCAGCATACGGCCTTCGTTTGAAATACACAGCAATAAATCGGTATCGGGGTTGCCAACCGGTAACGGTGGCAATACTTTTGCCGCCGTCGGTAAACTGAGCAGCGCTTTACCGGCTTTATTACGACTGAGTAAGTCATTAAATTCAGCCACAAAACCATAGCCCGCATCAGAAGCGAGCAGTAATGTTTGTTTTTCATCGGCAATTAACACATGCTCAACGGTTTCGCCGGCCACAATGCCGAAACGGCCGCTTAATGGCTCACCTTGGCCACGAGCCGAGGGTAATTCATGTGCTTCGGTGGCAAAACTGCGCCCCGAAGAATCTAAAAATACGGCCTGTTGATTAGAGCGACCTTTTGCCAGCGCTTTGAACGCATCGCCGGCTTTATAACTTAGGGCATTGCCATCGACATCATGCCCTTTGGCACAGCGCACCCAGCCTTTTTCAGATAACACCACGGTAACGGCTTCGCTTGGCAATAATTCTTTTTCGCTTAAGGCTTTGGCTTCTTCACGCTGCACGATAGGGCTGCGGCGATCATCACCGTATTTTTGTGCATCGGCCATCAGCTCATCGCGCACGAGCTTAGTCAGTTTTTTCTCAGAGCCTAAAATAGCCTGAAGCTTATCGCGCTCTTTGCTCAGCTCATCCTGCTCGCCCCGGATCTTCATTTCTTCTAGCTTGGCAAGATGGCGCAATTTCAGTTCTAAAATCGCTTCAGCTTGGCGCTCTGTTACACCAAAAAAGGCGATCAACTCAGGCTTAGGTTCGTCATACGTTCGAATAATGCGGATCACATCGTCGATGTTTAAAAAGGCAATTAACAAACCTTCTAATACATGCAAACGGTCTAACACTTTATCTAAGCGGAACTGCAAACGCCGACGCACGGTGTCACGGCGGAAGCTCAGCCACTCGGTTAAGATTTCCAGTAAATTGCGCACCCGTGGCCGGTGATCTAGCCCTAAAATATTCAGGTTAACCCGATAACTTCGCTCTAAGTCAGTGGTGGCAAACAGGTGCTGCATTAACTGCTCAACATCAATACGATTAGAGCGTGGCACAATAACAATGCGGGTTGGGTTTTCGTGATCCGATTCATCACGTAAATCTGACACCATTGGCAGCTTTTTCGCCTGCATTTGCGCCGCAATTTGCTCCAGTACCTTCGAGCCCGACGTTTGATGCGGCAACGCCGTTATCACAATATCGCCCTCTTCTTGCAGATACACCGCACGCATTTTAATACTACCGCGGCCTGTCGCGTATACCGCCGCAATATCTTCGATAGAAGAGATAATTTCGGCATCGGTTGGATAATCGGGGCCTTTCACATGCTGTAATAAATCGGCTAATTCAGCTTTCGGATTATCCAAGATCTCAGCACACGCATTGGCAATTTCACGCACGTTATGCGGTGGAATATCCGTGGCCATACCTACTGCAATACCGGTGATACCATTAAGTAATATATGCGGTAAACGAGCCGGTAACACCTTGGGCTCTTCGAGGGTGCCGTCAAAATTGGGGATCCAATCGGCAGTGCCTGAGCCTAACTCAGATAACAAAACTTCGCTAAAGCGCGATAATTTGGCTTCGGTATAACGCATTGCTGCGAAAGACTTTGGATCATCCGGCGCACCCCAGTTTCCTTGGCCGTCGACCAACGGATAACGATATGAAAAGGGTTGGGCCATCAATACCATAGCTTCATAACACGCTGAATCACCGTGCGGATGAAACTTACCTAACACATCACCGACAGTACGCGCCGATTTTTTATACTTCGCCAGATGCGACAGGCCTAATTCGGACATAGCATAGACGATGCGACGTTGCACCGGTTTTAACCCATCACCGATATGCGGTAAGGCCCGGTCCATAATCACGTACATGGAATAATTTAAATAGGCTTCTTCGGTAAAGCGGCGCAGTGGCAGCTGTTCGGTGCCATCGGCGGAAAGTACGGTTTCTGTCATGCCTGATCCTGTCGTGTTGGCGAGCTGGGTGTGGCCTTCGCTGAACGGGTGCGGCGTAGTAATAACACCACCACCAGTATGAATAGCCCTAGGGTCGCGGCCATGCCCAGCCATAACCATTGCATTACTCTATTACGTTCAACTTCTGCTAAGCGTAACGCGTTTAATTGGTATTCTTGCTCTAACATATTTTGCTGAACTTGCTCGCGCTCGGCTTCAAAACTCAAGCGCATTTTTGCAATTTCTAACTCGTTTTCTTTATCTCGAAATTGCTGAAAGCCACGAACAAAAAGCCGCATAGTTTGAAAAGCACGTTCATATTGCCCTTGATCCGCTAACAATTCCGCTTTGAGTAATTGAAACGATAACAGCATATTACCCGAACCACTGTTCTCTGCCGTTTGCACATATTGCTCGGCCAGCAATAATTGCTGCATAGCTTGGGTGTTTTGCTGCAAATTTTGATAAATCAGCGCTTTTTCATAATGATGACTGGCTAAATAATAGTCGGAATGAATAACCGCCAAATACTCTTCGGCTTTTTCCATGTAATTTAACGCCACTTGCGGTTTGTCCATTTCATTACTGGTTATCGCCAAACCGTTGTAAGCGTAATACAAATTCAGTATGTCTTGTTCTTTCAAGGCCGATTGCAACATCCGCTCAAAGCTTTGTAACGCTAACTCAAAGTCTTCTAAATAGCTGTAATTGCGAGCCAAATTATACAATACTGTCACGCGGTTTTTATGCCAGCCTAACTCTTCATACAACACCAAGGCTTGCTCTAGAAACTCTTGTGCGTCTTGCTCATACGACAAGTTAGAGTACAACAAGCCCAACTGTGCATTCACTTCGGCTAATAGCTCTTTATCTTTTAATTGCGTCGCTCGCGCATAGATATCTTGTAAATTTTGTAATGCTTGATGCGTACGATTTTGTAACGAATCAACCGCCGAAATATTAATCAGCCCGCGTAAACGCAGCCTTTCATTTTCGACAGCCATCGCCGTTGCTACGCCTTTTTGATACCACTTCATCGCATCGGCTAAGGCTAATTTCATTTCAAAGGCAAAGCCCAACTCATAGCTGAGCTCGGCATATAAACTGCTCGGATTATCTTTGAGTAGCGAAATACCCTGCTCAGCCACCGCTTGCTGCTCTTGAAAACGACCTAAATGACTTAAAATGGTGGCTTGATGATTTAACCAATAAGCCTGAGCCACAGCGCTTAAGTTAGCAAACTGCGCCTGATTAGCCGTTAAAATATCGAGCATTTGTTCTGGTGCACGATTTTTTTCTGCAGCAACTTGCTGCAGCCACTCAGGCACATCATCAGGTAACGACTCAGCAGCATGGCCTAGACTAACCCAACACCACAGAAGAATGACCAGCAGTTTTTTCACAGGTGGCTCCCTAAATGCTTTAGCCGTGCCTAAATTAAGCGATGATGGCTCTATCACCTTTTAATTCCAGCCAATTACGCCGATCGGTAGCACGTTTTTTCGCCAACAGCATATCCATCAATTCCATTGTTTGCGCCGCGTCGTCTACAGTCAGTTGCACTAAACGCCGAGTGTTCGGATCCATTGTCGTTTCACGCAGTTGCAGCGGGTTCATTTCACCTAAGCCTTTAAAACGTTGCACATTGACTTTGCCGCGTTTCTTTTCTGCTTCGATACGGTCGAGAATACCATTTTTCTCTTCTTCATCAAGCGCATAGTACACATCTTTGCCAATGTCTATTCGATACAATGGCGGCATGGCAACGTAGACATGGCCCTGCTCAACTAGATGGCGGAAATGTCTCATAAACAGAGCACACAGCAAGGTGGCAATGTGTAGCCCATCCGAGTCGGCATCCGCTAGGATACACACCTTGCCATAACGCAAACTGGATAAGTCTAACGAATCAGGATCGATACCAATGGCCACGGAGATATCATGAACTTCTTGTGAAGCCAAGATTTGTCCAGATTCTACTTCCCAGGTATTTAAAATTTTACCGCGCAGTGGCATGACGGCTTGAAACTCCCGATCACGCGCTTGTTTAGCAGAGCCACCCGCCGAGTCACCCTCAACTAAAAAGAGTTCGGTACGGGCTAAGTCTTGTGCCGAGCAATCGGCTAACTTACCGGGTAAAGCCGGCCCTGACGTTACTTTTTTACGAATGACTTTTTTTGCAGCCCGTAGCCGCTTTTGGGCAT
The DNA here is from genome assembly GCF_052656265.1 of Alishewanella sp. HL-SH06. Lineage (NCBI taxonomy): Bacteria > Pseudomonadati > Pseudomonadota > Gammaproteobacteria > Alteromonadales > Alteromonadaceae > Alishewanella > Alishewanella sp. HL-SH06. The sequence goes on from NZ_CP199752.1 coordinate 3,504,153, forward strand.
TGTTAATACAAAAATCGGCTAAGGCTAAAGCCACATCGGTTTGTTCGTTTAACCACAAGCTAAAAGCATCTTTGACTATACCACTGACAAAAGCCGCCGATTGCCGTGACGATAAACGCTCTTTCGTTTGGCCAGCAAACTGCGGATCTTGCATTTTCAATGACATCACGTAAGCGCAGCGATCCCAAACATCTTCTGCTGATAGTTTAATACCCCTGGGCAATAAATTGCGGTACTCACAGAAGTCTCGCATGGCTTCTAACAACCCCTGGCGCAAGCCATTAACGTGCGTGCCGCCCATCGCCGTCGGGATTAAATTGACATAGCTTTCGGTGGTTAGCTCTCCCCCTTCTGGCAACCAAAGTAACGCCCACTCTACCGCTTCGGTACTGGCGGTAAATTGACCAACAAACGGCTGCTCAGGTAAGGCAATAAAATGCTGTACGGCTTCGGCGAGATAGTCACGAATACCGGCTTCATAACACCATTGATATTGTTGTTGGTTAACTTTGTCATCGAACTTTACGGTTAAACCAGGGCACAATACGGCCTTGGCTTTTAATACATGTAACAAACGACTCACTGAAAACTTGGGTGAATCAAAATAAGAGGCGGTGGGCCAAAACCGAACGCGTGTACCGGTATTGCGTTTACCCACGGTGCCACTAACGGCTAACTCTGCCACCTTGTTACCATGTTCAAAGGCGATATCATAAACCTGACCATCGCGGCGAATACTCACATCCACTCGGCTTGATAAGGCGTTAACAACAGAAATACCAACACCGTGTAAACCACCAGAGAATTGGTAGTTTTTGTTAGAGAATTTACCGCCCGCATGTAGCCGGCACATAATCAATTCGACGCCAGACACCCCTTCTTCGGGGTGAATATCCACCGGCATGCCTCGACCATTATCGATAACTTCAATCGATTGATCATCATGCAAAATCACCTGCACTAAATCGGCGTGACCGGCTAACGCCTCATCCACGCTGTTATCAATTACTTCTTGCGCTAAGTGATTTGGCCGCGTGGTGTCGGTATACATACCTGGACGGCGCTGCACCGGCTCTAAACCGGTGAGAACCTCGATCGACTCGGCATTATAAAGTTGTTCAGTCATACTGTAATTTGGCTTCCCGTTTCCTGAGGTTGCAGACAAAAATCGGCAATGTGTGGCAGATAATCTTGATAACCAACAAAGCTATGATCACCACCTGTAACTAGCTGAACCTGTGCGCCCTGATAATAATCCACGGCCAAACGATAATCTAACACCTCATCACCGCTTTGCAAAAGGACTAAATAGCGACTGGGCTGTTGCAACTGCATCGGCATCAAGGCTTCGAGCTGTTGCATATGCTGCGCTTGTACCTGATAACGCTGTTGTAACACCGGGTGTTCGTACTCACCCAAAAATTGGTTTAATACCCGATGCGGTGCCACTGCCGGGTTGATCACGCAGGCGCGACAGCCGATACGCTCGGCCAGTACCGTGGCTAAAAACCCACCCAGCGAGCTGCCAATAATGGCTGTTGGCGGTTGCACTATGGCTTGCTCTAATACCTGCATCGCCGCATCGGGCGTGTAAGGTAAATCTAGCGCTTGAAAATGCACATTCGGTAATGCAGCAAAGTAAGCTTGGGTTTGCACCGCCTTGGTCGAAAGACTGGAACTGGCAAACCCGTGTAAATATAAAATTCGTTGCATTAAAGCCTCTTAAACTGCCAACTGACCTGACCTGCCGCAGCAAAATACCATTCGCACCATTGTGGTCCGGCATTAACGGTTTGCCAGTCATCGCTTGCTAAAAACTGCACCGAACTGGCTGGGCAACCGACAATATCAATACCCTGCACCACCTTGTGATAAGCCAGATGCGCGTGGCCATGCGCCAGCCCTTTAATTTTGGGTTCGCGCAGTAACCATGGCCAAAAAGTCTGTTGATCGCGCAAACCATGTTTATCAATAAAACAGCCCAATGCCTGAGGGTGATGATGACAAAACAACCAAAACTGTTTGGCCTGACTTTTTGCAAACTGCTGGGCTAAAGCGCTTTGCCGTTCCTCGGCAAACTCACCGGCAGGTGTCGGGCCCTTGGTATTTAACAAAAACAGTTGCCACTCGCCTAAGCTTAAACTTTCTGCCCTTTGAAACGGTGGCTGTTGTTGCAGCTGAGCTAACATAGCCAAATCATCATGATTACCGGGTAACACAAACACAGGGCAGCTTAGCTCTTGGCAAAGTTGTGCCAATAATTGATAACTGCCCAAGGTGTGATCTTGGGTGAGATCGCCGGTTAAAATGAGTGCGTCGGGTGGCGACAGTTGTAATTGTGTTAAAATCGCTTGTAAGTGCACCGCCGGTTGGCAATCACGATATATGCCATCGTGTTCCGCCAATAAATGACAATCGGTAATTTGCACTAAACGATAGGCCGCTTTTGCTGGGAATACATAGTTGTGCATTAACCTGACACCGCCGAATGCTGCCGAGTACCACGCCGCGCGCACAAGTTTAACCAATCGCGAAGTAACATATTAATTTGTCGTTTTTCATCAGGCTGCGACATGGTGGCATTCGGATAAGGATACACACCAATAAAGCGCCATTGCTGCTGCGCTCGCACCACTTCGGCTAACCGCGCATCATGGTAAAGCTGCACATCAAAACTGGGTTGAAAATAAACATGATCGGCACTGCTCAACTCTATTTTCACCCGCGTAGTAAAGCGCGCAACCTCAAGCACCGTTAAGCAATAAATATCCTGCTCACCCAGCGCGATAAATAATTGCTGGCCAAGTTGCGGCGTTTCGGGCAATAACGGCAGCAGTGCGGCATAGTTGCGTTCACACAAACTCAAAAAGTCGGGTAACTGCGGTACATAAATCGATTTATGCAAGGCGTGTACCCCAGCGTTGCTGCACATCGCTTAAATGCAGCGCTAACCATTGCAAGCCAATCACTGTCGCAGCATTGTTAATGTGCCCTGATGCTAATAATTGCATGGCTGTTTGCCGTGGCATAACGTGCATTTTGATGTCCTCATGTTCAGCATCGAGCCCAAATAAACCGCCAGTAACGGGTTGTGTTAGCCGGGCTAAATACAAATGAATTTTCTCTGTGCTGCCACCGGGGCTCGAAAAATAATTTAACATTGGCCAAAGCTCGCTTAAGGTTAAGCCCGCCTCTTCTTTTGCTTCACGAATTGCGGTTTGCTCTGCTGTTTGGCCATCGTCAATCATACCGGCAATAGATTCGAGTAACCACGGGCTTTGACCTTGATCGACCACGCCCACGCGGAACTGCTCAACCAACACCACTTCGTCGGTTTGTGGATTATAAGGTAAGACTATCACAGCCTGTCCGCGCTCGAAAACTTCTCTGATCATTGGCTGGCTCCAACCGCCTGCAAACAGCTTATGTCGCAGTTGCCAACGCTCAATCCGAAAAAAGCCCTGAAAAACCGTGGTTTTGTCGATAATGTCCAGATCTTCTGCTTGAAAAGAAGGATACTGTCCTATCTTGAATTGCGACATGGTTGCCCTCACATTTTGTTACACTCTACCGGGTAACTTTACGGTTTAAACGTTACCTAGTTTACTTTAACAGGTTATCATTTGGGCAGTTTCCTTATTCAGCCAGGATTTATTACATGAAAAAAACGTTATTAAGCACTCTCGTGCTGTCATCGCTAAGTTTTTTTAGCCTACAACTACAGGCTGATGACTTAAAGGCGGTGTATCAGCTCGCTACCCAAAAGGATCCGGTTGTGCAACGTGCTGCCGCTAACCGCGATGCCGCTACCGCGCGTATTGATATCTCTAAAGCCCGTTTATTACCCTCTGTCAGCTTTGGCGCTGAAATTGGTCGTTCCTCTAACGATGATTTACGCTTCGGTGGCAGTAACAGCATCGGTGCCAACGTTACCGCGCGGCAAAGCCTGTTTGATTGGTTTGATTGGCAAAGTTTGCCACGCGCAGAAAAAGTGGCGCTGCAAAGCCAAACCATTTACAACGCTGAAGTGCAAGGTCTGATCTTACGCGTGACGTCAGCTTATTTTGACGTGTTAAAAGCCAAAGATAACTTAACGTTCGTGGCTGCCGAAAAACGCTCTGTAGAACGCCAGTTAGAGCAAACCAAGCAACGTTTTGCGGTAGGCTTAACCGCGATCACCGATGTGCATGAAGCTCAAGCTCAATATGACAGCGTGGTTGCGCGTGAAATTAGCAGTGAAAATAACCTAGAAAATGCCCGTGAAGCCCTGCGCGAAATCACGGGTCAGTATCATGCTGAAGTCGCCATGTTGAATACCGACAAATTTTCTACCTCACGGCCGCAGCCTGCTGCAGCCAATGAGTGGGTTGGCATTGCTGAGGAAAACAACTTGGTATTACAAGCTCAGCGCATTTCGTTAGATGTGGCTGAAATTGATATTGATTTAGCGAAAGCGGGGCATTTACCCACCGTTGATGCGATTGCCAATTTAGGTGTATCTAAAACATCAGGCTTTGATCGCTTTGACAACAGCTCAATCAGCATTAGCCTCTCTGTACCGATTTACAGCGGCGGTGCTATTGATGCAAACGTGCGTGTGGCACAAGCTAGCTATGTGGAAGTCAGCCAAGCTTTAGAGCAAAGCTATCGCTCTGTGGTTCGCCAAGTGCGTAGCTCATTTAACGATGTCAATTCACAAATGTCTGTGATCCGTGCTTTAGAACAAGCGGTTATTTCGGCGCAAAGCGCCTTACAAGCAACCGAAGCCGGCTTTGAAGTGGGCACCCGAACTATCGTTGATGTCTTACTCAGCACCCGTAATTTGTTTGATGCACAACGTAACCTATCAGGCGCGCGTTATGATTACATCTTAGCGCAGTTACAGCTCAAACAAGCTGCCGGTAACTTAACAGAAGAAGACCTGTTAGCCATTAACAACGCACTGACGATGTAAATCTGTTGAGGTATACCGCGCGTCGGTATACCTCGTCTTTTCGTATGCTCCTACCAGTTTCACCTTTCCTGCTGCGATTTTTTCGATACAATACCGACAGTTTGTTTTTTTCGGATATCAATTTTGGTTAAGTCTCCTCAGTTTAGTTGGCGTTTTTTATTGCCGCGTTATTGGCTGTTATGGATCGGTGTCGGCTTGATGTACCTTATCAGCTGGTTACCCTACCGTGTGCTGATGACCCTAGGCGCAGCCTTAGGTAAGTTATTATTTAAAGCCTTAAAATCCCGTCAAAAAATTGCTAGACGAAATCTCGAGCTTTGTTTTCCACAGAAAAGCGCGGCTGAACGTGAAGCCTTGTTATGGCGCAACGCTGAAGAAAGTGGCAAAGCCATGTTTGAAACGGTGATTGGCTGGTGGTGGCCGGATTGGCGAGTTCGTCGCTTAGCACATATTACCGGTTATGAGCATATCCAGCAGGCAGTCGCTAACGGCAAGGGTATTTTATTGCTGGCGGGGCATTTTCTGCACTTAGAGGCGGCTGGGCGAGTGATTGGCTTAACCCACCCCAGCATTGGTTTTTATCGTCCGAACAATAACCCGCTAATGGATTATCTGCAGTACCACGGTCGCAGCCGCAGCAATAAATATATGATTGGCAAGCGGGATGTTAAAGGCTTGATCCAGGCGCTAAATCAGCAAGAAGTGTGTTTTTATCTTCCCGATCAAGATTACGGTCGCAGTCGGGCTGAGTTTGTTCCTTTTTTTGCGGTGGCAGATACCGCCACCACCACCGGCACCTTACTTTTTGCCAATGCGGCAAATTGCGTGGTGATCCCGATCTATACTTATCGTTTACCTGATTATCGCGGCTATCAAATTGACATACTGCCGGCGTTTGATCATTTTCCCAGTGGCGATGATCGCGCCGATGTAACCCGCGTTAATCAGTGGGTTGAGCAAGCCGTATTAAAAAACCCCGAACAGTATATGTGGCTGCATCGGCGGTTTAAAACCCGACCGGATGCTGAAGCACCGTCATTATATGACTAGGACGTTATAACCCATGAAGATTTTATTACAGCTGCTAGTGGGGATCTTGGTCATTGGCCTAGTGTTTTTGCTCATCACTAAACCTGAGCTATTGTTCGATCCGACTAAAAAGAATGCGGCCGCCGAGGGCTTTAGCCGTTTTTATTCGGATTATCGCACCAGCCTGCAAAAAACCCGCGATGCCAGCGATTTTATTATTACCATTCCGGATACGAGCGATGAATTGGTCTTACGCCTACGTCGACGTGAATTGCAAGTAGCCGCACCGGCGGCGGCAACTTGGCGTGGCCAAAAGATCCGTCGACGTTTTGAAGCCGGAAAAACCATTAAGCAGGTGTTGCAAGATTATGCTGATCAAGAACAGATGCAGCTTTTTTGGGCATTACCACGCGACTACGTTGTGAAAGAGTACTTTGTCACAAACGGTAGTTTAGTCGAAGCATTACAGGAAATGACGGTGACCATCAGCCCGGATTTTAAGCAGCCTATTTTTGGCTTTTTTTGTCCTAATGCCCGGGCTTTAGTGGTGACCTATTTAACCGATCCGTTTTTCCAACAAAATTGTGTGGCGACCGGGCCTAACCCCTACCAGCTTTAAGCTTTTGGTGCATTCGCAAACCAGTGCTGCCAACTTTGCTGTACCTGCGCGCGATGCTGTGCCAAGCCGCTATCCACATTCACCGTAGCAGGCGCAAGTGTATGCCGATGCCCTGCGCCACGTAATACCTGATACGCCTCGGCTAAAGCCATGGCTTCCGCTTCTGGCAGTAGACCACTGGCCGCTGCGGCCGCTAAAATACGAATATTATCGGTGAATTCAAACAACGCTGGATAGTCTTTACTATAAGCTAGCACTAAATACTGGCTGAGAAATTCCAGATCAACAATACCGCCAACACTGTGCTTTACATCATCCGTCGCGACACCATGATGCTCACGCAACTTAGCACGCATCTGCAGTACATCTTGGGTTAACTGCGCAGCATCCCGTGGCAAAGTTAAAATTTGTTGCCGGATCTGGCTGAATTCGGAACGCAGTTCCGCCGAGCCTAAGATCATCCGCGCCCGAACTAAAGCTTGGTGCTCCCACGTCCAGGCATCCTGCTGTAAATACTGCTGATAAGTGTCGATATGAATAGCTAACAAGCCAGAATTACCGGAAGGCCTTAAGCGCGTATCAATCTCGTACAGCACGCCACTGTTGGTTCGCGTGGTACTTAAATGGAGAATACGCTGCACAAGTTTTAAGTAAAATTGCAACGAATCGATGCTGCGATCGCCAGAGGTGCCTTCTTGGCTGCGGCATTGATGCAAGAATACCAAGTCAAGATCCGAACCATAACCCAGCTCTAAACCACCGAGCTTACCATAACCAATCACCGCAAAACCTTTATCCTGATCACTGGCTCCCGCCGGTAAACCATAACGAGCCACCATTTGTTGCCACGCTAAATTTACCAACTGTTCAACAATCACTTCGGCTAACCAGGTTAAGTGATCACTCACTTTCATCAAGGGCAAAGCCCCCGAAATATCAGCTGCGGCAATACGTAGCTGCTGCGCTTGTTTAAATTGCCGCAAGGTTTCCATTAATAACTCTAAGTCATCTTCCGGCACCCGCAATAAATATAAACGTAAGCGATCACGATAGTCATCAATGGTGGCCACCTGATACAACTGGCTCGGATCAATCAATTCGTCAAGCAACATTGGATAACGGGCCAGTTGCTCGGCCAGCCAACCGCTTTGCGAGCAAAGCAGCACCAATTGCTGCATCGCGGGCGGATTTTCAAAAAGTAATTCTAAATAGGCGGTGCGGGTAACGATTTTACTAAATACACCAAGGATCCGACTTAAAATGGTATTAGAAGCCTGTTGATGCTGTAACCAATGCAACAGTTGTGGCATCAGCTTGGCTAAATATTCACGGCCACGCGGGCCCACTGAGCGGCGTTGACAATCCAATTTAAACTGCTGTAATTGTTCGAGCAGTGCGGTTGCCTCAGCCATATCTAACCAATCAACTTGCTCTGCTAAGTCCGAGCCCACACTGTCACTGTCCCACAATAGGCGCCCAAGGCTTAACTCTTGGGATTCCAAGTTTTCTTCTGGCTCAATCACCAATTTAAAATACTGATGAATACGCTGCATAGCCGCTTCAATGTCTGCCTGCAAACTGGCCCAATCGGTTCGCCCTAAACAGGCTAATAACTGTTGTTGACCAACCGCCTCGGCCGGTAAGGTTTGTGTTTGTTTATCGTCAATACCTTGCAGGCCTTGCTCTACTTGACGCAGCCACAGATAGTCTTGCTGCAAGGCGGCAGCATGCTCGGCACTCAGCAACTCGTGCTCTTGCAGTAAAGGCAACACCTTTAACAGCGATTGTTGCTGTAATTGTGGAATACGCCCACCACGAATTAACTGCAAGGTTTGCACAATAAATTCCACTTCGCGGATCCCGCCTGCGCCAAGCTTAATGTTATCGCGCCGATTGCGCCGACGATTCTCTTGTTCAATTAACTGTTTCATCCGCCGCAGCGATTCAATCGCGGAGAAGTCAATATAACGCCGATAAATAAAGGGTTTTAATAAGACTTGTAACTCAGGCGCGTAACGCTTATCGGGGTTAAGTACGCGCGCTTTTAACATGGCGTAACGTTCCCATTCACGCCCTTGCTCTTGATAGTAATCTTCCAGTGCTGCAAAACTGAGTACCAGCGGCCCGCTATCGCCAAAAGGCCGCAACCGCATGTCCACACGATAGCAAAACCCATCAGCCGTCACCTGATGTAAGGCGGCAATCAGCTTTTGCCCGACCTTAGTGAAAAACTGTTGATGCTCTAGGGGCCTGCGTCCGCCCACCGTTTCGCCGTTACTGGGATAAGTAAATATCAAATCGATATCAGATGAGAAGTTCAGCTCACCACCACCCAACTTACCCATGCCTAAGATCAGTAACGGCATTGGCTCGCCCTGTTCATCTAAAGGCTGACCACTACTGAGACTTTGCTGCTGATAAGCCCATTGATAGGCGCTGTTAATCAAGGTATTCGCTAATTGCGATACCGACGTCAGGCTGGCGGCAATTGGTTGTAATTCAAAAATATCCGCCGCCATAATCAAGCATAAACTGGCATTTCGATAACGACGTAACGCAGAAAATACGTCGCTTTCAGCCGTTGAAGTGATGGCAGTTAAGGGATCATGAAAACCAGCGGCTAAATGCTGCTGTAAGCGTTCACTATCACAACAGAGCGCCAGCAACTGCGGCTGTTGCCTGAGCGTACGGCCAATAAAAGTACTAGACTGCAACAGACGAGTCAGCTTAGCCAACGTTGCCGCGTCCAATTGCGGTGATAAGGCTTCAAAATCGGCTTGCCAATAGCTACCCTGCCCCTGTGATGCGGTCATGTTGTACTCCTTTGCTTAAACGTCTTGTAACAGTAAAGCGGATACCTTTAATAACAGCAGATGATACGCCTGACTGTTAAAGACTAAAGCACCGCTTTCTGCCAACTCTCTGGCCGCTGTGCGGGCCTGACTGGACAAGAGTTGTTGTCCTTCATCGGTTAATTGATGCGCAAGTTGCTGTAACGCGTCTTCGACCTCGCTCAACAAATCAGGCGCTAACTCTTGCAAATAGCAGTTTTCTAATTGCTGTAAACGCTGCAAATACACCAGTAGCGGTTGTGCGGCTTGTTGGGCAGCTAACGGCTTGGGTCTGGCGGTGGTCTTGTTATGAAACAGTTGATAACCGCGGGCGGCTTTACTGAGCCAACCGGTGCGTAATGGCAAGGCTTTTAATAAGAATTCGGCGAGTTCAAACAAAGCTTGTGGCCGCCCTGAAAGTAACTCCAGCTCCATTTCCGAAATCGCTTGGCGCCGCTCCCCGGCTCGCACTTCGCCATTATCGTAGACCACTTCAATTTCAGCATCCGGCAATTGTACCACCCAACTACTGCGCTGAAAGTCAGTACGAAATAGCTCAACCAGCTGTGTTTGCAGTGCGCTGATATCTGTGTCTGCGGGCCACACTTCAGCAGGAAACTGGTCAAGCTGCGGTATGACGCCATGACATGGTACATTGTATTCTGGGCGAATTTGCAAGGCGCCATGTTGTTGCCCCGCTAGCTTTAAGGTTTGCTCAAAACGCCCTAACTTTAAGCGCGAGCGCAATCCCATATCATGTTGCCGAAACCAATGCTCTGCCGTATCAAAGTAAGCATTTAGCAGTGATTGCGGTTCAGTTGTACGTAAAATGGGGTAAAGCTGCAACAGATCCGGCAGTAACGCGGCATCTGCAGCACTAATTAAATACTTAAGTTCAAGTTCCAGACTCATTACCACTCTCCGACAGCGAACTGGCCTTACGGCTATTAGTCCTTGTCAATTGCCACACAACTGCCTATCATCGCCGTTATTGTTATATGACATCTGTTTTCAATTAAGTCTCAGGATACCTATGTTTAGATTATTTCGCAGCTCTGTTCGTTCGTTATTTTTACTCAGTCTGTTGCTATGCTGGTTACCGGCACAAAGCCAAACTGAGCAAAAACAGGCTTTTATCAGCGATGCCTTAGTGGTGTACTTGCACTCTGGGCCGGGTAATCAATATCGTATCGTCGGCACGTTAGCGGCCGGAAGCAGCGTGGTATTCCTGTCTGAAGACAATGATTATGCGCAAATTCAGTATGAGGAAGATAAAACCGCTTGGTTGCCAAAAGAGCATCTGACATTTACGCCCGGTTTAAATGCCCAACTGAGTGAATTAACGGCCACTTTTCAAGAGCAAAGCTCGCGCTTAAATAGCCTTGAGCAAGGCGCCAGCCAACTGCAAGCCACTTTAGATCAAGTGACACTCGAGCGTGATTTAGCCGTACAAGAATTAGAACAACTGCGACGTAATAACGAGCGTTTAACGACTGAGCTGAATGCCACCCAAGCGAGTTTTTGGCAGCAGCCAATGACCATTGGTGGTGTGATTTTAACCTTCGGTTTAGTGTTCGGTTTATTGTTACCCAAATTAATTCCAAGCCGTCGTAACAGCGACCGCTGGATGTAACATGCCAACGCCCCTATTGCGGGGGCGTGCTGGCATCAGCATGTGTTTTTAAAGGTAAACCGCGGTCGTTTTTCACTTGCTCAATCACCACATAGGTGTGGGTTTGCGCTACGCCGGGTAAATCGACTATCTTGGCAAGGATCTGCCGATAAGCTTCCATCGTCGGTAAGCGCAGTTTCAGTAAATAATCAAAACCCCCAGCAACCATATGACACTCTGCCACTTCCGGGATCTGCACCACGGCATCGCGAAACTTATCAAACACATCACTGGTGGTTCTATCTAACGTTACTTGTATAAAAGCCGCGGTGCCATAACCTAATTTGCCACTATTCAGCCTTGCGCCATAACCTTCAATAAACCCTTCTTTTTCAAGACGTTTTACTCTATCAATACACGGGCTTGCACTTAAATTGACTTTTTTGGCTAAGTCAACATTGGCAATTCGACCTTCTTTTTGCAACGTATCGAGAATACTGATGTCAATACGATCAAGTGCTTTCGCTTTGGGGTTCGAGTTCATAGCAGTATTTTCTTGGGTATTTGATATTGTTGACAGAATTATATACGGTTAAACCGCAAAAATAACCACCCTATGCTGTGGTCTTTTCTCTAAAATGCCGCTGATAACAACAAAGCCAAAGGCATGTTCGTGCGAGTCATAAATGACAGCGCCAATTCACGTATCGACAATCAGGATAATTCTATGCTGTTTAATGGTTCTTTGGTCACCACAGACCCTATCCGCCAACTCATTCGCGATTATTACCGCGCCGATGAAGATGACGTTCTAGACTTTTTGTTGCCACAGGCAGAAGTGGATGCGAAAACACGCAGTCGGGCCTGGGAGCGTGCACGGCAACTGGTTTTATATATTCGCCAAGCGCAGGTGGGTAAAGGCGGGGTTGATGCCCTATTAAACGAGTTTTCACTGTCGACAGAAGAAGGCTTGGTATTAATGTGCCTAGCCGAAGCCTTGCTGCGTGTGCCTGACAGCCTAACAGCCGATCGACTGATCCGCGATAAATTATCGCAAGGCGATTGGAGTGCTCACCTAGGCAACAGCAGCTCATTATTTGTGAACATTTCAAGCTGGGGCTTATTGGTCACAGGTAAATTAGTTAATTATTCTGATGACGAGAAAAAACAACAATTTGGTTTGCTCAAGCGTACTTGTGGTCGCTTAGGCGAGCCAGTGATCCGCCAAGCCGTGCGCTATGCCATGCAAATTATGGGTACGCAATTTGTCTTGGGTACCACCATTGATAAAGCACTAGAACGTGCTAACGTCATGGAAGCCAAAGGGTTTAGTTATTCTTACGATATGCTGGGCGAAGGCGCCCGTACCATGGCCGATGCAGATCGCTATTTTGAGGCTTATTTAACCGCCATTGAAGCTATTGGTAAAGCAGCCAAAGGTCGGGGCCCCATTGTTAGCCCGGGTATCTCGGTAAAATTATCAGCCATTCACCCACGCTATGAATTTAGCCATTTAGATCGGGTGCATGCCGAATTAGTGCCGCGCTTAAAACAACTGGCATTAGCCGCTAAAAAATACGATATCGGCTTTACCGTGGATGCGGAAGAAGCTGACCGCTTAGACATGTCGTTAGATGTGATTGCCAAAGTGTTTAGCGACCCCGAACTGGATGGTTGGGAAGGCTTTGGTTTAGCCGTACAAGCCTATCAAAAACGTGGCTTTTATGTCATTGAATGGCTGCGCGAGTTAACGGTTAAAGTTGGCCGTAAAATGATGGTGCGCTTAGTAAAAGGTGCCTATTGGGATACTGAAATTAAGTTATCGCAAGTAGAAGGTTTAGCCGACTTCCCAGTATTTAGCCGCAAACCGGCTACCGATGTCTCTTATCAAGCTTGTGCCAAAAAACTGCTCAGTTATCGTGACAGTATTTACCCGCAATTTGCCACGCACAATGCCTATACCGTCGCCACCATTATTGAAATGGCAGGTGATCTGACTGGCTTTGAATTCCAACGTCTGCACGGTATGGGTGATGCACTTTATGATCTGATTGTCGAAAATGAAAAGATCCCGTGCCGCATCTATGCCCCGGTAGGCGAACACTCTGACTTATTAGCCTATCTGGTGCGTCGTTTATTAGAAAACGGTGCCAACAGCTCTTTTGTTAACAACATTATCGACGATTCTATTCCGGTTGAATCCTTACTGCATGACCCGGTAGAAATCGTGAAAGGTTGGCAAAGTAAACGTAACCCAGGCATTCCACTGCCCATAGCCTTATTTGGCCACAGCCGTAATAACTCGCGGGGTTTAGATCTCACCGACATCAACCAGCTGACGCCGCTAAAACAAAGTATGGAAGAGTGGGAAGACAAACTGCACGTCGTCAGCAGCGACGCGGATGACGTAGCGGTAGTAAACCCGGCCAACTTAAAAGAAGTGATTGGTTACCTGCAATATGCTACCCCTGAAGCCATGCAGCAAATGTTAAGCGATGCCGACGCCGCTTTTGCCAGTTGGGCCGATACGCCGGTTGCGGAGCGTGCCGCCTTATTACGCCGCTTAGCCGATGCCATGGAAGCACATCAAGATGAATTACTGACCCTCTGCGTTAAAGAAGCCGGTAAAGTGCTGGCCGATGCCGTAGCGGAAGTACGAGAAGCAGTTGATTTTTGTCGTTATTACGCGCATCAAGCTGAGCTGTTGTTCGCTAAACCACAACAAGCCCGTGGCGTGTTCTTATGTATTAGCCCATGGAACTTCCCGCTAGCCATTTTTATCGGCCAAGTGGCCGCCGCTATTGTTGCCGGTAATACTGTTGTTGCCAAACCGGCAGAGCAAACCAGCTTAGTTGCCGTGCGTACGCTCGAGCTGTTAAGTGAATGCGGCATGCCTAAGCATGTGGTGCAGTTGGTCATTGCACCAGGGCGCCAAGTGGGTGAGCACATTGTGCCGGATCTGCGTGTGCAAGGTGTGATGTTTACCGGCTCAACAGAAACCGGTTGTTGGATCGCCCGCAAATTAGCTGAGCGCGGCGGTGAACCTGTGCCGCTTATCGCAGAAACAGGCGGTCAAAACTGTATGATAGTCGACTCGACAGCCTTGCCTGAGCAAGTGGTCGATGATGTGATCTCTTCGGGTTTCCAAAGCGCGGGTCAGCGCTGCTCGGCCTTACGGGTGTTGTTCCTGCAAGAGGATGTTGCAGATAAAATTATCACCATGATCAAAGGCGCCATGGCAGAGCTACACGTAGGTGATCCGGCGTGGTTAAGCACCGATTTAGGCCCGGTTATCGATAGCAAAGCACATGAGCGTTTAACCAATCATGTACAGTATTTGCAAGATAAAGCGACGCTGCATTTTGCTTGTCCGATCCCAGCAGAAGGGGAGCATTTCTTCTTTGCACCACACTTATACGAAATTAGCGATCTCACCGTGTTAGAGCGTGAAGTGTTTGGCCCTGTGGTGCATATTATTCGCTTTAAAGCGGAAGAGATTGATAACGTGATTGCGCAAATCAATGCCACCGGCTATGGCCTAACCACCGGTGTGCACAGCCGTATTGATCAGTTAACGCAAAAAGTTCGCCGTGAAATTAAAGCCGGAAATATTTACGTAAACCGTAACATGATCGGTGCCGTGGTTGGTGTGCAACCCTTTGGTGGTCGTGGTTTATCGGGTACCGGCCCCAAAGCCGGTGGCCCACTGTATTTGCAGCGCTTAGTCAAAGATAACCTGAGTGTTGATTGCCCAGCGTTAGATGAAGGTAAAAAAGTGCGTTTGCTGGCAGAAACCACCAGCCGTGCCGTGGCTTATGCCATGCCAGCGGCGGATATTGCACAGCATAAATGGGCAGCCTTACCCATTAATCAGCGTACATCTGTGTTACGGCAGTTCTTAGCCTCTTTGGCTTCTAACAAGGTTGTCAGTCGACAAGAGCCTGATTTAGAGCAAGTGTTAACCGTGGCACGCAGCAAGTTACAACGTGTTGAACTGGAGCTGCAACGGCCGATAAATCTGCCGGGGCCGACAGGTGAAAGCAACACTTTAACGTTAGATCCACGCGGGATCTTAGCGTTATTGCGTGATGACACCAGCAGTTTTAGCCATTGGTTATTAAGCATTATTACTGCTTTAGCCGCAGGTAATGCCGTGATCACCGCGGTTGAAGAAGATGATGTTATCGAAGCGGAAGCCTGTATTAAAGCGTTAATTGCTGCCGGTATGCCACAACATCTGTTAGCGGTAGTTCGCTTAGATTGCTTAACGACGTTGTTAGCGCATACCGATCTGGCCGGTGCCGTGATTGAAGTCAGCAGTGCTTTAAAACCGCTGGCAGCAGAACTCATCGCCGCGCGTGAAGGTGCAATACTGCCGTTAATCACCGCGCCTGCCGATGAACGAATGTTACATCGCTTAGTCACTGAAAAAACCATTACCATCAACACCACAGCAGCTGGCGGAAATGCCTCGTTAATGACAATGGCTGAAAACGTCGGTTAACGCGGCAAAATAGACGCTTATGCTACTAAAAAAGCCCGCTTAAATACGGGCTTTTTGCTATGCTAGAAATACGACTTATTTGAGTCTCAACACTTTCCACGGATGCAAAGATCATTAGATGCCATATCAAAGAGTGTCGATAGCCCATTTACAGCCCGGCAGCTATATTGTCAAAGTGCTGGAGCAAACCGGACAACTGGCCATCAAACATGCTGGCTTTGTCCGCACACGTGAAAGCATCCGCAATTTAAAAAATCAGGGCGTGCTTGTCGTTGCCATTGACCCGAGCAAACAACTTCCCCCACGTCCAGTCGAAACAAAACCGCCACCAACTGAAAAAGAGCCCGAAGCATTTCGTGCAGTATTTGCCGAAGAGCAACCCAAAGCCGAGCGCAGTTTAGAGCAAACTAAAAAAACACAGCAGCAGGTGCTAAAAGCCGCCGCAAACGAAGAGCCTATTGATTTGAGCTTGGTACATGAAGTCAGTGCCGGGTTATTTGATTCGGTTAGTCGCAATCCGGATGTTTTGCTGTATCTGACTCGAATCGCCGAAAAAAGCGATATGCTGCTACAACACTCCATTAACTGTGCCGTTTATATGGCCGCTTTCGCCCGTTTTTTAAATTTCCCCAAACACAAAGTCCAAAACCTGATCACGGCAGCCTTGCTGCATGATGTGGGTAAAGCGCAACAGCCGATGCTGTTGCAACAACCGGATGCTAACGCCATTAGCACCAGTTTGATGGTGTTGCAGCAAAGCACGGCTTTGGCTGGCGAAGTGTCTTTTTGGATCAGCCAACACTGTGCCTTGTTAGATGGCAGTGGCTCACCGCCACTGCAAGAACAACAAATCAGTAATGGTAGCCGTATGCTAACCATCGTTAATTTGTATGAGAAATTAAGTAATGTGCAAACCAGCTACGTGAATCCGCTTAATGTGATCCGGCAACTGATGGCGATGGCGCCAGCACAACTGGATAATAGTTTACTGCAATTGTTTATTAAATGTATTGGCGTTTACCCGCCTGGTAGCGTAGTAAGATTAACGACTGGACGGTTAGCCTTAGTACTGGAGAATAATCAGAAAAAGCCGACGTTGCCACGGGTAAAGGTATTTTACCACAGTGTGCATCAACATCATCTGCCGCCGCGAGTCATCGATTTATCGCGGCAGCAAGAAGAACAAATAGAAGGCTGTGTTGATTTAAGAAAATATGGTTTAGAAGTGCGTAACTATTTGTAACTCACCACTCACTTAACGCTCGCATGCTAAAAAGTTGTTGGCCAAATTCGAGCAACACATATTGCGGTGTAATTTCCCGTAAGCGCACATCAGCCGTGATCCATTGCCCTTCTTGTAATGATTTACCATTTACTTTCACCCAACGCTGAGCGGGCTGGGTAGCAAAAACATGGGCTTCAAAACGTAACTTCGGTAATTGCCGCTGTAAAGTGAGATCCAGCATGGCAATATCTTGCGCCGGCGCACTGTGTGTTGTCAGATTATTCGAGGCAGAACGCGGATTACCTGCTGTTTCGGCCAGTGCACTGGCAAAACGCTCACGTAACTCAGCCGAGATCTCCGGCTCGTTCACCGGCTCAGCTTGTGGTGTATTCGCTGTCACAGTTACCACCTGTGGCTCAGGCGCAAAACGCTCTGGCTCAGCGGCCGGTTCTGGCTCTGTTGTTGCAACCACCGGTGCTTCAACCGCTTTGGTCTCTAGGGTTTTTGCTATTAACGCTGGGCCTGCGGGTTGCGCTGCCTCGGGGATCAGTGCGGCCGGTTGAGTCACATCGCTTGGCGATTGTTTGCTGGCTAACAGCATATAACCGGCTACAAAACCAAGGGTAGTGGCTAAAATTAAGGCAAGGCTAATTGCCACATTGCGCCAAAAGGTGGATGGCACCTGAGGTGCGGGTTGTTGCTGTTTTAACGCATCCATTAAAATGGACATAATCTTTACTCTCCGCGCAGTATCGGCACAATTTGTAGCGCCAATAAAAACCCAAGTATTATACCTAATAGCGCTAACAGCGGCCATAACCAGTTAGGTAAAGCTTGTCGCTGACTTGTGCCGGGGTGACTAGGCAAAATTTCGGCTGCAGCCCGTTGCACATGTGTTAATTCGACTAACGCTTGCTGTTGACTATAGGCTGCTAATAACGCTCTGTCGGCGAGTAAATTCAATAACCGTGGAATACCGCCGCTTAATTCAAACAGTTTTTTCACCGCCTTGTCACTGAATACCGGTCGCTGACAACCCGCCACTTGCAGACGATAACGCATATATTGCTGCACTTCGGCTAAATTAAGCGGCAATAAATGATAACGCGCCGTAATACGCTGAGCTAATTGCCGTAAATCGTTACGTTGCAACAGCTGCTGTAATTCTGGCTGGCCAATTAAAATCACCTGCAATAATTTTTTGGTGTTTGTTTCTAAATTGGTGAGCAAGCGTAACTGTTCCAATACAGCAGGCTGTAAATGCTGGGCTTCATCAATAATTAAAATGGTTTTCTTGCCGGCATCATGGTTTTTTTGCAGCCGTTGGGTAATTTTGTCGCCTAATAGTTTTAAGCTCGCATCAGTTTTGCGGTAACGAATTTTCAACTCGTCACAAATGGCCGCCAGTAATTCTAATTCCGATAACGTGGGGTTAAGAATAAACGCCACATCGGTGGTCTCGTCTAACTCTTGCAGCAAACTGCGTGAGACGGTCGTTTTACCGGTACCTACTTCGCCGGTCAGTAGCACAAAGCCGCCGGCATCCCCCAAGCCATAACGCAAATGAGCTAACGCTTCAGCATGACGTGGGCTGAGATACATAAAGTCGGGATTCGGCGCTATTGAAAATGGCGCACTGTTTAAACCAAAAAATCCGGTGTACATCACATTCCTTTAGCACTGCATTTCATCGCAAGGCAGGTATAATGGCAAAAAAACCAGCAGCAGGAAAGCTTGTGCAAATTTATCTTGTCGGCGGCGCAGTACGCGATCAATTACTCGGTTACCCTTTTCACGAACGCGATTGGGTGGTTGTGGGGGCAACACCCGCAGAATTACTCAGCCAAGGCTATCAACAAGTTGGTAAAGACTTCCCGGTATTCCTGCACCCGAAAACGAAAGAAGAGTATGCCTTAGCGCGCACAGAGCGCAAAGCGGGTTCAGGTTATACTGGTTTTACGGTATATGCCGCCCCAGATGTCACTTTGGAACAAGATTTAGCCCGGCGCGATCTGACCATCAATGCCATCGCCCAAGACGCAGCAGGAAACTATATTGACCCTTTCCACGGCCAGCGTGATATAGAGCAAAAACAGCTACGCCATGTCTCTGACGCCTTTGTTGAAGATCCACTGCGCGTGCTTCGTGTTGCGCGCTTTTATGCGCGTTATGCGCATCTTAGTTTTACTGTAGCGCCTGAAACCTTAGCACTGATGACACAGCTTAGTCAGCACGGTGAATTAACCACACTCAGTGCAGAGCGCGTTTGGGTTGAAACCGCTAAAGCGTTAAATACCGAGCACCCTGCTGCTTATTTTCAGTTATTACAGCAATGTGGTGCACTGTCGGTATTGATGCCCGAACTTGCCGCGCTTTGGGGTGTACCACAACCCGAAAAATGGCATCCAGAAATTGATAGCGGTATTCATAGCTTATTAGTGCTGCAACAAGCGGCCGCGTTAAGTCAACGCTTAGACATCCGCTTTGCTGCTTTGGTGCATGATGTAGGTAAAGGGGCGACACCAACAGCAGAATTACCCGCCCATCATGGTCATGAACATCGTGGCTTAGCGCTCATTACGGCATTATGTAAAAGACTACGCGTACCCAACGACTGTCGCGATCTGGCATTGTTGGTCTGTGAATACCATCAGCTGATCCATCGTGCCGCAGAACTTAATGCTAAAACCGTATTAAAACTGTTTAACGCTATCGATTTGTGGCGAAAGCCTGAGCGTTTGAGCGATATTTTACTGTGCTGTACCGCTGATTTGCGCGGTAGAACAGGCTTTGAACAAGCGGATTATCCCCCTGCAGTGCTGTTACCCAAGCTGGCCGAAGCAGCGATGGCGGTTAGTGCAAAAGCCCTGATTACACAAGGCATCACCGGGCCCGCCATTAAAGAGGCCTTGCAACTAGCTCGCTTGCAAGCCATTAGCCACGCACAACAAACGCTAAACGGTAATTAGCTCGCAGACAAGCTTAAAAACGCCATCAAGCCGATACCTAGCAACATGCGGTAAATGACAAAGGGCAACATGCCCATGCGGCTGATAATCTTTAAGAAGAAGTGAATACAAATGGTGGCACTGATAAAGGATAGCAATACCCCTAACAAGATGCCGCCCATATCATATTCGGCTGGCTCACTGAGCAGTTTGCTGGCCTGATAGCCACCGCTGAGCACGATGATCGGGATAGACAGTAAAAAAGAAAAACGCGCAGCACTGACTTTATCTAAACCAATTAACATAGCCGCCGTCATGGTGATCCCCGAACGCGACGTACCTGGGATTAAGGCAATAGCTTGGGCAAAACCAATAAACAAGGTTTGCTTTAAGGTTAATGCATTCATCGGAATATGCTGTTTTGCCGTGACATCAGCCCACCATAGCGCCAAACCAAAAACGATGGTAGTGATAGCAATCACCCAAGGTGAACGTAAAAAGGTTTCAATTAAATCGGCCGCCAATAAGCCGGCAAGGGCTGCGGGGATTGTGGCTAAGATCACCCACCATGCTAACTTGCTATCCGTGCTGTGGTGACCACCGAGGCTTTTCACCCAACCCACCGTTAAATTGCCAATATCCTGTCGAAAATACAACATCACTGCCAACAAGGTACCGACATGCACCGCGACATCAAAAGCAATACCCTGATCTTGCCAACCAAAAACGGCAGACGGCAAAATTAAATGGGCCGAAGAGGAAATAGGTAAAAATTCGGTTAATCCTTGGATTAAAGACAGGATAATAACTTCAATGGTACTCAAGTTGGCTCACTCCATGAAAATTCAACGGGCCATATTTTTTGGGATTGGTTGTAGCCCTGCCATAAAGCGGCATAGCTTAAACCGGTGGTAGGATGGATCTCATCTGCGGCAATTTCAGCCAAAGGCCACAGTACAAAAGCATTCTCGGTAATTTCTGCCCGAGGTAACACCACGGGTGAATCACAAATTTGCTGATCGTACGTCAACAAATCTAAATCCAGAGTACGACCAGAAAACTTCTCGGCACCACGCACGCGACCAAATTGATCTTCAATGCGCTTTAATAAACTAATGCAATCAACAATAGATAAATCGGTGTCTGCACCCAGCACCATATTAAAAAAGTCATCGCCAACAAAACCCACGGCTTCACTTTGATAAACTGAAGATAACGTTACCGCACTCAGTTCACTGACTAAGGCGCGTACACCATGGCGCACGTGAAAATCACGATTAATGTTAGAACCTACACTGATATAAATACGTGGCATCAGTGATCAACCTCTGGCGCAAAGCGCGTGATCTGTACCCCGACCGTTTGCGCTTGAGGCACCGCACCGGGTTTACTGACCGTCACTTCCACTTGGCTGGTACTAAATTCTGTTAATAACAAATGCGCCACGCGCTCAGCCACGGTTTCAATTAATTCAATAGGTTCGGCAGTAATCAACTCAATCACGCGGGCACTAATCACCGCATAATCAAGTGTTAAGCGAATATCATCTGCTTGAGCGGCAGCCCGCTGATCGGCGGTTAGGCGAAGATCTAACAGCAAGCGCTGCTTGATTGTTTTTTCCCAGTCGTACACGCCAATCACGGTATCAACCTGTAGCTGCTTGATAAAAACGATGTCCATCCAGTTAATTCCGCATTGCGTTATTTTTCATTTCAGGTAGGCTGGTCGGATAGAATATATACAGCAACGCCCGTATTTTGCTGTCCGACAATTATGCCGCAATAGTATCGTAAAAAAGGGTGCTGAGGAACCATGGAATGACCCTGCTGATCTTGTTAATGATGCTTATTGCTTACCTGCTAGGTTCTATCTCCTCAGCTGTGCTGGTTTGCCAACTTTTTCGCTTACCTGACCCGCGTTTTCATGGCTCGGGTAACCCCGGTACCACTAATGTGCTGCGTCTTGGCGGTAAATTCCCGGCCGTTTTGGTCTTAGTGTTCGACATTCTCAAAGGCACTATTCCAGTTTGGGGCTCTTATTTCTTAAAAATCGAACCGGTATGGTTAGGGGCTGTGGGTATTTGCGCCTGTATCGGTCACATTTATCCGATATTTTTTGGTTTTAAAGGCGGAAAAGCCGTTGCCACCGCGTTAGGAGCAATGATGCCGATTGGCTTAGATTTAGCGGGTTTATTAATTGGCTCTTGGCTAACAGTGGTATTAGTGACGGGTTACTCTTCGCTGGGCGCAATAATGACCGTGGCTTTGGCACCGCTATTTACCTGGTGGATTAAACCTTTATATACCCTGCCGGTGTTTATGCTTAGCCTGCTGATTATTGCACGGCATCGTGAAAACATTTTGCGCCTCTACCGCGGCCAAGAAAGTAAAATTTGGGATAAATCAAAACGGGTGCGTGAATAAGCACCCGAGATTTTTATAGCGCAGGTAACTGCTCTAGCGGCCAACGTGGCGTTACACCTATGGTTAAATCTTGCTGTTGCCCAGCCTTTAAACGCTGATAACCCGCAAACGCAATCATCGCGCCATTGTCGGTACAAAACTCCTTGCGCGGATAATACACCTTCCCCCCTAAACTACTGAGCAACTCGGCTAATTGCTGTTGCAGCGATTCATTCGCGCTAACCCCACCGGCAATCACTAAACGTTTATAGCCGGTTTCTGCCAAGGCACGACGGCATTTTATCAAAAGGGTATCAACCACTGCTTGCTGGAATGATGCGGCAATATCCGCTTGCACCTGTAAAGCGTTGCCTTCTTTTTGAATTACCATAGAGGCTGCTGTTTTTAAACCGCTAAAACTAAAATCTAAACCAGGACGGTCAGTCATCGGCCGCGGGAATGGGTATTTTTCAGCATCGCCCGTTTTCGCTAACTTAGCCAGTAACGGGCCACCAGGGTAATCTAAACCCATTAACTTCGCTGTTTTATCAAAAGCTTCACCGGCGGCATCATCAATTGACTCGCCCAGTAAACGGTATTGACCAATGCCCTCTACCGCCACTAATTGCGTATGGCCGCCCGACACTAATAATGCTAAAAACGGAAAGGCCGGTACGTCTTCTTCAAGCATTGGCGCCAGTAAATGCCCTTCCATATGATGCACCGCCAGCGCCGGTTTCTGCCATGCAAAAGCTAAGCTGCGTCCCAAAGTGGCCCCCACCAACAAGGCGCCAGCCAAACCTGGCCCCGCCGTATAAGCAACACCATCAATATCTGCTGCCGTTAAACCGGCTTCTTTTAAAGCTTGTTTAATCAAGGGTAAGGTTTTGCGCACATGATCGCGTGACGCTAACTCAGGCACCACGCCACCGTAATCAGCATGAATAGGGATTTGGCTGTATAACACATGGCTAAGCAGCCCTTTTTCACCATCATAAATGGCGATACCGGTTTCATCACAAGAGGTTTCGATACCTAATACACGCATTCTTGGAGCCTCAGCAGATTATTTGCGCCAAGCACGACGAAAATGCAGAAAAACGCAAGCAGACGCTGCTTTTTTCCGTTATGATTGCCGCCCTGAAAACGCGCATTGTAACGGCTTGCAGCACCTATAGCCAGATGATCTGATTTAAGATCGCATAAGCGCTTTACATCTGGGGCGCTTTTTGCGTAAAATACCGCACCATTTTTAATCGTATTGGTTAACGACAACCAGTTTTGGCCTGAGGTGAGAATTTAATGCCTGTAGTTAAAGTAAAAGAAAACGAACCCTTTGACGTAGCTTTACGTCGTTTCAAGCGCTCTTGTGAAAAAGCCGGCGTATTAGCAGACGTACGTGCAAAAGAGTTCTATGAAAAACCAACTTGGATTCGTAAGCGTAAGAAAGCAGCAGCGGTAAAACGTCATGCTAAGAAGCTTTCTCGCGAAAACGCACGCCGTATCCGCCTGTACTAATCTACAGCTGCCGGTTGTCGGTAGAAAGCGGAGCGCAGTGCTACTGCCAAGTTAATCACTTGCCGCTTTCGAAACATGCTTTATCTGCACACCGTGTTCTTGTAACACGGTTTGTCTTTTTCTGAAACAGCATTAAAAAGGACAAAAGTGGCAGGACAAATTCCCCGTCAATTTATCGATGATTTACTGGCTCGTACCGATATTGTCGAGCTGATCGATAAACGCGTACCGTTAAAAAAAGCAGGTAGTCGCAACTACACCGCTTGCTGCCCTTTTCATAACGAAAAAAGCCCCTCTTTTACCGTTAGCCCCGATAAGCAGTTTTATCATTGCTTTGGTTGTGGCGCGCACGGTAATGCCATCACCTTCATGATGGAGTTTGAGCAGCTAGAATTTGTTGAATCGATTGAAGAGCTTGCCAAAGATCTGCATATGGAAGTGCCGCGTGAGCAAGGCAACCAACCGCACAGGCCGGCACCGCAAGCCGATGATTATAGCTTGATGCAAAAAGCGGCTGATTTTTATCAGCAGCAGTTACAACAGCATAGTAAAGCAGCGGAAGTGCAAGCGTATTTAGCTCGTCGTGGTTTGAGTGCCCAAACCGCTGCCGAATTTCAACTAGGCTATGCCCCAGAGAGCTGGGACGCACTGATGAAAGTACTCAGCGGCCAAGGTGGTAAAGCGATACGAGATCAGTTGTTACAATTAAAACTGATTAGCCGCAACGAAAATGGCCGTGAGTTTGATTTTTTCCGTGACCGACTGATGTTTCCGATCCGCGATAAGCGCGGACGGGTCATTGCTTTTGGTGGTCGAGTACTCGGTGATGGGCAACCCAAATACCTTAATTCACCCGAAACAACCTTATTTCATAAAGGTCGGGAGCTTTACGGTTTATATGAAGCACGCCAACAACCTGGTCATCTAAGCCGACTGTTAGTGGTTGAAGGCTACATGGACGTTGTGGCACTGGCGGAACATGACATTCGTTTTGCTGTAGCCTGTTTAGGTACAGCGACCACTTCAGATCATATTAATACACTGTTTCGGTATGCTCCGCAGGTAATTTGTTGTTACGACGGTGATCGCGCCGGTCGCGATGCAGCTTGGCGCGCCTTACAAAATGCCTTGCCGCAATTAAAAGACGGTGTAGAACTTAACTTTGTGTTCTTACCTGATGGCGAAGATCCAGATTCGTTGGTACAAAAAGAAGGTAAAGAGGCCTTTTTGGCTCGCTTAGAGCAAGCACAACCGCTGTCACAATATTTATTCGAGCATTTGTTGGTGATGCATGATGTGGCAACAGATGCGGGTAAATCGGCACTGGCCAATAAAGGCGCTGAATTAATTAAACAAATACCCGGCAGTTTTTACCGCGAGCAATTAACCGACAAACTGGATAACTTGTTAGGCCGTAAAACACAACGGACTAAACCCAGCAACGCCAGGCCTGTAGCACCACGCCCAGCCAGTGCTAATCTAAAAATTACACCGATGCGTCGCGCCATGGCTTTGTTATTACAGTATCCGTCTTTAGCAAAGGTCATGCCCTACGCTCCCGAACTGGCAACAGCAAGCATTCCTGGCATGAGCTTGTTATTAAAAATACAAGAACTGTTATTAGAAAAACCTGAGCTAACTACAGCTCAATTGTTGGAATACTGGCGAGATTTGCCTGAGCATGCCATCCTGTTAAAGTTAGCTACATGGGAACATCAAATCGAACCGGAACAATTAAGTCAGGATTTTCTCGACACGTTTCACTCGATCGAAGATATATATTTACAACAACGACTAGAAGCGTTGGAACGAAAAGATAAATTAAAACAACTAACACAAGCAGAACAACATGAGTATGTTTTGCTGTTAAGAGCTTTAAAAAGCAAAAAACCGCGAACAGTTGGCTAACGCGGCTGGCTAGAAAAGCCCCGCTTTGTTATAATCACTAGTTCGCATTTTTAGATTAATCAACTTTGGTGGAAGATAAGTCTCTATGGAGCAAAGTCCTCAGTCGCAGTTAAAACTCCTGATCCTGAAAGGTAAAGAGCAAGGGTATCTAACCTTTGCTGAAGTTAACGATCACCTTCCACAAGACATTATCGATTCAGATCAGATCGAAGATATTGTTCGTATGATCAACGACATGGGCATTCAAGTGTACGAAACTGCACCTGATGCTGATGATCTGATCATGTCCGATGCCGCCGCCGATGAAGACGCCGCGGAAGAAGCTGCTCAAGCGCTAGTTAGCGTAGATAAAGAATTAGGTCGCACCACAGACCCCGTACGTATGTACATGCGTGAAATGGGTACCGTTGAGTTGTTGACGCGCGAAGGCGAGATCGTTATCGCTAAGCGGATCGAAGAAGGCATCAATCAGGTGCAAACTTCGGTTGCTGAATATCCTGAAGCCATTACTTACCTGTTAGAACAATGGGATAAGTTTGAAGCAGAAGAAATTCGCCTAAGCGACATTGTCTCTGCTTTTATTGATCCGAACGAAGTTGAAGAAGCACCTGTGATGGGTAGCAATATCGGCTCTGATTTACCTGAAGAACATCAGGATGACAGTAAAGATACCGACGACGACAGCGATGATGATAGCGACAGCGACGATAGCGATACGGATACGGGGCCTGATCCAGAAGTTGCTCGCGTAAAATTTGCTGAGTTGCGTACCCAATATGAAGTGACTCGTCACTCCATCGTACAAAACGGCCGCGAACACCCCACAACCAAAGAAGAAATTGAAAAACTGAGCGAAGTCTTCCGCTGTTTCCGCCTGGTGCCTAAGCAGTTCGATCGCTTAGTGAAAAACATGCGTGAAATGATGGACCGGGTACGCGTGCAAGAACGCTTAGTGATGAAACACTGCGTTGAATACGCCAAAATGCCGAAGAAAAACTTCGTGAAAGCCTTTACCGGTGCCGAAACTTCAACGGCTTGGTTATCAGCCGAGATCGCAGCCAATAAAGCCTACTCGCCGAAACTGCAAGAAATGCAGGAAGACTTAGTACGCAATATTGAAAAGCTGAAAAAAGTTGAAGAAGAAACTGGCCTCAGCATCTTTAAAATTAAAGATATCAACCGTCGCATGTCGATTGGTGAAGCGAAAGCTCGCCGCGCCAAAAAAGAAA
The DNA here is from genome assembly GCF_052656265.1 of Alishewanella sp. HL-SH06. Classification (NCBI taxonomy): domain Bacteria; kingdom Pseudomonadati; phylum Pseudomonadota; class Gammaproteobacteria; order Alteromonadales; family Alteromonadaceae; genus Alishewanella; species Alishewanella sp. HL-SH06. The sequence continues at coordinate 3,530,932 of NZ_CP199752.1, forward strand.
TGGTTGAAGCTAACTTACGTTTAGTTATCTCTATCGCCAAAAAATACACCAACCGTGGCTTACAATTCCTGGATTTAATTCAGGAAGGTAACATCGGCTTGATGAAGGCTGTAGATAAGTTCGAATACCGCCGTGGTTACAAGTTCTCAACCTACGCGACTTGGTGGATCCGTCAAGCGATCACCCGCTCTATTGCTGACCAAGCTAGGACTATTCGTATTCCAGTGCATATGATTGAGACCATCAACAAACTTAATCGTATTTCACGGCAAATGCTGCAAGAAATGGGTCGCGAGCCATCACCTGAAGAACTATCAGAACGCATGCAAATGCCAGAAGATAAGATCCGCAAGGTGCTGAAAATTGCCAAAGAACCTATTTCAATGGAAACGCCCATTGGTGATGATGAAGATTCGCATTTAGGCGACTTTATCGAAGACGGTGCGGGTGAATCACCACTCGATTCCGCCACCATGGAGAGCTTGAAAAACGCTACCAACGAGGTGTTAGCCGGCTTAACCGCCCGCGAAGCCAAAGTTCTACGGATGCGGTTTGGTATCGATATGAATACCGACCACACCTTAGAAGAAGTAGGTAAACAGTTTGACGTAACACGCGAGCGTATCCGTCAAATTGAAGCGAAAGCGTTACGTAAATTGCGCCACCCTTCACGTTCAGAAGTATTAAAAAGCTTCTTAGACGAGTAAGCACAACGCAAAAACAAAGGCGCCAATTGGCGCCTTTGTTATTTCTCGGCAATTAAGCCTAAAAAATCAGCAATTAACTCCACTTAGCCTAACAAGCCGGATGACAAAGCGCCGAAAAGTTTTTATACTGCCTGCGCTTTACGTTACTTAGCATCAAGATGCTGAAATGGCCCCATAGCTTAGGTGTAAGGCGGTCACTGCAAGTGGCGAGAAGCGATTTAACACATACATATAATGGCCCCATAGCTCAGTTGGTTAGAGCACTCGACTCATAATCGATCGGTCGCTGGTTCGAGTCCAGCTGGGGCCACCAATCTTTTCAATGACTTACATTCTTTCTTTGGTTTAAATAAATTCTTTTTAAAGCGCAGGGATCAGATAGGGAACATTTTAAGGGTTCTTGGATTAGCTTTTATTAGAATCTTAGTATGATACTGTGGCAATCTTACCAATCTGTTTGGCTATAATCACTTTTCGGAAAGTTTGGTTTTTTTACAATAGTTGAAACTTCGAACTCGTCCATATCACCAATAAAGATAGAGGCTTCAATTTTGATGCCCGGTTGCATATTAATAAACCAGTATTCGTACTCTTCAAGTAAAACCTGTTTTGCCGAATCATCGTTCTCAATGCCGTCCTCATTGACATACCAATATAAAACCGACTCCGAATAGCGTTCGTTACAATTGTTACTCCCATCAGCATAAAGGTTAAATTCAAAACCTCCCGGATTCAACGTAACGCTTAAGTAATAGTTTTCATGGCCGTTTTTATCAGTGACGGATAACCGGAAACCTGCCTCAGACTCTAAGCTACCGTCTAACAAATAACTTACTTGAGCCCTAAATAGCTTACAGTAATCTATAAAGCCATCTCCAAGTGACTCATAGGCCTCCAAATGTTGAATTCTGCCTAACAGGCTCCCTACCCAGAGCAGTATGCGTTTATCTTCATCTGTGAAGTGATGCGGTGCATAAGGGTTGAATACATCAACCTTTTGAATTGAGCTAACAAAAAAACGCTGCGCACCAGGGTGATATTTTAAAGCTGTGTAAAGGCTTTTTATGCAACCGTAAATTTCTGTATGGAACTCTGCATCAAGGTTATATAGCAAATACTCTTGCGCTTGTTGAATTGTTAAACGCTGAGGTAAACATTTGTCGAAACAGGCAGTGAGCAGTAAATTAAGCATCTCCAGATAAAACCCGGTATCAACTTGCGGCAATTCGTCTAAATTGAAACGCCTTACATCAGCCAACGTGCTTTCACGTTGAATAAAAGAAGATGGCACACCATACACTGCGGGGTTAGCCAATATCTGGGCATACAACTGCTTAAGTGTCGGCAATGCTTTTTTCTGATCATAACCATTTTCCCTGCATTGGCCTATCACATAAGCCGCCCAATCCGGAAATAGTGTAATACCAGAGTTAAATGCTTTTATGCCTTGTTGTTTTAAAAAATCCATCTAGTAACCCGGTATTGAAAGTTGATAAGTAAGTTCAATCCCATTCACTTTCAGAGTAATCAATTGAATGATCATGTTCGAAATCGTCATATTTATTCCATTCATTTCTCATTTCTCTAGCATCTTCATCAGCTACCCAATAATATTTTTCATAATCCTCATCAGGTTCCAAATAATCACTATCATTGTAATCAGCAGGATCAGAACGAAAATCATAATTGGATTGATGAAATTGTTCTCTATCATTAGTTAAGGCATTAACCAAGAAAGCTGATGAAGCAAGTCCTGTAAGTAGCAATCCATTATTAGAAAGCGTTGAATTATTAAAATCTTCTACACTGCAGTCTTTTTTGTTAAAAAATGCTATGTATTCAGAACTCTCAGACTTTCTAATTAATACCTCTTTCACCGTGTCTGTTTTTAGTACATCACAAGTAAATTTCGCAGTTCTCCCTTCGGATAGAATATTGACGTTTAGGTAAGGCTCACTATTGCTGTTATATGACATGTTAGGCATGGATGCCTTATTTGATAACCCTTCCAATAACATAACTCCCTTATTCTTATGTAGCAGAATGATTCTATGCTCAGGTTTATAAATCCTCTGAAAATCCTTTAAAAAGTAGTAAAGTAAAGAAGGTTTAAAGCTTAAAAATTGATCAGTTTTACTATCGTAACCATTTAACATTTCACCACTTACAACACGATTTTTTATATAAGCGCGTAAATAAATATATAAACCAATCAGGCCTTTCGAGTTCTTTCCAATGCTTGCCACATGCCCTTCCCCCTCTGAAACACCTATATTGAGAATCATTTTTGCAAATTCATCAGGTAGGTTTCCGACACAACCAAATTCAGACTGCACAGAGACACGGTTAGGGTACTTTTCATCAGGAATGTGCACTAAAGATAACTTTGCACCCTCTCTGAGACGCGATAAGATGTCTTGCCTGTTTGTTCCATTAGTATTGGTAAAAGATACACCTACGACCCTAATCTCTGAAAAAAATAGCGTTATATAATCACTCCTATCTTTCTCAAGGGACTTGGGAAACTCTTTAGCCTTATCAACACTACTGGCAGACTTCCTAACTTCATCTTTTTGAGTGTAGTGGTTTGGAGTGGGGTAATTTTTAGGTGGGTTTAAATATTTAAATACTGAATATATTTGATAACACAGGAGCAAGAATGCAATAAATAACAAACCAGTGCCCATCGTAAACAAAATCAAACATAGAACAGTGATTATTTTTATTAAAAAAAGATAATCCCTCATTATTGCTTTACCCCGCCAACATTCTTAAAATCAACCGCGCAAAATCTTTGCCCTTTTGCTGAGATGCCAGCACTTCGGTGGCCAGTTTTTCGTTATCACCCATTAAATCTAAGATGGTATCAGTGACCAGCTGCGGGAAGCGGCCATACATCACCTCATCAGGAGTATGTTTGCTGATTTGCGCCATGGTTGGCTCGTCCTTGCGGATACGCTCAGCCACGCCACGGGCGAAGTGAAGCTTGTCATCGTCGCTTACCTCAGCGCCAAATAAGTCGTTAAGGGCATCGATAATTTCAGATAGCTTTTTCTTCTCAGGGTCATGCGCTTTACCACTACCGACTTCGGTAATGCCTTTCAGGTAGGGGCCATCTTCTTCACCTAAGCGAATAGCCAGTTCCTGCTTTTTGGTAATGCGGTAATGGGTAAGCTCAGTGCCGGTTAAATCAAAATCTTCAGGGTCTTCTAGCCGGTCGGCGCGTAAAAGCGGTAATAGGTTTTTACCGTAAACGCACAGAGCTTCCAGATCGTTATCTTCATAAGGCACAATCTGCGACATAAACTCGTACAACCGGATAAACGACGTTAGGTTTTTCTTAAACAGATCTAACTGGTCTACCGTTTCACCTGCCTGCTTTATCCCCTCTTCCGCTGCTTTTATACCGTAGGTATTACCGTCTGCTTGCGCCTTTGCTTTGGCGTCACGGGCGAGTTGATAGGCTTCTTTCGCTTGCCGATAGCGCAGCGTAAAACGCTCTTTAGCGGGCTTTGCAAAGAACGACAGTTTGCTGGCACTGGCTTTAGGGTCATAGAAGGTTTGAGCAAATCCGCGTACTTCCGTCCATTGATAAATATGCTCGTCATCCAGCTTTTTCTGAATGTCATAAATCAGGTAAGGATCGGTTACCGTTTCAATTTCAGAGCGGGTGTAATAGGGCGCAAAGCTGTTTTTAACGTCCTCTGTTGCATTTACAAAATCCAGAATAAAGGTTTGGATTTTACCGGGGAAAGTACGGTTTAACCGTGACAGCGTTTGCACACATTCCACGCCAGCAAGCTTTTTATCAACGTACATCGCACACAATTTGGGTTGGTCGAAACCGGTTTGGTACTTGTTTGCCACAATCAGCACATTGAAATCATCCGAGTCCAATGCCTTAGCATGGTCACGCCCTTTTAAACCGGGATTAAGTAGCTGACTGGTTTCTGTGACTTCTTCGGGTATCACCTCATTGGGTAAAATACTGCCTGAGAACGCCACCAAGGCATGCACATCGGTATACCCTTTATCCTTGATATATTGCTGCATTGCCAACTGATAGCGCACCGCATCTTCACGCCCTGCCGTCACTACCATAGCTTTGGCCTGACCGTTTAACAGGTGGCGTACGTTGGTGCGAAAATGCTCAACAATAATCTCTACCCGTTGGCTGATATTGTAAGGGTGTAACCGCACCCATTTCGCTAGCTTAATGCGTGCCTGCTTGCTTTCCACTTCGGTATCTTCACCATCAGGGTGAGCAATCTTCCAGGCCGTGGCATAGGTGGTGTAGTTATTAAGCACATCGAGAATAAAGCCTTCTTCAATGGCCTGCCGCATCGAATACAGATGAAAGGCAAATGGCTTATTGCTATCACTTAATGGCTCATCAGGATGCTCGGGGCGACCAAACAGCTCCAGCGTTTTCCCTTTAGGTGTGGCAGTAAAGGCATAGTAACTGATACGGTCAGTTGGTGTTCGGGCCTCCACGGCAGCGCTTAGTAACTCTTCGGCACTTAATTCGTCACCCTCGGGTTTATCACTGCCTAAAATCGCCTTTAACTTGGCCGCAGACGAGCCGGTTTGGGATGAATGCGCTTCATCGGCAATAATGGCGTAATGCCCTTCAGCAAGCTTAGGGTAACGGTCTAACGCATCATACAAGGCTGGAAAGGTTTGGATGGTAACGATAATTATCCGGGTATTGCTTTGCAGCGCTTCGGCTAATTGTTCAGATTTACTCAGATTACCAATATCACGGGTAATGGCTTTAATCATGCCATCAGCATGTTCAAACTGGCGAATAGTATTTTGCAACTGACTGTCGAGCACGGTACGGTCGGTCACAACAATTACCGAGCTAAACAGCTTTTTATGCTGCCCTTTCTCATCCTGCTGATACAGCGATGCCAGCTGATGAGCTGTCCAGGCAATAGAGTTGGATTTACCGGAACCGGCGCTGTGCTGAATAAGATACCGCTTACCCGGCCCTTCGCTACGGGTGGTATGAATAAGCTGGTTAACCACATCCCATTGGTGAAAGCGCGGGAATATCAGGGTTTCTTTGCGACTAATACTGCCATCAAACTGCGGCCTTTCATCGACCTGCAAGTGCATAAAGCGGGCAAGGATATTCAGCCAATTGTCTTTGGCAAATAACTGCTGCCATAAATAGCTGGTGGCATAATCACCGGTTTTGGGTGTGGGGTTACCGGCACCACCTTCATCACTACCCATATTAAATGGCAGGAAAAAGGTGTCATTACCGGCCAGCTTAGTGGTCATCGCCACTTCATCTTGCGTTACCGCAAAATGCACCAAGGCACCCCGTTTAAACGCCAGCAGTGGTTCAGGTTTACGGGTTAGCGGAGCTTTTAACGGCCTATCTTTTTTATACTGCGCTTTAGCGTGTTCAATGGTTTGCTTAAATTCGCTCTTAAGCTCCAGCGTAGCAGTGGGGATACCGTTGACGAATAGCACCAAATCAATACGCGGGTTATAGCACTCTGCTGAATTGGCACCTTCACGGGCATGCGGTGAGTACGATACTTCTTCCACTACCCGCAACCGGTTTAAACCATAACGGCGTTCAGTATCCGGGTTCATGCCATGATCAGGCTTAAAGGCGCAGATATTGATATGGCCGCCAATGACCTTAAAACCGTGGCGCAGCACATACAAAGCGCCATCACGCTCTAACGCTCGGGTTAGTGCCTGTATTAAGATTTTCTCCGGATTGGCCGGGTTACTTTTAGCAAACTTCTCCCAGCGCTCAGGGTAAGCTTCACGCACAAAGTGAAGTAAATCTTCAGTATAAAGCGCGTTAAGCCGGTCGTAGTTGGCCGCTTTACCGACTAACCAACCCTGCGCTTCTAGGCTGTTTAAAATATCGGTTTGAAAGATGCGTTCTTTGGTATCGGCCATAAAGCGTCCTTGTTTTATTGTGCTGCCGGAGGCTGCCAGCCGCGAACGTCAATTTTGCCGGTAACAGCAGCGGAGATTAGAGCTGAACGGCGCTCATTAAGAAACAGGATATTTTGACTCACCTGTTCCTCAAGTAAGTTAAGCTTTGATAATTCTTTATTGATGAATGCAACTATTTGAGATTGTTCTTCTAATGGTGGTATCAACTTACGTAGGTAGACTAGCCTTTCAACTTTTATACCCAAAGCAGTCGAACCAGATGCATGCATAATGAGACTGTCTTGGAATGGAGTAGACATTAGAAAATACTTAAAATAGTCATTAGATAAATAATGCTCGTTAGCCCGAAGTTTTATGATTCTCTGAGCCAATGCAATATCCGTTCTATCGACTTGTGCAACCTCACCTAGTGGGGCTTCAGTCGTGAATAAAATATCACCAATAAATGGGAGTCCTCGACTCATTACATCGTCATACTCATCCTCTGAAATAAACTCTTGTGATAACGAGTAATCAATTCCACCTTTTTTAATGTTCCGAGCCGTAACTAAAAATACACCTGATTCAACTTTTTCCGGAGTTTTACCGCGATAATCGACTATTGATGATATGTATTTTCTGAAACCGGCGACGATCCAATGCTCCGGCACTTGCCCCAGCCATTCCACACCGGAATCTTTCATCGGTGCATCTGGGTTTAAGCCTTTGGTTACCGCATGGCTAATAACTGCCTGCCGCTTTTCTTTTAACAGCGCAATCAGCTTTTCCTGCTCGGCGATAAGGGCATCAATTTTGCCGACTTCGTGGTCAAGGAAGCAGGCGATTTGGGTTTGCTCATCAATTAATGACGGAGCAGAAATCCGCAGAGATGAGACTGTTTCCTGATTGATGTTTGGCTGTCCGCCACCCGTTGAAAACAAAGAGATAATCGAGTCTTTATAGACACTTAACCAGTAGTAAGCATACTTAGGTTCAAGAGTTTTAGGCACCGATAAGACACAGCATGCTTGATTGGTGGTCGCATCAACAGCCAAAATACCTAATCGACCGATTGTGGCACCATACATCGCAATTATCAGAGAACCAGCTGGATGTATCTTAAGTGAACTATGAGCCTTAACAGCATCATGAGTTACATTTTTAAATGTAGAGAAAATAACATTTTCTCTGAGTTCACCAGTGGTAACCCATGGAATACCTTCATCACTTTCACAATACCAGGATTCCTCATCACTTTTCGGAGTTGTACCACTACCAATAACCCCAAATGCATGAGACAACTTGTAAAGCTCCCATTCAGAGGGTATCAAGCCAATCCAGTGAACTAGCGAGTCTTTGAACTCACAATATTTCGCAAAACTCATGCTGATAATCCTTCGATCATCGCCTTAATGCGGTCAGTACAGGCTTTTAGGTCAGCATCAATATCACTCAGTGGCCGTGGCGGGGTAAACACATAAAAGTGCCGGTTAAAGGGTATCTCAAAGCCAACTAACCCCACTTCACCATCTAACGGGTCGGTTTTGCTGGTATCTATCCAGGCATCCGGTACATGCGGTAATACCTCACGGGCAAAGTAGGTATCAATCGCTTCAGTAAGCGGTACGTTTTCATAATCACGCAGGTTGGTATCTGGCTCTGGGTTACCTTTGGCATCGCGGCAAATATCAGCGCTATCGTCGCGCTCGGACAGCGCATTAAGTACAGCCTTTTTAACCGGCGCAGCAATTTTAAAGCTTACGGTTTTAAGCTGCTTATCGAGCAGTTTGATAAAGCTTTCGCGGTTTTTGTAAAGGGTATCACCCAGCTTAGTACAAGCCACTAGCAGCTCATTAAACTCAGCGTCTGATAGCTTTTGCAGCGCGGTTTCTTGTTGCAGCTTACTAATACGCTCGCTACTTGCGCAGAAATTTAGCCGTAATGGCCGCTCAACGGTAATGCGGCGATAGCCAAAGGCTTCATTCGGGAATAGCTTACTGATAGCCGACTGCTCCATGCCACCGTATACTCGCACCAGCTCGTTGATATGATCTTCGGTCAGATATTTACGCTTACTACCCAGCGATTTACGCATTTTGGCAAAGTGGTTACTGCCATCAATTAGCTGTACTTTACCTTGGCGGTTAGTCGGTTTGCTGTTAGATAAAATCCAGATATAGGTGGCAATGCCGGTGTTAAAGAACATATCAGTGGGAAGTGCAACAATGGCTTCAACCAAGTCATTTTGCAGCAGGTAACGGCGAATCTCTGACTCACCCGAACCGGCAGAGCCAGTAAATAACGGGCTACCGTTAAGTACGATACCAATGCGCGAACCACCGTCTTTTGCGTCACGCATTTTGCTCACTAAATGCAGTAAGAACAGTAACGAGCCATCGGATACACGGGGTAAGCCAGGGCCAAAACGGCCATCAAAACCCTGCTCTTTATGCTCTTTGTCGATAACCTTTTGCACGCCTTTCCAGTCAACACCAAACGGCGGGTTACTGAGCATGTAGGTAAAGCGTTCACCTCGTAACTGGTCATTCGATAGTGTGTTACCAAGCTTAATATTACCCACCGCTTGGCCTTTAATCAGCATATCGGCCTTACAGATAGCGTAAGACTCAGGGTTAAGCTCCTGGCCCAGCAGGTTAACGTCTACGCCATTGCTGATGCTTTGAATATACTCTTCGGCTTCCGATAAAAACCCGCCCGTCCCCGCTGTTGGATCGTAGATGGTAACAATACTATTGGGCTGCAGAATATGATCCTGCCCGGTTAGCAGTAATGAGCTGGCTAAATGCACGCAATCACGCGGGGTAAAGTGCTCACCGGCAGTTTCATTGGAGCTTTCAGCAAACTTACGGATCAGCTCTTCAAAGATAAGCCCCATACCAAAATTGCTGATGGATTTAGGTGATAGGTCAAATGACGCAAAACGCTGGGTGACCTGATACAGCAAATCAGCTTGCTGTAGCTGATGCACAAACTCTTCAAAGTTAAAGTGCTCGAAGATTTCCCGTGCTTCACGGCTAAAGGATTGCACATAGCTAATCAAATCTTCAGCGGTTTGGGTATCCGACAAGGTAGTTAGACTGAGCGCAGAGCTGTTGAAAAACTCTTGCCCAGCCGCACGGCGTAATAACTGCTCACGCACTTCATCCGGTTTATTGCTATGCGCCGCAGCAGCGGATAACACATCAGCCTTGGTTGCTTCAAGCACACACTCCATTCGACGCAACAGCGTAAATGGCAACACCACCCGGCCATACTGAGACTGTTTAAAGTTACCGCGCAGTAAGTCAGCGACAGACCAGATAAAAGATGCAGTTTGGGAGTGATTTTCAACGACCATGTAAAACCTCTGAGGCAGCAGCGGTTTTGCAGGCCATTAAGGGGTAATGGCAGGTGAAAAGGCAAGTCCGTTGCTGCGTGTTGTTATTTTGAATACTTATATCATTTAACAACAGAGATCAGGAGGTTGCAAGGACTTAAAATATTAACATATTAAGTCTTTACGAAAATACAAAATGAGTTTATCGATGAACTTGAAGAGTTTTTGACTAATAAAAAAGCCGGTCATTTTAACCGGCATCAGATATTTTATTTTTAACCTACAGCAGCTTTCAATGATTCAACACAATGCTGCTGTGGTTCTACTTGAATTTGCATAGCTTCATTTCTAGCTGCAAGGATTTTACGTTCAGCCACAACAAATCGTTTAAGCAGTTGTCGAACCATTGGTTGATAACCGATTCCATGTAAACCAGCAATTTCTTTTAAATCAGCTATTAATTCATCTTGTAAACGAATTGAAATCAACGTCATAGAAGCAGCCTTATCAAACTGAGTCATAACGTCAAGTGACAACTCGGCTTTAAGTACATGCTCTTCACTGGTACCGTAAGTACCATCGTCCCACTTGACGTCTTGTGAATCGTCGTAGGTAGGTTGTTTCATTTTTTAACTCTCCGTTGTGGTACTAAGCGTATTTGTTGTATATAGCTAACTCTCGAGGGTTTGCTTCATACGCTGTTCTGATGATCAAGGTGTCATCTTTATAAATGAATGCGACTTTAATTTTTTTTCCAAAATCTGTACTGCCGATAAACCAGTATGTTGGCGGGTCGCTTTTATGCTCCTCTCTGGTATCTGCAAGGAAACCAGCGAGCCGACCAGATATAGCTTCGTATACTTCATCAAGCGTTAAACCATGTTTTTCTTGTATTTTATTTTTCACCTTATCTGAAATATATATAGCCACTACTTAGTTCCTTGCCAGTTAGTGTATATACAGTATATATATATAGAAGATAAAGTGATAGCTTTAAGAGAAAATAATATTCTGCTTAGCTTGCGCTTTATACTCTATTAAGCAATAACAAATTTTCTCGGAAGCAATATCAAATGTCATTGATCAAAAGTTGCAGTGTTTCTAAGCCTTTGCAAGACCGAAAATTCATCTGCAATCGCCAAAATGGCGATGTTTCTCAGCTTGCGATAGCGCTGCACTAAACGCTGATAGGTATGTAAGTGCATACCTTTAGGTCTGCCGCCTTCCGGGTATAGAATACCGAGCTGCCATCCAAGCTTTGCTCGAATGCCATCGGCTTTGCGAGCCATTCTGTCCATATGGCTTTCGTTTTTGCTTTGATGGCTCAGGTTTAAGCAATGCCTGCAACCAAGCCTATGCGCAATATAAAGCTTCTTTACTCTTGTGCCGCACTGGTTATAAGGGCATAAAAACCATGCACGCTCTCCATTAAACTGAGTATCTGTAAAAGACAGCGGTACACGGTACAATTCATCTTTGTAATCCCCCCTTGTTTGATGGCATAGCAAAACCAAACAGCACTGTCGTCTGTTTCACCAGTGATTGCACCAAAATCGTTGGCAAAGACAATATCAAATTGCGCGCCAGGCATTAACACCCCAGCTTTTTTCAGTTCAGCCACATCAATGCATAAATGCGAAGACACAACGGCCTTACCATCATAGCGCCTACCACTGCCGTAACCACCCATACCAACCTCTTTGGATTTACCGAAATCATCTGCAAAGTTAAGCTTAACGTGTCTTTGTTTTTTTGCCGTTACACACGTTACAGCCGTTACGCGTTACAAGCTTAACTTTGCAGCACACCCTATTGACTGCTACTGCGCATCGTTTGGTAAGCAAAGCGCATGCACCTTAACGGGCTTGCCATGAATACGCTTTACCAATGCGCGCTCCTTCGGCCCCGTTTGATAGTACAAACCAGCTTGAAAGAGTGCCCTCACCACCCGCTTGCTATCCATGCTAGGAAACATATCTTTTAGGCCAGTACTGGTAACGTAATACACGCACTGACTATTGATAAACTCAAAGAATCCAGTCCTTGGGCTTGCCCGATGATCCGCATCGCTTAAGGCGCTAAAGCGGGTATCGCTGTAGCGGGTTATGTAATCAATAAAGCCAGTAATAATAGCTTGATCTTCATGACTGCCCTGCGGCTGTGACGCTTGCCATTCAGCATAGAGTTGCAGGCAAAGCGTAAGCGCATGCTGTTGTGGCCAAGGTAACAATTGCCAACGTTTTGCTAGCTCGGCAGCAAAAGCAATAACAGCAAAGCGTTTTGCTATGCGATTGCCTTTCCCATGCCCAGCATCAAACTGTTGCAAAAAGCCCGCAAATTCCTTTTTTAACTCGCTAGTATTCTGCTGCACCAACCTACGCACAAAGGCCGTACCTAGATGCCCGTAGTGTTGATTGCAAGCTTGATTTAAGTGATCAGCCAGCTCTGCACCTCTGGTAAAAGCATGCAAGGTGTCAAAGCAACCATGTTGGCGCAGTGCAGAGATGGATGTTAGCCGCACTTGCTGCCCTGCTTTTAATTGCTGTCGCGCTTGCTGCAACACCGCTTCAATAGGGTGCTCGCCATTTGATAACAGCATCAAACGCCAGGTTTGTACCGGCCTTACCCCACCGAGTTTATCTGCCCGGATTTTGCCCTGGCCATTACCGAGCTGGTAGATAATTTTACCGACTTCAGCCGGATCAGACTCGCCTATTTCATCGAGCACTAACAAAGTATCATTCCGACTGGCAGCAACGCCCTCTTGACCATTCAAAGTCGCAAGCCATGTTTTGATAAACTTATCCGGTGCTCCCCACACACTGCAGGCAACCCGGCTTATTGTCGACTTACCTATGGACGAATCACCGTACACATGAAAGCCACCGTTACTCAGTTCAAGCTTTAATAATAAGGGGCCAGCCAGTGCAGAGCCTATTGCCACTACCAACCAAACGTTATCTTGCGCATAAGCGGCGACCTGTTGCTGCCAGTCTTGCATGGTTCCTGCAATACCATAATCTGCAGAGCCAAATGGGTTGTGAGCAAGTACATAATCACCGGTACCAATATCCACATCAGGTAAAAGAAAGCTGTGTTCATCGGCCCACCCCGTTTTTTGTGCCAGCTTTATCCGGCGCTTGGGTTTTGCTTTGTTGATGTAATCTCGCAATAAATGAAAACGCTTCAGCTCAAGGCTTAGGCCCATATCTAAAAAAGCACCCTTAAGATCTTCGGCTTGCCCCTTAAGCATTTGCATTGGCAGCAAGAACTCGCGCTGCTGATCCTCTGCATCAACAAAATGCAGTAACTTGGAATAGCTGTGGCCGGTGTCTGACGCCATAGCTACCACCTCAAGCGATGCACATAACCAATGATCACAACTTCGCTTGCTGCGCCCATCGTCTATGCTGTCATGAAAGTACAACCCAGCGTCATAGCGCTTGCCGTTAACTTTAAAAGCTTCGGGATAACAGCGGTAACATGGCCGCTGCTCCTCAGTTGGTAGTGTTACGCCTTTTTTGGCAGCCGCCGTGCTAGGCACGGCAGCTAAGTGGCTGTTTTTATTTATAGTTACGTCTGTTACGGCTGTAACTGCTACTTGCGATAACTTTTCACTCATAGCTGGTTACCCCCATGCACCAGACATCCAGAAAATCACCGTATGTATTTGCTGGTAGGTAATACGATGGACAGTAAACCTTGACCTGCCGCCCTTCTTTGCGCAAACGTGCAGCAAGCGCATGTGCAGCCTTGGCACCTTCACCACTTAAATCATGATCTGCAAAAATATGCACATCACAAATCTCAGCAGGTAAGCGTAGCGTGCGCATGCCACCGGCAGTTAAGGTAGCCCATACTGGTAAACGTGGTCGCATGCAGCGCACGGCCAGCGCAGTTTCAATACCTTCTGTAATGCACAGCGAGTGCTTGGCAGGATATAACCGCACTGCAGCGCCATGCATGGCACCTTCAAATGCAGCAGGTAAACTCTTTTTGGGAGTGCTAACGGGGGCTTTTTTGCCGTCTGCACTCAGGTAGACGCGATGCCCGCCAATCAAACTGGCTTCAACATCATGCACTGCAGCAAACATGCAGCCAAAGCGTTGCGTTCGCTCGCCAGGGTTTCTGTATTGTAAGTTCGGAATGAAGTACAGATTGTCTGGCAAATCGTTTCCGTCGATCAGCACGCCTAAGCCTCTGTTACGCAAATATTGCGTTGCTGCATTGCGATTCGCGCTTTGTAGTTGCTTACTTTGCTGCAGATGCTGCCTCAAGACCCGCAACCGCTTAGTGGGATCGGATATACTTGCGTTAACAGGACGTGCAACTTGAATGTGTGCCGGTACTCTTTCATCTTCAAGCATGCGCGTTACACTGCAGAATGACATATTAAAGCTTTTCATTAGCAGCCCAATGCCGTTGCAGTTACCGCATTGATTGCAGATAGACGCGCCGGTTTCTGGCCAATCACTAAATAGCCGGAACCGGTCTTTTCCGCCACAAGCCGGGCACGGTTGGTGCCTGGTATTAAGCCGCAACTCTGGCAAGCATTGCTTAAAAACCTGCTCCCAGTTAAAACCACGGCACGCTGCATTAGGTTTCACAAAGGTTTGGTTACTCATAATTAAGCTACCTCGCCATTGATTAGTGCCTGAATCGCATCAGCTGGCCACAGTAAGCGGCCTGATGGGAGTTTGATCGGTTTAATACCGTAGTAGCTGCCCGTCTTGCAAAGGCGGGTGCGGATGGTGCTGGGTTTGCCATGAATAGATTCGGCAAATTGCTCAGTAGATAAATAAAGTGATAAAACTGTGGTTTGTTGCATACCAATTCTCCTGTGTTGATTGGTATGCGTATTTAAAAACTTACCTCGTGCTAGCCACGGCTAGTGCGTACTTTTTCAGCTAATGCATCACGAAATCTTTTGTAATGAACCATCTCTAACCCGCTAACTTCCTCACCTTTTAATCTACGAAAAGTAACTGACCAAGTTTCAGGATTAGTTGAATTTCTCTTTTCCTCTTTTACATCATCAGTGAACATCGAATTATCTAATGCACTGATGAACTCTTGCCATAACTCTTTTGGAGTTAAATCTGCCCCTGATTTACGCTTAGCTAATTTTGAGTAAATGTCACTCAGTAAAGGGTCGCGTGGTTTTTCAGAATTCTTCTTTTGTGATGGGCCTATTGTGTGATAGTGATCCCACAATGTAGTGACATGTCCAAATGCAACTGCATGCTCCAACCGAGTTATCGTGTCTAACTCCTGATCAATCATCTCTTCAATGTGCCAAATGAAACGTGCTGCCAGCGCCTCAAAAGAGTCATGCTCTAATCCATACCCACCATGCTCCAGATTAGTAATGAGATAATCGAATAGATTTGAAAAAAGTTCCTCTTTATTGTCAGGAACCTTTAGTGGCAAGCTTTTTGAAGCTAAGTACTTTTTTGCGAAATCTAAATCATCCGATACTTTTTGTAGAAAGTTAGTTTGATTCTCGTGCATGTACGCAACAGCTTCTTCATGCGAACTAAATTGCCTATCGATACGTTCGCTTCGGGAGCGACCAACTTTAGCCTTTGCGGTTACACCAGATTTCTTTTCAGATTCTAATATTGGTAATTGTTCACCTTTCAGCCGTTTTTTCATGACACTACCTTAAGGTTAGATTTTGGCGTTTTGTTGCTAGCACTCAACCCTGCCTGCTCTAAAAACCAGGCTTCTATTCGCTCATGCCAAACCCTGAGCAAGTCCAGCGGCCTTTGCTTGTAATGCTTTTCAGCGGTAGCACTGGGTTTATGCCCCATAATCTGCGCTACGACCCCAGCGGGTACTTCTACCCATTCCGATAAGGTGGCAAAGCTACGGCGTAAACCGTGTAAGGTTAAACCCTCAATACCTGCGGCGATTACTGCGGGGTCAAAACTCTTGCGGGGGTCTACTAACCTGCCGTCTTTACTTGAAGGGCTAGAAAAAACCCACTGATTGCGGCGGGGTAGTTGGTTTAGCAGGCTGGCAACATAAGGCGTTAACGGAATGACGCGCACCCCGGCAATACTGCCTTTACTGGTGCCCTTGTCGCGTATAGTCATGCTTTGCCATTTAAAATCAACATCAACCCATTGCAGGCCCATTAATTCATTGCGCCTAGCTCCTGTTAATAACAACGTTTGAACATAAGCGGAAATTACATGGTTTGATATTTTTAGCAGCTCGGCAAAAAAGCCGGGTAATTGTTCACGCTGCAACACATCATCGCGGGGCTTTAACTTGGTAACGGTCTTTTTCACAGCTTTGCTTTTAAGCCCTGCAACATCAACCAGCCCAGCATAGTCTGGCTGCTCATTGCACCAACCTAAGCAGGCAAACAACAAACGATAGCTTTGCGCTGCAACGCCGGGGCGGGTTTTGTTTTCGTTGTCTAACCAGCATTTAATCACTGCAGCAGTTAGCTCGCCAAGCTTTACATTCATTAGTGGATACAGGCAACCGGCTTTGGTAACACGCCGGCCACGGTCACAAGGTAAGCCCGGAGCTTGCACAAAATTAAGGTGATCACGGTAATGCTTTTGCCCCCAGTCGCCTTTGTTAGCTTCTACATATTCAGCCCATACCGTACCGAATGTAACAGATCCGCGTTTTACTTCTTTTTCTTCTGCTAGTTCAGCTGCTGCTTTTTCCCGCTTCAATTTAGCCGGACTAATGTTTTGGCTGGCTAATACGCTTAATCGTTTGGCTTCCACTCTGGCTTGAGTTATGTCGTAGCTATCAACATTCCCGATACGACTGCGGCGCGTTTTGCCGTTTACTGTTCCCTGAAATACATAAGCACGGTCCCCCGAAGCTTTAGCCCTGATACCCAAACCAGTCGTTTGAGTGTCCCATAAATAGGCTTCTGCTTTATCGTCAGGGCATTTAAATCGCCTGACAACATCTGCTGTGAAATTGACACGATTGGTTTTTGCTTTAATGGTAGAATCTTTTACAGCCATTTGAACCCCCTTATGGTTCGTCTGGTAGCCCCGTTTGTGTTGACGCACTAGCGGGGCTTTTTGTTGCGTTTAACCCCAGGGATCAGGCCGGGAACATTCCAGGGATCAGATAGGGATCAGATTAACGTCAATATACATCAATTCCGGACAACGCGCCAGCAAAGGGGTTTGGAGGTAAATGCTTGATATTTAGTGGTTATGACATGCAGATAAATATAGAAAAACACGCTATACACTCGACTCATAATCGATCGGTTGCTGGTTCGAGTCCAGCTGGGGCCACCATTCTTTTCAATGACTTACGTCAATTCTGAAATTCTACAAATTCTTATATTTTCTCTGCGGAGCACTAGAGGATCAGAATTGTGGAAGAACACCCTTTAATCTTCACGTAATCTGCCCACTCAATATCCTTTTTCATGACCATTTTTCCAAAAATAATATGCACCGCGATTATCTTGGTCATCCCTACAAAGGTTAAGATAAACTGCTGGGATTGAAAGAATTCACCATATCGGGCTGCACTTTAGACGGAATGACGCGTCAGTTGAAGAAAGTATGAACGCTATTGCTGAATATGTACTTCCTCATTTTCATGTAAAAATGGATAAAAAATGTATTTACAAGTAAGGCACAAGTTAATTGCTGACACCTAGCCAACATTGCTGCATCTGAGCGTTGAAAAGATAAGCACATTACGACTTGAAAAAACACACACTATTGCGCAGCAATCTGCTATCGACTACTCTCTAAAGGCTTCAGCATTTTTGCTTCCTTATGACTTTTTCATTTAAAGCAGATTTAACCTGATAAACAACGTATTAAGGATATATTTCATGATGAAAAACGTATTAAAAGTCGGCATTATCAGTTCGATGTTAATTCTGGGTATGGGCCATGCAACCGCTGGGGTTTATAGCTCTAGCCAGGTAATCGAGAGCCAGCAATATCAGTTTAATAAGCAGCAAGTGTTATCATTTGTAAATAACGCCGATGTGCAAAGCAAACTCGTTGAGTTAGGCGTTAGCCCTGCCGATGCTGAAAAGCGCATTGCGAATATGACCAGTGAAGAATTAGCCGCGTTAAACGCACAGTTAAATGATATGCCCGCGGGCGGTGTTATTGGTACCGTAATCACGGTATTAGTTGTTGTTGCGGTTTTAGATTTAATGGGCTTAACCGACGTATATCCGTTTATTCGCCCTATCGGCCGATAAATGTCGGTGCGTAAACTTCTACAAACCAGCCCTTGGGCTGGTTTTATTTTGACCGTATTGTTACTGTCGGCTTGTCAAACGCCGCCACAAACGCAACAATTACTGCGCGAACCACCCAACATCACTTTTTCTCATCTGATCGCGCAAGTGCCCTTTTATCCACAACAACAATTTTACTGTGGCCCAACCACCTTAGCGGAAGTGGCGAATTTTCATGGGCTTGAGGCGTCACCGGATACTATCGCGGCCCATACCTTTACCCCGGGTCTTGAAGGTACCTTGCAAATTGAAATGGCCGCAGCCACTCGGCAACTTGGGCTGGTTGCTTATCAGCAACGTGGCAACATGCAACAATTATTGCAGCTACTGGCGGAAGATATTCCGGTTATTGTGTTACAGAACAATTCTGTAGCTTGGTTGCCACAGTGGCATTATGCCGTAGCAATTGGTTACGATTTGAGTAAGGCAGAAATCATCTTACATAGCGGTGTTACCGCAGCGCATCGCTTGAACTTCGCCACTTTTGAGCGCACTTGGCAACGCGGTAAATACTGGATGCTGGCCATGTTACCTAGCCACATCACCAGCCCGCACTTAGACCCTTTTATTTACAGCAAAGCTTGCCATGATTTACTGAACACGCAACAAGCTGCAGCCGGTGTAGCTGCACTCATTAGTGCCACACAGCAATGGCCTGATTACTGGCTACCTTATTTTTTATTAGGGAATCATTATTTTAATAGCCAACCCAACTACGCGGCACAATGGTTTGCCAAAGGCTTACCTTACGCCAAAAATGAAGTGAGTTATTTAAACAACTACGCGATGTTATCAAGTGAGCTAGGCTGCCAGCGTAAAGCCATCGCCCTGATCAATATGGCACTGCAGTTAGCACCACAAGACGCTAACTTGCTCGATAGTCAGCAGCAAATTTTATCTGCCGATTTAAGTCAGGAAAATCTTGCGGCATGTTTAGTTGATTTGAAGTAGCACATAGTTAACGTTGCAAAACTGAACACCGCGCTGTCAACCACGCAAGCAGGGATGTTTGAAATGATCAAGAAAACCGTCTTTTTACTCACGTTTATGTTGTTGGGCTGTAGCCAAACATTAATTAAACAGACAGAAAAGAACACTGATACAAACAACTATGTGGGGCCGCCGAAAATTCAGGTGCTTAACCTAGGCAGCTTTCACTTTGGTCAAAGTAGTGATGCCCATACCGTGGAATTTGATGAGCAAGATGCGGCGAACCAACAAGAAGTCAGAGCCATGGCACAGCTGATTGCGCGGTTTAAACCCACCATTATTTGTTTAGAGTTTTTACCCGAGCAGACAGAGCAGATCAATCAGGCTTATCAAGCGTTCTTAGCTGATCCCTCTGAGTTAGATACCCGCTATGGTGAACTGAGTATGCTGGGTTTTGACGTGGCCAGATTAAGTGGCATCAGCAAGCTGTATGGTATCGATTATCATCTAGGCTATAACTACAGCCTAGGCGATTTTATTGAACAAAGCGACGAGCTCGAAAACGCTATAGACCGCAACACCTACTTACAACTTACACATCAGCCGCTAAAGCATTACCCGCAATTAGCAAAACGCTATGCGCAGTTTGATAGCTTAAGCTTGCAGCAAAAGCTAATACTGACCAACGAACCACTGATGCTGGATTACGCTTTGAATACCAATGCAGACAAGTTGTTTTATGTTGGTATTGGCGAGGGTTTTGAAGGGGCAGAGCAAGCCGCACAGTTTTATCTGCGCAATATGAAAATTTATTCCAACCTTAACCGGATCCCACTGCGCAACAATGACCGCGTGCTGATTTTAATGGGCAGCGCACATACAGCAATGCTACGTGAGTTTATACAACGTAGCCCTAAATTTCAGATGGTCGATACACTTCACTATCTTAAGCCTTAATACAATACGTAAATGCTCAAGCTCACAGCAGCAGTTGCAACTGCCTGATGATGCGCTCAACCTAACATACCTAAACAGCCGTTTACGCTGCTGTTTAGGTATGTTAGGTTGTGCAATGGTAAGTGATAACCAGACAACTAAATTCATCATGATCCAGCTAATTCACTTTACTTACAGTTAGCTCGTTATTCCGCAACTTCAACTGATCTGATCTTGTCTGTTACTCCATACCCTATATGGTAAATAGAATATTGTTAATCTCTCGAGGTTTTATGAACATTTTCCCGATGCTTGCACTCGCCACTGCGCTAGGTGTTGCCCCCGCAATAGCGGCTAGCACCACTCCATTTCAAGCTGAAGATATCTTTAAACTGGCGGCGGCGAATGATGTACAAATCTCGCCTGATGGCAAATACATTGTTTATGTGCGCCAACAGAACAACATTATGACGGATCGTACCGAGAGTAACCTATGGTTAATCGAGGTCGCAAGCGGCAAGCACTCGCCGCTCTTTGCCGATAAGTTCAGTTACAGCCAACCACGCTGGGCCCCCGACAGTAAACGTATTGCCTTTGTCTCGGATCGTGATGGTAGCAGCCAAATCTACGTGCACTGGCTAGCCGAACAAAAAACCGCAGCCATTAGCCAACTGCAAGTGCGCCCCTCGCAACTGAGTTGGTCTCCTGATGGTAAGCACATTGCGTTCATGGCTGAAGTGAGCGCGCCCACTACCGATTTTGCCAAAAGTGTTTATCAACCGAAAAAACCGGCTGGAGCGAATTGGTCTCAAAGCCCCATCGTGGTAGAACGCACTTATTATCAGGCCGATGGCCGAGGTGTAATGCGCTCTGCGTATAACCAGTTATTTGTGTTACCCAGTGAAGGCGGTGTAGAGCAGCAACTCACTGAAGGCCCTTATGCGCATCGCGGGCCAGTTGTTTGGACCAAAGATAACAATAACCTGATTTTCTCGGCTAACCGTAATGCCGACTGGGAATATCAAAGTAACCAAGGCGATCTGTATAAAGTTAGCATTAACAATCAGCAACTGACTCAATTAACCCGCCTTGATGGTGCAGAAAGCGAACCCGCTTTATCACCCGACGGTAAAACCTTGGCCTTTACCTTTAGCAGCCCGGCTGCCGTTTCTTACAGCAACACTAAACTTAAATTGTTAGCGTTAGATTCAGGTAAATTCAGCGATCTTGCCGCCAACTTGGATCGCAGCGTTGAAAGCCCTAAGTGGGTCGACAACAGCACTTTAGTGTTTCAATATGCTGATCAAGGGCAAACTAAAGTAGCGCAAATCAGTACCCGTGATCGCATGACCGACTTGGTAAACGATCTCGGCGGTACCTCATTGGGTCGGCCTTATTTAAGCGGCATGTTCAGTGTGGCCAACGATGGCACCTTGGCTTACACCCAAGGCACTAGCCAGCGCCCAGCCGATGTAGCGGTTTACTCGAAAAATAAAAGCCGCACCCTTACGGCTTTAAATAGCGGCTTATTGCAGCAACGCCAGTTGGGTAAAGTAGAGGAAATTCGTTATACCTCAACTGCGGGTAATGAAGAAATTCAGGGCTGGTATATTACCCCGCCGAATTTTGACCCGAACAAAAAATATCCGCTGTTAGTCGAAATTCATGGTGGCCCACACCTAGCCTATGGCCCACAGTTCGCCGCTGAATTACAGCGCTATGCAGCTGAAGGTTATGTGGTGTTTTATAACAATTATCGCGGCAGTACCGGTTACGGCGAACGCTTTGCCATGCTATTGCACTATAACTACTCGTCTGAGTTTGATTATCAAGATCATATGTCAGGCGTTGACGCGATGATTGCCAAAGGCTTTATCGATGAAAACAATCTGTACATCGCTGGCGGCTCAGCCGGCGGTATTGCCACGGCTTATGCCGTGGGGTTAACCGATCGTTTTAACGCAGCCGCCGCTACGAACCCGGTGGTGAACTGGACGACTAAGGTACTGACTGCTGATAGCTATATTGGGCAAATTCAGAACCAATTTCCTGGGGTGCCTTGGGAACATCAAGCCCATTATTGGCAGCGTTCACCGTTATCTTTAGTCGGCAATGTGAAAACGCCGGTACTGCTGTTTACCGGTGAGAAAGACCGCCGCACGCCCATTTCCGAAACAGAGCAGTATTATCAAGCATTAAAGCTGCGCAAAGTGGATACTGCGATGGTGCGGGTACCTGATGCTTATCATGGCGTGACTAATCGGCCATCTTGGATGATTGCGAAAGTAGAGCATGCGCTAGCCTGGTTTAAGCGTTATCAAAAAGCGCCAGCGCAGTAAGTCCACGTTCATTCGCGCCAAAACGAAAACCGGCACCTAAGCTCATCACTTAAGTGCCGGTTTTTTTTATCACAAGAGCGACTATCTCACTAACAACTAAGGCGCTTTGTGGCTGAACAAGCCGTTAGCTGAGCAAGGATTTGTCCATCCCCCGTTTAAAGCCCACCAAGGTACAAATACTTTAAATCGGTATAATCATCTAGCCCGTATTTTGACCCTTCACGCCCATATCCTGACTGCTTGATGCCACCAAAAGGTGCCGCAGCATTAGAGATAATGCCTTCATTAATACCCAGCATGCCAAATTGTAAGGCATCGGCCACACGAAACACTTGCGCTAAATCTTGGCTGTAAAAATAACCCGCCAAGCCATATTCAGTGGCATTGGCAAGTTGTATCGCTTGCGCCTCGCTGTTAAAACTACTGATGGCCACGACCGGGCCAAAGATCTCTTGTTGTGCTATTTCCATATCAGCACGAACATTGGTTAATACTGTGGCAGGGTAAAATAAACTATCCGCGGCTTGGCGCTGACCGCCACAATGTAAGACAGCCCCTGCTGCCAAGGCTTTTTCAACCAACTGCTCTACTTTTTGGATGGCTTTTTCATCAATTAAGGGGCCAATTTGCGCGCCCTCTTGCTCGCCAGCGGCCATTTTTAGTGCCTTCACTTTGGGTAATAGCATCGCTAAAAAGTCTGGTAACACGCTTTCTTCAACTAAAATACGATTGGCGCACACACAGGTTTGGCCGGCATTACGAAACTTCGCCGCCAGCAGGCCTGTTACCGCTTGCTCTAAATCGGCATGGGCAAACACAATAAAAGGTGCATTGCCACCAAGCTCCATGCTCACCCGTTTTACTCCAGTCGCGCACTGTTGTAGCAGTTTTTTACCAACGGCAGTTGAACCGGTAAAGCTGAATTTATTCACCTTGGGATGTTGCGTGAGCACCTCACCTATGCCCTGTGCATCAGTGCCAACCAACACATTGAAGATGCCTGATGGTACACCGGCTTGTTGCGCTAATTCGGCACAAGCTAAGGCAGACAAGGGGGTTTGCTGGGCTACCTTGACCACAAAACTACAGCCTGCAGCCAAAGCCGCAGCGGCTTTGCGCATCATCATGGCATTGGGGAAATTCCAAGGGGTGATCGCGGTCACAACGCCCACTGGCTGTCGCTGCACTAAAATGCGTTTATCTGAGGCCGGTGCAGGGATCAGGTCGCCGTAAAGTCGTTTCGCTTCTTCGGCAAACCATTGCAGGTAAGAAGCCCCATATTCGATTTCTGCCGCCGCTTCCGTTAGCGGTTTGCCTTGTTCTAAAGTGAGTAGCAGGGCTAAATCAGCTTTATGCTGCAACAACAACTGCTGCCAGCGCAATAATACTGAGGCTCGCTGTTGAGCCGGTTGGGCAGCCCAGGCGGCTTGGGCCGCCGCCGCCGCGACTACGGCAACCTCTGCCATGTTGGCATTAGCGCCTTGCACGTCCAGCAGCACGTGTTGTGTTGCAGGGTTTGTTACGGCAAAACTATCAGGGCCGGCTTGCCATTGGCCATTAATAAAGGAACAGGTTTTCAGTAAACTCGCATCTACGTTAGTCAGCATCGCATCGGTCTCCTTGTATCGCGACTAATCAGCCTAGACCTTCAGCCCACAGGAAACAACCCTAACGCTTATATTGTGTAGGACAATAGGCCCGACTAACGGCAGGATCACGTAACTGTAAATGTTTCGTTTTACGGCCCGTTACTCGCGCTCGCCATAGCCGAAAACTTCCGGCTTTGAGTGTTTTGCGCATTAATTTAATCACCGCACTTTCATTTAAGCCATACAGCCCTTCAATCGCCTCAAACGGCGTACGATCTTCCCAAGCCATTTCGACAATACGAGAGACATCTTCTTCAGATAAGGTCTGCATCGTTACTCCTTAAGCGCATACTGCTGATACAAGGCTAATTCGGCAAACTGCAGCGCTTTGCTATGACAAGCCGATAGCTTTAATAAAGGCGCAACCCCGGCCTGCTCGGCTTCTAACCAACGCATGGCACAAAGACACCAAAAATCGCCCGGTTGTAAGCCAGGAAAATGCCACTCGGGCCGGGGCGTAGTCAAATCATTGCCCTGACTTAAGGTAAAATCTAAAAACTCCCTGCTGATTTGACCACACAGCACATGACTGCCGCTATCTTGTGCGGTTGTTTTGCAAAAACCATCACGAAAATAGCCGGTCATTGGTGAATAGCAACACGCTTCTAGCGCACCGCCAAGAATATTTTTATCCATATCATCTGCTTTTTGACACTGTTAAGCTAGTTAAACGTATAGAATCCCCGAGTCGATTAATCATCTGCGAAATATTTAAACAGGAGTGGTTATGCGTTTTTTCTGGATCTGCCTATTTTTGCTAACCGGTTGCACCGCCGTGCCTGATGGCGTAACGCCGGTGCAACCTTTTGAGCTAGAGCGCTATCTTGGTACCTGGCATGAAATTGCCAGGTTAGATCATTCTTTTGAGCGAGGCTTAACCCAAGTAACCGCAGAATATCAACGGCGTGATGATGGTGGTGTGAGTGTTATTAACCGTGGCTACGATGCTAAAAAACAACGCTGGAACACCGCCAATGGCAAAGCTTACTTTGTGGAAGCCGCTGATGTTGGCCGCTTAAAAGTGTCGTTTTTTGGGCCTTTTTATAGCGGCTATAATATCGCCATGTTAGATGCCGATTATCAAATTGCCTTGGTAATAGGCCCTAATACGGATTACGCTTGGCTACTGGCACGCCAACCGCAATTAACGGCGGCAGAATGTGCGCCTTTCTTAAAAGAAGCCGAACGGATCGGGGTGGCGACTGACAATTTGATTTGGATTGGCAGCTGCAAATAGTGGGCTGGCCCAAGAAAAAGCCGCAGTAATGGCTTACTGCGGCTTGCTTAGTGACTTAAGCTGCAGTCTTTTCCGGGATACGCTCTAGTACTGCTAACAGCAATTGCCAATACTGGCCGACCGTTTCGATATTCACCATTTCGTCAGGGCCATGCGGATAACGAATGGTTGGGCCAATCGATACCATATCCATCTCAGGATAAGGCTTTTTAAATAAACCACATTCTAAACCCGCATGGATCACCATTATCACTGGCTCTTTATTGTAGATGTCTTCGTAAGTGGCTTTAACGATAGCCATTACCGGTGAATCAGGATCCGGCTTCCAACCTGGATAAGCACCGTTAAATTTGATCGAGACACCGGCTAATGCCGCCAAACTGGTCAATACCGACTCGACATGCTCACGGCCCGAATCGATCAGTGAGCGAATTAAACACACCACCTGTACACTGTCGCCATCGGTGGTGATCACACCTAAGTTTAACGAGGTTTCAACCACACCCGCCACGTCATCACTCATCCGCATCACGCCATTTGGACAAGCATGTAATAAGTTTAATAGCGTTTGTTCACACTGTGGCGCCATGACTTGTGAGGGTAAAATGGTTTCCGACATAGCAAAGCGGATCGCTGGCTCAATAGCCGCTAACTCTTGCTGTAATAACGCTTCAAAAGCCGCGACTTTTTCAGCTAACAAGGCTTGATTCGCCGCAGGCAAGGTCACCGTAACACCGGCTTCACGCGGAATGGCATTTCGTAAAGAGCCGCCGACTATTTCACTGATCCGCAAACCTAATTCAGCGGCCGACATCACTAAAAAGCGCGCTAATAGTTTGGCGGCATTACCGCGACCTAAGTGAATATTCACGCCCGAGTGGCCACCCTTTAAACCGGTTAAACTTAACCGACATGCTTGATGTCCTGCAGGGATAGGTTGCCATTGCATCGGCACGCTAAACTCGGCGTCTACACCACCGGCGCAGCCCATGTAAATTTCACCTTCTTGCTCTGAGTCGGTATTAATTAAAATTTCGGCTTCTAGCACACCGGGTTGCAAAGCAAAGGCGCCCGTCATGCCCGCTTCTTCATCTACCGTGAGTAACACTTCTAATGGGCCGTGTTTAATGTCATCACTGCCTAAGATGGCTAACGCAGATGCCATACCGATACCGTTGTCTGAGCCTAGCGTGGTGCCACGTGCCGTGACCCATTCGCCATCAACGTAAGCATCAATAGGATCTTTTGTAAAATCATGCACTTTATCGGCATTTTTCTGTGGCACCATATCAAGGTGCGCTTGAATAACCACGGCTTTACGGTTTTCCATGCCTGCAGTAGCGGGTTTTTTAATAATTAAGTTGCCAACCTGATCTTCATGCACGGCTAAGCCTTTATCTCGCGCCCAGGCTTGAATATGCCGGCTAAGTGCTTGTTCATGTTTTGAAGGATGAGGAATAGCACAAATTTGCGCAAACCATTGCCATAAGGGTTGTGGATATAAGCTAGATAAAGCAGTCACAAAGGCTCCTGAAAATCGAAGAGAACGACAGGCTCTGCGCGAACATGCAGGCAAAGCCAAATTGACGTCAGTTTAACATAAGCCAACATCAGAGTTGAGTTTCTGCCGCAGCGCACACACCGGCGCAAGCTAAAGAGAACGCAGAGCTGTAAAGGTAGGCTGCCAGTTATAGCGCAATTAGTTTATTAATCGGCAACGTGCTTTCGCCCATATAAAACCGCGAAATGACGAAAGGCGGCGAATTTACATTAACAACCTCACCAATATGCTTTAGTCTTAGATGCATTACCTGATCTTATCTGCAGACAACAAGGTTTCATTATGAAGTTAAGCACCCTGCTCAGCATGGTTTTTGTCGCCACACTCAGTTTTACCAGCCAGGCGAATAATACCGCCGCAACTCACCATAGCTTGACTCTAGCCGAAGCTAACAAGCTGGTGACATTACCGCTGCATTGTGTCGAAACACCTTATCCATACAAAACGGGCACTGTATTGGGCAGTGCCGCGGATTTACAAGAACCGTCGGTAGTGCACCCGATATTTTTTGGCTGCTTTGATTGGCACAGTGCGGTGCATGGCTATTGGTCAATGGTTACCTTACTGAAACAGTTTCCTGAGCTGGCGCAAGCTGAAGAGGTTAAAACGATTTTAAAACGTCATATCACCGCTGAAAAAGTGGCACAAGAAGTCGCGTTCTTTAGCAAAGATATCAATGCGTCGTTTGAACGCACTTATGGCTGGGCCTGGTTGTTAAAGCTATCCGCAGAGCTGCACAGTTGGCCCGATCCGCTTGGCCAACAATTGGCTAAAAATTTACAACCACTGGCCGATGTGATTGTTAGCCGCTACGAAAACTTCTTACCGCGCTTGGTTTATCCAGTGCGAGTGGGTGAACATACTAATACCGCCTTTGGTTTAAGCTTTGCTTACGATTATGCGCTTACCCTGCAGCATACCGCGTTACAACAGCTGATCAGTGAGCGAGCCAAAAGCTATTATTTAGACGATGCCAACTGCCTCATCACTTGGGAGCCGAGTGGTTACGACTTTTTATCGCCTTGCTTAGAAGAAATTGGCCTTATGCAGCGCATTTTACCTGCCGGTCAGTTTTTACGCTGGGTAAACCGCTTTATGCCGCAATTAGCCGATAAGAACTATAAACTGGCCGTTGGCCAAGTTAGCGATCGCAGCGATGGTAAACTGGTGCATTTAGATGGTTTAAACTTCAGTCGCGCTTGGAATTTATCGGTGCTGGCCAAACAATACTCACGCTATGCCCATTTACAAGCCATTGCCGATCAGCATGTTGCGCACTCCTATCCTAACCTGATTGGCGACAGTTACGAAGGTGGTCATTGGTTAGGTAGTTTTGCCATTCATGCGTTAAATAGTGCTAAGCCATAAAAGGATTTTCATGAACATATTTGTAAAAAGCCTATTGAAAGGCTTGGTGATCATTTTACCCTTAGTGATCACCATTGAGATCTTACGCTGGCTGCTGCATACCATCGAAAGCAGTTTGGCACCGTTGTTTAAAATGGTTCTGCCGGGTGAATGGTATTTTCCGGGTTTAGCCATCGTCGGCTTCCTATTAGTCTGTGTTGCAGTGGGTTTTAGCTCACGTTGGCGCAGCCTTAACTGGCTGTGGCAATTACCCGGCAAAACGCTGATGAAATTGCCCGGCACCAAACAAATTTACGGCATGTTGCAAGATATTATTGATGTGATGTCGGGTAAAAACTTTAAAGATGGCTCGGTGGTACTGGTTAAGCTGCCCTCATCCGAGATTGAGATGATTGGTATTGTCACCAAACAAGGCGGCCAAGCCGATGACCGTATGTCGAGCTTAATGCAAGAAGAGCAATTAGCGGTATTTTTACCGATGGCCTACAACGTGGGCGGTTATACCATTATTGTACCGCGCAGCTGCACTCGCAAAATTGATATGAAACCCGCTGAAGCGCTACAACTGGTGTTAAGTGGCGGTATTGGCAGTGCCAAAACACCGCCCAAGCCCGATTAAGCGTTAATCGACTAGCATCCACAGCGCCACGCCGAACATCAGGCTGGCGCCAATGCGATTGAGATACTGCACCCGATTAGACCGTGTTAGAAACAATGCCAAGGCTTTACCGCCACTGGCATACAGCAGCATAGATAAAAACTCTAGCAACAAAATAATACTGATCAAAATAGCCAGTTGCGGCCAAAACGACAGCGAACTGTCGATAAACGGCGGTAATAACGCCATATGAAATGCCCAGCCTTTCGGATTGGACACTGCGGTGATAAACCCCTGACTAAACAAGGCGCGGCGCGATAACAATTTCGGTACGGCGCCAGAACTGGGTAAAGCTAACTTGCCTTTAGCCCGCCACATTTGGATACCCACATAGCACAAATAAGCCGCGCCCAGCAGTTTGAACCATTGAAATAACGCCGGAAATTGCAACATGAGCGCGGCGACGCCTAGCACGGCCAATACCGCCACCAGCCCCACGCCTAACATTTCACCCCACATCATCCAAAAGGTGCGGCGCACGCCCTGACTCATACCTAGCGTCATTGCCAGCGTCATACACATACCCGGTGTTACCGACACAAACAAAAACGTCGGAATAAACGCACCCAGCAAAGCTAAATTAACCATAGTGACCTCATCGCAGTAGGCGGCTATTTTGGCGATTAGTTGTGCACTCAGCAAGTGACTTTAAACAGGAATTAGCGCCCTTCAGGTATTTTAACGGTTTTATCAAAGCAAAAAGCTGGATTACTCCCAATGCAAGTCAGTTAAGCATGACCTGTTTGCTCTAAATCAACCGTTGAAGGCCATGGATGGCCGGAATCGAGCCTCAGGGATGATTCATGGCGTGTTGATGTGAGCAAACTACGTCATGCTATACGTTAAACTGATCGGTATTAGGATTAACCCAGTTTTTATCTCTAAGCACGGCTAGCTGTATTTATTGCAGCTGGATCGCACCACCAAAACTGCGGTAAATAGCCACTAAACGACTAAAGCTTTGTTGCTGCAACTGCGCTAACTGATCACGCGCGAACAGCTGCTCGCGTTCGGCATCTAATAACGCTAAAAACTCACCACTACCAGCATTGTATCGCTCGCGCGCGATACGCAGCGCTTTATTGCTAGCTTGCCATTGCCGCTCAGTGCTCAGTTGCTGCTCACGGCTCAAATTGTAGCTTTGCAAGCTCAGTTGCATATCGGCAATGGCATTGAACACCTGCTGCTCAAACTGGGCTAAGGCCATAGTGGCATTGGCTTCAGCCACACGGATCCGCGCTTTCACCGAGCCTAAATCGGCAGCCTGCCAGCTTAGTGTGGGCGCAAGCGCCCAACTTTGATTATCACTGCCCAAGGAAAAACCTGGGCCCGAAATAAAACCCAAAAAGCCCGTTACGGATAAGTTCGGATACAGATCGGCAGTGGCCACGCCAATATCGGCAGTTCGTGCCGCTAACTCGCGCTCAGCGCTGGCAACATCGGCGCGATAACGCAGATAATTTTCACCGGCGACCACGGCGACAGGCTCGGCCAACTCAGGCAGTTTCGGTACAGAGCCTAAGTTAAGTTTGCCGGGTTGTTGCGCTAATAACGCTGATAAAGTGGCATCGGCAGTTAACAAGGCTACCCGTAAGGCGGGCACCGCGGCTTGCACCTGATGATATTGCACCTCAATTTGCGCTAACTCTAATTCAGACGCTAAACCGGCTTCAAGCCGAGCTAGCACGATGTCACGGCTTTGCTGCAAATTCTGCAAATTTTGCTCTGCCACTAATAACCGCAGCTGAGCACCGCGATATTCACCATAGCTGGTGGCAACTTGGCTAATCAGCTGCACTTGCGCATCATGCCACAAGATATCGGCTTGCTCTGCCGCCGCGGTTGCCGCTTCGGTGGCCCGCCTTAACTTACCAAATAAGTCGATATCCCAACTTAGGCTAGCGCCATTGCTAAAACCACGGGTAATGACACCGTCATCGCTGCTCGACACAGTGCCATTTTCTGTTGCTTGATAACCGCTCGCTAAACTCCCCTTGGGCAAGCTATTATTTTGCGTGTCACGAAATACCGCATAGGCGCGGTCAACGTTAGCGCGAGCTTGCACTAAGGTGCGGTTCTCCACTAAAGCACGGCTAATTAAGCGGTTTAACGTGGCATCATCGAACGCTAGCCACCAGCTTTGAGCTTGCTCTGCTTGTTGATAAGGGCTATCAAAGTTAATGGTGGCTATCTGAGTCGGTTGCTGATAATCGGGCCCCACCGTGCAGGCACTTAACGTAGCGACCAGTATTGCCATCGTTGATAGCTTAAACATGTTAGGCATCAGAAGCCTCCACAGTCGGGTTTTGTTGCACTGGCGTCGCGGCACGTTTTTGCTGTTGCCGACTGGCCAGTAAATAATAAAACAACGGGGTTAAAATTAAGCCGAAAATAGTGACACCAATCATGCCAGCAAATACCGCTACGCCCATCGCTTGTCGCATTTCTGCACCGGCACCACTGGAGAACACCATCGGTACTACGCCCATAATAAAGGCAATAGACGTCATTAAAATCGGTCTTAAACGTAAGCGACCGGCCTCTAAAATGGCCTCTAAAGCTGTCATGCCTTGGTCTTGCAACTCTTTCGCAAACTCGACGATAAGAATGGCATTCTTCGTTGCCAAGCCCACCAACACAATTAAACCAATTTGCGTAAAGATGTTGTTATCACCGCCGTATAACAGCACACCACTTAACGCCGATAATAAGGTCATTGGAATGATCAGGATTATCGCCAGCGGCAAGCTTAAGCTTTCGTACTGCGCCGCTAACACCATAAACACCAGCAAAATCACTAACGGGTAGATAAACATGCCCGCATTACCGGCTAAGATTTGCTGGTAGGTCAGTTCAGTCCACTCGTAAGTCATGCCATTGGGTAGCGTTTCTGCCAAGATTTTCTCAATAGCCGCTTGCGCTTCGCCACTGCTAAAGCCGGGGGCCGCACCACCATTTAATTCTGCCGTAGTAAAACCGTTGTAGTGCATCACGCGATCAGGGCCGGCGGTATCGGTTACCGTGATAAAAGAACCAAGTGGGATCATTTCACCCTGGGCATTCGGTACTTTTAACTGGCTGATTTGTTCTGGCGTTTGTCTAAACTTTTGATCAGCTTGCATATTCACCTGATAGGTGCGACCAAACTGGTTAAAGTCATTGACATAAACCGAGCCCATATACGCCTGCAACGTTTGAAACACCGTATCCAACGAAACTTGCTGTTGTTTCGCTTTGGTGCGATCAATATCTAAATCTAGCTGCGGCACATTAACCTGATAACTTGAAAACACCCCAGCAAGTTCAGGTGTCTGCCACGCTTTCATCATTACCTGCATGGTCACGTTGTACAGCTCTTCATAACCATAATTAGCACGGTCTTGAATTTGCAATCTAAAGCCGCCAATGGTGCCTAAACCTTGTACTGGCGGTGGTGGAAAAATAGCGATGTAAGCATCTTCAATACCAGCAAATTTTTGGTTTAAGGCCGCAGCGATGGCATTAGCGGATAACGCTGGATCTTGACGCTCGTCAAAGCTGTCTAACGGGGTAAAGACCACACCACTGTTCGGGCTATTGGTAAAGCCATTGATGCTCAGTCCTGGAAAGGCCACCGAATTAGCCACACCTGGCTGTGCTAAGGCGATCCGTGACATTTCTTTCACCACCGCTTCGGTACGCTCAAGTGAAGCGGCATCTGGTAGCTGCGCAAAAGCAACTAAATACTGCTTATCTTGCCCAGGCACATAACCGGTTGGCGTAGTGGCAAACTGCAAGCCGGTTAAACCGACCAAGGCAACATACAGCAACATCACAATGGCACCAAAACGGATGATTTTTTGCACCAAATAACCATAGCCATTCGACAACCGCGCAAAGAAACGGTTAAACGGTGCAAACAACCAACCGCCTAACAGTTTGTCCATACCACGGGTTAGCGCATCTTTTTTCTCGCCATGCCCTCTTAACAAAAGGGCCGACAATGCCGGGCTCAACGTTAAAGAGTTAATCGCCGAAATAAAGGTAGAAATAGTAATCGTTAGCGCGAATTGCTTATAAAATTGCCCGGTTAAACCCGACATAAACGCCGTT
Organism: Alishewanella sp. HL-SH06; assembly: GCF_052656265.1. Classification (NCBI taxonomy): domain Bacteria; kingdom Pseudomonadati; phylum Pseudomonadota; class Gammaproteobacteria; order Alteromonadales; family Alteromonadaceae; genus Alishewanella; species Alishewanella sp. HL-SH06. The sequence continues at coordinate 3,563,907 of NZ_CP199752.1, forward strand.
GGAATAAACACGGCCGCTAATACCAAGGTGGTGGCCACGATAGGCCCCGTGACCTCTTTCATGGCTTTTTGTGTAGCCGCTACCGGTGATAAACCTTCGCTGATATTACGCTCAACGTTTTCGACCACCACTATGGCATCATCAACCACGATACCAATTGCTAAAACCAAGCCAAATAACGATAAGGCATTTAATGAGAAACCCATTAAGTGCATAAAGGCAAAAGTACCCACTAAAGACACTGGCACAGCTACCAGCGGAATAATAGACGCGCGCCATGTTTGTAAAAACAGCACCACGACCAGTACTACTAGTAAAACCGCTTCTAATAAGGTTTTAACAACGGCCTCAATTGAGCCGCGCACAAACACGGTTGGATCGTACACAATGTCGTAAGTTAGGCCATCTGGAAAACTCTTGCTTAACGTTTGCATGGTGCTGCGCACATCATTAGAAATTTGGATAGCGTTTGAACCCGACGCTTGGAAGATCGGTAACGCGACGGCATCTTTGTTATCTAATAAAGAGCGTAACGCATAGGTGGATGCACCCAATTCGACCCGGGCGACATCTTTTAAGCGGCTGATTTCACCACGCTCGCCCACTTTGATAATAATGTCTTCAAACTCTGCCTCCGTGGTTAAACGGCCTTTCACATTGATCAATAATTGAAAATCGGCATCGCCACTCGGTTGTGCGCCTAAGCTACCGGCTGCCGCTTGTTGGTTTTGCTCACGAATGGCACTGGCAATTTGGCTTGGCGATAACCCTAAGGCCGCAACCTTACTCGGATCTAACCAGATACGCATGCTGTAATCACCCGCACCAAATACCCGTACCGCGCCAACACCTTCAATACGCGCTAATTCATCTTTAACATTTAGCGCAGCATAATTTGATAAATACAGCATGTCGTAACGATCGTCTGGTGACGTTAAATGCACCACCATAGTCAGATCGGGTGACGATTTCTCTGTGACAATACCCAGTCGCTGCACTTCTTGCGGCAGCCTTGGCATAGCGCGATCAACCCGCGCTTGCACCTGACTTTGCGCTAAATCGACGTTGGTACCAATGGCAAAGGTAATGGTTAAGGTCATGCGGCCATCCGAGGTGGCTTGCGATGACATATACAACATATCTTCAACACCGTTGATTTCCTGCTCTAACGGCGAGGCAACGGTTTCAGCAATCACTTTAGGGTTGGCACCCGGATAATTTGCGGTGACCACCACAGTGGGTGGCACCACTTCTGGATATTCCGTTACCGGCAGTTGCCAAACCGCAATGGCACCACTGATAAAAAACAGTAATGAAATAACGGCAGCAAAGATCGGCCGTTTGATAAAAAATTGAGAAAACATCGAAGAGCCCTTAACCTTGAGTCACGCTGTGTGCGGCTTGTGCTGTTAATGCGGCATGGCTTTGCTCAAGCAGTTGCTGTGCCTGACGAATTTGCGTTAACTGCGTTTCATTTGCCATCTCCACCATTTTCGGTGAAATTTGCATATTCGGCCGTACCCGCTGCAAACCATTGACCACGATCTTATCGCTAGGGGCTAAGCCCGCTTTAACAATGCGCAAATCATTGATTTTTTCCCCTAAAGTCACGGCGCGATATTCCAGTTGATTATTGGCATTCACCACCAATACAAACTTATTATTCAAATCCGTACCAATGGCTTTTTCATCAATTAACACGCCGTCATAGCTATTGCTGCCAACGAGCTTTAAAACGGGCAAATAAACCGGGTAATAACTGGTTATCTTGATTAGCAAAACTGGCGCGAAGACGAATAGTGCCAGTGTGTTGATTGACACTGTTATCCACAAAATCGATCTGACCGATATGTTGATAATCTGTATCGTTAGCCAGCGCCATATAAACGGGGTTGCCCGTTGCATCACGCGTATCGGCGCGTTTTCCTTCGTTGCTTAGGCGGGCGTATTTTAAATAGCTTTGCTCGTCTACATCGAAATAGGCATACATTTTATCAGTCGAGACCACATTGGTCAGTTCAGTTTGCCCAGCGGTCACAAAGTTACCGGCCGTTACCATCGCATAAGACACTCGGCCACTAATAGGGGCCGTTACGCGGGTATAACTTAAATCTAACTCTGCGCGCTGTAAGGCGGCTTTCACCGCAGCAACAGTGGCTGCTGTTTGTTGTTGCCGTGCTAAACGGCTGTCGAGTGCTTCAGTAGAAATAGCTTGCTGCTTGCTTAACCTTTCGCCACGCCGAAATTCACTTTCAGCTAAGCTGGCCGCGCTTTCGGCGTTTTGTAATTCGGCTTTTAAACGCGCCACATCTGCGGTAAACGGGCGAGGATCGATTTGCAGCAGTAAATCCCCTTCACGCACCAAAGCGCCCTCGCTGAAATGTACCTGCTCAATATAACCGGATACACGAGGCACCAACCTCACGGTTTGCGGAGCTTGCAAACGGCCCGTAAATTCGTCCCATTCGGTGATACGCTCAGCGACAACCTGTGCCACACTCACTTCAGGAGCAGCAGGCGCCGTAGCTTGCTCTGCGGCTTCAGGATTGCCACAAGCGGACAGCGCTAATGCCGCAACGCTGGCTAACATTAAAATTTTCACCTGTTTGAAACTACTCATGACGCACGTCTCCACTTTGTTGCGTAATTTGCATTAAATCTGCTTATTTTGTACCGGTCGGTAAATATATAGATTTATCTCTTACTGTCAATCTATTTTGTACCAAGTGGTAAATATAATAAGTTTGCCTTTATAACGATTCGTTATAAGCGTTAGCTGGGGGTCAGGTTTTATACCTAGCGGTATATAACCCTTGCTGGACATGGGGCGATTTGCTGTTTACTATATAAACACTATTTTCAGGAGCAGAGCCATGACCGTAACAAGTTGCCCACAAAGTGTCGGCCGCCCCCGCGCCTTTGATACAGATACCGCGCTTGAGAAGGCTCTAGAGGTTTTCTGGCGCAGAGGATACGATGGCACTTCATTAGCCGATCTCACCGAAGCCATGGGAATTAACAAACCCAGCTTGTATGCCGCTTTTGGTAATAAAGAGCAGCTTTTTTTAAAAGCCATTGAGCTTTATGAAAGCCGTCCTTGCTCGTTTTTTTTACCGGCACTAGAAAAACCCACTGCCTATCAAGTTGCCGAACACATGCTTTTTGGCGCAGCGAATAATATGGCCGATAAATCACAGCCGCAAGGTTGTTTTGTCGTACAGGGGGCCTTGTCTTGCAGCGAAGCCGCATCGGCCGTTAAAGCGGCATTAATTAATCGTCGGTTAGCCGGTGAACAAAAACTGCATGAACGCTTTGCTCAGGCCAAAATAGCGGGCGATCTTCCGGCACATGTTGATGCAGAAGTGTTGTCACGCTTTATGGGAACCGTGTTACAAGGCATGGCGATTCAAGCCAATAATGGCGCCACAGCAGAGCAACTGCAGCAAATTGCTGAAATGACGCTGCAGGCCTTTCCACGCTAAGTTTTACCTGCATTTTTTGCGGCTGAATATTCGGTGGCTTAGCCTACTTGGTGAGGCAAGATTTCACCTGCGGTGACAGACTTTCTTTTGCGTCGCTAAAAGAAAGTCTCCAAAGAAAATGCGACCCCACTTCTGTCTTTTACCCAAAAACGTTTGATCATCATTTCAGCATCTTAGCCTAATCAGCTAGTCAGCATTTCACCTGCGGTGAGATACTTTCTTTTGCGTCGCCAAAAGAAAGTTACTCACCAACGGCGAAAAAGCTTTCAACAATCGATGCTTGGTGTCAGATACTAAGCATTTACTAACATCGTTTCATACATCATGCTCGGTGAGCAACTGACGACAATGTCTTACCGTTAGCACGCGTATCTCATGACTCAAGCTATAAATGATGCGGTAATGACCAAAAATAATTTCTCGGTAGTGTGTATGAGGCATTTCTGGAACCATTCGCCCCATTTCTGGCACTGATTCAAGGAGATCCGTTTTGTCAAAAACGTCATTTACCCATTTTTCTGCGGCGTAGGGATTATCCAAAGCAATAAACTCTGCAGCATCACCCAGCTTTTGTAATGCTAAAGGTGACCAGACTACTCTCATCTATGAATGCGTTTTAAGATTTGGGAACGAGCATCTTTATTTAATACACCTAAACCTGCAGCTAATTGCGCTTCAGCAGTATGTATTTCTTCAAGTAACTCGATCTTCTCTTGCATTGCTTCATATTCTGCGACATCAAGAACAACGGCCACACCTTTACCATGCTGCGTAATAACCAACGGCCGACGTGTCTCATTGACTTGCTTAATAAATGATGTAACGCCAGCACGAAATTCAGATAAAGGCTGAATATCTTTATCTAGATGTATACGGCTCATATTGAACTCCAATTAGTACAACTTAACGTACAAATATTAGTCCTGTTGACCTTTGCGAGCAAGGAATTGATAAGGTATTTATTTTTTAAAAAACTTAGCCAATTGTCAGATCTTAAGTTATTGCGGATATGCGCGTAGACATTTTGATGCGGCAGGAATTTTGGTTCTTCGCTTTTTGCAGTAATAAACAGAAACACTCCGCAGGCTGATGTACTTTTTAATCCCATTACGTTGCAAGCCGAGCAAGTTTGCGTGACCAGGTGTTAAGACGAGGAGTGTTTGAGTAGCTTCGGGTTCTGATACCAAGACCCTTAACGATTTCACCGTTGGCGAGATACTTTCTTTTGCGTCGCCAAAAGAAAGTATCCAAAGAAAATGCGACCCCACTTCCGCTCGAAAGCCCAATTGCTCATGCGCTGTCCAAGGCGAAAACGTAACTCGCGCGGCGCTACCGTCGCCGCACTCAAACACCCGTTTTCTTAAAACCTTGGACAACGATGATCAGTCGGCTCGCTCTAAGGGGAATAAAAAGCCAGAGCGGTATTCACTAAGCTGAATAATCCGTTTTTTACCCCAAATCGTTTTCATGTTTGGGGTCAAAGACTAAGCATTTAAGGCTGATGTGCTTTTCAATCCCATTACGTTGCAAGCCGAGCAAGTTTGCACGACCAAGGTTTTAAGACGAGGGGTGTTTGAGTGAGGTGCGGTAGCGCCGAACGAGTTACCTCGTCGCCTTGGGCGGGCAAAATTGAACGGGCTTTCGCCGCAACGTGGGTCGCCTTTTCTTTGCGGGACTTTCTTTTGGCGAAACAAAAGAAAGTCCCTCGCCAACGGCGAAAAGGTTAAATAATTAGCCAACTCCACTTAATCGTTCACTACACCAACAACTGAAATTTGATCCACTCATTACCACAAATTGAGCTGTAGAAATCAGCTTCACGTTAAAACGTCATCGACTAACCGCGCTGCACTGCTGTTAATCCCATTACGTTGCAAGCCGAGCAAGTTTGTCCGACCAAGTTTTTAAGACGAGGGGTGTTTGAATGAGGGCCGTTAGCGCCGAGCGAGTTACCTCGTCGCCTTGGGCGGGCAAAATTGAAAGGGGCTTTCGCCGCAACGTGGGTCGCCTTTTCTTTGCGGGACTTTCTTTTGGCGAGGCAAAAGAAAGTTACTCGCCAACGGCGAGAAGGTTAAGCGCTTCTCATCAACCCTAGTGAATTTAAAATGTTACTAAGCGATCTCGCTATTAATCCTCTTATGTTTGGGGTCAGAAACTAAACGTTTCTTGTTTGTAAATATCAAGACTGACGTTTTTCTGGAGGAACTAAAAACGCTTCATATACCATGTCCAACCGAGCCCAATAGCTCTCTTCAAGAAGTCCGTAGTAGGTATCCAGCTTATCCGCTATCAGACCACCACCGTTAACGCGAGAACCAACAAAATTATTTTCTTTTAAACGCCAATATAATTTCTCATGAACACTTTGAACTACTGGACAATTAACGGTTATTGTCCAGTAGCCTCGCTGTATCATTTCGGGTGTAATTAAAATTGCGCTTATAATTTTTTCTGACGACAAATCAGAGATATTTTGTGCTTCATCAATGGTAACTTTTAGGTCAAAAAAATAGCAAAATAATGTAAGCGTAACAACAACCACACCTTGCGGTGTGGCTGGTGATCAGTAAGGCAGGAGTTGTTGCAGTTGCTCGTGGGTATTGGCTTTGGGCAGCTCTGTCAGCAAGCGGCATAAGTAATCATACGGTTCCAGACCATTGATTTTGGCGGTTTCAACCAGGCTGTACAGCGCCGCACTGGCTTGTGCACCCGTCTTGGTATTGGCAAACAGCCACGCCTTGCGACCAATCACGAACGGTTTGACCGCGCGCTCAGCACGGTTGTTGTCGATATTTAATCGGCCATCACCCAGATAGCGGATTAGTTTGGGCCACTGATTCAGGCTATACGTGATAGCCACTCCCAGTAAACTTTCTTTCGTGACACTCTCGCTTGATTTATCCAGCCAGCTTTTAAATTGTTCTAGCAGTGGTTTAGCTAGTGCTTGTCTGGCGTCATACTTCTTATCAGGCGGCGCAGTTTTTAATTTACTCTCCAGTGCATAGAGTTTCTGGATGTGGTTAAGGGCCACATCCGCTTTACCCGTTTTGCCTTTGCCCTGTGCTTTTTGGGCTTCAACGAACTTGCGTCTGGCATGCGCCCAGCAACCGACTAAGGTTGCGTGAGTTTTCTCATATCCGGCATAACCATCGACCTGCAGATAACCGTTAAAGCCGGATAAGAAGTCACAGGGATGTTTACTGCTGCGACTATCCTGATAATCAAACAGCACCAGCTTAGGGCCGGTACTTTTCTCTAAGCCACAGCCATATACCCACATGTAACAGGTGCTTTTCTCAACATCTAGCACATTGACCGTGGTTTCATCTGCCCACAGCACCGGCTGTTTCAGAAGCTCAGCTTTCATTAACGCCAGTAGCGGTTTAAGTTTATCTGCACAGGTTATCAGCCAACGACTCATCGTTTGACGACTAAGCTCAATGCCGGCTTCATTAAACAGTTTTTCTTGTCGGTAAAGTGGCATCCCATAGTGCATTTTGCTGCTGATGATTTGCGCCAGTAAACTTGGCGTGGCCATGCTCTTAGGGATAACCGCAGGCGGTACATCGGCAATCTTAATGTCGACCTTAGTGCCATTGGTTTCACACTGCCGGCAGCTGTATTTCAGCCGCACGTTCCTAAGCACCCGGATTTGTGCTGGCACGAACTCGATTTGCTCACTGACTTCTTCACCCATTTGATGCAGCGCATGGCCGCAGCAGGCACAGGTTTTATCGTCAATGTCATGGATAACGTCAACGCGGGGCAATTCAGGAATAATACGCGGCCGACGTGGTTTGACGGTTTTCTCAGCGCTCTCGGTCGTCTGAGTGTCTGGCTCTGTCGCTACGGACTGCTCTTCAATAAGCTGTTCGGCCTCATTTAAGACTTCGCCTTCACCTTCGTAGGTCTCGCTGCTGGGGCTAAATTTCTGATACTTCTTCAGGTTATAGCGCTCCAGCAATTGCTGCAGCTTATCCGACAGCTGCTGGTTAACCCGCTCTAATTTAGCGATGCGTTTGTCTTTTTGCGCCAGTTTTCGCTCAAGCTTTTGCTCATGCTTGGCAAGTAGCGCTGTCTGCTCAAGCAGCATTTTCTTAAGCAGTTCAACGTCATCAGGTAGGGTATCTGGTATCTTTTTCATAGCCGTTATTGTAACGGCCAATTTGGCTAAGTGCTTGGTAAGATTTAGATTGTTTTGGATGCGATCTACAGGATTTATAGCCGATCGGCATATCAACCCACACTCTGGTAATGCAGCGGCTGGTGCGCGGTGATTTTTTGAATATCGACACCTTGCAACAGCCAATGCCATTGCTGCTCGCTAATAGACAACACTTTACCTGGCATCTGCCTTGGCCAGCGAAACGTGTCTTTTTCAAGCCTTTTGTACCACAGACAAAACCCAGTGCTATCCCAGTACAGCACTTTTAACCGGGTACGCTGCCGATTACAGAACACAAACAATGCGCCGCTAAATGGCGAGAGCTGCATCTCTTGCTCGACCAGCAACGATAAGCCATTAATGGATTTGCGAAAATCGACCGGCTGTTTATGCAAATAGACCTTAAGCACATCGAGGAACATTTTCATGGTCAAAGTGCCCTGAGCAAGGCGGCTAACCAGAGTGCATCCGTCCCTGCTGGAAGTTGCAATTCCATATCACGCTTGCGTAGCAGGATATGCCGGGCCAGTGGCGAGCTTTGTGGTGCTAATTCAATGAAACCGGTGTCATCATTCTGATGAGCCAACAACTGGCGTTTACGGAGATTGAAATAGGTCGGGATAATCCCTTGTCGTTTAGCAAATGCCGTTTGAGTAAGGCCACTTTGGGCTTGCTCGGCGAATAAGGCCAGCCATTGTTCTTTAGTGCGTTTCATGATGATTACCCTGATAATTTAAAGAGGCAGACAGGGTAATGTTGATCAGTTAGGATAGGAATGTGTGGTTGGCGTTACGCTTACAAAATAATGCTCCAATATCAGAATCGCCATCAACTATAATTTGCCCAACAAAAAACTTACCATCCCTGGAGGGCACTAAGAACACATCGCCCTCGCTGTACTTTATCTTACGTTTACCCATTACTCCCACTTAAACCTATTTTTTTAAATTATTAATTCTATCCGTTCAGAAACCGCTGCTCAGCCAGCTTTATAAACCCAAGCCAGATAAAACAAAGCCCCGCAAGCTATGAACAGCGAGTACCCGCCACTTTTGATCAAATTTCACATGGCCTTGTATAGCTTTGTCAATTGGATATCCAAAAACTAAAACTCGCAATAGCCCCGCATATTAGTAATTTAAGACAAGAATAAAAAGAATACAAAACACCATGAACGTCAACACTCATTTTCCTTATCTAACTTCTGAGAATTGGTCTGATATTATGTTTAGATGGGTTTCCTACTCTTTACGTTGTTAAACATTCTATAGCTGAAATCACATAACCCTAACAAAAAAAGCAGTATAAAAATAAAGTTAACATTGCTTCTTCTCTCTAAGTAAGCTTTGTCAAATAATTCAACTTCATTGAGGGTTATTTGGATGAAAATGTGACCAATACTTTCAACCTCGACATAATCCCCTTTTGAGATTTTGGGGATTACGTCACAAGGTACTTTGATTCGATTCCTAAAACTCTCGTCACTTTTAAGTTTCAAATTATATTGATAAGTCGACTCCGTCTTTTTGTCGTTAAAGCATTCAAAGTATTCAATATAGCCTGAAGTATACTGATGATGAGCTATTTGGTCTTTTATTATCAATACACCCATAACAATCATTATTCCAAATGAAAAAGACATATTTAGATAATTTTTTAGTCCGTTACGCATCACTTATCGATCTCTTCTCTCTCATTTTATCAAGTGCTTCATTTATATCAGTTACCAAGGCCGTACTCTCAGCTCCAGCAGTGCTTGCACTTTTAGCCAGATTTCCTAAGGCCGAGTCTACATTTTTCAGGATGCTTTTGCTTGCACTTGCGACGCTTTTTGCACGATTGGCTTCGGGTTCAGATACCAAGATCCTTAACGTTTTCGCCGTTGGCGAGATACTTTCTTTTGCGTCGCCAAAAGAAAGTATCCAAAGAAAATGCGACCCCACTTCCGCTCGAAAGCCCAACTGCTCAATCGTTGTCCAAGGCGAAAACGTAACTCGCGCGGCGCTAACGTCGCCGCACTCAAACACCCGTTTTCTTAAAACCTTGGCCAACGATGATCAGTCGGCTCGCTCTAAGGGGACTAAAAACCAGAGCGGTATTCGCTAAGCTGAATAATCCGTTTTTTACCCCAAATCGTTTTCATGTTTGAGGTCAAAGACCAAGCATTTAAGGCTGTTGTGCTTTTCAATCCCATTACGTTGCAAGCCGATCAAATTTGCGCGACCAAGGTTTTAAGACGAGGGGTGTTTGAGTGAGGCGCGGTAGCACCGAGCGAGTTACCTCGTCGCCTTGGGCGGGCAAAATTGAACGGGCTTTCGCCGCAACGTGGGTCGCCTTTTCTTTGCGGGACTTTCTTTTGGCGAGGCAAAAGAAAGTCCCTCGCCAGCGGCGAAAAAATTCTCGACTATGCAAAATTAAAACCTTGCGCAGCTTAATGGTTTGACTCCCAACAAAACCACCCTTGTTGCTAAACAAACCCATAAAATTCTACTTTGACTACTGTTTTAATCTTGAACAAGGCTTTATGATCAGTGCCTTTATCGCCTCTGGCATCGCTTTATGCAAAACATCTTATTGTACTTAGTTACCGTGTTGATCTGGGGTTCCACCTGGTTTGCCATTGAGTTTCAACTCGGTGAAGTTGCGATTGAAGTATCACTCTTGTACCGTTTTGCAATTGCCGCTGTACTGATGTGGCTATTTTGCTGGTACAAAAAGCTCGATATGCGTTTTACGCTGCGCCAGCATGGCTTTATTTTGTTGTTAGCCACGCTCAATTTTGCCGTCAACTTTCTGTTTATTTATCAAGCACAACAATACCTGACCTCCGCGATGACCGCCATCGCCTTTACCACTATGCTACTGATGAACATCGTTAATACGCGGTTGTTTTTCGGCAAACCGGTAGCGAAACGTATTTATTTTGGTGCCTTAATGGGCATCGCCGGTATTGTGGTGCTGTTTTGGCCTGATTTAGATGGGTTAGATTTTACCAATGCCAGCTTAATCGGCTTATTGCTGATCTTATCGGGTGCACTCTCGGCCTCGTTTGGCAACATGGTCAGCGTGCGCAACTCACGAGAAGGCATGCCCATTATGCAAGTGAATGCATGGGGCATGCTGTACGGTAGCGGCGTATTATTGTTAGCGGCATTATGGCAAGGACAACAGTTTAACTTCAGTACTGAACCGGCTTATCTTGCTTCATTGCTCTATCTGGCGATCTTTGGCTCGGTCATCGCGTTTGCCAGTTATTTTGCGCTACTGAAAAAAATTGGCCCGGAAAAAGCCAGCTATACCATAGTGCTGTTTCCATTAGTGGCCGTGGTATTAAGTACCTTATTTGAAGGTTTTAGCTGGACCAGTTATACCTTTAGCGGTTTTGCGCTGGTGTTGCTGGGCAATGCTATCGTGTTGACTCCTTTTGAACGGATCCGAGCCTTATTGCGCCCCGCCACCGTGAAACTCGAACCCATGGCTTAAAAATCGGAGTGCACTTTTAAAAATCGCGCAAAACGGGGTAAGCCATGCACGGTCAGACCGTTATACCGATAGGTTATCACCGTGCCAATTTCTGGTGGTGTTTCGCGAAGCGCATCCGTTAAACCACTGCCAATAGCAAAGGTTTTGCCTTCAGGTGTTTTGACGATAAGCGCTCCAACCATACCTTGATACTTGCCCTTACCCGGGCGATAACCCACCACTTCGGCTTCTGCATCCTGATAGGTTTTCAGCTTTAATAACGCCTGACTTCTGCCGGTATGATACAACGCGGCTTGATGATGCAACATTAAGCCCTCTGCGCCAGCCTGCTCCAGCTCAGTAAGTTTAGTAAACAGTTGTTGCTTATCCGCAACACGAAACTGCGGCACAATGACGATATAAGGCGAATTGAGCTGCTGTTTAAGCGCGTGCATTGCCAAGACCCGATCACTAAAGGTTCCTGCCGCCTCGGGTAACTCAAATACGTAATAGCGAATTTGTTGCCATTCGCTCTGTACCGGTTGTTGCTTGCTCACTATGCTTAACGTGGCGGCAAACTGCTGGCGACCCAGCCACAGCTCGCCATCTAATTTTTGGCTTGGAAAATCAGCAAGAAACCAAGACGGCGCGGCAATAATATTGCCTCCTCGGCTAAGTAGTTGTTTACCATCCCAATAAGCACGCACACCATCTAGTTTCTCGCTTACCCAATAATCTTGAATGTCGACATCTTCATGGTAAATCTGAGCTAGCAGCAACTCAGGCTTAGCTGCTACCCCTAAAGGCCATGCGCACACCCACAGAACAATTAACAATCTAATCATCATTTGGCATCCTTTATTTAAAAAATAAAGTATAGCCGCTTGTTAACCTTTGCTGATTTTTTTGCAGTTGCGTCGCGGTTATTGCTACCACCAGTGATTAATGCAATATCGGGTTTAAGTAACTGCTCCCTAATTGCCGCATTTGTCGCTCGACCCAAGCGACGCGTTGACGCAAATAAGGCGTTAATTGACGTGGATCGCGCGAGCGTGGACTGGGTAACAGCACGGCGAGCCTCGCCGCCTCATTAACGGTGAGATAGCGCGCCGATTTAGCAAAATAATGTTGGCTAGCCGCTTCAACACCGTATATACCTTGCCCAAATTCAGCAAGATTGAGGTATACCTCTAAAATCCGCTTTTTACCCCAAATAACCTCAAGACTCAGTGCTAAACCCGCTTCTATGCCTTTACGTAAAAAACTTTGTCCTGGCCATAACAATAGATTTTTTGCTGTTTGCTGGCTTAGGGTACTCGCCCCCCGCAGACCACCACCATTATCAAATTGCTGTAGCGCTTGACTGATCGCCGCAAAATCTACCCCCCAATGCTGAGGAAACCGCTGATCTTCAGAGGCAACCATCGCTAACGGCACATGTGTCGGCAGTTCAGTGATGTCTATCCAATGTTGCGTCACGGGATAAGGGCTTTGCAGCATAAAAGCGGAGGTGGGTGGCGGGATAAAGCGCAGCACACACAGCAAAGTTAATAAGGCGAGGCTAAAGCACAGTAAAAATCGCCAAATGACGAGCCCTGTCCAGCCAAGCCAACTACGTTGATGTTGTGTCATTCGAACCCTCTTCATTAAAGCCATGATTCTTACAAGTTGCCCTTAACACTATAGACGATGACAGCAGCACACCTTATTAAGCCAGCAGCCTTTATCGCCGCTGGTAATGACGGCATAGCTCGATGACTTATGCCTTCTATTAAGGCAATATATGCCGCATTAAAAAGGAGTTAGGTCGTGGCGTGCTCTGGCTTACCGCGTTTGTGATTTATCAGTAAGAGTAACTGCGCAGCGGCTTTAGCATCATCTAAGGCGCGGTGATGATTCAGCAATGGAATGTCTAACGCTTGGCATAATTTGCCTAAACTGTAAGAAGCATGCCCGGGATAAAACCGGCGCATATTTACCACGGTACACAGCTGCGGCATATCCAAGGTTATGGCTAACCGAGCAAACTCGGCCTTAATAAAGCCGTAATCAAATTTCACGTTATGCGCCACGAACACCGCGCCGTTGAGAAAGGCCGCTAAGCTATCGGCTATTTCGGCAAAGGTGGGGGCGTCCACAACCATATTATTTGTAATGCCGGTTAGTCGGCTGATAAAAGACGGAATGCGCCGCTGAGGATCAAGTAAGGTGCTAAAGCTATCAATGATCTCGCCAGATTGTACTTTAACCGCACCAATTTCAATGACCCTATCACTCCCCGCTTTACCGCCAGTGGTTTCGACATCAAGTACCACATACAGACGATCAGGATCGATGATCCAATGCAGCTTTTCTAAACGGGCGTTAAACCCCGCTTGCTGCAAAGCTAACAAACGCGCGAGTTGATGGCGCTGGATCTTGTCACCCGGGGCTTTGACTTCAACAAAAGCCAGCTCATTTCCTTTGATCAGTAGCAAGTCAGGATAGCCACTACTGCAGCGCTGAAAATCTTGCGCCATATGGCGTAACAAAGTGGCTAACGCCTTGGCCGGCGCCAGCTTAATCAAAGGTAACAGTTGTTCAGCCAAGTCTTGCGGCCAAAAACAGATACTATTGCGTTTGCCAAAATGCGCGGCCAAAGCATTTAGCAGATGCTGCGTGGCCCCAGGCTCGTCTAACCACTGCAGTTTCTGTTCAATACTGTCGGCAAATTGCGAGTAAAACAGCCCAGCACTGAGATTGCGTGGCCGCCGTTCAAACGGGTTATGCAAGGCACTCGCCGGATGCTCAAATAGCTCATGCCAAAACCATAGGGCAAATAGCGCCAACCATAGGTTATTTTCGGCATGAAACGCCTGATAACCTTGGCGTTGATAATGCGCGATCACACCTTGCTCAGCTTTGCCTAAGTACAACTCATCCACACCGATACTGGGGGCTTGTTGCAGTAATTCTGTCAGTCGGGAGCGCTTAGCACTGACCGTGCCTGGCGCAGGAAAGTGCCGAGTGAAAAAATCATCGGCGAACAGCCATTCTTCATCACAGGCTGGATCATTTAACAGTTGCTGCAAATAGCTTTGGCATTGCTCGCGCTCGCCTTGCTGCCAATACAAGCGCGCCAGTCGCTCTGATGCGGGAAAATCAGCACTTTGCTGATAAAACGCGATAGCAAAATCCATTTGCCGCTGCTGCTCGGCAATCCGGCCTAGCTGATAACACCGTTCGCTGCGCTTAGTGCTGAGCTGCGGATCATCGGTTTGCGGCCAGTGTTCAACCATAGTGAGCATCGGCTGTAATTCGGCGCGGATAGTTGCCACATCCGTTAGCGGTTTCAGTTTTTTGGTTAATGCTTGGATCGGTGCTTTAGCGCTAGCAATGCTAAAAGCCAGTTGCGCTTGAGCTAACTCGGTAAAGCGAGGTTGGAAGACTTGTTTAAATTGCCCAGTTTGCCGAATACCCAGATCGCGCAGCGTAAACAGCGATAAATTGCTTTCTATGCGGCCAAAATACAGGAAATAGATATAACTTAGTGCGGCTTGCCGCTGTAACACCACATAGCGCTGTGGTAACTGGCGGATCAGTGCCAACCAATCCACTGGCAAACTCAACGCGATACGCAGCAATTGGGGTTTGGTGGCGCTTTTTTTAAGCTCTAACGGCACGGCTAATTGCTGCTGCGCCAGCTCAAGTAATTGCCATAAAGTGTGTTTGGTCAGACGTAACCAAAAATCGGTTAAATCCGCAGTCTGTAGTTCTGCGACAAAACCCTGTTGCTGTAACAGCGTTAACCAAGGTGTTGGCGCACCAATTTCATCGTAACTTAGCTCGCTATCACAAAACACTGCGCCTTTGCGATTCAGCATGCGCACCAACAACAGCTGCGCAGAGGGCGCTAAGGCAGCAAAGTCGCTAATAAAAGCCTGACTGTCTGCCGTTAACACTGCTTGATAATGCGCTGCCACAAACTGCAGCAGCTCATTAAAATGCTGTAAATAATAACCGCTATCTAACTCAGGCTTGTGATATGCCATCAGCCCAACACGGTGCTTAATAGATAACCGGTATAACCACAGAATACGGCCAGCAGCAGCGCGCCTTCAAACCGATTAATACGCCCCTGTTTTTTGTAACCAAACCCGAGCACCAATAACGCCGCAGTCAGCACCGCCATCAAGGTCCAATCGCGTGTTAATACCACGGCATCAACACTCATCGGTTGAATAGCCGCAGCGATACCCACTACCGCTAAGGTATTAAACAGGTTTGAACCGATCACATTACCCAAGGCAATATCGTGCTCACCTTTTTTGATGGCAATCAATGAAGACGCCAACTCTGGTAACGAGGTGCCCACCGCCACCACCGTTAAGCCGATGACTAAATCGCTGACACCCAATGATTGTGCAATAAACACCGCACCGTACACCAACATCCGCGAAGCCAAAATCAATAACAATAAGCCTACCAGCAACCAGATTATCGATTGTTTTAAGCTCATACTCTCCGCGTTGGCCAGTTCGGAATTCATTTCGACTGCCATCGGATCGCCAGGGTTACGCATGCCTTGCCATACCGACCAAATCATTAACAGTAAAAACACGCCTAACAAACACCAAGCATCAAACCGTGTTAACTGATGATCGAATAATTGCCAACCTGCAAACAATGTTACGCCTAATAAAATGGGTAGCTCTTTTCGCAGCACTTGCGAATTAACCGCAATAGGGCTAATCAACGCGACTAAGCCTAAAATTAACGCAATGTTGGTGATATTCGAGCCATAAGCATTCCCTAAAGCCAAAGCGGGATTACCATCAATGGCTGCCATCGCCGACACCACCATTTCGGGTGCTGAAGTACCAAAACCCACCACTAACATACCAATCAGCAACGGCGGCATACCTGCATATTTAGCTGTTGCCGCCGCGCCATCTACAAATTTGTCTGCACTCCACACCAGCAAGCCTAAGCCTGCTAACAACGCTAATACCGCCAGCAACATAATGACCATTCCTTTTAAGAGATTGTGGGCAGTTTAACATGCGTATGATAAGGTCAATAGAGTGGCGAACGGTGCCTTGATAAATATATATCGGGCCGTGTTCGCGGTGTAAACACGTTGAAGGATAAATAACAAAATGGCGTTACTTGGCATTCTAGCAGTTTTATTTTTGGCCTTAATGATTTTAGTGCCCGTTATGGAAAAGTTTGCTAAAAAAGGCGATGCAGCAGAGCAGGACTATCGTAAATACAGTCGCTGGATCCTGCCGTTGGTCGCCTTAGTGTTAATCGCGCAATTACTTAAGATGTTATTCGCGTAAAACGCGGTATGGCATTAAATACCGAGATTAATAATGCCGGTAAGAAGAGTAAACTGACGACCGTAGACAGCAGCAAACCACCTAACACTATGACCCCCACGCCACGATACAACTCTGTGCCTTCACCAGGGAGGAACACTAAAGGCGCTAAACCAAACACTGTCGTTGCGGTGGACATTAAAATAGGCCTTAACCGTGTAGCCACCGCGGCCAACACTGCGGCTTGTACCTTACCTGGCTGTGCTGCAAAATTACGCCGGCTTTGATCAACAATCAAAATGGGGTTGTTCACCACTGTGCCGAGCAAAATTAAAAACCCCAACATGGTGATCATATCAAAGGGTTGATAAAACCCGCTTAGCCCCATCGCAGTAAACACACTCCCCGTTGCGTTAATGGTGACCAAACCGACCAGAGCCGCCGCCAGCCCTAAGGGCACAGTCGTTAAAATTAACAGCGGATAGCCCCAATGCCGGAAAATGGCAACCAGTAATAAATAGATTAAGACAATCGCAATCATAAAGTTACCACTGAGCGCCGCCTTAGTGGCATCAAGCTGATCCGAGGCACCCGTAATATCGAGGCTAACGCCCTGGGCAATGGCGCCTTGTTGTTGTAATTGTGGCACAAGCTGTTGCTGTACTTGCTCAACAGCGGTTTCTAACGCGACGTCGCGAGGTGGAATAATATACAACGTGACAGTTCGTAAACCATTTACCCGCCGTAAGTTATCACTGTCGGCCACTTCACGCAGTGAAGCCAACGCACTAAGCGGTAATACTGCGCCAGCCGGTGTATGCAAGGGCGCTTGCCCCAACGCGGCCAATTGTTGTTGATTACCCGCCGCACTGAATAAGAAAATATCCACTTTATCGTCGTTCAAGAAAAACTCGTCAACAAAGGCACCATCGCTTAACGCGGCAACATCAAAGCCAAAGTCTGCCGCACTGTAGCCTTGCTCTGCCAAGCGTTGCCAGTTGGGGCGAATTTCAATCAGCGGCTGATCTAAAGACAACGACGACGGATCAGAATTTAACTGTGGGTTGTCAAATAGCTGTTGTGCTGCCAAATAGGCGGCATCGGCAGTCGCATATAAACTCGCCAGATCAGGCCCAGAAATATCCAACGCCACCGCACGGGTACCGCCATCATTACTGCTAATTATGGAACCTCGTGAAGAAAAAGCCCGCATCCCAGGATACTGCCGAAATAACGCCGTTAAGCGATCCATCATCGCCTGTATATCCGTTGCTCGCACCGGCTCACTCATCAACCAAATTCGCCCTACTGACACATTCATTGAATAATATTTCAAAGGGGGCATAATGGTTGTACCCTCGTCAAACGATTGCGCGTCTGCCAATACATGCGGCTCTAAAAACGCCCTGACCTCTTCGGCAATCATCGCCATTTCAGTGAGGTTGTAACCGGGTGGCGCAATCATCAATGAAAATGCTTTCGGCTCTTCGCCCTCGGGCAGGTACTCGGCAGGGGGCATTAACCAAGCGGCTAAGCCCAAGGTAAAGACGAGTGTGCTCAGCATAACGGCTGCCCGCCGCTTACCGTTGGCAGTTAGCCGATTTATCACAGCCAATATTCGGCTTGGCGCAGCTGATCCGCCCGCTTGAGCCGCAGCTTGACCACCAAATCCCATTCTGGCTAAGGCGGAAGGTACCACAAACACTGCCACTAACATCGAGGCAATTATCGCCGCGGCAATCGATATCGCAATGTCGGAATACAACTGCCCGGCTTCTTCCTCGATAAACAAAATAGGCAAAAACACCAACACCGTGGTCATGGTTGAGGCTAATACCGCTGGCCAAACATCACGCACACCGGCTAAAGCGGCATCAAACTTAGTTAAGCCCCGTCGCCTGGCTTGCTCAATACTTTCAAGCACCACAATGGTGTTATCCACCGTCATACCAATGGCAAAGGCGACTCCCGCTAAAGAAATGACATTGATGGTGCGATCAAATAATAACAAGCCAAGGAATGACGCAATGGTGCAGATTGGCAGGCCAATAATGCCGACAAGTGTGGCACGGCCAGAACGTAAAAACAGATACATAACCAGGGTTGCTAGAGCGGCCCCTAATGCTAAGTTGGTCCAGACATTAACGATAGAATCTTCAACATAACGCACGTCATCGCCAATCAGCATCAGTTGCAAACCTTGTTGCGCTAATAAATCTTGATTAAGCTGCGCTACAACCTCCAACATACCTTGTTTAATGGCGATAACATTGGCACCACTTTCGCGGCTGACAGATAAACCTATAGCTTGCTCACCGTCTGCATAGGAAAGTTGCCGCACTTCAAAATGATCTAACACCAAGCTGGCAACATCACGCAGTCGCACTTGTTCAGCGCCGCGTTGTGCAAGGATAACGTCTTCTAATTCGTTTAAATTATCGAAACGGCCGATCACCCGCAATAAATAACGTCGTTTACCGTTATCGATATCACCTGCAGAGCTATCGCGGTTACGCTCGCGAATGGCTTGGCGCACATCACTCATACTTAAACCGCGTTGTGCCAATTTAGCCGGATCGACCAGCACCTGAATTTGCCGCTCAGCACCGCCGCTGACACCAATTTCAGATACCCCAAGCACGCGTTCCATACGGGGCCTAACCACGTCTTCAGCGAAATCCCGCAGCATGTCCATGTCTAATTGCAGCGGGTTGCCGGCAAGGGGCATTAAGCGGTAATACATAAAGGCATTTGCGGAAAATGAGCTGCTTAATAAGCGCGGTTGGTCGACATTTTCAGGATAACTAGACACTTGGCTTAAGGCATTACTGACTCGGATCAAGGCTTCATTAACATCCACCCCGAATGGAAACTCTAACTCAATGTTAGCTGAGCCAGTACTTGCTCTGGAAATCATCCGCTGCAAATTAGGCAAATTGCGTAAATAGCGCTCTTGCTCAATTAAAATTTCTTTTTCAATATCTTGCGGCGTGGCACCAGGCCAGCCCGTGACCACACTGATGGTTCTAACTTCCAAATCAGGGATCATTTGCACGGGTATTCGAAAAGCGGCAACAATACCCAACACACAAATAATTAAAACAGCAACCGTTAAAATGGTGCCATGGCGGATTGCGGCAGCTAACATCAGTTGCCTCCTGCCACGCTAACTAACCGAACCGCTTGGCCATCACGTAAATTTTCATTACCTCGCACCACCACCGCTTCACCTTTGGGTAAACCCGACACAATTTCTACACCGGCAGTGGTATTACGCCCAAGTGTCACAAGTCGGCGATAGGCTTTACCGTCAGCAATAGAAAACACACTGAATTTGCCATCAGCATGGCGTAGCAACGCGTCAGCAGGCACCACCAAGACTTGACGCTCACGTTGTTGAAAATGGAATACCGCGCGGGCTGACGTACCTGGCAATAAGCCACTAAGCTGACTCTCGACGGTGAGCCTTGCTAGAAAACTCCGGGCATTACCGCTGGTCACGGGCACATCGGCCGTTAAAGTAGCTGACAACGCGTTATTAGGATAAAGATCAGAGATAACATCAATATGCGAAAGGTCCGCTAAGGCGGGGTAATATTCTTGTGGTAATTGCACGTCAAGATACAACGGCGTTAAGGCCACTAAGCGAAATACTGGGGCACCTAAGTTGACATACTCACCCACATCAGTGTATCGCTCAACCACCACGCCGGCAAAAGGAGCGGTTAACTGGTGACGTGCTACTTGCTCTTGCTGCTGCGCCAGCGCCGCAGCTGCTTGGCGTTTTAGGGCCTCGGCTTGACGCAATGCCGCTTTTCTTAACGCTAATTCCGTTTGTGGAAAAAGCTGTTGCGACGTCAGCGTTTCGGCTTCGGCAACCAAGCGTTGCTGTTCTTGTAAATTGACTTCAGCTAACGCTAATCCCGCTTGAAACTGTGCTAAATCATGTTGCGCTAAGGCAGCATCTAAAGTCAACAACACGTCACCCGCTGCCACACGTTTACCGGCATCGACGTGGACTTGCGCGACCAAACCTGCTGTTTTACTCGATAAATTCGCATCTTGACGCGCAGTTAAAGTACCCGAAACGGTCAGTTGCTCTGCCAGACTGTTAGCCACCGGCTGGATCGCTTGCACCGGCACAACATCTTTTGCCCACAAGACACCACTCCACAGTAACGATATTGCCAGTAAATGCCGCATTGTCTCTCCTTATCATCAGCAGGTTAACCTGATCTGTTATGCGTAAAGTGGGCATCACGATCATTCAGCGCACGGTGAGAGACAGCATTTAAGCGATCAGTGCCAACTTAACGGGTCTAATCGATAAAAGTAGCTCAATTGTTGATACAATGCCGGATGCTGTTGCGCTAACTCGGCGGCCTGTTCAAAAAACACCTCTGATAATACCGCAAAAAACTCTGCTGGGTTGGTTGCCGCGTAAGGGTCAATCAGCACGGGTTGGCCTTGTTGTAGCTGCCATCGTAATTGATCAAAGGCTTGCTGCATCACTTGAGACCATTGCTGATAATCTCTACTGCGTTGCAATAATGGTGCACCTTGTGCATTGCCATGTTCTTGATCTAACTGATGCGCAAACTCATGGATCACCACATTGTGACCATCCTTTGGATTGGCGGCGCCAGCCAAAGTATCTTGCCAACTTAAAATCACCCGCCCTTGTTGCCAAGATTCCCCACTGAGAATACGCCGTTGTTCACTGACTAAGCCCGCTGCATCTTGTTGCGCATTGGCCACAATAAAGGCGGCAGGATAAATCAAGATCGATCTTAGCTGCGGAAAGTAATGATTGGGTCGGTTTAATAACAGCAAACAGGCTTGCGCCGCTATGGTCACGCGCATTTCATCGGTAACGGTTAAGCCTGCACAGCCTACAAAATCTTTCTCTGCAATAAACACCTGAATATGTTTTTTTAATTGCAGCTGCAGATCAGTGGGCAAGGCGCGATAATAAGGTAACCGCTTTTTTAAGATCTGCCGCCAAGGCTCGGGAAAAGGCCGAGCGCGGATTCGCTGCCGTTGCCAAAGTTGATAGTAAGGCTGGCCAAAGATAAAACCACTGATTAAGATGGTCAGTATTAATAGGATAACTAAGGGCACTTAGGTGCTCCAATAAGAGGCAGTCGAACTCTTTTAGTGGGGTGAGGTCTGACAAAATTCAAGCATTTAGCGTCAAGCAGTTAGGCGCTATGGCTGCAGTGATTTAGGAGTTGTCATGTTTAATCTTTTAAAAAACTTACTCGAAAAAGCCAGTAACGATTGGCAAGGTGCCGGCGCGGCTGAACAGCATTGGCAACAAGCTGGGCTTAACGAAGCAGAATTTATGGCCGTGGTACTGATGTTACAGTTATCTCACGCAGACTTTGACAGCGCTGAAGCAGAGCAGCAACTTGTGCAACGCTATTTATCAGAGGAATATCAATTAACCCCAGAGCATACCAAAAAGGTTTTTGCTCAGGCGCAGCAAATGGCGGCTGACTCAACCTGCTTACACGCTTACACCTCGAAACTAAAAAGTTTAACCGAGCCGCAGCGCATTGCCGTTTTAGACCAGTTATGGAAAGTGGCTTATGCCGATGGCAATATCGACCCACATGAAGATGCGATGTTACGCAAAGTAGCGGATTTACTGTTCATCCGCCACAGTGATTTTATTCAAAGTAAGCTGGCCAATAAACCCACTTAACTAACGTGGATCGGCGTCATCTTTGTGGATAACTTCGCCTTCAATTACTTGACCGCCAGAACGCGTGTGGCTTTGCTGTTGCTGCTGATATTGACCGGCCTGCCCTCTAAATTTACGCATGCGTTGCCGATGCCGAAAAATCAAAATGGGGATCAATACCCAGCTGAGTACTAAGGCAAACAACAGTAAAAAGGCCCCGACCATCAGCATGACACCCAGTACCAACCAGGCGAGTACACGCTGTACAAAGCTGCCTCGATGCTGCAGCTGAAACTGGCGCTGCCAAGCGGCTGCTTGCTGGCGAAAGGATGAATCAAACATAATAACCTCATTTAATTTGCTGCAGTAAGTCGAACCTTGCTCTGCAAAAAGCACCACCGTGTTACCACGGCAGCTTATTATCTCTTATCTGGCTGAGCCTGACCTGAATAGTTCAAAAATACGATTACTCGGTTTTATTGCTCAGTGCCCAGCGCATAATATCGCCCCAACTCGGTTCTTTGCCATACATCTGCATACCGCGTAAAAAGATCCGCCCAGCTAAACGCCTTAACCAATACAGCGTACCCAGTAGCAATAATAACGATAGCAAGGGTTGCCACCAAGCAAGTTCTACCATGGCTAATCTTACCGGCATAGCCGCAAACGACGTTAAAGGTAACCAACTGAGTAAAGTCATGCCAAAGCCAGTGGGGCTATCGATGACCAAGTAAGTAAATAACAGCGGTAACCATGTCACCA
Organism: Alishewanella sp. HL-SH06; assembly: GCF_052656265.1. NCBI lineage: Bacteria > Pseudomonadati > Pseudomonadota > Gammaproteobacteria > Alteromonadales > Alteromonadaceae > Alishewanella > Alishewanella sp. HL-SH06. The sequence continues at coordinate 3,586,764 of NZ_CP199752.1, forward strand.
TCATTACCACCCCTTTACCACTGGTGTTCGGATCGTCAATCGATGCGGCAATGGCCGCCATAAAACAGGCGCATAACAACAAGCCAATTAAAGCAAACGGGACTAGCCAAGCGATGACCGCCCAATTTAGCCAAGTAAAATCCACCGGCTTATCGGCGATAAACAACAGCGTGATCACCGTACTTAACACGATGACTAAACTGGTAGTAAACATCGCCTTCATTGCGCTTAAGCTGTGTCCCAGCACCTTGCCATCAATCCACTGCTGTGGCGTTACAATAGCGAATAACTGTTCGGTTACGCGTTGTTGTTTTTCACCGGTAATGCTCATCAGTAATTGGCCAAAGGCCGTCGATAAACCAATCAGTAATAAAAACAATAAACCTATCGCGATCATCTTCTCCGGCCGATCACTGCCCTTGTAGTTGTCATCCAAATAACGCATTTCAAGGGTAACGGGCTCTTCTAATGTCGCTAACTGTGCCGCAGACAAACCTTGTGACTGACCATAAACTTGCCGAAAGTACTTTTGTAACTCGCTATCCAGTGTTTGCTGCCATTTTTTACCCGATAGCGTATGCACCACAATAGCCTCAGCCTCTTCGCTGACCACCGCATGCCAAGTCTGAGTCTCTTTTAACTGTGTCAATTGCTCATCTAAGGTTATCGTAGGCCGCTGAAACTGAAATTGCTCAGTATTTTCCAACGTAAAATGCGCAGGAACTGCAATCCGATATTGATGCCGGCTTTCGTCCACAAAAAAGCTCCAAGCCACCACCGCAGCCATCACCAACACCATTAACAGGTAGGAGATCAGCTGTTGTTTCCACTTAAAGAAGCGTAAAAACTCCCATTTAGCGACAATTAAACTTTGCTTAGAGATCATGCTGCACTCCCTTGCTGATGCTCGGCCATGGCCGACACATATAATTGATGTAAATCGGCTGCTTGCATGGTCACGGCGCGCACAGTGAACGAGTCCAACACTCGTTGTAGACAATGTGTAAGATCAGTGCTGTTGGCCAAAGTGACACTAAAACTGTGACTCGACTGCCATTGCCAATGCTCATCAGCCAATACTGACGCTAAGCTGTCTTCACTAACAGCTTGTTCAGTTTCAATTAACACCACTTGCTTTGGCTGTGCTTGTAGGCGGATCTCGGCTAAAGTGCCCGCTAAGACTACTTTGCCCTTTGCCATCAGCAACATGCGGTCAGCCAGTTTTTCTACCATCGCCATCTGATGAGCACTCAGGATCACCGTCATACCTTGCTGGCGCAACTCTTTTAAAAAGGCGACGACTTTTTCCTGATTGAGTGGGTCTAAGCCAGAAAATGGCTCATCCAAAATCACCACGGCCGGCCGATGGATCACAGCCGCGATCAGCTGCACTTTTTGTTGATTGCCTTTTGATAATTGCTTTAAATCTTCGTGTCGCCGTTCGGTTAACTCAAATACCTCTAACCAATGCGTCATCTGCTGCTGTGCGGTGACTTTGCTTAAACCATGCAATTGCGCTAAATACAATAAATTTTTCTCAACGCTTTTATCCGGATATAAACCCCGGTCTTCGGGCAAATAGCCCAACTGGCGACGCGGTATATGGTTATAGCGCTGCTGTTGGTATTCGACCTGAATAGTGCCTGTATCGGGCAACGTCATTCCCACTAACATACGAATAATAGAAGACTTACCCGCACCGTTTGGACCGAGTAACGCAAAGATCTCACCCGGTTCGATAGTAAAACTAACACCCCGCACGGCTTGTACCGTGGCATAAGATTTTTCTATAGCCGATACCGCTATTCGCATGCTGCTTTCTCCTGTATGAAAATACGATAATAGCAAAGCCACTGCGCTAATTCACAAGCAATTTGTTAGCAAATGTATAACAAAAATCTCAGAACCACTTAGCCAATGGTCTAACAACAACACTTGCTGCATTTTAGCTACGGCTATGGTAAAACTGTTTAATTGCTCTATCGCTAATTTATAGCTTTGGTCTTTAAGAATAAATTATGTCTCTTCAACTGGTTTTTTTAGATGCAGCCACCTTGGGTGATGCAGATTTTTCAGCGTTAAAGCACATTGATGGTGAATTAACCTTACACGATTACAGTACAACTGCGCAGATTGTGCCGCGCTTGCGCAATGCTGATATTGCTATCGTGAATAAATGCATCTTAGATGCCGAGGTACTGAAGCAGCTACCGCGTTTAAAAGCGATTATGATTAGTGCAACCGGCACCGACAATATTGATTTGGACGCGGCAGCAGCAGCCGGCATTGTGGTAAAAAATGTGCGTAACTATGCCGAAACGGCGGTGCCGCAGCATGTTTTTGCGTTATTACTGGCACTCACCAATCAACTTATTGGCTATCAGCAGCGGGTTGCCGCGGGCAAATGGGCACAAAGTCGTTCTTTTTGTTTGCTGGATTTTCCGATAATGGAATTAGCCAATAAAACCATGGTGATTGTGGGTTATGGTGCTTTGGGTCAAGCTACGGCAAAATTAGCGGCAGCTTTTGGTATGCAGGTAATTATTGCAGAGCGCCCTAGCGCAACGGTGGCAAGGCCAGAAAGAATGCTGATGGCAGAAGCCTTTGCTCAAGCCGATGTGGTGTCATTACATTGTCCGTTAACGACAGACACACGAGCTTTTATTAACGCACAGCGGCTGGCATGGCTAAAACCCGGCGCGATTTTAATTAATACCGCACGAGGCGCGTTAATCGATGCCGCAGCATTAATTAATGCTTTGCAACAAGGAAAACTGGCGGCCGGTTTAGATGTGTTAGCCGAAGAACCGCCCGCGCCCGACACGGCGCTGTTGCACTGTGCCTTACCGAATTTATTAATTACCCCACATATTGGGTGGGCCAGCCGCGAAGCCAGAGCACGGATGGTGGGCAAAATTGCTGACAATATTAATAACTTTATAGCAACACAGTAGAATACTTCACACCATGCGCCAACAAGTTGAATGCAGTGGTCAACAACCTAATAAGAGCAAAAGTGCTATGAAATGCCTGACGTTTGTTACCTTTATACTACTGTTTATCAGTACGAACTTAGCCGCAGAAACGCTGAGCTCGAGAATGCGTGATGCAGCAAGCAGCAGTGAACATGCCGAACAAGTGATCACGTCGCTACAAACGCAAACAGAGAACAGCCTAAGCACCGAAGACTATTTAGTCTTAGCAGAAAGTTATCAAACACTCGGCAAACGTGAAGCCGCTTTAGATGCGGTTAATAAAGCAGAAAACATGGCGCCAAGCGATTATCTTCGCGCCATGAGTTTGTTTCATAAAGCGCAAATCTATGGCATTTATTTTCAAGACGCCGAGATGGCACTAGTGCAATTAGTTGAAGCTGAAAAGCACCTAATCTCGTTAAAAGATGTGGCTGCAAAAGTGCTATTGAGCGATGTATTGAACAGCTTTGCCTCTGCTAATAACGTATTGGGTAATCTTAGCCAAGGCTTAGAATATGCCAAGCGGAGTTTGCTGTTAGCTGAAGAGCTTAGCAATACCCCACGCCAGTTGAATGCCTTAGTACTGATTGGCCGATTAGCATTGCAAAATAACCAATATAAAGTCGCCTTTAGTCATTTTGAACGAGCACTGGTCATTGCCCGTGAGTTATCGGATGACGAACAAATTGCATCGATTTACTTCCGCATGGGCATGGCTTATCGCAAACTTGATCAACATGATCTTGCCCTCACTCACTTTCAACAAGCGGCTGAACGCTATCAACAATTAAATCGGCTGTCGAATTACAGTCATGTACTGATTTACATGGCTGAAAGTTATATGGAAGGTGAACAGCAGATAGCACAAGCTGAAACTTTACTGCAACAAGCCTTAGAGATCGCAGAGCAATTACAGCACAAACAGCGCACCGCTTTGGTCTATTACAGCTTGGGCCGCGCCGCACTTTTAAGTAAAAACTACCCACAATCAGAACAGTATTATCAATTGGCTTTTGAGAACTTTAAACAGTTAAACATCCGCAGCATGATGCAAGAAACTGCGTTGGCCATTGTTAAATTATTCATTACGCAACAACGTTATGCTGAAGCAAAAGTGCTGCTAAATGAATTAAGCCCGGATATCGAACAAGCCGCTATTTTTTTACAATTGCGCTATCACGATAGCGCAGCAGCTTTAGCGAGCGCGGCAGGCGATTGGCAACTAGCCTATACCTTACAAGAAAAAGTCACTCAATTAAATCAACAAGAATTAGCAGAACAAATGCAGTACAACATGGCTGAGCTAAGCGAAGGCTTATCAGAACTTAATGAAGCAGAGCAATATCGCCAGCAATTAACCGCATTAAAACAAACCTTAGCAGAAACAGAATCTCGCCAATTTTTATTGCAAGCGTTACTGGTTTTACTGATTTTTATCTGCTTTGTTTTTTGGCAATTGGTGCGCCGGCAACAAAACGCCGTCACGCCTTCGGTAGTGCCAGAGTTAGCGCCACCACAATGGGTCCAGTTCCGTGAGAAGGCTAAAGTGCTGGATCAACAGCAAACACAAAGCTTACTCGTTATTATGCCGCGCCAGCGTGCTGCCTTACAGCGGCAATTTGGCCGACGCATTGTCACCAATATGCTGAAACAATTAGCACAAGAGCTTGATACAGAGGCGGTTAACGCATCCTTTAGTGGCAGTGAAATGCTTTGGCTCGCCGTTGACAGCCAAGATAAAGCCGCACAAAGTGCTTTGTTAGAACAAGCCATCCAATCATTCAGCCATAAATTGCTCGCGCTAGGTGTTGCACCCGCTATCTTAACGGCAGAACTGGAATTAGCTTCATTACTAGGACCCAATTGGCACAAACGTGATTTGAATGGTTTAACCGATATCGTATGGTTTGGTTGGTCATTACTTGAGCAATCTCCGCCAACGGACCTGGCTTGGCGGTTAAGTTTCACCACTGAACATGCTAGGCCCTGCGAATGGCAGGTAGAAGATTTACGCACAGATATTGTCAATGCTTATCGCTTGGGCGAACTGACCATTTTGGTCAATCAACAAGCTTTAACGCCAGATCAAGTCGATTAACCCCCTAACCTGTTTACCCTATCACGCTATACGCAGTGCCGCTGGCAGCTCAAAATGCTGCTGGCGGCGGCGTAATGGACAGTTAAAACTTAAACTGACCGCTTGTAATGCCAACCCTGCCGCCGATTTATTGCCACTACCATACTGTGGATCGCCTAACACCGGATGGCCAACACTGGCAAAGTGACGACGAATTTGATGTTTTCGACCACTGATTAACTGCACATGAAGTCGGCTGCAATCGGTAACGGCATTATAATCCTCAACAGTAAAACGGGTTTCTGAGGCTTTATTGTCTAAAGGTAAGCTGATCACCCCATCGGCTATTAAATCGGCAGATAATTGGCCTTTTACCGTGATGGCGTAACCTTTGGCAATGTGTCGCTGAGCAATTAATTGACTAAAAGCGGCAGCCGCTTTTTTGCTGTGAGCAAGTATAACTAAGCCACTGGCCTCACGGTCTAAGCGATGTAATAAAAAAACCTGCCGCGCGGGGGTAAAGTGCTGCTCAGCAAAGCGCAGTAAACTCAGATGATCGCCCCACTCATTGCCTTGCGACAACATACCTGCCGGTTTAAACCAAATGCTGTAAGCCGTTTCATCAAATAATAAGGTTGCCGGCGCACATTGCCGCTGCAAAATATCCTCATCGTAATTTAACAGTAGTGTTGCACCGGGCTTTAACATAAATTGAGCGCGGCGCAACCGTTTAAACGGCTTGCCGACTAACTGCACTGCACCTTTATTCATCGCATCTTTTAAACGGCCTTTACTTAATTCAGGAGCAGCGGAGACCAGTAAATCGATAGCCGAGATGGCCGAAGTTACCGGCAGTTGACGAGACAACTTCATAATATATTCTCAGCCCTTGCCATTGGCAAAGGTATATCAGGATTTCAATCGGCTGATCTTATCAAAGATCTCTTCCCAACCACTAGGAATATGTCTTACGCCAGCCTGATCGCGGATCGCTCGCTCAACATGAACCGTTAAACGCCGCACCGGCCTCACCACTTTTTGCTTGTAACGATACGCATAACCTAAACTTGCCAGCGACAACACGACAAGATAGCCAATCCAATAAGCAATAAAGCTTTTAAAGCCGGCACTAAATAAGCCATTCCGTGCTTCGAGCATCGCTAAAGAAAACGGTTGCCGACCTATCCGTTGTAATTGCAATAACATTTCATCGACCTTGCTGTCGTCTTTTGTCGTGCCACCGAGCATATGGCCATGCTCATCTAGTAACAGGAAATCAGCCCCCGGTGTTTGCTGTTGTAATGGCATCAACAATAAAGGAACATCTAACACAAATAAGATATACCCCGCCCCACCATTCGGCTGCTGGATACGTTGGCTTAGCAATACTTTGTTTTTACTTAACGCCAAAGTCGCTAAACCTAGTTTAGCTGAGCCTTCAGCTTGCTCATATTGCTCAAACCACGGCACTAAACTCGCTAAAGTTGCGGTGAACTGTGTCTGCGGATTAGCATAAATAAAATGTTGTTCTGACACATACACAATGCGCTCTAGCGCGGGTTGCATCAATTCGATAGCCGTAAAGGCTAAATCGAGATGCTGCAGTAATAACAATTCGCTGGCCACACTGTCGGTTTTCTCTACTAACTCCGCGGTATTTAATGGCTCTCCCTGACGATTATGCAGCTTTAACGAAAGCGAGCTTTGCAAAGCAGCTTGCTCACTAAACGGCAGTTTGGTTAACCAATCAAGCAAATTCAGCAGCGGTTGTAGTTGCGTGTCAATTTGTGCGGCTTTAAATTGCAAACGTTGTTCGGTGTGTTGTAGCCGGTTATCGATGGTCAATAAAAAGTGACAGAGTGCCGCAACAAAACTCAACATTAGGACGAATAGCGCCGCCAATTTGACCGTACGGCGATATTCGTAAAGCGCTGGATTTTGCATCAACCTTTCCTTGTTAACAATTGCGTTGAAACTAAATTAGCGCGTTTCATTAATTAGTCAATCTATCCATCGCAGAAAACTACAAGTTCGCCTCAGCAAAAGAGGCTAATCGACTACGAACAACCCCATTTAAATTAACGGTAGTACTGCCTTCAAAGTTTTTAAAACGCTCCACAATGTAAGTGAGCCCCGAGGTCACCGCAGTAAGATAATTACTGTCTATTTGCGATAAATTACCTGAGCAGATTAATTTTGTTCCCTCGCCACAGCGGGTAATAATGGTTTTTAACTGCGCTGCGCTTAAATTTTGGCATTCATCTAAAATAACAATGGCATTTTGAATACTGCGGCCACGCATAAAGTTAACCGACTTAAACTGAATATTCGCCTTTTCCATAATGTAATTCACGCTGGCATGCGGATGTTCGTCGGTTTTGTGCAGTACTTCTAACGAATCGGTAATGGCCGCCAACCAAGGTGCCATTTTTTCTTCTTCAGAGCCTGGTAAAAAGCCAATAGACTCGGCAATTTCAGGTGTATTCCTCGTCACAATGACTTTATCGTAAATGCCTTTTTCGATAACCATCTCCAGCGCGGCAGCTAAGGCAATTAGGGTTTTTCCGCATCCGGCTGGGCCAGTTAAAATCACCAAATCCATTTGCGGATCGAGCAAGGCATTTAAGGCCATGGCTTGATAAATATTTTTTGGATGAATCCCCCAAGCATGTCGATGCATTAATCGCTCATAACCGAAGTCTTGGATTTTTAATTCGTGCTCGCTGACTGCCAAAACCTTCCCAGCAAAAGTTTCAGCCTCATCGACTAGATACTCGTTAACATAAGCATTAGGTAAGACCTTTCGGTTGATGTAATGGACCGTATCGCGCCCTTCATTCACACTGTGACATTCACCGACTTGTGGCCAAAACTCTCCGGCAAATTTGTAATAGCCCTTATAGAGAAAGCGTACATCATCTATCAGTTGGTCAGTGCGGTAATCCTCTACATGCTTTAAACCTGCACCCTTGGCTTTTAAACGCATATTGATGTCTTTTGTCACCAATATGACTTTTACAGGGCTTTTTTCGCGCTGCAAATACAAGGCGGTGTTAATGATCAGATGATCGTTCTCGCCGCCGGGTAAACCAGGGATTTCATCTTTTAGATGGTGATCGTTAACAATAAAAATATGACCGGCGGGCTTGGCATCTTGGCGGCTGGGTAACGCCACACCGTGCAGCATTTGCTCTGGGGAGGCGTCTTTTAAAATATCTTCTAACGCACGAATCGCCACTCGTGCATCTCGGCTGACGTCTTTATTTTTATCTTTTATATGATCAAGTTCTTCTAATACCGTCATCGGTATCACAACATCGTTTTCTTCAAAATTGAGGAAGGCAAAAGGTTCATGCAACAAAATATTGGTATCTAGAACATAAATTTTTTTCGCTTGCTGTTTTTTCCGCGCCATAAGCACTCCTTTATTTGCTTATCTCACCGTAATGCATTACGGCTCTTTTTAGCATAGTGCAACTTTGCCAGACTGCGACTAAAAGTGCCGAACCGCACCTTAGACGCTAATTGCTACGTTGCCGTTACCAGATGACAACAGCATGACAACTTATAATCGTTGCTGAAGAAAAAGCTGTGCGAGACAGATGCAACCAAGGTCGTTTCGCTGTACCATAGCGCCCCGTTTTTGACAGTTAGGGTTTAGAATGAATTTTGCACTGGGACAACGTTGGATCAGCGATACAGAGTCTGATTTAGGCTTAGGTACTGTAATTGCACTGGAGGGCAGAATGCTATCAATTCTGTTCCCCGCCAGCGGTGAAACACGCTTTTATGCTCAGCAAGAAGCGCCTCTGACTCGCGTGAGTTTTAACATCGGCGATGAAGTGAAAAGTGCAGAGGGCTTTACTTTACTGGTGCAGCAAGTAACGATTGAAAACGCACTATTAAGTTATCACGGCATTCGCTTAGATACGCAAGAACCCTGCATTTTACGCGAAACCTTTTTAGACCACTTCCTGAGTTTTAACAAACCTCAAGATCGCTTATTTGCCGGTCAAGTAGACCGTTTTGAATTCTTCCCATTACGCTTTCAAAGCTGGCAGCATCAACAAAGCCTGCAACAAAGCCCGCTGCGTGGTTTGGTTGGTGGTCGTGTTAGCTTGATCCCACATCAGCTTCATATTGCACGCGAAGTATCACAGCGCCACGCGCCACGCGTGTTATTGGCCGATGAAGTAGGTTTAGGTAAAACCATTGAAGCCGGTTTAATTATTCACCAGCAATTACTGACGGGCTTGGCCAGTCGTATTTTGATTATTGTACCGGAGTCATTACAACATCAATGGCTGGTAGAAATGCTGCGGCGCTTTAATCTACGTTTTGCGATTTTTGATGAAGAACGTTGCCAGCAAGCGCAACTCGATGCGGATAACCCGTTTGATACCGAACAACTCGTGCTGTGTAGCATGGAGTTTTTAGCGAAAAAGCGCAGCTGGCATGAGCATGCGGTCAGTAGCCACTGGGATTTATTGGTGGTCGACGAAGCTCACCATCTTCATTGGGATCCGTTAAAGCCTAGCACGGAATATCAGCGCATCGAGGCCCTAGCCCAAGATACAGCCGGTTTAATCTTACTGACAGCCACCCCCGATCAACTTGGCCATCAGAGCCACTTTGCCCGGCTACGGTTATTAGATCCTGATCGTTTTTATGACTACGAACAATTTCAAGCTGAAGAGCAAGATTATCAGCAGATCGCCAAGTTAGCTCAGCAACTGTTAAGCGCCACGTCACTGAATGCTGACTTGTTAGCCTCGTTAAACAACTTGTTAAACGATAGCGCTAGCCAAGCGCTATTACAATCACTCGCCGATCAGCAACCCCTCAGCGAGACGTTGCGGCATGAGCTGGTCGAAAAGTTATTAGATCGTCATGGAACCGGCCGCATTTTATTCCGCAATAGCCGTAACACCATTCAAGGCTTCCCAAAACGTTGCCCGCTATTACAACCTCTGGCAATGCCAGAGCAATATCAAAATGCCTTAAAAGTGCATCGCGCCTTGCAACAAGACGCCTCGGTGCACGCTAAAATCACCGCTAATCTCTTTCCCGAGCAAGTTTTTCAGGCATTTGAAGGTGAAAACAGCCAGTGGTGGCAATTTGACCCGCGTGTTGCATATTTGTTGTCCGCCTTAAAAGCGGCGAAACACGGCAAGTTTTTAGTGATTTGTGCGTCGGCAGCCACGGCTCTCGCCTTGGAAGAAGCCTTACGTTTATCTGAAGGTATTCGTGCCGCCGTATTCCATGAAGGCATGAGCATTATCGAGCGAGATAAAGCGGCCGCCTACTTTGCCCAAGAAGAGTACAGTGCCCAAGTGTTGCTGTGTTCTGAAATTGGTAGCGAAGGTCGTAACTTCCAGTTCGCCGAACATTTGGTATTGTTTGATTTACCGCTAAACCCTGATTTACTCGAACAGCGGATTGGCCGGTTAGATCGGATTGGGCAGCAGCATGATATTCAGATCCATATTCCCTACTTTGTGAATACCGCTCAGCAATTATTATTAGAGTGGTATCATCACGGCTTAAATGCGTTTGCCAAAACCTGCCAAACGGGTCGCCTGATTTTTGAACAACAAAAAGCGCAGTTAGAACAGCTACTCGCTGACTACCGAGGCCCGAGCGACGAGGCCGAGCAATTAATCGCAGCCTGTGCTGAATTGGCCGCCGAGCTACAAGCTAAATTGGAGCAAGGCCGCGATCAGTTATTAGAAATCAACTCCAGCGGTGGCCAACAAGCGTTACAACTTGCTGCCGAAGTCAGTGCACTCGATCAAGACGTTAAACTGCCAATGCTGATGTTCAAGGCATGGGATTTACTGGGCGTTAATCAAGAAGATCGCTCTGATACCAGCATCATTTTAAGGCCATCTGAGCATTTACAGCAAAACTATCCTGGATTAGCAGATGATGGCACCACAGTCACCTTTGACCGCGCTACTGCATTAGCCGAAGAAGATATTCAATTTTTAAGCTGGGATCATCCGATGGTCACAGGCACTTTGGATATCCTGAGTAATGATGTGTTAGGTAACAGCTCCGTGGCATTATTACCTAACAAAGCCGTACCGGTTGGTAGCTTCTTTGTGGAGTTAATTTATATCGCAGAAGCGAGCGCGCCAGCGGCGTTACAATTGGGGCGTTATTTACCGCCTACGCCGATTCGTATGTTGTTAGATAAAACCGGTAAAGATCTGGCAGCCAAAGTGTCGTTTGATAACTTTAATCGTCAATTAAAACCGGTTGGTCGACAAACGGCGACAAAACTGGTGAATGCCTTACAAAATCTGATCCACCCTATGCTGCAACAAGCGGAACAGTTAGCCACGCTGCAACTTGAGCAATTACGCAGCCAAGCACAAACCCAAATGCAGCAAAGCTTAACCGCAGATATCGAGCGTTTGCAGGCACTTCGCCAAGTAAACCCCTTAGTGCGGGATGAAGAGATCGCTCATCAACAGCAGCAATGCCAGCAACTGAATGAGTACTTGGCCAAAGCTCGGTTAAAATTAGATGCGATCCGGGTGATCGTGGTGAGTCACGATTAACGCCATGCTGTTAACTTATACCCCACCGACATGGCCTTATCTCGATATTTTGTATCAAGACAACGATATCGTGGTGCTAAACAAGCCCAGTGGCTTATTGTCGGTGCCGGGTAAAGATCCTGCACACTTTGATAGCATGCAATACCGAGTGCAACGCGTTTGGCCCAATGCCAGCATTGTGCATCGCTTAGATATGGCCACCTCAGGGGTGTTTATTATGGCAATGCACAAAGAAGCGCAACGTGAGCTAAACCGGCAATTTCAACAGCGCGAAACTGAGAAAAGTTATGAAGCGAGAGTCTCCGGTTTAGTTAAGGCGAGCAGTGGCAGTATTGATTTGCCATTGATTTGTGATTGGCCAAATAGACCGATGCAAAAGGTGTGTTATCAACATGGTAAGCCTTCTTTAACGCACTATCGCGTGCTTAGCCGTGCCAATTACCAAAGCCGCGTGGAATTAACCCCTGTCACCGGACGCTCTCATCAACTACGCGTGCACTTACAATTTATTGGTCATCCCATCTTAGGCGATAAATTTTACGCCGGAGAGGCAGTGCATGCTGCAGATCGGCTGCAACTGCATGCCTGTCATTTAAGGCTTAGCCATCCAACAACGGCAAAAAAGATGATTTTTTCAGCAATTTGCCCTTTTTAAGTAAAAAGAATCGGCTATTAACGCAACATTCATTTAACTGCACTATTATTGTATTGTCTTAAAAATAAACTTTATTTTTTGCAAAAATCAATAATACTGACAAAACAATATGGTAAACTATAAAAAGTTTGCTTAATTGGATGAATCGAAGGAGAAACGGATGAAACTTAAAGCAATCGCTGTAGCAGTTCTTGCGGCTATTCCGCTGTTTGGCGCTCAGGCTATTGCCGATGCACCAACAGCTCAAGATCTAGAAAAAAAGGTTTTTGGCTCACTATTTGGTGAAGGCTACTGGAATGATTCGCGTAAAGCGCAATCAGCTACCTGGAGCAACACTGATGATGCTTGGGGTGTAGGTGCTGACATTGGTTACCGTGTCAACGAAACTTGGGGTGTGCGCTTTGAATATGCTCGTCAGAGCTTCAATTCATTAACTCAAGATTCTCGCGTAACGGGTGACCGTTTTGGTTTAGATGCAATGTATCATCTGGCTAACACTAATCTGTATTTAGTGGGTGGCTGGAAACATTTTGAAAATGACATCGCCTTTGACGCAGTAAACATTGGTGTTGGTTATCGTTATTTTGTTAGCCCAGCGGTAGCCTTATTTGTTGAAGGTAATCGTTTCCGTGGTATTAACAACGGCGATTGGAATGATGCGTCTTTAAAAGCAGGTGCAACGTGGGTTTTCGGTGCTGAAGCAACTGCTGCTCCTACTCCTGCTCCGGCCCCAGCTCCGGCCCCAGCGCCAGCACCAATGCCTGTTGATTCTGACCGTGATGGCGTAGTTGATAGTCAAGACAAGTGCCCTAACACACCAGCGGCTCACAAAGTAGATGCTCAAGGCTGTACTATCTACACTGAGAAAATGGACCGTGTAGGCGATGTCGATATCGAAGTTCGTTTCGCGTTTGACTCTGCAGCAGTATCTGCTGACGGCCAAACAGAAGTTAACCAGTTAGCCGCCTTTATGAAACGCTTCCCTGAAGCGGTTGTGTTCATCGAAGGTCACGCGTCTAACATCGGTAATGCCGCTTACAACATGCGTTTATCTGAGCGTCGTGCTAAAGCCATCGCTGATTTATTAACAGCGCAAGGCATCAACAGCAGCCGTATTACCTCTAAAGGTTTCGGTGTCACTCAGCTTCGCGTTGAGGGTAATACCCGCGCAGCACACGCTGCCAACCAACGTATTGAAGCAAAAGTAACGGCTAAGATTAAAGAGCCAGTACTTCGCTAATAGTATTTAAGTACTAATATTAAATAAAGCCGCTATGCTAGCGGCTTTATTTTTATTGGCTTTCGCTACTCTACTATTATTTTCTATTGCCGTAATTTACAATCACTGCTAATTTTTAGTACATAATGTCAATTACTGGACTCCTCCTATCATGGCTAAGTTTGTTTTTCTTCTCATTACATGCGGTCTATGCATGTTTAGCATTAACGCCATTGCGGATGATGTTGAAATGATTCAATTACAGCATTCAGCACATGTCTGTAATGACGAGCAAGAAACACAACGTCTTGCAGCAAACGATCATCTTAGAGAAATGGCCAAAGCGTTGGTCGAATTTAAAGCCACAAAATTTTGTTTTATCATCCAACCTTCAACTGTGGTTGCCTTACTCGAGCATAAAGGCAATTACATAAAATTTAGACATAACAACAAAGTGCTGTTTGCTTTTGCCGAAGATTTACTGGCACAACACCTTCCCGCTCAAGATATGGGAACACAAGCCGCTATAGAGTAATCAATTTGAGTTTTTTAATGGCGGTAACATAGATGCAAAATAAAGGGTTCGCATTAGCTGTTATGCTTTTTGCCGCGACCAGCAGCCAAGCAGAACCTCACTGGCAAGATATTCAACGCCAATTCCCTCAGGTTAACCTACAACAATTTGATGCTGCGAGTGCCACCTTCATGGCATTGCATACCCCCAGTGCCGCTCGTTTAACACGAGGTAGTATCGTGTTGCTACCGGATGCCCATCAGCATGCCTTTAGTCCTTCGTTACTTAATCAACTTCGCTTATCTTTACCTGACCGTGGCTGGGATCTCTGGGTGTTGCCGCAACCAGATCCAGTAACGGCGACCAACTCTGCGCAGCAATTAACATTACAAAAAAACCAACTTAGCCAACGCTGGCAATTGTTAGCGCAGCAAGCGCGGTTAAAGCCACCAGTGATTGTTATTGCACAAGGGAAAATCGCAGCGGTAATGAATTTACTGCTGACAGATAGTTTAAATATGCCACCGGCCGCGCTAGTGAATTTAGGGGCCTATTTATCAGCAACCGAGCAACAGAGTAGCTTTGCACAAAACGTATTGAATAACGTACCGGTACTCGATTTATTAACGGCGCATGACCATCCACAAGCACTTGCCTCGGCCACAGCAAGGGCAGAATTAGGGCAACAGCGTGGCAATGCTTTATATCGACAACGTCATTTAAACGACGGTTTTCATCAACAAAGCCTGCAACACTGGCAAGTCAATGAAATTATCGGCTGGTTACACTCTACGGGTTTTTAGCTCGGGCCTGCTTGATTTGCTCATACGCCGCTTGAATATCTTGCGTACGTCTTTTGGCTACCTCTAACATCGCCGCTGGCACTCCCTGTGCCATTAATTTGTCTGGATGATGTTGCGACATCAATTTACGGTAAGCACGCTTCAGCTCTTTGTCAGCAATCTCTGGTGTGCAGCCCAGCATTTGATAGGCCGCAAGTAAAGAGGGCCCTTGTTCTTTGCCGGGGGCTTGCCCCTGTTTAAACCGTGACTGCGCCTGATAAGCCAACAGCAATTGCGCTAAAGTGCTGCGCGAAATATGCAAACACTCGGCAACTTGAATTAAAAGCTGATGCTGCTCAGCGCTGATGCGGCCATCAACACAGGCAATACTTAATTGAATTTCTAGGAATAATTGTAAAACGTCCGGCCGCCGTTTATAGCGTTGGTAAAACTCCGTAATTTGCGCGCGAAACGGAAAATTAACCGCCTTGCCATCTCTAAATGCCGCTTGTGCTTCTTTTTGCTGCAGAGCATTTAAACCCAACTGTTGCATAAAGTGGGTGGCTTCTGAGATATGTGCTTTGGTTACCACACCCGTCGCTTTCGCAAGATGCCCCATTGCAGCAAAACTACTGTACATAAATAAGGCTTGTTCATCGTCTTGCCCGAAAACGCTTTGCAGCCCTTCCCAATTCGCTAATTTGCGTTGAAACATCTGATCAATAAGATGCCCTACTACCACACCCAACAACAGGCCAGGTAGCTTAAATAAAGCGATACCAAATAAGGCACCAAGAATTTTTCCCCACACGTAACATACCCCGAAAACTGCAATGAGCCCTGAGCCAGCCACTGGTCTGGCATAACACGATTAACATAGGCACTATATCGGATTAGCAGGAATTCTAAAATTGATTTATCATAACCCACCGAAGGTCGGCTGGTGCGACGCAGTAAGCAATGAGTAGAAAGGCATGAAACAAGGTTTAAGTTTAGCAGGATTACTCTGGGTAGCGATGACACCTCTGCAGGTTAATGCTGCACCGCTTGCTAGCCAAACTTGCCAGCAACCCGTTCAACTGCCTGATATCTTAAAAGATTTAAATGGACAAGATAGTCGAATCCGCATTTTTTCAGATAACGTCGACTTACAAGAAAACCAAAGCGCTGAATTTTCAGGTAAAGTACAAATCCTGCATCGCGATACCTTATTACAAGCACCTAAAGCACGTTATGATACCCGCGCCCAAAAACTACGCGCCGATGGCGGTATTGAGTATTTTAATCCAGCACTGTCGGTGAGTAGCCAATTTTTTGAAGCAGACATTAGCCAAAACCGCGTTACACTGGGTGATGCGCGTTATCAATTTGTTGAAAATGCTGGTCGCGGTGAAGCTTCGGCCATGGTGGCTTCGAACGAGGCGTTAGTATTACGCCAAGCCGTGTTCACAACTTGCCCAGAACAAGATGACAGCTGGGGTTTACACGCAGAAGAAATTAGCATCGCAGCAGACTCAGGCTGGGGTGAAGCGCGTAATGCCGTGTTTAAAATTAAAGACATCCCTATTTTTTATATCCCTTATTTAACTTTCCCAGTAAATGAACAACGTAAGTCAGGTTTATTAGTACCGAAAGTCGGCAGTTCACAAAGCACCGGTATAGACATAGAAGTACCTTATTACCTCAACCTGGCCGAAAACTACGATCTGACGCTTACACCGCGTTTTATGAGTAATCGTGGTACTCAGTTAAAGTCGCAACTGCGGTATTTAACAGCCGAACACAGTGGCTTATTGCAATTAGAATACATGGATAGCGATGATGAAAAAACCAATGATTTCGGCGCGCGTTACTTAACACATTTGACGAATCGCTCCGATTTTGGTGATAAATGGCGAGGCTATATCGACTTTACCGATGTTAGCGATAGCGCTTATCTAACAGAATTAGGCTCAGACTACACAAACCAGAGTGATACTCAATTATATCGTGAAGCCAGCCTGAGTTATTACGGTGAACAAGTTCATTCGCATTTAAAAATGCAAGGCTTTGAGATTCTTGGCAATTATAACCAAGCCTATAAAGCGATCCCGCAACTAAGTGTGGCTTCAGCGGCGCCTATCGCTTTAGGTAACTGGCTTGAAGCCAGTTGGTTTAGCCAATATGCGCATTTCAGAAATGACCAAGCCTTTTATAACACCGCGGATCGACTACACATTCAGCCAACGCTTCGAATTCCTATCATCACATCGGCAATTGAATTCACGGCTGAAACAAGCTTGCTTTATACTTACTATCAACAAGATAGCTTAAGCGCGCTCAATGAAGAACAAGCCGAGATTACTCGGACTTTACCCAAGGTTCGCTTGCATGCCAAAGTCAATATGGAACGGGAATACGATTGGTTTGGCGAGCCGGCATTACAAACCTTTGAACCGCAAATACAGTATTTGTATATTCCTTATCGTGATCAAAGCAATATTGGCCTCTACGATACCACGCGCTTACAAGATGATTATTACGGCTTATTTAGACAAAACCGTTTCTCGGGCTTAGATCGTATCAATGAAGCGAATCAAATTACCCTTGGTGCTACGACACGCTTTTACGACAATACCGAAAATGAATTATTCCGTTTTAGCCTTGGCCAGATTTTTTTCTTAAAAGATCCTGAAATCACAGCAAATACCATTACTCAAGATTTGCCATCCACAGAATCAATGCTCGCCTCTGAAATGATCTGGAATTGGTATCGTCGTTGGTATGTCAGCAGCGCACTGCAATATGACATTGAACAAAACAAACTGATCAAGAGTTCAGCCAGCTTAGATTACCGTGGCAGTGAGAATACGTTATTCCAATTGAACCATCGCTACAGCCGCGCAGTCTCAGGAGTGGAAATTCAACAATTAGGTGTTATTGGTGCCTTTCCAATAGATAAAAACTGGCAACTGATCGCCAGTTACTACCGTGATGTGACGAATCATCGTATGATAGACGCCAATATAGGACTGCAATATGAATCCTGTTGTTGGGCAGTGCGTTTTGTCGCTCGCAGACAGGTACAGGCAGATTTTGACACCGCCGTGGATAATGTTAACCAATTTGCCGAACTGGATAGTGGTTTCAGTGTGCAGTTTGTCTTTAAAGGATTTGGTGATAAAGCCGGTTTTGGCGTAGCTGACATGTTGTCAAATGGCATCTTCAGTTATCGACGTCCATATTTACTAACAAATTAGAATGTAGGAATTTATGAAGTTACAGCAAATTATCTGTGTGGTTTTGCTTGGTTTTGCCAGCGTTTCCCTAACAGCAGCAGAACGCGAAATCGACCGAGTTGCAGCGATTGTGGACAGCGGCGTGATCTTAAAAAGTGATGTTGATGAAATAGTACAACGAGTTAAACGCAACGCTGAAGCACAAGGTCAAACACTTCCATCAGATTTAGCCTTACGCACTCAGGCCACTGAGCGCTTGATCATGACCAATTTACAATTACAAATGGCACAGCGTATGGGTTTACAAATTAGCGATGCCCAACTGGATGATACTATTCGTAATATCGCTCAAGGTGAGAATTTAACGATGGAGCAATTCCGTCAGCAAGTTATCAATGAAGAAGGCAACTACGAGCGCTTCCGCGAAAAAGTGCGCGAAGAAATTATGACGAACGAAGTGTTGCGCGGCAATGTGCAACGTCGCATCTACATCAGCCAGCAAGAAGTCGATAACCTTGTGAAACTGATGGAAGAGCAAGGTGCGATTAGCGAACAATACCAATTAGGTCATATCCTGATCGCCATTCCTAGCCAAGCGACTACCGAACAAATTACCGAATCACGCGAGCGTGCAGATCAAGTACTAAAATTATTACGTGATGGCAGTGACTTCCGTCGCATCGCTATCGCTTCATCCAGTGGTGCCAATGCCCTTGAGGGTGGTCAATTAGATTGGATGAACATCAACGAAATGCCCACTTTGTTTTCCGAAAGTATTCGTGGGCGTAAAAAAGGCGATTTAATTGGCCCACTTCGCTCTGGCGCAGGTTTTCACATTTTAACGATTTTTGATATTCGTGGTGAAAACGTGGCAGAACTTACTGAAGTTAATTCACGGCATATTTTGATTAAACCATCCATTATCGTTAGCGAAGAACGTGCTAGAACGATGCTTTTAGACATGGCCACAAAACTTCGTGCAGGTGATGCGGATTTTGCGGAATTAGCGAAACAATATTCCGAAGATCCAGGTTCAAAACTAAACGGTGGTAACCTCGGTTGGAGTGAAACAGATGTTTATGTTCCGGCATTTCGTGACACCTTAAATCGTCTACAACCTGATGAACTGAGCGAGCCTTTCCGTACCGAACATGGCTGGCACATTGTGCAATTACTAGATCGTCGCACCGTAGATGCCACTGCCGATAAAAAACGTAATCAAGTTTATCGGATGATTTTTAATCGCCGTTTTAACGAAGAGTCAGCAAGTTTCCTACGCGAACTGCGTGATGATGCGTATATCGAAGTATTGGCAGAAGATTAATGACACTGCGTATCGCAATTACCCCGGGCGAACCGGCCGGCATTGGTCCTGATTTGGTCTTGGCGTTAACGCGCCAAGACTGGCCAGTTGAACTGGTTGTTTGTGCTAATGCCGAGCTAATGCAAGAACGTGCAGCGAGCTTAGGCTTACCACTGCAACTTTTACCTTATCAAGCCAGTGCCGCACCTCAACCGCAACGCGCCGGCACTTTAACCATTGCTGAGTTTGCGCTAGCTGAACCCGTGATCCCTGGTAAGTTAAATGCCGCTAATGGCAGTTATGTCATTGATACATTGCGTGCTGCCGGTGATATGGTGTTATCCGCAGAAGCGGCTGCCATCGTCACTGGCCCTGTCCATAAAGGCATCATCAACCGCGCCGGCATTCCTTTTAGTGGCCATACGGAGTTTTTTGCACAGCAATCAAACACGCCTTATGTCGTGATGATGCTTGCCACTGAAGGTTTACGCGTTGCACTCGCCACGACGCATATTCCGCTGGCTTATGTTGCTAAAGCGATTACTCGCGAGCGTTTACACAAAGTGATCAGCATCTTGCATGAAGATTTGCAGCAAAAGTTCGGTATTGCCGAACCCCGCATCTATGTTTGCGGTTTAAACCCGCATGCCGGCGAAGATGGCCATTTAGGTCGCGAAGAAATCGAAGTGATCACGCCAGCTTTAGAAGAACTCCGCGCACAAGGTATGCACTTAATTGGGCCCTTACCTGCTGACACCTTATTTCAACCCAAATACCTGAACGAAGCAGATGCTGTACTCGCGATGTATCATGATCAGGGCCTCCCGGTATTGAAATACAAAGGTTTTGGCCGTTCAGTTAATATTAGCCTAGGCTTACCTTTGATTCGAACATCCGTTGATCATGGTACCGCTCTAGATTTGGCAGCAACGGGCAAAGCCGACCCTGGCAGCCTGTTTCATGCCGTGACCCAAGCCATTCAATTGGCTCAACGAACCACGAATCCATGACAGATAATGTACATCAGGGCCACCGTGCCCGAAAACGCTTTGGCCAAAACTTCTTACACGATCCCCATGTAATTGGCCGAATTGTCAAAGCTATTGCCCCAAAAACGACGGATGTTTTAGTTGAAATAGGCCCGGGACTAGGTGCCTTAACTGAGCCAGTCGTTGCTGAAGCCGGTAAGCTAACCGTGGTTGAGCTTGATCGCGATCTTGCGGAACGTTTACGCCAACATCCTGACATGGCTGATAAATTAACCATTTATCAAGCCGACGCCATGAAGTTTGATTTTAGCCAACTGGTGCAACCGGGTCAGAAACTTAAAGTATTTGGTAATTTACCGTACAATATTTCTACCCCGCTATTATTTCATTTATTTGAATTTGCCGACCAGATCGATACCATGCACTTTATGCTTCAAAAAGAAGTCGTTGATCGAATGACTGCGGGGCATGGCAGTAAAGCCTTTGGTCGTCTCAGTGTAATGACCCAGTATTACTGTCAGGCCATTCCTGTGGTGCAAGTGGGCCCCGGTGCCTTTAAACCTGCACCGAAGGTGGATTCAGCCGTTGTGCGCTTAATCCCGTTTAACATTGCCGATCGCGCTAAAGTGGATCCTGCAGTATTGAACCGTGTATGCTTAGAAGCGTTTAATCAACGCCGCAAAACCTTACGAAATTGTTTTAGTAATTTTGCCACTGCTGAGCAATTAACCGCGCTGGGAATTGATCCATCATTACGACCGGAGCAACTCTCCGTTGCAGAATTTGTTAGAGTTGCCCAGTGGCTTGCAGAGCAGGAAAGTGCTAATGAGCCTTGAGCAAGACGTTACCGTATCCGTGGATAGTTTTTATTTAGGCGCTCAGTCTGATCCGGCTGAGCAGCGTTATGTTTTTGCCTATTGTGTTAATATCACCAACCAAAGCGAACAACAGGTACAACTGTTAAGCCGCTATTGGCAAATCACTGATGGCAATGGCAAACAAACCGAAGTTTCTGGCGAAGGTGTCATCGGAGTGCAGCCACAATTAGCGCCGGGTGAAACCTACAGTTACACCAGTGGCGCGGTATTAGAAACCCCCGTGGGCACCATGCAGGGTTACTATGAAATGATTGACCAAAAACAGCAATCATTTCGAACCCCCATCCCCTTATTCAGATTGGCGCAGCCACATATTTTGAACTGATGGCCACCTACGTTATAGGCGATTTGCAGGGTTGCTTTGAACCGCTTCAGCGCTTGCTGGCACATATTCACTATCAAGCCGAACATGACGAGTTGTGGTTCTGTGGCGATCTGATTGCCCGAGGCCCCGACTCTTTAGCTTGCCTTGATTTTGTTCGTGGTTTAGGTGCGAAAGCACGCGTTGTTTTAGGCAACCATGACCTCAATTTTATCGCCAGCTATTATGGATTTAGTAAGGTTAAAGCCGCTGATCAACTGACCGCCTTACAGCAAGCGGCACATCTACCGGAATTAATACACTGGCTTTGCCAACAACCGCTGATCCAAGTGTGTACTGAGCGCCAATTACTGATGGTGCATGCCGGCTTAGCACCCGAATGGGATATCAGCACCGCCTTGAGTGCTAGCGCCGAGATTAGTGCGCTGTTACAGCATCAACCTACACTGTTGTTATCTACCATGTATGGCAATACACCGAGCCGTTGGCGTGATGTTGTTACCCAGGAAGATCGTTGGCGTTTTACTATCAATGCTTGCACCCGTATGCGGTTTTGCCAAGCGGATGGCGCATTAGAACTGCTCACCAAATCGGGCTTAAATAAACAATCAAAACTCAAACCTTGGTTTGAGCTATGGCAAGACCATGCACAAATGGATATTTGCTTTGGCCACTGGGCTGCGTTAGAAGGTTATAGCCCTATTAAACACATTCATGCACTCGATACCGGCTGTGTTTGGGGCAATCAATTAACTGCCTATTGCGTTGAAACACGACAAAGGTATAGTGTCGATAATAAATAATAACAAGTAACGGCTACACGATGGATCCTCTGCTAGCCGTGACATAGCAGTTAATATGCTTAAATTGGAGTTGTCATGAAGTTAACCGTTAAGTCTCGCGTAATTGGGGGCTTTAGCATCATTACGGTGCTATTGGTGATTATTGGTTTTACTGCTTATATACGCTTAAACAGCGTGAGTAACGCGACCGCCGAAGTTAACACCATCTCGATCCCCGCCCTCGAAAACAGTGCCATTATGAAAAGTCAGTTTGTTTTAATGAGCAAAATTGGCGTGCAGGCTTTTCATGTCAACGACAGTGCGCAATTGTCTTTGTTACAACAACAATTTGATAGCCAACTGCAAACCTACAACAACGCCGCTGCAGCGTTAAATAAAACCGTACAGCAGCAGCCGACATTACTGGCGGCTGCACAGCAAGTTACCGCCGCTTTTGACAGTTTCTTACCTATCTCAAAGCAGCTATTTCAACAATTAGCGAATAATATCAGCCTGCAAAGTCAGATTGAACAGCAAATGAGCGATCTGGAAATGACTGCAGATGATATGGCGTCGTTATTGTTAGATTTTACCGATATCAGTAATGTCCGCAGTAGCTTCCCGCAGGCCTACACAGCAGCGACACAAATGGAAACCGGCATAAATAGCTTATTAAATACCGTGGTTGATTTAAATCGCACCAATGACAGCAGCACTGCCGCCACCATTAGTAATGAAATTGGCTTTCGCTTAGCTGACTTACAAAAGCAACTTGATATCATGTTGCAACAAGCCGCCAGCGTATCAATGCCCGCGGAATTAGCCACTAAGATGCTGGAACTATCGGCCGGTTTAAATGAACAACAAGGTATCCCTGCTAACAAAACCCGCTTGTTAACTGGCAAACTAAATGCCCGCCAACTGCTCGAGAAAGCCGATTCTGATACGCAAGATGCCATTAGCCGTTTAACTGCATTATTAACTCTAAGCACTGCCGCCGCAGAGCAAATTCAACAACAAAGTAGCAGCAGCGTACAAAATGCTATCACTACCATCTTTATGGTGATGTTTGGCTCTATTGTTATCGCCATTTTTATTGCGTTTAGGACTATTAGCGCCATTGTTAATCCACTGCAAAAAATTAATGCCATGCTCAGCGTAATGGCAGCAGGCGATCTAACCCAACAATTACCGCAGCACGCTCAGGACGAATTTGGCGAGCTATCAAAAAGTATTAATCAGGTTAACCTCAGCTTACAAAGCTTGATCCAAGGGATTATTTCTCGCTCAACGCAGCTAGCGGCAGCATCAGAACAAACCTCAACCATTACCTTGCAAACCACCGAAGCCATACGCGAGCAAAAGTCACAAGTCACGCAAGCCGCTTCGGCCACCACGGAAATGAGCAGTACGGCGCAAGGCGTGCTGCAAAGCTCGAACGATGCGCTGGCTGAAATCAAAAATGCAGATAACGAAGCCGAACGCGTTAAAGGTATTTCGTTAGAAAATAAAGCCATCATTGTGCAGCTATCTAAAGAGGTTGATCATGCTTCAGAGGTGATTAACAAGGTGCACAAAGACAGCGCGGCTATTGGTAGCATTTTAGATGTGATCCGTGGCATCGCCGAACAAACCAATTTATTAGCCCTGAATGCCGCCATTGAAGCCGCTCGAGCCGGTGAACAAGGCCGCGGCTTTGCGGTAGTTGCCGATGAGGTTCGCTCCTTAGCCAGTAAAACACAGGCTTCTACCCAAGAAATTCAAAACATGATCCAAGCGTTACAAAGCGGTGCGCAAGCCGCAGTAGAAGCAATGAATAAAGGGAAGAAACAAGCAGAAAGCTGTGTAGCAAAAACCGAAGTCGCCACATCAGCTCTCGATAGCATTACACATGCGGTGCATTTGGCACACGATATGAGTGAACAAATATCCAGTGCGGCCAAAGAGCAGCATCAAGTAGCCATTGAAATCAGCGGAATATTAGAAGCCATTGTGGCGCTGGCAGAAGAAACCTCAACCGGCGCTGATCAAACATCCGCTTCCAGCCATGAGGTGGCCAGCCTAGCCGAAGAATTACGTCGCTCGGTCGATCAATTCAAAGTCTAACCGCGCAAACTCATGTCAATAAAAAAGGCCAGCTTGTTAGCTGGCCTTTTTTCTGTCTATGCCTTTATTAGCAGCGCTCTAAGGTGATAAACCGATGAGCTAAGGGGTTGCTATCACTTTGTGGCACAACATCCTCACTCGTGATCTGCCAAGGCCCTACCGCTTGATAATCTGGGAAGAAAGCATCGCCTGGTGTTTCTAATGCAATTTCAGTCAAATATAAGCGCTGCGCTAAAGGTAAACACTGGCGGTAAATGTCAGCACCACCAATAATCATCACTTCTGACACATCGGCTACTAACGCTAAAGCTTGTTCAACGCTATTCACCCATTCTACGTTACAGTGAGCCGGTACCGGCTGACGACTGATCACGATATTTCGACGCCCCGGTAAAGGACGACCAATGGATTCAAAGGTTTTGCGCCCCATCAACACCGGCTTACCCGAAGTCATGGCTTTAAAATGCTTTAAATCGGCCGGCAAATGCCAAGGCATCTGATTATTCAAACCGATTACGCGATTGGACGCCATCGCAGCGATCATAGCTATTTGCATAAGGCTAACTCAGCGTTGATAAATAACTTCAACATCATAATCATCATCGTCGAAATCATCATCGTCATCCAAGTCATCTTCCAATGCTGCCGCTTCTTCGTGGTAATCATCCCACTTAAAGGTAACAGGATCAGCAATAGGATCAGCGACTTCTTCGGCTGGTAATTCTTCGATGTAACTTAAGATATCTTTCGATAAACGCGCAGTGTTTTCACGCGACGCGGCTGAAATCTTAAAGACAGGGCCTTGCCAATCAATGGCTTTAGTGACCTCAGCGATGATTTCATCTAACTCTTCTTCTAATACTAAATCCAGTTTATTAAATACTAACCAGCGAGGCTTCGCCGCTAATTTTGTACTGTATTTATGTAATTCTTCAATGATGGTTTTAGCATTCTCGGCCGGATCGGAACCGTCAGCAGGCAACACATCGACCACATGTAATAACAAGCGACAACGTTCTAAATGCTTTAAGAATTGGATCCCCAAACCCGCACCTTCTGCAGCACCGGCAATTAAACCTGGAATATCGGCAATCACAAAAGAACGATGAGATTCAACCCGTACTACGCCTAAATTAGGCACGAGGGTGGTAAAAGGATAATCAGCCACTTTCGGTTTAGCTGCTGACACGGCGCGGATTAACGTTGATTTGCCCGCATTAGGTAGGCCTAACAATCCCACATCAGCTAACAGTAATAATTCTAAGCGTAAATTACGGATTTCACCTGGCGTACCATTGGTTTTTTTACGTGGCGTGCGGTTTGTGCTACTAGCAAAACGTGCGTTACCTAAACCATGCCAACCGCCTTTAGCAACCATCAGCTTTTTACCGTTAGCCGTTAAATCGCCAATCACTTCTTCCGTATCGGCATCCACAGCGCGTGTTCCAACAGGCACTCTTAATACTAAGTCGGCACCCCGTTTACCGGTACAGTTAACACTACCGCCGTTTTCACCGCGTTCAGCTTCGTGAAACTTTTCAAATTGGTAGTCTACCAAGGTGTTAAGGTTTTCATCAGCTAGTAGGTAAACATCACCACCATCACCGCCGTCACCGCCATTTGGGCCGCCTTTGGAAATAAACTTTTCCCGTAAAAAACTGATAATACCGTTACCGCCGTCGCCGGCTTCAACACGGATTATCGCTTCATCAACAAACTTCATGAGGTGCGTCCTGATTAACTGTGATCTGGTTTGACTTAGTTTTACTGTTGCTCAGTATAACGCATGTCAGACAGTGGAGAAAATTTATAATAAAAAACCCCGCTCGAGGCGGGGTTTTCTTGTAACCATCCAGCTTACTCGCTGACGATGCTTACATATCTACGATTGTGCTCGCCTTTCACTTCAAACTTCACTTTACCTTCAGTTAAAGCGAATAAAGTGTGGTCTTTACCGATACCAACGTTGCTGCCTGGGTGGAATTTAGTGCCACGCTGACGAACAATAATGCTACCAGATAAAACTGATTCACCACCAAAGCGCTTAACACCTAAGCGTTTAGCTTCTGAATCGCGACCGTTACGAGTGCTACCTACACCTTTCTTACTTGCCATGTGTCGATACTCCTGTTACGCGCTGATGCTGGTGATTTTCACTTCAGTGAACCATTGACGATGGCCCATCTGTTTACGTGAATGCTTACGACGACGGAACTTGACGATCTTGATCTTATCGCCACGGCCATGGTTGACCACTTCCGCTACTACTTTACCACCTTCAACTAAAGGGGCGCCGATACTGATTTCTTCGCCATTAGCGATCATCAGTGGGATAAATTCGATTTTTGCGCCGGTTTCTAAGTCTAGTTTCTCTAGACGAAGAGTTTGACCTTCCGTCACACGGTGCTGTTTGCCACCACTTTGGAAAACCGCGTACATAGTTAACTCCGTACAAAGCACGCCAACGCTTTTTAAATTTAAGGGGCGTGTTAATTCAATTCACAGGGCGCGAATTGTACGCAATTTCCCCCAGTGCCGCAAGCACAATTATTAAAAAGATCTGGCTGTGGTCATTCTAACGCAGCAAGGCCTCTTCAGCCAAGTTCAAGGCGTTAAGGGCTAGGCACTGCAATGCTGGAAGAAAGAGACTATTTTCAGCTGCTGCAACAGCGCATTGGCCGCCCAAATACCGCCCCGAAAGATCAATCCTGAATATCGTTACACGCTTTTGCGCACCGCTAAAACGATATTTAAAAGCTTAATTTTAGTGCAGTTTACTGGCAAGCCAATCATTTATCAGAAAAGGGGATCCGTACTATCACCGAAAAGGATCCAGATTTCATTTTAGCCCACAGTTTGAATAGTGTAGAATCACCAGCATTCATTACTTTAGCAGTTAGAAGCAGATGACGCTCGACGAAATACAGCAACTCTCCGCAGACGATATGGCCGCGGTCAATCAGCATATTTTTTCTCAGCTTAGCTCTGATGTAGCGCTGATTAATCAACTGGGTATCTACATTGTAAATAGTGGCGGCAAACGTTTGCGGCCGTTACTGGCGGTACTGGCCGCCAGAGCCTTGGGCTACCAAGGAACACAACATCTGAGCATTGCCGCTATTGTGGAGTTTATTCATACCTCCACTTTGCTACATGACGACGTCGTCGATGAGTCGACTATGCGCCGTGGCAAAGAAACCGCTAATGCGTTGTTTGGCAATCAAGCTAGCGTGTTAGTCGGCGACTTTCTATACAGCCGCTCTTTTCAAATGATGGTTGAGCTGAACAATATGCGTGTAATGCAAGTATTAGCGAATGCCACCAATATCATTGCAGAGGGTGAAGTATTACAGTTGATGAACATCAACGACCCTACCACTACTGAAGAAAACTATTTACAAGTTATCTACTGCAAAACAGCAAAATTATTTGAGGCCGCTACCCAACTTGCCGCCATCATCGCTGCACAGCCCGACTCGGTTGAACAAGCCATGAAAGCTTATGGCATGCACCTAGGCACTGCCTTTCAGTTAATTGATGATGTATTAGATTACCAAGCCGATGCCGCTGAACTGGGCAAAAATATTGGTGATGATCTGGCCGAAGGTAAACCCACGCTGCCATTAATTCATGCGATGCGTCATGGCTCAGCCATACAACAACAATTGATTAGCGATGCGATTACCGAGCGCAATGGTATGCAGCATTTGCCAGAGATTATGGCCGCGCTGCACGAAACGGGCGCTTTTGATTACACCCGGCAGCTGGCGCAGCAAGAAGCATTAAAAGCGCAACAGGCTTTAGCCGAGTTAGCACCTTCGCCTTTTAAGCAGGCTTTAGTTGCCTTGGCAGACATTGCGGTGTCACGCAGCCATTAAGGCTTTATCCGGGCCACTTATTGCAATAAAAAAGGCGCTTTAAGCGCCTTTTTTTAAACTGAATTAAACTTAGTTTTTGTTGACAAACTCTTCGCCTAAAGCGATGTCTGCTTTTAACGTTCCCAACATATCGTTCATGGCTTTTTCTTCAAAAGCACTTAATTGACCGATTGGCAATAATTGCTCAACGCCGTTTTTACCCAACACTAATGGCTGAGCGAAGAAACGTGCATGTTCACCCGCACCTTCAACGTAAGCATATTCATTTACTGTTTCGCCCTGTAAACCTTTTACTAAAGAAATACAGAAACGCGCAGCGGCCTGACCCATTGATAGGGTTGCTGATCCGCCACCGGCTTTTGCTTCAACAACTTCGGTACCCGCATTTTGGATACGCGTTGTTAAGGCTGCCACTTCATCATCGCTAAAGCTCACGCCAGAAACTTGAGACAGTAAAGGCAGGATTGTTGTACCGCTGTGGCCACCGATTACTGGCACAGTGATTTCAGTTGGATTTTTACCTTTTAAGGCTGCAACAAAGGTTTCAGCGCGGATCACGTCCAGTGTAGTTACACCGAATAAGCGACGTGCATCATAAGTACCGGCTTTCTTGAACACTTCTGCCGCAATGGCCACAGTGGTGTTCACTGGGTTAGTAATAATGCCGACTAACGCTTTAGGGCACTGCTCAACGATAGCTTCAGCTAATGTTTTCACTACGCCAGCATTGATGTTGAACAGATCAGAACGATCCATACCCGGCTTACGTGGCATGCCCGCAGGGATCATCACGATGTCGGCACCGGCTAATGCCGTGTTCAGATCTTCTTTACCATAACCCGTTACGTTTACTGCTGTAGGAATGTGGCTCAGATCAACCGCAACACCTGGAGTAACAGGAGCCAGATCATACAAGGCTAAGTCTGTGCCGGCAGGTAAATCTAACTTCAGTAACAACGACAGTGCCTGGCCAATACCACCGGCAGCACCTAATACGGCAACTTTCATGATTCTCTCCAATTATACAGTTCAGAATAACCGCGCCAACAATACTGAAATGACGCTCAAAATACAAATGTCTTAAGCCTAAAGTCTATGCCTTTTTTCAGATAAAGTAGACAGATGTCACCTACCGCAGCTTAACTAAGCTATTTTAGCGCAGTCACTGCTATTGTGGCGTTAAATTTGATAGTATCAAACACAGTAAATATTGCTGAACCGAGAGCCATGACCAAACAAAACCGCCAAGAAGCCCTGATCCATGCCTTTAAAGCCCTGCTAAAAACAGAAAGCTTCGGCTCTCAAGGTGAAATTGTTGATGCCCTCAAGCATGATGGCTTTGACAATGTGAGCCAATCAAAAGTCTCGCGCATGCTGAGTAAATACGGTGCGGTGCGTACCCGTAATGCTAAACAAGAAATGGTTTACACCTTACCGCCTGAACTGGGCGTACCGACGACCAAAAGCCCATTGCGTCAGCTGGTACTGGATATTGAACATAACGATGTGATGATTATCATCCGTACCAGTCCCGGTGCCGCACAACTTATTGCGCGCTTGCTGGATTCTGTCGGCAAAGCCGAAGGCGTTTTGGGTACCATCGCTGGCGACGATACCATTTTTATCGCACCGATTAGCGTGAAAAATATCGATTTTACCTTACAAAAAGTCACCGAATTATTCGAGAAGGTGTGATGATTGCGCAGTAAATTCACCGCGGGCGGCGGCTTCCATAAAAGTGATTGAAGGAACAAAAAACGCCGCTGCAAGATCAATACGGCAAAAATCGAGTAAGCCATCGTAAATACCCGATTGCTGTAAACCCAATTTACTGCGCCAGAGCCGACTAAAAACATCACTTTCTGCACTAAAACATAACTGTAACGCACCTTGCGTATGCAAACTGGCATAAGGCATGTTTTGCTCGAGCAACATCGCATCATTAGGCGCCAATACCACATGTTGTGCCGTTAAATGACTACTACGGATTTCAGCATCCGCTGCGCACTTTTTACCATCCAGCTTTTGATAACCCATGATGGCTTCTTGTTGCTCCGTGCTTAATTGCAACCAATGTTTTTGATCTAACTGTAATCGATAAAAATAAAGATAACTGCCACCAGCAAAAACAGGATCGTTAAGCGCATCCACAAGCGCCGCTTTGCGCCGCTTGATGCCGCGTGGATTCGTTGGGGCATCGATAAAGCCCGTTAATTGCCGACCGTCCAGATAGCGGAACCCTGATAAATTTTCGACAATTTCGACATTAGGACTAATCAACTGATAGATTTGTTGCAGCGCGATGTAATTAACATCAGTCCGATCTGAGCGCACTTGGATGAGTAAATCCGCCATACTGTGGCTTACTTGAAAATGCTCTGAGCGAAACTCGGGAAACGCACTAAGACCGGCCGGCCGCTGCCAAGGATACAGGCTATCCCAAAAATGGCTGCTAATGGCGACCACACCGCTGAGCATGGCTTCGGAGAAGTGATCGGCTAAACGATTTATTATCTGCGGCAGTCGCGTTAGTTTTTGCCGCAGCATGGCTTCTTGACCATCTAACACATTAATGAGCAGATAACTGCCATGTAAATTTGCTTCTGCACAAATTCCTAATTGTTCGCGTGCCATGTGGTTCCTTCAGTGTTTTCTGTCACCATTATCGCTTGCCAAAGTAGAAGGTCAATCCCCAGTGTGACTAATCGCCTGCCTTTGTGTGCGAGATCTCTCACAAAACAGGTAGCCAAAGCGCTTTATATCTGCACCACTTAGAAAGGCTTTAAATTTAAACTGTTGATATTAAATATCTATTTTTGATTTACACTTTATTGCAAAGATAAGACAATTTTTCAAATTACAGAAAACCCCTCCTGTTTTATGCTGATAAAGGCATAATGAACACATCGAAGGATCGATAGTTGAAAGGATTTCAGTAGTAGCAAGGTCGCGGTACAGGATGTTCCCGGTAATGGATATTACCAGATGCAGGATAGCATAGGGACAGCATTAGGACATCTTCAGGATGAAGAAAACTCGGCAGGATGAAAGAGTAAGAAAGGATAGCCTTGGATGGCAATATTTCGCTTGCAGCTGCAGGATGCGGCCAGGCAGACAGTAATAAGGATAACGTTATTGTCGCATGATAAGTCATCGGAGATGACAGCAGGATGCACTTTCACACCGCGGATTTTGGTGTGGTATGGACACTGACATGATGTCAGCGAGTAATGGATACGCTTGCAGGATGCAGCACGGAAGCACTTTTCAGTCGATTAAGGAATGATCACTGCAATGGATGCAAAATTGAAACTGGGCCGCACTTGTGCGGCCTTTTTCTTTTATGCTAATGGCCATCTTAACCTATCACTCAGCAGAAATTGTTTGGCTTAGCTTGCCCCTTTATCCGCTTTTAACGGCCTCATCGCACAACAGGTTCAATCTGCTTTCCCACAGCAAGCCCCTTACTTATTGCACTGATGACAGACTGACTATTTACCCTCAGGTTGTTGTTTTCAAATGTTTTTGGTCTATGCTGTTAAATACGAAAATTGGCAAACCTGCTCAGTAAACACGCAGCAATACCCTGCTGCATTAAAACGCATTTACGTTGTTGATCGCGTTTATTGCACATAAAAAAACCCCGCTGCCAGTAGCAACGGGGTGTCAAATAGGACAAAGGACAAGGATAGACAGAGGTGGGTCACGTTTAGTGTTGCTGGCTAGAAACTAAGTTTACTGACGCCAACAACACAGGCTCTTGGAGGGTGCCACCGACACCCGCCAAACTGCTTACTTTACCGAGGCAACAAACTCAGGGTAGGCTTCAATACCGCACTCTGAAGCATCCACACCTTCATATTCTGCTTCTTCGCTTACACGAATACCCATTACCAATTTCAGGAGATACCAAACCACCAAGCTTGTAATAAATACCCAAGCAAAGATTGCAAAAGCACCAATTAACTGGCCAACGAAGGTTGCACCTTCTTTACTAAATGGCACAATCATCAGACCGAAGAAACCTACTACACCATGAACAGAAATAGCACCAACTGGATCATCAATCTTAATTTTGTCTAAAGCGATAATCGAGCCGACCACTAACACACCACCTATGGCACCGAATAACGTTGCCTGTAAAGCAGTTGGTGTAGAAGGTTCAGCCGTGATAGCAACCAAGCCTGCAAGAGCACCGTTTAATGCCATCGTTAAATCAGCTTTGCGGAATAAGAGCACCGATAAGGCCAGTGCTGCAATAGCGCCGGAAGCGGCAGCCGCATTGGTATTTAAAAAGACCACGGCAACAGCATTAGCATTACTGATATCCCCCAGTTTTAATACTGAACCACCGTTAAAACCAAACCAACCCATCCACAGTATCAATGTCCCTAAGGTTGCTAAAGGCATGTTCGCACCAGGAATTGCACTCACTTTACCGTCTTTACTATACTTCCCTTTCCGAGCACCTAGTAATAACACTCCCGCTAAGGCTGCCGCAGCACCTGCCATGTGCACAATGCCTGAGCCTGCGAAATCAGAAAAACCAAACTGATCATCCAGATTAATACCGAACATCCCTTCAGCGCCCCAAGTCCAAGATCCATGAACTGGATAAATAAAGCCCGTCATCACCACCGCGAATGCTAAAAAGGCCCAAAGCTTCATTCGCTCAGCAACAGCACCAGAAACGATAGACATTGCAGTAGCAACAAATACGACTTGGAAGAAGAAGTCAGATGCGCTAGAGTAAACCGCTGCCCCTGTAAAACCATCTTCACGCTCGGCAAAACTGGTTAAGGTAGCATCAACATCCACAGCGCCGATACCACTTAAGAAAAAGTCACCGCCATACATAAATGCGTAACCGCATATTAGGTACATAATGCAAGCTATGGAGTAAAGGGCCACGTTTTTAGTTAAAATCTCAGTGGTATTTTTGGCGCGCACCAAACCTGCTTCCAGCATTGAAAAACCGGCAGCCATCCACATAACTAAGACACCGCACATTAAAAAGTAGAAGGTATCCATGGCATATTGTAAGTGATAAATTTGTTCTTGCATGTTAATACTCCTTAAATCGCTTCGGCGTCGGTTTCACCCGTCCGAATACGGACGGCTTGTTCGAGGTTGTAAACGAAAATTTTTCCGTCACCTATCCGACCGGTATGAGCCGCTTTTTGAATGGCTTCAAGTAAACGTTCTACCTGATCATCTTGGGTCGCAATTTCCAGTTTTACCTTTGGCAGGAAATCAACCTGATACTCAGCTCCACGATATAATTCGGTGTGGCCTTTCTGCCGACCAAAACCTTTTACTTCTGTCACCGTTAAACCTTCTACACCAATGTCCGCGATGGCTTCACGAACATCATCCAGTTTGAACGGCTTGATGATGGCACAAACAAGCTTCATGATGGTTTTCCTTATCGACTAATTTTTGTGATTGCACCGTTATATAAGAAAACCTTGTGCCAACTTTTATTTATCGATAAAAAACAATAATTTAAGCCTCCATAGCCAAATTTAAAGCAAAAAAAAGCACCATAATGGTGCATTTATTCCCGTAGACTGTGCAGCTCTCTTCGCTTAACCGCCGCTTAAAAACTGCTGCCAAGCCTGTAGCAGTTTCACTAAATCTTCCAAACCACATTGGGTTTGCATGCCATGATCATCCAGCGATAATGCCTCTTCATCAAGCTCGGCTGAGGTTTGTTGCGGCGTGTCCCCTGCTTCATAAAATAGGGTGTTATGCCTTAAAGTCACCTCGGCATGTTCCACTTCGAGTAGATATTCTTTTCCTTGGTAGCGCAAAGTGTCATAGGCTTTTAAGGCCTGCAATTGGCTTAACAGCGGTTGATAGGCCGAAGCTTGCTGGCCAAATTCGTCCAATAAAAAGCGCGCTAACACATCGTGTTCAGCACTGAGTTTTAAGCTAAATTGCCGGGTGGCCCGATCATAAGTAAAGTCGTATTCCATGCACTATTCCGTTAACACGCAGTGTTAGAGCGCCCACGGCACAAGCCACAGCAGCTAGGCGTACCGTATTTGTTTGAGGCGAAGATTTTACCTGATTTCATGCGGCTTGGTTGGCAAAATAGCAGGTTTTTGCGCTAAGTCAGTTAGTAGCGGCAGTTAGCACAGTACTGATTAAGTCGACAGGATAACCGACACGGCTCAGCAACCTTGTCACCCAGTGCGATGTCAGCCGTGGCTTTGTAGGACATTACGTATAAAAAAGGCCTGCATTCAGCAGGCCTTGTTAAACAGTTTGCTGACTACACAGCTTGCTGAATAATCACGTTGTCTGCTTTTTTAGTGTATTGCGACATCTTATGGAAGTTCAGGTAACGATAAGTGTCGGCTGCCGTAGCATCGATCTGTTTCGCGTACTCTAAGTATTCCGCTACTGTCGGTAACTTACCTATAATAGAAGCGACCGCCGCTAACTCGGCTGATGCTAAATAAACATTCGCACCCTGACCTAAACGGTTCGGGAAGTTACGAGTAGACGTTGAGACGACTGTCGACTTCTCAGCTACGCGAGCTTGGTTACCCATACACAGTGAGCAACCTGGCATTTCAGTGCGCGCACCGACTTTACCGAAGATGCTGTAGTAACCTTCTTCCGTTAACTGTGCTTGGTCCATCTTAGTCGGCGGAGCAATCCATAACCGCGTGGGCAACTGGCCTTTATATTTGTCCAGTAATTTACCCGCAGCACGGAAGTGACCAATGTTGGTCATACAAGAACCGATAAATACTTCATCAATCTTGTCGCCTGCTACTTCAGACAATAAACGCGCATCATCTGGGTCATTTGGTGCACATAGTACCGGCTCTTTAATGTCAGCTAGGTCAATTTCAATTACTTCAGTATATTCTGCATCAGCATCAGCAGACATTAACTGTGGATCTTTCAACCAAGCTTGCATTGCTTGAATACGGCGCTCGATAGTACGAACATCACCATAGCCTTCAGAAATCATCCACTTCAACATCACGATGTTTGATTCAAGATATTCGGCAATCGATTCTTCTGACAACTTGATAGTACAACCGGCAGCAGAACGCTCAGCAGACGCATCTGATAATTCAAAAGCTTGCTCAACCGTTAAGGTTGGTAAGCCTTCAATCTCTAAAATGCGGCCAGAGAAGATGTTCTTCTTACCTTTCTTATCTACCGTTAACAGACCTTTTTGGATCGCTACGTAAGGAATGGCATGTACTAAGTCACGTAAGGTAATGCCTGGCTGCATTTCGCCTTTAAAGCGGACCAATACCGATTCAGGCATATCAAGCGGCATAACACCCGTTGCCGCAGCGAAAGCGACTAAGCCTGAACCCGCTGGGAACGAAATACCAATTGGGAAACGTGTATGCGAATCACCACCCGTACCCACTGTATCCGGCAGTAACATACGGTTTAACCAGCTGTGGATAATACCGTCACCTGGGCGCAGTGCCACACCGCCACGATTCATAATGAAATCTGGCAACGTGTGGTGAGTGTCAACATCAACGGGCTTCGGATACGCAGCCGTGTGACAGAAAGACTGCATAGTTAAATCGGCGGTGAAGCCTAAACACGCTAAGTCTTTTAATTCATCACGCGTCATGGGGCCAGTCGTGTCTTGCGAACCTACGGTGGTCATTTTCGGTTCACAGTAAGTACCAGGACGCACGCCTTTCACGCCGCACGCTTTACCTACCATTTTCTGCGCTAAGGTGAAGCCTTTGCCAGAATCTGTTTTGGGTAAGGGACGACGGAACTTGTCTGAATGACCTAATTTTAAAAACTCACGAGCACGGTCAGTTAAACCACGACCGATAATTAATGGAATACGGCCACCGGCACGAACTTCGTCAATTAAAACGTCAGTTGCTAAGCTGAACTCGGCTAATACTTCGTCAGTACCATGGCGAACCACTTTGCCTTCGAATGGCAGAATGTCGATCACATCGCCCATTTCTAACTTGCTAACATCGACTTCGATAGGTAATGCGCCAGAGTCTTCCATGGTGTTAAAGAAGATAGGCGCAATTTTGCCACCTAACACAAAACCACCGCCACGCTTGTTTGGCACGTAGGGAATATCATCCCCCATAAACCACAATACCGAGTTAGTGGCAGATTTACGTGATGAACCCGTACCCACTACGTCACCCACATAAGCCAATGGGTAGCCTTTTTTATTCAGTTCTTCTAGCTGCTTGATCGGGCCAATAGTACCTGGCTCATTCGGGTTGATGCCTTCACGGGCATTTTTCAACATAGCTAAGGCGTGCAGAGGGATATCTGGACGTGACCAAGCATCTGGTGCTGGTGATAAATCATCCGTGTTGGTTTCGCCAGACACTTTAAATACGGTCACCGTAATTTTTTCAGCTAAAGCCGGTTTGGCTTCAAACCACTCGGCATCGGCCCAGCTTTGAACGACTTGCTTCGCATACTCGTTACCCGCATCGGCTTTGTCAGTCACATCATGGAAAGCATCAAAAATCAGTAAGGTGTGTGATAACGCCTTAGCAGCGATCGGCGCGAGCTTGGCATCATCTAATAAACTGATTAATGGCTCGATGTTGTAACCACCCATCATGGTACCTAACAACTCGGTAGCACGCTCAGCGTCGATTAACGGGCTGGTTGCTTCGCCTTTCGCAAGTGCGGCTAAAAAGCCCGCTTTTACATAGGCAGCTTCATCAACACCTGGTGGTACGCGGTTGATAAGCAAATCTAAAATGAATTCTTCCTCACCTTTTGGTGGGTTTTTCAAAAGCTCAATTAAGGCAGCTACTTGTTCTGCGTTTAACGGCTTGGCAGGGATCCCTTGTTCGGCGCGTTCGGCCACGTGTTCACGATATTCTTGTAGCACAGTAATGTCCTCTCAGTCGTTGCTTTGCAGTCTGGTCACTGCAATGTCATGCTGTTGAATGTATGGGCTCAATTATAAGAAAGATCAAGGCAAAAGCCTAATAGCATAATAACTGACCTGCTTATACTGGTTATAACCTTGCTGAATACAAAGGGTCAGTCATACTCATTTTATTTATAGTGGTCCGACCAAACATACTAAAAAGCTGCGCCTGTCATACCTTGCCTCTTGCAAAGATCAAACAGGTCGCAGCCGCAGTGTAGCAGAAGTATGCTGACTTTGCTTAAGCGCGTGTGGTTACCAAATTTTTACGCGTTGCGCTTCTGGCAGATACATCGCATCGCCTTCTTTAATATCAAATGCCGTATAAAACTCAGGCATATTCGGCAATACACCAATTACCCGATAATGCGCAGGTGAATGCGGGCCGGTGCTTAATTGCCGACGTAACGCCTCTTCACGGAACTTAGTACGCCATACCTGCGCCCAGCTAATAAAAAAGCGTTGTTCACCGGTAAAGCCATCTAATACTGGCGCGTCTTTACCCGCTAATGACAACTGATAGGCTTTTAACGCGACGGTCATGCCGCCTAAGTCACCGATGTTTTCGCCTAAAGCCACAGCACCGTTCACATTGACACCGGGTAAAGGTTCAAAGTTGTTGTACTGACCAATCAACTTAGCACCCCGTGCTTGAAATTGTGCTTTATCTTGTTCAGTCCACCAGTTACGTAAGTTACCGTCGCCATCGTATTTTGCGCCTTGGTCGTCAAAACCATGGCCAATTTCGTGACCAATCACCGCACCAATACCGCCATAGTTGACGGCGTCATCCGCTGCCATATTGAAAAATGGCGGCTGTAAAATAGCCGCTGGGAACACAATTTCGTTGTTCACAGGGTTGTAGTAGGCATTAACAGTTTGCGGCGTCATAAACCATTCATCTTTATCGATAGGCTGGCCTAACTTACTGGTCATCTCTGCATAAGCCCAATGACTGGCTCTAACAAAGTTACCCACTAAATCATCCGCTTTGATCTCTAAGGTGGAATAATCTTTCCACTTGTTTGGGTAACCAATCTTCGGTGTGAATTTGCTCAGTTTATCCAGCGCAGCAACTTTGGTTTCTTCGCCCATCCACTCCAAGTTTTTGATGGAAACTTCATAGGCTTTAATGACATTGGCCACCAGCTGTTCCATCCGCGCTTTAGCTTCTGGGCTAAAATGCTGTTCAACATACAACTTACCGGTTAACTCACCTAAAACCTGATCAGCCGCGTCTACCGCACGTTTCCAGCGAGGTTGTTGCTCTTGGATACCACTTAAGGTTTTGCCGTAGAACTCAAAACGACGATCAGCGAAGTTGCTGCTAAGTTTGTCAGCAAAGCCATTGATGGTTTTGCTGGTGAGATAATCTTGCCAACTTTGCAGATCTGTCTCAGCGATCACCTTAGCTAAACCTTCAAAGTAACTTGGCTGCCGCACAATCAAGTCATCCACGTTGTTTAACTGCATGGCCTTGGCATAGGCCTGCCAATCAAAGCTGCCCACTAAGCTATCTAATTCGCTAGCGGCAATTTTGTTGTAAGTTTTATCAGCATTGCGATTATCTAAGCGTGTCCAGTGATGTTCCGCCAAAGCTTTTTCTAGGTTGTATACCCGCATCGCCGCCGCTTTTGCATCAGGTGCACCAGCAAGAGCAAACATATCGGTTAAATAGGTTTGATATTGATTGATGATCGTCAGCGAGGCTTCATCGTCTTTAAAATAGTAATCACGATCCGGTAAACCTAAACCACCTTGATTGAGGTAAACCGCATATTCGGTAGAATTTTTTGCATCATTATTGATAAACCAACCAAAAGGAATACTGACGCCATCACGCTGTAAACTCGCGAATAATTCAGCTAACTGCGCTTTGTCTGTTAACCCTTTAATCGCGTCTAATTGCGGCGTTAATGGCGATAAGCCTAGTTCTTCAATCACGCTTTCATTCATAAAGCTATTGTAAAAACTGCCCAGTTTTTGCTCATCAGAGCCAGCAACTAAATCGGTCTTCGCTGCAACTTGATCAATAATATCTTTTACCGCTTGTTGTGAGCGATCGGCTAATACGTGAAAAGAACCATAAGTTGCTTTATCTGCAGGGATCGGAGTTTCGGCTAACCATTTACCATTAACCGCTAAGAAAAAGTCTTGGCTAAAAGCGACGTTTTCATCAAAGTTTTGTTGATCAATACCAGACACTAAAGGTGCTGCGGCAACTTGGCTTTGTGTCGTGGTTTCTGGCGTTGTCGGTTCTTTACTACAAGCCGTTAAACCTAATGCTAGCGCAACGGCGCCAGCAACGAGTGTATATTTTTTCATTCTTATATCCTGTTCTACTTGGAGGTTGTGCGCATCATCTTACGCGCTATGTTCAGTGTTGCCAATTTGCGCCAATGACTAAGTTGTAACAAGGTATTAAACCGATGGCTCAGTCGACATCGCATGCTCTCCCAGTTCGAAAATCACACTGGCCCGCCCCACTAATAGCGGATCAGGCGCACAAGCCACTTCGGCATTGCGATTATGATACGGCAAGCATTGCAATACATAACGCAACGCATTAAGCCGTGCCCGTTTTTTACAATCTGACTTTATGACTGACCAAGGGGCGTAGGACGTGTCAGTGTTGGCAAACATGGCTTCTTTTGCATGGGTGTACTCATGCCATTTGTCTAACGAGGCAAGATCGACCGGGCTCAGTTTCCACTGCTTGAGCGGATGCGCTTCACGCTCGGTAAAACGACGCCGTTGCTCGTCTTGACTGACCGAAAACCATAACTTTATTAAATGAATACCACTGCGCACTAAATGCCGTTCGAACTCGGGCGCTTGTATCATAAATTCTTGATACTCATCATTGCTGCAAAACCCCATAACATGCTCAACGCCTGCACGGTTATACCAAGAGCGGTCAAATAACACGATTTCACCCTTTGTTGGCAACTCAGCCACATAACGTTGAAAATACCATTGGCCTTGTTCTGCCTCACTGGGCTTGTCTAACGCCACAACGCGAGCACCACGTGGATTTAAATGTTCCATAAAGCGTTTAATGGCGCCGCCTTTCCCTGCCGCATCGCGCCCTTCAAATAAAATCACCACCCGCTGCCCGGTTTCTTTCACCCAACGCTGCAACTTCAGTAATTCGACTTGTAAATGATATTTTTGCTTTTCATAGGTTTTACGATTTAAGCGATTGACATAAGGATAACCGCCTTCGCGCCAATTGGAGGTTAATTCGGTATCGGCTTTTTCACGGCGTTTTTCACTTAAGATTGATTCTCCACGATTCAAGGCTTTGCTTAATTCAGCTAAATCGTCCGGCGAGACCCCTTCTAACATCGCCAGTAAATGCTCAGACAATTTGTCCATATCACCGGCAGCTTGTGCGGCAATAATATCTTCTATCGCCACGGCTTTTGCTTGCTGGCTGGCGGTGAGCCTTTGTTCTACTTGCTCGGCAAACACGTCATGCTGGGCTGCGGCTGTGGCATCTGGTTGTACTTTTTTAGGGGGTGGCGTTGCGGCCATCTGTGGTTTTTTGCTCATGCTAAATCCTTTGTTTCTGCATAACGTTGCGCTTTATTTCGTGAGCGCAGGGCATTGATAGCAACTTGGAGAGCGAGGGCAACTACCTCCTCTGGCACAGATTAACTGTGCGGGCTTGCTCATGCTACGGCTAACCCAATTGATATTTAAAATGTTTGCCACTCGCTTTAATGTGGTCTGGATCGACTGCGGTACCACGGCCGCACCGCCATACTGCTGACACCGCGCTTTCATATCTTGTGCTAAGGCCGCAGCATCCAGCCCTTGCGCATTAAGCGCGGGGTTGAGATCAATGCCAGCACACAACACATGCTGATTGCCGGCTAAGTCTTGTACCTTGGTCGATTCGCAACAATAGATCCGTGGCTCACCTTGCACATCTAACAGCGATAATTGCGCCGAACTGCCACTGTCTTTAACCTCAAACATGCGAAACACGGCCCAATGCTGGCAAGGGTCGACCACTTGGCGCATATTGCCCCAAGGCAGAGGGATGCCATTACCGCGATACACCGCCTTTAATTTACCGGGGCTGTAAGCATCAAAGTAATGCCAATGCGGATAAGGTGACACCGCGGTCATGCGG
The DNA here is from genome assembly GCF_052656265.1 of Alishewanella sp. HL-SH06. Lineage (NCBI taxonomy): Bacteria > Pseudomonadati > Pseudomonadota > Gammaproteobacteria > Alteromonadales > Alteromonadaceae > Alishewanella > Alishewanella sp. HL-SH06. The sequence goes on from NZ_CP199752.1 coordinate 3,628,086, forward strand.
CGCATCGCCACCGAAGCCGACACTTCTGCCTGTAAATGACTGGCAATTTCATAACCACGCCGCTCTAATAATTGCCGAAACGCTTGCTTTGGACACAACAAGGCGCCAGCAAAAAAGCTCGATTCAAAGTCACGCCACGCATGCAAAATATCTTGCGGTGCCATAGTGCTACTATCGGCAAACACATCATCATGCGCCCCGCCTACCGCCATCGCGTTTTTTACGCCATCTTTGTTATGTAAAACGGCATGGCCAATGTGCACAGCTAATTCATACTTTAAGCGAGTAGGCCACTGCTGCAAAATACGATTTAAATGTAAGCTATTGGGCGGTATAAAAAAGGAAGTACCAATATTATTAGATTTCACACCTAATTCATCAACGAGCTCGCGTGGTACTTCATCAAACCACTGAATTTTTAAGCCTAACTGCTGCACAATCGCCATGAGCTCATCGACAGATAAAGGTAGACGTTTTTGCCCTACCTCTTCGGCGGCACGCTCTAATTCCGGAAAATGATTCTGGTGATGCTCCTGATGCGCCCGAATCAACAGTTGCGCAAACTGCCGACCACTGGTGCCCGTTTGTGACAACATTTCCGGGATAGCAATTTGCAAAATATCGGGGCTGAATAAAAAGCTCGGCTCTAATGGCATACCATTGAGGCCACCTTTTGCGGTCTTGGGCAGCACTAAATCTTGCTCTTCAGCCTCACCGTCTAAAAACCAATCTAAGTCTTTTTGAAAAACCTGCGCGATAACTTCGAGCATTTCGATACTCGGCACCCGCTTACCACGCTCGATCATCGATAAATAGGATACCGATGGCGCCGACTCAGGATTAACACGCACACAACGTGTCGACAGATCTTCTATCGTTAAGTTATTGCGTTTTCTCAGGTTTCTAATTTTAGTGCCCAAGAAATGTGATTTGCGGATCAAGCTTTTATTTATTTTCATTTTGTAAAATTTACACTGTGAAATTTTTATTGTGAAATTATGCTTAAATTTAATCTAGACTGTTTTTCAAGCGATAGCAAAACTATCTGCAATAAAAGCCTTATCAGAGGCTCCACACTTCGTACCCGATGAGGAAATAATTATGACGACGTTAGCCACTTCAACACAGTCGATACAAATCGATCACGATATTACGATGATCACGCAACTGAACGACAGCCATGTAAAACAGATCATGGATTACTCTAAAGGCTTTTTGGATAAAACCTTCCCTTTGGCTCAGGGTTCGCACAAGGCCGTAGCCAGCTATGTCGTATATTACCAACAGTTGCTGGCCTTTTTCGTAGATGGCAGCACCAGTGGTCTAGCGGATCCGGCGCAATTTATTGGCTTAAATGGTCACCGTGAAGCACCTGAGTCGTTGTTGCTGCAAAACCAAGGTCGCCATGTTGAGTTGATCTTGAATAAAAGTGGCAGCCAAGGTCAGCGTGACCTAGCGGGTATTGATGATATTCAATTACAAACCACCGATCCGGTATGTCATTGGTTTAGCATGATCACCGGCCGGCAAGTCAGTTGTCGTTGCCGTGGTGATAAAAGCTTCACCGCCAAAGATGGCAGTACTTACCAAATTTAACGCCACATCATGACCAAAAGCGCAGCAAATTGCTGCGCTGCGTGTTTCTAGCTTCAAGCAGCCGATTCCAAAAATTGACCAGCCCCGCCAGCACTGCTATTAAAAAAACAATTATTTTTTAAATTGGCAACTTTGCGAGATGACTATGCGTAAAACACTGCTTTGGGTATTGCTTGCATTAATCGCTCTATTCAGTGCCTTTCAGGCGGGAAAGTGGATAGGATAAATTATGGCGCTGCCAGTGCCAGAACATTTACCAGCACCAACAACCGCGAGCGCAACTGAAGCAGCCATCCCCAGTTCTGCTTTAGCAAGCCCAGTTAAAGCCTTGCCCGACTCAGTAAATAAAACAACTAATACACCTGAGACTACTGAGGGAAGTCATGATTTTACCGGCACTTTAGAACCGTTCGATTTACGCCAAGTGCTGCCACAATCAGACGGCAGTGCTTCGATTGAACTGAACCAGGCTTTTTTATCGCTGAGTAAAGCACAGTTACAAGAGGCGATGTGGGAACAAGGGCAATCCACTTTATTACAAAAAAACACTGCGCAACATTACGCCACTTTCTTAATTTTATATGGCTGGTCATAACCAAAAAAAACGCCTGACATTGAGCCAGGCGTTTTTGATTGCAAACACAAGCTATTCAGCAGTTTGCATTGCAATTTCTTGACCTTCATTGATACTGAAGGTTAAACGCTCTAAGTTAGCCGCGGTTAAAGCGGAATCGTTTAAACGCACTGCCAGCATAAAGTCTTGTAATGCCGCCACTTTGTCACCCGATAATAACTTAATCACACCGCGGTTGTTCAATGCTAAAGCGCGCATTTCACGTTTAGCTGAACCCGTAACCGCTTTTAAGGTTGCGGCACGAAATACGGCGTTGTCACACGCTGTGGCAGCTAAGGCTAATTCGTTCATCCGGCTATAAGCGACACATAAGCTAACCTGGCCATAAAACGACTCAGCATCAGCCTGCGACGGCGCTTGGGCGGAAGCAATGGCCTTGTCGTACTGACCTGCCTGAATATATTCAGCGCCAGGTGCATTATCAATTAAAGCCATCTTGTAGCCTGTGCTCGCGGCAGAAGCGAGCAATGGACTTGACGACAACAGTACCACCGCCATACGGGTAATAAATTTACGAGTTGAAATAGTCATGTCTGGTCTCTCCTGCAAAATTAATTTGATGTGCCACTATCGCTGGGCACGTAATAAAATTACAAGATTATGGTAATTCCGACAAACGAGAAGAAATGAATGAATAGATTAATTAAATTAATCTATAATAGAAAATCTAAAGACCTTTTCACCATGAAAAATATAAACCAATAAAATCAATATAATAAAGGCATGCCACAACAAATAAAACTAAGTGACATTTAGGTTGCCCATTATTCAAGCAATACGAAAATTAATAAAAATGTAATTTAATTTCATTTTGATCGAGCTGTTTAACCGCTCGCTCAGAAAAATTTTGGAAGTTTTTTCGTTACAATCGCCATCGCAGTGCTATAGCCCTGTTTATATAAACGCTGTTTTTTTAACATGCTTAAATCAAAATTGACCGCAGAAATATCGCCGGTATTGACCACTATGGTGTTGTGCCAATACTCAGCGTGGACATATTCTCGCGATACCGCATTCATAGAGGATAGGTACAATTTCATTCTTATGTTCATCAGGCATATACGCTTAACCTCACCACTATGCTGTTGAGTATGGCGCATCAAACTAAGCTGTCCAGTGCAAATCAACATAGTACTCTTTATCTGCTAATACCAAATAACTAGTTGATGTTGCTGTAATTGTGCCTTCTTTAGATTCAATTTGCTCTCCAAATGAGAAATCTATAACTATTTAGAATAAAACTCCATTGTTACAAAATATTTACAGTTCCGATTGGGCAGGCGTAGCTTATGACTTGTTCCTTTTTTTATTATGCTTAAAAAAGACCTTTTTTGGGGCCGCATACCGCTATAGCTACATAAGCAGCTCATTTTATACAGATTTTGCTGATTTACAGCTACGCCAAGTTTGTCCTATTAATAATAGCGGTGTTGCGAAGTTGTCATTCATTTCGCATCACCTTACATCCAGGTAATAACAACATTATAAAAAAGGTCATACCATGCTTACTCAGAAGTTTAAATTAACGGCAATAGCCGTGCTTTGTTTACCCGGTGCATTATTCAACACCGCAGCGATTGCAAATCAGGATAACGACACTTCAACTGGTCCTGTTACCCGCGTGATCATCAAATATAAAGAAACCAACACCGATACTATGCTACAGAGCCTACCAGCCACCATGGCTCAGCAACGCAAAGCCGAACGGATGCAAGCGAAAGCCGAGCGCTTTAGTCAACGCGCAGGTGAAAAAATAAAATTTGTGCGCGAAACGGCCTTAGAAAAACACGCGGTGTTCAGTGCCGAGCGCCGCTTATCCGCCGCGGAAACGGAGACATTACTCAATCAATTGTCCCAAGATGATGATGTAGAACTGGTCGAAGAAGACATGTTACTGCAACCGACCCTTGCACCTAATGACACCCAATATGCGAACCAATGGCATTATTATGAAAACACCGGCGGCATCCGAGCGCCAGCGGCTTGGGACAAGGCAACAGGCCAAGGCGTGGTGGTTGCGGTACTGGATACCGGCTATCGGCCTCATGTCGATTTAAATGCCAACCTGTTACCAGGCTATGACATGATCTCTGATGCCTTTATTGGTAACGATGGTAATGCCCGCGACAGCGATGCCCGCGATCCGGGTGATTGGACGAATGTCGGCGAGTGTGGCGGTGGTCAACCAACGTCGTTTAGAGCGTCCAGTTGGCATGGCACCCATGTTGCCGGTACTGTAGCCGCAGTCAGTAATAATAATACTGGCGTTGCCGGTGTAGCCTTTAACGCTAAAGTGGTGCCGGTTAGAGTCTTAGGTAAGTGTGGTGGCTACACCTCCGATATCGCAGACGGCATTATCTGGGCATCAGGGGGCTCAGTGTCTGGCGTACCCGCCAATGCCAACCCTGCCAGCGTCATTAACATGAGCTTGGGTGGTTCAGGTAGCTGTAATAGCACTACCCAAAATGCCATTAATCAAGCGCGCAGCCGCGGTACAGTAATAGTGGTTGCCGCAGGCAATGACAATGGTAATGCCAATAACTTTAATCCAGGTAATTGCACTGGTGTAGTCAACGTTGCCTCAACAAACCGCCAGGGTGGTCGTGCGTATTATTCTAATACCGGTAGCAGTGTTGATGTCGCCGCACCGGGTGGCGCGATGTCTTCTTCCAATGATCCAAGTGGCGTATTATCTACTTACAACAGCGGTTCAACGACACCCGCCAATGACAGCTATGGGTACAGCCAAGGCACATCGATGGCCGCACCGCATGTCGCCGGTATTGCTGCGTTAATCAAGCAAGCCAAACCGAACGCTACCCCGGATCAAATTGAAGATATTCTGAAAACCTCAGCCCGTAGTTTCCCTGCAAGCTGCTCTGGTTGTGGTGTCGGCTTAGTTGATGCCAATGCCGCAGTGCTTGCCGCAACAGGCTCAGGATCAGGCGCCACAGGCAGTAGCAATACGCTGCCCAATCTGTCTGCTAGTCGCAATAACTGGTTGCATTACACCATTAACATACCGGCCGGCATGCAGAATTTTACTGCCAGCATCGCTGGCGGAACAGGAGATGCCGATCTGTACGTCAGACGCGGCGCGCGGCCAACCACCAGCAGCTTTGATTGTCGCCCTTATTTACAGGGAAACAATGAAACCTGCAGTATCAGCAACCCCGCCGCGACAACGTGGCACATCAGCATTCGTGCCTATAGTACTTTTAGTGGCGTAACGTTGAATGTGAGCTATAATCCTTAAGTGTTAGTAAACGTGCATAACGTTACTTAACGTCAGTTTGGCAGCTTGCATTGCATGAAACATGCGAGTTGCCAAGCTTTACATTTAACCTAGTCTATTTTTTGCTAGCGCAAACGTAAAAATACTGATGGTGAAAATAACAAATGATCCAGTTAGTGGTAATCGGCTTTTTATTGTGGGCTGTTCCTGCTAACCAAAGCTAACACATTGTATCTAATATAATAATGCAACAAAATATAAGATAGGCTGGTTATATATTAACTATTTTGCAGACAAACGAGCGTTGCGAATAACTTCAAATACTCTAAAAATAGGAGTTTGATAACCGTTTTATTGTAAAAAGTGTGTCAGCAACAGTTTTATTTGCCGGCTGACATTGATGAAAATCGTCAACAATTTTTACAGTCACTTTAAAAGTTAAAACCCTAAGCTATAACTATCAATGACTTAAGATTTGGTACGCTTTTTGCTTTATTATTTACATTATCATTTAAGAGTTAAACTTTATGCTATCAGCAATTAAAAAAATCACCTTCGGGGTGTTATGTAGCGCTGCGTTGTTATCAACCTCTGTGCTGGCCTCTACAACCACGAGCACAACAGAGACATGGAGTTTTACACCTGCAACGACAAAAAGCGTTACAGGTGCAAACAAAATAACGTTAACGTCAGCTTCAGGCGCCAATGCATTTATTTCAGGCTGGTCTTCTGAGTCTTCTGATAGTGCATCAAACATAATTTCAGCACATAAGCTAATTCTTGATAGCAAATATGGCGTACAAATTTATGGAACAAATTCAGACGAAAGCCATACTGTTGATAACAAAAAAGGCTTAGATTTTATTTTTTTAGAATTTCCTTCTCCCGTCGAATTGTTAAGTCTTACTAATACTTGGGTAACTGAAGGAATGGATAGCGATATTTCTATAGCTACATTTAATAGCAACCCATTTACCAACATTTCGAGTCCAACCTTAAATTTTACCCAACTTGCAAGCGCTGCAATTGTAAAAGCGAGCTACGCCAATACAGGTATCAACACACCGTATATTTTTGAAAGCAGTAGTAGAACTGAGAGCTACTCTACTCAAAATATTAAAGGTGTTAGCAGTCAATATTGGTTGATCGGTGCATACAACGCTGCATTTGACAGCGGTTCTTGTAAGTTATCTTGTTTAAATGATGCAATGAAATTTGGCAGCATTACTGCTAAGCTCGCCGCCCTACCAACATCACCAGATAATGCGCAAGATGTGCCACTGCCAGGCACCCTATCACTTTTCGCCGCCGGTATTTTTGGCCTTATGTATCGAAATCGCCGCCGTACACAGCGTTAAAAAAGGGGCTTCGGCCCCTTTTTAGTTATGGTATATTATAATTGCTTACAACCATTTTTCGCTGATTGCAATAAGGATCTTAGCTTGTATCGTCTTCTCTTTGGGCTGTTACTCTGCGTCTCAATAACAACCTATGCTGACAGCAGCAAATACACTTACGACAACGCCTTGCAATTACACAAACAAGGCGATAACAAAACAGCCATTATTTACCTTAGAAATGTGCTCAGCGATACGCCAGATAACCTTGCGGCACAAATTTTATATGGGCGAATTTTACTGCAGCAGCAATTGTTTGCAGAAGCGTTAAACGTTTTTGAAGGCGCACTGACTGACGGTGCCGACATTAACTTAATCAGTGATGAATTAAGTTATTTGTATTTATTGTCACGGCAAAAAAACAAATTACAAGAAATGCTAAAATACGGCGAGCTTCGGCAGCCGCAAAAATTTAATTGGCTACTCGTTTCCGCTTCACTTGACCTGCAAACAAACGATCTTGAGCAAGCCCGTTCTACCCTCAAAACGGCTGCCACACTTTTTCCGCAAAATGTTAACTTATTAAATGCGCAAGCCGAGTTAGCACTGGCAGAAAAAGCTGAAGATCGCGCTGCCGAATTATTAGCACAAAGCTTACAACTGGAGCCGAACAATTCAGCAACATTACTTCAGTTGGGCCATCTAGCGTTTATTCAAAAGCGCTACCCCGCGGCCATTGCTCATTATCAAACAGGTTTAGCGCTTGACCCGAACAACCCTTTGTTATTAAGAGCGATCAGTACGGTGCAATTTTTAACTGGGCAGCTAGGTGATGCAAGAAACGCCTTAGAGCAACTGTCTAGCATGGGATTAGACGATGCTTATCTACGTTTTGCCTTGCCCATGGTAACGGCATTACAGGATAAAACAGCGGTTAATGAATCCATACAAACCTTACATGCCGATTTAATCGGTATGCCAGCAGAGTACTTTAAAGCCGAACCCGATAAGCTATTCTTGCGTGCAACACTACATTATTTAAATAATAATGAATTTTTAGCGATTGAAGATTTTAACAATTATCTGCAACTCAAACCTAATGATTTAAACGCCATAGATATCGTTGCCAATTATTACATTAGAAACGAATTGGTCGGTACAGCCGTTAAATTTTTAGATGATAATAAAGCGTATATTAAAGATTATGCGCCGCTGCAATTACAACATGCGCTGTTGGCCATTAAACAACAACGCCCTTATGTTGCACAACAAATGTTAACTGAGATGCGGGCACGTTTCCCTGACAATGCCGAAATGGCCGCTTTGGATGCAGAGCTTAAGCGACAAACACTCGGCCCTGCTGCTGCATTAGCTTATTTAAACGATAGTCCTTTTACTGCCGAGCCATCAGTATTGTTAAGTAAGACTCTATTAGCGAAAGATTTGAACGATTTTCCGCGCGCACGAGACTTCGCTCAACAACTGTTGGCACTGCAACCCGAAGATCCAACCTATCGCAACATTTATGCCGGTATCTTAGTCAGTTCGGGCGATTTAACCGAAGCCGACAAACAACTCACGCAACTACTGCAAGCAAAACCGGATTTTTTCCCTGGGCAATTAACCCAAGCAAATTTACTGATATTACAAAGAGATTTTGTTGCTGCAGCCAAGCTGCTTAAGCAGTTAATTGAACTGCAACCACAAAACGACACCTTGCAAGTATTGCAAGCGCAAGTAGAACTGCAAACCAATAACAGCGAACAGGCTGTTGAGCGTTTAGTCAAGATCGTCAATCGGCAGCATCACCGCCCCAGTCTGAATCTGTTATTGGCACATTATTTTTCGGTTAACAAACAAAAAGAAGCATTAGGCCTGATCCAACGCTCCTTGAGGCGAGAGTTTATGGCTAAAGATTTATTATTGCTTGAAGCCAATACACTGATTACGTTAAACCAAATAACCGAAGCGCAAGAAAAAGTTAGCCAATTTGCTCAATTAGCTGACTTGAACGATAACCACTATTATGAACTCGGCCTATTACAAAAACGTCTTGAACGCTACGCAGATGCTAGTAATAGTTTTGCTACGGCCATTAAACTGGCGCCAGACAACCTCATTTATGACTATGAGCTGATTAACCTGCAACTTGATACTACTCAGTTAAAACAAGCTGAACAGCGCCTGCAACAACTAGCACAACGCCAAGTGCGCTCCGCCGACTATTATCTGTTAGCGGGTATGTTAGCTGAGCAACAGCAAAACCCAGAATTAGCCTTTAAAAATTACTCTAAAAGTATTGAGCAAAACCCGCGCTTTCAACGTGCATGGGGTATGGCATACGAGTTATCCCGGCAAGCCACATTCAATGAGCGCTTTACCACTCTGGCGCAACAACACTTGCAGTTGCAACCCAACGATTTTTGGGTCAAGCGACTCTTAGCCGAGCATCATATAAATCATCAACAATGGCCTGAGGCTAGCACGCTCTATCAGCAACTCTTAGCGGCAGGCTCTTTCACTGACGATGCATTTTTACAAAATAATCTAGCAAATGCTTTATTTACTTCCGATCCCGCATTGGCATTACAACATGCCGCAAAAGCAAACCAGTTAAGACGCAATGAACCGCTAATCTTAACGACCTATGCCAAAGCTTTGCTGCAAAACCAGCAAGCAGATCAAGCGTTAGCGGTCTTGTATCAAGCGTATGCGCAACAAAGCAGCAATAATGAAATCAATTTATTACTCGCAGAAACGCTAGTGAGTTTACAGCGCGCTACAGAGGCAAAACCTTATATCGACGCAGTAAGACAAAATGCAACTGACGCCGCCACCCGTGAGAGAGTTGCCGCATTATTAGCGCGTTTAGCGCAATAACCAGCCTGAGTTAAGCTATATCACTCGCATAACACTGAAACGACAGCATCAGCTGTCGTTTTGCTATTAATCTGCAAAACTGATTTTGCCCATGCTAATACTGGGAAAGCCTGTTGCCGCGTCGGCAAAGGGCTGCTCGCCTCCGGCAATACATTCGTTGGCTAATAAAGCAAATAACACGGCTTCTTTCGCATCAGGATGAATCGTTAACGCGGCGGTGGTCGCAAAACGAAAACCAGGTAAACCGTCTGCTAATTGTTGCATTAATAATGGGTTATGAATACCTCCGCCACTGGCATAAATGACACAATTATTCGGCAGAATAGCATGTCGGATCGTATTAATAATACTGTCGGCACTGAAACGATTTAACGTTGCCATGACATCGGCAGCCGCTAAATTTAGGGTGTGACTTTGTTGTTGAGCTTGGTGTAAGTAACCCAGATTAAATAACTCAGGGCCGGTGGTTTTTGGCATAGCCGCAGCAAAGAATGGCGCTTGTTGCAACGCGTTTAATAAGGGTTCAGACACCTTCCCTTGATAAGCTAAATGCGCACCTTCGTCATATTGCACCGAGGGCTGTTGCTGCCGGATATAAGCATCCATCAGCGTATTACCTGGGCCGATGTCACTGCTAAAAACTTCTGTTGCCCGTAAATTGGCGGGTAACCAGGTTAAATTAGCGATCCCTCCGATATTAAGCATAATGCGATTTTCATCAGCGGCACTAAATAACAAATAATCACCGTACACGGCTAAAGGTGCGCCTTCCCCCCGGCCGCAATGTGCTTTTGCCGAAAATCACTGAAGGTAGTAATGCCGGTTGTTACCGCAAGATGATCAGCATCACCAATTTGTAAGGTGCCATTGCCCCAACGTGGATCCTGATGTTGCCGCTTAGGACAATGAAAAATGGTTTGGCCATGGCTGGCAATCAAATCAATATCAAGCGGGGTTAATTGCCACTGCGCCAAGCACTGCTTTACCATCTCACCATGTTGTTGGCCGATCCAGGCGTTGAGTAAGGTCACATGTTGCAGGTCAACATCCCGTTTTGAAAAAACCGCGCGTACTCGCTCACGGTAATCGTCTTGATAATTCAGAGTGGTATGCTGCTCTAACACTAATTTCGTTTGAAGCCCTGCACCGCTGACACGGCATAACGCCACATCTAAACCATCTAATGAAGTACCACTCATTAAGCCAATAATGCGCCGCTCTGTTTTCGCCGCGCTCTGATAGAGTTTTTTGATATGGTTGTGCATACTTTACCTGCTATAGATCTGCTAAATATAAGCGCTCTGAAAAGCTATGGTGCTAAGCTTACGAAAAAGATTGAGCACGAGCGCGAGCCTTTGGTTTAGCGCAATTGTGTAGCAGGAATTAACGCTAACCATTGTTGCACCCATTCGTGTTCTTGTTGGCTTATCACACTCATCAAAGCATGATGACGATCCGCAACTTGCTTTACATAAAATTGCGGCCCTTGCCAGCCAGCATAAAATTGGTAAGGGGCAATTAAATCGTTATCTGCCGTTAAGATCAATGTTGGCATGGTGAAATGGGCTTTATAATGTTGCAGATCGGTTTGCGCCACGCTAACTCCGGCTTTAGCCAAGGCGAGTTCAGCAGCCTCAACGAGCTGCTGCTCTGAGAAAGCCTTGCGATACCAACGCTCACTCATGGCAACATAACCTTGCAAAGCCATATCAAAAGACTGCATCGGCGCTTGTAACATGACGCCGGCAACCTCTTGTTTGCTTGCCAATAAATGAGCGGCACTGAGTGCGCCCATCGAGTTCGCTACGATAAGTAATGGGCCATCACTTCTGCGCTTTGCTGTCAGCTGTTGTAGAAATTTAGCATCGGCTACGCCAAAGGCAACATCACCATCACTTTCACCATGCCCCAGCAGATCAGGCACCAAGACTTCAAAACCTAAATACTGAAAATATAACGCACTTAATGCTAACCATTCCTTACTGCCACGATAACCATGTAACAATAACACGGTACCTTGGCGCGGTATCAGGTCGGCTCGATTAATCTCTAATGCTAAAACACTTTTCGCCGCATTGACTTCGGCATTCATACTGAACTTTAACCGCTCAGCAGGTTCAGCCGCAGGCTGTATTTGCCAATAACGCATACAAAGCTCACTGCCAACGCAGATCTGTTGCAACTTAGGATTTAACCGCTGCATAACTTCAGGTTTAATGGCTGGGGCAGCGTAACTTTTGCTTTGATGAATACGCTGAGCTAACACTTGCGCACAACCGACTAAACTACTAAGCCCTAGTAATAGCAAAGCCATTTTGGCGTAAGGTGTAATATGCGCTTTTAACATGCAAACTCCTTTGCGGTATATCCATTTTTAACATGCTTTTACATTAACCGATACTGCCTAAAAAATGCAAAGCAGCCCACGATGCGCATTAGGCACGTAGTCGCTATAGCATGATACCTCTAAGTTTGTGGTTGCACCGCTAGTGCTTGGCGAAAAGCCGGTAGCGGACGCCTAACAAACCAGCGGCCCGCCTGCCACAATAAATATAACGATAACAGCGGAAAAATAAGGGTTTGCAAACTGTATAACACGATCAGTTGAATGAGTTTTTCAACCATACCATCGGAGAAGTTTTTCACCGCATTAAATAGGTCATTCGCATTGGCGGCTAATTGTTTTAACCAGGCCAAAGCACCGCTATCGGGTGCGCCTAGCGGTTGCTCCACTTGCTGCAAAGATGCGGTTTCGGTGGTGAGCGCTAGCTCAACAACTTGACGTTGTGGTTCAATAACCCAATCTGATAACTTTGCTACCCCCACGGCGGCCATCGGCACGCCGAGACGGACCAACAATAACAAAGCTAAAAAGATCCTGAATAAATAGGTTGCTGCCTCGCGCCAGCTGCTCGGCCCAAACAAACGCACAACAGTACTGAGTAAAACACCACTACCAAATAATGGTAACGCTGCGAGCTTGCCAAACTCTAATAAAAATAACTGCAAGCCAATCGACGTCATCGCCAACACCATTAAATCGGAATAACGTACTGCCATATCCTGCAGCGGCTTTAGCATTTGTCCGGGTTTAATACTGGCCACACCCACACTAAATTGCGCTTCTGATACAAACGCAATTCCGCGGTCGATTAAACGCGCGGTGGCAAAAGAAGCACTACTTAATAACAGGCCTCGTTTTAATAATTGCTGCGCTTGTTGATCAAGTGGCGCCAATACTGGATTGACTAACTGCTGCTGTAAGCTGCCAGTGTAGAGCAAAGCCGCAAGAGCGAGCAGCAAAAACAAAGCAACAAGCCGTTGTTGCAGCCGGCTTAACGAAGTCCAAAAACGCATAGGGTGTCCTTATCAAGTCGCCTTGGCGAATACTGCTCACTATAGCCTGATCTGCCTTACAGCTATAGCGACCTCAGCAGAATATTATGGCCATCGTTTATACTTAGCGAGTTAAGATAAGTCTTAGATACATTAGCAAGCATTTAATTAAATAAGCTGTGCACTATTTTAGGGAGTTTAACGTAAGATGCTTAGTGAATTCCCATTAACGAAAATTTGGAGCTAAACATGATCAGTTACATTACTTTAGGCGTTAGTGATTTGAGTGCAGCCAAAGCATTTTATGGCGAGTTACTTGGCGAGCTAGGCGCTAAACCATTAATGGATATGGAGCGCATCGTTTTTTTCGGCAAAAGCATGGCACAACCGATGCTAAGTGTTTGCGTGCCATTTAATAAAGAAGCACCAAACCCAGGTAATGGCAATATGGTGTCTTTTTCGCCGGGCTCAAAAGAGCAAGTCGATGCGTTGTATAAGAAAGCCATTAGCTTAGGCGCCCACTGTGACGGTGCGCCGGGCCAACGCATCCCAGGCAAGTTCTACGGTGCTTATGTGCGTGATGCTGATGGTAATAAACTGTGTTTTTGTCATTTCGGGTAATACCTGATGCAAGTGAATAATGACTTTAGCCAACGGGTGGTGGTGCGACCAAGCGATTACCGTTTTGTCGCTTCGCCGCTCGCTGGCGTTAGCCGTATGATGCTGGATCGCGCCGGTGCTGAAGTGGCCAGAGCAACTAGCATTGTGCGTTATGCTGCTGGCGCAGGTTACACTAGCCATCGGCATGATGGTGGCGAAGAAATCTTTGTATTTGAAGGGATTTTTAGCGACGAGCACGGCGACTATCCTGCGGGGACTTATCTTCGCAACCCACCCGGTTCATCTCATCAGCCTTTTTCGCGCGAGGGCTGTACTTTACTGGTGAAACTTTGGCAATTTGCCGCCGACGATACCACACAACTGGTTAAGCAAACTACCTCAGCCAGCTGGTATCAAGGCATGGTTCCCGGTTTATCTGTATTGCCTCTGCATGAACATGACGGCATTAACACTGCTTTAGTACGCTGGGCCCCTAACACACAATTTAACCCGCATACCCATCCGGGTGGTGAGGAAATTTTGGTGTTAGAAGGCTTATTCTGTGATGAACACGGAGAATACCCTACCGGTAGCTGGCTACGTAATCCACGCTACAGTACCCACAGCCCTTTTACCCGTGAAGAGGGCGCGCTGATTTACGTTAAAACCGGCCATCTCGGCGCCAACTTGCTAGGTGATCGTTTTATCGAGTAACCCTGCACCCCACAACTGCTCTTCCTGCCCAGCATACTGGTCCGACCGCACTCCGGTACAGGTATGACCACACTCAGAGACAGGTAAGAGCAGTCAATTCAAGATAAGGCTTTACAGCACAGGCCCATATCTGCTGTTATAAGTCATCATTTCTTCAGTGTTAACACTATGCTTATTTTTTGTCGTAAGCTGCATAATTGGCTTGGCTTATTGCTAGCAGTGCAAGTAACGCTATGGTTTTTAAGTGGTTTAGTGATGGCTATCCTACCCATCGAGCAAGTACGTGGTGAGCATTTACGGCTAAGCATAAGTGCAAATTGGCATCACGCCCAAGTAAGCCCTGCAGAACTATTACAGCAACATAGTAACGCGGCTAACCTGAGCTTAAGCCAGCATCTAAGCCTACATCAGCAAAAGCTAACGGCACTCCCCGTTTATGTTGTCGCCGAGCAAGATCAGCTTTTTCGCTATAGCGCGATCGACGGTACACTATTGCCGCCATTAACCGAAACACAGATCCGTCAGGTTGCGCTTGCGCAGTATCAAGGTACGGGTCAGTTGCAAAGCACAGAATTACTGTTAACGCTGCCCCAAGAAGTTCAACAACTGCATGCCCCGCTTTGGTTGGTGAGGTTTGATGATCAGGACAACAGCCGTTTTTATCTCGATCCCGCCTCGGGCGCTATTAGTCGTGTTCGAACAGACAGTTGGCGCCTGTTCGATTTTTTCTGGATGCTACATATTATGGATTATCAAGAACGCAGTAACTTGAACACTACGTTGTTGATCGGCTTTTCTGGCAGTGCGCTATTCTTTAGCTTGACCGGTTTTGTCTTACTGTGGCAGCGATTTCGACCACGTAAAGCGCTGCCACGCCCGTAAATGCATGAACTACGCGCCACCGGCATAGGCTCTTTTTGATCAATCGCCGAATGCGCATATTCTAATAACAACAGGAACTGTCCCTATGGCTTTTATCCCCCCTCTACCCGCCGATGCTAACCCCGACGTTGCTGAGTTAGCCGCGTTTTTTAATGAAACACTGGGTTTTTGCCCTAACTCGGTGCTGACCATGAGCCACCGTCCCGCCATTGCTAAAGCGTTTATCCAATTAAATATGGCAGTCATGGCGAATCAAGGCCGAGTAACTTCTGCCCTGAAGCGTTTAATTGCTTATGTATCGAGTAACGCTACCGGTTGTCGTTATTGCCAGGCACATACCATTCGTGCCGCAGAGCGCTATGGTGCCGCTGAAGAACAACTTGAAAATATCTGGGCATTTCGCAGCCATCCGGCGTTTTCAGCGGCTGAGCGTGCCGCTCTTGAGTTATCACTCGCTGCCTCGCAAGTGCCTAACGCGGTTGATGAGGCTATCCAAACTGAAATGAAAAAACATTGGGATGACGGCGAAATTGTGGAAATGATGGGCGTTATTGCATTGTTTGGTTATCTCAATCGCTGGAATGACTCGATGGCAACAACACTAGAAGAAGGTGCGATTGACTCTGCTACAGCCTTACTCGCCTGCGATAATTGGACAGTAGGCAAACATCAATAATCGAACAGTGACAGCAGCAATTAACGCCAGGCTCGACGTTATGCTGCTGCCGTAACGAACTTTCCTAACAAAGATAAAGCTGATAACCCATAGCGATGATTGTTGAGTCATCGCCACTGCAACTTACCCTAATGGCTTCTACCGTCTGAATTGTTTGCCATACTCATTACCCAATACTGTGTTACATTAAATGTTGGATTAGCCGCAGGAGCAGCAAGTATGGACATCCTGACCCTGAATTACGTCAATCTGTTTTTAGGGATCGCCGCCAGCTTCCTGCTTATTCTGTTATACAAACAAAATAAGCAGCTGTTTTTACTGTATTGGTTTTTTGCGAGCAGCTGTTTATGGATAAACTCAACAATTGGTATTTTCAGCCGTTCCGGTTTTGATCTCCCCTATTGGCTCAACCCGGCTATACCCAACACCTGTTACATGGGTATCTATTTATTTTTGTTGGCCGGGCTTTACGAACAAACACAACGCAAATTTAAGGTTGGCTGGTTACTCGCTATTGTCATTTTAACCTATGCCATCAACCTAACCGAATTGGCACAAGCCTCTTCGGCCAATCGTTTATTGCTCAATTTGCCCATTAGTATTGTGTTAAACGTTATGGCGCTGCGATTATTAATTCGCCAGAAAAACCGTGAGCTGCGCGCTGTATATATCTGTTTTAGTATGGCTTTTCTTTTTAATATTATTCAGCTTTGCAGCCGTTACATTCTGTTTTCACTCGATTTATCAGGCATATTTACGCAACATTCCAGCCAAATAATGATTGGGCTTGGCTATTTTGCTATCACCGCTTTTAGCCTGCTAACCTTTGGTAGTTGCCTGTATTTAGTCTATCGACAGCAGCATATCGCTTTGCAGCACATTGCTGATCGTGATGCCTTGACTGGTGTGTTTAACCGTTGGCTGCTGAACGAAAAATTACAAACCGAACTACAACGTAGCCAACGTCTGAAGCAATGTTGTAGTCTCGTTATGTTAGACATTGATCATTTTAAACAGGTCAATGATCTCTATGGCCATGTTGCCGGTGATAGGGTGATTGCACATATCGCTTATGTCGCACAATCGGAACTGCGTGGTTATGACTCCATTTTTCGCTATGGCGGCGAAGAGTTTTTAATCTGTTTACCAAATACCGATAGTCAGGCCGCGCTGCACATTGCTGAGCGCATCAGAATACAAGTGGAGCAAAGCTGCGCCATTGACTGCCAGCAAGCCAAAGCCACTGTGAGTGTTGGTGTTAGCACTTATACTGATGGCAAGCCAGACTGGCAACATCTCATCACCCAAGCAGATAACGCGCTGTATCAAGCGAAAAAGCAAGGCCGTAACCAAACCCAACACTATCAACATCTTGTTACTCAAGACCTATAATGTTGAGATTCACCGTGTTGACGTTAGCAACTGCCCGACAAAAGTCTAATCTGCGGGCTAATCATTTTAATCTTTGAATAATTTAAGATATTCTTAATGTAAACCGCAGTAATAAAACAGGAATAAGCATGCTTGAGGCAATTTGGATAGGATTTGCTTTTTCGCTTGGCCTAGTAGTTCGGGCTATTGGTTTGCCTCCTTTAATAGGGTACTTAATCGCAGGTTTCGCTATCTCCGCTACGGCTACCAATATCAGTATGCCACCAGAAGGCCCTTCAATTATTCATCATATTGCCCATCTGGGCGTATTACTGCTGTTATTTACGGTGGGTTTAAAGCTTAATGTCCGCAGTTTAAGCAAACCTGAAGTACTCGGTGGCAGCACCTTACACTTTGCGTTATCTATTGTACTCATCCTGCCAGCAACGCTGTTTATCTTTGACGTGACCTGGTATCAGGCGCTGATGCTGGCAGTGGCTTTAGCCTTTTCGAGCACCGTACTCGCCGCTAAAGTGTTAGAAAGTAAACGTGAACTTCGTGCTTTTCATGGTCGCGTGGCTATTGGTATCTTAATTGTGCAAGACTTACTGGCCCTGTTAGTGATGAGCTTAGCCAGTGGCACTACACCCTCACCTTGGGCACTGTTAGTCTTTGGTTTACCGTTATTGCGTCCAATATTCTATAAACTGCTAGACGCCAGTGGCCATGAAGACTTACTGATTTTGTTTGGCTTACTTTTAGCTTTAGTGATTGGTGGGCAAGGCTTTGAATTGGTTGGATTAAGCTCTGAACTTGGTGCGCTGGTATTTGGTGCCATGTTAGCCAAGCATCCGCGCGCCGGCGAGTTGTCAAAGTCACTGTGGAGTATTAAAGAATTTTTCCTTGTTGGCTTTTTTTTACAAATAGGCATTGATGGCTTACCAGACGCAAATGCTTGGTTATTTGCCGGGGTCATGACCTTACTGTTACCGCTGAAAGCTATTCTGTTCTTCTTACTGCTAGTGATGTTTAAACTAAGAGCGCGCAGTGCTTTTTTAACCAGTATCAGCCTAACTAACTACAGTGAATTTGGCCTAATTGTCGCCAGCGTAGTGTTACCTGAATGGTTAATTCCATTAGCATTGACAGTCGCCTTATCGTTTGTCGTCTCTGCACCACTGAATCGTATTGCGCACCCGTTGTATGACAAACTATGTCATCGATTACTTAAATTTGAACGTAACAGCCACCACCCCGATGAGCAACCGGTGTCGCTTGGCGATGCAGAGGTACTGATTATGGGCATGGGCCGTACCGGCACTTCGGCTTATAGCTATTTAATCAATTCACACAAAATTATTGCCATGGATTCCGATCCCGCCAAAGTAGCGGCACATCAGGAAAAAGGCATCCATATTTTTTATGCTGATGCTGAAGACCAAGTGTTCTGGCAGGGGTTAGATTTTGGCCAAGTCAAAGCAGTGATCCTCAGCATGAACGATGTTGAGGCCAAATCTATCGCAGCAAAAAAACTCCGTGATTTTGGCTTTAGCGGTTTTATCGTTTCGCACAGCATGCATGATGATGAAGCGAAAGACATTATCAGCGCGGGTGCCGATCAAACCTACTTAACCATGTCTGAAGCCGGTGTAGGCATTGCAGAACACGTGAAGCAGCATTGTTTTGCGGTAAACAACTAACACTTCGATTAACCAGAGCTGCTGAATTCGGTCTGGTTAATTTTTAGCCGAATACCAAGACGAAAATATTGATTGGAAAGTGACGTTAGTGTGGTTTTCGTCAGGTTTATTTACACTTTGCCGGCAACACCCAACATAAAAAATTTTAAGCTATTGTTTTTTAAATTAAAAAAATAAAGGCATAATTATTGCTGATTAGTACTATTGCACTATGCAACCAGTTTATAAGCATATCCATGTTAAGGAGATGTACTTTGAATTTTAAATCAATTACTAAAAAATTTAGCCTAGCACTAACCGCTATGACTTTATTCGGTGCCGTTAGTACAACTTCGTATGCAGCGCCTATCATTCCCACTTTTGACAGTTTTGGTTATCTGGATACCGAATTTGGTGGAGATGGCATCCCAGGTGATTTTGTAGCCATCACTAACTTTAGGGGCTTTACTTTAGGTTTATCTTCTCATGGCCGCTATGAAAATTTATCTGAAGGTAATGATGGTGCTGGTACTTTTTTCGCATCTCCCGGTCAAAACACACCACCAAGTTCATCATTCGCAGGCGCGACTTGGAATTTTAACTTTTATGTAAATCTGGAAAATATTGCTGTTTTAGATGAATATAATTTTGAACTTTTGTACGATTTTAATCCAGCAGTGGGAAATGATGAGTCTACCCATGGCAGTATAAATTTAAATACGTGGTTCGGTTTCCTTCAAGGTTCAACCAAGCTAGAGCAATCACAAAACTTACTATTTAATTATTTGTCTTTAAGTGCGCCGACTTTTAACGTTGCGCCTTCAAGTCCTTTTAATCCTGATGCTTCAGGTGAATATACATTTGCACTCAGAGCGTCTGATAATGTAAGTGAAGTTGCGAGATCAGCCATAAGAGTGGTTGTCGGCACTCCTAATGTTGCCGTACCAGCACCTGCCACAGCGCTGTTATTAGCCGGCGGTTTGCTGTTATTAAGATTACGTCGTCGTAATTAGTTTTAGCGAGACACAAAAAAGGCGCCGAACGGCGCCTTTTTTAGTGAAGAAACAATTACTTCTTCTTCGCTTTCGGGTTGGGTAAGTCGGTGATTGAACCTTCGTAGATCTCTGCCGCTAAACCGATAGACTCATTCAACGTTGGGTGAGCATGAATGGTTAATGCGATATCTTCGGCATCAGCACCCATTTCAACCGCTAAACAAATCTCACCTAACATTTCACCGGCATTGATACCGACAATAGCGCCACCGAGGATACGGTGCGTTTCTTTGTCGAAAATCAGCTTAGTGAAGCCTTCAGTACGCGCTGAGGCAATCGCCCGGCCAGAAGCGGCCCAAGGGAAGGTAGCCGTTTCTACTTTTAAGCCTTGCTCTTTCGCTTCTTTCTCAGTAACACCAGTCCAGGCCATTTCTGGGTCGGTGTAAGCTACTGATGGGATGCAGCGTGGGTCAAAGAAGTGTTTTAAACCAGAAATGACTTCAGCCGCTACGTGACCTTCATGTACCGCTTTGTGCGCTAGCATCGGCTGACCAATGACATCACCGATAGCATAAATATGGCCAACGTTAGTACGCAGTTGCTTATCAACATTAATAAAGCCACGCTCGTCAACATTAACACCGGCTTTTGCCGCATCAACTAAATTACCGTTAGGCTTACGACCTACCGCGACTAAGATTTTGTCGTAACGTACTGGGTCTTTCGGTGCGTTTTTACCTTCGAACGTGACATACAAGCCATCATCTTTGGCTTCAACCGCAGTCACCTTGGTCGACAACATGATATTGAAGTTTTTGCTGTTGTACTTGGTGTACGCTTTAACGATATCGGCATCTGCTGCAGGCACTAACTGATCAGCAAACTCAACCACAGACACTTTAGAACCTAGCGCACGGTAAACAGTACCCATTTCTAAACCGATGATACCGCCACCTAATACCAGCATTTCACCAGGAATATCTTTTAATTCCAGCGCGCCAGTAGAGTCGATCACACGGTCGTCATTTTTTGGAATAAAGGGTAACGCCACTGGCTCTGAGCCGGCAGCAATAATCGCCTGTTCAAACGTAATGGTGGTGTCGCCAACTTGTAAGGTATTTGCGCCCGTGAACTTACCGTAGCCGTTCACTACTTTTACTTTACGCATTTTTGCCATGCCACCTAAGCCATTGGTCAATTGACCAATCACTTTGTCTTTCCACGCACGGATTTTATCTAAATCGATTTCTGGTGCCCCAAAGGTCACACCATGAGATGCCATATCACGTGCATCATCAATCACTTTTGCAACGTGTAACAGCGCTTTAGACGGAATACAGCCAACATTTAAACACACGCCACCTAAGGTGCTGCGTGCTTCAACTAACGTCACTTCTAAGCCTAAATCTGCCGCACGGAAGGCCGCAGAGTAACCGCCAGGGCCAGCGCCCAGCACTACCACTTGGGTTTTAATTTCGTTGCTCATCATTTTACCTTTTATCATCGGGTCGGTTTTCTGACAGCGCGGTGTAGGGCACGGCTATCAGGCGAAAAAAGTGGCTGAATTTTAACATTCGTGCCGCACATTGTCGCGCTACTTTTGGCTAAAGCGGCAATTTTAGCCGCCTAAACCGCGACAACAGCGTGTTTCAACGCTGCTGCCGCACGCTATTACATGATTATCTGACGAATATCAGCCAGATAACCCGCCAAAGTAGCCGTAAAACGCGCCGCTAACGCGCCATCAATCACACGATGGTCGTAAGAAACGGATAAAGGCAACATTAGCTTCGGTTCGAACTCTTTGCCGTTCCATTTCGGTTTAATCTCAGATTTTGAGACACCTAAAATGGCCACTTCCGGCGCATTAACAATAGGTGTAAACGCCGTACCACCAATGCCACCTAAGCTAGAGATAGTGAAGCACCCCCCTTGCATATCGCTTGAGGTTAACTTGCCTTCACGTGCTTTCACCGAAATCTCTTGCAGCTCACGCGACAGCTCAATCACGCCCTTCTTGTTCACATCACGCACGACCGGCACCACCAAACCATTGGGTGTATCAACGGCAATACCTAAGTGAATGTATTTCTTCATGATTAAGCTAGCGCCATCTTCAGACAGCGAGCTGCAGAAGGTGGGGAATTCTTCCAGAGCTTTCGCTACGGCTTTCATGATGAAGACTAACGGCGTGTATTTAACCCCCATTTTCTTCTTATCAGCCAGCGCATTTTGCTCTTTACGGAATTCTTCTAAGCCGGTGATATCCGCTTCATCAAACTGTGTAACATGCGGAATGCGTACCCAGTTACGATGCAAGTTAGCACCTGACAATTTCTGAATACGTGATAGCGGCTTCGCTTCCACTTCACCAAATTTGGCAAAATCGACCTTTGGCCAAGCCAATAAATCGAACCCCATATTATGGCCGCCAGTGACTGTACCGCTACTCGCTATGCTACCGCTTTCCGCTTGTTTCACCAGTTGCTTAACGTAGTTCTGCACATCTTCTTTAACGATGCGGCCTTTACGGGCAGAACCTTTCACCTTGGCTAAGTTAATGCCAAATTCGCGAGCTAAACGGCGGATCACCGGTGAAGCATGGGCATAGGCACTGTTTTCTACAAAGCCATCGTTGCTCGCTGCAGGTGTACTAGCCGCAGCTGGGGCTGAACTGGCAGGAGCCGGAGCGGGTGTAGCCGCTTTTTCAGCCGCAGGTGCACTGGCTGCAGGCGCTTTACCGGCCACTTCAAATACCATCACCAAACTACCGGTTTTCACTTTGCTACCGGCTTGAACTTTGATTTCTTTTACCACACCGGCAAACGGGGCGGGCACTTCCATCGCCGCTTTATCGCCTTCAACGTTAAGTATAGATTGATCCGCTTTTACGCTATCACCTACTTTCACCATCACATCGGTAACTTCAACTTCATCACCGCCGATATCCGGCACTTGCACGTCTTTTAACTCATTGGCAGCGGGTACTGCAGCAGGCTCGGCCTTGGCTGGCGCTGCCGTTTCAGCTTTCTCGGTACTTACACCGCTAGCTGCCACTTCAAACACCATAATCAGGCTTCCGGTTTTCACTTTAGCGCCAGTTTGCACCTTGATTTCTTTCACCACACCGGCAAAAGGAGCGGGCACTTCCATCGCGGCTTTATCGCCTTCAACGTTAAGCAGTGATTGATCCGCTTTTACGCTGTCGCCTACTTTCACCATCACTTCGGTAACTTCAACTTCATCACCGCCGATATCGGGCACTTGTACTTCTTTTAATTCGCTAGTGGCAGCGGTTTCTTTTGCTGCTGCGGGTGCCGGCGCTGATTCCGCTTTGGCTGGTGCTGCGGCAGCCGCACTCGCAAAGCGCATAATCAGACTACCGGTTTTCACCTTGTCGCCTACTTTTACTAAAATCTCTGCGACTTCACCTGCTTGCTCAGCAGGCACTTCCATAGAAGCTTTGTCACCTTCCACGCTGAGTAGCGATTGGTCGGCAGCGACTTTATCGCCCACCTTCACCAGGATCTCGGTAACTTCAACTTCATCTGCACCGATATCCGGTACCTGAATTTCAATCGTCATGACAAATCCTCTTATGCGTACAGCGGGTTGGTTTTGTCGGCGTCGATGCCAAATTTCTTAATGGCCTCAGCCACTACCGCTTTTTTCAACTCGCCTTGCTTCGCCAATTCATTTAACGCGGCAACCACGATATAACCGGCATTCACTTCGAAGTGACGACGCAGGTTTTCACGGCTATCCGAGCGACCAAAACCATCTGTACCCAACACTTTATAGGCATTAGCAGGTACAAAAGCCCGGATCTGGTCAGCATAGTTTTTCATGTAATCCGTGGCAGCAATGGCCGGTGCTTTATTCATTACTGTGGCGACATAGGGCACTTTTTCTGCCGCATCAGGATGCAGCATGTTAAAGCGCTCACAATCTTGGCCATCACGGGCTAGTTCGTTAAACGAGGTGACGGAGTAAACATCTGAGGCGACGTCATAGTCTTTGCTCAGAATATCAGCCGCTTTACGCACTTCATTTAAGATGGTGCCTGAACCTAGCAACTGCACCTTACCGCGACCGCCGTTAAAAGATTCTAACTTGTAGATACCCTTACGAATGCCTTCCTCAGCGCCTTTTGGCATTGCTGGGTGGTGGTAGTTTTCATTCATTACCGTGATGTAGTAATAGATGTTTTCTTGCGCTTCACCGTACATGCGGCGAATACCATCTTGCAGGATCACCGCGACTTCATAGGCATAAGTTGGATCGTAAGAAATACAATTAGGTACTGTGCTAGCCAGAATATGGCTGTGACCATCTTCGTGCTGTAAGCCTTCACCGTTCAAAGTAGTACGACCGGCTGTAGCGCCTAATAAGAAACCCCGTGCTTGCTGATCGCCGGCTAACCACGCCATATCACCAACACGTTGAAAACCAAACATCGAGTAGTAAATATAGAATGGGATCATCGGTAAATCGTTGGTGCTATAAGAAGTGGCCGCAGCAACCCATGAAGACATGGCGCCCAGCTCATTAATCCCTTCTTGTAATACCTGACCACCCACGTCTTCTTTGTAATAACTGACAACCGAGCGATCTTCTGGCGTGTAGTTCTGACCACCTGGGTTGTAAATACCAATTTGACGGAATAAGCCTTCCATACCAAAGGTACGGGCTTCATCGGCAATAATAGGCACAATTTGCTGACCAATATTTTTGTCTTTTAACAAAATATTTAGCGCACGCACGTAAGCCATGGTGGTAGACACTTCACGTTTTTGCTCTTCTAACAGGCTGTCAAAAGCAGACAATTCAGGTAGCGTTAGTGGCTTAGTGAAGTTCGGTAACCGCACCGGCGTATAACCATGTAAGGCTTTACGACGCGCGTGTAAGTATTCCAACTCAGGCGAGCCTTCTGGCAAGGTGATGTAAGATAACTCGTTCACTTTTTCTTCAGTGATGTAATCTTCTAAACCCAGGCGCTTGCGTAATTGCAGCACGTGCGTCATATCCATCTTTTTCACTTGGTGAGCGATGTTTTTACCTTCAGCGGCATCACCCATACCATAGCCTTTCACCGTCTTCGCTAAGATAACCGTGGGTTTATCGGTACACTCTTGCGCGGCTTTAAAGGCGGCATACAGTTTTGATGGCTCATGACCGCCACGCTTCAGTGCAAAAATTTCTTCATCGGTCATATCGGCCACTAAAGCAGCCGTTTCTGGATAACGTCCGAAGAAATGTTTACGCACATAGGCGCCGTCATTCGCTTTATACGTTTGGTAATCACCGTCAATGGTTTCGTTCATTAACTGTAATAATTTACCGGTGGTATCTTTTGCCAGTAATTTATCCCAGCCACGACCCCAGACCACTTTAATCACGTTCCAACCAGCGCCACGGAATAAACCTTCCAATTCTTGGATGATTTTACCGTTACCCATAACCGGGCCGTCTAAGCGCTGTAAGTTACAGTTCACTAAATAGCATAAGTTGCCTAGCTTCTCACGGGCGGCAAAGCTGATTGCACCGCGTGATTCTGGCTCATCCATTTCACCATCACCTAAGAAGGCATAAACGCGCTGTGCACTGGTATCTTTTAAACCACGGCCGTGCAAATACTTTAAGAAACGGGCTTGGTAAATGGAAGCGATTGGCCCTAAACCCATTGATACTGTTGGGAATTGCCAAAATTCTGGCATTAGTTTCGGGTGTGGGTAGCTGGATAAACCATTGCCATCGACTTCTTGGCGGAAACCATCCAGTTGCTCAGCCGTTAAACGGCCTTCCACAAAGGCGCGCGCATAGATACCCGGTGAAATGTGGCCTTGGTAATACACTAAATCGCCGCCATCTTTTTCATTTGGTGCACGGAAAAAGTGGTTAAAACAGGTTTCGTAAAACGCCGCTGAAGATTGGAACGACGCCATGTGGCCACCGAGTTCCAGATCTTTTTTCGAGCCACGCAGCACGATCATGATAGCATTCCAACGGATCACCGAACGAATACGTCTTTCCAAGTTAACATCGCCAGGGTAAGCCGGTTCCTGCTGTGGTGGGATAGTATTGATATAGTTGGTGGTCACACCGGTAGGCATATCCACACCATCCAACCGAGCTTGCTCTAGCACTTGCTCCAGCAAAAACTGCGCCCGCTCTACCCCTTCGGTACGCACCACTGACTCCAACGCTTCAAGCCACTCTTTGGTTTCTAAAGCGTCGATGTCAACCTTACTGACTTCAGACATATCGAGGTTTCCTATGGTTAATCACGCCCGTGGCGTGCTAAAAAAATTATGCTTGCTGTGAACGGCGCAAAGAACGTTCTATCCGCGAACGTTCTTTGCCGACTTCTAACAAAGCTTCTTCAATAAAGGCTAAGTGACCATTACTGGCCTGACGCGCCAATTCCGGCTCGCCATTTATCACCGCTTGCATTAACCGTTGCCGATGCTCATTAAGCTTTTCGGCAATGCCTTCACTGTGCTGCAAGGCGGCTAAATTTAAACGGACATTTTGCTCAACTAACGGCGTTAAGCCACGAACAAGATGAAGCAACACGACATTATGTGACGCTTCAGCGACTGCTAAATAAAACTGCCCGACCGCCATGGCCTGAGCATCTATATCTTGCTGCTGTTGCGTTCGACAAATATCTTCGTATAAGGTTTTGATTTTTATGTGATCAGCTTCAGTACCCCGTAACGCTGCATAATAGGCACTGATGCCTTCTAGGGCATGCCGAAATTCTAGCAGATCGAATTGTGATTCAGGGTGTCGGCCAATCAGCTCAAACAGCGGATCCGTTAAGCCCACAGCCAAGGTATCTTTGATATAGGTGCCGCCACCTTGACGCCGACTCACTAAACCTTTGGCTTCTAGTTTTTGAATGGCTTCACGTAATGAGGGCCGTGACACATCAAACCGCTCGGCTAACTCACGCTCAGAGGGCAATTTTTGACCTGGCGAAAAGCTGCCTTCAAGCAACAGGTTTTCGAGTTGCTCGACAATGCGATCAGACAATTTTGCCGGCTTAATTTTTAAATCAGTCATTGCGAGTCAAACGTTCTGCTACCTGTTTACGGCAAGCTGCCGCATCATTGTAAATTGGTATTACCAATTTTTCATTATTATGCGCTAGGCTATCAGTTTCACACCAGTATGTAAATAAAGCAGAGATTACAAGGAATAGCAAAAGCAAAAATATTTAGAGTTTTAGCTCGATAAAATGTGGCGTCAATCGGTACTAAGCTAAATGGTCTGACAAGTTAACGAACAGCAAGATAAGGCTTTACGCATAAAAAAAGGCGCCAGTACAATATTGTCAGACTGAACACTGACCCTATTGCGCTGTGCGCCCTGCTTGGCAAATCACTTTTGATTAACTAATCCATCCGCTTAATGTCAAAATAGCAGTAAAAGCTAAAAAGAATAGCATATTGCGCTTTGCGAGCTGCACCATACTACCGGTGTCATCGCTGACTTCCTGAGGGACATCAACGATCGGCTCGGCCGCTTTAGCCACATCAGTAATCACTTGCTGATTATCCGCGGTAAAGTCGAGGAAATAGCCTAACAGCGCATTGGAAGCACGCGAGAAGTGCCCTACTAGCGCAAAACCTAAACCGAATAAACGCGCAGGGAACCAATCTGCCCAAAACAGTAAATAATGCACCGCATCTTTTGGCGTTGCTTCAGCTTTGTTTGCGTTAAAAGAACTGTAGTTGTCGGTGGCCGCGGTTTCGCTTTCATCTAAGGCATCAACCGTCTCAACCTGATCATCACGCTCATCTTTCAGCTGAGGTTGCTCTTGTACATGACGTAATAATGCATAAGTCACGGCACCAAAAGCACCCAGTACTAAAAACCAGAACACAACCGCCGCGTAATAGCGAAAGTTTAACCAGACCAACAGTAAACCGTTGCTGTCATCCACTTTGCTGGCACTGTCTTGACGAATTTGCTGCATAGCTAAATAAGCTGCTTCATCATCGCCACGTTCTTGCGCATTCAAAAACTGCTTATACAGTTGCCGATAATGCCAACAGCCAATCGCTACTAACAACACTAGGGTATTCACAATTAAACTGATTAAACGACTATCCACAAAATGCAAGATCAAAGCAATGACTAACCCAGGTAACAGCAGCCACAGGTAGCGACCTAAGCTATGCTCGGCTAATTTGCTCAATCCTGAGCCTGCAGTCAGTTTTAAATATGCCTGACAGTAAGGTCGGGCTTGCCATGCATCACTGCGTACAGCAAGCCGTTCAATAATTAATGCCAGTAACATACTAATTAAAGTCATGCCTTGTTCTCCTTTAGCGCTTGTTTATAACGCTGCCAATCAAAAGCGGCTCCGGGATCGGTCTTGCGGCCTGGTGCAATATCACAATGGCCCACAATACGCTCCAGGGTTATCGCTGGATACTGCTGCAGTAAACTCCGTGTTAACCGCAGCAAACTACTATATTGCTGTTCAGTATAGGGTATCTCGTCCGTGCCTTCTAACTCAATACCTATTGAATAGTCATTACATCTTGGCTGACCGGCAAAACTGCTTTGACCAGCATGCCAGCCTCGCATCTCAAAAGGCACGTATTGGAAAATTTGTCCATCGCGCCAAATCACACAATGGGCCGCCACGCGCAGCCCTTGTAAATCAGCAAAACTAGGATGGGCGCGACAATCCAAGGTGCCACTAAATAAGGCATCAACATAACTGTGGCGCGGATCCTGACAAAATTGACCGGCGGGTAAACTAATATTGTGGATCACCAGTAAGTTTATTTCAGTATCATCCGGTCGTGCATCAAAATGACTGCATGGCCGTTGAATTAAATGGGGCATGGGGCTTGCAAAGCGACTCATGGGGTATTTTTGCCTTTTTACGGCTGTCTCAGTAAGCTGTTGGGCTATTGTCAATGCTGGATTACATTTATGCAAGCACCTGAAGTCAGTTCTGCATTTGGTAAATTTTTTACGTTGATCACTTGGCTGATGCTGGCGGGTGCCTTGTTTTGGTTTTTTCAAGATTATCTGAGTAAGCAACAAAACCCGAACCAACAACTGCAAAGCAGCGTTTCTGCCAATGAAATCACCACGAAATTAGCACGAAACCGTGCAGGGCACTATTTAGGTGTCGCTTTGATCAATGGCAAACCCATCGATTTTTTACTGGATACTGGCGCCACCACGGTAGCGATCTCCGCCAGTGCAGCGGCAGAATTAGGCTTGCCTAAGGGCGCTGAGATGCGCGTCGCCACGGCTAACGGTGTCACTACCGCTTGGCGCAGCGAAATTGCCGAACTAAAACTTGGCCTAATAACCTTACATAATGTGCCAGCCAGCATAGTACCTAATTTAGCCGGCTCAGAGATTTTGTTAGGTATGAGCGCCCTAAAACAGTTAGAATTCCGGCAACAAGGCAATGAACTCACACTGATCCAGCGCATTTAACTTATGAACAGACACGTCGTACCCTTTGCTCACCCGTTATTAGCCAACGAAATTCCGCGTGCGGTGACTACTGCGCTAGCGGAAGACTTAGGTCTGCAACCGCTTGCTTTAGGCGATATCACCGCATCGTTGATCCCCCCTCAGCAATATGCAGATGCCACTATTATCACGCGTGAAGATTGTGTGATCTGTGGCACGGCTTTTGTTGATGAGGTATTTAAACAACTTAGTGCCGACGTCAGCGTGCGTTGGCATGTTGCCGATGGCGACCAAGTGGCAGCCAATAGCCTGCTGTGTACTTTAACTGGCCCAGCCAGTGTGTTGCTTACCGGAGAGCGCAGTGCACTTAACTTTTTACAATTGCTCAGCGGCACTGCGACCACCACAGCGTACTACGTTCAGTTTCTAGCAGGCAGCAACACCCGATTACTGGATACCCGTAAAACCCTGCCTGGTCTGCGTTTTGCCCAGAAATATGCGGTAAGCTGCGGCGGCGGCTTAAACCATCGTTTTGGTTTGTTCGACGCGTTCTTAATTAAAGAAAATCATATCGCTGCCGCGGGCACAATTAGCAACGCCGTGCAAACAGCCCGTATTAATTTTCCAGGGAAACCGATTGAAGTTGAAGTCGAGAGCCTCACCGAGTTAGCCGAAGCGCTTAGTGCTCAAGCTGATATTATTATGTTAGATAACTTTAGTTTGCCCGATATTCAACAAGCGGTATTGCTGACCGCAGGCCAAGCTAAATTGGAAGTGTCTGGCAATATTACGAGCGAAAACCTTAGCGCCCTTGCGGCCACCGGTGTCGACTTTATTTCCAGCGGTGCTTTAACCAAGCATGTTACGGCTATTGATTTATCGATGCGTTTACAGAGCCGGAAGTAAACAATGTTGGCCGTTTCTGCTACACTGATTTTTATACAGCCATTTGCTGGGTCAGTGAGGTGTAGTTGATGCAACTGACAGGCAAGGTCGTTTTCTGGCAAGACAAAAAAGGCTTTGGTTTTTTGTTTTGTGAGCAAACGAACCAGAAACTTTTTTTTCATATCCGCGATTTTGCTCAGCCAAAACACCGGCCTGCTGAGGGTGATTTGCTGCGTTTTGACCTGGGTACAGATAAAAAAGGTCGGCCAATTGCAGTTAGCTTAAGCATCGACAGTAGCGCAACAATTGCCCCCCCCAAAGAACGTCTTGTTATCCCGAAAAATACCGTCGACTTAGAGTATGCTAAAGATCTGGCGCTGTATTTTCGGGCGGCCTTTTTAATGCTGGTGATTATCAGTTTATTGTTTGGTACCTTGCCGTATATCTTACCGATCCTTTATATCGAGGTCAGTATCTTTACTTATTGGTTATATCAAGCGGATAAAAACGCGGCCATTGCAAGGCAAAGTCAGCGCTTACCTGAAGAAAGCTTACAAATGTTTAGCTTAATTGGCGGCTGGCCAGGGGCGTTATTTGCCCAGAAAAAACTCGCGCACAAACGCAGTAAGCCACTGTTTCAGCGTGAGTTTTGGCTTATCGTATTAGCCAACTGCATTTTATTGCTATGGCTACTGTCAACACCAGGTCAACAACTGTTATCCCGCGTGGCATTTCTTACACTTTAAAGATAAAACCGCGCCGATACAAAACCAACATGCCCAGATACGCTATCGCTAAAAAGCACAACGCAAAGACTAACGAACCATTGTAATTACCGAATAACGGCTGAAAAACTTCCCGAAATAAGGCATTCCCCAAAGTCGTCCCTGCCACTGGCAGCATGGATAAGATGCGAGCTGCCACCCCCGCTAACATAAAAAACAAAATAGCATTAACGCCAAACACTACTAACGGAGCCCCCCACAAGCGATAACGTTTAATCTCGGTAAGCCAAAGAATCACCGCCAGCAATAACGCCGTGTAACCGGTACTCAACAACACAAAGGTGGGAGTCCATAGCATTTTATTAATGGGTAACAGCGGATGGGCGAGTTCGGCAATCCATACCATCGCCACACCGGCTAAAGCCAGTAAACGAATTTTAAACGCGAGAGGCTGGTCACTTTGTAAAAGTTGCGCCATCACCACGCCCAGTAAACAGCTGCTGATGGCCGGTAAAGTGCTTAATAAGCCTTCGGGATCAAACGCAAAGGGGGTAGCGCTTCGAAAAAACACATGCTGCGCGCCGAGTATCTGATGATCCAACCAGGCAGCAAAATTATTGCCAAATTGCCAAAGCCCAACAAATTGTTGCCCTTGCGCGTCCTGATATGGCATGTATTGCATCAAAGCGAGATAAACTACACATAAGCCCACCAGCCAAAGCACTCGCGCTCGGGTGCCGCAATACAGCACAATTAATAAGGTACAAAAGTACACCAAGGCGATGCGTTGTAATACACCAAACCAACGTACCGTTAGAAGTTTTTGCTGCAAATAACTGTAAGCCGGATCACGAAAGTTATAATAAAACAGCACCAAGAATAACCCGAGCAAATACAGTTTTAATGCACGTAGTGCGCCGGCTTGAATGACCTCAAGCTTGGTTTGCGCTACTTTTTGCCGCAAGCTCAGCTGGATCGACATGCCGACCATAATGATAAAAGCCGGAAAGATCAGATCGGTCACTGTCCAGCCATGCCATTCGGCATGGCGTAGCGGCGCATAGATATATTGCCAACTGCCTGGGTTATTCACCAATACCATGGCCATAATGGCCAAGCCTCGCAATATATCCAGCGCCAACAAACGGCCCGCGGGCTGTTGCGCCAAAATGGCTTGGCAGTGTTGGCGCACACCAAACATGCCTATTGGCCCGCCGTAACCGCAGGCATACTCAGCGGCAACGTGACCGGTAATTGGCCCGTGGCTTGGCGCTGCCCCACCAATACTTCGGCCAGAGCCTGATAAATTGGGCTGACTAAGCTACCATCTTGCTGTTGCCAGTTATGGTAGGCATAAGTCGCGATGGTGCGCTGCACCAAGGGTGCATACAGGCTGATTTCGTAAGGTGAGCGCAAACTGACAAAGGTCTGATCTTTCTTTAACGCGGCACCATATTCCAATAACTGGTAAAAGTAACGCTGCTGCTTTTGATACGCCTCAGCCAAATTGGTATTCGCAGCAAGATCGTCCATACCGCCCATTTCAGCTAAAGATTGCATCGGTGAAATAAAGGCAGCAATGACCTGATCTGCTGCGGCAATCTGTTGCTTGGCCTGATCTAAATTAAGCTGCACTAAACTGATCACCGTGATATCAGCGCTATTCGCGCCAAGTTGCTGCAAATGTTGCTGCAACACTCGGCCCTTACTGGTATCAGGCATTAACAAGACCGTTTTTTTACCCTCAAAGGTTAACGGTAATGCCGTTGACCCTTTAACCACGGTGACGGCAGCTCGGGCTAAGGCCAACTCAGCGGCGCGATGCTCTGGGTTAGCTAAGGTTTTTGTCGCCAGCGCGAGACTGGGCTGACTTAGCGCTTTTAGGCTCTGTTTAGCCTTAACAATACGTTGATAAGACGCCTGTAATTCTTGCTTATCTAAATGCCCTTGCGCCACGGCCGCGCTTAATTCATCTAATAAAGCGGCCAGTTGGGGTAACTCCGCTGGGCTTTGTAATTTCACTGGCATCAAGGCAATATCAGCCCCCGCAGCAAAGGTTTCAATCACGGCTTGGGGTACGGTAAAGAAATGACTAATACCAGCCATATCCAAGGCATCAGTAACAATCAGCCCTTTATAACCCAGCTGTTGGCGCAATACGCCATGCAAAATATTCCGCGACAACGTCGCTGGCTTTAACATGGTTTCGCCATTTTTGCTCACGAACACGCTGTCGTCTAAAGCCGGAAACTGAATATGCGCAGTCATGATCATCGCCGGATCATATTGCTGAATAATCTTCGCAAAGGGGTATAAATCGGTATTGGCAATTTGCTCCGCGCTATGATCAACACGGGGTAACCCCAAGTGGCTGTCAACATGCGTATCGCCATGTCCTGGAAAGTGCTTTAGCGAAACTAACAAGCCCGCTTGCTGCATCGCACCTGTCATCGCCCCACCCAGCTCTGCCACTTGTTTGGCATCTTCACCAAAAGAACGGACGTTAATCACCGGGTTTAAGGGGTTTACATTCACATCAACCGTGGGCGCAAAGTTAACGTTAATGCCCAAACTTAATAGCTCATGCGCCAGAACCGTACCTACTTGACTAGCAAAGGCGGTGCCATGCACGGGATAAGTGGCACCGATGGCCATATTACCGCTAAACGAGGTTGATTGTTGGCGGGGTAAACGCGCTACGCGACCGCCTTCTTGATCGATACCGATAAAAAGCGGTAAATGATGTCCTTGCGCTTGAGCAGCCGCCTGCAACTGCTCGGTTAATTGAATAATCTGCTGTGGTTGTTGCACGTTTTCTGCAAACAAAATAACGCCGCCAATCTGATAGCGTTGAATTAACTCGGCTAAAGCCGCAGGTAATTGCGTCATCGGCGTTCGACATTGCCCCGCCGCTACGGGCGTGTCACAGTAATAACGTAGATCCAACATCAATTTTTGTCCCAACATGTGGGGCACATCTATTGCCGGCTTGCGCGCAGCAGCATTTATATCCATAGCAGTCCAAAACAGTGAGGTTGACAGCATTGCTAGCAATACTTTGCGGTAGCAACCAAGGCGAGCAGTAGCCAATTGGAAATCCTTAGCCTAATTCATTAGGGTTAAACATAAATTATTCATAAAAAATACGCAAACAAGAATATTTTAGTCTATTCACATTCTATAACTTATGCTTTACTGCAGCTAGCAATTGCCAGCAACCCCATCACAATGATGTGCTGCGGGGTGGGTTTGGCGCATTAATTTCGACAGGCAAAGCGTAATGCAGCTCACCTTATTAGATTGGCTGGTCTTTTGCAGCTACTTTTTGATCCTTGGTTTATTGGCATGGTGGGTCAACCAACAAAAATCGAAGAACAGCAGTGATTACTTCTTAGCGGCTAATTCAATGCCCGCATGGTTAGTGGCAATTTCTGTACTTGCCACGTCGCAATCGGCAGCCACTTTTTTAGGTGGCCCCGATATGGGCTTTCGTGGCAATTTAACCTATTTAGCCAGCTCTTTTGGCGCCATTTTGGCGGCCTGGTTTGTGATTAAATGGCTGATCCCTCGCTATTACCAGCTAAAAGTCACCACCGTGTATGAGTTATTAGAACAGCGCTTTAGCGCCAGCGCGAAAAAATCATGCTGGGCAGATGTATTTATTTGGTCGGGTTTTTGCCAGTGGCGCGCGCTTATATATGGCGGCTTTAGCGGTCTCAATGCTGCTGTTTAATCATATCAACGCCAGCGGTATTGTGGCCGCAGTCGCGTTATTGGCCGTGATCGGTTTACTTTGTACCATGATGGGCGGTATCCGCTCGGTCATTTATACCGATGCATTACAGTGCTTTGTCTATGTTAGTGCCGCCTTGCTGGTTTTGTTTTATTTATACAGCAGCCTCGATCTTCCCTGGCAACAAGTTGTTGAGGCTTTACGTTATCCGCCAGAGCAAGCCCGTTCGAAATTGTTGTTATTCGATTTCCATCTGGATTTTAGCTCGGCAGGCGTCTTTAATGTTTGGTCAGCGCTTACCGGCTTTGTCTTATTAAATATTGCGGCCTTTGGTTTAGATCAAGATATGACGCAGCGCGTATTGACTTGTAAAACACCGGCGAAAGGCGCGCAAGCGCTGCTCTCTTCAGTGTTATTAGTGATCCCAGTGATGTTGGTGTTTATTGTCATTGGATTTTTATTGTACTTGTTTTATCAACGGCCAGATTTAGCGGCAGGCACACAGGTATTACAAGACAGCTTTCAAGGCGAGAAAATCACTGTCTTTATGTACTATGTGCTAAATGAATTGCCATCTGGCTTACGGGGTTTGGTGGTGGTCGGCGTGATTGCCGCGGCGCTTTCAACCATTACCTCAGGGCTAAACTCCATGGCCTCGGTACTGGTTGCAGATCTCTATCAACCTTGGCGCTTACGCCGCCAACCGGCTACCGAAGCTAAACATTTTGTCCGTGCCGGACAATGCGCCATGCTGCTAACGGCTATCGCGTTATCCTTAATGGCTATCTTATGTTTTTACTGGCAACAGTATTCCGATATGCCGCTACTGGCCTTTGCGCTTAGCGTAATGGTGTTTTCTTACAGCGGTTTACTCGGCGTATTTTTTACCGCGTTATTTACTCGGCGCGGTAATCGATATAGTGTGACGGCCGCCTTGTGTGTCGGCTTTGTTACTTGCTTAGTATTGCAACCCTATGTATTAAAGCAGCTTAGTCCAAACTTAGCGGCTTTAGATTTAGGCTTCACCTGGCAGTTATGTATCGCCACGCTTTTGGCCTTTTTAACCTGTTATAGCGGCAGCGCACAGCAAACCACGTCTGCGCATGCCAAGGAGGCTTAATGCGTTACTTGTTAACCTTAGATGGCGGTGGCACCAAAACGGATGGCCTATTGCTGTGTCAACAAAGCGGCCAACGTTGGACGGCTCGCGCTGGTGCTGCCCAGCTGACCAACGATTTTGCAGCAGCTATTCATCATGTGCGTGAGCTTAGCCTGCAGCTTTGCCAACAAGCCAATGCCCGCCCTGCTGACGTCAGTGCTATTTTCGGCTTAGCGGGCGCGGGAAATCCGCAGTTAGCCGAAGCATTTAACCAAGCCCAGCAAATCCCTTTCGCTCACTGGCTGCTGACAACGGATGCGCGTACCTCTTTATATGGTGCGAACTTAGGCCAACCCGTGGTGGTGGTGGCGATTGGTACCGGTTCGGTGGGTATGCGCTTGCAACAGGATGGCACTGAACACCAGGTAGGTGGCTGGGGTTTTGGTATTGGCGATGAAGGCGGTGGCGCTTGGCTTGGTCAACAATTAGTACGACAACTGTTATGGCAATTAGATTGGCAACGGCCACTTAGCCCATTACTGACTGCGGTTAGTCAGCAATGTGGCGCGAATACCGAGCAGTTGCTGCCTTGGTTAAAACAAGCCAATGCAAGCGACTTTGCCAAACTGGCGCCCTTGATCTATCACTATCAGGATGCACTCAGCCAGCAATTACAACAACAGCAAGGTGCTGCCATTTCTACCTTGGCTAAGTGCGCGCTCAACCAGCAAAATTTGCCCTTGGTGTTATTAGGTGGCTTAGCCACGCATTGCCAGCCTTGGCTTTGCGATAACTTACAAGCACAATTACAACCTGCCCGCGGTGATGCATTAGCGGGGGGTTTAGTTCTAGCGGCCA
Source organism: Alishewanella sp. HL-SH06 (assembly GCF_052656265.1). NCBI lineage: Bacteria > Pseudomonadati > Pseudomonadota > Gammaproteobacteria > Alteromonadales > Alteromonadaceae > Alishewanella > Alishewanella sp. HL-SH06. The sequence continues at coordinate 3,664,774 of NZ_CP199752.1, forward strand.
AATTGGCCGCTTCTTCTTAAGACAGGCAAGACAATGCACACAGAACAATTATTAACCCAACTGGCCAACATGAGCACCGAAGCACGTAATAGCGACAGTGCCAATATCGATCAACTCAATAGCTTGCAACTGGTGTCGTTAATCAACCAAGCCGACCAAGGGGTTGCGCAGCACATTACCCCCGCTTTACCGCAAATCGCAGCAGCGGTTGATCAGATTGTTAAAGCCTTTACGCACGGGGGTCGTTTAATCTATCTGGGCGCAGGAACCAGTGGTCGCTTGGGGATCTTAGATGCGGTGGAATGCCCTCCCACGTATAGCGTGCCAGATCAGCAAGTGATCGGTTTAATTGCCGGGGGTGATAAAGCGATATATAAAGCCGTTGAAGGCGCCGAAGATAACCCAGAGCTTGGTGCTGCCGACTTACAACGCATTCAGTTTAGCGCTAAAGACGTGTTAGTCGGCATTGCTGCCAGTGGCCGTACCCCTTATGTGCTAGGTGGGCTGGCCTATGCGCGCTCGCTAGGCGCCAGCACCGTCGCTATTAGTTGTAATGCGCAGGCCCCACTGCTACAAGCTGCCGATATTGCCATCTGCGCTGAAGTTGGGCCAGAAGTGGTCACCGGTTCAACCCGGATGAAAGCCGGCACCGCACAAAAAATGATTTTAAATATGCTCAGTACCGCCGCCATGGTGCGTACCGGCAAGGTTTATCAGAATTTAATGGTCGACCTGCATGCCAGCAACCAAAAATTAGTCGCTCGCGCCATTCGTATAGTGATGCAAGCCACCGATTGCACTGCGCCAGTGGCGGAAAAAGCTTTACAAGACAGCCAAATGAACGCCAAGCTGGCTATTTTACATTTACTCAGTGGCCAACCGATTGCCCGTTGCCGTGAGCAATTAACAGCACAACAGGGCTTCGTGCGCCAAGCATTGGAGGCGATGCAATGAAATCCGTCTGGCACCTTGCGCTCACGCTTCTCGTTTGGTTTAGCCCGCTAGCTTTGGCCAATAGTGCCGCGCCCGTGCTGCTGACCGGCGCTGAGCAACCGGCTAAATACTTGCCGCTACTAAAAGGTAAACGTGTTGGCTTGTTAGTTAATCAAACCTCGGTAGTGGATGAACAACATCTGGTTGACTTTTTACTGGCGCAAAACATTCAGGTGGTCGCGATCTTCGCGCCAGAGCATGGTTTTCGAGGGAATCATGACGCTGGTGCCGCTATCGCTAATGGCACAGATAGCCGCACGGGTTTACCGGTGTGGTCAATGTATGGCGCCAGCAAAAAACCCAGCCCCGAGCAAATGCAAGCACTGGATATTATCATGTTTGATATTCAGGATGTTGGCGTACGTTATTACACCTACATTAGCTCGATGCACTACATGTTAGCGGCAGCAGCCGAATTTTCAAAACCGATGCTGGTGCTGGATCGGCCTAATCCGAATGGCGCCTATGTGGATGGGCCTGTGCTCGACTTAGCTTTTCAGTCATTTGTGGGGATGCACCCCATTCCATTATTACACGGTATGACCGTGGGTGAGTTAGCCCTAATGATTAAAGGCGAGGGTTGGATAGCTCAAGCTGATAAGTTAACACTGACCGTGATCCCAGTGGCGAACTATCAACGCCAGCAAGCTTATACCTTACCGATCCCACCAAGCCCCAACCTGCCGAATCAACAAGCGATTAAACTCTATCCATCGCTCGGCTTTTTTGAGGCAACACCGCTCAGTGTTGGCCGTGGCACAGATTTTCCGTTTCAAGTGATTGGTTATGATAAGTTTGCCACTGACGGCTTTGCTTTTACCCCGGTTAGCACACCAGGTGCCGCATTAAAACCGCCCTTAATGGACCAATTGCTACATGGTGAAGATTTACGCCACGTGCCGGCTGGCGGCTTAACGCTGAGTTATTTGATGCGCTGGAATCAGTTATTTGATAGTCATGCGAAAACGCTATTTAGCGCGCCCGATTTTATGGATAAATTAGCCGGCACCGATCAATTGCGTTTGCAAATCGCTGCCGGTTTAAGTGAGGCGCAGATCCGCGCCAGTTGGCAACCACAGCTACAGCTGTTTTTAAAACAGCGTCAAGCCTATTTGCTTTATCCGTAAAGCCCATTAAGTGCCTAACGGGTTGTGAATAACGCCGCTGGGCACGCTAATTAATTGGCCATTTAATACGGCTTGCACAACCTTGCCTTGCGTATTAACTAATAAGAACGTGGCACCTTGCCAAAGTTGTGGCGAGCCTTGTGTCGGGCGTAACGGATTCAGCAGCACGGGCAAACGGCTGCTTGCTTGCAACAAAGCCTTATCACCCGAAAAATGGGTATAACCTTGCTGCAGTAAAGCGAGATGTGCCTCAGTGTCTAAAGACAAGGCCGTGTTAAGCGGGTAAGCCTGCCCAGCTTTAAAAGCTAAACCTTGCACCGAAAATTGATGAAAAGCGCTGAACAAGGATAAGTCACCTAGCTCATCAATACGCGCGCGCCGATCGCCAGTAAGAGCCAAATTAATGGCCAGATCCACCGTAGCCGTCGTGTCACCGATGCTCACGGTTAACCCTTGTAGCAAGACATCTTTCATGCCGCCGCTACGGTTAAATGGGATGGCGTTATACAACGCCACATCAGCCTGCTGATAACTATCACTAGCAATCGCAGCTAACCAAGCCACATAGAGTTGGAAATTCAACCGCCGCGCCATTTGCCGATTGTCATCACCACGATAAGCGCCCGACTCCACTAACACCGTGCTAATGCCCATCGCCGCAAACGTATCGCCAAAAGATCGGGCCGACCAATCATCGGCATAACGACCGATATGCTGCGGGATCTGCTGCTCAAGCCAAGGTTGGACATGCGCAATTAACTGCATCGCAGCTCGGCGGCTAGCATTAATCTCACGTTCGGCATTATAAGCCGGCGCTAACAATGAAATCGTTGCGGGGTTAGGATAAGGACCTGCCGCATGAAAACGGTTTTGATCATGCAAGTTAAAAGCAAAATGCGGTTTAATCTGCTTGGCTGCCGCCATTAACAACTGCCCTTCTGGGCTTTGTAACGCTAAGGCATCACGATTAATATCGATACCTTGGGCATTGACTCGGCTGTGCTTAGCGGCACCATCCGGATTGAGCATGGGTATAATATACAGCGTTATTTCGGCAAATAACTGCTCGCGCCACGCCGCCTGCTCTGGTGCCTGTAGATAATTTAATAAATCGAACAGAGCCGCGGTGGCGGTAGATTCATCACCGTGCATTTGCGACCAAGCCAATATTCGCTTGTCACCTTGGCCTAATTGAAGTTGATAAATGGGCTGCTGCTTCACCGAACGCCCCAGTTCGGTTACCGTTAGCCATGGCTGCACTTGGTAGTGCTCGATTAACGGCGCAATATCGCTAAATTGCAGTTGCGGTTTATTTAAATGCGCTTGTTGATACGGGTGATAATCAGGAATTGTCATTGCTTTGGCCATTATTACGCTGCTGACTGCCAGTATCAGGAAAACCAATTTATTCATGATTAGCCCATTTAAACTGCAATACTTATACAGATCCTAATACAAACGCATGAAAAGACAATAGGATATTTTAATTAGTTTCTGGGTAAAGCCACAGGGTTCGCGCTTGCAGAAGGCGCAGTTAGCCTGTATAAAATCATAAATTATCCAAACTGCGATGAACCCAGCGCCTGAGCGTTATGGCCGAAATCATCCAGCAGATCCCGCATAAAACGGAGAACATCTTGGCAAATTGGCTCACCCTGTTACCGGCAATCGTGGCGATTGCGGTTGTGCTCTGGCGTAAAGAAGTGATCTTAGCGCTGTTATTATCTCTCTGTACCGCCGAACTACTGATTTTCATGCAGCAAGGACAAGGCTTTGGTGCGAGTTTGCTGCTTGATGGCAGTATTCAAACCTTAGAGCGTATTGTTGCGGTTACCGCTGATGATGGTAATGCTCGGATCTTAATGTTTTCCTTGTTAGTCGGTGGTTTATTAGCTTATTTACGCCTCTCTGGCGGTGTTACCGCAACGGTAGATTTTTTAGTACGAAAAGGTATTGCCCGCTCTGGCCGTCAAGCCGGTTTACTGACCTTTGGTATCAGCTTTTTTACCTTTATTGAATCGAACCTCAGCTCGCTAACCAAGGGGATTAGCACCCGTGGTTTATTTGATAAATTTCAGATGAGCCGTGCTCGGCTTGCCTATATCATCGACAGTACCAGCTCGCCTATTTGTATTATCATTTTACTCAATGGCTGGGGGGCTTATGTGCTTGGTTTATTAAGTACTTATGAGTTACCGATGCCGGCCATTTCAGTGCTGTTAGGCAGTATCCCGTTGAATTTTTATGCCTTATTTACGCTAGCCGTGGTGCTGTATACCATTATCAGTGGCAAAGTATATGGCCCGTTAAAACGGGTAGAACAGCGCGCCAGCGAGCAATTACCGCAAACAGAAATTGAAACGCCGGCCAGCCATCCAGCCTTTATGCTGTTACCGTTAATAACCTTAGTAGGCTCAATGATTGGCTTTATGTTTTTAACCGGTAACGGCGAGTTAGTGCAGGGCTCGGGGTCGCGCTCGGTGCTATATGCCACCGTGTTAGCCTGTTTAGTGGCGTATGCCATGATGATTATCAGCCGCCGCTTCCAGCATCAGCAGTTAGTGGATATGGGTTTTAAAGGTATGTCTGAATTACTGCCAGTAGTGACTATTGTGCTGCTGTCGATGGCGCTAGGCAGTAGCTTAAAAGTATTAGGCACCGGCACCGTGATTGCCGGTATGGTCGATCAAAATATCCCGCATTTTTTAATCCCAGCCTTGCTGTTTTTAGCCGGTTCTTTAATGTCAGTCACCACCGGTACTAGCTGGGGTACTTTCGCCATTTTAATCCCCATTGGCATTCCCATGGTGACCTTATTAAATTTACCCCCTCAATTGGTATTAGCCGCCATTTTAAGCGGCGGGATTTTTGGTGACCACTGCTCGCCTATTTCTGACAGCACGGCAGTAAGTTCCGTCGCCGCGGGCTGTGATTTGCTCGAGCACGTTAAAACGCAATTGCCCTATGCGCTGTTTTGTGGAGCACTGGCCTTAAGCGCTTTTGCCATTAGCGGTTGGTTGATGATTTAACCGAACGGCTATCAATTACGATAGCCGCTCATTTCTATACGTGTGTTTGGTTAACCGCGCCCATGCGGCTGATAACTGTATTTCGCAAGCAAGATCTGTTCACGCTGTCTGTCAAATTGGTTATGCGCTACTTCTACTTGATGCGCAAACTTATCATAAGCCCGCTCAACTTTACGTTGATACGCTTGTCTTGCTTTGCTCTTTTGTTTGGGTTTGGCTTTGTGATGACTGTGCTGATAAGCATCAGATAATTGCGCTAATTCGCGGTCAAGCTGACGCTCTAACGACACCAGATGACGCTGATGTTCATGGGCTAACTGCTGTAATGCTTGACGCTGCTTGGCAACAATACGCGGTGTTGCATGCTTAACCTTGTAATATCGGCTATAGCCTTGTTGCACCGGATCGATGCGGGCCACTCTCACTAATTCATCGGCAGCCCGCCTTAAGGTATACACCAACACATCATGACCTACTCGCTCAATGGCAACGGGCGAAGCTTGATGCGCGAGCACTGGCAGTTGTACCAGCGTTAACAAAGAAACAGCAAACAGGGTTTTGGTGATTGTTGTGGCCATAATAGCCTCCACTTTCTGCTAAACACCCGTTAATCTTGCACTGTACAACTGAACCACTGCTGAAAGCTTTTTCAGCATTTTGATTAAAAAAGTCAACTTACCCTGCCCTATGCCGATTTATACTACCTTGGAATAACGTTGCTGACTTTGCGTTAAATAGGCATCAAAGCAGGCACAAATACTGCGAACCCATAGTCGACCTAAGGCAGTCACTGTTAACTCACTGTCATTGGCGACAAGTAATCCATCGGTGATAAACGGCTGCAACTGCGGCACCGCATCGGCAAAATATCCCCAAAAATCGATTAACTGCCATTGCTGGCAAAAAGCAGTGATATCCAGTTTAAAATGACAAATGAGTTGGCTAATCAATGCAGCGCGCAGCCGATCATCCTCACTTAAACTAAAGCCACGCTCAACTGGGCGCTGTTGTTGCTGTAAGGCAGCATAATAATCGGCTAATACCTTACTGTTTTGCCACAATACACCGTTGATTTGGCTAATACTTGACACGCCCAACCCTAACAACGCATCTTGCCCGGCTGTGGTATAGCCTTGAAAATTACGCTGCAAATGGCCTTGCTGCTGCGCTATCGCCAGTGGATCACTGGCTTTAGCAAAGTGATCCATGCCAATAAATTGATAACCGGCTCCTACTAACGCCGTGATCGCCAATTGCAATAACTGCAGCTTTGCAGGCGCAGCCGGTAAACTGTCGTGGGGAATTTTACGCTGCGCGGCAAAGCGCTCTGGTAAATGCGCATAGCTGAATAATGAAATGCGATCGGGTGATAAACGGATAATCTCGGCTAAGGTTTCAGCAAAACTGTCGGGCTGTTGATATGGCAGGCCATAAATCAGATCCAGATTGACCGAGCTAAAACCCAGTGCTCGACTTAATTGCACTTGCTGGCGGATCAACTCGGTTTCTTGCACTCGGTTAATGGCAATTTGCACTTTCTCGTCTAAATCTTGCACACCAAAACTGACACGATTAAACCCCAGTTGGCGTAAATGTCGCAGCTTTTGCTCGATACAACTGCGCGGATCGATCTCAATACTGATCTCTGCCTCAGTTGTCAGCTGAAAATGCTGATGAATTAACTGCATTAATTGCGTTAACTGCGCTTCCGTTAAAAAGGTGGGTGTGCCGCCACCCAAGTGCAATTGCGTGATACGCTTATCGGCTACACTAGCTTGATACAGCGCCATTTCTTGCGCCAATGCCGTTAAATACTGATCAGCTTTGTGCTGATGCCGCGTGACAATTTTATTGCAGCCACAGTAATAGCAAAGCTGATGACAAAACGGAATATGTATATATAAGCTCAGCTCAGACGGAGCGTCTTGCAGCCCGGGGGTAATCATGGCCGAGTCAAAAGCAGGATCTAACGCTAACGCGGTTGGATAAGAGGTGTAACGCGGTCCGTTAATGTTGTATTTGGCAATTAACGCCGCATCCCATGATATCGCTTGCATCTGCTACCCCTTATTAAGCTAAGACGGCAGTATACTGAGCTTTCACTGACTCAGCCTTGATCTAACGCAAACGGAAATACTTGCCGTTTAGCGTGTTAACTCAGCGAGGTGCTGATGCAAAATACGGCGGATCTCTAAAATGGCAGCCGAGGTTTCTTGTACGCTATGTCCCGAACGGATCACCATCTCTGATTGAGCTTCCGGTAAATGCGCACTTAAATAGGGTACTACGCCATCCGTGTGTTGGGCCACGGGTAAGCTGGGTTGTTCTACCCCAATAATCGAGTGATACCGCACCGCAGCATTAATCGGAATGCGTGCCGCCGCCATGATAAAACTATCGCTATCGCTGAGGTTTTCAATGCTGGTGATCCGCAGTGGCACCCGCGCTTGGCTCTTGCTGCTGGGATCATTTAACAGCTCAGCGGCTTCGGCCACACGTTCTAACACCGTCACGGGCAAGGTAATGAGCCCGGCTAACCAGCGAGCTAAACGATAATCTGCCACCGCCGTACCCAAATGTGGTGTCGCAATAAAAATCGCCCGATTCGCCCCCGGTAAAGCTGAAAAAGTAAAATCATCACGAAAGCTTTGAAAAAAACGCTGCTGACGTTTTAAATCTAATTTATGCTCTTCGCTAACGGCATACAATAATTTCTCACCCGAGTCAGACACCAATAAACGCGCCAATAGCCCACCCATACTATGACCAATGATCACGATATCTTCTGAAGCCGGAGCCAAGCCTTCAGGATCAAACTGCCGTAAGGTTTGCGTAATACGTTGGCGTATAGCTTGTAAATTCAGAACCAAAGGTAGGTTCGTAGGGTAATACAATTGCCACAACTGATAGTTGGCACGCAGCTTTTCATCACCCAAAACCTCATTCGCCGTATTAACCCAGGCTTCAGGACTACTAGCAATACCATGTAACATAATGATAATTTTACGATTAGGGTCATAAGGCTGCAGCATAAATAAATGTGGCTGCGCTAATGAATCGCTTGCGCCCATTAAATTCCAAAATGCTTGCCGAGAAAAATCAGAACGCGCCAGCCATAAACCGTAACCGGCGGTAAAATTAGCCGCTAGCGGAATGTCAGCCCCCGCAATCGTTACTTGTTGCTGTTGCAGTGGATCTAGCACATGCAAGGTCACCTGATCAGTGCTTAATACTTCCGCCAACGTGTTACCGCCAAAACTCAATACAGCTGTTACTACCGGCGAGGGTAATTCGCTATAGCCTTGCTGCAAATTTAATTGCGTGGGCGCCGCACTGACGGCCACTAATTCAGCACCGAGACCATCGCGGCGATATTGATTGCGCAAGCCTTGAAATGACAAGGTGTTAGTGGGCACAAGCTGCGCAGGAAGTGCTTGCTCGCGAAAGCGCCGATGTTGCAACTGGCTACGTAACTGCCAACGCTCGGTTTGTAAGGTAACAGCACTGTCCTGCAACCAACGTCGTTGTTGCTGTGAGAATAATAAGGTTGCGGCTTGTTGAGTAGCAAAGTTGTAGTAATCGCGCACTTGCGTTTGTCGGTCTTCAAACAAACGATTAATCGGCGTCACACCAGAATAAAATAAATAAGCGTAAGCATAGCGAGCGCTCATCAGGTAGGCATCGACCTCGGCCAGCACATCTTTATTGCGTGGACGGCTATACCATAAGGCTTGATGTAACCACAGTTCCGCCATCGCCGATAGGCGTTGTTCACTGGTTAAACCTAAACCGGTACTTAATATCTCGGCACATTCAGCCGCTTTGCGCTGACAGCTTGCCTGATCTAGCCCAAGTATTTGCAGCACGACACCTGTATATTGGCTGATGGTGCCCGTAGTTAACACATCGCCTCGCCGCTGCTTAACATACTCGCGGCTATCCACATTCGACACCGACACGGTGGCGCAACCGCTAAGCCCGATCAGCAAAAATATCCCTACCAAAGACCCTTTGCGACAAAGGCCTATCAAGCCATTTAGTGACATTTTTACCGTAGTTAACAAGCTAAATACTCTCTATGGAACACCTTATTTAGGGGCCAGATCATAGCATGTGCTGTTTGCAACGAATATCACCTTGCCGAATCTTTAACCGCCATAACAAAATGCCAAAATGTTTTACCAAAAAGCATTTTGAAAAAGAGAGTAAAACCTTTAATCAAAATATCGTCTACATTTTATCTTCTCAGGCACAAATTATCGCCTCAGTTACGCTCTATTAGCATCAATTAAAAACGGTGAGCTAAATGCGAGGTAATGGTTTTCATATAGCTATTCAGCATTTATACTCCGCGGGTTTGCCCATAGGTTGGGCAGTCTACTCAGGAGAATGACACCTTATGCCAACTCTACAGCTGACACCTGCTGTATCTACCAAACTAAGCATCATTGCTATGGCGATGGCAGGTTTGTTTAGCACTTCAGCGCTAGCACAACAAGCTGCGGCTAATAGCGAAAGCAAAATTGAAGTGATTGAAGTTACTGCTACTAAACGTACACAAGCCATTTATGAAGTGCCTGTGGCCATCAGCGCGTTCAGCGGCGACGCCTTAGCCGAGCAAGGTATTACTGATTTAACCGATGTCGGTAAATTTGTTCCCAATTTAAATGTCACGGGTTTTTCTGCTGGTCACACTTCGTCGGCTAACCCTTTTATTCGGGGTATCGGTTTGCAAGATCACCTGATCACCACCGATCCGGGTGTCAGTGTTTACGTGGATGGCGTGTATCTTGGCCGCCAAGTCGGTCAAAACTGGAACCTGAATAATATTGCGCGCATTGAGGTGTTACGTGGTCCACAAGGCACCTTGTATGGTCGTAATTCCATTGGCGGTGCCATTAATATTATTACGAAACAACCAGATGAAGTCGCTCTGAATAAGGCTACGGTCAGCGTCGGAACACGCGGTCGCTTAAAAGGCGATGTGTTTGTTAATCATGAATTGACCGATACCCTCGCCTTCAACTTAAATGCCGGCTATAACGAGCGTGATGGCTTAGGTAAATTTATTAACGTGCCTAATGCCAAATATGATGTGGGTGAAACCCAAGAAGCTTATGGGCGTTTAGCTATTAAATTTTCGCCACAAGACGATTTAAGCTTTACCCTTACCGCTGATGCTAACGACGGTAAGGGCGGCTTGCGCCCTTACACCACGTTAATAGATGAAGTGCCTACGGGTGCTTATTACACTGGTGAGCGTTTTGGCCAACCCACTCCGGCAGGCCCACTACGTAACAGCGATGTAGCGGCTAATATTTATGATAATGCCACAGGTACTAAAGAAGTCACTGAAGTCAGTAATTCTGCCAGCGGTTTATCACTGACCATGGATCTCGGCCTGACCGAGACCTTAGCCACTAAAGCCATCATTAGTCATCGCACCTCTGACTACAAAGCCGGCTTAGATGATGACGCCACTATTTTTAGCTTAGATCACTATCCTGAAGTGGGTAATGCGGATCAAACGTCTGCTGAATTGCAATTAAATGGTTACCTCGGAGAAGTCGATTTTGTTTCTGGGATTTATTATTTCACCGAAGAAGGCAGCAATCGGCAAGGTGCCGATTCACGTTTTAACGGTGGCGCTAACCTGTTAGAGCTGGATCAGCGCTCAGTCAGCCGCGCTATCTTTGTGAATGTCGGCTATATGCTTACAGACGATCTGCGTATTGCCGGTGGCTTGCGTTTTAACCGTGACAAAAAAGACGTGATTGCCGATGTCGGCATTGGTGCTTTTACTGCGAGCGACAGCTGGAGCCAGCTAAGCTATGACTTATCCGCAAACTACACCATGCAAAATGGCTTGAATGTCTACGGTAGCATCCAAAGCGGTTATCAATCAGGTCAGTTCCCGGCGCGTCCTTACTGCTTGTTTGGCGATCCAAATTGCTTAGTGGCTTCTGAAAACATCACGGCAGTAAACTACGAAGTGGGCTTAAAAGGGCAAATCAATAATAACTTTGCCATGAGCATTGCGGTATTTAACACCGAATATGATGATTTACCCTATCAGGTGAGCACTACCGCAGAAGGCGGGTTTAGCACCACAAACTTAGTGGTAAGCCAAACCTCACGTGGTATTGAATGGGAAGGCACCTGGTTTGTCACTGACGCCTTTAAACTGCATGGCGCAGTAGGCTATATCGATGTTGATGTAGATCAGATCGGTGCTGTGAAACCCGTTGCACCGTTGACACCTGACGTTACAGCCGCGCTGGGCGCAACGTATAAATTTGCGTTGGAAGGCGGTGCCGAATTGACCGCACGGCTAGATTACTCTTTCCGCGATGAGATGTATGGCGAACCAAGCAGTGACAGTGGCCGCTTTACCCAAATCGATAGCCGTGAGTTAATTAATATGGATCTGCGCTATGCACCGGCTCAGGGTGACTGGTCAGTGTCATTGTATGCGCAAAACCTGCTTGATGAGCGCTATGATAATGCTCGGTTGAATACCGGTGACTATGTTCTGCGTATTTTAAGCAATGATGCGCGGGAACTGGGTGTGCGTTATACCGTGCAGTTTTAATTAAGCACCTGTTACACCGAACATCCCAGCTGCGGCCTACCGCAGCTGGGATTTTAGGTATCTCAGTAAGCGACATTGCTACTGCTTATCATGTTAAGAAAACGCCTAAACAACTGCGCTAAAACACCGCTCACCACGTAACATGGCCAATGAAACGATTCACTCGGCTAACCACACCTTTTCTGACGCTTCACCGCTAACGAGGTAGACCATGTTCAATTTTTTATTCGATAATATCGTAGCCGCCGTCATCGTTATGCTTGTTATTATGGCTTTTGCCTTGTGGTACTTTTACCAACGCGACTTTTCTGCGTTAGCTCAAGCGCAAAAACATGCACATCGACCGCTCAGTGAACAAGCCTTACTTACCGCCACAGAAGAAGCCGATTTATGTGGCTTGGGCCGAGAGTTTCGCGCTTATATCCAAGGTATTAACTCACGCTTAGGCGCCAACCAGCTAAAAGTAGGGCATTTGTTGTGGATCTTTGATCAACTCGAACAAAATATTCGTTATGACGCTAGCTTAACGATACCTGAGTTTAGCCAAGCCCTGCGCTGATGGTCGACAACAGGTTAAACCGCGCTCGCGCCTGCAATGCTCAACTTGGCTATGGTATACTGCAGCCTTATTGCTATTACGATATCTCGCCATTATGTCTTATGCCGATCCCAGCTTAGAAGCTTTATTACAACGGTTATTAACTCAATATCAGCCGCGCTATACCGAAGGTAAAGTGGCCAACTATATCCCCGCATTGGCACAGGTCGCCCCCGCACAAGCAGGGGTTGCCATCGCCACCTTGGATGGCAAGGTCAGTGGTGCCGGTGCGTTTGAGCAACAGTTTTCCTTACAAAGTGTCTCGAAAATTTTTGCGCTGGTGATGGCGATGAATAGACTCGACGACGAGCTGTGGCAACGCGTCAATATGGAGCCGTCAGGCCAGCCATTTAACTCAATTGTGCAGCTAGAATGGGAAAAAGGCATTCCACGTAACCCCGTAATTAATGCCGGGGCTATTTTAGTCTCGGATGTGTTGGTAAGTCATTATTCTTCCAGTAAAAGTGCTTTTCTTAGCTTTATTCGCCGCTTAGCACAAACCGAGACAATTTATGCCGATCAACAAGTGTATCAATCCGAATTAGAGCACGGTAATCGCAATGCGGCCCTCGCCTATTTGATGAAAAGCTTTGGCAATATTGAAGCAGAAGTGCCCTTAGTTTTGGCGCAGTATTTTCATCAATGTGCAACCGCCATTAGTTGCGCCGAATTGTCGCGAGCCCTGCTGTTTTTGGCAAACCGTGGCGTGCAGCCTGGCACCCAAGCACAAATTTGCAGCCGACGTGACGCGCACCGCGTTAACGCCATTTTGTCGACCAGTGGCATGTATGATCAATCTGGAGAATTTGCGTTTAAAGTGGGTTTACCGGCAAAAAGTGGCGTTGGTGGTGCTATTGTTGCCATTGTGCCGCAATTTGGGGTGATCACGGCTTGGAGTCCACCGCTCAACCGGTTTGGCAACTCGGTAGTGGCCATGCAACTAATAACCGCTATTGCTGAAGAATTGGGCTTATCGTTGTTCTAATTACAACGTTGGTTTCATAAGTAACAGAACCAGCCCATGAGTTATGGATATAGCGAAGACAAGTCAAGCTGCCCCTCGCCATTACTTGTTATCTTTCTGATCCTGAAGCGAACTCACTTTCAACATTCAACCGCTGTTTATAGTCTTTAGTCGCACATACAGCACGATAAGTCTTGTTGCGCTTGATAACATACAGCCTTGTATGTATATTGCATCAATTATTCTGCTACTGTTATTTATCGCAACTTTTCAGTTATGCCTCACAGGAGTTTTTATGCGTTTTAAGACCAAACTATTGAGTGCTGCCGCATTCAGCATGTTATTAGTAGCCTGTAGCCAACCTGAACCCAGTGCCACTCAAGGTACTGCCCCTGCGCCAGAAGTAGAAGTTGTGACGTTAAGCCATTCCGCTATGCCGCTGATCTCTGAATTACCCGGGCGCACCACGGATTATCGTCAGGCGGAGATCCGCCCTCAAGTCAACGGTATCTTAAAGCAACGCTTATTTACGGAAGGTCAATTAGTCACTGCCGGACAAGTGCTCTATAAAATTGATGCGGCGCCTTATCAAGCCGCTTTGGCTCATGCCAAAGCGAATTTAAGCAGCAGTAAAGCCATGCAACACAACGCACAGCTAAAAGCCGATCGCTTAAAAGGGTTAATCGGTAAAAAAGCCATTAGCCAACAAGACTATGACGATGCTCAAGCGGCTTTAATGCAAGCAAATGCCGCAGTTGCCAGTAGTGAGGCCGCCTTACAAACCGCGCAAATTAACTTAGATTATACCGAGATCACGGCACCTATCGCGGGTCAAATTGGTCGCTCGAATGTAACCGAAGGAGCTTTGTTAACGGCGAATCAGGCACAGGTGATGGCGACGGTAAGGCAACTTAACCCTATCTACGTTGATCTTACGCAATCAAGCAGCGAATTAATGCAACTTAAACGGCAACATCAGCAAATGGGTAGTGCCGAAGTGACGGTTGAACTGTTACTAGATGATGGCAGTGCTTACCCGCAAAAGGGCAGCCTGCAATTCTCTGAAGTGAATGTCGATCCCAGCACGGGCATGGTGACCTTGCGTGCCGTGTTTGCCAATGATCAGGGTAATTTATTACCTGGCATGTTTGTTCGAGCCCGCCTACAGCATGGTATCGACCAAAATGCCCTGATGGTGCCGCAAAAAGCGGTGATCCGAACGCCCAAAGGTAAAGCATCGGTGATGTTAGTCACCCAGGATAACATTGTTGAAGCACGGGTCATTGAGACCGGGCGTGCTGTGGGTCAAGATTGGCAAGTGCTTTCAGGCCTCAAGGCAGGAGATAGCGTGATTGTCGCGGGCTTACAAAAAATTCGGCCTGGCGCCACGGTTCGTACAGTAACGGCAACCCAAACCTCACCTAATTCTGCTGCTGTGCAGTAACCCTGGAGTCGCACATGGCAAATTTCTTTATCAATCGACCGATCTTCGCTTGGGTTATCGCCATCGTTATCATGTTGGCAGGCTTGTTATCCATCAAACAACTGCCGGTAGAGCAATATCCTCGGATCGCGCCACCGGCGATCAGTATCAGCACCTCTTATCGCGGTGCATCTGCACAAACCGCTGAAGATGCGGTGACACAAGTTATCGAGCAAACCATGAATGGCCTCGATAACCTGATGTACCTGTCGGCCAACTCAGACTCTTCAGGCAATATCAGCTTAACGCTAACGTTTGAAACCGGTACAGATCCCGATATTGCACAAGTACAGGTGCAAAATAAGCTGCAACAAGCCTTACCCTTGCTGCCACAAGAGGTGCAGCAAGCCGGTGTGCGTGTGGCTAAATCGAATGGCGCTTTCTTAATGGTCGTTGGCTTTATCTCTGAAGATGGCAGCTTAACACGCGATGATATTGCTGACTTTGTCGTGGCCAATGTGCGCGACCCATTAAGCCGCACCAGCGGGGTAGGTAACGTACAAGTGTTTGGTAGCCAATATGCGATGCGTGTTTGGTTAGATGCCGATAAGTTAAACCAATTTCAACTGACCCCCGCCGATATTACTGCGGCCATTCAAGTACAAAATAATCAGGTGACAGCGGGACAACTGGGTGGTTCGCCCGCCCTCCCCGGTCAACAATTTAATGCGGCTATTTTAGCGCAAACACGCTTAACCTCAGCCGAAGAGTTTAGCCAAATATTACTGCGCACCAACAGCGATGGCTCAACCGTGAAATTGGCAGATGTGGCGCGGGTTGAGCTTGGCGGTGAAGATTACTCCGTGATCGCCCGTTACAATGGCAAAATGGCCACGGGTTTAGCTATTGAATTAGCAACCGGTGCGAATGCCCTTGATACGGCTGCCGCGGTACGAGCCAAACTGGATGAACTGCGCCCTTATTTCCCGGCGGGGTTAAGTACTGTGGTGCCTTATGACACCACGCCTTTTGTCGAAATATCGATTAGCTCAGTGGTACAAACGCTGATTGAAGCGATTATCCTTGTATTCTTGGTCATGTATCTGTTTTTGCAGAATTTCCGCGCCACACTGATCCCTACCTTAGCTGTGCCCGTGGTGCTACTAGGTACTTTTGGCGTGATGGCTGCTTTTGGTTTTTCAATCAACACCTTAACCATGTTTGGTATGGTGCTGGCCATCGGCTTATTAGTCGATGACGCCATCGTAGTCGTCGAAAACGTTGAACGGGTAATGAGCGAGGAAGGGTTAGGCCCTATTGAAGCCACTCGTAAATCTATGGGACAGATCACCGGCGCCTTAGTGGGTATCGGCTTAGTATTATCTGCGGTCTTTGTGCCAATGGCCTTTTTTGGTGGCGCAACCGGCGCTATCTATCAGCAATTTTCCATTACTATCGTTACCGCGATGGCGCTGTCGGTACTGGTTGCGATCATTTTCACACCTGCCCTTTGTGCCACTATGCTCAAACCCATCCACGGTAATCATCAGGCAAAAAAAGGCTTTTTTGGTTGGTTTAACCGGGGTTTTGAGCAAACCAATCGCAATTATCAGCGCGGTGTGGCGGGCATGCTTGCTCGGCCAAAACGCTCAATGCTGGTTTATGGTGCCATCGTGATGGTGATGGCACTGATGTTCGTGCGCTTACCCACGTCATTTTTACCCGAGGAAGATCAGGGGGTATTCCTTACGTTAATTCAATTACCCACCGGCGCCAGCCAAGAACGCACAGAAGCTGTAATGGACAAAATTGCCGGCCATTATGCTCAAGAGCAAGCGGTGCAGTCAGTGTTTACCGTATCGGGCTTTAGTTTTGCTGGTCGCGGCCAGAATATGGGCTTAGCCTTTGTGCGTTTAAAAGATTGGAGCCTACGTGATGCCTCCGACAGCGTACAAGCCGTGATTGGCCGTGCCATGGGTTATTTTATGACGGTAAAAGAGGCGCAAATTTTTGCTTTTAACTTACCGCCTATTGCCGAGTTAGGGCGCGCAACCGGCTTTACCTTATTCTTACAGGATAGAGGCGGTGTGGGTCATGAAGCACTGTTAGCCGCCAGAAACCAACTACTGGGTATGGCAGCGCAAGAACCCGGCTTAGTTGGTGTTCGGCCAAATGGCATGGAAGATGGGCCGCAGTTAAAAATTAATGTTGACCAGTTAAAAGCACAAGCACTTGGTGTCTCTCTTAGCAATATTAACCAAACCCTGTCGATTGGTTGGGGCTCGACCTATGTTAACGACTTTTTAGATCGTGGCCGCGTGAAGAAAGTATTTGTGCAGGCCGAACCTGAATTTCGTATGACACCTGAAGATATCAAGCGTTGGTTTGTGCGCAACGACAACGGAGAGATGGTCAGTTTCGCCTCGTTCGCCAGCAGCGAATGGGTATATGGCCCGCAACGTTTAGAGCGTTACAACGGCGTATCCGCACTGGAGATCCAAGGCGAACCGGCACCGGGTTCAAGCTCGGGTGATGCCATGAATACCATGGAACGGCTTATTGGCCAGCTGCCTAACGGTATTGGTTTTGAATGGACCGCGACCTCTTATCAAGAAAAACTCTCTGGCTCACAAGCACCCGCTTTATATGCGCTGTCGATTTTAGTGGTGTTCTTATGTTTAGCGGCCTTGTATGAAAGCTGGAGCGTGCCTTTTGCGGTGATCTTAGTTGTACCGCTCGGTATTGTTGGTGCGTTAACAGCAGCGTATATGCGCGGTTTAGGCAACGACGTGTATTTTCAAGTAGGGTTGTTAACCACCATGGGGCTGGCCTCGAAAAACGCCATTTTAATTGTTGAATTTGCACGCGAGTTACAGCAACAAGGTAAAGAGCTGGTCGAAGCCATTTTAGAAGCAGTTCGGTTGCGTTTACGCCCCATTATTATGACATCAATGGCCTTCTCACTTGGCGTATTGCCACTGGTGATCAGTAGCGGCGCAGGCTCTGCCAGTAGAAATGCGATTGGTACCGGTGTACTAGGCGGCATGATCTCCGCCACGATACTGGCCGTGTTTTTAGTGCCGGTCTTTTACTTGGTGATTATGCGTTTGTTTACCAAGAAACCCCGCGCGAACGCTGAGCAAAGCCAAACCTAACTTAGTAGGCAGGTAAAACTGCCGCCGATTCGTACCTTTGCCGGCTTTTAGTCCCACACTAAATAGCCGGCTTTTTTTATGCTTAATGTTACTGGGGGATTAACGCTGCTTTAAACCTTGCAGCATGGCATCAATCAATACAGCGGCATGCTGATCTAAATCGCATTGCTGCGGTTTTAATAAATAACTACTAATAATACCGCCAACATACATATGAAAAGCCGATGCCGCCAGACGAGGTGATACACCCGTTCGTAACATCCCCGCTTGCTCGGCACGTGCAAAAGCTCGCTGCATCACCGCGATGGTTTGCGCATCTAATTCATCTTGTTTATTTACGGCCGGGTTTAATTCATCGAGATATTCACAGCGATGGAATACAATTGTCAGCACACGATGCAACTGCTCGTTATTGGCAATCATTTGTAGGGCGTTAACCATGAGGTCTCGCACCTGTAAGAAAGGATCGACATGCGGATTACTGTCCACTTCCGCCAACAAATGCTGAAACGGTAAGCGCACCCGCTCTAACATGGCGTTAAACACATCGGCTTTGTTATCAAAGTGCCAGTATATAGCACCGCGGGTAACATTAGCGGCTTGAGCAATTTTCTCGAGTGTGGTTCGAGATACACCAAACTGAAAAAACAGCTGTTCAGCCGCATCTAAGATCGCTGCGCGAGTGGTTTCTGCTTCGGCTTTCGTACGTCTTGCCATAGAATTTATCAGGCCTGTTTCGCTGCATTACATGGCCGTAATATTAACATAACTCATGTATGCAGACCTAATAGCCGAACGGCACAACGAGGTGCCTTGTCGCAAACCCACGACAACTTTTTTTGAAATTGCGCAAGCGGATAACGCTCCCAAAAACCGTTGAAATGGCTTTTGCTAACAATAGCGACGTTATGCTCTCATTACCCTCCCCCAAACACCTCCGACCACACTCAGACATTGGTCAGACCGCACTCAGACACCGGTCGGACCAGTACCTGAGTGTGGTCGGATGAGGGTTAACTAAAAAAAGCCAGGTAAAGGGTGCGGCCGCTTAATAATAAGGTTGCAGCAAATACCGCCGCCCCCAACACATTCTGCCGCAAGCTGTTGCGATAGGTACCCAGCAGTGAGGAGTTCACGGCTAGTAATAAGCACAGAGTAATGATTGGCAGCAAAATACCATTAGCCACTTGGGCAAACCAAATGATGTTCAAAGGTTTTAAGCCCAAACTTGATACCAGCATACCCACCAAAATAATCAGTAACCAACTCATTCGAAACCATTGTGGGCTCAGCTGCAACAAGCCGCGCAAAGCATAAGCCGCAGCTAACGGTGCGGTAATGGCTGATGACAAACCTGCTGCTAGTAAACCTAACGCCATTAAGTAGGTTGCTGCAGCACCAAATACCGGTTGCAACGACAACGCTAAATCACCGGCATTTTCCATTTGTAGGCCTTTGCCAAAATAAGCGGTTGCTGCCGTAGATAACACGGCCAAAGTGATCAATCCACCTAAGGGTATGGCGGTGCGTAAGTCAGCCGCAGACTCTGCCAAAGCTTGTGCTTTATTGGGCTGATTGTGCCATTTCGTTGCGGAGCTTGCCGCGTGCAAGAACAAAGAATAAGGCACCACCGTGGTGCCGATAAGAGCAATCACCGTTAAGGTAGCGCCGCTAGGAATTGTGGGTAACAGCATGCCCGAAAACATCGCACCCAGATCGGGCTTGGTTAGCAGCATGGTACTGATAAACGCCAAGCTCATCAGCAATACTAGGCCAATTAAAAACCGCTCAATCCGTTGATAACGACCACGCCACAGTACCACGATCGCAATGACGCCTAACAACAATGACCAAGGGTTTAACCCCGAGTGTTGCTTTAGCGACAGCACCAGCGACTGTTGCCCCCAAATGGCATCGGCACCCAGGCTAGCACCGGTTAAATTTCCGCCTTGATAAGCACTATTCCCCACAACAACCGCCGCCACCACCAGGCTATATAACAACACTTTTAATAGCGGCTGTTGTACCAAATGTCGAAGGTTTTCACCCAAACCTTTACCGGTAACGATGCCTAAGCGTGAGGCCATTTCTTGTAAAATCATCGTTGCGATGACAGAAAATAACAATGCCCATAACAGGGCGTAACCATAGTTCGCGCCAGCCAATGAAGCGGTTACTACCGTGCCTGGGCCAATAAAAGCCGCCGTTACTAAAGTGGCGGGGCCTAAACGAAAATACGCACGCATAAACTGAATTCCTGAAGGTATTGCCGCGACATCTTTGCAATATTGATGTCAAAACAGCATGATTTGTCTGATGTTTATTTTAACTTAAGCGTCTTTGCGACTAAGTACAACACTTCAGTTTGCTTAGCGTGCGACTTGATTAAAATATCTGCGATACGGTGTATGTATAATGGATGCTATCTTCAGCTCAAACGCATAATTATGCTAGACTCATCTGCGTTTTTGCTTTTTAACGCCAAGAGCATTAGCGGTTACAGTTTTTCCCTTACTAGATGGAAAATAACATGTTTACGGCAACCACCTCTTTTTGGCAGCTGGTGAAATTCCGAGCTTTAATCTTCAGCATCTTAACGTTATTAGCGCTACTGGGCAGCATAATGGTCTATCCGGTCACAGCGTGGAATGTCATCGTGCTTGTGCTTTGTACTTTATTAGCCACTAACTTAGCACAGCTGCAATTACCGAGGGCATGGCACGAAAGTCAATTACTTTTTGTTGTCTGCTGTGCGCTCGATTTATTGGCGATCTTTACGCTGTTAGCACTATCCGGTGGGGTCAGTAATGGCTTTGTTGCGCTATTATTACTACCTGTGGCAGTTGTGGCTGTTTTATTACCCGCTTGGCTAAGTTATGTGTTCGCTTTGGGTGCTATTATTGCCTACAGCTTATTACTGTGGATGGGTGACTTAACACAGATCCTGCAAGCGGCTGAAGGCATTGGCCATCATATGCTGCATACTAATGTAATGCAGCCCTTCTCACGCCATATGTGGCAAATGTGGTGCGCTTTTGTTATCTCTGCAATCGTTATCAGTTGGTTTATTAGCCGGCAAACCGCACTGAACCGAACTACCTCAGAGCAACTTAATCAATTACAACAGCAGCAAGTACGTCAAGAGCACGCCTTAGCCATTGCCACATACGCCGCCAATGCCGCGCATGATTTAGCTTCACCTATTCAAAACCTGCTGTTATTA
Organism: Alishewanella sp. HL-SH06; assembly: GCF_052656265.1. NCBI lineage: Bacteria > Pseudomonadati > Pseudomonadota > Gammaproteobacteria > Alteromonadales > Alteromonadaceae > Alishewanella > Alishewanella sp. HL-SH06. The sequence continues at coordinate 3,685,878 of NZ_CP199752.1, forward strand.
ACCGACGAAGTGCAACCGCTGATCGCGGCACACCCCGCAACTGCTGATATGCAACAACAACTAAGGCGTTGTCAGCAGATTATTAGCGAACTGCGCCAACATGCAGGAGAATGGCGCGATTTGAAACCCGCCCCACTATTACCTATCTTGCGACAAAGCTTAAAGTCTTGGATGGTTACTCGTCCAGACATTCACGTTACGATAACCGAAAACACGGACGATAGCCGTTGTTATGTAAAAGAAGCAACTGCGGTTGCCGCAGCGCTGTTTCAAATATTAGACAATGCGGCCGATGCGGGCTTACAGCAGCAAAAACCTCAGCTTGAGCTGAAATTAACGCTGCAGCAAGGGCAGTTGTCGCTTTGTATTATCGACTTTGGTGAAGGCTTATCCGAGCAACGCCTAGCTGAGCTTGGCCATTTACCACAACACAGCGAACAAGGCCTTGGTTGGGGACAATTTCTTGCTAATGTGTCTATCGAGCGCCTGGGTGGCCAGATTAAAAGGCGAAACCGCTCCTCTGCTGGTATGGAAACACTATTGCTATTTGGAGGACAGGCATGATTAAAAAACTGGTTATTGTTGATGATGATCCTGCACTCATCAACACACTCGCTAGGCGTTTAGCAAAACCAGGCTGGCAAATCCAAGCATTTTATCAGCCATTAACTGAGGCCGAATTAATTGCCGAACAAGCTGATATCTATTTGTTAGATTTGCGCTTTGGTCAGCAATCTGGTTTAAGTTTTATTGCACCATTACGAATGGCATTGAGTCACAGCCGTATTATTGTATTAACTGGATATGCCAGTATTAATACTGCCGTGCTAGCAGTGAAACAAGGCGCTGACGATTACCTGACCAAGCCCGTCGATTTTCAATTACTACAACAAACGCTTTTTGGTGACAACTTAGCTGTACCAGAACACCCCCCAACACCGTCGAACAGTGTGTTTTTGTCACCGGAACAATTAGAATGGGAGCATATTCAGCGTGTGCTAGCCAAACACGATGGCAATATTTCGCAAACAGCGAAAAGCTTGGGAATGCACAGGCGTACCTTACAGCGAAAACTGCTTAAACATCGTCCCACCTAAGCCGTTACTGCGACAATATGCCGCATTACTTTAAGCGCAGCAAAATACTACCATAGCTTAAAATTCTCAATGCTATCGGAGTTTTATGCACTCATCTCATTCTCAGCACCTTGCTCAACTCTCTAAACTGGCTGCGGCCATTGGCCTGGCCGTATTAGCTAACCCTGTAATGGCCGCAGACAGTAACGAGCCAACTATTGAACATATTCAAGTTGAAGGGCAGCGCCAACCGGTGGGTATGGCACAACAATTATTGGCCAGTGAACTGCAAGCGCAGGTAGCCGCAACAAGTGATACGGCAGCTTTACTTAACGCTTTTGCTGGTGTTAGCGTAAATCAAACTGGCGCCGTTTCAAGCTTACCAATGATCCGCGGCTTAGCCGATGATCGCTTGCGCATTAAAGTGGATGGCATGGATTTAATTGCTGCTTGTCCTAATCATATGAACCCACCGCTATCCTACATGGCGCCATCTGATGTCGGTCAGCTTTCTGTGTTTGCCGGGGTTACGCCAGTCAGTGTCGGCGGAGATAGCATTGGCGGCACCATCATCAGTGAATCCAAAGCCGCTGAGTTTTCAGAACAAGCAGAAACGACGGCCGAACTAGGTGGCTTTTATCGCAGTAATAACCAAGCTCGTGGTAGCCATCTGAAAGTGAGCCACAGTAGCGCAGCACTGTATGCAAGTTATAGCGGTAATTGGAGTAAAGGCAACAATTACACGGCAGCGGCCAACTTTAAAACCGTTAACGCTACAGGTCGACCTGGCGAAACACTACCGCTAGATGAAGTCGGCTCAAGTGCTTATGAAACCCAAAACCATCAGCTACGCTTTGCCTATAAAACCGCAGCCGATCTCATCGAGTTGCAATTAGGCTACCAAAATATGCCCATACAACTCTACCCAAATCAGCGGATGGATTTGCTCGATAACGAACAACAGCGAATTAACCTTAGCTGGCAACGCACAACTGCGTGGGGGCAATGGCAAAGCCGCATCTATCAAGAAAAAGTTGAGCATGTGATGGATTTTGGCCCTGATCGGCAATTTTGGTATGGCTCTAATGCGATGGGCGGTCAGGCCTGTGCCCCGATCCGTTTTCATGGCGATCCTGCTGGCACCTGCGCTGCAGGTATGCCAATGCATTCTGACTCCACCAACCGGGGGCTAAGCTTAAATGTTGAAATGACCTTTTGGGCTCACTCAACAATACGTTTAGGCAGTGAGTTACAACAGTTTTCTTTAGATGATTACTGGCCTGCGTCAGGCGGTGGTATGGGCCCAGGTACGTTTTTAAATATCAATAATGGCCGTCGTGATCGCAGTGCGGTGTTTGCCGAGCACGAGTTAACTTTAACGCCGGATTGGTTACTGCTTTATGGCGTTCGAGTAGAGCGCGTGACACGCAATGCCGATGAAGTGCAAGGTTATGACACGTCAGCAAGCGCGATGGGCATGCAAGCTCCTAATGCGGCAGCCTTTAACCAAGCAGAACGCAAACAACGCGATACCAACTTAGACATTACCGCACTGACCCGCTATCAACTCACCGACAACACACGTGTAGAGTTTGCCTTAGCACAAAAGATGCGCTCAGCCAACCTCTATGAAGCCTATCCATGGTCATTTTGGCCTATGGCTGCATCGATGAATAATTTGGTGGGTGATGGCAATGGTTATGTGGGTAATATGGCGCTAGCACCAGAAAAAGCGCATACCGTATCGGCAAGCTTAGCGTGGCAAAGTAAAGATAAACAACAGCAGGTAATCATCACGCCCTATTACACCGATGTGCAAGATTATATTGATGCGGTGGCAGCCAACAACAGTTGGTTAGCAGGCCAGTTTAATGTGCTGCAATATCAAAACCAACGCGCCAAGCTGCGAGGAATCGATCTCAGTGCTGAAACCACATTAGCCAACAATAATAGTGGGCAATGGCAACTGAAAGCCCTGTTCAGTTACATAGATGCACGCAATACCGATACCAATGCGGGTTTACATAATGTGCAGCCGCTGCATGGCAAGTTAACACTCAACCACACCTTAGCGGGCTGGGAAAACAGTTTAGAATGGCAGATAAATAAAAATAAGAATCGAGTATCAACGATTCGTGGTGAGCCGACAACTGCGGGTTATGCCTTGCTCAATGCGCGATTTAGTCATAGCTGGCAGTCACTGCGGCTTGATGTGGGTGTAGAGAACCTACTGGATAAATTCTATTATTTACCCCAGGGTGGTGTGTATACCGGCCAAGGAATGACCATGTCGTTGAATGGCATCCCGTTTGGTATTGGCGTACCAGGAATGGGTCGCACCGTTTATGCCGGCTTTAACTATACTTTTTAACCGCAAGTACAGTAGCAACTGCTTATTTTATCGTCGTCATTCACGCCCTGCTATTGCAGGGCGTGGTGTTTTTAATCATGGCTAATGACTCACAAGTGGCCGCTTTCCAACACCGGCATCACATAATAACGAAACCCATTATTACCCGTTTTAGCTGAGCGACATTGTCGCAATTGCACTATAACTTGCTCACGCAATAGTTTGTTCACTATCACTTCGACACGACATAACTGCCGATAACCAACAACCTGCTCCAAGCGGTCAAATTGACTATTATCGCGGCTATGGCCATCTAAGGTGACAATAGAAAAACCACTCAGATCGTCAATAGCCAATAAACTATCCACCACGGCATCGCGTTGCTCTAACGGAAAAAACACATATAGCATCTCAAGTTCTGTCATGACGGCCTCTTAAACGCGCATACATTAAAGGAAGTAAAAATAAGGTGGTCAGCGTTGAAGTAATTAAACCGCCAATCACCACTATCGCCAGCGGTCGCTGAATTTCAGCTCCTGGCCCCGTGGCTAACGCTAACGGGAACAATCCTAACATAGCCGTTGTTGCCGTCATCAAAATAGCCCGTAACCTATCGCCGGCGCCAGCTATAACCAACTCTTTAATGTCGTTATAGCGTTCCTCAATACTTTGAAAATGTGACAGCATCACCACACCATTAAGTACAGCCACCCCCAGTAGGGCAATAAAACCTACCGATGCCGGTACCGATAAATATTCACCGCTAATAAACAACGCCAACACGCCCCCCATCAGGGCAAAAGGGATATTGGCATACACCAGCCCCGCAATCGCTAAAGAGCGAAAGGTGGTGAATAAAATCAGCACGATCACCAGCAAAACCAACGGCACGATCATGAGTAAGTTATTGGTTGCTCGTGCCTGATTCTCAAACTCACCGCCATATTCAATGGTGTAACCACTGGGTAAACTAACCGCTTGGCCAACTTGCTGTTTTAACTCTTCAACAAAACTGACGATATCACGACCACTCACATTACTTGTGACCACCGCAAAACGACTGCCATTTTCACGCTCAATTAAACTCGGGCCGAACTGCGTTTCAATGGTAGCGACACTCGCTAACGCGACCACACTGCCATTTGGCAAACTTATCGGCAAAGTTGCTAACTGTTCAAGATAACTCACTTGATTAGGTTGCTGGCTACTACTAAACAATAAGGGCGTTTTAATCTTACCATTGGTAATTTCACCCACCTGCAAACCATCAACAAAGATCCGTAAACGTCGAGACAACTCTTCGGTAGTAAGCTGATAACGCGCCGCAACCTCAGGCCGTAGCCGAACATTCACAAATTCACCGCCATCAATAATGGTGGTTTGTACATCGACACTACCACTCATTTGCTCAGTCGTGTGAGCAATGCTTTGTGCTAAATGACTGAGAGTTGCCACATCGTCACCAAACACTTTGACCGCAACATCGCCAGAGGTCCCCGTGAGCATTTCTGAAACCCGCATCTGAATGGGCTGAGTAAAGTTGAAATTAATCCCCGGATACTCTTGTAAAATAGTGCGGATTTTCTCGGTGAGCGCTTCTTTAGACGACACCTGCCAAGTTGTAGCGGGGTGCAATTGCATGAACATGTCGGTTTCATTTAAACCCATCGGATCCATCCCGAGTTCATCTGAACCGATGCGAGCAACAATTTGTTTTATTTCAGCTACATCACGCAAAAGCCGCTGGCTAATTTGGCTATCGACCGCTAAAGATTCGCTTAAACTGACGTCAGGATGCTTTTCAAGCTGTACGATTAAATCGCCTTCATCCATAACGGGCATAAAGGTTTTACCGACAAAGCTCGCCGTCAAGCCCGTCCCCATTACTAGCAGTAGCGCCATAATCAACCAAGGCGCAGGACGTTGGATAACCTTGGTTAAGGCGTGTTGATAGCGCTGTAATAGCCATTGCAAAAACTTTGGCGCAGGTTTATCTGACACTTTAATGAGACTTACCGCCAGTACGGGAATAACACACAAAGCAATCACTAACGAAGCCAGCATCGCAAAGACAATAGTCATAGCAACAGGCGAAAACAATTTCCCCTCTAAACCTGTTAGCATTAACAAAGGGGCAAATACGATGATCACAATCGCCGTACCCGCAATAACCGGTTTGGCGACCGCTAAGGTTGCGCGATATACGCGATGTGCTAATGGCGCATGACGTAATTGCTGACCTTGGCTAACAATGTTTTCCACCACCACCACCGCCGCATCCACCAACATGCCGATAGCAATAACAATACCGCCTAAAGACATTAAATTTGCGGTTAACCCAAACTGATCCATGGCTAAAAAAGTGATCGCCACAGCCAAAGGGATCGCGACGGCAACCACTAAGGCCGCCCTAACATCTGCCAAAAAGATAAATAGCACCACAATGACCAGCAATACCGCGGCAAACAAAGCTTCAAGAATGGTACTCACCGCCGTTTCAATTAAGGTCGCACGGTCATAAAACACATTGAGCTCGCTGCCCTCTGGCAAGGTCACGCTAATTTGGTCCAATTTAGTTTTGACCGCGGCCACGACCTCACTGGTATTCGCCCCTTTCAAGGCGATAATCATCGCTTGTGCGGTTTCTTTGCCATTATGCGTAACACCACCAAAACGCGCTAAATGCCCTAAGCTCACTTCACCTAATTGCGCGAGGGTAATCGGATTGCCATTCGCATCCGCAATGGTGAGTTGGCTTAAATCAAAAGCATCCGTTAGCTTGCCCTCGGTGCGAATCACTAAGGTATTGGTACCGCTATTAATTCGGCCAACACTGCCATTCATATGCTGCTGTTGTAGCCAGCTAATTAAATGCTCTAAGCTTATACCGGCTTGCTGTAAACGTACTAAATCTGGAGCAAATTCATAGGTTTGTACATAACCACCCATCGTTGCTACTTCAGCTACGCCAGGCACAGTGCGCAGCAGCGGTCGGATCTGCCAATCTAAAACATGCCGCCGCTCAGTTAACGATAAATTAGGATTGTTATAGCTGAACATAAAAATTTCGCTCAGCGGAGTACTCATTGGCGCCAGCCCACCTTCGGCGATATCTGGTAAGCTGCCCCAAACCCCAGCTAGACGTTCGCTAACCTGTTGCCGGGCCCAGTAAATATCAGTACCTTCGGTAAAATCGATAGTTATAGAGGTAATGCCGTATTTGGTGGTCGAGCGCAAGATACTTTGATCAGGGATCCCTAGCAACTCAGTTTCTATCGGCTGGGTAATTTGTGCTTCAACTTCGGCTGTCGTCATGCCGGGTGCACGAATGATCAACTTGACCTGTGTTGGCGAAATATCGGGAAAAGCGTCTATCGGCAAGCGCTGCCACGCTTGCACCGCAAGCGCAATCACAAGCGCAGTAAGCGCCAGCACAAAGAGCTTTTGCGTTAAAATAAAACGTAATAATGCGGCCATACTTATTCGCCTCCTAAACCTAAGTAATGGCCATATACCGCACTTACAGATTGAATTAGTACCTGATCTGCCGGGGCTAACGCTTCACTCTGCACCCAAAAAGCGCCTGCGTCTTTGCCTAAAATTGACACTGGCACCAAACGCAAGCTGTTAGCACTTTTTAACCAAAGATGCTGCTGACTATGATGACGAACGATAGCGCTAGTGGGGACACGATATACCGCCTGCGCATAAACTGGCGTAACATTAAGTTGTTGCTGCCAATTAAGTTGGCAAGCCGATTCACTCGCCACGGGTGCCGTCCACCAGCGGCGCGCAAAGCCTTCGCTTACCGCTTCAAAGCGCTCAATTGCCAGCTGACAATTTTCAAAACGTATCGCACTGGGTTGAAAAGGTTGCTCGACTAAGGTTCCTGTTAAGCGCAGCTGTGCCTGATCCAAGATGCTAAATAACACAGGCTCCGACGCATCAGCACTTAACACTAAACCGGCGATTGGCGCGGTGAGGATAATACTTGAATGATCAGCACTTACTTGGCTAATCCGTTCATAAAAATGATCTAAATGTTCAAACTCCAGCATTGCAGCCTGATAAGCCAAGCTAATTTCTTGCCATGCACTGGCTCCAATGGCTTTTTGTTTGAACAACTGTTGATTATCGTCATAACGCTTTTTAACTAACTGAAAATAACTTTTACGCGCATCATATTCTGTTAAAAAATGATGCACTTCGCTTCCGGCTAACTGCATTACCGGCTGGCCAGCCTCGACCACGCTGCCGGGCTGCGCTAACCATGTCATCTCAGCGCTTTCAATCATTCGACCAACCGGCCGAGCACTGCCAGTGTAAGCACTGGCTTGCGCCAACAAAGGCTGCCCCGCGAAATCGCTAGCAAGGCTCACCTCTGCATAACGCAAGTTTAATGCCCCTAACGCTGAAATGGTTACTTCTGCAGGTTCTGATTGGGCAACACTTTGCCCACTAAGTACCAATAACACACCGATGGCTGCCCTTTGACATCCTTTGAAAAATACATTCATAACATCACTCCGGCAGTTTGATTTAATTTGGCGATACTGGCTTGTACTTGAATTTCTAATAGCACAAGTTGCAACTCGGCTTGCAACAGTTGCTGCAGCCGCTGCTGTGCCACATCAGCGTTAATTTCTTGGCGCTCTAGTAATAACAACAAACTGGCTTTTGCTTGCCGGCGCAAGGCGTCGTCATTTTTTAAAAGGGCTAACTGCGCTTGTTGCGTCTTTAGCTCGGTTCGTGCGGCGCTGTGCTGCTGTTCAATTTCCCGCTGTGAATCACTGTAATCATTGAGCCATTGCTGATAGTCCAACTGAAAAGTACTATTCGCCAACTGGTTTGATTGCTCGCCAATTGTTAAAGGAATATCCAGCTGCAGACCTATCTGATTATCGTTTTGCTCAGCATTGTTAACACGTTTTACCCGTGTGGTTAATTGCCAAGCGCTATTGGCTGGAGAATTTGCTTGTTGCTGTAATTGCAACTGTTGCTCTTGCAGTAACAGCAACTGTAAACGAGGATGCTGTACTAACTGAAAATCAGCCGTGGGCTCTTCTGCAGTCATATTAGGCAAGTTAGCCTGCCCTGTTAACTGCTGTAGCTGTTGCTGCGCAATCAGTAATCTGGCAGCGCTATCTAACTGTTCTAATGCCAGCTCTGTCGCACCTTGTTGATACAAGTATTGATGATAACTTTGCATTTCACTTGCTTGCCCTGGGCTACGCAATTTTTCGATAAAGTGCTGATAAATATCCAATTGCTCGGTTAAGAGCTGCTGTCTTTTGCGTTCTAATACGATTTGCCATACCGTATCGCGAACTAAGCCACTGGCAAACCAACGACGATATGCCAGTAAACTGGCTGTCAGGCGTTGTTGATTATCTAATACATCTTCGTCTAAGCGCACTCGGCTAGGACTTTTTAAGGGGAGATTAAGCGCTAACTCGATCTCATCACTGCCACCTTGACTTCTGCTGTTCAGCAACCCTGCAGATAGCACCGGCGCATCCGCCAGCCACGTTGAGATCCAAGGCGCAGGTTGATGCAGTGCTTGACGCTGTAACCTTTGTTCAGCAGCATCCGTTAATTGACTTAACGAAGACACCGGCTGCAACTCTGTTGACAGCATTTGCGCAATACCATGACATGGCAACATCACCAACAACGCAACACAACAACCCAATAACGGTTTGACAATCTTCATGAGAGCACCTCTATGCATCCTTCCTTGTTAATTCATCATTTGAGCAAAGCGTGCATTTCAATTTCACTCCAAAGCCAGCTTCAGTCGTTAGCGCTGCTCGCGATACAACCAAGAAGGTAATAACACTTCAGCTAACGCTTGGTTTTTAGTTTTTGCCGTCACTTCGCTATCGCTGAGTGTCAGCCGCTTTTGTGCAAAATCATAATACCCGCTCACCGCCTGACCATCGGGCTTTAAAATGGTGATGTTCGGGCTGCCATCTGGCTTTTGCTGTAACGGCGCAAAATACTGATCAAATTGCAATAAAGTCCTGCCTAGCGTAGAAGCATCACGACTAAAATCGCGCCCGAACAAAGGTGCTTATGCACTGACACCTTGCAGCAGAATCTGGCTTAGCTCACCGGTTGCTAAAACGCGCTGATAATGCCAGAACACCAAACCCAAACGATTTATGGACAATAACAACAAGCCGCCAATCAGTAATGCCAGCAAAGACAAATAAGGCCCACTAAAACGAATCAACCAACTTAATTTGGGCATATCGTCTCTTCTACTTAACAAAGCAAGCGAAATAATAAACGCGAAAACTTAATCAATTATTAAGATTGTCGCGAAACAACCAAAACCAAAATGTAAATATAAGGAGAGCAAAAAGTTAAAAATAAAAATTTCAAACCATATATTTTAGGTACAACCTAAGTTTGCTGTGACCAATCATTTTTTATGATTAATTCAATCAATTTTATTTATTTCTATTTGTTATAAGCATATACTATATTGATATAACATTAATGTCTAATGTAATGAAGATAAACTCACAAGGATCTTATTATGACTGAACAAACGGTTAGCTTCCCGCAACTCAACATGCCAGCGCCGGCCTTTAATGCCAAAACCACTCATGGCATGAAGACCTTAGAAGACTATAAAGGTAAATGGTTAGTATTATTTTCACACCCAGCAGATTTTACGCCAGTGTGTACTACTGAATTTATGGGTTTTGCTACACGCGCTGATCAATTTGCTGCATTAAATTGTGAGCTTTTAGGTCTATCGATTGATAGTGTGCATTCACATATTGCTTGGGCTCGGAGTATTGAAGAAAACTTTGGGGTAAAAATTACCTTTCCAATTATTGCGGACTTGTCGATGGCTGTCGCCAAAGCTTACGGCATGATTCAGCCAGGTGCGAGTGATACGGCTGCGGTACGAGCCACATTTATTATTGATCCAAATGGTATTTTACGTGCCATGGTGTATTACCCAATGAGTAATGGTCGCAGTATTGATGAGTTTTTAAGAGTGTTACGGGCATTACAAACTAGCGATGAACACAAGGTCGCGACTCCTGAAAATTGGCAACCTGGTGATGATGTTATTGTGCCACCGCCAGCAACTATGGCAGAGGCTGATATACGTAAAGATCAAGGTTACCAGTACATTGACTGGTACTTCAGTAAAAAATCATTGTAATTAACCTTTGATGTCAGCCTCGGCTGACATCGCTTTTTTTGAGATAACCATGATCCAAATTAAGATTTCTCTAATTGAAAAAGTTTTAATGCCGCTTATTTTATCTACACTGATGACTTTCGTGATCTCGTTGGTCAGTACCCTTAAAGCACTAGGCTTTAACGATATAACGCTAGTAGGTTGGATGTCAGCATGGCTTTGGTCATGGTTAATCGCCTTTCCAACACTATTAATTGTGCTGCCCATCGTTAAAAAGTTCATCCAAATACTTATTATGAAACAACACGCAAACGCCAACCAAACGGCACGTTAACCGTTTTTGGTTGCACTGGAGCAATCTATGGAACTCGACCCGCTGTTACTCTCGCGCATACAATTTGCCTTTGTTGTATGTTTCCACGCGATCTTCCCTGTCTTTACTATTGGCCTAGCCAGTACTATTGCTGTGTTAGAAACCTTATCATACAAAACCGGTAACCCGATGTGGCAACGATTGTCCAAATTTTGGATCCAAGTGTTCGCGGTTGTCTTTGGCATGGGTGTGGTCTCCGGGATCGTCATGTCATTTCAGTTCGGTACCAACTGGAGCAACTTCGCCTACGCCACCGCCAATTTCCTCGGCCCCGTGCTCAGTTATGAAGTGGTCACCGCCTTTTTCCTCGAAGCGGCGTTTCTAGGCGTGCTACTCTTTGGCCGCGATAAAGTCCCCCAAGGCGTGCATTTATTCGCCGCTATTATGGTTGCCACCGGCACCTTTATTTCTTCATTCTGGATTTTATCAGCCAACTCACTTATGCAAACCCCCGACGGCCTCGTGCTACGTGATGGGATGTACCATGTTGTCTCTTGGAGTGATGCGCTCTTTACCGCCTCGTTTGCCTATCGCTTTATGCACATGGCCTTAGCCTCTTTTTTAACCGCCACGCTAGTCGTTGCCGGTGTCAGTGCTTGGTTCTTAATTCAAAAACGTGAAGTTGACGCCAACCGTAAAGCCTTGTCTATCTCATTGTGGGTACTCCTGTTACTCGCCCCTATTCAAGCTGTCGTCGGTGATTTCCACGGCTTGAATACCCTGAAGCATCAACCGATGAAAGTGGCCGCGATGGAGGGCAACTGGACCACCCGCGAAGGCGCACCCTTACTGTTGTTCGCCCTGCCAGACCAAGACGCCCAAGAGAATCGCTTTGAAATCGGTATTCCAAAGCTTGCCAGCTTTATCCTAACCCATGATTGGAATGGCACCTTGCCCGGCTTAAACGAAGTCCCCGTAGCTGAACAACCGCCTGTCTTCATTGTGTTTTGGGCCTTCCGAGTTATGGTCGGCTTAGGTGTGCTGATGATTGGTGTCGGCGTATGGGGCTTTATATTGCGCTACAAAGGGCAATACCATCAATCACGCGCCTTCTTACAAACACTGCGCTTGATGAGTATTACACCCTTTTTAGCGGTGCTGGCTGGCTGGGTTGTTACCGAAACAGGCCGAGCCCCTTGGTTGATTTATGGCCAAATGACCCACGCGCAAGGTTTAACCCCCTCATTAACCGGCGGTATGGCCTTATTTACCTTAATTGGTTATATCGTGGTCTATAGCTTAGTGTTTAGCGCAGGGGTCTATTACTTATTGAAAGTGTTTAGAGGCGGTTTAGAAAAAGCCAATGCCCCACATGAAATGGATGAGATTGAACGGCCTAAACGCCCCTTCTCAGCCGCGCACGCCGGATTAGAAGGAGATAACTAATGGCACAACCCTTTGATTTAACTTTAATATGGGCCGGCATTATCGCCTTTGGTGTCATGATGTACGTGCTCATGGACGGCTTTGATTTAGGCCAAGGAATTTTATTTCCCTTCGCACCCAGCGAGCATCATCGTGATGTCATGATGAACTCCGTCGCGCCCGTGTGGGATGGTAACGAGACATGGCTCGTTTTAGGCGGCGCAGGCTTATTAGCCGCCTTCCCGCTGGTTTACTCAGTGTTTCTGCCCGCGTTATACATCGGCGTTTTTCTGCTCCTCGCCGGCCTGATTTTCCGGGGCGTCGCGTTCGAATTTCGCTTTAAAGCCAAAACCTCACGCTACCTATGGAATTGGGCCTTCGCCGGTGGGTCGATTGTCGCCTCCTTTGCCCAAGGCGCTGTAGTCGGTGCCTATATTCAAGGCTTCAAAACAGAAAACTTCCGCTATGTTGGCGGCGCGCTTGATTGGTTAACGCCCTTTACCGTCATTACTGGCATTGGCTTAGTCGCAGGTTATGCCCTACTTGGCGCCACTTGGTTAATTATGAAATCTGAAGGAGAAGTACAGCAGTGGGCCTATAAAATCGCCCCGCGCTTGTTATTAGCTGTCCTCGTGGTGTTTGCTATTATCAGCGTGTACACCCCTTTTGTTGACCCACGCGTCATGTCTCGCTGGTTTGATAGTATCTCGTTACTGTGGCTGTTACCCCTCTTAGCGCTATATTGTGCTTGGGTTGTTTTTCAAGCTCTGCGCAAGCAAAAAGAAGGCACCCCTTTTGTCGCGACCATGGGCTTATTTCTGTTTACCTATCTGGGTTTACTCGCCAGCAAATGGCCCTACATGGTGCCGCCAGATTACACCTTGTGGGATGCCGCATCAGCGTTTGAGTCACAGTTGTTCTTATTAATTGGTTTCTTATTTGTTATTCCGCTAGTCTTAACCTACACCGCTTGGACTTATTGGGTCTTCCGCGGGAAAGTTAAACAAGGTGGATATCATTAAGTGACTAAGACGTTAGCTGACTCCTTAGCTGAAGAGTCAGGTGTTGAGGCTCGTAACCTTACCGCGAAGGGATCAGCACTGCTGATCGCTTTGCGAAAACAACAACAAACACGTTTGTGGTTAAGCGTGTTTGCTGGAGTTATCGCAACAGTCTTGCTAGTGATTATTTGGTTTTTAGCCGCGTGGCTCATTGATCAACTGATTATTCAAAATACCATCACAGCAGACCGCAAACTCGTTATCTCGATCTTGGGCATCACTTTATTATGGTTGCTGCGCAGCCATTTGCTTTTCTGGCAAGAGCGCTTAGCCCAAGACGCGAGTAGCCGTATTAAAAAAACATTACGCCAAAAAATGTTGTTGGCATGGCAAGTTGTTGGCATCTCGCAATTACAGCGCTCGCCCAGTGTTTATGCCAGTCATTTACTTGAAGATGTTGATGCCTTAGACGGCTATTACGCCCGCTACTGGCCACAGCAGCAATTATTATTGCTGTCACCTCTGTGCATCTTACTTGCTATTAGTTGGACTGATTGGTTAGTCGGCCTATTATTATTGTTTAGCGCACCACTCATTCCGCTTTTTATGTCACTAATTGGCATGGGGGCAGAGCAAATAAACCAACGTCATTTACTTCAGCGCCAACGATTAGCGGGGCATTTTCTTGACCGCCTAAAAAAAATCGCGCTCATTGCACGTCTAGGCGCGGCCGCACAAGTACAAGATGAAGTAGCAGCACGCAGTCAAAGTTATCGCCGACTCATTATGCAAACCTTAAAAGTCGCTTTTTTGTCGTCAGCAGTATTAGAGTTTTTTAGCAGTGTCGCGATTGCTGCTGTGGCCATTTATATCGGTTTTGCTTTATTCGGAGCCATTGATTTTGGACCTGCACCGCAATTAACGCTGAGCACCGGGTTATTTATTTTGGCGCTGGCCCCAGAGTTCTTTCAACCGATCCGTCAATTCGCGCAGTCTTATCATGACAAAGCCAGCGCTTTAGCTGCGGCAACCGAAATCTCTAACATTATAAACATCACAACAGAAGTGCCAACACCAAGCGCAACAGCCATGGTCGGGGCCTTAGACGTTACAAACTTAACCATTAAAAACCCCTCTGGCCAATCACTAGCAACAAACTTGAACTTTTATGTCGAACCGCAGCAATGCTTATTGATTAGTGGTCCATCGGGTGTTGGTAAAACCACGTTATTAAAAACACTCGCGGGGTTAATTCCGGTTGCAGCAGGCAAAGTCCAATTTAACCAAGTTTCACCGTCACAGGTCTGTATTTATTATATGGCGCAGCGTCCTTGGGTAGTAAATGGCTCAATTAGACAGAATCTTCAACTTCTGAGCGGGCCCGTTAACGATGCCGCTTTACTTAACGCCCTTAACAACGTTGGGTTAGCCAAACTATGTCCAACCGTATCAGCACTCGATCAACTTATTTCAGAGAGAGGTGAGGGTTTATCGGGTGGGCAATTACAACGTATCGCTTTAGCCAGAGCCTTTCTTGTACCCTATGGCCTTATGCTGTTAGACGAACCAACCTCTAGCCTTGATCTGGAAAGCCGACGCTATGTTATTCAAGCTTTGCATACACTTAAACTCACTTGCACGCTTGTTATTGTAAGCCACGATAGCGAACTACAAGCACTCGCGGATCAGCATCTGGAGTTGCTAGAGGTAACAGATGCCATCTCATAAAAATCTGCAAGCGCTCCGTTTTTGGCTCGATATTTTTCTGCAACAAAATAAACATCGCTTAGTGTTGGGCGCCTTACTCGCTATAGCGACTGCGCTATCAGGTATCGCATTACTCGCTTTATCCGGCTGGTTTATCACGGCAACCGCGGTAGCCGGTGCGGCACTGCTGCTTGGAGGCATATTTATGTTAGATATTTATTTGCCAGGTGGCGGCATTCGCTTTTTCGCTCTCAGCCGTACCGTCAGCCGCTATTTTGAAAGGCTGTATAACCACGACACCGTATTACGGCAACTGGCTAAAAGTCGAGTAGTGTTATTTAAAGGCTTACAGCAATTACCCAGATCAACGAGTAAACATTTTTCCGACACGGATTGGTTAAGCCGACTAACCGCAGAGTTAGACTCAATGGATAATCTTTATCTGCGCTTGCTATTGCCCCCCGTAATAAGCGTAATAGCCACGGTATTTTTTTTCGGAATATTAGCAATTTGGCTGCCCAGTTTTGCGCTATTTACGCTTGGCTTATTACTGTTATTTATGGCGATTGCACTTAGGTTGTTTGGCAACGCCAACGTAACCACAGGCCGCGAGCTTGCTCAACAGTTTACAGACACTCGCGCCGAAGTGGTTGCTCACATTGATGGTTTAGCGGAACTTTATGCAAGCAAAACTACCGCGTTTAATCAACAACCTTTACTCAAAAGCATTGAGCATATTTATCAATTGGAAAGTCGTCTCCAACTGATGCAAGCCCGTTTACAGCTTGGCGTTAATACGATGCAAGCTATCGTTTTTTCAGCATTATTACTCAGTGTACTGGTCGCTTTTGTTGCCGGAACACTAACTGGGCCACTTGCCGTGATGTTTTTACTTGGCTGGCTTGGTGTAGCTGAATTGCTGACGGGTTTACCACTGCAATTTAGCCACCTCGGTAAAACCGTTTATGCAGCCAAACGCCTAGCTGGCTTTGCGCAAACACCTGCGCCTCTGAGCCCCTTAACTAAACAAGTGTCGTGCATACAGTGTGATATTTCTGACCACCCGCAGATAACGAGTAGCAAGTTACACCCATTATCACTGCGTCTCACCAAACAACAGCCGTGGTTATTGCTCACTGGCGTCTCAGGATCAGGTAAGTCGACGGTTGCCGCAGCGTTGGCGGCAGAGCACACGTCACCACACATTACGCTCAGTATTAACCAAACTGACCTAACAGCTGCTGAAACACAGCCATATCGTCAGGCTGTTGCTTATTTAGAACAACAGAACGCCATTTTTGCCGACACATTGCGTTACAACCTGCAGCTTGGCTTAGCACCATTGACTGACGCTGATCTTTGGCAAGTATTACGCTTAGTTGAATTAGACGAGTGGGCAAGAACACTTAGCCAAGGTTTAGATACATGGCTGGGTGATGTAGGCCAGAATCTTTCGGGTGGTCAAGCAAGACGGCTGACCCTTGCCCGCTTAATACTGCACAATCCTATGCTGATTATTTTAGATGAGCCTTTTAACGGCTTAGATAGCACAATGGCTAAGCGGATTTGGCAAAATATTTTACCTTGGCTGCAAGGTCGATTCGTGCTGTTGCTGCTCCATCATAAACCAAGCGATTTTAAAGATATCGCGCAATTTGAGCACAAAATACTACACTCAAGCTAAGCACACAAAATACGATTAAATATTTTTTATTTAACAACGCAGGAGAACACAATGTCTTTTCACTCTTGGTTAGTGCTACCCATAGCATTAAGCATGTTATTTTTTAATGCACCGTCTCTAGCGCAAGACTCGACAAAGCCTGTAGAACAAGTAGATTTAACCAAAAGCCAATTAGGGCTTTATCTCACCGCGAAAGAGGCCTATCAACTTTTAGAAAATGATCCCAAAGCCATATTGGTGGATGTCAGAGATCCGGTAGAAATTAAATTTACTGGTTTTGCTCAAGCGACTAAAGTGCATGTGCCATTTCAACTAACCGATGCCAGTTTATGGAATGAACAAGCACAATCATGGGCGATGCGCCCTAACCTTCATTTTGATCAAGAACTGTTACAAAAACTGAATCAACTTGGCGTGGCTAAAGATGCCAATATCATCATGATGTGTCGCAGTGGTTCAACGCGAAGCGCTCCTGCCGCAGATAGATTAGCCGTTTATGGTTACAGTAAAGTATGGTCAGTCAGCGATGGCTTTGAAGGCACGACTGAAAAAACAGGCTTATCGAAAGGTGTACGTAAGGTAGATGGCTGGCGTAATTCTGGTTTACCCTGGAGCTATAAGATCCCAGAAGGTGTTGCTTGGAGACCTCAACAATAAAACATCCCGATATATAGCTAAGTAAAGGCTTTAACTATGCAATAGTAACACTCAGCTTTGCCCACACTGACACAGAACTTGCACTGTAACTTGTCAAAATGTATGTCGCTTAAAATGGCATGTCTTGTTTGATGACTTTTAATAACATACGGTCACTTTTTAAAATAATTTAAATTTAATCGGTAAGCTAATTTCAACTTGCACAACGGACATGCAACCACTATATTAGATTATTCTTTATTTGCATAAGATATTCCAAATTGGAATAACGTGCCGACATAATACTCTGGTGCTCATGTCACCAGCTTGGAGATATGATGAACACAGACAACACAACTACAACCAAAAACTATGATGTTGTAGTGATTGGCGGTGGCGCTGCAGGGTTAGCTACCATTGCTAGCTTACTAAAACGACAACCTTCCCTCAAAATCGCGCTAGCTGAACCAAGTGATCAACATTATTATCAACCTGGCTGGACCTTAGTCGGCGGTGGGGTTTTTAAGCAAGCAAGTACCGTGAAAAACATGGCAGATTTAATACCGGCTGCCGTCACTTGGTATAAGAGTGCTGCAGCAAGTTTTCAGCCAGAGCTTAATCAGGTTGTACTGCAAGATAATTCGACCTTGTCTTATCGTGCACTGGTTGTTGCCATGGGTTTAAAATTAGATTGGTCAGCCATCCCAGGGCTAGCTGACAGCTTAGGTCAGCACGGGGTTACATCCAATTATGCACCAGGCTTAGCGCCTTATACTTGGCAGTTAGTTCAGCAGCTGCAACAAGGTACAGCCATATTTACTCAACCACCGATGCCGATAAAATGTGCCGGTGCGCCACAAAAAGCCATGTATTTATCCTGCGATCATTGGCTACGCCATCACGTCTTAAAAAATATCAACGTGCATTTTTGTAGTGCTGGCGCGGCGATATTTGGTGTAGCAGACTATGTGCCTGCTTTACAACAATACGTTAAAAAATACGCTATTAATTTAAACCTTCAAACCAATTTAATCGCGCTTGATGCCTCAAGCCAAACCGCATACTTCAAACAAATACAAGCAGATGGCAGTAGTAAAGACATTGAAAAACACTTCGATATGTTGCATGTAACACCGCCGCAAGTAGCACCCGATGTATTACGCCAAAGCCTGTTAGCAGACAACGCCGGCTGGATGAATGTTTTTCCAGATACCTTGCAACATCAACAATGGCCAAATGTATTTGCTCTGGGTGATTGCGCCAACACCCCTAATGCTAAAACCGCCGCTGCGGTGCGTAAGCAAGCTCCCGTGGTAGCAGAAAACCTCATAAAACTGCTAACCAACAAACCCATGCAAGCTGTTTATGATGGCTATGGTTCATGTCCACTAACGGTAGAACGTGGCAAAATTGTGCTAGCTGAGTTTCTTTATGGTGGCAAAGTAGAACCTACCTTTCCTAAGTGGTTAGTCGATGGCACAAAACCCTCCGCTCTTTCATGGTTTTTAAAAGAAAAAATGCTCCCACCACTGTATTGGTATGCCATGTTAAAAGGCCACGAATGGCTGGCAACACCAAGTTATCGTGACGATTTACCGCAAGATCGTCATCAAGAAAATCAACTTAAATAATTTTTACCACTGCCAATTAATGGAAGAACTATGCGTATTTTTTTATTATTTTTATTGTGTGGTTTAAGTCAGATGGCTAATGCTGTTGCTAACGATCATAATCTTGATAGCCTAAAACTCGACGCTCAAACCCGCATTAAAGGTTTTGCGACGGAACTCAAAAGTGCGCTCGGCTCTGCCATTAAGCAAGGGGGTCTGTCTGCCGGCGTTGCGGTTTGCCAAGAACAAGCACCGATGATCGCCGCAAAATGGTCTACTGACGGCTGGGAAGTAGGCCGCACTAGCTTACGCGTTCGTAACAGCGCAAATATTGCCGATCCGTGGGAGCAGAATATCTTACAAAGCTATATCACTGCCTTAGCTGCAGGCGCTGATGCAACTGAGCTACAACATGCTGAAATTGTTAACAAAGGCGAAGGTTCATCATTTCGTTACATGCAACCGATTATGCTCGAGCCAGTTTGCCAAGCTTGTCACGGTAATATGATTACTGAGGCGGTACTTCAAACAATCCAAGAACACTATCCAGCAGATTTAGCAACTGGCTTTGAGATTGGCGAACTTCGCGGTGCCTTTACACTTAAAAAGCGTCTGTAGCACCTTTATGAAGATTGACGTCACACTAGAGCTTGTTGACGCTTCAAAGCAGATAAAAAAATTTTGTAGTGATTCACCGACATGACTTTGAATAAAGACTATTGTTTATATTCAGGATCCTTAATATAACGGAGTAACAAATGAAAGCAAACGTAGGCTCGCTGGATAAAACACTGAGAATTATCGCTGGGATATTGCTGATTGCGCTCGCGGCAACCGGTTATATTGGTGTTTGGGGTTGGATTGGTGTGGTGCCGCTAGCCACCGGTTTATTTAACTTTTGCCCACTTTACAGTTTGATTGGCATTAAAACCTGTAAAATTCCCTAAGCTAAAAACGATAAGGGCACCTGAATATCCTAAGTGATTTAAGCCTTAAATAACCTGATTTATCAGGGCGTTTTAAGGCTTTTAAGTTAGCTCTGCTTGATTAACGCTATCGCTGGCACGACGCCGGCAAGCTAGGATCATGCGTTACTAACAATACCGCACAACCGCGTTGCTCATTCACCTTGCAGAACAGCGCAGTAGGCATATCGAGGATGCCGGTCGGTTCATCAGCTCACAACTAAGCCGATAGCCAGCGCATAATATTGTTACTGATCGTGCTCTGTACTTACGCGATTACGACCATGCGTTTTAGCATGGTACAGTGCACTATCTGCGCGTTGGTAAATACTCTTTTTGGTATCCGCGTCAGCCACTAAGGCAATGCCAAAACTGGCGGTGATGGTAAAGGCAAAACCACTGATTTGTTCAATACTGCTGCGATGTCGTTCTGCAGCAATGCGAGCGGCAGCCAGATCGGTGTCGGGCAATAAAATGGCAAACTCTTCGCCACCAATGCGTACCAAAATATCAATTTCGCGAATATGCTGGCGCAGTTGTTGCGACAAGGCTTGCAACACGGTATCGCCCATCGCATGACCGTGAATATCATTGATGGTTTTAAAAAAATCGATATCAACTAATATTAAAGCAAATTGCTGCTGGTTACGTTGATATTGGGCAAGCAATAGATCCAGTTGCGCCTCATAATACCGTCGATTAAATAACCCAGTTAACGCATCCGTCACCGACAGCGTTTCTAAGCCCGAATTCAGTATAAGTAGCTCTTGATGCTTCGCCAGCAATTCACTTTGCGCTAACTGCAACTGCTGATTAAGATCATCTTTTTCTGCATTCGCTTGTTCAGCTTTGCGTCGTTCGGTGAGTAATTGTTCTTCAATAAGCTGCCGGCGTAACATGCGCAGCACGACAAATACATAATAATCCTGATCCTGCTGTTGCACGCGGTGGGCGTTGACCATTACAGGTAAATCGTGACCATTGGCCTGTTTTAATATGATCAATTTTTCTTCAATCTGCCCGTTGGTTTGTAACGTGGGCAGTATATGCCCGAGATAGACTAACTTAGTAGCCGGGGTAAAGACTCGGGTTACCGTATTATGCAACAACTGTTGCTGCGGATAACCCAGCCAATCACAAAACAGCGCATTAACTTGTTGGATGGTATTTTTTTGGTCCAGCAGCATAATACCGCAAGGCAACGATGCCGGCTCGAGACTAACACTCACTACTGATTTCCTTACGAATGGCAGCAATAACAGCACCAGGGTTAATCAATTGTGGATAATGCCCAGATGCCGCTAACTCCATAATTTTGGAATTCGGAATATGCTGCTGCAGATACTCAATAACCTGCACGGGAACAATAATATCTTCAAGACAATACAGAATCGTCACTGGCACTGATACGGCTGGCAATTGCGGCCGAATATCACAGTAAAAGGTCACGTTGGCAAACTGTAACGAAATTACCGGATCGGAGCGCATAAAGCTGAGTTTCAGCTCATCGACGCTTTTAGCATCATCTGTTTGCCCTATTACCTTTGGCGCCAAATAGTTAGACCATTCGAAATAGTTTAACTCCATCATCGCTAGCATACCGGCGATGTCACTGGCTTCAAAGCCACCAAAATAAGCAGGTGGGTCATTTAAATAGCGTGGCGAAGGACCAATAGCGATGATTTTTTTAAATAATGTAGGCTGCTTTATCGACGCTAATAGCGCAATCGCACCACTGACCGAATGCCCCACAAAAATAATGTTGTTTAACTGTAAGCTTTGGCATAACTGCAGTAAATCATCCGCATAAGCTTGCAAATGGTTATAACGTTTCTTGTTATAAGCCCCAAGATCTGATTTACCACAGCCGATATAATCAAATAGCACCACACGATACTGCGCGTAAAAGGCCGGGGCAACATGCTGCCAAATATCTTGATCACAACCAAAACCATGCCCAAACACCAGCGTTTGCTCACCTTCGCCATGAATGGCAATATTGTGTCTACGTATCACCTCAGTTGCAGTTGTTGCATTAAAATTGGGCTGCTCGGTCTGAGCCATAAAACCTCACTGTTGCACTAGCTTTGGTGCAAATCGCTTTGCATCGTAAACTCTATTTGCTCGTGCACATTAATTGATTGCTTTAGCCTAGCTTAACCGTCATGCGCTGTCAGTAGTATCAAGAAAGTACTTACCACATTTTCAGTCGTATCGCGAATAAACATGGATAGCTCAATCTCTGTTATAACCGCCCTATCTTTACTGCGGCAAAGTTGGGCAGCCATTACCGTTATAAAAACAGTAAAAAATGTTAAACTGGCTTGGCCTTTATGGGCTCTGAACACGCGTTCTATAAAATGTTTGATTAATCTGGAGATTAATTGGCGTGTTATGCTTTTTTGTTCATAGGATAGAACTGATGTCAGCTAAACAAATGTCTGTTTTTACGCCGCTTTTTTGGGCATTGCTCCTGGTATTATTGACTCATTCGAGCAGGGCAGTCGCTGCAGAATCATGCTCATTAGTCTCTCACGACTCGCCTATGGCAGAAGTGTTAACCGCAGCTGAAAAATCGAGCATTAAACTCACCCCAGGCCTTAATCAATTTACTCTGCGATGTGACCTTAATCAGCCGGGTGTGTTTTCATTTCAGCGACATGGTTTAAACCGCTTTAGCTGGCAGCAGGCCGGCATAACGCAATCACCGATCCGATCAGGTGAAGTGACATTTCAAATTGATCAAGGCGAGTTTTCGGCGTTACTTAGCATAGATTCCAAATTTGCGCACAACCCACGCTTTCAATGGCAACCGCTGACAGACTTTATGCTGTCTAGCCAAAAACATAATCTTATTATGGGCTTATTTTACGGTTTAAGTTTTACGTTAATGCTCTATGTGCTAATAATCAGCCGTAAAGTACCCGACAAGGCGTTAAAACTTTACAGCGCCTACATCTTTTGTATCACCAGTTTTATCTTGCTGCAGGAAGGCCAGTTATTTTTGTATATTGCCAGCCATCTGTTAAGAGAAATCCATCTCGCCTATTTACTCAGTATTGGTTTAACGGTGGTCAGTGCCACTTGGTTTATGTGCGAAATTTTGAAAGTGAACACTGACTTTCCAAGAACGAGCCTCATTTTTAAAACCATGTCTCTGATCGTCTTGTTCAGTTGCTTGCTTAGAATGGTCATTGAAAACCATCCGTCGGCCACCGCCGCCGCTATGTTGATGAGCTATGGTACCTTGGCATTGGTCGCCGCTATTTTTGCCAGCGCGCTGTGGCAATGGCAACGACGAGTGAGTGAGGCAGGTTTGGTGTTCTGCGCCCTTAGTATTGTGCTCATTAGTATGATCTTTCGGATTGTATTATTAGACAGCAATATCTTTGTGCAGCGCTATGGTTTCATTATTGCCTTTGCGGTTGAAAGCCTGATGTTAGCCATAGCCGTGTCACGACGTATCGGCCGCATTGCTATGGCAAAAGAACGTGCTGAAAACGAAGCGAATATTGATATGTTGTGTAACATATTAAATCGCCGAGGTTTTAGCTTAAAAGCCCAACATTTAATGGATTATCAACGCCAAAATGGCGACTTACTGGGCATTTTTTATATTGATGTTGATAGCTTCAAACAGCTCAATGACACCTATGGCCATCACGTTGGTGACACAGCCTTAAAAGAGATTGCCCGTTATTTGCAAAGCCAAATGCGCATGGAAGACGCCGTAGCACGCATCGGGGGTGATGAATTTGTTGCCCTGGCCTGCTTTAGATCACAGCACGAAATCGTTGCCAAACTCGATGAATTACAAAAACATTTTGAACAATTTACTATTAGCCTGCATCAGCAACACTTTTCGGTATCGGCGAGTATCGGTTACGCCATGTTTAGCACCGTGCCCGAAACGCTAGAGGCTCTCTTAGCCGCTGGAGATGCTGCCATGTATCAAGCCAAATCACAACGCAAAGCGCTGGTTTTAGCCAACACACGCTGAACTGGCGTCATAACCTTGCGCCAGTCTTCATATCGTTACCCTTTCTATGAGCCGCTGACTCTAATTGCAGCAGCGGCTTAAGCCGCAACTTCTTGAGTGCACTTAACCGACTACCGGTTGGTCACTTGCTGACATGCTAATGCGGTCTATACTTACTATGCTCGGTTTTCACAACACAGCAGGATGGACGCCATGCATCGCACCACCTCGGAACGACTGAAAAGGATCCAACAGTACTTAGGTGTAGAACCCGATGGGGTTTTGGGTGGACAAACCCTTAGCGCCTTAGAAAAACGCTTGCTACCGATTGATGTTCGCCTTGAGCAAGCAACAAGCATTTCGGCCACGCCCCCGGCCATTACACAAGGCCTCACCCTTTCTAAAAAGGGTATCGACTTAATGATTCAGCACGAAATTAGCTCTGAGCAGTACTATCAGGCCAAACTCATTCACCCCAGTTGGCCCGGCGGTGACTCAGGTATCACCATCGGTATTGGCTATGATTTAGGGTATGCCAGCACAGCGCAATTTGAACGCGATTGGTCAGCCCTACTCCCAACATATGATATCGCTAAATTACGCCGTGTTTGCGGCAGCAAAGCCGCCAGCGCAAAGCGTTTGCTAAGCTCAGTTCAAACACTGGTTATTCCACTGTCAGCCGCTAAACATGTATTTGTCCATGCATCACTGCCTCTTTATGCCAGTAAAACTCAACGCACCTTTCCCGGTATCGAAAAGCTGCATCCCGATGCACAAAGCGCGTTATTGTCTTTGGTTTATAACAGAGGTACCAGCATCAGTGGCGATTCTCGCCGTGAGATGGCGGCAATACAACCTTTGGTTCTACGCCAAGCCTATCAAGACATCGCTCAACAAATCATCAATATGAAACGCTTATGGCAGGGCCGCGGGCTCGATGGTTTATTACATCGGCGTGATGATGAAGCCAGGTTAGTCATGCAAGCTGCGCGCACCTATCAAGCCGATGAATTAGTGCAGGTGGCGTAAATGAGTAACAACATGGCACAACTACAAAAAATTTATGCGGCATCGCAAGCCAAACACCAGCAATTTACTGAGCAAAGCGGTTTTCAGTGGCAGGAATATTCTGGCTGCATGGTGCTAAGTGCCAACACTGAACTGCCGGATGTGCTGCAGTTTCGCTCTCCCTTTAATCCAACAGGCTATACCCCAGTAATCAACAAGGTTGGATTACCCAAAACCACAGCCTTAGCAACCTTGCAACAACGCTACGGAACGACCTTTACTCATGCTATCAGTATCTTGTTTTACTAACTGCTAAAAGAGGCGAACACTTATGTCCACGTTTAAACAAGCCATGTCTAATCTCGCAAACGCCGTACAAGACTTATCAAAATTAGATGTCATTACCTTTGAAGGCTCCGTCACATTAGAGGGCAGCGATCCGGAATTAGTCCGATTCTCCGATGTCATGGCCAAAGCGAAAGACAATACCACGGTTAAAGTCAAAGTACTCGCCAGCACCCAAACCAGTATTGATGGTGATATTGTCGCTTTTTATGACACAAATATTACCGATGCGCAGCGTTTAGCCCATGCTGATTTAGTGCAAGCCGGCGCCGAATCGCGTAAAGCCACCATCGATTTTGTGAAATCTATCGTTGGCGATATCGCAGATCTCTAATATGGCTGATTCAGCAACAGATTTTTTAGCGCAATTTGGCATGGGGCTCGATGCTGCCGTTAATGAGCGACATCTCCCCAACCCCGTTATGGCGGTAAGCAACCCCAATCAAACCGACTCGGCGGCTTATATTCGCGCCGTTAGAGCACGTTTAATTGAGTTAGGTTATTTAGCCGAGGGCGACAAGCGGGTTAATCGCAGCAATCACACTGTAGATCCGATCTTGGTGAAGAAAATTAAACAGTTACAACAAGAAGCCGGCATCGAAGTGGACGGCTGGGCAGGGCCAGAAACGTGGCAGGTGTTGGAGTGTTTAGTGAGCTTTGAAAATCAGCAACTGCCCTCAAATTGGCAACAGGTGTGGGCCAAGCCATTGGCGCAATTAATTCCTGCCGTCGGCATGCCTAACCTGGCGTTGTTACGGGGTATTTATTGCCGTCTTTACAGTATGGGCTTTTTTAGTGATTGGGCACAGCATCGCATCCACACTAAAACTATCCTATTGCCACAAGACAACCCCGCTTTCGCTTTGGCCATCGCGCGGTTTGCGCAATTTGCAGGTCGTTTAGGCTTGCTCAGTACGGCATCGTTAACGCTTACCGAGCCACTAGTGCATGCCCTATATCAGCATGATGCTATCGTCCTTAAGCTTGCCGATGCTGCGTTATTTGCTGAAGTTACTCACGAGTTTCAGCACAACATTGAGGCCATTAGCCGTATCGAACTATGGCTGCTCGGCTATGATATTACCCCTGGCCAAGACCAAACTGAATGGGAAAGACTGCGCGCGAAAAGAAGTGCCAGACCAAGGCGCCAACTGTCAAAAACCACACTCGCCATTAGTCGTTTTTATCAAGACAATTCGTCAGAAGCGCTTCATGCAAAACAACACAGCAACACTGTAGATGCGCAACTGATGGCTGCTTTTGCTGTTTTGACTCATGAACCGAGCAAAGACATTTATCTAGGTAAACAGCTCAATAATACCGTGCAAAGCATTTTGTCGCACAATCAGCACAAAAAAGAATTTCAGAACCAATTTGCTCGGCTGGCCAACGGTATTTTTGATGGCCTCAAGCGAGTGATCCGCTGGTTATTTCGAGCCGTGAAACAACTGCAGCAGTTCACTACAGAATTTATTGCTAATCTCGCGCGCTATATCAGCAGAAAGGCCCGAAAATTTTATATTGCCGTGGTCAAAGCCATCGATATTGTGCACGCAGGCACCAGTTATTTGCGCAACTCAGTGTATCAGTTTAGCCAACCCGCTAATTTGCTGTTTAGCCACGACCATGATTTTGACCAATATTGTTTACTCAGCCCTAGCGCTACCCCTGCACAAATCAAGCACCATCTCGTGCAATATCGTTCTCGCGTAAAGCTTTATGCCGCGAGCTTAAATATTATTAGCCACTTAATGCGTATGGCGCATCGGGTGCTCAAAACCGTAACCACACCCTTTGGTTGGTTACTAGCATTACTGGCACTGGCTGATTTCGCTAATTCGGCAAAGGCCATAAAACAACAACTCGATAGCATCGCTGATTATCAACTCAGCATCGATATAAAACAGGCGCTTTTTCAAGCACACATATCCTAAATGCAGCAAAGCCTTAGTCGAAGCCGCCCGCTAAGTTCAGCATGTAAACCCCCGCATCAGTGTAATGATGCCCCCGTTACAGTTTGCTTAATAGGCTCTCGGCGGCACTTAGCTGTTGAGATCGTATAAAACAGCGTACTATAACGGCAGTTTTTAACCAGGCGAGCCTTTATGAGCGAATATCCCGACTACCACCTCCTTGTGCCGACTGAGAGAGCGTCTTTTAATACCTGCTTTTATTGTGGTTGTATTGCCAGTGAACATGACTTTGCACCGCCATTAAAATACCGTGATTTCTTTCTCAGCACACAAGAACCTGCTGATTTTGTGAAGATCCCCAGTTGTCGTGAATGCTTTGAGCATTTAAAAAGCTGTAAAGCGGGGGCATTAGAAGAGCGCCGTGTTTACGCCAAGAAAAAACTGGCGAAAAAATATGAAAAAGCCTTAAATATTTTCGAAATGTGGACAGAAGAAGAACTCGCTGCGCTGGATTTTAGCTTAAGCCATAGCATTGCTGCGGGCTTAAAACTAGGTTTAGAAACCACCGAAAGGCTTAATTTTCCAGGTTTTAATTACGAAGCTGCCGGTATTAATCATCAAGTATATTATCATCTTAGCGCCAGCTTTGACGTATTTGGTGAAAGCTATAGCAGCTTTAGAGAAGCCCTAGACTATGCCAGTAAAGCGTATCGCATTCCCAAATTCACCTTAAAAGAATACTACGCAGAGCACGGCAACAGTTTTGAAAAAGCCATCCACGCGGTACATCGAGAAACCGCAGCCAAGGAGTTTCAAAAACAACTTACGACACTGTGCCAGCAATTTGCTAAACAACATAAACAATCGGTCATTTTTGTACATAAACAAGTTGAGCGCTATTTAACCGAAAATGACACGCTCAGCATTAGCCAAGCGCTCGGCAAACTGTATGACGAGCGTATTCATCCCGCAGCAACACGCAAACGCTAAGTTCACAGCGTGTGATAAGCCTAGCCTAACGTGTCAAACCCGATGAGCGTGATTTAAGGCTGTCACACTCGACACAGCAGCCTAAGACGATAACAGGTATAACAAAACAGTAGAGCGCGCTGCAAAAATCCGTTGAGATACAACTAGTTTTACACTATCTTGGGGCTGGGTTACGAGTACTGAGCGTGTGCTAAATGCCAGCAAAGGCGATAAAAAAATTCGCAATATCTTTTGGAGGCATGCTGTTTATCGCGGCAGCGTTGCATAACCATGCGCTTGAAACCCCCTTTCTTATTGATTTCTCTCAGTTTGATCGTTATCTCGAACAATCTTCTCCAGCGTCAACAACACTGGCTACCTCATCGGCTTGGCAACAAATGTTGCAAGATGCTGCAAACTTACCGGTTGTTCAGCAATTAGAAACCGTGAACACGTTCTTACATAACACGCTAAGTTACGAGTTAGATGCCTCGCTCTATCAAGTCGAAGATTACTGGGCGAGCCCTGCCGAAATATTGGCATCAAGGCGCGGCGACTGTGAAGATTGGGCGATCACCAGTTACATCAGCTTACGCGCTTTAGGGATCCCTGATACACAGCTTCGCTTAGTCTATGTTCGAGCGCGCGTTGGGGCTGAACACAGCGGCCTCAGTTTAGCGCATATGGTACTGGCTTATTATCCAGATACCGAAGCTGAACCTCTGATTATCGATAGTTTAATTCAAAATATTTTACCCGCATCAGCCAGGCCAGATCTAACGCCAGTATTTAGTTTTAATTCTACCGGGCTTTGGGCGGGTAGCGGCAATCAAAAATCAAAACACAGTGCGTCGGCGCGGTTATCGCGCTGGCGTGATCTGGTAGCACGATTATCACTGCAGGGCATTTTTTTATAATGCTTGGCAATATGTGGGTTAAGGAGTTTAGGCTATGTCTCTGATTAAGCAGTTGTGGATTGGAATTATTGTTATTGTGCTCTTAGCCTTTGGCAGTAGCTTTTTTATTAGTGCCTACCAATCAAAAAGTTATCTCGCAGAACAACTACAAGTTAAAAATATCGATAATGCCACCGGAATGGCTTTAAGCCTGTCACAAATGGATAAAGATCTGACCACTATCGAGTTAATGCTCTCGGCGCAATTTGATACCGGTTATTATCGGCGCATTACCTTAAAAGACGTAGCAGGAAATACGCTTACAGAATTTACACTTAGCCCTCAACCGGTTGCCGTTCCCGATTGGTTTGCTAGTTTATTAGCGTTTAATGTTAAACCCGGTATTGCTCAGATCCAAGATGGCTGGCAACGCTATGGTAGTATTGAACTGGAAAGCCAAACCGATTACAGCTTAACCGCGTTATGGCACATTACCCAAGATTTAGCGCTAGGCTTTTTGCTGATTGCTATTTTTTGTGGTGTGGTGGGCAGCTTTTTACTCAAACGTGTTAGCCGGCCGTTAAACCAAGTAGTAAATCATGCAGAAGCGCTAGGTAATCGTCAATTCATTACCAGTGAAGAACCTTCAACCTTTGAGTTAAAACGCTTGGTTGCTGCCATGAATCGGCTAACCAGCCGCGTGCGCAGCATGCTAGAACAAGAACAAAAACAGCTGGATAGACTGCAAAAGCAACATGAATTGGACGATGTCACCGGCGCGTTTAACCGCGATTATTGCGCCAACTGGCTCGACAGTTATTTTGGCAATATTGAACACAGTGAATTAAGTTGCGTGTTGTTATTGCGGGTCAGCGAACTGCACGAGTTAAACCTGCAACTCGGCCATGCCAAAACAGATCTTTGGTTAAAACAGTTAATTGCAGAGGTTCAACAATATTCGGGGATGCGCTTAGTTAGCCGTTTAAATGGTAGCGATTTCTTTTTAGTTGTCGATCAGTTAGCTTCGACTGCTGAGTTGACAGAACAACTGCTCAATCAACTCAATCAGAACTGTAAGGTTTCGCCCGATACGGTCAATGCACCGGTATTGTTGGTCGGTATGTCATTAGATACCGTCACTAGCCGGCAGCAAACATTAGCACAGCTTGATGCTTTATTAGTTGAGGTTGAAGCCTCGCCACCATTACAAAGTAAAACGCTGCTTGATGCCAAGCCATACACCGATTTAGCGGATGCAACCGACTGGCTAAACGCGCTGCAGCAGGCGGTAACATCTGACAGTATTAGCTCGACTATTTACCCGGTGCGACTTCGTGATAGCCGTGTTATGCATCAAGAAGCCATGTTAAAAATGAAAATCGATGGTCACTGGTTATCAGCTACCCAGGTGCTAGGTTGGGCGCGGCGTTATCACTACACCAGTCAGTTGGATATCGCTATGTTAAAGCACGCTTTGTTGTTGCTGCAAGAGGACAAAGCGCTGAACTTGGCGCTTAATATCTCTGATCTTACTTTATTAGACGTCGCAACACATTATGAATTATTAACGCTACTACAGGCGGTGGAGCCATCGATCCGTGTGCGTTTAGCCTTGGAGTTTGATGAGCGCTTAGTGGTAAAACAGCCATTGCTGTTTAGCCGTTTCGCTGCCGCTTTAACCTCATTGTCAGTGAATGTTGGCTTGCAAAAATGTGGCTTTGCCATTAATGCCATCCAAGACTTAGAAAAACTAGGCATTGACTACTTAAAAATCGACGCTGCTTTGGTACGACGTTATCAAAACACAGAAAGTGCTCATTTGTTGTCGGGTTTAATCAAACTGGCACATACTTTAAGCTTAACCGTGATTGCTGAGGGCGTAACCTCCAGTGCAGACATCGAAGGCTTGCTAGAGCTGGGTTTCGATGGTTTAACCGGGCCAGCTATTGTGTAAAGCCGGTTAAGGCATAATGCTGTCGTCCTCTTCTTCATTGAAGAGGCTCAGCCTTTGCATGTCGTGGCGTAGGGTTTTACGGTTCAGTAATTTAACCTGCGCGGCCATCGGCAACTTGGTAAAAGTGATGATGCCGTTAGCTGTTAATAATTCAATCAAATCTTCAAGAACGCGAGCCAATTCTGCATCTGAATCTTGTAATTGTTCACTGTGGCTTAGCTCAGAACTTGCTGCTAAGGCATACGCCGGAATATTTTTTTGCATAAACTGCAAAAGGTCAGGATCATTGTTAGCAACAAACTCTGGATAGTCGGCGGATTGCTCCGTGCTTAACGCGACGATCTCTTTATTGCTGGCTCGCTTAACGTACATAAGACACTTCCTTTAAAGCAGCATGATGAGTTGCAACCTATCTTTGATCCCTAGCTTAGCAAAGGTTGCCGTAAGGTGTTGTTTCACAGTGCGCTCGGTAATAAATAAACGCTCGGCAACCGCTTTGTTACTTAAACCTTGCCGTACCAAGCTCGCCACTTCGAATTCTCTTTTCGACAATTGCCCGGCAAAGGTTTGCCACGTTGTTTTGCTGGGGATCGCTTTAGATAAAAACCGATTTAGTTGATTAAGCAGCGCTGCAGGGATCCACAAGGCACCATTACGAATAGCCGCCACGGCTTGGATAAAGTTAACGCTGTTACTGCCGGCATCCAGGTAACCTTTCGCACCCGAGCTCAACGCCACTTGCAGTTCAACTAAAGCGAGTTGCTGGCTGATCACTAACACTAACTTACTCTGTTGCAACTGTTTGACGAGCATGGTCCAATCGCTACGCGCACTGTGGATTAATACCACATCACAGGCATCTAACGCTTGAATGTCGGCATCGGGATAAACATGCAGCTGCGGCTTACCAAAAGCAGTGTTCCAGCTTGAGGCAGTAAAACCGGGAGCAGTAAAAATTGCTACATTGGACATTAATTGATTATCTCTCTGTCATCGCGTTACTTTTTGCTCGAAGCAGTGGCTTCAGCAAATACGATAAGACCGTGCGTTTACCGGTAACAATATCGACTTGCACCGTCATACCAGGCAAGATGGTTAACTTATCATCCAGCTTTGGGCTGGCAGTACTTAATCTGACAACATAATAGGTGTTATCTTTTTCATCCGTCACCGTATCAGCACTGATATGACTGACACTGGCTTGCAAACCACCAAAAATAGCAAAATCATAAGCACTGATGCGGATAGTCGCCTGCTGACCAATTTGAATAAAAGCGATATCTTTTGGCGAGATTCTGGCTTCAATTAATAACTGATCGTCCAACGGCACGATATCTAAAATATCTCTACCTGGGGTTAATACCCCACCTACCGTATTAATATGCAGCCGCTGTATGGTGCCACGCATGGGTGATCTCACTTCAGCCTGCTGCACCATATCCACTAAACCTGTTTGTAGTTCAGCAAGCGCAGCTAATTTGGCACGCGATTCTGATAACTGATTACGCCAACGATTCAGCACGGTTAACTTAATTTCGTTGAGTTTGTTGCCTGCCTCTTGCAAGGCAGACTCGGCTCTCGCAGTATTGGCTTCAGCCCGCTTTACTTCGCCGCTAGCTCGTGCCACTTCGCGCTCTAAGCGTAAAATATCAATATCCGATACTGCACCACTCGCCAGTAATGGCTTGGTTACACTTAACTCTTGATTGGTCAATTCTAAGGTTTGGCTATATTGGAAAAGTGCGGCTCTGGCTTCAACTAACTCTTGTAAGCGTTGTTGCTGCTGCTCTGCTTGCACCGCTAATTGCTCGTTTAACTCGGCTAAACTATTACGATACAGTTGAATTTCGTGTTGTAGTCGATCGGGCGCTGCCGTTTTTAACTCTTCCGGAAACTGCGGGGCACTTTCGTTAGTTAATGCTTGCAGCCTAGCGACCTCTGCCGTCAAGGCATAAAACTGTGCTTTGTTCTCAGCTAAGTTCGCGTTTGAACGGGTGGAGTCAACCTTTAGCAGCACCTGTCCTACATCCACCACTTCGCCTTCACGCACCAAGATATTGGTCACTAAACCACCATCCAGCGATTGAATGGTTTGTAATTGTTGCGAAGTGACCACTTTGCCATCGCCTCGGGCAATTTCATCTAATGGCGCAAAAGCAGCCCAGACAATCAATGCCACTACACTAAATAGCACACCATAAAGCAAAGCACGCGCCGATAATGGCGATTGCGCTATACGCGCCCACTCCGCTTCAGAGACCCAATCTTTTGAATATTTATGCGGTTGATTACTCATGCGTTGTTACCCATGATACGACCTTGCCGCAGTGCTTCCATAACGGTGTCTTTCGGACCATCGGCTATGATTTTGCCGTTATCCATCACGATAATCCGATTGGCTAAAGACAACAATGGGCTGCGATGTGTAATTAACAACAAGGTTTTACTCTCAGCAAACTCACCTAATTGCTTTCGAAAAGCCTCTTCACTGCTGTAATCTAAGGCTGCTGTCGGCTCATCCAACAGTAAGATCGGCGGATCGTTATAAAGCGCTCGGGCAATCGATACGATTTGCTTTTGACCGCCAGATAAGTTTTGCCCCTTTTCACCAACTAGCATTTCAAATCCGGCCGGGTGCTGACTTAATAATTGATTTAACCCAGAGATGTTACAGATATTGAGAAAATGCTCAGCGCTTTTCGGCGGCGCGGCTAATTCGATGTTGTAACGCAAAGTGCCACGAAACAGGCTGATATCTTGTGGCACATATCCGATATTGTTTCGCACCTGATTAATGTCTAACTGACGAATATCGATACCATCAATCAATACCTGCCCTTGCTCAGCATCATGTAAGCCTAAGATCAGTTTTTCTAAGGTCGATTTACCCGAACCGTTTCGGCCTAAGATGGCAACATGCTCACCGGGCTCGATAACAAAACTGACATTTTGTAACGACGGGACATCGCTATCTTGATAGCTGAAACTCACATTTTTAAATTCTATTTTGCCTTGTAGTAAGGGTTTATCAATGGTTTGCCTTGTGGCGTTTTGCTCTGAAGGATAAGCCATGAGTACATCCAGCTGTTCATAAGCGGATGACGCATAATGAAATTGCGCTAATAATCCGGTAGCTTGGCTTACCGGTGCTAAGGCACGCGATGACAGTAGATAGACCGCAATTAAGCTACCTTGTGTAAGGTTGCCATCGATTAACAGGTAGACACCAATAATGATCACCGCCACACCCGCAAGCTGTTGAATAAACGCGGACACATTACTGACAGAGGCTGATACCGAGCGCATTTTGGCACTGTGATGAGCACAGCTTAAAGACAACTGCTCCCAGCTGTGCTGAATATCTGCATTAACATTATTGGATTTAGTCGTTTCTAACGAGCCTAAGGCTTCAATCAAGGTCGCATTGCGTTCAGCCACCGATTTAGCCGATTCATCCGATAAGAACTTCAGTTTGCGCTGAGCAAAATAAGCATAAATCAACGAAATGAAAGCCCCAACTAAGATCGGTGCTAATAAGGGCAAACTGATCATGCCAATCACGACGCAATACAACAGTACAAAAGGAAAATCGGCCAGCGCAACAATAGTTAAAGAGCCGATAAAACTTCGCACAAACTCAAATGATTGCACAATTGAAGCAAAACTACCGGTTGATTGCGGTCGATACTTCAACTTCATCGACAACACTTTGTCCATAATGGCAGACGAAAGCATCACATCCGTTTTACTTGCCGCTAAATCAACAAAATGGTGTCTCAACAGTTTTAACACTAAATCAGCTACCAACACTAAGCTAATGCCAGAGGCCAAAATCCACAGAGTGTGCGTAGCCAAATTGGGCACAACTCGATCATAGACGTTCATCACAAACATCGGCATCGCCAATGCAAACAAGTTGATCATGATCGCGGCTAGCAACACATCGCGATATAACGAGCGGTTTTGCTTAATGACACCCCAAAACCAATGCAGGTGCGCCGGTAATTTAAAGTGGTTAATTTTATCTGCCGCATCGGTTTTCGGCCGCACATAAAACACCGAACCGGCGTACAGGGCATCAAGCTCGGCTAACGGCAATGTAATGACACTGGCTGGCAATTCAGGATAACTGATGCTGACCTGCTGCTGCGCATGATCAATACTGTGAATAATGCAGGCTTTATTGTCGTGCAGTGTCAGAATAGCGGGGAATAACGCCGTGTTTAATTGTTTCAACGGCCGCTGTAGAATTTTTGAAGCCAGTTTGGCGCGATCGGCCGCGCGATGAAATACCGCCGGACTAAGCATGTTGTCTGCTAACGGCAAGCCACTGAGTAAGCTGGCAGGACTCACTGCATAATGATGAAATTCACAGATATACAGTAAGGCTTCAAATAACGGGCCGCCCGTATGCTTGTTATCTGGGATCAATACGTCGATTCCTATGTCAGGGTTTATTCTGCAACGCGTGACACAGCATTGTCATATTTTCCAGTAACAACCGCTTCTATCCGGCGATTGACATTGTGTGCGGCTTCCGTATCAGCTTCATCTAACAAGCGACTCGCACCATAACCTTTAGTCATAATGCGTTCTTCCGCGATGCCATACTGCGAAACTAATATTTGCTTTACTGCATCTGCACGTTGTTGCGATAAAATATCGTTGTACCACGCCGCACCATCTGATGAGGTGTGGCCTTGTATTTCAGCTTTTGTATTCGGGTAACGCTGTAAAAATGCAGCAAAACTAGCTATTTGAGGTAAATATTGCTCTTCAATCACGCTTTGATTATGACCAAAGGTAATTTCCAAAGTAAATTTAGCCTCTTTTTGCGTAAAGACGGAGCAACCTTTGGCATCAACTTTATCGGTTATTGGCGTGTTAGGGCAAAAATCAGCACTGTCTTTCACCGAGTCATTATCGGTATCTTGATCAACTTGCAAACTGCCATATACATCAACTGCAGGGCAAGCATTAGCAGGATCAACAGTCAGTTTTTCAGCGCCTAGCTCAGTTAAAGAAGGCCAGGTACTCGAGGTTAACCCCAGTGTATTGGTCAGGTTTCCCATACCAGCTAAAGTTCTAGCTTTAGCGACACTTAAGGTATAAATCGCGGCTAAATAAGCTCGACTGGCTTGAAAGTATTCATTTTCAGAGTCAAGCACATCTAACAATGAACGTTGGCCAATATCAAATTGTTGTTTATAAGCTGTTCTAACTTTATCGGAAGACAAGCGATGTTGATTTAATAATGGCAACTGCTCTGCTAACTTAGTGCCGTCGTTATAAGCAATTTGAATGGTTTGACGAATATCAATACAGGCCTTATCGCGTAATTCTTCGGCTAAATTAACTTCTGAATAAGCACGACTTAGCGAAGCTGAATTACGGCCACCGTTATAAAAATTGTATTTTAATTCAATGCCAACGGATGCTTCATTTTGATCGGTTCTGACACCAATGTCTGAATAGTTTTGATATCCGTAACTACCCACTAAATTAACATTAGGCTTAAAATTTGCTTTCTGCGTTTGCACGCCCGCTTCAGCGGCTTTAATGTTGCGTAAAGCGGCATGATAGGCTGGACTGGCTTGATAGGCCTGCTGTAGCGCTTGATTAACCGTGCTGGGCAACTGATCTGACGTTGTCACAGGTCTCATATCGGCTGCAGGTAAGGTACCGACAATTCTCAAATAGCGCGTTGTAACATCATGCAAGTTCGACGTTTCAGTAATCAGGTTGCTTTGCGCTAAGGACACACGACCGCTAATTTGCTCTAAATCGACAAATTTTGCGACCCCGGCTTTGGCGCTACTTTCGATTTGCCGATACACTTCAAAATGTTTGTCTAAATTTTCTTGCGCCAACGCAACCAACTGGCGTTGAGCCAACACATCTTGATAAGCCCGAAAAGCTTCTAACGCGATATTTTCAGCCGTTTCTAACAAGTTAAAATAGGCAACTAGCTGAAAGTTGGAGAATCGATTCACTTCCGAACGCGTGCGGCTGCCATCATAGAGCATTTGAGTTAAAGTCAAACGCGCATAAGCACCGTCATATTCTCTAACCAAACCATAATTTTGCTTTTGATATTGTACCCCTAAGGTGCCATCAACAGTTGGTTTATAACCAGCGCGCACAGACTTAACATCATCGCCTGCGGCTAAAAATTCATACCATTTAGCCAGTACTTCGGGGTTTTTTTCTATTGCCTCTTTTGCAGCTTGCTGCACTGTTGAAGCGGCATAACTGGGGGAAGCGAAAATAATTAAGGTTGCAAAAAAAGGATACAGACATTTTTTTATCACTGACTCTGCTCTCAATTGGAATACACCTTACGTTTCTATAATTGACACAATCATTAATTCTATTTTAACAAATATACACTATACACATGGCTATAGTTAATAGAAAACAAGTTTTTACGAGATTAACTGTACTCAGGTCCAATGGTGTTATCTACAAACCCACCTTATCATATAAGTTGTGATAGTTATTTAATGGATACACTAATTATGTCAAAAATCGTTGCTCAAGCTGTTGAAGGTATTGTTCAAGTACAATCGACTAACGGTGAAATAAGAGTTCTGAAGCAAGGTGATATGCTACTGCCCGGCGACACTGTGATCACCTCAGAGCAAGGTTCGGTTATCTTGGCATATTTAGACGAAACCGTTAGCGTTTCCGCAAACCAACAATTCGTTATTTCTGAAAGTTGGCTGCAAACAGATATTACGCCTGAAGACTCCGCTGTTGCCTCAAACACTGCCGACGATATCTTAGCCGTACTTGACGAAGAAGGTGACTTACTTGAGCAATTAGATGCCACAGCAGCCGGTGCTGATGGCGGTTCAGCTGAGAATAGTGGTAACGGTTTTGTCCGACTTACCCGAATAGCTGAGTCAACCGAGCCAACACTATTTGAACTCGCTGCATTTTCTGAAGACGATCCTATTGCACCCTTATTAGCCGAATCAACCGCGGATGTTATTGAACCTGTTGAGATTACTATTAATAACATTACCGCCGATGATATTGTCAATGCGACTGAGGCAGCAGGTTTTATTACGGTTACCGGCACCGCCAGCGGGGGTGATATTGTGGCAGGTAATACTGTTACCCTGGTAATTAATGGCGTTACCTACACGACTGTAGTACTAGCAGATGGTAGTTGGTCTGTTAATGTGGCCGGTAGCGACCTGGCTGCAGACACCACTTTTGACGCTGTTGTGACATCAACTAACGCGCTTGGTAACACGGTACAAAACAGTGCAACCTCTACCCATACGGTTGATCTAACCGCCGATGCCGGTATCGTTACCGTAAATAACATTACTGCCGATGATATCGTTAACGCCGCCGAAGCGGCCGGCACCATAGCCGTTACCGGCACGGCCTTAGGCGGCGATATTGCCCCGGGCGATGTCGTGACATTAGTAATTAACGGCACTACTTACACCACCACCGTGCAAGCAGATGGTAGTTGGAGTGTCGATGTCGCCGGTAGTGATTTAGCTGCCGATACCGAATTTGATGCTGTGGTCAGTTCGTCGGATGCTGCCGGTAACACGGTTGAATCGAGCGCCACCTCCACCCATACCGTTGATCTCTCTGCCGAAGCCGGTACCGTTACGGTGAATAACATCACTGCCGATGATATCGTTAACGCCGCCGAAGCGGCCGGCACCATAGCCGTTACCGGCACGGCCTTAGGCGGCGATATTGCCCCGGGCGATGTCGTGACATTAGTGATTAACGGCACTACTTACACCACCACCGTGCAAGCAGATGGTAGTTGGAGTGTCGATGTCGCCGGTAGTGATTTAGCTGCCGATACCGAATTTGATGCTGTGGTCAGTTCGTCGGATGCTGCCGGTAACACGGTTGAATCGAGCGCCACCTCCACCCATACCGTTGATCTCTCTGCCGAAGCCGGTACCGTTACGGTGAATAACATCACTGCCGATGATATCGTTAACGCCGCTGAAGCGGCCGGCACCATAGCCGTTACCGGCACGGCCTTAGGCGGCGATATTGCCCCGGGCGATGTCGTGACATTAGTAATTAACGGCACCACTTACACCACCACGGTGCAAGCCGATGGCAGTTGGTCTGTCGATGTGGCAGGTTCAGATTTAGCCGCCGATACCGACTTTACTGCTGTGGTCAGTTCGTCGGATGCTGCCGGTAACACGGTTGAATCGAGCGCCACCTCCACCCATACCGTTGATCTCTCTGCCGAAGCCGGTACCGTTACGGTGAATAACATCACTGCCGATGATATCGTTAACGCCGCCGAAGCGGCCGGCACCATAGCCGTTACCGGCACGGCCTTAGGCGGCGATATTGCCCCGGGCGATGTCGTGACATTAGTGATTAACGGCACCACTTACACCACCACCGTGCAAGCAGATGGTAGTTGGAGTGTCGATGTCGCCGGTAGTGATTTAGCTGCCGATACCGAATTTGATGCTGTGGTCAGTTCGTCGGATGCTGCCGGTAACACGGTTGAATCGAGCGCCACCTCCACCCATACCGTTGATCTCTCTGCCGAAGCCGGTACCGTTACGGTGAATAACATCACTGCCGATGATATCGTTAACGCCGCTGAAGCGGCCGGCACCATAGCCGTTACCGGCACGGCCTTAGGCGGCGATATTGCCCCGGGCGATGTCGTGACATTAGTAATTAACGGCACCACTTACACCACCACGGTGCAAGCCGATGGCAGTTGGTCTGTCGATGTGGCAGGTTCAGATTTAGCCGCCGATACCGACTTTACTGCTGTGGTCAGTTCGTCGGATGCTGCCGGTAACACGGTTGAATCGAGCGCCACCTCCACCCATACCGTTGATCTCTCTGCCGAAGCCGGTACCGTTACGGTGAATAACATCACTGCCGATGATATCGTTAACGCCGCCGAAGCGGCCGGCACCATAGCCGTTACCGGCACGGCCTTAGGCGGCGATATTGCCCCGGGCGATGTCGTGACATTAGTGATTAACGGCACTACTTACACCACCACGGTGCAAGCAGATGGTAGTTGGAGTGTCGATGTTGACGGTAGTGATTTAGCCGCTGATACCGACTTTACTGCTGTGGTAACATCAAGCGATGCCGCCGGTAATACCGTCGAATCCAGCGGTGACTCAACGCACACGGTTGATCTGAGCGCTGAAGCCGGTATTGTTACCGTCAACAACATTACCGACGACGACATCCTTAACGCGGCCGAAGCCGCGGGTACGATTGCCGTCACAGGTACCGCACTAGGCGGCGATATTGCCCCGGGCGATGTCGTGACATTAGTGATTAACGGCACTACTTACACCACCACTGTGCAAGCCGATGGCAGTTGGTCTGTCGATGTGGCAGGTTCAGATTTAGCCGCCGATACCGACTTTACTGCTGTGGTGACATCAAGCGATGCCGCCGGTAATACCGTCGAATCCAGCGGTGACTCAACGCACACGGTTGATCTGAGCGCCGATGCGGGCACGGTCACAGTCAACAACATTACCGCCGACGACATCCTTAACGCGGCCGAAGCTGCGGGTACGATTGCCGTCACAGGTACCGCACTAGGCGGTGATATTGCCCCGGGCGATGTGGTCACCTTAGTGATTAACGGCACCACTTACACCACCACCGTGCAAGCCGATGGCAGTTGGTCTGTCGATGTGGCAGGTTCAGATTTAGCCGCCGATACCGACTTTACTGCTGTGGTGACATCAAGCGATGCCGCCGGTAATACCGTCGAATCCAGTGGCGACTCCACCCATACCGTGGATCTGAGCGCCGATGCGGGTTCGGTCACAGTCAACAATATTACCGACGACGACATCCTTAACGCGGCCGAAGCCGCGGGTACGATTGCCGTCACAGGTACCGCACTAGGCGGTGATATTGCCCCAGGCGATGTGGTCACCTTAGTGATTAATGGCACCACTTACACCACCACCGTGCAAACCGATGGCAGTTGGTCTGTCGATGTGGCAGGTTCAGATTTAGCCGCCGATACCGACTTTACTGCTGTGGTGACATCAAGCGATGCCGCCGGTAATACCGTCGAATCCAGTGGCGACTCCACCCATACCGTGGATCTGAGCGCCGATGCGGGTTCGGTCACAGTCAACAATATTACCGACGACGACATCCTTAACGCGGCCGAAGCCGCGGGTACGATTGCCGTTACAGGTACCGCACTAGGCGGTGATATTGCCCCAGGCGATGTGGTCACCTTAGTGATTAATGGCACCACTTACACCACCACAGTGCAAGCCGATGGCAGTTGGTCTGTCGATGTGGCAGGTTCAGATTTAGCCGCCGATACCGACTTTACTGCTGTGGTGACATCAAGCGATGCCGCCGGTAATACCGTCGAATCCAGCGGTGCTTCATCACACACAGTAGAGACAACACCTGGAACACTGAATATTGCCGCTACAGTAGATAATACGGATGGCACCCTCGATTTATCGGGCACCACCACCGACGTTGCTCCAGGCACCGTAATTAACATCACCATTACCGATCAAAACGGTAAGACCGTTATCGCTCAAGCCACCGTGCTGGCCGATGGCAGCTACCAGTTAGAAGGCGTCGATGTCAGCACCTTAGCCGATGGCCCATTAACCATTGATGCGACGGCGGTGGATAACAACGGTAACCCACTCGCGGCCGATGCCTCAGCCACACTCGATGCGGTTGCCGGTTCATTGGATATCGCTGCAACGGTCGATAACAACGATGGCACCATCGATTTATCGGGCACCACCACCGACGTTGCTCCAGGCACGGTGATTAACATCACTATCACCGACCAAAACGGTAAGACAGTCATCGCCCAAGCCACCGTGCTGGCTGATGGCAGCTACGCTTTAGAAGGTATCGATGTCAGCGCCTTAGCCGATGGACCACTGACCATTGCTGCCACGGCGGTGGATAACAACGGCAACGCCCTTGATGCGGATACTTCAGCCACACTCGATGCCATTGCCGGTTCATTGGATATCGCTGCGACGGTGGACAACACCGACGGTACGCTTGACCTCAGTGGCACCACCACCGACGTTGCTCCAGGCACGGTGATTAACATCACTATCACCGACCAAAACGGTAAGACAGTCATCGCCCAAGCCACCGTGCTGGCTGATGGCAGCTACGCTTTAGAAGGTATCGATGTCAGCGCCTTAGCCGATGGACCACTGACCATTGCTGCCACGGCGGTGGATAACAACGGCAACGCCCTTGATGCGGATACTTCAGCCACACTCGATGCCATTGCCGGCTCATTAGATATCGCTGCGACGGTGGACAACACCGACGGTACGCTTGACCTCAGTGGCACCACCACCGACGTTGCTCCAGGCACCGTGGTTAACATCACCATCACCGATCAAAACGGTAAAACGGTGATTGCTCAAGCTACCGTGCTGGCCGATGGCAGCTATGCCTTAGACGGTGTCGATGTCAGCGCCTTAGCCGATGGCCCATTAACCATTGATGCGACGGCAGTCGATAACAACGGCAATCCATTGGCTGCTGATACCTCAGCCACACTCGATGCCATTGCTGGCTCATTAGATATCGCTGCGACGGTGGACAATACCGACGGTACGCTTGACCTCAGTGGCACCACCACCGACGTTGCTCCAGGCACCGTGGTTAACATCACCATCACCGACCAAAACGGTAAAACGGTCATTGCTCAGGCCACGGTATTAGCCGATGGCAGCTACGCTTTAGACGGTGTCGATGTCAGTAGCTTAGTCGATGGACCATTAACCATTGACGCCACGGCAGTTGATAACAACGGTAACCCACTCGCGGCCGATGCCTCAGCCACACTCGATGCCATTGCCGGTTCATTGGATATCGCTGCGACGGTGGACAACACCGACGGTACGCTTGACCTCAGTGGCACCACCACCGACGTTGCTCCAGGCACGGTGATTAACATCACTATCACCGATCAAAACGGTAAGACAGTCATCGCCCAAGCCACCGTGCTGGCTGATGGCAGCTACCAGTTAGAAGGTGTCGATGTCAGCGCGTTAGCCGATGGCCCACTGACCATTGACGCGACAGCAGTCGATAACAACGGCAATCCATTGGCTGCTGATACTTCAGCCACACTCGATGCGATTGCCGGTTCATTGGATATCGCTGCTACCGTCGATAACAACGATGGCACCCTCGATTTATCGGGCACCACCACGGACGTTGCTCCAGGCACCGTGATTAACATCACCATTACCGATCAAAACGGTAAGACAGTCATTGCCCAGGCCACCGTATTAGCCGATGGCAGCTACGCTTTAGAAGGTGTCGATGTCAGCGCGTTAGCCGATGGCCCACTGACCATTGATGCGACGGCAGTGGATAACAACGGCAATCCACTCGTGGCAGATACCTCAGCCACACTCGATGCGATTGCCGGTTCATTGGATATCGCTGCTACCGTCGATAACAACGATGGCACCATCGATTTATCGGGCACCACCACCGACGTTGCTCCAGGCACCGTAATTAACATCACCATTACCGATCAAAACGGTAAGACCGTTATCGCTCAAGCCACCGTGCTGGCCGATGGCAGCTACCAGTTAGAAGGCGTCGATGTCAGCACCTTAGCCGATGGCCCATTAACCATTGATGCGACGGCAGTGGATAACAACGGCAATCCATTGGCTGCTGATACTTCAGCCACACTTGATGCGATTGCTGGCTCATTAGATATCGCTGCGACGGTGGACAATACCGATGGCACCATCGATTTATCGGGCACCACCACCGACGTTGCTCCAGGCACCGTGGTTAACATCACCATCACCGACCAAAACGGTAAGACAGTCATCGCCCAAGCCACCGTGCTGGCTGATGGCAGCTACGCTTTAGAAGGTATCGATGTCAGCGCCTTAGCCGATGGCCCACTGACCATTGACGCGACGGCAGTCGATAACAACGGCAATCCATTGGCTGCTGATACCTCAGCCACACTCGATGCCATTGCTGGCTCATTGGATATCGCTGCGACGGTGGACAATACCGACGGTACGCTTGACCTCAGTGGCACCACCACCGACGTTGCTCCAGGCACGGTGATTAACATCACCATTACCGATCAAAACGGTAAGACAGTCATCGCCCAAGCCACCGTGCTGGCTGATGGCAGCTACGCTTTAGAAGGTATCGATGTCAGCGCCTTAGCCGATGGCCCACTGACCATTGCTGCGACGGCAGTCGATAACAACGGCAATCCATTAGCCGCCGATACTTCAGCAACACTCGATGCCATTGCCGGTTCATTGGATATCGCTGCGACGGTGGACAACACCGACGGTACGCTTGACCTCAGTGGCACCACCACCGACGTTGCTCCAGGCACGGTGATTAACATCACCATCACCGACCAAAACGGTAAAACGGTGATTACTCAAGCCACCGTATTAGCCGATGGCAGCTATGCCTTAGACGGTGTCGATGTCAGCGCCTTAGCCGATGGCCCATTAACCATTGACGCCACGGCAGTCGATAACAACGGCAATCCATTGGCCGCCGATACTTCAGCCACACTCGATGCGATTGCCGGTTCATTGGATATCGCTGCTACCGTCGATAACAACGATGGCACCATCGATTTATCGGGCACCACCACCGA
The DNA here is from genome assembly GCF_052656265.1 of Alishewanella sp. HL-SH06. Taxonomy (NCBI): domain Bacteria; kingdom Pseudomonadati; phylum Pseudomonadota; class Gammaproteobacteria; order Alteromonadales; family Alteromonadaceae; genus Alishewanella; species Alishewanella sp. HL-SH06. Next base: position 3,730,540 of record NZ_CP199752.1, read on the forward strand.
CGTTGCTCCAGGCACCGTAATTAACATCACCATTACCGATCAAAACGGTAAGACCGTTATCGCTCAAGCCACCGTGCTGGCCGATGGCAGCTACCAGTTAGAAGGCGTCGATGTCAGCACCTTAGCCGATGGCCCATTAACCATTGATGCGACGGCGGTGGATAACAACGGTAACCCACTCGCGGCCGATGCCTCAGCCACACTCGATGCGGTTGCCGGTTCATTGGATATCGCTGCAACGGTCGATAACAACGATGGCACCATCGATTTATCGGGCACCACCACCGACGTTGCTCCAGGCACGGTGATTAACATCACTATCACCGACCAAAACGGTAAGACAGTCATCGCCCAAGCCACCGTGCTGGCTGATGGCAGCTACGCTTTAGAAGGTATCGATGTCAGCGCCTTAGCCGATGGACCACTGACCATTGCTGCCACGGCGGTGGATAACAACGGCAACGCCCTTGATGCGGATACTTCAGCCACACTCGATGCCATTGCCGGCTCATTAGATATCGCTGCGACGGTGGACAACACCGACGGTACGCTTGACCTCAGTGGCACCACCACCGACGTTGCTCCAGGCACCGTGGTTAACATCACCATCACCGATCAAAACGGTAAAACGGTGATTGCTCAAGCTACCGTGCTGGCCGATGGCAGCTATGCCTTAGACGGTGTCGATGTCAGCGCCTTAGCCGATGGCCCATTAACCATTGATGCGACGGCAGTCGATAACAACGGCAATCCATTGGCTGCTGATACCTCAGCCACACTCGATGCCATTGCTGGCTCATTAGATATCGCTGCGACGGTGGACAATACCGACGGTACGCTTGACCTCAGTGGCACCACCACCGACGTTGCTCCAGGCACGGTGATTAACATCACTATCACCGACCAAAACGGTAAGACAGTCATCGCCCAAGCCACCGTGCTGGCTGATGGCAGCTACGCTTTAGAAGGTATCGATGTCAGCGCCTTAGCCGATGGCCCATTAACCATTGATGCGACGGCAGTCGATAACAACGGCAATCCATTGGCTGCTGATACTTCAGCCACACTCGATGCAGTTGCCGGTTCATTGGATATCGCTGCTACCGTCGATAACAACGATGGCACCATCGATTTATCGGGCACCACCACCGACGTTGCTCCAGGCACGGTGATTAACATCACTATCACCGACCAAAACGGTAAGACAGTCATCGCCCAAGCCACCGTGCTGGCTGATGGCAGCTACGCTTTAGAAGGTGTCGATGTCAGCGCCTTAGCCGATGGCCCACTGACCATTGACGCCACGGCAGTCGATAACAACGGCAATCCACTCGTGGCAGATACCACAGCCACACTCGATGCGGTTGCCGGTTCATTGGATATCGCTGCAACGGTCGATAACACCGACGGTACGCTTGACCTCAGTGGCACCACCACCGACGTTGCTCCAGGCACGGTGATTAACATCACTATCACCGATCAAAACGGTAAGACAGTCATCGCCCAAGCCACCGTGCTGGCTGATGGCAGCTACCAGTTAGAAGGTGTCGATGTCAGCGCGTTAGCCGATGGCCCACTGACCATTGACGCGACGGCAGTCGATAACAACGGCAATCCATTGGCTGCTGATACTTCAGCCACACTTGATGCGATTGCCGGTTCATTGGATATCGCTGCTACCGTCGATAACAACGATGGCACCCTCGATTTATCGGGCACCACCACGGACGTTGCTCCAGGCACCGTGATTAACATCACCATTACCGATCAAAACGGTAAGACAGTCATTGCCCAGGCCACCGTATTAGCCGATGGCAGCTACGCTTTAGAAGGTGTCGATGTCAGCGCGTTAGCCGATGGCCCACTGACCATTGATGCGACGGCAGTGGATAACAACGGCAATCCACTCGTGGCAGATACCTCAGCCACACTCGATGCGATTGCCGGTTCATTGGATATCGCTGCGACCGTCGATAACACCGACGGTACGCTTGACCTGACTGGCAACACCACCGATGTCGCTCCAGGTACCGTAATTAACATCACCATCACCGACCAAAACGGTAAGACGGTCATTGCCCAAGCCACCGTGCTGGCTGATGGCAGCTACCAGTTAGAAGGTGTCGATGTCAGCGCCTTAGCCGATGGCCCATTAACCATTGATGCGACGGCAGTCGATAACAACGGCAATCCATTGGCTGCTGATACTTCAGCCACACTCGATGCGGTTACCGGCTCATTAGATATCGCTGCCACGGTGGACAACACCGACGGTACGGTTGACCTCAGTGGTACCACCACCGACGTTGCTCCAGGCACCGTGATTAACATCACTATCACCGATCAAAACGGTAAGACAGTCATTGCTCAAGCCACCGTATTAGCCGATGGCAGCTATGCCTTAGACGGTGTCGATGTCAGCGCCTTAGCCGATGGCCCATTAACCATTGACGCGACGGCAGTCGATAACAACGGTAACCCACTCGCGGCAGATACCTCAGCCACACTTGATGCGGTTGCCGGTTCATTGGATATCGCTGCCACCGTAGATAACACCGACGGTACGCTTGACCTGACTGGCAACACCACCGATGTCGCTCCAGGTACCGTAATTAACATCACCATCACCGACCAAAACGGTAAAACGGTCATTGCTCAAGCCACCGTATTAGCCGATGGCAGCTATGCCTTAGACGGTGTCGATGTCAGCGCCTTAGCCGATGGCCCATTAACCATTGACGCGACGGCGGTCGATAACAACGGTAACTCATTAATTGATAACGCGATTGCCGCTTTAGATCTCACACCGCCAAGTGTTGATATCACATCTGATCAAGCAACGCTTGAAAGTGGCCAATCTGCAACGATCACGTTTACCTTTAATGAGGAAATTTCAGGCTTTGATCTAACTGATATTGCCGTTACCGGTGGCGTGCTGTCCGGATTAAAACAAGATCCAACTAATCCGAATGTATGGACAGCCACCTTCGTGGCAAGTGGCACTGCACCTATTTCATTTACTGTGGCAAATGGCAGTTACACTGATCTCGTGGGTAATGAAGGTAGTGGCGACTCAGCCAGTATCAATAATGCGCCAGTCGCTAAGAATAATGTAGTTAACGGTAACGAAGATGAAGTTATTACAGGTAATGTGCTCACCAATGACGTCGATGTAGATGGCAATGCCCTAACCGTACAAAGCTTTGTGATAAATGGGCAAACTTATCTAGCCGGCGCAGAAGTGATTATTGAAAACCAAGGTAAATTAACCTTAGACGCTGAAGGTAACTTTACTTTTACTCCTGTAGCAAATTGGAGTGGTTCACTGCCTTCTGTAACCTATACCCTAACAGATGGACAAGGTGGTTCATCGACTGCCGCATTAAACATTACTTTGGCAGGAGTGGCAGACGCAGCAATTCTGCAAGTCGGTGATGCCGTTTCAACTAAAGTCGGCGCAACCTCTATTACTACTGGCGCGAACGGCCTCTTGATAGGATCTGGTTTAAGCCAAGCCTCTATTGAACAAGCTCTTGGTTTAAGCAGTGGCTTCTTAGATGGCTTCAACCCGCCCTCGGGGGCACTCAATGTATCAGGCAACACTAATGCCATCGACGGAAACTATACGTCTAGCACAGTTAGTTTAAATAGCGGCATGTCGGTTGGCTTTAATTGGAATTTCATCAATGGTGAAAACATTGCAAGTGAAATCCGACAAGGCTTCAGCGACTTTGTTTTAGTGATTATTACCGCACCTGATGGCAGTAAAACCACACAAATCATTACGTCCTCAGAGTTCTTGGGCGCAGGCGTTAATGGTAATGGCACCTTTAACTTTACCGCAACGCAAGATGGTGATTATAAATTTGACTGGGTTATTCTCAACGGTAGAGATAGCGGTAAAGACTCACAACTCAACTTATCGTCGAGTACGATCACGGTCAATGGTGTTACCTATGGCGATATGGTTGATTTAAACATTAATGCTGCGCTTACTGATGCTAGTGAAAGCATGTTGATCACCATCACCGGTATACCCAGCAACGCCTTGCTCACCGCGGGTATAAAAAATGCTGACGGCAGCTGGACCCTAACCCAAGAACAATTGGAAGGGCTAAGCTTGCTTACTCCGGTTGATTTTATTGGCCAACTGAACTTAACCGTTACGGCGACCACAACTGATGGCACTTCTACTACTGCAGTATCCGATACGCTAATTATCGACCTGTCGCAAACGACCAATACAGTGAACAGCGGCAGTGATGCCTCGCAAACCATTAACGGCACTAATCAGGGTGATCTAATCAATGCCTACGGCGGCGATGACGTGATCAACTCAGGTGCTGGCAATGATGTTATCTATGGCGGACAAGGCAATGACACCATTAATGCAGGCAGCGGCAACGATGTGCTGTTTGGTGGTGTCGGTGACGATACGCTTATCGGTGGTGAAGGTGCCGACGTATTCGCTTGGCAATTAGGCGATCAATCAAGTAGCGGTAAAGCGGCTGTTGATGTCATTAAAGACTTCAGCACAGCACAAGGCGATGTCATCGATTTACGTGACTTACTTCAAGGCGAAAATAGCGAAAACATTACCAATTACCTCAGTTTTACTACTGTCGATGGTAATACCACGATAGATATTAAACATACTGGCAGCGGCAACGTAACGCAAAAAATCACGCTGGAAAACGTTGACCTGAGTAGCTTCGGTAATGATACACAAGCCATTATTGATAGCTTGATTAGTAGTGGTCATTTAAAAATTGATGGCTAAACCTGACTGTTGTTAACCCAGATAAAACAGGCGCTTTAAGCGCCTGTTTTTTTATTCAATTAAGTTGGAATCACACCATTACGATAACACCATTTAAAAGCAATTTTATACATCACATCATGATTTGGCCTATCACACCTGAGTTGAGCAAATTAGCTTAAATTTCATAACATAGTAACGTCTAGGTAGATCAATTTAGCCTTACAACGAATCATCACCGCATAATAAAAACACCACATGACACAACCAGATAAACATTACTAACTTAATTCATTCTAAAGGTAATCATAGGCTTTGTAGTGTTAACGCTATTTAATTGAAGCCTGCTCAATAAAATCAGTGAATTTTATACATCTGCTAATTTATTTGTTGCCTGAATTAAATAATTCATATATTAATAATCACTACTTTTTATGAGGATAACGATATGAATGAGATAGTTAGGGAAAACACTACCGAAAAAGGAAATGCAAAGCTTGTCTATATTCTTTATCTAGTCGGTTTACTATTTGGCCTTGCCGGCATTGTTGGTGTGGTGATTGCTTATGTGAATAAAAGCGATGCGCCAGCTTGGTTACAAACACATTATCAATTTCAAATTAGAACATTTTGGATTGGCGCCTTGTATATCATACTTGGCGGTATTTTAGCTTTGGTATTAATTGGTTGGTTTATACTGCTATTTTGGGCGATATGGCTAATTGTTCGTTCTGTAAAAGGTATGCAGGCTTTAGATAAAGGTCTACCCATTGCCGAACCGAAAAGTTGGTTTTTCTAACTTAACGCCTAGCGCATGCTTGTTCTACGAACAACATTCCTTTAAGAACACTTAATGTGTACTAGCGGGTTTTACCCATTACCAGATATTTGATAAGAATATCATTAATGAAAGAAGTTAAATTATGAATTACTTTTTGGATGCTATAAAAAAATACGCAGATTTCACTGGCAGGGCTCGTCGTCAAGAATACTGGATGTTTTTTTTGTTTTATGTTTTATTCTATATCGGCTCAGTAATTGTTGACGGTATATTAGGCACCTTTATTATTTCTTTACTATTCAGCCTAGCCCTACTTATTCCGTCTCTCGCTATTGGTGCTCGTCGCCTACATGACACCGGCCGCACCGGCTGGTGGTTACTTATTGGCTTAGTTCCTTTAATTGGCGGAATAGTATTATTAGTTTTCTTTATTTTTGATAGTGTTGAAGATAACCAGTACGGGCCAAACCCTAAAGCGGTACCACTCGCTTAAAAAACAAAAACACACCTAAAAATAGCACGAGTTAGGTTGCGGGTTTATTTAGGTGTGTTTTTCTGTGTTTCCATTCAGTATTAAACGCACGCAAGTGCCAAACTAAAATGCTTAGGCGTTAACTACAAAAACCTGCAGCTAACACTTACGGCTAGCGCCAGCGTAATCAGTACTTAATTAAACTTAAAATACCCACGCTACTGATGCCCCTACACCATGCTGTTGCATAGCAATGCTTAACTGTTGATTTGGCGCTAAAAAATTTGCCCCAGTAACTGTTTTAGTGGGTGAATAAAACGCTGTTAGGTTCATCTGTACATTCGCAGCTAACGACTGGCTTAAACCGGTAGTGAAATGCCATTCCTGCACCCCGGGCGCTAAAATGTTGAATAACACCTGCGATGACGAAATAGGTTGCTCACCGTAAGAAACACCAAACCGGATCTTTTGCTGCTCGGTTCGCTGCCATTGATAACCCAGTTTATATACCGTCATATCTTGCCAACCAAAGCCTGCACCATTCGACGCACCCAAAGGATCTGACATAATATTACCGATTGGGTTTGCTACACTGCTCACTTCGCCGTAATTGATATGCTGCAGATCTAACAATACTTGATGCGACCGATTAATTTGCCACGCCAAACCGACTTGTAAGGCACTGGGTAAATCAAAATCGCCTTGTTCGGCAAACAAACCCGCGTATTGATCGAATTCCCCCATGCTTACCGCAGAACGATAACTGGCTCCGACACTGAGTGCATCCGACACTAAATAGGTTAAACCTAATTGCAAGCCAATACCGCTACTGAAATCGGAGCCATTATCTGACAACGAAGTAGGTGCTTGAGAAAACGGTGCAAAACTCGCCAGGCCTTGTGCTGAAAACTGCTGAACAACCAGCACCGGCGCCACACCTAAGCGTAATTGCTCGGTCCACTGATAACTTAGGGTGGGGCTAACAAATAATTGCTTTAAGTCCACCCCCGTCGTGCCCGCATAAAAAGTGCCTTCGGGCATAGCGTCGGCTTGGTATTCCGTATTCATACCGCCGTTAGCATAAATTAATATGCCCACATTAACTTGATCGTTTAATTGCTGGCCAAAAGCAAACTCGGGGATAGCAAATAACGTTTTTGCGCTTCGCTTACCCGGACTTTGTAAGTAAAAAGCACCGGGAAAAAACTCGTTAACCTCCGCCACCGCATAGTTGCGATCGGGCGCAAACAGTTCTAAGCCAACTGACAATTCACTGCCTTTTACCAGCAAGTTAGCTGGGTTATTCGCCGCAGACATCAGCTCTTCTGATACCGCCACCCCAGCACCCGCCATACCTTTGTGCGTCATGCCATAACCGTGTGTAAAATAACCATTCGTTGCGAAAGCGGGAGAACTCATAAAAATACTGGCCGCTACTACACTCACTACTACACGTTTTTTCATGGTTACTACCTACCCAGACTATAAAAGGAAGACACCATAACGGTTTTCTTATATAACAAAAAATAATTTAAAACCATTAGATATACTCAAAAGAAATATAACAGTTGTGACTTTAGCTAAGCAGATATATTGAATGTGGAGAGAAGCTGCATTACTCAACCTAAGCATATGAGAATGCAGCCATTTAACCGATTAGACTTCTTAAAATCACCATTTTCTCAGTTGACGCTGAGAAGAAAACCATGCTTTCAATTCATTAATTTTAGTGAGATGTCAGTCACACATGTGCAGAAAGTTGAGTACGAGCTTTCGCTACTTTTTAGTTGGCTGATGGTTTGACGCCAGCACCATATAAACACTAGGCAACACCAATAAAGTAAACAGCGTGCCTACCAACATGCCTGCAACTAAAATAATGCCGATACTATTGCGTGCTTCAGCGCCGGCGCCCACTACTAACACCAAAGGAAAATGCCCCAGCACAGTTGCAGCGGTTGTCATTAACACTGGGCGTAAACGCGCTTGTGCTGCAAGCTGTATAGCATCGAATTTTGCTTTACCTTGCTGTTGCATTTTATTGGCAAACTCAACAATTAAAATGCCGTTTTTCGCAATCAGCCCCACCAAGGTGATAAAGCCAACTTGTGAATAAATATTGATTGTCGTGAAGTCTAAAAAGGCAAACATCAAGGCGCCAGCCATCGCTAAAGGCACAGAGCCCAACAACACCACCAAAGGATCACGAAAGCTATTAAACTGCACCGCTAGCACAAAAAACACAAAGACTAATGCGACCACTAGTACACCTTCTAAGGTGTTGCCTTCTAAACGAATTTGTCGTGACTCGCCAGCATAATCAATACTGTATTCTGCTGGCAATATTTTCGCAGCGGCGTCTTCTAAAGCACTTAAGCCTTGCTCTTTGGTGGTGCCTGGGATCACTTCGCCATAAATTCTAAAGGCATTTTTTTGCTGAAACTTACTTAACACACGCGGTCTAATTTCGGTTTCTAAACTGGCAATAGCACGCAAAGGAATTAACTGATCGGCGGGGGTGCGGATCAACAGTGACAATATGGCATCAGGATTCACTCGTGCGCTTTCATCTAGCATAGGTATAACGCGATAAGCGCGGCCATCTTGATTATAACGATTGACAAAATTAGCCGATAACAATACCTCAAGCTGGGCACTAACACTGGCTAAATCCATGCCTAAATCCGCAATCGCCTGACGATTAAGCTTGAAGCGCGCTTGCGGGTAATCGATTTTCAAATCCGTTTCGGCAAATAAGAACTTACCACTAGCCTGAGCGGCCGCCACCATCTGATCGGCGTAGCGTTTCATATCGACGTAAGAGTCGGTTGAAAGCACGGCCAGTTCTACTGAAAAATTACCGGACGTCGGTAGGGCTGATTCCATCACTGGAAAGGCTTTTAAGCCAGGCACCTGCGACAAATTAGCAAAGGCTTGCCAAAACATATCCTGCGTTTTTTCAGCACGCTGTGACGGATCAACTAAATCTAAGCCGCCAAAAGCTCCTGCAGGGTTAACAATTTGCCACATAAACTTCGCCCCATCCAACTGCAGCATCGTGTCTACTACCGCATCCATATGCTGCATGGTATAGGCTAAAGAGGCATCGGGAGCAGACTCTACCACCACATTAATGCTGTTTTGATCTTCTGTGGGCGCCAGCTCTTTTAATGAAAACAGATAAAACGGTACATTCAGTAACGCTAAAAATACCGCAATAAATAACACCTGCGCTTTATACTTAAGCGTCAAAAGCAATACTTTACTGTAAGCCAGCTGCAGACGGTCAAAAACATGATTGATGCGTTGAGTTAACCGGCTTTCTTTGCCCCCCTCTGGCGAGGCATAAGCGCTCATAATCGGTGATAAGGTTATTGCAACAAAGCCGGAAATTAACACGGCAATCGCTAAGGTAAAGGCAAACTCTTTAAACAAAGCCCCTGTTAAACCACTTAATAAACCAATAGGAGCATATACCGCAGCTAAGGTAATGGTCATGCTGATTATAGGCGCTAATAACTGGCGTGAACTAAGTAAGGCCGCGTCGAGTCGACTCATGCCATTGCGCATATGTCTAGCCACATTCTCAACCACAACGATGGCATCATCAACCACCAAACCCACGGATAACACGATGGCAAGCACGGTCAATAAATTCAGGCTAAACCCCATCAGCGCCATAGTTCCGATAGCGCCTAAAATCGAAATAGGGATAGTCACTAAAGGCACTAAAGCCGTGCGAAACGATCCCATCATCGCCACCACAACAATACCCACCAATACAATGGTTTCGGCCAGCGTAATAAATATTTCGGTTAAAGCACTGCGCATATACAAGGTGCCATCGTAACCGTCGGTAATGCGTAAGCCATTGGGCAAGGTTGGGTTTATTTCCTCCAGCTTGGCATACAAACTATCCCCAATAGCTATCTCGTTGGCGCCTGGTAAAGGCCAGACAGAAATAAACAGCACAGTATCGTGGCTCAACCGAGCACTGGTTTCGCTTTCTTCTTCAGCAATCTCGATTTCTGCAACATCGGCTAGACGCACCTGCGCACCTTCGATATTTCTTAACACCAGCTGTTCAAAATCAGTCACATTTGATAATGAGGTATCGGTCAGCAGCGGAATGCGTTGCTGATTGTTTTCACTTTGGCCAACTGTCGCGATCAAATTATTTGCTCGTAGTGCTAACATCACCTCGTCCGCAGCAATATTAAAAGCAGCCAGCTTCGCAGGATTCAACCAAATTCGCATCGCCGGTGCCCTGCCGCCCTCGATGCCAATGCGCTGTACGCCCGGAATAGAAGCCAAAGCTGGTGAAACACGGCGCGATAAATAGTCAGTGACTTCCATACGCGACATCGGGCTGTCTGCTTGGTTGTAATTCACCACCAAATAAAAAATCGCGAAAGGACGGTCAGCCCTTACCACCTCAACCGACGGATCTTCGGCGCCTTCTGGTAATTCAAAACGAATTTGATCCAGCTTGGCCGATAACTCTGCCAACGCCTTGGTACTATCTTGATTCAGCTTTAACCAAAGCGTTACAGCACTGAGCCCAGGGGTGCTGCGCGACTCAACATAATCGACCCCAGGAACCGAACTGGCAACGCGTTCAATTGGCTCACTAATAAAGCCTTGCACTACCTCTGCGGAAGCGCCTATATAGGGTGTAGTGATTTGTAACGACGCGCTGGTAATTTGTGGAAATTGTAGCACCGGAATATCGATTGCAGCTCGGATCCCCACCAGTACCAAGATCAGCGAAAGTACAATCGCCAGAACCGGTTTTTTACAAAATATATCTATTATTGAGGGCCGGTTATCCAACGCGACCTCTTTTATATTGTGCGGATCAGAAGTGTGCTGTGCCATTACAACGGCCCCGCATCATCAGCCTTAGCAAGATTGACTAAGGTGCCATCACGTAATTTAAAAGAACCTACCGTAGCCACTTGTTCATTCTCGCTCAGCCCCGACAAAATCACTATGTGCTTATCATCATGCGCGCCAACTTCTACTGCCCGACGATTGGCGCGTAACTTGTCATCTGCAGCTTGCGCCAGTACATACACGTAAGCACCAAACGTATCATAACGCACCGCGGTGTTCGGTAAGCGGATGACGCTGATTGGCGCAGCAATGGGCAAACTCACCATCACACTGGCACCGGGTTTAAACTGGGCATCAAGGTTGTCGAGTTCGGCGCGAATTCGTAAATTGCGAGAGATACTAGAAATAACCGGATCTATAGCAACGATCTTTGCCTGATGTTTGATATCCGCAGACGCCACGCTACTGATTTCAAGCGCGGTCGACAGGCTTAATTGATAAGCAGCTTGTGGTACTGAAAAATCGATCCAAACTTGGTCTAAGTTACCAATTAACCGGGTGATTAATGTGTTCGCCGCTAAAAATCCTCCGACCTCAAGTTCATGTAAACCTGTGCTGCCACTAAAGGGCGCAATCAAGGTTTTCTTTGCAATGGTGGCCTGTATTGCTCTGGCGTTAGCTTGTTTTATGGCAAGTTGCGCGCTCACTTGGTCAAGTTGCGCGCGGCTGGACGCCTGCGTTTTAACCAGTTGAGTTAATCGAGAAAGATCCAGGGTGGCTAAAGCAATTTCTGCGTTAATAGCATCTAGTGCCGCTTGTTCATTAACGCTATCTAAACTCAATAACACCTGATCTTTTTCTACCGAGCCACCCGAGCGAAAACCAACAGCGGTAATCACCCCCTCAAGCTCATTGCGTACCTCTAGCGAGCGTGTTGCCTTAACTTCACCCAACAGCTGCAAACTGTCTTGCCAAATACTGGTGGTAACTTTTATTGCTGCCACCGTTTCGCTGGGCTCAGGAAACGACTCGCCAAACGCAATCGCTGCCCGCACTTGCGTAAACTTTACAAAAGCCAACAGTATAAACAGCACGAGGCAACCAGCAACCGCGGCAATCCAGGGGCGAAATTGCATTTTTCTTCCTCTTAAAAATAGTCTTGGCTATAACGTTTAACTGTATTGAGATTATTTAGATCATTAACCTGCATAAGTTAAGCCGCAAACCTAAAATTTCTACTGTGAATAGGGAGCGATAGTTCATATTAACTCAAGTTAAAATACCTTTAATAACCCACTAACTATTCAAGCATTGTTATTTTAGTTAATGCAAAGCATCGTCCAAAGAAACCCTTAAGAAATAGCAGCTCTCTAGGCTGCTATCACTTGCGGATACCTCGACAAGCAAAACCTGTTGCAGCTGCCGCTTAAAAACCCCATATTTAACGTTAATACCCAGTAAGCTCAGCAAAACCTAAGCCATTAAAGCCACCGGAAGCGCGCACGCGTCCTTCCCAATATGGCACAGACAATTGATTACGTGAGTCTTTGGTTAAAGTTTCAAGCATAATCGGCGCTGAATTAGGTAGGGTAATCTGCCACTTGCTGGGGTATTGCCTGTCGTTAAGGGTAATGCGCTCGAGTACCGACAAGCTGATATCTTCTCTGGCAATCATCGTGGCCTGCCCGTTTTTCGCTATTCGGCTACCGCTGCAATAATCATAGTTATTTTTGTCGTCACGAATACAAAAGAGCATTAAACCTTGTTTGCCATTTTCATCGCTAACCAGGCTAAACCAATCCCAACCAAACTGGCTTTTATCTAATAAGCTTGCTGACCATTCTCTATCGTACCACGCGTTACCTGTTACCTTATATTGCTTACCTTTGAAGGTGATAACGCCGCTTGCCTCAAGAAATGGATAGCTAAAATAGTAAGATGCATGACCACTCTCGGTTTTTTGGCTATAGCCATTTTCCCCGTGTAACGTTAACGGGCTATTACTCAGTGATACAGCAATGGCATAGTCTTGTTGTTTTGCTTGCATCTGCAACGGTAAAAACGACTGTTCAGTGCTTTTAAGCGACCAATCATCTAATTGCGCACTAAAAGGGCTGGCAACAATACTGGCCTGCCCCGCTCGGGCAAAGCGTTCAAAAGCAATATGTGTTTGCTCGTGCTGCAGAGCGAAATGCGCAAAATAAAGTTGGTTATCCCACCAAGTAGACTCAAAGCTAACGGGAGCTTGTGTTCTAAACAACGTCCACTGTGCACCAAAGGTTTCGCCACTTTCTGCGGTAAGATTGGCCGTCACGTACCACCACTCAATACCTTGCTCTAAGTGCGGGCCATGATCCTGCGGGAAAATTACACCACGCTGTTTATCGACGGGTTGCCCACTGTCAGTTTGCAAAGCCTGAAAGTTTTCGAGGTGCGGCGCAGGCTTGCAACTGAGTAATAAAAAGCTGAAAAAAACGAGAACATACTTCATCAATAGTTAAGGCCCCTTTACCTGCAAATGAGCTGTAAGCTTTTTAATCGGCAGATACGCGCAGAGGACTGCGGCTAATAGCATAAACAGACAGGTATAGAGCAGTGCCGGCAAATCTAAATTAAAATGGATAGTCCAACCAAAGGCGATGGGCATCACAAATTCCAACAGCGTGAACCCAAGTGCAAAGCCTAATGGGATCGCAAAAGCACAGGTAAAAAATACCAATAAGGTGGTTTGTAACAGCTTAAGCTTTTGCAGCTGGGCCGCATCAACACCTAAGCTATGCAGCACCGCTAATTGACTTACATGCAACGCACTCAGGCTCAATAAGCTGATACATAAACTCAGTAAAGCAATAGCTAAAATAAAGCCATTAAGTAACTTAGTTACTTGAAACGTTTCGTTAAACATCTTATTCGCCACTGCTTTAAAGTGCTTATTGGCGGCGATAGTGGCACTGTCTAGCTGGTAAACATTGATCAGTCGTTCAGTGATTTGCTCAACACTGACTTGCTCAGCTAAAGTTAACGACAAACCAAAAACTTGCCAGTGAAATGGGCTCGCGCGCAAAGTCTGCTCTTGGATAATCAGGCTTAATGCGGTATTGCCATAATCATAGGCAAAGGCACTGATCCGGCACGCAAATTCATGTTGGTTTTGCACAAAGCGCACACGGTCATTAATTTTATAGCCTTCTTTTATAGCCGCCTGCTCATTGGCAATACAGCCTTGTTCGGCAAAATTCTCGGCACTGACCGGCTGATTTGACGTAAGGCTGATGTGCGAAAACGCTGAATCGCCATCTCCATAGCTAATAAGGCGTGTAGGTGTTTTATCGATATAACCAGCTGCGGCCATGTAAATACCCACACGCGCTACCTGAGTATCCATTGCTAAGCGCTGGCGTAATGCTGGATCGTCATCGTCTACTTGCAGGTAAATATCGGCATTCAGTTGTGTTTCAAGATGCGCATTTAGCGTATCGCTGAAGCTTTTAACCATGATTTGCATGCCAATGGCACTGCCAAGAGCTACTAAAATGGCGACGATGGCAATTCGCAGTTCTGCTAACTGGAATTTACTGTCGGCATAAAGCCACTGCCAAAGTGGCTGGCTAAACGGGTTTTTAACGCTAAGCAAGCCTTGCAAACAACTTGGGGTAATCAGCACAAAAACTACCAAGATTAAAAAACACATCAACAGAGCATCAAACTCGGTGCTTGCGTAATAATAACCATAGCTAAGGGCCGCTAGCACACCGCCTAGTACAATATAAAACAGCCCTTTACGGTGGCTATGCAGCACCTTTTTTTGCGTGAGTAACATGAGGCCGAGGGTCACGATGTTTAACAAAAAGCCCAATAACAAAGTTTGCCACTGCCAGCTAAGGGTAAGCGCTTTTTCTAATTGATATAAGCCCATCAGCGTACTGTTAATGTCCATTAATAACGTGTTGGCAATAATATAGCCTGCCAAACTACCCAATAGTGCCGTTAAAAAGCCCATAACGATAAACTCGATAGCGATGGCAATAAAAATTGCCTGCTGCGAAAAACCTAAAACATGAAATTGTATTAGTAAGTTTCTGCGCCCCGCGATTGATAGCTTGATGGCATTAAAACTTAAAAAGGCCGCCACAATGTAGCCGAGTAACGCCAGCGCACCCAAATTAAAAAAGAATGCCTCGGATAAAGCATCAAAGTCTTGCTCTTGTGCTGCCACTAAACGAGCATCATTTCCAAGTATCGCCTCAACTAATGGGGCCTGCTCGGGCGCTAAGTCAATCAGCTCAATAAAGCTCAGTTGACCGTTCGCGTTTAGCAGCATATCTGCATAGGCAAGATCGGTAACTGACCACACACCTATATCAACCGCTAAGGTGAAGCTTGGTTTGATAACCGAGTCTTGTAGGGTAAGTTGCCGACTTTCGCTATCCAGCATCAACTTTGCAGCATTATTGCTATCAATGATGATGTTATCGAAGCGAAAGCTGGCCTCTGTGGTCTCGGCATGTTGCTGCGTACTTAGCGCTGCTGACTGAGTTAACCACATGAGGCTGTCGACACCTTGCAGATAAAGGGTGTGACCAGATGACAGCTGCAACTGCCCTCGCAACACCGGCTGCGCATTGGTATAACCATTGGCTCTTAATTTAAGCCATAAAGCACCGTCCAAAAACGCTTGACCTATTGGCGGTTTCACCATATGGCTAACGGTATTATCGATAAGCGCAGCGGAAATTTGGTGCCGGTTTTTCGCTTCTTGGTTTAATCCAGCGATGGCTGTTAGTAAGGCGCTGCCTAAACTTAACCCCACAATAAACAGTAACAACAACCACGGATGGTGCTTAAAATACGCCATATGGGTTCGTAAAATAAGCTTAATTTCGTTCATTAAGCTGGCCATTAGCAAGCACTTTCACACTATCGAAATACCGCGTTAATTGCTGAGAATGTGTCACCATAACCAAGTTGATTTGCCGAGTCTTACACAGACTGGTCAGCAGTTCTACCACTTGCTGCGAGCGCGCCTGGTCGAGGTTTCCAGTGGGCTCATCGGCTAACACAAGCTGAGGTTGATTCAGTAAAGCACGGGCAATGCCTACCCGTTGTTGCTCGCCACCAGACAGCTGATTAGGCAACTTGTGCAGTTTATCCGTTAAACCCAGCTGCTCGGTTAAGCATTCAAATTCTATAGGTCGTTGCCTTGGAAAATTTAACTTATACTGAAACAAGATATTTTGTTTTACACTAAGACAATCGAGCAGTTGATAACGCTGAAAAATCAAACCTATTTTGCGGCGGTAGTAGGCAAGCTGCAAAGCGTTGTATGAGGAAATCTGTTCGCCATTAATGACAATGTGGCCGCTGTGAGGTGACAGTAAGCCAGATAATAAATTAAGTAAGGTAGTTTTACCCGAGCCACTGTCTCCAAGTAGCGCAACTTGCTCTTGCGATTTGATCTCAAAACTGAGGCCGTCGAATACTTGGTGAACTTGCTCGCCATCCTGTCGATGAAAGCATAGGTCTGTGACACTGATCACGATAATTTCCCTTCTAAATCAGCAGCAAGGCTGTTGAGTTCATATGTATCAACAAGCCCTAGCCACTAAAATCTTTTTGCCGCATTCTTAAGTGGCGACACTGAGCTTTTTATATTTTCACGTTTTTCTTGGCTGACTTTCTGATTATAAAATTTAGGCCGGCCAAATAAATACCCCTGCAATAAATCAATTTTATTATCAATAAGCCATCTGGCCTCGTCTTCCGTTTCAATACCCTCAGCCACAGTTGTGATTCCGCTGGTTTTGGCGATATTCACTAGGCTGGAAACGATATTTTGCTTAAATACATCTTGATGCACATCACGCACCAGTTCCATATCTATTTTCACGTAATCTGGACGTATTTTTTGCAGAAGATTCAAGCCAGACCAACCCGATCCAATATCATCCATTGCCACTTGAAAGCCGGCATTGCGATAAAACGCCAGAATGCCTTTTAAGTGATTTAAATCGCTACTTTGGTGTGTTTCAGTGACTTCAAACACAATATCGGCAGGCGTCAACCCAAGCTCATAAATGGCAGCGGCGGTAGAGCGCAAACAATATGAAGGGTCATAGATGCTGGAGGGATTAAAATTAATAAATAACTTACCTTTTAATTTAGCTGCAGCAAAGTATTCAACCGCAGCACGCCTTGCTACTAGGTCCAATGAAAACAATAAATCGGCTTGTTCGGCAAGCAAAAAGGCTAATTGCGGCGGCACGATACTGTTGGTCTCGTCGCGCATCCTAAACAGCCCTTCATAAGAGTAGATTTTGGGATCTTCTAATGCCGACTGCGCATAAACGATAGGCTGAAACCATGTTTCATAATTCTCATGTTCAATACTATTGATTAGCCACTTTGCCTTAAAGCGATTGATCAGCACATTAAAGGTGGTCATGCGCGACATAGCAGAAATATCCGGTAAAGCATCTTCAGCCATCGTCGTTAACTTAGTGCCGGCTAATTCGGCTTGCTCTAATGCACCATTAACACCCGTTAAGAAAGCAGAAATGGAACCGGCTTTAATTTCAACGGCGATGCAGTGTGTACTTATCTGTTTTGCCGTGTAATTTTGACTGCCAACGTATCTGGCAAGTTTGGCGAAGGTTTCCGTGGTGGGCACGAATATCCAAAAAAAAGTGGCGTCGTCAAAAAAATAGTCATCAACTGACTCGCAATCTGCACAATACATTTCATACCCTTGAGTTAAACGTTATTGGCTTTTTTACGCGCAAGGTAAAACTTCAGACCATGACAATGCTGCTCTGCTGCTCTTAAAGCAGCACCAGCACAAAACGGCTTTATATTTGCTGACAGCATAAGATAAGGCGTTAATGATAAACTCGAGCAATATCAAAACGATTGGCCATTCGCTAACTCTCGCGCCCCGAGTTGAACACTTTCGGCTTAATGATGGCACACGTTTTTTCCAAAGCTTTATTAGCCCATTGCAGGGCTTTTATCCTGACGAAATAGTACCTGCAGATTACGGCATAGAGAATAAATTTGATGATAATATAAGCAGCACCATTGCTGCCTCAGTGATCCGTTATGGCGATGATGAAAGCTACCAGCAGTATTTATTGAATCAAGTTGAACGCTCTGGGCTGCCATTTACCTCTAGGATGACAGGCAAATGGTCTAAATACAGTTCGGTGAGCTTACAGGTCACAACCTCTAATTAGTGTTTAAATAAAGGCGCCGTAGATTATACTCAGTGTCAGCAACAGTACTTAGCAAAGTGCCCACTGTTGCTGGTATACATCATTCTGGCTATTGAACCTCAGCTAACAACCGTTGCGCCAGCTTTTGCAACACCGGAGAAAATATGGGTTCCATGCGACCTAGCAGCTATTGGCCCGTTACCGCCGCTATACTATTTGGATACCTATTGTCTGCAAGCGCTCTGGGGCAACAACTCGTGCAACCTTACCAGAACTGGACTGACGTTGTGCGCAGCAAGCCTTATGCCGAGAGCCAAGGTGTGTATGACAATGTAATGAATGTTAGACGTTGGATCCTGACGCGTTCAGGACACTGTACCGAGCGCAATCGCCATTTGCTATTTGATATGCGCGGCAACTTTCTAGAATTTATCGAAGATGCCTCAGATTCGCCGCAAACCCAGTTAATCCTGAATCAAACTCGTCAGGGTATGGCACAACAAGGGCGGGTGCATGCCTGGGTGGAAGGTAATACCCAGACCCTTGGCTATCCTTTCGCGATTCGTTGCCACCAACCTTATGTCGATTTATCGTTGGCCATTGAGCGTTATCTGGGCAAGCATCCGGAAGGTAGGCTGTCTGGCAACTGGGATGGTATAAAAGTAGGCACACCTAAAAACCAAGCTTCACTGCATGACACCCTGCGCTTGGTATATGCCCGTCGCGCGCAGCAAAAGCGTATTAGCCTGCCAGAAGATCTTCTAGCCGATCTGGCCGGTATGTTGATTATCGAAAGTGGTGGCGTGCGCGAGGCCCATTCAAAAGCCAATGCTAGAGGTATTCTACAACTGACCCCACAAGTATTAAAAGACTGCGGCGTTCCCAAAAATAAGCAGTTACACCGCATCGCTCAGGTCGATTGCGCGCTCTGGTTATTTGAACGTAACCATCGCATGTTGCATCCCGTATTCATGGCCCGCTTCGGCCACCTACCAGAAGAAAAACGAGAACAGGTTTATCGGCTGCTGCTGATCCAGGCTTATCACGGCGGCCCCGGCAGAGTAAGATCGCTGCTTATCGATGAAGAGCTTAGTAAACCAGCGACCTATTTTGCTGAACATCATCAAGACTTTAGTGCCGGTGATATTGCTTTTGGTATGGTATTCCATAACCTTGGCCGCAATCGGCTTGGCTTCGCGTCTCTGTATTACACTGCCGACATCAGAATTGCGCTGCAACTGTTAGAGTCACAAAGCAGTACCCAACTGTTTTCTTGGCAGCGCTCCAAAAAGCTAAAACCGATTTAAACAAGACCATAGCGTTTAGCAAAACCAATTAGAACTTTCTAATGTGGAGGGTAACCCTAGCTGAATAAGATGCCGGCATTTTGAGAATTTTTGATAGGTTCGGGGTATAATCGGCGTTATTACCTGTTCGGCCAATGGCAAGACTTAAAGGGATACCTATCATGAAGAAACGTAGACGTTTCTGGACAGTTGTTGAAAAGTTAGAAGCGTTGATTGACAAAGGCGTTTACCCTGCAGGAAGCCGCCTGCCCGCTGAAAGAGAGCTGGTTGAAATTTATCATGTTAGCCGTCCGACGATACGCGAAGCGATTATCGCGCTAGAAGTGAGAGACAGAGTAGAGGTAAAAACAGGTTCAGGCGTATATGTCACTGATTCTGCTGGCTCAGCACCTTCACTTGAATCTATCAGCGCATTTGAGCTCACCCAGGCTCGGGCATTAGTCGAGGGAGAAGCAGCAGCGTTAGCCGCAGTTAAAATCCGCGACACCGAGCTTGCAGCGCTCAAGCAGGCTCTGGATGATATGTCATCTTCAGAAGATTTGGATAAGGCTGATGAAGCCGATCAACAATTCCACGAGATCATTTCTAGTGCAACACGTAACAATGCCATTGTCCTGTCCATTTACAACCTTTGGAAAGTCAGACGGAATGAGCCTCAAGTCGTTGCCGCTTATCAGGATGTATGCTCGAAAGGTATAGCGCAGCGTATCAAAGAACATACTGCTATTTATGACGCCATAGCCAAACGTGACGCTTCAGCGGCAAGAACGGCGATGCACAATCACTTCGACCGTTTGATCAATGCTTTATTTGAGGCGAGTGAAGCAAAAGCCTTGGAAGAGATCAAACGTAAAACGGATGAAAGCCGCGGTTTATATTCTATCTCTCACTTAAATAAGTAGTAACGGTTAGCGTAACCCATTTCACATCTGGCACTATTTTTTATCCTTCATAATAGGCTCTGACACAGAGCTTATATTTTTCTTGCCACACGCAAAAAAGCAAACCTTTTGGTTTGCTTTAACAAGTGCTTTTGCTGTGATTTTGCTCGAGCCGGTTATCTTAGACAACCAGCCCTAGATAGTAGAATTAAAATCTATAACTGGCACCCAAGGTAATCCGACGGTCTGTTAAGCCCTGAAAGCAAAGTAGCGCGCCTTCATTAACGCAAGATTGGCGAACCTCAGATTCCGTCAGGTTGACGGCTTCAATGCCAATATTGAGTTGATCGTTCACCTCATAACTGATACTGGCATTAAGTTGTCCTCGGTCTTCCTGAATGACCGGAAAGCCCCAAGGATAACTTGATGTACTGCCAAAATCGTTTGAACGAAACGCTTCTCGCCAGGTGTAACGCATCCGGGCAGACAAGCCATATTTTTCGTAATACAAGGTCAAGTTGTAGGCATTTTCAGATAAGTTGAGTAAGCCTTGCACGGCAGTCACCTCCAGTGAGCCTGAACCACCTGTGGATGCAGCAAAAACCTGACTAGGACGACTAGCCGAGGTATTGACCGCTTCACCACCAGAGAATTCCTGAATAGTATAGTTTGCCACCACACCAAAACCAGATGCCCAGCCCAGCTGATCTTCGAAAGCAGAAAGATCATACTGGAATGCCATTTCGATGCCTTTTTGCGTAGTCTCTTTAGTGTCATTAATAATAGTGGAGAATGGTACACAAACACCTACGTTAGAACTCACCGGACCAAACACGTTGATCAGCGCAATGGGGTTCCAGATACCGCCTTGCTCACACTCTGGACCAATAATGTCACGATAACCTGTGACAGGCTCTGAATAAGGATCATCTTGTTGCCCCACATGCACATCTTTACGTATCTTGTGGAAATAGCCGATACTGACAACTGCGGCCTGAGCAAAATACCAATCTGCAGAAATATCAAAGGATGTAACCACTTCAGGTTTTAAGTTAGGGTTACCACCAGCTACCGGTGGATTGGGGCTAGTACTAAATGTATAAGAAGTTGAAAGATCACTAAAATTCGGACGGCGAATATCCTTCCCAAAAGCAGCGCGCAGCACCAGATCGTCGGTTACATCGGCGGCCAGATTAATCCGCGGCAGCACAAAACTGTAATCACTTGAGCTAGTTTCTGCGACGACATCTCCGTTAACACTGCGGTTGCCGGTTGAATCAAGATCCGTTTTTAAATAACGTACACCAAGATTACCGCGAAGCATGTCAGTTTCAAAATTTGCCTGAGCATACAGTGCATTAGTGGATTCACTGATATCATAAAAACCTGCAACTGATGACGTTGGGGCATTCAGTGGTCTTGTCCCCCCATGGGCAGTAATGGCGTTAGCTAACGTAGTAAATACCCGATCAGGATCAGATCCTACCAACGCCGGGTTCACCAGCAGAAAATCTTTAATATAAAGCGCTCTGCCATCTGCGGCATTAAAGTTATTAGGGCCAGTTGTCAGAATATCAGCAAACAAATCGCCACTGGGAGAATCCACCATTCTGGACAAACTAAGATTTGAGCCCACAACGTTGGACACACTGGATGTCTTGTTATAACGATAACCTGCGTCAAGCGTAGTAAAAATCGACATATTCAAGTCGTAGCTAAAATCAACACGCATGGCATCTTCGGTATTTTCATTGGTATTATTTGCTAGTGCTACCGCTTGCAACCTGTAGTTGGCTGGGTCGAGCAAATCAGCAGGAGCAGGCGCATTTTCTGCACCAAATGCAATGCCGAAGGCCAAGGCACCACCACTTAAGTCATACTCAAACGGGACACCATTATCGTTAGCTGACCCAATTGCCGCATTGGGATTGACAAAATTGAGTGTAGTATCAATTCGGGGGGTCGCAGAGTCAGATGAAGATGAGGATATCTCGGCGCTTATTTTAAAGTTATCCCCCTGGTGTTCCCCACCTAGCCGGAATATTTTGCTCTTGGTGGCCCGGGAACTGGTGTCACTGGATAAGCGTAAATTACCGTCCGAACCGTCAGACTGAACCGGAATAATACCTTTAAGTGCGGCTTGAATGCTGCCAAGCTCGACACCATCTAAAGAGCCAAAATTAATTGTTTCAAATTCAGTTGGAACCGAAACACCAATAAGATCACTTACCCCTGACGCCTGAACCCTGGAACTTTCTTCCCGACGGTCCTGATCATTTATAATCGCATCAAACCAAAATTTGTTGTTGCTGTTTGGCGCCCACTCAAAAGAACCAGCGAAATTTTTTGTCTCATATTCAAAGTTATCGTAATCCTGGATCAGAAACTGAATGGGTAGATAATGGAAACTTTGTGCGCTGGCTAAACCACTGTCAGAGCGAACCAGATTATCACGGTCAGCTCGGGGGCGAAATGCGGTTACATCCTGCTCTGCATAACTGCCACTAATGACAAAACCAAACTCACCATTGTCATTTCCCCAATTATCACCAAAGGTTCCTGATAAGCGCGGTTTAACGCCATCGGTAGATAAACTGCTTTCTTCACCTTGCACTCTAAATGCGGCTAGCGTTTCACTTAACTCAAGTGGGCGAATGGTTCTTAAGTTAATAGTGCCACCAACAGAGCCTTCAATCGTTTTTGCTTGTGGCGCTTTTATGACTTCGACACCTGCAATAATCGATGCAGAAACATCTTCAAAATCAATACCACTGCGCCCTGCACCCGATCCCACCGTAGATACACCATTAATTTCAGTGCGGTTTGCATCAGTACCGCGAATTTGTACACCCGTACCGACACCCGCTGAGCGAGTAATCTGAATACCAGTAATATTTTCCAGCACTTCCGCTAAATTTTGATCAGGTAGTTTACCGATATCTTCTGCTTGAATAACTTCAACTAAGCTGGCGGCATTACGCTTTTCTGCCAAAGCACTTGTTAAGGAGCTTCTGATCCCCGTCACCTGTATCACTTCGATATCGCTTTGTTCTACCTCTGACTCTTGGGCGTTGGCGGTAGAGGCGATACCGAGTGCCGTTGTCGACAGTATCGCTAAGGTAATTTTTGATAGCATATGTCTCATTTTTGTTCCCCGTCTAAAATTATAATTATATTTTGGGGTCGCAACTGCGACCTTAAGTTAATCGCGAACCTTTATGCCAACAGTCTTAAAAGAACAACTACTGGCAATTTTATTATTATGCTTTATGTTTACACCTTATTAGAATATTGGTCAACCAAAAGGTTAACCTATTTGGTAAAAAACTCTCCTGCCCAATAAGCGAAAAACTAAAAACAACATAAAAAAAATATAAAAATCATATCTTTATATTGTTTCATAATGAGTAAAATTACTTTTTAAAGTACCTTAAAGAGACTATGCGACTGAAGAACATATCCAAGCTACCGATGAAATATTGGTTTAAATGTGACACCAGCATCCATCGCCCAAATTAATTGGTTGACCAGTAAAGGTAAACCGGTAATTATTGATGACATAACCAGCAATACCAAACATCACCACAACGCCAGATTTATACCAAGTTCTATTCATCGTTCTAGTAGGAGATAAGGGCATGTCTTATCGGTCAAAAAGAGTCCATCAATTCGGCAAACTCGTTATTGCCATAAATTTAGCTCTAGCTGTCACAGCCTGCGGTGGAAGTAGTGACACTAATACCACCAATATTACATCCCCACCCCCTGTGATAGTCACACCTGAGCAATGCATCAATCAGGTGTACCCAATACGCTCTGCCACTGACGCCATGGAGAACTCGGCATATCCAGCATCCAGTGCCATTGATGGCAACACATCATCCCAATCCAGATGGTCAAACGATGGTAGAAATGCCGCGCTAATATTAGATTTGGGAAGCGTTAAAACACTGGGTGCACTGACCATTAAATGGTTTGAAGGCAATAAACGTATCGCGAGATTTTCTGTGGAAACTTCGAGCGATAACACGAGTTGGACCACCGTATTAACGCAAGCAGATTCCAGCGGCAGACATAGTGGTTTTGAACTAGTAAAAATCGAGCCGACATCAGCCCGCTATATCAAGCTAATCGGGCTTGGTAATAACGAAAACCAAAATAATGCCATTGTTGAAGTTCAGGCGCATTATTGCCAAGATGCCGGCGGCAACTTCAGCGAACGTTTTCCTAATGAATTGGGTATCGAGTTAATCGACTGGTACCTGAGCATCCCTACCGATGAGGACAACAGTGGCACCGCTGACTCCATTTTTGAAACAGACCTTGCAAACGGTTATACCAATTCTGAATTCTTTTATGTCTCAGCTGATGGCGGCATTGTGATGCGCTCACCCAGTTATGGCTTTAAAACCTCTGCCAATACTAGCTATGTGCGGGTTGAACTAAGAGAAATGTTACGCCGTGGCGACCGTAGTATCAGCACGCAGGGCGTGAATAAAAATAACTGGGTGTTTGGCAGTGCCTCAGCACAAGGGCGGCAGAATGCAGGCGGCTATGACGGCGATTTGCGGGTAAAGATGGCGGTTAATCAGGTTACCACCACTGGCGAAAATTTTCAGATTGGCCGGGTAATCATTGGTCAGATCCACGCTAATGATGATGAACCGGTTCGCTTATACTATCGAAAAATGCCAGGAAATGAACGCGGTGCTATCTATTTCGCGCATGAGAGCCGGGTGAAAGACAGCCAAGGTAGAAACATTGAAACCTATGTTGACATGATTGGCTCACGCAGCAATACCGCCGCAAACCCGGTGGAGGGAATCGCCCTGAATGAGGTGTTTAGTTATCACATCAGCGTTAATTTCAACTTACTCACCGTGACGATTAGCCGTGCAGGCAAGGCCGATGTTGTGGCCCAGTATGATATGGCTGAAAGTTTGTATGATCAGGCGGGTCAGTACCACTATTTTAAAGTGGGTGTGTATAACGTTAACAATTCAAGCAATCCAGCAGAGTTTGTTCAAGCCACCTTCTATGAAATTAAAAACAGTCACACCGGATATTCGGCTAGCGAATAACATAAGCGCTGTACGAGTAACGTAAACACTAAGGGTTTGAGTTACAGTAAAAAGAAGGCGGGATAATTCCCGCCTTACTATTTACACTACACGTTTAATCTCTGAGCGCTCACCCAGCAGTATAGTAAAGGTGTTATTCCACCGCGACAACCGCCTCATTAGTGGCTGAGTTATAAGGTGACGCAGAATTGTCTGTATCCAGCGAGTCACCCACGGCATAAGATTCAAAATCGTCTGAGAACAATAGGGTTCTGCCCTCCGCTTCGGCATAAATAGCAATATTATCTACCGATACCACACCGGTTGCAGGTATGGTGCCGCTGTTGCTACCAAATCTTACCGCAATGTGAGTGACACCACCGAAGGAGTTATTGTCTGGCGTAAAGCCATCGGCCGTAAACCGCACACCGTCAACCTCAACCGTGACCACCGGATTCACTTCAAGATTGCCACCTGGGTACTTCCAGGTAATCACCACATGCATAAATTCATCCAGCAAGACGTTGGCTGCGGAGGTGTCGACACCTGCCGGGCTGCGAACCGCAAAGCTATCGTCAGTGATACGCAGATCTAAAATCGCCCCATCGTTATTGGTGGCGGAATTAAACAGCGTAATATAGGCATCGCCATCACCCATTTCATCGTCTAAACGTTTGATGGCAAGCACAAAGCGACCTTCAGCCAGCGGGCCTTTGTCGGCAAGCGCATATCTTAACTCGCCGGTGTCAGTCGGATCGGTATCCCGTATTTCAGCAATTTTATTGCCCGGTGTGCCAGGGCCAATCGCTTCACCAATAGTCTCAATACTTGCCTCAGAGGTTGCTGAGTTATAGGGTGATGCCGGGTTATCTGTGCCAAGAGAATCACCATTGTTATATGACTCAAAATCGTCAGAAAATACCACATTATTGCCGGCCTTATCCGCGTAAATGACTAAGTCATCCACCGTAAATTTAGCCGTCTCTGGTCGTACGCCACTATTGTCACCGAACCGGAATGCAACGTGCGTGACACCACCGGTAGAACTGTTATCTGGTGTAAAGCCTTCAGCCACAAAACTGACGCCGTCTACTTCAACCGTTACCAGCGGATTAACCTCTAAGTTACCATTTGGATATTCCCACGTGATAACAATGTCCATAAAGGTATCTAACAACACGGTGGCTGCCGACGTATCAACATTGCTTGGGCTACGCACCGCAAAGCTATCGTCTGTGATACGTAGATCTAAGATCGCACCATTGTTATTGGTGGCAGAGTTAAATAGCGTGATAAACGCATCACCATCACCTAATTCATCATCTAAACGCTTAACCGATGCGGTAATTCGACCTTGTGCCAGTGGGCCATTACTGCCAAGCGCATAACGTAGCTCGCCAGTATCCGTTGGATCGGTATCAATAATCACTGCAACCTTATTGTCGCCTGCGGTTTCGCCACCCACACCATTGATGGTAATCACCAGTTCTGCGGTGGTGCCATCGAAAGATTCAATGGTGATCGTATCGGTTTCGCTTTCACCGCTCACTAAAGCCGCAATGGTAGCGTTGGTCGTATCAAGCAAGTAGCTCCAAGAACCGTCTTCCAGAATAGCAAAGTCGCCAAATCGGCTGCGGAACGAGGCAGGCGTAATAAAGGCTTCACCTTCATCTGGGTCAACCACAGTAACGGTTCCGGTTAAAGCTGCAGTAGCATTGCTTGCAATAGACGCAGTTAAGTCAAAGAAAACGGCTGGCGTTGGCTCAACAGTGCCATCCCCAACATCAAATACCACAACTTCAGAGTAGATCGCTAAGTTATAAAGACTGCCGACACCATCCAGGGTGTCACCCTCGGCGTAGCTTTCAAAATCATCTGCGAATACGCGGGTGGTACCTGCAACGTCTGAATAAACCTCAATATCATCTACATAAAAAGAACCAAAAGGGATGGTTCGATCATTGTCACCCAATCTAAATTGTACCGCTTTAACGCCATCGGCGAACCACTGTTCCAGATTAACAAAATCAGGATCAACTACCGCCGCAGTGGAGAACGACCCACCACCAATCACTTCATCGTTAATCGTAAGTGTTAATTGCTCAGCGGCATCTAAATCCCAGGTAATGTCAACGTTATAGAATTCGCCTTCCACAAAGGGGGCGGTAACGATGACACCCGGATAAGCGGCACTTTCTGTGTTTCTAACCAAGAAACGGGGTGCAATCGGCATACCATCACTGCCCGTTTGCGAACCTTGAATACGCAAATCAATCAACGCCTCGCTGGAACTACCAGAAGAACCATACAGTGTAATATAGGCATCTTTTATATTGCCATCACTGCCCAGGGTTTCATCTTTAGCAAAAGACGCACTGAGCTTACCTTTACGTAAATTGTTAACACTAAAACGAATTTCACCAGTGTCATTACCCGTATCCGAAATCTTCACTAACTGCGTTAACGCTGCAATGCGGATCTTGATTTCAGCAGTCGTTCCGTCAATCGAGGTGATGGTCACCGTATCATTCACAGAGTTGCCAAGTTCTAGGTTGGCAACCGTTTCGTTGTTCACATCGACAGTGTATGACCAATTGCCTTGGGCACTGATACTGAAAGAACCATAGTCAAGCAGTTCGTTACTTTGTACCAGAATTTCATCTTCGCCAAAGTTCGGGTCAATCACAATAACAGAACCCGTTAACGGCTCGGTGGCAGTATGTTGAATGGTGCCATTTAAGGTCCCTTCAATGATTGCAGCAACAGGGGTGTTGTTGTAGCCAATCGCAGAACCAATAATATTAAGTAAAGAGACATCCACTTTATTTGCGATAACTGACATAGTTTGTAAATTAAGCTGGGCCGTTTCAAGGGCAGCTAACAGCCCCTCTGAAAAGGCACCATCAGCCAAATCAGCCGCGATGTCGGCGATTAACGTTGCCATGTTTTTGTCAACGTTGTCGGCATCGAGTTGCGACAACAGTGCTAATACCGAGCCATAGCGGTCGGCATCTGCTGCACCAGCAGCGCCCAGATCTACAACGCCAATCTCGGTCGGTAACACAGTTGTAGTATCAAAACGAATACCAAAACGTGCATTGATGACTCGAGCACGCTCAGCAAAGGTGTTTAAGTTGGCACCTGCTGCCTGAACCGCCATTTCCGTTAAAGGCGACACAACATAAGAAGGTGCAGGCGCATCTGCAGTGCCTTCCACCACATTCACCACCGACCTCAAGGTAGGCGCTTCCAGCATTAAGCCGGTTGACTCATCTTTATAGGTACCGCCTGAACACGAAATTAAGCCCGTACCTTCAAAATGCACATTAGTAAAAGTGACGCGACCCATACTATTGGAGATAGCCGTGGCCTGAGCCGGTGTTGCTGCAACACCCGTGTCAGTCACAGCAAATATTTCGCAATTTGCGGCGTCTATTGGCCCTTTTACCACATTGGCATTGACATCCAGGGTAGGCAGTATCACAGACGTCGATGCCCCTACGCCTTCTGTAATGCCTTTTTCATCGGTATATCTGGCCGACACGGAGATGGTAGAACCTTCATCCGCTTCAGTGATGGTGTATGACGATCCCGTTGTCCCCGTTGACCACTGGTAAACTAGGGTGTCGCTTTTAATGCCGTCGGCATCCGTTACCGATGCCGAGAGGGTGGTGCCTGCGATTAATGCGCCACCACTGATACTGATACTTCCTCTGCTATTGCCAGCCAGTTCGTTATTATCACCACCACCACAACCGACCAAAGCGGTTGCCAAGATGATGGCTATCAGAGACTGTTTAAACATGCTTTCTGCTCCTAATGGTTCAGTACTAACAAGTGGCTTAGTGACTGAACAAAAGTAATATAGGTCAATACTCGCGGGCTTCGATTTTCTCCCGCATTCTGATTCAGATCTCTAGTGAATCGATTAGTACTTCAAACTAATACCGGCAAAGAATCGCGGACCGTAGTCGTTAACTTCGCCCAAGTTACCCTGCACAAAGAAATCCTGTGATTTGGGTGCACTGAACAGGTTAATCGCTTCCACTTTTACCCGAATATTTTTATTAATGCGGTAAGAGGCGCGGGCTTCCCATACGCCCACTTCATCAACATAACGCAGTCGGGTTCCGTCAGTGGTATAGGGCTGGAAGTATTCACTGCGATACTTGTAAATAAGTGCCGTATCAAAATCGCCGATTTGATAGTAGATCTGACCACTGAATACATGTTCAGAAAAGCCAGGGACTGAGCCAGGTGGCACAATACCTGCCGTCAATTGACGCGTGGTGCCATCTAAATCGGTAATAAAGGTATTACCGTACAAGCTGTCTTCAAACTCGAAGTCCGTATCGGCGTAGTTGTAACCCAGCTTAACGCCAAGGCCATTGTCCCAGCGA
This sequence comes from Alishewanella sp. HL-SH06, assembly GCF_052656265.1. Lineage (NCBI taxonomy): Bacteria > Pseudomonadati > Pseudomonadota > Gammaproteobacteria > Alteromonadales > Alteromonadaceae > Alishewanella > Alishewanella sp. HL-SH06. The sequence goes on from NZ_CP199752.1 coordinate 3,760,244, forward strand.
TAGGCTATTGACGCCTCTAAGCCGTATAGGTCACTTTCATTGTCTGTAGTGACCGAATTGGTAATCGGCAAGGTTACCGTCTGACCGTCAACAAGAAAGTCTTCCAATACGGTGCGTTGTTGGAACCCACCCTGGAATTGTTTGTAATAGAGGCTTAGCGCGAAGATGGAATCTTCGTTAGGATACCATTCAAATGCGACGTCGTAATTCCATGACATCAGAGGCTTGATATTGGGGTTACCTGAACCATTCACGCCGACAAATAAGTCTGCCAAGGACGTTGGCGCTACATCATCATCCGTTTGGAATGTGCGGCTATAACTCATATCACTGGGGTTCGCTCGTGACATGCCCCGGTAAATACCGGCCCGCAGCAATATGTTGTCACTGTAATCGACGACCAGGTTAAAGCTAGGGAGTATTTCGGTATAACCGCCGCCGCCAGTAATCGACTCTAACGAATCGCCGGTAACCAGGCTCAGCACCCCTAATTCATTGGTAACAACATCAAAGCTGTTTCTAAAACCAATTGAAGTAACGTCGGTATCAACCAGCCGCACACCAAAATTACCGCGAATAAACTTACCGAACATTTCAGTATCGTAGTTGGCCATCAGATAAGCCGACAGGGTTTTTTCAGTAACATCCTGAGTTCCCGAGTTTTGATACTCAACTTCCGGGTAGGCAAAGCTCCCACCAACTGAATTCACAAGTGCTTGTGAGAAACAGACATTATCGTAAGTGGCCCATGATGAACCCGTACCACTGGCCACGACGTTACCGTTACTGTCGATGTGGGTAATCAGATTGCCATCAGACACAGAGGATAATAAGTCGGTTTCAGGGAAATTGATCTGACATTGCTGCAATACGTCTAATGCGGATATGGCACTTTCATCCAGCAATATTTCCGTACGTGAACCACTACCTTGGTTACCACCAAGCTGCAGAAAACTGAGCTCTGACGCTCTCACCCCACCTTGCACACTGGAAAACACATTGCTTTCCAGCGCATATTTGAAATCCAAGCGTGCAGAAACAATCTCGTTTTCACGCACACCTTCTCTATCAAGACGGGTGCGTAAACTGTCTGTGAAATTCGAGATGTCGGTCACATCAAAATCAGTGACGGTAATATGCGGGATATACTTGCCCATTTCCCACGTTAAAAAGGGCCGGTCAATCGTTCTACCCCGGTTAGAAATTTGCAACTCTTCACGTTTGGTTTGCGAATAACCAAAATCGGCCGTGATCGTTAAGCGGTCATTGAAAAAGTGTTCAACATTCAGGCCGTAACCAACATAATTTTCTTCACGAGAAAATTGCTCACCGGCAGACTCAAAACGCTCGTCGCCTTGCCATTGCAGAATGCCGCCGACATCATTAACAATCAGATTTTCACCGGTGACACCCGGCGTAACGTGCTTTTGTAAGAACAGTAAGTCATGACGTGCTTCCGCTTGATTACGATCCGAGATTTGCGCGTCGAAGTTGATATCCCACGCATCGGAAGGTCGATATTGTAACGCAAGAAACACAGCATCACGCTCATCAGACGTTTCATTTTGGCGGTAACTACGGCTACTACCCGTCCAAGCGTAAGGCGTACCCGCACTTTGTGCCTCACCCGTCACGGGATTAATCGCGGTTTGATAACCTTGATTACTACTACCCACCACCCGATCTTCGCAATCACCGGCCGTACTGCGGAAAAAACCTTCATTGGTGTTAGTGGGATCGTTTAAACATGCCCACAAAGAAGCGCCAGTCGGGCCTGAACTGCGATATTCCGCTTCAGGTTGGCTGATATCCTGACGTTGCACACCAAACGAAACCCCTAAGGCCTGACCATTGTCAAACTCAAATTGGTCAACAAGGCTGAATGTTAGCCGACCACCTAGATTGCCGTGTAATGAGTTGTCAATATTAGCTTCATCAGGGTTATAATTTACTTTTACCTCCCCCTGAATTTGCTGTTTACCGTAATCTAAAGGCTTTAGCGTTTCTAAGGTAATGACACCGGCCACACCCCCTTCGATCAGTGATGCGTCCTGAGTTTTATAAATCGCCACTTTTTGCATTAACTCAGACGGAAATTGTGAAAAGTTAACTGAGCGGTCACCACTGCCATTTGTCGCTTCACGACCATTAATGTGCGTGGCACTCAAGAAGGGGCCTAAACCGCGAATCGTAATTTCTGTCGCACCGCCATTTTCACGGTGAGAGGCGGCACCCGTTATTGACTCTAAGGCTTCACCAATTGACAGTGCAGGTAAATCACCGATATCTTCAGCTGATAAACCATCAACCACCGAAGTCGCTTCACGCTTTATGGCAATTTGGTCTTGGATGGTTTTACGGGTACCTATAACCTCAATCACCTCAACTTCAATATTTTCAGCTTCTTTTTTCGGTTCAGCATTCGTGTCTTGCGCTTTGGCAGACATCGCAATAAAACTGGTAAGAGAGACAACCAGTGCCATTTTTACCACTGTGGCGACAGGCGAAAGCCTGAAGTGTTTCTCTTGTGTACATCTGTCTGCATCATTATCAAATATCAGCGACATATCCTGTTCTCCGTTATTATTTTGTGCGGTTAGGTTTACCTGTTACCTGTAAGAAATTTATTTAACGTTCGAAATATAACCAAATCAAACCGCCATATCAACCAATTATTAATTATTGATATTACCAATGTTAATTACCAATGAGAATTTAAAAGATGCAACAGGTAAAACACCATAAAGATAAACAGCTAAAATGCCATAAAAAAAGCGCAAACTGGTTAACCAGTTTGCGCTTTGATGGATATGTATTTAGCGTTGCATTCAACAAAAATGGCTAATTATCGTGCTGGTTATCAAGGTGATAGAACGTCGCCTGCACATAGTCTCGAGGATCGCCGCTATTGTTTTGGTTATAAACACCCGCTTTAAAGTACATATATTGATTATTCCTGTTATAACCACTTTTACTCATATCGATGGATTTAGTGATATTGGCTTTGCCAGGACGAATGATAGTGACAAACAACACACTGTTTTCCACTGTAATTTTATAGCTGAACTTCTCATTCAATCCGATGCCATCTTCAGGATTGACTAAGGTGTGCGAGCGCGAGCCGATAATATGAACCCAGACGTCATCGCCGCCATTGATCTCATGCGCAAAATAAATAGAGCCCTTTTCATTATTAGGGAGTTTTCGGTAATAAAGGCGAATGGGCTCATCGTCTGTTGCATGGATCTGGCCAATGATCACTCTGCCGACTTGTTTCTCATCGCCCGTTATCGATACCCTATTAACGGCAAGCGTTGCTTCTAGGCTGCCTTCAACAGCGCCAGCATTGCGTTTAACTGAACCGTGCGCTTGGCTAAAAACCCAGTTATTCTTGGTTATACCTTGCGTCTTTATCTGAGTATTGCCGCGCCTGAGCATTTCGCGCAACTCTGTTCTGGCATACTTGGTATTGCTTGAAGTTTTGGCACCTTCATTTGGACAAGCGAACACCATACCGCCATCCTCGGCGGTGTAAAACAACGGTTTCAGTTCAAAGCCATCAGCTAATGCCCGCTCGTAAACAATGTCGGCTTTTTTATCTTTGTTCAGATCCGTTGGCAGCGTTAAACTCCAATCCAGCAGATCAAAGTTTTCACTGGGTTTTTTCGCAGGATCCAAATGCGTAAAATTTCCCAGTAATACCCCTTGCGCTAATTGTTGGTGGGATACTGGCATTATGATATTGCTGTCACTTTCGTCGTTTTCATTGGCATAAGTGACGAAAACGGCCAATAACATTAAGCTCAGCGTCAACATGCGGTTTATGGGTTTCATTGTTGTTCCTTTTACTCTACCAAGACAATACCCGAGTGCTTCTAAGTCACTGAACAGGTCATTTCTGCACCTTGTCTATTCAGCGCTTGATAGCAGGCGGTGGTAATGGCTTGCCAATTACCCTGTTCAACCCACTTGGCAGGTGCAACCCAGGTGCCACCTACCGCAAACACATTGCTCAATGACAAATAGTCCTGCATATTTTGCTGATTGACGCCACCGGTCGGACAAAAACGAACCGATTGGAATACTGACGATACCGCCTGCAAGAAGGGTACCCCGCCCGACAGTGAAGCCGGAAAAAGTTTCATTTCCGAGTAGCCATGCTCATACGCCAGCAAAATATCACCGGTATTAGACACTCCCGGTAGCACCGGCACGCCACAGCTTGCCAATTCAATCAATAGCGTCTTTGAGGTTGCTGGGGTGACAATGAAGTCAGCACCGGCTTGCAGTGCCTGATTCAAGATCCGGGCATCGATCACCGTCCCTGCGCCGACTTTCAGTTGCGGCACTTCTTGCTTAATCGCCGTTAAAGCGGCAAGAGAAGCTTCTGTTCTCAATACTACTTCGACCAGAGTAAGACCGGCATCCGCCATAGCTTGGGCAATTTGCACACCCTGTTTTGGTGATTGCGCTTGAATAATAGGGAGTAATGTCTGTTTTGCCATCAGTTCAGAAAAACGCGTCATGTCTGAATATCTCTTTAATTAATAATGTATGTTGTTTTGCCGTAACAGCTATATGCCTACTTCAGACATGGCCTGTTTGAATGCTGCCAAAGGAGCTATCGCGCCAGGGTGCTGGATCACCGTGCCGGCGGCTTTAGCGCCTAGTTGTACCGCTTCAAAGACCGATCGTCCTGACAAACGCGCCCCTAAATAAACGCCATTGAACGCATCTCCGGCAGAGGTGGTATCCACAACATTGGTAACAGGGGTGATCTGGTGGCTGTGCCGTTCTGTGCCAATTTGTGTGACAACGGATTGCGGCCCATTTTTTACCACCATTTCCTCCAGTTGATATTGCTGGCAAAAGTCTAGCGCCTCTTCTGCAGACGCAATGCCATACAGCACGCTAAGATCTTCAACGCCAGGTAAGGCGATATCACTTATTTGAAAGGCTTTATTAAACTGCTCAATTGCCGCATCTTTGCTCGCCCAAAGCTGCGCCCGATAATTGGGATCAAACACCAGCTTCACGCCAGCTTGCTTTAAGCGAGCCAGTTTTTGCCAAAAGGCGTCTCGGCTGTCTTCGTCAATAATGGCCAGCGGAATGCCTGAAAAAAAGAACATGTCTGCTGCCGTTAATTGTTCAACTACATCATCGGTTAGAAACTGCACCACTTTTTTGGCGGCGGAATCGTTACGCCAGTAGGTGAAACGCCGCTCACCCGCGCTATCAGTCTCAATGAAATACATACCCGCCACTTTGCTTGGATGTTGAAACACAAACTGTGTGTCTAAATCCTCACTTTTAAATCGGCTAAGCATTTTTTCACTGAGTCGGTCACGACCAATGGCGGTGATCATGGATACGGTTATTGTTGGAAAACAGCGTTTCATATATACCGCTGAGTTATAGACATCACCAGCAAACGAATGCCCCATCGTCGAGTCATCCAGTTCTCTTAGTTCAACCATGCACTCACCAAGAAAAAATATCTTCGTCATGTTCTTACTCAGCTTTCTTTAAAGGTTCGATACGGGGGATCAAAATCCACACCGCGGCAGCTGCGGTTATGGCTAATGCGGCGCCTATCACAAACGCGGGAGTGTAATTGCCGTCTGCTGTAAGGTAAGGCACCAAAGAGGTCAGCCCCACTGCGCCTAACTTAGCCGCCATGCCAGAAAACCCGGCTAAGGTACCCACTGCACGCTTGCTGTAAAGATCGCTAGGCAGTGTTTGCACGTTACCGATAGCCGTTTGGAAACCAAATAAAATCACAGCCATAATTAACACCGCAATAACAGGCTCTCCTGGATCGGCCATCGCAAGTAATGATGGCAACATAATTAAGCAGCCCAAGGTGATGGTCAGTTTACGGGTTTTATCCGCACTCCAACCCGCGTTCAGTCTGTTCTGGGCCAGCAGGCCACCAAACCAGGCACCAAACATGGCACCCACATAAGGTACCCAGCCATAAATCCCGATAGACTTCACATCCATACCGTAAACTTCATTCAGGTAAATCGGGATCCAGAACACAAACAACCACCAAATTGGATCGATGGCCGCAGAAGCAATAATGACGCCCCAGCTTTCCTTGCGAGAAAGCAGCTCCTTGGTAGTAGGGTTATATTCTGCCTCTTCTGGCAAAGCTGCCTGCTGCGGCGTCAGTTTCGGTTTTTGACCGGTCAGGATATAGTCGCGTTCTTCTTCGGTAATCCATGAATGCATGGCAGGTGGCGCTTTAACTAAAATCAGCCAAGGTACCAGCCAAAGAAAACCCACCAGACCGATAATCACAAACACCATTTGCCAACTAAAATAAACGGTAAGAAACGCAATCAATGGGATAGAGATAATGCCGCCAATGGCCGCACCTGAGTTAAAAATACCCTGCGCTAATGCACGCTCTTTGATTGGAAACCACTCAGCATTACCCTTAGTGGCACCAGGCCAGTTACCCGCCTCGGCAACCCCCAAGATCGCCCTGAAAATAGCGAAACTCAGCACGCCTTGTGCAAGAGCATGCATAATAGTCGCCAATGACCAGACACCGATAGAGAGCACGAAACCGATGCGGGTACCCACCCAGTCAAAAATCTTGCCAAAGATTGCCTGACCAAAGGCATAGGCGAACACGAACACCACAGAGATGTTTGCGTAAATTTGTTTGCGTTCCAGCGCTGATTTTTCAGGAAATAAATCCTCTACAATAGCTGGCCAGAGCACACTGAGCGATTGACGGTCAATGTAGTTAATGATGGTCGCCAGCGCGATCAACATCACCACCCACCAGCGTAAACCTTTAATTTTCATGATTAATCCTCTAGAAAGTCTTCTCTGGGCGGGCTGAAGGTGTCAATTAAGATACCGCCGGTAGGACATACTGCACCGTGCTCTACAAAAGGAGGGATCAGGCAACTGTCGCCGGGTTTCATCACTTTGATTTCCCCACCAACATTAAAGTGAAATTCTCCTTCTTCCACATAGGTCACCTGTGAATGACGATGTTTGTGTACATAACCTTCGGCACCCTTGGCAAACCACACTTTCACCATCATCAGTTCGTCGTTATAACCCAGTAGCTGACGTTTTAAGCCGCCGCCCAAATCTTCAATCTCGGCCTCAGCACCAGAGATAAAATGGTTACTTTGCTTGCTCATCTGTCTTACTCCTCATCATCGTTCAGTGCAAAAACAGCCAGTCGACCGTTAATGACATACGATTGGTGTTGATATTGAAATTGTTGATTAACTGAACCCTCTGCCGCTTGGTTAATCGCAATCAGGTATGACTTACCTGCGATAGTGATATAGACCAACAGCAGTTCATCTTGTTGGCTGTAGCCAAGCTCAGTGAGCTGACTTTCTGCATCTAGCGTGTATTCCTCGCTTGGATTGTATTCGCCGTGAGGTTCAAGTACGGAAATGAAGTGATGTTGCTTGCTGTTCTCTACTCTGCGGACAAAAGCTTGCTCATTGCGTAGATTAAAGTGAGGATCGTTGGCCCCGATCTGGGTGAACAGAAATTCTTCCTGACCATTTACCAAACTAGTATGGGTATAAAAGCGTCCGTTCTCATTTAACCAAGACACCTTAGCCAGCCCCTGCTTGGGTAAACCACGGCCTTTGAGCCACAGATGCTGATAGCCATTTTTAGTGCCTAGCGCCGAAAGCTGTTGGGTACTCACCGACAATTCAAAGTTCGTATCAATAAGTTGGCCTTGGTAATGTAGCGGCAGATCAAGTTGATGGGCTTTTTCTGCAACAACATCAAACACATCCAGCACTATGGATTTTTTAAGTTCTGGTAAATTAACCAACGCCATAGTCCGCTTTAACTGAACACCTTGGTAAGCCGTATCAATATGCGCGCGGGTAACAGAGCCAAACGGGCTGGTTTCAAAGTAATTAAGTACAGGCGAGTGCTGGTTGCCTAACTCAACGTCGCCATTAAAGTGGCTGGTTTCATCCACCACCACCGTATTGTGCGACACCGTTTGCTTAGCGTAACTCTCGTTTTCAGGCAGGTAACGGCCACCAAATTTGGCTTCCACATTGAGAAAACGCGCCGCACCATAATCAGAGACAATTTCTTTACCCAGGTCATAAAACTGCCAGGTGAGCTTGTCAAAGTGGCCATGGCCAAGACCTTGCGCTGCAGGTTTAAACAGTACGGCCTGATCACCCGCTAACTGGCTGCGCATAATCACTAGCGCGCCTTGCTTGCCATCACTGCCATCGCCAAAGGCAACGGAGTCAAATTGATAGGCTTCAGCCAAACCTTTATCCAGCGCTTGCGCCACCTTTAGGCCATCGCCAGAGAGAATAATCTGATCCTGTTGCTTAGCGATATCCAAATAGCCGGGCGCCTCCGTTAGGCTGTATGCCAGCGCAACGCCATGCACCAACTCGATGGTGTCGATACCCTTACTTTTTATCGCATCGTTGATGGGGAAGAACAAACCGTCATAACTTAATTGAACAGTGGTATCTATAGCTTTTAATACAATCCCATCACGATACTGAAAAATCTTTCTTTGCGGTTCGTTATTTTCAATCGCTTTGGCAAAGGTAACGAAAGGCAATAAGGCGTAACGCTGGTAATATGGCCCTTCATTGTAGTAACCCTGAGGGGAAAATAATTCTTCCAGTTGCTTTAAAAACCCGCCTTTGCCTGATTTTTCCAAATCGTAAAGCGCTTTTTCAACCCACTCTGGCTCGTTCATCACATAACCGGCCATACCCACCCCGGCGGTTGCCCAGGTACCATGGTTATGCACTTTGTTAAAGGTAGAGGGTTGCCCCTCTGACAAAAACAGCGCAACAGGCTTAAGCAGCTTGGTTTCAATGCGCTTTCTGTCTTGTGCACTGAGCGCACTGTGAACAAAATCGTAAGCCTGGATGGTATGTACCAACCAAACGGCCTCATTTAAACTTTGCCAAAACAGCTTACCAGGATTTTGTGACTCCACTTTTCGTGCGGGGTGCACATCTAATGTTGGATACAACTTTGCATAAGCCAGCAACATATCACGTACATAATTGGCATAAGTTTTATCTTGGCTAAGCTGATAAACAATGCCGGCGTTGTACATTAGCTGATAATTTTTCTTATGCTGTTCATGGGTAAAACCGCCACCACCGTCCTTCGGTACAGGAACATTAATAGGCTGAGCCAATTGCAGATCAACTTGGCTTTTTAGATCGCTATACGCTTTAGAGAATCGTCCTGGCTTAGAAATGGCCTTGCGCATCTCAGACACATCAGCGGGTGTAATCACCAAATTAGGATGAGCCGCTTGCAAAGCAAATGGCAGTATAAAGGCCAAGGTAACCAGCATCAGCGACGTTACTTTTAACAGTAATTTTGACATGTTCATCTGCAGCTACCTCTTGTCAGTATTTAGGGTTTTGTTATCGTCAATGACTGCCGTGTGCGGCCCTTCAACCCTGAGTTCAGTGACAGTGGGTGCTTGTGTGGCATCAAAAAGATTGTTCTTAATAACCGTTATGGGCTCACCAACCGTATGCTCTACCACTATTGGCGCAGACTTAACTAGCGTGTTTTGCAGAATGTTGGCAACCTGTACACCGTGCAAATACAAGCTGGATTTATTTTTGTTGCGCTTGCCATAACCCACTTGGTTTAACGTGTTATCTGCCATATGCAAAAGCGGCCCAAATGTGCTTTCATCGGTACCACCACGATAAAGCTTCACCACCGCACCCTGCACATTGTTAAAGGTATTGTTTTTTACCGTGACATACTCGGCGTTATAAATGCCCAAATCTTCAATTTCAGTATTAAGAACCAGAATATCGCCGGTCACATTGTCAAAAGTGTTACCCATCAGGCTGATCTCATCGGCAAAGGCGCCCTTGCCCGTGACGAAAAAATCAAAGGTATGATTGATATCCAGCGCTAAGATGTGTGAGTTCAGCAGCACAAAGCGGTAGTTATCAACCATGCCCCATTTTTGGGTTCGAACCACAGAATTACCCGCCGAGTCAGGACTATTTGCCCCAGAGATCACTAAGCCCTCAAGTTTCAAACTGCCGCCGTTCTGAATTTCAAACAAGGCGGAACGTTCAAAGGTTAACGTGGCTTGACCTGCTTGTGCCGCTTTGATGGTTAACGTTTTATTAATTTTGATCAGTTTTGAGATATCATATTGACCATTAGCCAGCACAATAACGTCACCTTCACCGGCTTGGTCTATTGCCGCTAATAAAGCCGTTGCACCCTGTGCCACTTGATGTGTTTGACCTGAATCAAATGTGACAAACCCAGGCGATTTCGGATACCAACTTGCCCCGGTATCTTGTTTAGACAGTACCTTTAAGTCGCGCTTCGCCCCAGCGTTTAGCTTGCCCGACACGGGATAAAGCAGGCCGTTTTCAGCTTTTTTAAGAGCGACGTTCTGGCGTTTTACACCATAGCTCAGCGCGGCTGGCAGCTCGGTATTGGCAATATTACCGGAGAGTTTTATGCCGCTTACATCATCAAACAGGCTGAAAGGCTGCTGTTTATTGGTATTGATAATCAGGTTATCTTTCATCACGGAGTTGATAGGCACCGCGGTGCGTTCGGCATCGCTACCGGCCGCCAAGTGCATATGATCAACGTCTATAAAGCTGTTGTTAACGATAAGGGCGTTTTCGACCTGATGATAGCGGTTGATTGACGAGTTCGGGACGCCATTTAGCACCGTAAAGCCACTGCCAAATCGATAGCCTTTTAAACCTTGCAGATAATTGTTACGGATCACCTGATCTTTGTTGATAACACGTATCCCACCAGTGTGCTCCACGCCATTACCCAAAAATATATTCTGCTCAACAATATTACCGTTACCATGGCGCAGGGTCAGCGTGCCGCGGGCCTCAAAGAACACGTTGCCACGCAGGGTATTTTTGCCGGACTTGATCGAAATAATTTCTACTTCACCATTGGTGTGTTCGAAGTAATTGTTTTCAACCAAGGTATAAGAATCGGTAAGGGAATAATGGCTGGTGCCAATACGCAGTGTTTCGCCACCATTAGAGCCAAAGGTAGGACGATAACCAAAGTAGTTGTGATCAATCTGGTGATAGTTTTGCTGACTCTGTTCGCTGTTTAATCGGACAGCAATGGTAACGCCTCTATTACGTTTACCCACGAAATGACTGTGGTCTAACCGATTATGCTGCCCATACAAGGCTACCCAATAATCCGATTCCTGCTTATCCGGGTTGTTATAGTTATCGATAACGACTTCCGTCACCCGTGAGTGGAAGGCTAACGCATTACTGTTTTTGCGAAACTCAATAACGGCACTGCTGGGGGTATAACCGTTTTTAAACACCAAACCAGAAACGGCTAGATGCTGACCGGCTAACCGAAGATTAGACAGGCCAGACAGGATCACTTGACCCTTGGTTTCTGCCGTTAACGTTATGGGCGCATCAGCCTCACCTTGCCCTTCCAGCAGGATCTCAAAGTCGGTCCATACCCCGTTTTTCAAGATGATCTTGTCACCTGCAACCAGTTTCGATGAAATCGCCTTGTACTCGTCTTTGCTCGCGACAAAATATTCAGTAGCGAATGCAGCAACTGATACTGGGACTAATACCAGAGCCAGGCACATGTTTAGCAGATAATCTTTGAATAAACGCATTATGGTTTTTGCACCTCAATACTGAGACTCGCTTCATTACTGTAAGAGCATGAAGTAAGGGAGTTACTTCCTGCGCTAATAAATTCCATCTTATTAGCGCCTAATCCACCGTCGATGCTTCTTTAAAACTGAGCAGCTGTCCTCTTCGAGGAATGGATAGCTCGGATAGCGTCGACAGGCTGACAAATCGCGCTATTTGTTAAGTTCGCGGTAGTAATCGAAGATCTCTGGCACGTTGCCGTTGCCCATGCCAGCATCGAATGCGGCTTGCAAATCACTTGATGAGCCCTTGGCAATCTTTGATTCGGTACCAAGGTCTTCAACCATTTGCAGGAAATAGCCAAGGTCTTTGTTAGCATTAGCCAGTGAAAACCCAAGATCACTCACATTGTCTACTGCATAGTGCTTACAGAACTTCATAAAGGGTGAGCTGGAAGGCCCGGTCGACATAATGTCGAACAGTTGTTGCCGATTAACACCAGCACGATCAGCAATAGCAAATGCCTGAGACATGGCGCAAACGGTCGTCATACCAACGAAGTTGTTGATAAGTTTTGTGGTGTGGCCTGCACCCAATTCGCCCAAATAAAACACGTTTTCGCCTTGATCTTGCAACACCGGCTGCACTTTGTTGAAAGTTTCCTGATCACCGGCAGCCATAATATTCAGTAAGCCATCTTTAGCGTGTGCCGGTGTACGACCTAGGGGGGCGTCGATCATACCCGCGCCTTTTTTGGCGAGGTCAGCACCGATTTTGCGCGTCGACGCTGGAATAGAGGTACCAAAGTCTACCAGTACCGCTCCAGGTTTAATGCCTGCGAGAATACCCTCGTCACCGTAAACCACTTTTTCAACAATAGCTGAGGTGGTGAGACAAAGCATGACGATATCAACTGATGCGGCCAGTTCCTTTGCCGTGCTGGCTGTAGATGCACCTCTGGCAACACAGGCTGCAACTGCGTCTTTGTTAAGATCCATTACCGTCAGCTGATAACCTTTTTTCTGTAGATTTTCGACCATGTTGCCGCCCATAAGGCCAAGGCCGATGAAGCCGATCGTTGGTTTTGACATTGTTCACCCCTAATTTTTTTGCTGCACTGACAATGGTGCAAAGAAACGTTTGTACACCACAAAAAACTGTATTGTTGCATTGTTGCAACGCGTAAATGCTGTTGTAGAACTAACAGGTACCGACCGTAAATTGCTTGTCTAAAGTCATAAGCTTACCACCCGGTATGACAGCAAAGCTATTTACTTCTTGCCAATTTGTCAACCAATTTCTTGGTTAAATTATGGTAAAAGTACTTAAACATAGCTTACCAAAAGTAAAAATGAGCGGAGTAAAGACACAAAAACCCCTTTTCAATTAATGCAAAAAAGCCTGTCCCCTCTCTGCTAACCCACGATTTTAAAGGGAAGTTAAGATAAATTATTTTAATTAGTGAGATAGGGAGCAAGGTAACCACCAAAACACTGCCATGCGGCGAGCGCTAACTTTGTGGTAATAACTAAATTCAGATATTGGTAAGATAGTTGTGTACATCTAGCGTCGACATTCATGCAAAATACCAAGATGTGGCCGCCGCATGTCGGTATAATGCGGCAGCTATTGCCAAGCGAACACCATTTCAACCCGGCATAACACAATAAGAGACATTGCGGTGGTTCGAGGAAGTGCAATTTTGGTGGCAACATGTCGATTTAACCCAGCGAACTGCTTTTTAGCCAACTCGATTTTGCCTACTAAGGTGTTTAAGACTTATCAAACCAGGGCATCACGCAATAAATATTGCGCTAATCGCAGGTCAATTAACTCATGTGTTAACGCCGTGAGCGCTTCAATATCAGCAGGACGAACCTCAAAGTTAGCGGCAAACCGCCCTGCATTCAAAACAAACCAAGGCTTGCTAGCCGCTTTATCTTGTTTGGCATAAAAATGGATCGGGTTCTTATACCAATACTGATGCCATTTTTCACTGTTATTGTCTTGCCTAAGTGCAGCGGGAACGTCTTTCTCTACTAAATCTGGCCGCCGCCAAATTTGTTGCCGGCTTTGTTTAGCTAATTGGTGAGTACTAACAGGCGCACTAAACCCATCTAACGCTAAAAAAGCCCGCAGCAAGATCATTTTAAAGCATTTGGTCATGCCGGTCGTTTCGACACCCTCGCGTAACCAATTGCCATAGCGCTGAAGCAGCAACGCCATTTCAGCATCTTCAGTTTGCTCTGCCACTAAGTTAAACCAGCTACCGTGTTTATCCCGCACTTTTTTGATATCGAACCCCGCTAGCACAAACTCTGCCGCAGTGGGGCGATGCCCAAGCTCTAACTGCAATTGTTGAAAATCTTCAGCCGCCGTGTTTTTCATGTTACGCACAAGCTGCTGCCAAACGTTGATAACCTCTGGTGCAAAATTAATATAACAACCTGGCGCAATCACCGGCTGCTTTGCCAATGTGCTAATAATGGCTTTAATACCACTCACGTTATACAGCGCTGCCGGTTTATTTAAAAATGACTGATGATTACCAATAAAATCAAGCACCACCAAATGCGTTTTGCCGACGTGTTCAGCTTGGCGTAACCCACGACCTAATTGTTGTAAAAACAAAATCTTTGACTCTGTTGGCCGTAACATCAACACCGTATCAATAGCGGGTAAGTCAGTTCCCTCGTTAAATAAATCAACCGAAAACAGCACACTCAACTGCGCTTGCTGCAATTGGCTTAATGCTTCATTGCGCCGTAAAGCGCTGCCTTGATAAACCGCAGCCGCAGCGATGCCCTGCGTATTAAAATACTCGGCCATGTAATCGGCGTGTCGGCGTGACACACAAAAGGCCAAGGTGCGCTGTTGTTTGTGTTTTTGCCAGTGCTCAAAAATGTGTGCAGCCCGCTTTCGCGTAGCAAAAGCGCTGTCTAAAGCTTTGGGATCAAACTTACCACTGCGCCACGGGATCTCTTGGTAATCAACAAACTGATCGTAAATGCCATAATAATGAAATGGCACCAAGATACGGCTTTCGATGCCATGCACAAGATTGCGCTCAAACACCAAATTGTTATCACACAGCGCCAGGATATCCGCCTGATCACTGCGCTCAGGTGTGGCGGTTAGCCCCAATAGAAATTCAGGGCTGAAATAATCTAATAATGCCTGATAACTAGGGCTGGCTGCATGATGAAATTCATCGACAACCACATAATCAAAGTGATCAGGTTTAAACTGCTGTAAGTGCGCTACTTTACTTAACGTTTGGATAGACGCGAATAACAAGTCAGCCTCGGGTGCTTTTTCTGAACCGAGATATAAACCACTACTTTTATTCGGGTTTAACTGGCTAAAGCTTTGCTGCGCTTGCAATAAAATTTCTTCACGATGGGCTACAAAAAGCACACGTTTGGCGGCCAATTGCTTGGCGTCAAACGCTGCCAGCCAAGTTTTCCCCATGCCGGTTGCAAGTACCACTAAGCCGCGCTTATACCCTTGTTGACGACTTTCGCTTAACGCCGCTAATGCCAACAACTGCGCCTCATTGGGCGTAAAACGCGGCTCTTCTTCAATAACCGCATCCACTAACTGTAAGCGTTGTTGTTTATTTTGTTGGTAGCGCTGCAAATAAGCCGCCCATCGTGCTTCTGTTAGTGGCTGGCTTTGTGGGTGACTAAATATGGTAGCAAATTGTTGGCGAATATCAGTAAACTGACACTCAACAGCATATTTCTGCTGAAAATCATGGCGTAATGTCCACTCATGAGAATTTAACAGTGCTGTACGGCTAATGTTATTGGAGCCAATATAAGCGCAGCCCTCTTCCATCACCCCCTCATAGCCTTTGACAAAGATATAGGCTTTCATATGAAACGGCGTGTTAGCTTGGCAACAAAACAGCTTCACTTGGGCGCCTTGCTCGCAAAGCAGCAACAGCTGGCGTAATGCCTCTGGCGAGGTGATATGCAAATAATCAGAGGTCAGTATTTTGATTTTAGCGCCAGCGCTTAACGCATCGGTTAACGCTGGCAACAGCAACTGCAACCCCGATGGCTGAATAAACGACACACTGATTTCCACTTCTGTTGCGTGATTAATTGCCGTTAATAACTTGGGTAATAGCGGGTCATTTGCGCCACCTGTAGTAAGCACCTTGCCTTGGAATAACTGCTGCACCATCAGGCAGTTTTCTCCAAAATCGCGTTTAACCATTGTTCGTCAGCGCGACCAGGGCGTGCATCGGCACTGATCCAAACTTTTTTTATACGCAAACCAGAACCATCTAAGAACGCAGCTAGGCGCGCCTCATTGGCGTTAGTAAATTGCCGCCCTGCTTTGGCATAGTCGTTGTCACCATACTTGTAAGAGCAGTACAGGATCCCTTCGGGTTTTAACCATTGCGCTAAATGCTGAAACGTAGCTTGCTGCTCAACTTTAGGCACATGCAACAGCGAGGCACACGCCCAAATAGCATCAACGTTGATCGGAGGGGTAAAGCGAAGAAAGGTACTATGTGCCACCGCGATACCGGTAACTTGTTCAGCGATGTCGACCAGCGCCTTACTGGCATCAAAGGCCAATACCTGAAACCCTTTAGACAGGAAAAAGCGACTATCCCTACCTGCACCGCAACCGGCATCGACGATAACACTACCCGGCGCCAGCAGCGGCAAAAACTCGTCATAAAGCAACGTCATATCGACACTGAGGGTGTCATGCGCAAAGCTCGCAGCTTGCTGATCGTAATAACTCACCGACATAAAACCGTCTCAATCCATGATGTTGTTTAGTAGTATCAATAAAGTATGATTTGAGCAACGTATAAATATGCGCACTAAAGCAATTTTGACAGGTGCTTAGCCTGCTTTCATCAACATCACTTTCGCCATATCAACCACCCACCCGCCGCCAGCAACACCATAGCCTGCATTCATGCGCTTACGAATGTATTCTCTTTGATCTTTTAACTCTTTACATTGTGATTGAGAATACTGAGTTGAAGCGATTAGGGGATTATGAATAAGCATGAGTACTGCAACCAATATCCATTTCATATTCGGGCTCCTTGCCTTCAGTCAATTCAACACTCTTAATTATTGAATGGGGCTCGATCAGTTCACCATTGCGCTTTTGTGATTTAGAGCCCGACAAATATGTTACAAAATCGGGAATTCAACAATCGTAACCGATGAGTTCTAGTGTCGAATTTTTCAACACTTTTTAGATGGCTTTAGGTGTTAGCACTACTCTAAATACCCACTCTATTCACGCCATGAACCAAACTCAATTCTTTGTTACGCTGTAGCGTAAATTGACCAAAACATCCTGTGATTTTGGTCATTCGTGCTTTTTATTTTCGTTATTGTGGTAGTTTTAAAAAGCATAAGTTGCACTAATCCTTACGGTTCTTGGCTCCATAGGGTGTATATGACGATCTTCAATGCCTTCTGCAGCTTCATTGTTTAATCTTGACGCATAAAAGTATTCTATATCACTGGCTTTGCTGTTCAGTATGTTAAGAAGATCAATTGAAACACGCCAATTTGACAAGTTGTATTTTAGATTACCATTTAGCACGGTAGACGATGCAGAGCGTTGTTCATTAAAACTGTCTAGTGTGCGCTTACCAAAATGGCGCAGCCGTAAGCTCGTTTGCCAAACGTCATCCGCTTTATAGATAAGCCCCATACTGAATACCATTGGTAATGAACCATCAATATACTCACCTTCATCAGTTGCCTCTTCGGTAAACCGTGAGCGAGTAAGTGCGAGTTCAGTATCTATACTCCAGCTGTTATTCAACCAATAATATGCTGCAATCTCTAAACCATAGCGTCGTGATGCACGGCTGGGCTCATTGGTACCCGCATCACCCACATATAATAATTCTGAGTCCATATCTAAGTACCATAATGCTGCTGAAGCATTGAAGGTAACGCTATCAAAATAACGTATACCAAGCTCGGCGCCATTGCTACGCACTAAAAAATCAACAGGCTCAACGGCTTCATCCGTCTGGGGTACGCGAGTTGCAGTAGTGCCGCGAGCATCATTAGAATGAAAACCTTGCCCCACATTAAAATAGCTTTGCCAATTTGGGCTCATTTGATAACTAAGCCCGCCTTTAAACGACACAATGCCTTCGGATGACTTACCGCTATTTGCCTCTTCGTTACTGTCTACACGGGCGCGCATCACATCATAACGGGCACCAATATGCAGCAGCCATTGCTCGGTTAACGCAAAAGTGTTTTGGTTAAACAAGCCAATGCTACGCTGTAATACGGCATCTTCACGCACGGTATTCAGTCTTTGGCGGGCTTGCGTGTTGTAAAGACCTACCTCGGCAATATCATCAATACGGGTTTGCACACCTACAACATACTCTGCAGCCATACTGCCGACATGTTGATGCCAATTACGGCTTATTTCCCCACCATAAATTGTACGAGAATCGGTTTGCTCAAATTGATCGCCATTTAGCGGATCAGATAGAAAATAAGTAAAGTTTGACCATAAATCGAGTTCTGAGCGGATAATATAAGCGTTCGCCTGCCAGTTATCGTTAAGCCAACTGCCAGACACGCTGTAGCGTGAGCTTTCTCCCCCTAAGGTAGTATCTAGAGAACCAAAACGATCAATCAAGCCGTCGTTAATGGCCCGTTGGGGCACTTGGTCAGCCGCGTTCCAGCTATTGTCATATGCCATAACAGTGAGTGCAAACTGCCCGTTTTCAAGGCGCTGACTGTAGCGGCTTAGCAGGTTTACTTTACGCGTGTCTTCAGAAATATCTTGCCATGGGCCATCATAGCCTTGTAGCTCTGACGCTAATAACAAATTGCCCTGCGCGGTATTTAAGCTGCCTTTTGCTAAAACACGTTGATAGGCATTCTCTCCAAGCGTCAAAGAGATTTCATTAGGGGTAGTATTTTGCAAGCCAAAACGTGCTGAGCCTGCGGCAGAAAAATCGCCGCTGTTGGCGAGATAGGTGCCTTTTTGATAATCGATTTGGCTGATAATCTCAGGGATAATAAAGTTTAAATCGGTATAACCTTGGCCATGACCGTGGCTGCGCATGTTGACTGGCATTCCATCTACAAAATTCGAGAAATCGGTACCATGATCTAAATTAAAGCCCCTTAAAAAATATTGGTTAGATTTGCCGCTACCACTATGCTGTGTCACAACCATACCGGGTATAAATTCTAAAATTTCTCCAGTGCGCAATAAAGGCCGATCTAAAATCTCGGCATTGCCAATAATGCCTTCAGATGCGCTACTGCTGTGACCCAGTAAGTCTATCTGCCGGCCTTTAATTAAAATATTCTCTATGGCATGTGACGACAAAGGATCAGCTTGTAGGCTGTTAGAGTATGAAAACAGGCTGAAAACGCTAAAAATAAGAATAACGGGTTTATGCATGGTTTGCCCTTAACCGTGGGGTAATGGTAATACGTATAACTTATTCAGTGATGATACTGAAGTAATAATGGCTATAAGTGAGTAGACAAGCTAGCGATAAACTCGCTTAACTTACTAAACAATCATCCCGAAAAATGCCAGTAAGCAGAGCCTCAGCTCGTGAATTAAATTTCTTTATAAATAAGCACTTAAACATGGAGAATCCGTAAATCAAGGTATTGCATGACAATGCCAACGGAAGCACTAAATTTAATTACTTCTTTATACTCGCTTTAACACTATGCGGACCAAAGTACTAAGCGGCTATTTCTTTCAAACTAGTACCCAGAGCGCAGCATCATTCATCTGAAACATCAAGCCCAAAAGATCATTAGACATAGCTGAAAAAAACGGACTGAATTTCCAGTTTTGGCATACAGACGAACTTTACTAGGAGCGAAAAGCCGACATGAGCAGAAGATATTATATTTTTTTGCAAATAAGCTATTGTTTTAGGCCTGATATGACTTGTGCCATATTATCAACGCCATTTTTTACATCATTCAAGCCACGACTAACACCTGAAATTTTTATCTGTCCATCTTCGGATGCTGCTTGTCTTTTTCCCATCTGGTTATAGATTTGCCCAATGAGTTGCGCATTACTATCAATCACATTTCCAATTTTGCTTGTAGCTTCACTGGTTCTTGCGGCTAGCGTTCTAACTTCATCTGCCACAACAGCAAAACCACGCCCTGATTCTCCCGCTCGAGCAGCCTCAATAGCGGCATTTAAAGCAAATAAATTAGTTTGATCTGCTATCGACCAAATAGTGACTACAATGTCCTTTATTGAATTCGATTGCTCATTAAGCTTTTTGCTTACAGAGGTTGCACTACTAACTTCTTGAACAATAAGATCGGTTGTTCTAATCGCCTCTTCGAGGACGCTAGTTGCTTGCAGTGTTATTTGTGATGTTTGTTCAGAAGTTGCTGCTGCTTGCTCTGCTGCAGAATTCGCTTGCAAAATCCTATTGGTAACGTTGGCAGCAAACTTTACTACCTTTGTTACTTTTCCGTTACTATCTGCTATTGGGTTGTAAGTAGCTTCAAGCCAAACTGCCTGCCCAAGTTTATTTTTTCTTTCAAATAGCCCTGAAAATGGCTCACCTAAACTGATTTTTTTCCAGAAATGAGGATTCTCATCGTAGAACTGCGAATGACAGAAAATTTTATGGTGTTTCCCAATGACTTCGTCCTTCGAGTACCCCATAACGGAGAGAAATAACTCGTTAGCATCTGCTATAACTCCATCAGGAGTAAACTCGATAATAGCAGTCGTATTGTCCATAGCTTTAAAGACAGACAGTTTAAAAAAACGATTTACGATAATTTTGGTCACAATTGTTGCACTTTGAGATTTTAATATTTTGACACTTGCACCACTTAGGGGGGACAGGTTCACACAGAGCCGAGTTGTAGAGGTGGCATGCCCTGACGTTAAGGGCTACCACATCACCTAATAGCGAAAATCGACAAGACGACCATGGGTTTTATATTAGTATGTTAACGATGTATTTTTACTTCAACTCATTAACTCACAGTTAATTTTTAGCTAGGCCTAGCGCAAACAGTTCACTCTTATTAAAAAAGTACGGCCTGCGGTAAAGCTCAAGAACATCATAGGAGCTGGCCTAGCCAAATATACATCCGTTTTGCGTTGTATTGCCTGTTAAATGGTATCAAGAAAATAATGATCTACGTTAACAGAGAGGCTTACTTTTCCTAGTACTAATTCACTGTAAACCGATGGCTCTCACCACGTAACTGTCCGGCCATGTTTTCCAGTTCAGCAGAGGTTGTATCTGCTTCATTCGAGCGCTGCTTGGTATCCATCGTCAGTGAATTTACCCTTAACAGGTTTTTGTCCATCTCTTGTACTACCGTGCTTTGCTCTTCGGTTGCGCTGGCGATTTGTAGCGTCATATCGGTTATTGCGCTTACTGACTGCATAATATCAGTCAGTGCTGCACCGGCTTTATCGGCCATGGCCACACCATGCTGCGCCTTCGTCACGCCGGCATTCATGGTGTTAACCGCATTGGCGGCACTGTGCTGCAACCGCTCGATCAGGTTTTTAATTTCAGTGGTCGAGCTTTGCGTACGTGCGGCCAGCGTGCGCACCTCATCTGCCACTACGGCAAAACCACGGCCCTGCTCGCCGGCACGCGCGGCTTCGATAGCCGCGTTAAGCGCCAACAGGTTCGTTTGCTCGGCAATAGCCTGAATAGTATCTAAAATAGCACCAATATTCTGACTTTCCTGCTGTACCTGGCTGATGGTAACAGAGGCATTATCCACTTCTGACGCAATTTCATTAATACTGTTGATCACTAAGCGCACTATCTTTTGCCCCTGCTCAGCATGTTGCTCTGACTGATGGGTCGCGTCAGAGGTGTTCTGCGCATGCTTTGCCACCTCTGCAATAGTGGAGGCCATTTCGTTCATGGCGGTGGCCAACTGTTCTATTTCTGCTACCTGACGCCGTAAATCAACATCGGTGCGACTGGTAATGTCCGATACTCGGGCGGCGTGCTCAGCTACCTGATCTGATTTTTGCACCAAATTGCTAATCAGCTGACGCAATTGCTGCTGCATGATATTAAACGCCTGCGCAGCCAAACCAACTTCATCGCGGCTTTGAATAACCAATGGCTCGCCCGCTAAGTTACCGGCTGCAATGGCTTCAGCTCGTTGGGTGAGTTGTTTCATAGGTAAAGAGATAACCCGGCGCAGCCACAGGCCAAATAACACCGCAGCCAGCAGAGTTAACACCAACACGGCCCAAACCGCCCGCATAGCGTTACGATCAGTCACTTCTGCCTTTGCAATAATGGCGTTGCGCTCAGCCTGAAAAATAGTGTGCAGCTCGCCCAGCGCCTGTTGCACTTGTGTCAAAGCCGAAAGGGAGTCTTGCTGGTAAATAGCGGCACGTTGATCTGGGGCGGCTTGCGCAATACTGACGGCACTCTGATGTAACTGTTTGTGTGGTGCATCTATCGAATCTAATACCCGACGCAGCTCTGTGCTGCCATTTTTATACACGTCTGAGGCTTTAAATTGCTCGTACCAACGGCCAAAAGCGCATTGTTGCGGATTAAGTTGTCCGGCAAAAGACTGCTGCAACAAAATACTGTTCGCCAGCTGGTTAGCCCAAACCAAGTGATCGATTTCTTTTTCCAGCTGCAACACCGCCAGATTACGCTTATCTGCTGCACTGGCCCTTGCCGTATCCATTGCCAGCTGTGCCAGCTGCACCACTACGGCAACCACCAGCATTAGCACGCTAAGGCTGCCAAAACTAATAAACAGTTTTTTACCTATCGATAAACCGGTATAGGATAAGCTTGTTGTGGGACTAGCATGCATAACAACACCTTACAGAGAAATGAATTGCCTTACATTAGCAAAAATTAAAGATAAGATATTTGTTCTAACGCAATAATATAAGCAACATCGCTATGCATGTTGCACTAATTTGCTGCAACGCTTACTGTAAATTAATTAATTCTTTTTTGATATATGCTTATTCAAATAAGAATATAAAATTCCCTACCAAGCTGCGCCTGCGACAGCGGCAACTAACATTCAGATGACGAAAACAACTAACTGAATTTTACTGTTAACAAGGGTGCCACCCCATGCTCCCAGATAAGTACCCACCATACTGTGGAGCCCAAACCAAATTAGATGCCGATAACTGATCCGCTTGTTAAAGACATTTGCTACGCTGCCCCAAGATTAATAAGAGCAACAATAGCTAACGAAGAAGCAATCGCTATTTCGGCAGGTTGTCCAACCAAATACATCAATACTGGAACATTTAGGATGGAGCCTCCGGATCCGAAGACACCGAGGCTCAATCCAATTAGTGCAGCACCTAACAAAATATAGGTCACAATATTTCTCTGGGTGCCGTTACAGCATATTAATAGGAACTTTCAAATAAACTTGGCCGTTGTCTTCTTTTGGCGGTAACTGCCCGGCGCGGATATTGACCTGGATCGAAGGCAAAATTAGCCGTGGCATCGATAAGGTCTTATCACGCGCCTCGCGTTTTTGCACAAAGGCCTCTTCTGAAATCTCACTGTTTACATGAATATTGTGCTCAAGTTGCTCAGCAACCGTTGTTTTGTATTCATGCTTACGGCCTTGGGTTGGATAATCATGGCAAATATAGATTTCCGTCTC
Organism: Alishewanella sp. HL-SH06; assembly: GCF_052656265.1. NCBI lineage: Bacteria > Pseudomonadati > Pseudomonadota > Gammaproteobacteria > Alteromonadales > Alteromonadaceae > Alishewanella > Alishewanella sp. HL-SH06. Next base: position 3,783,549 of record NZ_CP199752.1, read on the forward strand.
CGCGGGTAGTGACAGCAATTTTTTGATCGACTGGTATAAGGTTTTAGCACTGCCACCCGGGAAATCGCAGCGTGCCGTACCGACATCAGGCATAAATAAAGTATCGCCAACAAAGGCCATGTTGCCGTTCACGATATAAGCCAGATCCGCTGGCGTATGGCCAGGGGTATGCATTACCTTGATCGATAAACTGCCAACTTTGAGCTCTTCACCATCTTTAAATAAGCGATCAAATTGGGCGCCATTAGGCAGAAATTCTTTTTCAAGATTAAAAATCTGCTTAAAAATTCCCTGTACTTGCTGAATATGTTCGCCAATACCAATTTTAGCGCCGAGTTTTTCTTTAAAAAACGGCGCAGCTGAAAGATGGTCAGCATGGGCATGTGTTTCCAGTATCCATTCCACCTTAAAGGTTTTCTGCTCGACATAAGCCAGAATGTCTTCTGCACTTTTGGTCGAGGTTCGGCCTGACTTGTAATCAAAATCCAGTACCGGATCGATAATCACCGCCAAGCCCGACGTTAAATCCGCCACGACATAGCTAAAGGTTTCACTGTCGCTATCTAAAAAGGCTTTAATATGTACTAAAGGATCCATAACCCCTCCTAAGAAGTGAAAGCAAGAGCTGCGGCGCAGCTCTTGGAAACATCAGACGGTTTACAGCGATTTTTTGCTGAAATACCAGTCAGTATATTGGTAACCTTGATCTTTACGGATTTCGGCATCCGCCATCGTTGCTGGTGGTGGTACGATGACATCTTCACCTGGCTGCCAATTTTCTGGTGTCGCCACTTTGTGTTCATCACTGGTTTGTAGCGCTTTTAATACACGTACAAACTCGTCTATGCTACGACCATTACTCATTGGGTAGTACACCATTGCCCGTAAAATACCGTTCGGGTCGATAATAAAAGTAGCCCGTACCGCAGCAGTATCGCTCGCACCCGGCTGGATCATGCCGTAGGCTTTTGCAACTTCCATCGATAAGTCGGCGATGATAGGGAAGGTAATTTTCACGCCGAAGTTTTCTTCAATGCTGCGCGCCCAGGCAATGTGTGAATGCACGCTATCGATTGACAGACCTAGCAGCTCGCAGTTTAACGCGGCAAACTGATCAGCACGGGTAGCAAAGCCCATAAACTCGGTGGTACACACTGGCGTAAAGTCAGCAGGGTGTGAGAATAGCACCAGCCATTTACCCTTATAGTCTTCCAGTGTTTTCATGCCATGGGTCGTTTTCGCATTAAAGGCCGGAGCCGGTTTGTTCAGTTGTGGGAAAGTCACGTTTTGTTCAGACATTTTGTATTCCTCGGTTGGTTTTTAAGAGTGCTTCAGCGAATTCGCTTATAACAAAGTAAACTAAGCTTATAACCAATGGAAATAAACATTTCTGATTAACCTAATCGAATTTAGCGATTAAATAGAGATTATTTTACTGGAATTTGATTGAAACTGACTGCAAGCCACTGCTTCCCGATCCTAGACACGAACCCAATTATAAGAAATTAATAATAAAATCATAAAGATATAAATTTTTTTTCATTAATAGCTCTAACATGTCTTTCCTACAAATTGGCATGGCAAGGGAAAAATGCCGGAGTCATCACATCGCACTGCCGCACAAGTGCGACAAAATGTCGCAGACAAAACACCTGAATACCTTTTTGAGACGTTATAACATTTAGGGAAATCTAATATTTTAGATTCCTAATGACACGCTTAACCCAACTCAGCTTACTCATGCTTCTGGTACAGAATGGTTCACTTATTACTCATGCTTATGCAGAAACACATTCACAGAACGAAGAAAAACTTAAGCAAAGCGCAGAGCGCGATATAGAGCGAATAAGCATCACGGCATCACCATTTAAAACGCAAACAGCGACAAGCCATTGATGGATTTTCTAAAATCCACGGGCTGTTTATGCAGGTAAATTTTCGGTGGGTCGATAAACATCTTCATGGTTAAAACGCCCGGAGCAACGCCGCTAACCACAAGGCATCCGTGCCGGGCGGTAAGTGCGGCTCGACATCGCGTTTTTTCAACATAATACTTTGATTGAGTATCATGCCTTGTGTGGTCAGCTCGACAAAGCTGGTCTCGTCATCCTATTTCTGAGCGGGCTGTATCTATCACACAAGACTCTCTGTCATAGCTGAGCTAACCGCATTAGATCAAGAAATAGAGATGGGATATCGATAGCGGATTATTTAAATACCTCAGTTTAGCAAAATGCCACTAATTGAAGCCGCCAATTTCTCGCTCTGTGATCCAATCATTTAACGCCTCAATACCTGAGCTATGAACCTGAAAGCTAAAGAGGTTCAGGAGTTTCAGGGGATTGCATACTTGATAACGGTAAATCTTAGTACGGATTAATAATTAATATAGAGGTAAGCGTAACACTTAAACAGTTATGACTAACGTCCCGCTGTCATCAGTTTAGAAAAGTAGCTGAAGGGCTCGCTGTAAATGAAAGGTATGAGATAAAATTGCTGGGGGAAAGCCCCCCAACTTAACCAAATTGGTAAACATACAGGGAGTAGGGAAACCTGCTACTGAATACATAATACCGCCAACTGATGAAAATTTTATGACAATCAGGTGGCAGTATGATTAAACGGCTTAGTAAAGCTTTTCTAGCAACGGCTGCCAAGGAACTAATTTCAGGTTTTGCCCCTGTTCTGGCATATGATTACGGCCGTCTTGCACAATAAAAGCACCTTGCTCAAAGCCGGGACCTAGCGAACGAGTCGTTAGATCTAAACCATCTGTTTCCGAAGCGCCATCAATACCCAGTTGATAATGGGTGCCCACCCGGAACTGTAAGCGCAAGGTATAAGGCTGCAACGCATCGTAAATTACATAGCTATCGTTGCCCTGACTGGAAACGATTAATAAAGGTTTACCAGCATGGTAGCCCAGCGCCAGCCCTTCTACGTCATCGACTAAAGTTTCGCCATCGACTTTAATGATCAACTCCCCGTCGCCGCTAGCATTGGCCGTTGCGGCAAAACGCCAGATCCCCTCGTCTTCTTCACCTACAAAGAGCACACCGTTGCTATTATCAGTAACTTACCATCGCAGCTACTGCCGCATAAGAATACAATTTGTCTTTTGGATAATTGTTAGGTTATGTGTAATCGGCTCAATACATTGTGTGAGATCGATAATCGTCTAGGAAAATGTCACTAAACATTACACATTTAAACCTAGCTAGGGATATGTGCTAGCAGTAGAGCCCTAACCTAGACAGCCTCGATGCGCAAGAGTTTTTAAGTACCTTTTGCTCCTCCATCAGCATCATTCACAAAAGCATATAGCGCCTTAAATACTTCACATTTCTGAAACAAAAGCATCTCAAACCCTCTATAAACTGCTGCTGCGTTTAGAAGCAAACAACCACTACTGCCACGGAAGCAGTTTTACAGATGGAATCACGTTATGACTTTTTTAGAGCAGCAAGATTTTCCTCACTTTCAACCACGAGTTTTAGCTCGTTTAATGAAGAGTATTTTAGTAGGCGGCATTCTAAGCACTACACCCTTGGTTAGCTTGGCTCTTGCATCCGATGTCACAACAGCAGAAGCGGAGTCCCTAGAAGTTATCTCTGTTAAAGGTAGTTACAGCCGCAGCCTAGAGCGCGCCGTAGATCTAAAGAAGTCGAATACGGGCTTTTCTGATTCTATCGTAGCAACTGATGTTGCTGATTTCCCAGAGCAAAACTTGGCTGAAGCTCTGCAGCGGATGCCGGGCGTGACCATAGAAAGAAACAAAGGTCTAGGTAGTAAAGTAAATGTGCGCAGCTTACCTACCGAATTTACGCATGTTTCCATTAATAACCTTGCCACTGCATCGGGTAGTGGCGGTCGTGATGTTGAATTTGATATTTTTGCTTCAGAAATTATACAAAGCGTTACAGTGCAAAAGTCGCCTTCAGCTGCTGATGAAGAAGGCGGTATTGCCGGTTCAGTTCACATTAGTACGGCACGACCCTTTGATTATAGTGATAGTAAATTTATTTTATCTGCTGAAGGCGCACATAACTCTATTTCGAAAGAGATCGATCCTAAACTCTCTATTCTTGCCAGTGATACCTTTGGTAACTGGGGGGCTCTAGTATCCTTTTCTCAAAGCCAGCGCACTAACCGCACCGATTCAAACTCTGGTATTAACTTCAGACCTATGGGCCGTTTTCTGGAAGCCTCTGGCGCACGTTCAGCGCAGGCCATCACAGTGCTGGAACGTGATGCAGGCGTAACTGTTAACGACCGATTAGATAAAAATGAAACTAACCGTATTATCTTTCAAGATAAGGTCGGCGACAGGGTTTATCTGAATGATCAAGATAAGTGGGGAGCTACTGCCTCTTTACAATATAAACCCTCTAATACCTTTAGCCTGACTTTCGATGCCATGTTGGGGGGTTACAAATCAGTTGAAGACGAGTATGACGCAGCCGCTTACACCGCCTCTAGCCGCAGTACGCTGGAAACGATTCACGACTATGATGACACCACTTTGGCGGAGTACGGTATCGTCGTGCTAACTGATGTGTCTTACACCGCAACTCAGCATGAGTTTTTAAGTAAAGAACGGATAAACGATACCGACTTCACGCAATATAGTCTCGCGCTAGACTGGCAGCTACAAGGCTGGGATATTAATGCTTTAGTCGGCTACTCTGGCGCTGATAAAACATTAGACTACGCCAACCTGAAACACGTAGCTTATGCGCCTTCGCGTAGCCGTTGGACAGCCAATGGTGGTGAAACGCTAGCCAGTGCCGGCTTTGATATGTACAGCTCACCTGAAAGCTACCTGTTCGAAGCCTATGAAACCGAATTGGAAAACGTCACTGATGATAAATACGCTGCGCAACTCGACTTTAAAAAAGCGTTAGAACTGGGATTTTTACCCGCATTAAGCAGTGTGCAGTTCGGTGTACGTTACACCGACAAATCGAAAGAACGGCAGTTTGGTGCAACCAAAATACAAGGCCCTACAGCGGGCAGTAGCGAATGGGTCAATACCCGCACCATGGCAGATAGCCAGCTACAGCTGGTCACCGATATCGTACCGGGCGGCAATTATCAGCCAAAAGATCTAAACTGGATGCAAATATCTAACGATTACGCCCGCAATACGTTTCGTTATAGCGGTTTCTCTGTGCCTTTTAATGCAAAAGATTACTACCGGGTAGATGAAGAAGTGCTTAGCCTGTATGCAATGGCCAATATGGACTTTGACCTCGCTGGTAAACCCGTATTTTTAAATGCTGGCGTTAGAGCAGTGGATACCTCAGTGCTGTCTTTTGGCTATCACCAAATACAGAACGCTGATGGCTCTACTGGGTTTACGACCGAGCCCATATCGAAAGAAGGCAGCTATAACGAACTGTTACCCAGCCTAAATATGACCATGGAAGTGCTCGATGACGTGTTAGTCCGGGCCGCCGCCTCAGAAACGCTGATGCGCCCCGCATTAACAAATATCGCCTACAAACGCTCTGTTAGTTGGAACTCGTTCCGCTTTACTGATGGTAACCCCGATCTGAAACCAACCTATGCCAAACAATGGGAACTGGGTGTGGAATGGTATCTGGAAAACGGCGGTTTACTAGCTGCATCGTATTTCTGGAAAGATATTGAAGGGGTGGTTCGTCAAGAATTAACCGGTACAGTACCCAATGTAGAAAAGCTTAATGCCAACGGCTCGCTGGATGGTTACTATGAGTTTGATGTTTATCAACCCGTCAACGCTGAAGGCTCATACAAAGTAACGGGGCTGGAACTCATCGCACAATTGCCGCTGAGTAGACTACACCCAGTATTAGACGGCTTTGGTATTAATGCTAACTACACCATACTGGATAACACCCTAACAGGCTCATCTGATTTGGATATTCCCACTCCACCAGAAGGGTTAGCCGACACCACGTGGAACTTTACTTTTTATTATGAAAATGAAAGTTTTGATGCCCGCATCTCTTATAACTATAAAGACAAATATGTTGAAGTAATTGAACGCAGCTTGTATCCAGTATACCGCGATGCCTACGGTCAAACTGATATTGCGCTAGGTTATAAGCTTAACGACAACATTAAACTGAGCCTAAAAGCAATTAATGTCACGGATGAAGCGACTAAAGGCTACACGCTCGCACCTGCATTCCCGGTAATAAATGAGTATTCTGGACGTCGTATAAGTTTAGGATTGCGCGCAGATTTCTAAAACACATTATTAAAACGCTAACTCGGCCACGGTAATACTGTGGCCGATTTTTTTAGGAGTTTCCATGCTCAGCATTAGATCGTACCTAAGCGCGATACTACTAGTACTCTTTATTAGCGCCTGCCAACCAAAGCATCAACATAAACACACCGTCTCGGCCACGCCGGCGCAGCATCCAGTACAAATTGCCTTTTTACCCGATGTGCATTTTCATGATATTTATGCCGACTTTAGCGAGGCCGATTTTCCCGGCCCGGTTAATTCAGCAAGCGGCCATCAAGCCACCATTCGCACAATGGCAACTCAGCTAAGATCAACCCGTTTATTTAACGAAAACTACTTTGCCTTATTGGCTGCGCTTGATGATTTGGCAGAGCGTAATGTTAAGCTAGTCGTGCTACCAGGCGATTTTAGCGACGACGGTCAGCCTGCACATGTGCAAGGTTTAAGCAAAATATTACGTCAATACCAACAAGAATACGGCATGCAATTTTTTTTAACCAACGGTAACCATGATCCGGTGAAACCTTTTAGCCGCCCAGCAGGCAAGCCTGATTACCTTAATGCCAATGGTCAACCGCACGCAGTATTCAGCCCTGGAAGCCCGGCTTGCCCACTAAACGCCCCAGCTCAAACTGACATAACCTGTACGGAGCAAGTTAAGGAACTTGGCTATGAGGGACTGCTACAGCAATTGTCTGACTTTGGCTTTTATCCTACGTCAGATTACCTGTACTGGGAAACGCCTTATAGCCACTACGACACAACAAATTATCAATTTAGTGAGGCGCTTACTCAGGCTAATTTTACCAAGCGTCAATATGAAATTTGCCTACAAGGTACTGGTGGCACATACAAAGAGTCACACTACAGCCATTGTCAACAAGTGCCAGACAGCAGCTATTTAGTAGAGCCTGTGCCGGGTTTATGGCTGCTGGCTGTCGATGCGAATGTTTATCAAATTGATCCGCAGCAAGCAGAGGGCACATCAGGCCATCAGGCTTTTTTAGGCTCAGGTAATGCGGGCTACAACGCCATGCTGAGCCATAAAAGGCATGTTATTAAATGGATGCAACAGATCGCTGAACGCGCAGCAAAAGAGGGGAAAACTCTGATCACCTTTAGCCATTACCCGATGACAGACTATTATCAGGGCCAAGCTAATGCTATGGCTGAGCTTTTTGGTTCAACCCGAATGCAACTTAACCGCAGCCCTGCTAATGAAACGGCCAGAAAACTGGCTGCAACAGGAGTTACTATTCATATTGGCGGTCATATGCATTTAAACAATACCGGCACCGTCTACTTAGACGATGGCCGCTATTTAGTTAATATTCAGGCCCCTTCTATTGCCGCCTACGTGCCGGCTTATAAGCTACTAACCTTATATCCACAACAAATTGAAGCGGAAACGATAGTGTTAACCAAAGTCCCGCGATTTAATGAGCTATTTGCGCATTATCAGCAGGAACATTTGGCATTAACGGCCGCTGGGGCAGAAAATACCTGGGATCCAGCTATTTTACAAAGCACTAACTACAGGGATTTTACCAACGGTCATCTTAGCGAACTTACCCGACAACGTTTTTTACCTGCAGATTGGCCAGAGCAGTTGCGTCAGGTGCTGTTGCAAGTGGATGGACTGGCGTTATTCACCCTGGCACAGCTTACTGAAGATATACCGCTAACAGCCTTAACCAACTTTGCAGCGCTACGCGCAACTGCAAACTGGCAACATGCTGAGCAACAAGCTAGCAACTTGATTACAGAAGCCGGGTTAACACCTCAAGCCTTAGCTAGTTGGCAAGGTAAAGATTTAGTCACCGATTTTTACCGCTTGCGTAATGCCGGACAACTTGCATTGGCCGATATTAGTGCTGAGCGTTTATTTCAGTATAAGTGGCTCACTGAGCATTTAAAGGCAAGTGAACCCGAGCAAGAAGCCAATAAGATACTGTCGCAGCCTGAACAGTCACTATCAATGTCGGTACGCAAACAATTTGGGGCTCTGTTTAGTATTATGCATGCTTTTCAGCACGGTGATCCTAACCAGCACTTTTTGATAGATAAGGCGACCGGAAAGCTTACTGATCTGACAAACGCTGTTGCGGAATAAGCTTACAATGCAAATGTTACTTAGAAAAATATAAGCAAAAACGTTTGCTTTCAATGTAACAACTTTGTCTTAGGAATACTGAGCGTTAATTTCGTTCCTATGCTCGGTATATTTTTGTCACAACATGACTTTACGAATTGCTGGGAATAACTGCTGAAAACACAAACTGTGCTCAACTTTAGCATAACATTTTTTTAACTGTTTGCCGAAGTAGTGAAGACACGTAAAAACAAAATGGTAAGGACAAAAATGCAAACTTATCTGTATATATTCAGCTTTAAATTTGGGGCCAAGCTAAGCGTTCAGCAAAACTTTCAAGCACTAAATATTGATTGGGCAACGTTGCATACTAAATTCTGGTCTGACTCCAAGCCCAAGGGCAGTGAAGCGTGCACAGCGTGATGTGCGGATCACAGGAGAGACTTTTGCTTCCGTTTTTAATTCGGGAAAAGTGGTAAGTTCTGTGGAGCATAATCGCTAGCCGAACAAACTAAGATACCCAATGAGCAGATGGAGACGAAATAGATTACTTGATTTAAAAGAGGCCAAAATCACCACTCAGCTACCTGTAAGCGCTGCTTTATACCCAATGATTGGAACTGCAGCGCAGCGAACACCTCGTCAAAGTCATTACTGCTTCTGGTGATGTTGGGTAACGAAAGCTCTGCTTCGATAAAAAAGCGTTGCCGCTCAACGTTGCTAGCCCAAGCTTGTTGCCACCATTCTTTGATATGCATTTCTGCATTGTTTAAACGTTTTTGACTTGGAACTCTAGCACTTTTCACTCGATTTTCTTTGGTACTCGCGGGCAATAAATTCCACAAATCGTTATTAGGCCAATAACTAAAAGGTAAACAGTGATCAATGTCATAGCTATATAACTTGTTGCCTGTCCAAACACTAGCCACCTTGATACCCTGCTTTTTAAGCTGCTCAACCTTGTTTCTCACTAACTTTGTATCATGCTTATGATCTAGCCAGCGCAGATGATTATGATAGGTCTCGAGTGAAAGGTTCTGTTGCTGATTTAAACGATATTTCTTCATTTCTGTGACCCACTGCTGCACCAGCATGGGCTCTATCCAACAGCCATATTGCCGAAAACATTGCCACATCTCTTCTCGCAAAATAAAACTGCCGAAGCTGTCTAAAAAAACTTTATCTATTAAAACTGAAGCCTGCCGTGTTCTTTTACTCACGGCCATACTAAACAAGCGATTATCTTTACTGCCCTGCCAAATATAATTAACAGGGCCGGCTTTTATAGTATTTAACGTATCAGTCATTAGCTGCTGCAAGGCTTTTGCTTCTTGCCCTGTGTATAAGTTACCGATTGCAAAATCATCCGCAGTCAGATGTTGTAATAAACCCCAGCCATGCTCTTTAACAAAGCCCAAGCCTTTGGCGGGATCTGAACTCTGCTGAATATTGTTATCCACTAAGCGCTTAAACAAGCGGATCCAATATAATGCCACTAAACCCAACGATATCGTCACGTTGCCATCTTGCTTATCCAACACAGCGCCAGGATGTGCCTCCGCTATCCTGACTAAAGTTCGCAATATCGCCAATTTATACGTAGAAGCTTTGCTGTCGTTGATCACAATGTGCCGTAAGCGTAACAACAACCACACCTTGCGGTGTGGCTGGTGATCAGTAAGGCAGGAGTTGTTGCAGTTGCTCGTGGGTATTGGCTTTGGGCAGCTCTGTCAGCAAGCGGCATAAGTAATCATACGGTTCCAGACCATTGATTTTGGCGGTTTCAACCAGGCTGTACAGCGCCGCACTGGCTTGTGCACCCGTCTTGGTATTGGCAAACAGCCACGCCTTGCGACCAATCACGAACGGTTTGACCGCGCGCTCAGCACGGTTGTTGTCGATATTTAATCGGCCATCACCCAGATAGCGGATTAGTTTGGGCCACTGATTCAGGCTATACGTGATAGCCACTCCCAGTAAACTTTCTTTCGTGACACTCTCGCTTGATTTATCCAGCCAGCTTTTAAATTGTTCTAGCAGTGGTTTAGCTAGTGCTTGTCTGGCGTCATACTTCTTATCAGGCGGCGCAGTTTTTAATTTACTCTCCAGTGCATAGAGTTTCTGGATGTGGTTAAGGGCCACATCCGCTTTACCCGTTTTGCCTTTGCCCTGTGCTTTTTGGGCTTCAACGAACTTGCGTCTGGCATGCGCCCAGCAACCGACTAAGGTTGCGTGAGTTTTCTCATATCCGGCATAACCATCGACCTGCAGATAACCGTTAAAGCCGGATAAGAAGTCACAGGGATGTTTACTGCTGCGACTATCCTGATAATCAAACAGCACCAGCTTAGGGCCGGTACTTTTCTCTAAGCCACAGCCATATACCCACATGTAACAGGTGCTTTTCTCAACATCTAGCACATTGACCGTGGTTTCATCTGCCCACAGCACCGGCTGTTTCAGAAGCTCAGCTTTCATTAACGCCAGTAGCGGTTTAAGTTTATCTGCACAGGTTATCAGCCAACGACTCATCGTTTGACGACTAAGCTCAATGCCGGCTTCATTAAACAGTTTTTCTTGTCGGTAAAGTGGCATCCCATAGTGCATTTTGCTGCTGATGATTTGCGCCAGTAAACTTGGCGTGGCCATGCTCTTAGGGATAACCGCAGGCGGTACATCGGCAATCTTAATGTCGACCTTAGTGCCATTGGTTTCACACTGCCGGCAGCTGTATTTCAGCCGCACGTTCCTAAGCACCCGGATTTGTGCTGGCACGAACTCGATTTGCTCACTGACTTCTTCACCCATTTGATGCAGCGCATGGCCGCAGCAGGCACAGGTTTTATCGTCAATGTCATGGATAACGTCAACGCGGGGCAATTCAGGAATAATACGCGGCCGACGTGGTTTGACGGTTTTCTCAGCGCTCTCGGTCGTCTGAGTGTCTGGCTCTGTCGCTACGGACTGCTCTTCAATAAGCTGTTCGGCCTCATTTAAGACTTCGCCTTCACCTTCGTAGGTCTCGCTGCTGGGGCTAAATTTCTGATACTTCTTCAGGTTATAGCGCTCCAGCAATTGCTGCAGCTTATCCGACAGCTGCTGGTTAACCCGCTCTAATTTAGCGATGCGTTTGTCTTTTTGCGCCAGTTTTCGCTCAAGCTTTTGCTCATGCTTGGCAAGTAGCGCTGTCTGCTCAAGCAGCATTTTCTTAAGCAGTTCAACGTCATCAGGTAGGGTATCTGGTATCTTTTTCATAGCCGTTATTGTAACGGCCAATTTGGCTAAGTGCTTGGTAAGATTTAGATTGTTTTGGATGCGATCTACAGGATTTATAGCCGATCGGCATATCAACCCACACTCTGGTAATGCAGCGGCTGGTGCGCGGTGATTTTTTGAATATCGACACCTTGCAACAGCCAATGCCATTGCTGCTCGCTAATAGACAACACTTTACCTGGCATCTGCCTTGGCCAGCGAAACGTGTCTTTTTCAAGCCTTTTGTACCACAGACAAAACCCAGTGCTATCCCAGTACAGCACTTTTAACCGGGTACGCTGCCGATTACAGAACACAAACAATGCGCCGCTAAATGGCGAGAGCTGCATCTCTTGCTCGACCAGCAACGATAAGCCATTAATGGATTTGCGAAAATCGACCGGCTGTTTATGCAAATAGACCTTAAGCACATCGAGGAACATTTTCATGGTCAAAGTGCCCTGAGCAAGGCGGCTAACCAGAGTGCATCCGTCCCTGCTGGAAGTTGCAATTCCATATCACGCTTGCGTAGCAGGATATGCCGGGCCAGTGGCGAGCTTTGTGGTGCTAATTCAATGAAACCGGTGTCATCATTCTGATGAGCCAACAACTGGCGTTTACGGAGATTGAAATAGGTCGGGATAATCCCTTGTCGTTTAGCAAATGCCGTTTGAGTAAGGCCACTTTGGGCTTGCTCGGCGAATAAGGCCAGCCATTGTTCTTTAGTGCGTTTCATGATGATTACCCTGATAATTTAAAGAGGCAGACAGGGTAATGTTGATCAGTTAGGATAGGAATGTGTGGTTGGCGTTACGCTTACAATGTGCCGAACTTTACTTAAGCTACCACTGCCATCATCGGGTAACTCCAGCACCACATTTTGCCAAGTCACATCATCTCGGCCACCTGCATCTGATGTGTTCGCTGAAACGAAGCGCAGCACTAATCCAAATTGCTTGGCAAGTGCAGCTATTTCGTCCACGCTTACGGTAAAAGCTTCTCGCTTATCAGTAAAAGTGCCATAACGCAGCGTTAAAATAACTCGCCCGCCTGGAGCAAGTAGATTTGTTATTTTTCGAAAAGCGCGTTCGCGCTCATGAGGTGGGATATGCATCCAAACTGCGCTAAGAAAATGGTATTAAATTGCAGGTTTAACTGATAACAGGCTTTTAATTCTGACAAGCTGTCATCTAACCATTGCACAGCAAAACCCGCTGTTTTGAGCTGCCCTAATTTACGTAAATCGCCCGCAGGTTCAACAGCCACCACTTGGCATCCCTGTTTGGCACACCACAATGCATCACGACCACTACCCGCACCAATATCGAGAACCATATGCTCTTTTGGCCAATATTGTTGCCAACTGGCATGTACTTGCTCAAAGTGTAAAGCATCATACTGCGCTGCAAATAATGCAGCACCTAGATGGTAAATCTCAACATTCTTGCTCATCGCATCAGTAGTTTTAAATTGATAACATTGATGTTGTACCAATTATCTATAAACCAAGCAATCGCAACACGATTAAAAAAGGAGATGAAGCTATACCGCAGCATAGATTTTGATAAAACGAGACTGGACTCTTAAATCTTGGATGTTTGGAAAGGTACTTGTCCAAGAGGGGCGGTATATCGCGAAAGCGAGCAGAGGTCAAAATAATTGAATAATCACAGATTGTAAATTGCGGCTTGGCACAATCTTGGCACAATCGTGGCACACTAAATAAAAAAACCACTCAGCTTTCGCGTAAGTGGTTGATTTATATGGTGCACCCGCCGCGATTCGAACGCGGGACCTCTGCCTCCGGAGTGCGGCACTCCCTTGCAATAGCTAATGAATAAAATACCATTAAAATCAAGGATTGCAAGGTGTTTATTCAAAAATCCGCCAAAAATTTCATTATGAAAATCACGAGAAAAAGCCCTATTTAGCCCTAAAAAGACCAAGGCAATGTCACATTAAAAATTAACTTTATTGACAACTGCCCCAAGCTTTTAATAACAGAAACAAAAGAAGTAATAAGAATCATTATAATTTCATTAGGAAGCAAAATTTTTAGCTGAATTTAATTAACAATTTAATCGACAGTTAGAACACCTATCAGACCTATCCGCATTTCCAGCAAAAAAGGGAACGTTTAAGCCGTCAGAAAATTTAGATGTTGCATTAAGACCTAACCTATAAAATAAAATAATTGAAAAAAATCAAATAAGTTAATTTAAAAAGACATAAAGTAAGCTTATGCTATTCTTAAAAAGAAAATATGATAGATTTGAAATCGAAAATACTTTTTTAAAGTAAGTTAAGAGGCCTTAATATGTCCAAAGATAGCATGCCCTCCCTCTCTACATCACTGCAGGAGCTCATTCAAGAACGCAATCAACTACAGCAAACGATGGTGCATTTGGACGAAAACATACAGGCAAAATTGCAGCAGTCAGCATTAGATGGGTACCGCCCAGTGAGCAGCGAAACAGTGCAATGTAGCATTGAGGCGCATAAGGGGGATCTTTCCATATCTGAACTGGTGGCTTTTGCCGGCGTATCGATGCAAACCTATTACAACTCGATCCAGAGAGTGGATGCTGTATCTGTAGGCAAGCTTAATAACCTAATTGGTGCTGTTGGTTTGCAACTTTATATTGGTAAGCGTCAGGGTAATAAGTAATGAGCGCTCCAACACGTATTGGTTTTGTGTATTGCAATGATCACTTAGCGGGGACAATCACTGAGTATTCAGTTCAAGCCGGTTACGAATATGAATTTCGTTATGACACGAAGTACTTACAAAGCGGGCTTGCTAAGATTGGTGCTAACCTCCCTCTGACTGAGTTCCCATTACACAGGAATTACCTACCTGCATTTTTTACTAATCTAATGAGCGAGGGGTGGGTAAAGCGCCACCAAGCGAAGCTAGCCAGACTGGATATAGATGACAAATTCGGTCTCCTACTTGCACATGGCGAAGAGCTGATAGGACCAATTAAGGTGCTGCCGAACTTACTCAAATATGAAGATGCAGCTCAAAAAGCTGAATTACCAGAGAAAAACCTTAAAGGCTTCACCATCGATTTTGCCAGGCATGAATTTAATGAAGTAGCCATGAGGTCTCTAGGCAGAGCGTCCATTTCAGGGGTTCAGCCTAAAATGTTTCTCACTCATAAACCTGGCGCCAGGAAAACGTTAACAGTCAGCATTGGTATAGGTCCATACATCGTAAAACCATCCCCAAGAGATTTACCCCATTTAGCAATCAACGAATTTATTATTATGCGGCTTTGTCAGTTGACTGGGTTTGATGTTGCAGATCATGCCCTTGTGCCGTTTTCATGTGGTGAACTGGCCTATGTGACGAGTCGGTTTGATTTAGACACCACCGGCAGAAATACAAGATTCATTGAAGATTTGGCTTCTGTCATGGAGGTTGCGCCAGGGAACAAAAGTAGCGAGGCATTATCCTACGAACATGCATTAAAAGTGGCTCACGCAAGCTGCGGTTACCACGCTCAAATACTTAAGGATGGTTTTTTGCACGTACTCATGGCGTACCTCGTTGGGAATAACGACTTACACATGAAAAACATGAGCTTGGTCAGGCCCCTTGACAGTGACACTGCAATCGGATTTTCAAAAATATATGACATGGTATCAGTAGCACCATACAAGGAATACGATGGTTCTGAGCTAAGTATCTGGCTTATGGAGAGTGAAGTGAAAGACGCAGAAAATACTAGTTCATACAAAAATTATGGCTATTATACTGAGCATGATTTTGTTGCGTTTGCCGCTCAACTGGGGCTGAACCAAAAGGTCGCGAAGAAACTTATCCATTCTTTGGTTAAAAAGGTATCGCAGAATTTAGACAAAGCTTTTAATAGTGTTACAGGTTTTGACGAACTTAAACACGTCATGCTAAAACGTATTCAAGGGCGAATGGAAACGATGTCACGCCCTTGGCTGTAATATATCAGCAACGTTTAAATTGAAAAGGTATTAATGTTAGCAATTGATTAAAAGCTAATGGGTTGAAAATTTAATTCAATACAAATGTCTGTGACTTGCAAGTAATTGAGTAGTGCTTTAAACAAAAGCAAAATTTTCTATGCTTAAAAGAGTATGTAACCTGCAGGCCTATTTTAGCAAATATTCAATTTTGCCGTGTCTGCCAGCCGGGTAAGCTGGCAGCGTTGTTCAAGCGAAGTACCTGAGCGTCAGCATTTTGCCTCATTAAGGCTGCTTGACTTAATTATTACTGCGGGCTTGGATCACACTTGCAATAACGGGTGTAATTAAAGACTCCATCACCGCATAACCCTCGGCGTTGGGATGCACCAGATCTTCAGCACTGGTAAAATCCGGTACCCGCAAACCACCTTTGCCATCATTCATGGCTGCATAATAGTCTACATAAGGAAGTTGCTGTTGCACTGCGTACTGCTTAATAAGCTGATTAAGCTCAACAATACGCTGCACCGGTTGCAGGCCGCTGCGCCATGGAAAATCACTGGCCGGTAATACCGAGCACAGAATAACACTGGCGCCGTGCGCGCGTGCCAGCTCGGCCATACTGAAAATATTGTCGGCTACCCGCGGTAAATCGATGGCGCCGCTGTTTTGTGCAATGTCATTGGTGCCGGCCAGAATTACCACCACCTGCGGTTTGAGGTTAAGCACATCTTCCCTAAAACGCAGTAACATTTGGTGGCTGACCTGGCCGCTGATGCCACGACCGATAAAATTATTTTGCGCAAAAAACGCCGGGCGTTGGTATGGCCAGAACTCGGTGATGGAGTCGCCCATAAATACCACCGGTACACCCTGTGGCTGTTGCGCCAGCAGCTGTTGGTTAGCCTGCTGATACTTTTCGTAATTCACATAACCGCTAATGTTCAAGCTCGTCTCCGCCGCAGCAAACGGCAACAGGGTACAGAGTAAGATACCGCACAGATAATTTTTCATTATTCCCCCTTGCCAGCTTGCGCCGCTTGCAAACTACACCAGCCAAACCAGGCAATGTAGCCATAACAGATTACCGGTAACAGTAATGATTGCGTCAGGCCAAAGGTATCGGCCAGCACGCCTTGTAGTAAAGGCACTATCGCGCCGCCGACAATCGCCAGACACAATAACCCGGCGCCCTGACCGGTGTGTTGCTTTAGTCCGCGCAACGACAAACTGAAAATCGTCGGGAACATAATGGAGTTAGCCAGCCCCACCGCCAGAATAGCCCAAAGTGCCAGCTGACCGCTGCTGTTCATCGCCAACAGCAACAGTACAATCGCCGCTGCGGCGTGCAGGCTTAGCATAAGACCACCGGCTACGCGCTGCATTACGGCCGCACCGATAAAACGACCGACCATCGCCCCACCCCAGTACCAGGCCACATAATGGGCCGCCTCGGATTCGGCTAACTGTAACACATGCGCAGAGCCAATAAAATTGACCAGAATCGAACCGATAGCGACTTCGGCACCGACATAGACAAAGATACCGACGGCTCCCAGTAGCAACAGCCGGTGCGATTTCAGCTCGCCCCAGGCCAGTGCTGAGGTAGTTTGCTGATGTTGTACCGCCGGTAAATTAAGTTTAGCGAACACCAGGGCAACCAGAAATAATACCCCGGTAAGTAACAGATAGGGCAGCTGGACCGCAGAGGCGCCGGGGCTGTTATCCAACGAACCCAGAATGAGCACCGCACCAAACAATGGCGCCAGCGTTGTGCCGAGAGAGTTAAAGGCTTGTGTCATGGTGAGCCGGCTACTGGCGGTGCGCTCTGGCCCCAGCACCGACACGTACGGATTAGCCGCGACCTGCAAAATGGTGATCCCGGAAGCCAGCACAAACAACGCCACCAAAAACCAGGGGTAGCTGTGAAAGTGCGCTGCCGGAATAAAATTCAGCGTACCTAAGCCCGCGATGAGCAGGCCGGTAACAATACCGCGCTGATAACCAACCCGGTTAATCAGCGCACCTGCCGGCAGCGACACCAGAAAATAGGCGGTAAAAAAGCAAAACTGGATCAGCATGGCCTGGGTGTAGTTAAGATCGAATACCGCTTTTAAATGCGGGATAAGAATATCGTTCAGACAGGTGATAAAGCCCCAGATAAAAAACAGGAAGGTCAGGCTGGGTAACGCCAGAGCACTGATAGCCTGAGTGTTAGCGGTTGATAGTGATTTCATTGCACATCCCTTAAATCCGGCGCCCTTAACGGGCGCTCTGGTTATGATATTGGCCGCTTGCGGCCGAGGTAGTTATTGGTTTAGCGCAGCTTATTTAGTACAGCTTAAGTCGGCAGCAGCCGTGGCCGGGGTAACCCGGATATTGGCCAGACTGACCTGCCAGGGCGCAGCACTTTGCAAATTAAATGGCTGATACAGATGATTCAGGGCGGCACCGGCATTGGCAAAGCACGCCAGATCAATAGTCAGTTTATGCCATTGCCCGCTAACCTTTTGCTGTAGCAAGTCGCCCAATGGCAGCTGGCCACCGCAACCGCTGCCACAAGACATGCCCAGCATGACGTCTGCCGTAGGCGCCTGGTTCCATTTCAGATCGAACACCAACTGACCATAACTGCTTAAATCCAGCGCTTCGCTCGCCTGCAGTACCAGCTGGGCGGCGTTGTTGCTGTTAAAACTGAGCTGTAGCGCATCTTCCTGTTTTTGCCAATTTACGGCGGTTAGTTGCAGGCTGCGATCGGAGGTAGCGGCTTTATTGCCGGCGACAGTAACCACCTCATTCCCCTGACGCAACTGCAGGCTAAGACCTTGCTGCGCACGCCGTTCAAACAGACTGAGCTGAGTGGTGGCTTTTTGTGTTTCGGCAACCTGTTCCGATAGCTGTGGCAGCTCGCTGAGCTGATGCACACTTAAACCATAACCAAAGGCAAACAGTGGCTGGTAATCGGTATCGGCGAAATTCAGCGGCTGTGACTCGGCATTGGCAGGCCAGGAGAAGGCCAATTTACCGCTAAAGTCGTGACGAATTTGTCCTGCCGCATCGCGGAACAGCAGATCAGCAATCGCATAACCGGCGGTACCGGGCAACCAGGCGGCGATAAAGGCATCAGAGGCATTCAGCTCCGGATTCACCCACAGCGGCCGGCCAGACAGAAACAC
The DNA here is from genome assembly GCF_052656265.1 of Alishewanella sp. HL-SH06. Taxonomy (NCBI): domain Bacteria; kingdom Pseudomonadati; phylum Pseudomonadota; class Gammaproteobacteria; order Alteromonadales; family Alteromonadaceae; genus Alishewanella; species Alishewanella sp. HL-SH06. The sequence continues at coordinate 3,802,255 of NZ_CP199752.1, forward strand.
CGTTACCACCGGAATACCCTGCGCTTTCAGCTGTTTTAATAAGGCTTCATCGCGGTTAACACCGGCCTGATAATCCAGCGTCGGGGTGTCACCATCAAACTCGGCATAAGGGTTTTCACCAATCACCACGATGGCCACATCAGGTTGCTGCGTAAAATTGCCATCAGCACTCAGTTCAACACTGCCGCCAGCGGCGGTAACCTGAGCGGCGATCCCGGCGTAAATGGTTTTACCTTGCGGAAAATCCTGATTGGTAGTGCCGGTACCCTGCCAGGTGACAGACCAGCCACCGCTTTGTTTCGGGATCGAGTCGGCACCATCACCGGCGACCAGCACGCGCTGCTTGGGCGTTAAAGGTAACAGTTGCTGGTTATTTTTCAGTAGTACCAGCGATTCGCGCACTGCCTGTTCCGCTAAGGCGAGATGCTCTGGCGCACCTATCAGCTGCTGCTGACCGGCGCCGGGCACTGCCGACGGTAACGGCTGCTGAAATAAACCGGCGCGGTGTTTAACCCGCAAGATACGGCGCACGGCATCATCCAGCCGCGCGCTGCTGATCTCCCCGGCACTGACCTGAGCCAGCGTATTCTGATACATAGCACGCCAGTCTTCCGGCACCATAATGATATCAATACCGGCATTGATTGCCGCGGCACAGCTTTGATTACTGCAGCCGGGTAACTGGCCGTGACCATTCCAATCGCCAACGACGATGCCATCAAAACCCAGTTTTTGCTTTAATACATCGGTTAACAGGTACTGATTACCATGCATTTTACTGCCGTTGACACTGCTAAAAGAGGCCATCACCGTTTGTACGCCGGCATTCAGGCTGCTGAAATAGCCCTGGGCATGCAGCGCAATCAGTTGTTGTTCGGTTAGCTCGGCATTGCCCTGGTCACGCCCCCCCGTGGTACCGCCGTCGGCCAGATAGTGTTTGGCGGTCGCGATGCGGTGGGCGCCTTGCAGAAATTGGCTGCCGGGTTGGCCCTGGATCCCTTTTACCAAAGCCGCACCCAGTTCGGCCACCAGTTCCGGTTGTTCGGAGTAGCTTTCGTAACTGCGGCCCCAGCGGTCATCACGGGCAACAGCGACAGTGGGGGCGAAGATCCAGTGAATACCGGTGGCGGCCACTTCTTTGGCAGTTGCGTGGCCTATGGCTTCGACCAGCTTGGCGTTACGGGTAGCGCCAAGACCTATGTTATGCGGGAAGATGGTTGCGCCACGGACATTATTGTGTCCATGCACGGCGTCGGTGCCCCAGATGGTAGGAATAGCCAGGCCATCAAGGCTGGTATCCAGTGCCGCCTGCTGCATTTTTTCGGCCAGTGCCAGCCAGTCTGCAGCACTGGCGGCTTTGTTATCATTCGGGAAGGCGCCGCCACCGTTTAAAAAGGAGCCAAAGCCATACTGGCGCATGTCTTCAACGGTCATCCAGCGGATGTCGGGCTGGATAATTTGTGCTACTTTTTGGGCGGCAGTCATATTTTGCAGTAGCTGTTCGATCTGTTGCTCTTGTGCCGGATCCAGAGCGATTGCCGGTTGCAAGGCCGGCCACAGCGACAGGTTGCCGCTATCGGCGGCCGGCGTTGCAGACGTTGTCGGCGTTGCCGTGGTGTTGTTTTCGGCGGGCGGCTGACAAGCACCGAGACTAAGCAGGCAAGCGACTGCGGTTAAAATCACTTTATTGGTCATTGTTATTTCCTTGTTCAGGCAAAATCAGGCTCAGTACGGCGCGCGCCGGCAGCTGCAGACTAAAGGGCTGTAGCTGGTGATCCAGTTGCAAATTTAATGGCTGCGGTTGTGTCTCAGTATTCAGCAGGATCAGCGCCACACGCTGATCGGGCCGCCGATAGGCAATATGCTTTACCGTACTTAAGGCACTGTGGCTTGCCAGACGGATTGAGCCGGGCGGCACCGTTTTACTGGCGTGTGCAATGATGTAATAGGCCACATTGCGCTCAATCTTCTGCTGGTCGATGGTTAAGGCGCCCAGACATTTGTTGCAGCCGCCGGCGGTATAAGGCTTGTATTCGCGATCGGCTGCCAGGTTCCACTGCAGCACATTTTTGGCCCAGTGTGCCGGCGCGCCGATAATCAGATGCTCGATATGCCACAGCAGGGTGCTGCCAAAGGCAGAACCCGCACCCACCCATTGCTCGGTAAAATAGATATGTTTATCCGGATGAGCTTGTTTCAGTGCTGTCAGATCGCTGATTTCGCCACCGTAAAGATGGAACGCCGAGCCATCGATATAGGGCCGTGCTACCGGATCATTTAATACGCTGATGGCGTATTCCACATGATCAGTGTTGTGGTCATAGATCTGGATTTTGGTTTTGATGCCGGCAGCCTGAAAAGCCGGGCCTAAATGCTGTCCGACAAAGGCGGCCTGATCCCAGGCATGCATCAGCAGGCTGGGATTATTGTGGGCGTTTAACGGTTCGTTTTGTACGGTGATGGCATCAATACGAATGTTGTGTGCCTGCATCGCCTGAATATAACGGACAAAATAGCGGGCATAGGCCGGATAAAACCGGGTTAACAGTTCGCCGCCGACCGTCGACTGATTGCTTTTCATCCAGGCTGGCGGTGACCAGGGGCTGCCCAGCAAACTGATCTCCGGGTTAATGGCAAGAATTTCCTTCAGTAGTGGGATCAGATAACGTTCATCCGCTTTGATGGAAAAATGCGTCAGCTTCGGATCGGTTTGACCGGGCGGCAAATCGTTATAGCTAAAGGCTTCGCTGTCTAAATCGGAAGCGCCAATGCTGAGACGCAGGTAACTGATGGCCATTTGATCGCGGGCGAACAGTTCCTGCAATAATTGCTGCCGCCGGGCCGGATCCAGCCGCATTATGTGCATGGCACTGCCGCCGGTCAGGGTGTAGCCAAAACCATCCATCGTCTGGAATTGCTGCTGGCTGTCGATTTGCAGCAAGGGTAAACCCTGCTGCAGCGGTTGCTGCCAGAGCGCAGGTTGGCTGCTGAGCAGATGTTGCTGATCGGCCGTGGTCAGGAAACCACTGGCCGCCTGCGCAGGTAACACTAGCCAGGCCCCGAGTATCATGGTACCCAGAGTGTTGCGGATTATTTTCATTATTATTTTCCTCAGGTTTTCGCCGCCAGCCGGGCCAGAAATTCGCTGTGGCTTGGCATCGGTTCAACACAACTGCGGATCACCTCAGCAGTGGTCGCTGCAAATTCGTGGATCTGCGCCTCGCTTTTCAGATCGACCAACGGATCGTACCTCTCTGGCAGCAGGCCCTGTCCCAGCAGCACCTGCACCCAACTGTCTTCGCGGAAAAGTTCGTCGGGGATTTGATGCACGCGGCCATAAGCGCGGAAAATCTCCAGCTTTTGCACCAGCGAATCCGGCACCTGCATCCGCTGACAGTAACGCCAGTATTCAGAGTCTGTGCGCTCGGTGACTTTATAGTGTGCAATAATAAAATCGCGGATTTGGGCCATTTCGTTGGCCGCTTGCAGGTTGTACTGATCGATATTGGCCTGACACAGTCGCTTATCCGGAAACAACGTAATCAGCCGGATAATGGCCGTTTGCACCAGATGCAGGCTGGTTGATTCCAGAGGTTCCAGAAAACCACTCGACAGACCCACTGCTATACAGTTTCCCCACCACATTTGTTTGCGCTTACCGGTGTTAAAGTTGATTAGCCGTGGCTCAGCTAGCGCCGGTGTATCGAGATTAGCCAACAGAGTTTCGCGGGCCTGGTCGTTACTGAGAAAACCCGAGCTGAACACCATGCCATTACCGGTACGATGCTGCAGTGGAATGCGCCATTGCCAACCGGCGCTATGCGCCGTAGAGCGGGTATAAGGCGGGATATCACTGAGCGTTGCTGAGGGCACGGCCATGGCGCTGTTATTCGGCAACCAGTGGCTCCAATCATCGTAGCCTACCCCGAGTGTCTGCCCCAGCAATAACGAACGGATACCAGAGCAGTCGATAAACAGATCGCCTGTAATCGTTTGGCCATCGGCCAAAAGCAAATGCCGGATATGACCATTGATTTCGTTACGGGCAACATGGCTAATCATGCCTTCCACTCGTTCTACGCCGCGCTCTTCGCATAGTGTTCGTAAAAAACGGGCGTAAAAACCGGCATCAAAATGATAGGCATAGGCGATTTCCCGCAACGGAGATTGCTGGCGATTGGCATCGGCCGGCATAAATTTATGCTGCTGGGCCATTTTGCTGGTTATACAGTAATCACCAAGCGGGCTCGCTTGGCCGATTTGTTGTAATTTAAGCCAGTATTGGTAAAAGCTCAGCCATTCCCATTGCCGGCCCAGGGTACCAAAAGCATGGAAATAATCGTCCTGTCCATTTCGCCAATTAACAAACTGAATTCCCAATTTAAAGGTGGCACCGGTGGCTTTGATAAAACTGAGTTCATCAATACCCGCCAGATAGTTAAAGCGTTTAATGGCCGGGATGGTGGCTTCGCCCACCCCGACAGTACCAATTTGTTCAGACTCGACTAAGGTGATGCGGACTTTGCCTTGCAGCAGTTTTGACAGCAAGGCGGCGCTCATCCAGCCGGATGAGCCGCCACCGACAATCACAATATGCTCAATTGCTTCAGACATTGTGATTTATGGCCCTTAAAGTTTATAGCTGACGCCAAACAGGAACTGTCTGCCGTATTCTTCGTAAACTTCAGGGAAGTTACCGCCATTTTCCTGCAGCAGGCTCAGCCGGGTGCTGTAGGGTGAGTTCGTCAGGTTATTGACCTGGAATAACACCGTTAAACCGGCCAGGCGTCCGTCGTCAAAGCTATAACTTAACTGGGCATCAACCTGCTTATCTGCCAGTACCTCGGTATAACCGCGGGTAGCAAATAATTGCACCACTTCGCCACGGAAGGCTGAGCGGTAACGCTGGCTGATCCGGGCTGACAGGCCGTCGTTTTCATAATAAAAGGTCAGATCACGTACCCGATCCGATAAGCCTGGCAGCTTGTTGCCGCTGGATGGACCATCTGGTTTGATGTCGGAGTCGGTCCAGGATTGACTGCCGATAAAACCAAAGCCCTGCAGCGGTTGGTAGAACTGCCCCATATCCAGTGACATACTCAATTCCAGACCACGGATATTACCGCCCTGCCCATTCGCCGGCCGGCTCATATTACCGATCGGGCTAACAGGTTCAACGTTGGAGTTATTCGGTGCGTTAGAGAAGTCAAAATCAAAGTTCTGGGTGTAGATATAGCTATCCAGCTTTTTGAAGAAAGCACCGGCGGCAACATAGCTGCTACCCCCCAGATAGACTTCATAGGTTAAATCGACGGCTTTCGCGCGCCATGGCTCTAACTGTGGGTTACCGCTACTGCCGCTCCAGCGCCGGCTGTCGACGCCAACACCGGCGGTGATATTGGCCCGCATTTCATCCATACGTGGCCGCGCCATGGTTTTACCTAAACCGAGGCGGACAAATTGATCGTCCTGTACTTCCAAACTCAGGTTCAGCGCCGGTAACACATCGTTGTAGCTGGCGCCCTCTTCAACCTGTACCAGGGTTGCCGGGTTATCCGGCCGGTAATCGCTGGCGAGGAAACCGCGCGATAGCTGGTCGGTCTGGACGAATTGGGTACCAATATTGCCTTTTAGTGGACGACCAAACAGTTGGGTATCCAGGTTTAAGCGGATAAAGCTGGTCAGCACTTCTTCTTCTACTGCCCAGGCTTTGTTCCATCTGTTGGTATCCAGGATTGGTTTGGTATCATAGTAACGATCGACCGTTGCCATAATATCGTAGGCCAGGAACCCCGGAATACCGGCATAGGCCAGCGAGGTTGGACGCAGCAGTAAAGACGTATCGACCTTGACCGGCGCTCTGCCGTTTTTCAGGAACAGGTCATTATCGTCAACGACCTTGTCTTTGTTACGTTCGGTGTAGTTAACCCCAACATCAAATGAACTGAAGTGTTCACCCAGCGCGCTGTCGGTCAGATCGTAACGGCCGGTTAATTCAGCGGCACGAACTACTTCTTTAACATGCGGGAAGCGAATGGCGCCATCGTGTCCCCAACCTCCCCAGGGGGCCGGATCGCTCAGCTGAACTTTATTCACGTCGGCATAATCAATACCCGGCGTATAGGTTGGGAAACCCAGCGGCTTGATATCGAAACCGATGTTGTCAAAACTGCCCGTAGGGATTAAACCGGCATAGACTTCAAGCACCTGCTCTTCGCGCTCAGAGCCAGAATAGGATAAGTCGGCTTCCAGCGTCCAGCGGTCCAGTTTATATTGGGTATTCCAACCAATGGCTTTCAGTTCATCGTCACGGGTGTTGTTACCGCTGAGCAATACCGGGCGCAGGTTAGTGGCAACACCGCTTTTCACCACTTTGGTGCCACCAAAATTGTCAAATGTCGGATTCAAAAATTGCATGCCGTCGCCCGTCCACTGGTTTGAAAACCACATGGCGCTACGCATTATCTCATCTTGTTTAAATTTGGAGTAATACGTATCCAATACAGAGTGGAACTGGTCATTTGGCCGGTATTCGAACACTGCCATCATACCGTCGCGCACTTGACTGCGGGCCACGGCGGTTACTTCCTGGCCGACTAACCCCAGCGCATCGTCATTTGCGGTGCCTTCCAGCGCCTGATCCACAGTGCTCCACTCCCAGGCTTTGTGGCGCTTAACCTGCGTTGGTGTATCCATGTGCGCATAGCCAATTGCAACACCGATGGTGTTGTCAGCAAACTGATCGATATAAGATGCACTGCCACGCCACCCATTGGGGGAGATTTCCGAGTGTATCTGATCAAAGGAACTCTTTTCGCCGCGCAGGTTAAATACAATAGCCTGTTCACCATGCGCCAGTGGCCGGATAGTACGTAGGTCAACCGTACCGGATAACCCCATTCCGGCGATAGCGACATCAGAGGTTTTGTAGACTACCGCGCCATTGATTAGCTCTGAAGGATATTGGTCGAACTCTACCGCCCTGTTATCACCGGCACTGGCTTGTTGCCTGCCGTTAAGAGTGGTTGTCGAAAAATCCGGTGCCAGACCTCGGATCGAGATCACTTGGACTCGACCATTGACCCGTTGACCAGCCAAACCTGGTAGCCGGGTAAGAGATTCGGCGATGCTCTGATCCGGCAATTTTCCTATGTCTTCTGCTGAAACCGCTTCAACTACGCCGATTTCATTTTTCTTGATATCAACGGTCGTTTCCATACTACGACGAATACCTTTAACGGTAATCACTTCGATTGTGTCTTCGGCAGTTTGATTGTTTACCCTGTCTTGCGCTGTCGCTATGGCTGGCATAAAACTTAAACCAACAGCAATACCGAGAATTTGCTGCATAGCCATACGCAATTTATTCTTTTTCATTATATTATGCTCCTTGAACCAGTAGTAAACGTTAGCATGGTGAAAGACATGCATTAACGTCACTTTGACCATAATGGAGTGAAATATTTTTGTCGTTTGAATAAGGTCAAACCTGCAAAAAAATTGTATTGCGGTAAGTTCGAATAAAGTCGAACCCAAATAAGCACATGATTTAATTGCTTAATATTTACTTTGCTTTTTGATTTGAATCAGTAGATGGTTAATAAAATTGCTTGCCGAATCAGATGACTCAAGGCATAGTGACGAGCGATTTCTGGCACAGCCAAAGTGCTCAGGTGTTTTGCGACCACCTCAACGGACAGGTTTCTGCTTTTATGGACACGATTCTTTTCAATTTCCATGACCTGTTAATGGTGGTAACCGCCTTTGAATGTTTATTGCTGGCTAGTTTATTGACTGCTGCGGCCGGGCAATCCTCCCTTAGCAACCGCTTTCTGGTGTTATTTTTATTTTGTCATTTCCTGATCCCGCTGCATGAATTGATGTTCTGGGGCACGCACTTCCGCATTTGGCTACTGGAAAGCTCACCAGACTGGTTTTTTGTATTTAGCTTTGCCTACTACCTGGACGGGCCTTTACTGTACTTTTTTGTCCGCACCCTGCTGTATAAAGATGTGCAGCTAAAGCCCGCTGCCAGCTGGCACCTGCTGCCGCTGGGTATTTATGTGCTACATATGCTGGTGAATTTCTATCTGAAAGACTATGCCACGCAACATACGCTGATTGAGTCGCAACATATTGCGTATTCCGGCCCGCATTTATATATCGAAACGCTCGGTCGCTTTATCCGTATCGGTTATGTTGGCTGGTGCTTTTTGCTGGTGTGGAATTATCGTAAGCAATTACGGCATGAGCAGGCTGAATCCAAAACGTCAGATGTCGCCTGGTTAAAAATTATGCTGACTGCCTTTTTCTTGATTTTTACCATCGATACTGTACTCAACTGCTTAAAACTATATGGTTATCTTGCGAACGACTTTGATTTAGATTTGCTGAATGTGGTGGGACTAAGTAGTTATTATCTAAACTTCATTGCTCTGAACATTCTGATTTTTTTACGCTTCACTTCTTTTGTAACAGTGGCTCCCGTCAGAGAAGAGCCATTGTTTGAGTCGAAAGAAGAAAACTCAGCCCATTTTGACCAGGAAGTCGCAAAACGACTGGAGCAACTGATGCTGCAGAGGAAATTTTATACTAATCCTGAAATTACCCTGGATAAACTGGCTGAAGCGGTAGGTTATCCGCCGAAAAAGATTTCACTGACGATAAAACAGTGCTACCAACAAAATTTTTACGAATATATCAACCGCTACCGGATAACAGAAGCCAAGCTCCTTCTAGCTGAACAAGGCCCTGCTGCGAAAAGTATTACCGATATTTATTTTGAGGTAGGTTTTAATAGTAAATCGGTTTTCAATACTTTCTTTAAACGGCTGGAGGGCATGACACCAAGTCAGTACCGCGAACAACTGCTGACGCAGACTAGTGATAACTCAAAGGTAGCGATATTCAAGTAATAAAATAAAGCCCTTTTAATAGATTTTCACGGTAAAGCTTTAGTATAACTTGGGATAATTGTTAAGCGATTTAGTTGCCTCTCTATTCATATGTTTTAGCAATTTGCAACAGCAGCGGTAACGCTGGCTCTACCATATCGTGTCCGTAGCCATCCAGTTCAAAAATTCGGGTAGATTTGTGACCGTTTACTTTCATCATACGTTCAAAATAAGCGTTCTCTTCGTAACGGCCAAGAAGCTCAAGCTCTCTATCACCGGTTATTAGTGTAATGGCAGGTGCATCTTTTCGAACATGGAAGAGAGGCGCGAAAGCGTCTATAACAGGTTGCTCACCTTTGATGCCTCGTTCTTCTCTCACGGTAAAGTGGGTTACAGTATGGCCGCTAAACGGGACCAGTGCAGCTAATTTGTTTGCATTGACATTATGCTTCGCAAGCCACTGGATATCCATACCGACCATAAGCGCGAGGTAACCTCCTGCAGAGTGACCAGATAAAATGATTTTGTTCGGATCACCACCGAAGTCTTGAATATTGTGATAAACCCAAGCTACCGCACTAGCAGCATCCTCGATGTAGCTTGGGGATTTAACCTTCGGGTACAGGCGATAATTAGGTGAAACAACACATACGCCTTGATTTAATAGCCTTTGAGGTAGATTTTTCTCGCCGGATCTTAAGCCGCCACCGTGGAACCAGATAATAACGGGTCGTTTTTCATTGTCTTCCGGACAGTATATATCGAGTACTCCTCGCTCAATGAGGTAAGCTTTGGTCTCGCTATTGTGGCTCACGTAGGGAATATTGCGCCATTCTTTTGAGAATACTGAGTAATTCACCAAAAACATGGACAGTAATAGGAATATGTACTTTTTAAATCGCATTTACTTCTCCACATAGTGAGTAGGTACATTAACAACTCAATAAATTTTACACTGTGTTGTAGGTTTCGCCCGTTTTGCATTACATAATTCTGGAAGACGCTGCTGCACTATGCGGGGTGCAAAACGGCACCCGAATTTACAACCACGATCAATGGTTGATTACCACCCGTTGCATTTTCACGGAAATACCATTTTCAGCACTCATCCAGTTACTTGATCGTCTGCTATGAGCGATGAAGCAGCTGTTCAGTTTAGGCTCTCTCGGAAAAACGAATGTCTACTTTGCCTTGTTAGCTGATATTCGTTTTAAAACAATCCATGTTTACTCCGTCGATACAGAACCTTCAACAAAATTAAATTCTTCCAGACTTTACCATCAAAGCCTTTGCCGCCAAAGTATTGGCATGACAAGTGCCAGTATTTTTATCTTAAGCCAAGCCACAGACCGCAAAATTTTTAAACCGTTGTTATGGATGATCCCCTGTTGTTTCGTTGGTTTTATATTGGGGATGCAATCTTTGCAAAATTTACCGGTTTATATCATCCAAGCACTATTCCTCAGTCTAATAACTGCCTTTGCCGTGGTGTACAGTCTTGCATCACATCGCGGCTGCCAAGCGAAAATGAGGAAGCCTCAGTACAGTGAATTGCTGATGATGTTGGTGATCTTAATTTCAGGTGGCATGTGTGCCAGTTTATTTGGTACCGGCGCTGATATTATCCTTTACACATTGCTGGTCACGCGCTTTCGGATGCAGTCACTGTCTTTAGGAGCACGCTTAGAAAAAATGGCCGGTGTTAGTAACGTTGCAACGGGTGTTCAATCAGGCAAACCGGTTTTAAGAGGACTTAGCGGTGATCGGATCCGTATTCTTTTAGACGGAGTCCCGCAGGATCATCAGCAATATGGCGTGAGACACCCACCTAACCTTGATCCGGTTTTAGCTGATAGGGTTGAGGTCGTGAAAGGTCCCATGAGTGTATTATACGGCGCCGATGCGATGGGAGGTGTTGTCAATGTTATCAGCAGACCTCTACTGCTTGATTCAGGCTCGACAGGAATAAAGCGCGCAACGCTCTTTTCGCAATATCATTCGAACAACAACCAGCGTAGCCTCTATTTGGATGGCGATGCCAGCTACAATAATTGGGGCGGCTATTTAGGATTAGGTCAAACCGAGGCGGACAACTTCGCAACACCTAAGGTGCTAACCTATCCTGCAAACAACAGCGGTACTGCCCCACTTTTTTCCGGAGAGATCCCTTTTACTGATTTCAAAGCACGGGATTTAGCCTCTGCAATTGGTTTTGTTAATGACACATTTGAAAGCACGTTACGCTATACATTTTGGTCGAATGACCAGAATTATCTGCAACAAAACGGTCAACCCACCGGCCAATTCCTGAAAAATCACAACGTGTTATTTGATAGCGCTTATCAATTTAACGATGTGTTATTAATAAAATCACGCTTAAGCTGGCAGCAAAACCTGCGCGATGCAGGAACCGGTATTGCCTATCAGGCACTCAATGACGATACCGTTGACTTGAGCCTTGAGCTTAATCGTTATCAGGGTCGCTTTTCAGTATTGCATGAGGCGATAGGTGGTTGGCAAGGCGAACTGGGTATTGATGTAGTAAATAAGCAGCAATATACCCATGTGGGCAATCTGATTCCGGATGCTAACAGCAAAAGTTATTCCGTTTTTGCCTTTGAACGACAATCAGCAGGACGGTGGGTAACGGAAATTGGTTTACGCTTCGACCATATGAAGCAGCAAGCAGATTTAATCAACGCGTGAAAGCGACTCGCGTCAGTGGAATGCATTAAGTGGCTCTTTAGGACTCACCTGGCAATTTGCTGATAGTTGGTTAGCGACCACACATCTGGCCAGGGGGTTCCGGGCGCCTTCTGTGTTTGATCTTTATGCTAAGGGCGTTCATGGCGGCGTGGCAGCCTATCAGCAGGGTAACCCCTTGCTTGAGCAGGAATATTCTTTCAACAAAGATGTCGGTATTCGTTATTTTACGCAGCGCGTTAATGTTTCATTTATTGTCTTTCATAACGCCATTGATGACTATATCTACCAAGCCAGGACCGCAGAGCTGCATGCACCATCTGGCCTACCTATTCATCAGCTTAAGCAGGGTGATGCTAAACTCTGGGGCAGTGAGATAGAGGCACAATGGCAGTTTACTGATAGCCTCAAACTTAAGGCAAACTATACCAAAATCAACAGTAAACTTAGCGATATTGGTACGGAGCTGCCGTTACTTCCTGCTGACAAAGTTCATGCAGAGCTGCTGTGGCAGCCAGAGACGTTACTGATTTTTCAGGCTGCAGAGCTGTATCTCAATACGCAATATTACGCAAAAAAACAAAGTGCCGGTGTTTACGAACCTTTTTCACAATACGATAGGTTACCGTTCGGCACTGCATCTACTGAAGCCTATGCACTTTGGAATGTCCAGCTATAGTGTCAGCCGCACTTTCACATTTCAAGACATCTTTAATTAGAACAACCTAAAATTTAAGTTTGCATTCTTAGCATTAGCAACTAAGATAGTAATTGATTACTATCTTAAGGATTCGCCATGAGTGAACCACGCAAACACCTACCCGCTGATGAGCGAAAGGCCGCAACGGTCGACGCCGTTTTGAGGTTAGCCGCAGAACAAAATCCCAGTGATATCACAACCTCTGCAATCGCCAAAAAAATGGGACTGACGCAAGGGGCCCTATTTCGACATTTCGCGACCAAGGACAGTATTCTGGAAGCGGTTATGGGTTGGGTAGCTGAGCGCTTGCTGTTAAGAATTGAGCAGGCTGCCGACAATAAGTCTTCGCCGTTAGTCGCACTTGAAGCAGTCTTTATGACACATATCCAGTTTGTAACAGAGCATCCGGGCGTTCCAAGATTATTGTTTGGCGAATTACAACGTCCGGGAGCAACACTGCCCAAAAAAATGACAACACGCTTACTGGCTAGATATAAAGATAGGATCACGCATCTGCTTAAGGCTGCCGTGACGCACGGCGCCTTGCCTCCGGAGCTGGATATTCAGAGCGCGGTAGTTCTCTTTATTGGCTCTATCCAGGGCTTGGTGATGCAGGCGCTTATTGCTGATGATATCAGTCTTATTAATCGTGATGCTGCCGGTGTGTTTGCGATATATAAGCGCGGGATCGGAGACAATACATGAGCATCTCGTCTTTAAAGACTAAACATCTTTTGCTGGTCGTAATGCTGTGTTCGTTAGTCGGTTTATTTTTCTTCGTCGCTTTAAGATCAGGGCCTCTCGCACCCATTGCAGTCACGCTAAGCACCGTGGAATCCAGATCAATTACACCCGAACTTACCGGCATAGGTAACGTTCAGGCTCGCTATACCTATAAAATTGGCCCTATCATCAACGGTAAGCTCCGCTCCATCAAAGTGAATGTTGGAGACACCGTCTATGCCGGACAAGTACTGGGAGAGATGGATACGATTGACCTTGATCAGAAAATCCAGGCTCAGGAAGCTGCGATTAAAACCGCTGAAGCAGCAGTGGTGCAAGCCGCGGCCAAAGAGGAGTATGCCAAAACTCAGGCGCGGCGCTATGAGCAACTGATATTAACCCGCGGAACCAGTGAAGAAATGTTGCTCTCAAAACAACAGGAGCTGGCCATCGCCAGTGCCACCCTGAGTGCCAGTTTGTCAGATCTTGCCCGCTTCCGCGCCGAAAAACAGGTCCTGATAGCACAACAACAAAATCTGGAGCTCGTTGCTTCAGCTGACGGACTGGTGGCAGCAAGAAACGCTGAGCCGGGCTCTACCGTGGTAGCCGGGCAAACCATTATCGAGCTCATTGACCCGGCCAGTTTATGGGTTAATACCCGGTTTGATCAGCATAGCGCCGAGGGATTAACCGCAGGACTGCAAGCCGAGATTATCTTGCGCTCCCGGCAATCTCAAACCTTGCCTGGCACGGTACTTTGGGTTGAACCCAAGGCGGATGCGGTGACTGAAGAAATGTTAGCCAAAATTATTTTTGCACAGCCACCTCTCCCTTTGCCGTCAGTAGGCGAATTAGCAGAAATCACTGTAAAACTTCCCGCCTTAGCTCCGGGCCCAAGTATCCCCATTGCCGCCATTCGTTCATTACAGGGACAACGCGGGGTATGGAAAGTGGATAATGATAACTTAGAGTTTGTACCGGTAATTTTGGGGAGAACCGATCTCGCTGGTCATGTGCAAGTGCTGCAAGGTTTAGAAATTGGCGACTCGGTCGTCGTTTATAGTGAAAAAACGCTCGGTTTTAACAGCAGAATCAAAGTCACTGAGGCGATACCGGGAGCGGGTCGTTGATTAGCCTGGCTGGCCGGGACATTCTGCACTCCTGGGGTAAATTTATTTTTACCGGTGCCGGACTTGGGCTATTAATTGGCGTAACGTTAATCATGGCAGGCGTCTATCGGGGTATGGTTAATGATGGTCGTGTGCTGTTAGATAATAGCGGTGCTGAGCTTTGGGTCGTGCAAAAGGATACCTTAGGGCCTTATGCTGAATCTTCCAGTTTGCCGGATGATTGGTGGCGCGCGATCAGAGGTATTCCGGGTGTATCTGAGGCCACCAATGTGACCTACCTGACGATGCAGGTACAAAAAGGTGAGCGTGATGTTCGGGTCATGGTGGTTGGTATTGCCCCGGATGGCCCCGGTACTGCCGGCTGGCCACCGCAACTTGTGGCGGGCAGGCATATCATCCGCAGTCATTATGAAGCTGTTGCGGATATCGCTTCCGGGTTTATGCTGGATGATGAAATAAAAATCCGCCGCAATTATTATCGCGTGGTTGGCCTAACCCGGCGCATGGTGTCATCCGGCGGGGATCCGATGATTTTTATCCCGCTTAAGGATGCGCAGGAAGCACAGTTTTTGAAAGACAATGATGCCATCTTAATGCAACGGCGCCGGACTGCCGACAATCCGATGTTTAACCGGCCAGCGACTCCGGGGTTATTGGAGTCCGTAGTGGAATCACAGCTGGTTAATCATTCCGTCAATGCGGTGTTGGTCCGCATTAAACCCGGCTATGATGCTGAGGACATCGCCGAATCCATCCGGCGCTGGAACAGGCTGACGGTGTATACCCGTCTGCAAATGGAAGAAATTCTCATCGGTAAGCTTATTGCCACCTCAGCACGCCAGATAGCAATGTTCCTGATGATTTTAGCGGTAGTCAGTGCAGCAATCGTTGCATTTATCATCTACACCCTGACCATGGATAAAATCCGCGAAATAGCGGTGTTAAAGCTTATCGGCACCCGTAACTGGACTATCGCCTGGATGATCTTACAGCAAGCACTGGTGCTCGGCGGTCTCGGATTTATTGTCGGTAAAATCACGGCAACCTTTGCTGCCCCGCTTTTCCCCAAATATGTTCTGCTGCTGCCGCTGGATTCTGTTATCGGTTTCTTTGTGGTAATGCTGATCTGTGTATTGTCCAGTCTGGTGGCGATCAGAATGGCGCTTCAAGTCGATCCGGCAGAAGCGATTGGAGGTTAAAATGCCCACACAAGGCATTCATATTGAAGGACTCAGCAAACAGTACGGCACCGGTGATACTGCATTCCTGGCACTTAAAAATGTTAATATGCGAGTTGCTCCCGGTGAAGTCGTCGGCTTAATCGGGCCTTCCGGTTCGGGTAAAAGTACGTTATTGAAGTGTCTGGGAGCGGTAATCGATCCAACTGCGGGACGAATAGCCCTGGGTGATAAAGTGATTTTTGACGGGCGCTGGCAGGTTAAGGATCTGCGAGCATTACGCCGCGATAAAATCGGTTTTGTCTTTCAGGCACCGTACTTAATTCCATTTCTCGATGTTTTGGATAACGTTGCCTTACTGCCTATGCTGGCCGGTATGGACAATATCACCGCTAGGAAACACGCCATGGCGCTACTAACTGCGTTGGATGTGCAACATCGGGCTCATGCCATGCCATCTCAGTTATCAGGTGGTGAACAACAGCGCGTTGCCATTGCCCGTGGATTAGTGAACAAACCGCCGGTAATCCTGGCCGATGAACCGACTGCCCCCCTCGATTCTGTCAGGGCACTGTCCGTAATACGGATGCTCAACGAGATGGCTAAACGTTTTCAAACAGCGGTGATTGTGGTGACCCATGACGAAAAAATCATTCCAACCTTTAAACGGATTTACCATATTCGAGATGGGGTGACGCATGAGGAAGTCGGTGAAGGCAGAGCGTTTTGATTTATCTGAGCTCAGGCATCCTGACTCAACAGGTGCAAAACAATCTGGTTGATGACATGACCGAATTATCAGCAGATATGCAAACCGCGGTTTGTTCAGCATGCACTGTTGCATTAACAATGATTGCTGCATTAGCCTTTTTTGCGTTAATTTTAGACAGATTTTTGGACATATGGCTCATGAACTGATTGACGAAGAGTCTGTTTGTAAGTTAATAACTTTATTATTTTTCCCTAAAGTATAATTCGTCTGGTTTAAATTTGATAATAACCTGGTTATTAAACATTTATTCTCTTAGTAGGGGTAAACAATGTATTCGCTACGCAATCTCGCTATCTCGCTTATAGTGTTCTTGTTTACACCTGTTCAGGCGCAAACCTGGTTTACGGTTCAGCAGCAAACTCTTCCACAATGGCTAACACTGCCTGTAACAATCGAAGCCATCTCGTCCGCGACAGTCTCAGCACAAACCTCGGGACGTATCACTGAGCTTCCTTATGATGTGAATGATATGGTCTTACAAGGCGCCATCATCGTGCGCTTTACTGATATCGAACAGCAAGCGAGGTTTAAACAAGCTCAGGCGCAAGCCAACGAAACCCAAACCCGGCTTGATGAAATGCAAAAAGAGCAACAGCGGATCACGGAACTACATGAACAAGGGCTGGTCGCTAAATCCGCTCTGGATCAGGCCAATGCTAACTTCGCCGCTGCCAAAGCAAGACATCAACAAGCACAGGCAGCATTAATGGCGGCAGCTGAACAACTGGAACAAACCGTGGTGCGCGCTCCGTATACTGGCATTGTCCAGCAACGTTTTGTCGAGTTAGGTGAACTGGCTAATCCCGGACAACCTTTAATTCGGGGATTAAGTCTGGAGCACTTGCGAATAAGTGGCCAACTCTCGCAGCAACACGTGGCTGCAGCCCAGCAAGTCACTATGGCACAATTGGTTGCGCAGGATGGCACGGTACTTCCACTTAACAACATCCAACTTAAAATCGCTCCGGAAGCTGATCGGCTTGGCCATAGCTTTTTATTCCGGCTTGATTTACCTCAGGGTGATTATCGAGAACATGGTCTTTATCCTGGAAGTTGGCATCGTTTGAAGCTAAAAATAGCAGAGCACACTATGTTGGTTATCCCCAAGCTCGCGCTAGTAAAACGGGGCGAAATGCTAGCCGTGTGGTTAGCCTCTCCTAGTGGTCGCATCTTACAGCCGGTCCGGGTAAAGGAGTTGCCTGATAGTACACTACAAGTCCTGTCCGGTTTGGTAGCAGGCGATCGAGTTATAGCCAATGCGTCACTGCCTGCAACGGGTCAACAACCCTCAGCGATAATGGAATAGCAGGAGTTTGGCATGACTAAATCGCTTGGTATTGCCGGTCAGCTGGCCCGTTTTTTTAGAGTAAATCAACTTACGCCTTTGTTGGCATTGGTCGGTTTTTTACTTGGTGCCTTCGCCGTTTGGGTGACCCCACGCGAGGAAGAGCCACAAATTGAAGTCACCTTCGCCAATGTCTTTATCGCCTATCCCGGCGCCAGTGCCGCCATGGTGGAAAAACAGGTCGCTGTGCCTGCCGAGAAAATCGTTGCTGAAATTGCCGGTATTGAACATATCTATTCGGTATCTGAACCCGGCATGGCCGTCTTGACCGTGCAATTTAAAGTCGGTGAGCACCGCACCGATGCACTAGTTCGTCTTTATAATGCTTTTTATGCTAATTCAGACTGGCAACCTGCAGATAGCCGTATTGGCCCGGTTTTAATTAAACCTAAAGGAATAGATGATGTGCCCGTATTTGCGGTCACGCTGTGGGGAGATCGCGAGACGGTTACTCACAGCCAACTCAGTGCTGCGGCACGAAGTTTGGCTGAACAACTACAGCAAGTACCGGGCACCCGAGATATTTATCCGATAGGTGATACCCAGGATTCACTGTTAGTGCGTTTTAGTGTCGCGCAGCTGGCAGCCTACCAGCTTGACCTGGCCAGTGTTAAGGCTGCGTTATTACAAAGCCAGGGGCTTAGCCAGCAAATGGGCATGCTGGAGCAGGAGCAACAGATTTTATTAGAATCCGGCCACCCGCTGCGAACGCCTGAAGACGTAGCCGGGCTTATTATCGCCGTCAGACAAACCGAAAACGGCAAAGTACCGGTGTATTTAGGTGACGTTGCTGACATTACTCTTGCACCTGCTGAACCAACCAGCTATGTGCAACATATCGTGCACGCTGATAGAAGCGATATCAGCGCAGGATCTGACGACACTCAACTACACCAATACCCTGCAGTCACCTTGTATGTGTCCAAACAACCGGGCGTGAATGCGGTTGAAGTGACTCAGGCCATTGAACGGCGGCTGATAGCATTGAGTGACGATTACATGACGCATGGTGTGCGCTACACGGTTAGTCGAAACTATGGCGAGACCGCGAAAGCCAAGGCCGACACCCTGATTAAAAAATTGTTATTCGCCACGCTTTCAGTCGTACTGTTGGTTGGCTTTGCTCTTGGCTGGCGAGAAGCCTTCGTGGTTGGTATGGCGGTGATTATTACCCTGGCTCTGACACTTTTTGCGTCCTGGGCTTACGGCTTTACCTTAAACCGGGTGTCACTGTTCGCCTTAATTTTCTCGATCGGCATTCTAGTCGATGATGCCATCGTTGTGGTGGAAAACCTGCATCGCTATTGGTTGGAGGGTAAGCAAAGTCTGCTAGAGGCCATTCCTAAAGCAGTTGATGAGGTTGGTGCTCCGACCATCCTTGCAACTTTTACCGTAGTCGCGGCGCTGTTGCCGATGGCCTTCGTGTCGGGTTTGATGGGACCTTATATGAGCCCGATCCCGATTAACGCCAGTATGGGAATGTTGTTGTCGTTACTGGTCGCCTTTATCTTCACGCCTTGGTTATTTTATAAAGTGTTTGCTAATTATCAGCCGAAGGACGCACATCACGACACCTCAACCGCTGGCAGTGAGCGGCTATTTAAGCGGCTGATGTCACCTTTTTTAGACCAACAGAAGGGTAAACGTAATCGGTTACTGATGTTATTGGCGCTACTTATTGCGATATTCAGTTCAATGTTGTTAGTACAACAACAAGCTGTAGTGCTAAAAATGCTACCTTTTGATAATAAATCCGAGTTTCAAATCATTGTTGACTTACCTGAAGGTAGCACCCTTGAGCAAACGCAGCGAGTGCTTAACGACATCAGCCAGCAATTACTACAACATCCTGCGGTCGCGCATTTACAAACTTATGCCGGTACAGCGGCACCGATTAGTTTCAACGGCTTGGTCCGGCAATATTATTTACGCCAACAGCCGTGGCATGGCGATATTCAGGTTAACCTTTATCCGCACACAGCGCGTGATCAGCAAAGTCATACCATCGCCTTGCAAATTCGCGAACAGCTTTCACAGATCATGGTGCCAGAAGGCAGTAGCATAAAATTGGTCGAAGTCCCACCCGGGCCACCGGTGATGGCACCTCTGGTAGCCGAAGTGTACGCCGCAGACTATGCCACCCAGTTAGCTATTGCTACTGAGCTCAAACAATTCTTCGCCAAAACTCGCCATGTTACCGACATTGATTCAACTCAGGAAGCCGCCCAGACCCGTTGGTTGTTCCAGATTGATCAACAAAAAGCGGCTTTACTCGGCGTGGCGGTTAGTGACATTAATCAAAGCATTCAACTTGCCATCAGCGGTCAGGCTGCCGGGTATTTATACTCAGCACAGCACTATCAACTCACACCGATTTCGCTGCGCTTAGCCGAGGCTGAGCTAGCAGACTTAACACAATTATTGCAGTTACCCATTGCGACAAGAGATGGTACCACTTTGCCACTAGGTGAGTTGCTCCGCATTGAAACCACATCAAGACAACAAACAATTTATCGGAAAGACTTGCGACCGGTCGTCTTTGTCACTGCGGATCTAGCCGGTGGCAGCGACAGCCCGTTGTATGGCATGCTCGAAATCAGTAAGCACCTGAAGCAGCAACGCCCTGATCTCAAGCAGCACTTTATCGCCCCACCCCAGGCATCTACCCAACCTGGCATAAAATGGAACGGTGAATGGCAAATAACCTATGAAACCTTTCGCGATATGGGATTAGCCTATGCGGTGGGATTAGTGCTGATTTATCTATTAGTCGTGGCACAATTTAAATCTTACGGTGTGCCGCTGATTATTATGGCGCCCATTCCGCTAACCTTAATTGGGATATTGCCAGGACATTGGATAATGCAACAAGCCTTCACCGCCACATCGATGATTGGCATGATTGCCCTTGCCGGCATTATTGTCCGAAACTCAATCTTGCTGGTGGACTATATTCAGCAGCAAACTGTAGCGGGTACCGCACTGAAAATCGCTGTTATTCATGCTTCCGCCGTGCGGGCCCGCCCAATCATTCTAACTGGATTGGCAGCCATGTTGGGCGCGTTCTTTATTTTGGACGACCCCATTTTTGGTGGCCTAGCAGTATCATTAATCTTTGGTATTTTTATCTCCACCTTACTGACCTTAGTGGTCATCCCGGTGGTTTTTTATGCTTATCATTTTGACCCGCAGTCTGCTGAGCTCGGGATTAAGTCGTCGTAATAAAGTTAAAAAGGAAAGATATGTCCGGTTCTACATTTTGGGATGAGCGCTATGCTCAGGAAAACTATGTGTATGGCGAAATGCCAAATGACTTTTTGGTCAGTCAGATAGCTAGAATCAAGCCAAATTCAAAAGTGCTGTGTTTAGCCGAGGGTGAAGGACGAAATGCCGTTTATCTGGCGCAATTAGGTCATGATGTGACCGCCGTCGATATCTCAATGGTGGCATTGGATAAAGGTCGCCGACTGGCAGACAATGCCGGCGTAAAGGTACGCTGGCAACAGGGTGACTTGGCGAACTATGCGCTTGGTGAAGAGAAATGGGATCTTATCGTCGCTATTTTTATGCATTTACCAGAAGCCATCCGGGATCGGGTATTTGCGCAAATTAAAACAGCGCTGCGACCTGACGGGCTTTTTATTGGCGAGTTTTACCGACCTGAACAACTAAGTTTTAAAACCGGTGGCCCACAGGATATTAAGATGCTGTATAGCCTTTGTATGCTCGATGAACAGCTCAAAGGCCTGACCATGTCACATCTACAGGCATGTGAACGGGAAGTGGTCGAAGGCACCGGACACAATGGCATGGCCGCGGTCTGTCAGGTGGTAGCGGTAAAGCCTCAATAATCAATGATAGTGCCGGAGTGGCGACTAAAACGGTTATTTTTATGTATGTCGGAAAAAACAAGGAAAACACGATGAGTAATGAAAAAGCTGGATTACAGAATCCTGATATTGGGATCAGTGACGAACACCGTAAGCAAATTGCAGCGGGTCTGTCAAAATTACTGGCCGATAGCTACACGCTTTATCTGATGACGCATAATTTTCACTGGAATGTGACAGGTCCGCAATTTAATGGCCTGCACAATATGTTTATGGAGCAATATACCGAGCAGTGGAATGCGCTGGATGATATCGCAGAGCGGATCAGAGCCTTAGGACATCCTGCACCAGGGACTTATAAACAATTCTCTAAGTTAGCCAGCTTTGAAGAAATCGAGGGCGTACCAAGCGCTAATGAAATGTTGCAGCATCTGGTTAAGGCGCAAGAGGCAACCGCCAGAACAGCCCGCTCATTATTTGCGCTTGTCGAAGAGGCTAATGACCAACCTACAGCAGATATTATAACGCAACGCTTGAATGTGCATGAGAAAACGGCTTGGATGTTGCGTAGTATGCTGCCTTAAATAATTCTAGCCAGCACTGTGCAAACAACAGCAAAGGCTCTAATACCGGAGCTGAAAATGAAAGCGAATAATCTATTATCCAACCTGCAAGTGCCCCCCTCGGCTTTCTGGCAGCTGATGAGCTTTAGGGTCGTTGTGCTGACGATCCTGTTGCTATTATCAGTAACAGGTTGGTTGCTAGATTTTCCGGTTACCTCCTGGGGTGCCTGCCATATCTCTTGTGTTGTTAAACTTGCTGGCGACTAACCTGGCGCTGCCACTGCTACCTGTAAGCTGGCAGAGCACCCGGCAAATTTTAGTGCTGGGTATCGCGCTAGATTTTCTGGCGATTTTTGTATTGCTGCTGTTGTCCGGCGGAGCCAGTAATGGCTTTATTGCATTGCTATTGCTGCCCGTCGCAGTAACGACTGTACTGCTGCCGGCGTGGATTGGCTATATCTTTGCCTTCACAGCGATCAGCTTTTATGGTGTATTGCTCTGGCTGGGCGATTTAACGGCGTTGGTTCAATCCGACATGGCGCTTGGCCATCACACCTTGCACCAAGAAGTATTACAACCGTTCACCCAACACATGTGGCATATGTGGTGTGCTTTTAGCATTTCGGCGATTCTACTCAGCTGGTTTCTAAGCCACCAAACTAGCCTCATTCGCCAGAAATCGCAGCAACTTAATTCACTACAGCAAAATCAGTTACGTCAGGAAAAAGCGCTGGCGATTGCCACTTACGCTGCGAATGCCGCCCATGATCTGGCCTCCCCTATTCAAAACTTACTGTTGTTAACCGATGAGGTCGCCAGTGAACTGCGGCATCCGGCCTTAGCGGACATGCTGCAACAGCTCAAACGCTGCCAGCAAATTATTGATGAACTTCGAAAAAGCGCCGGAGATTGGCGTAGTCTCGATGCAGCAGAGCTGTACCCGGTGCTGCAGCAAAGCTTACAATCCTGGGCTGTCACCCGACCGGAACTCCAGGTTGAGCTGACCCAATCCAGTGATCAAAGTCACTGCCGGATCATGGAAGCGACCGCAGTGGCCTCAGCGGTGTTCCAGATCCTGGAGAATGCTGCTGCTGCCAGCATCCTGAACCAGCAGCCCCGATTAAAACTCAGTTTGCAGTTAAAACAACAACAACTGCGTTTGCAAATTACCGATTTTGGAGAGGGATTATCCGAGCAACGGTTAGCCGAATTGGGGCATTACCCTTTACAAAGTGAACATGGCCTCGGTTGGGGGCAATTTCTGGCTAACATCTCTATCGAACGCTTAGGTGGTCAGGTGCAGCGCCGCAACCTGCCACAAGGCGGTATGGAAACGCTGATTACATTTAAAGATCAAGAATGATGAGAAAATTTGTTCTGGTAGATGACGATAGTACCTTACTCGGCACCTTGCAGCGACGCCTTAGCCAACCAGACTGGCAGTTAGTTTGTTTTGCCGGGCCGGTTAGTATAGATCAACTGATTAGCGAACAGGCGCAGTTATATCTACTGGATTTGCGCTTTGGGCAGCAATCCGGTCTGGAGTTTATCCGGCCACTGCGCCAAGCATTACCCGATTGCCGAATTATTGTGCTGACCGGCTATGCCAGTATTAACACTGCGGTGCAAGCAGTAAAGCTGGGGGCCGATGACTATCTGACTAAACCTGTCGATTTTCAGGTGCTGAAACAAAGCCTGTTTGGCCCGACCGAGCCCGAAATCAAAACGGCCGACAGCGGTTTTTTATCTGCAGAACAAATTGAATGGGAACATATCCAACGGGTACTGGCCGAACACGATGGCAATATTTCACAAACCGCGCAAAGTTTGGGGATGCACCGCCGCACCTTGCAACGTAAATTACTGAAACACCGTCCGTAATAAAGCAACGCAAGCTGTCTGTCGTTGCTGCGACAATTTGTCGCATTAACCTGCGCGACCAAAATTATTACCATTAACCTTAACTGCTTAGCTCAATTTAAGGTTAACCCATGATATTAAAGCCCTGCGCTTTTGCTGTGTCCTCTGCACTTTCAAGCTGTGCTTTCGCGTTGATATTAAGTTATTCCACCACGCTGCAGGCAGCAGAGATCGAGCATATTCAGGTGGCAGGACAGGCGTTACCGAAAAAATCAGCCCAGGCAGCTTCGGCAGAAGACATAAAAAATCGACTGGCCGCCACCAGTGATACCGCGTCAATACTCAGTCAGTTTGCCGGGGTCAGTATTAAACAGGCTGGTGCCGTATCAGGTTTACCCAGTATTCGCGGTTTGGCGGACGACCGGTTGCGGATCCAGGTTGATGGTATGGATCTGGTCTCTGCCTGCCCGAATCATATGAACCCGCCGCTGTCTTATCTGGCGCCATCGGACATCGGTAAAATTCAGGTCTTTGCCGGTGTCACGCCGGTGAGCCTGGGTGGTGATAGTATTGGCGGCAGCATTATCAGCGAATCCACACCAGTCGAGTTTGCTGACAGCGCGACTTTTGCCGGCAGTAGCGGTGCCTTTTACCGCAGTAATAATCAGGCAAGGGGCGGCAATCTGAAGCTAAGCTACAGCGACTCGCAACATTTTGCCAGCTATAGCGGCAACTGGAGCCGGGGCAATAACTACCGTGCTGCTGCAGATTTTAAAACGCAAACCGCCACAGGCCGCCCTGGCCATAACCTGCCGCTGAATGAGGTCGCCTCCACGGCCTTTGAAACGCAGAATCATCAGCTGCGGCTGGCTTACCAGCAAACCGATGATCAGTTTGAAGTACAGCTGGGCTATCAGGCGATGCCCTATCAGGGATTTGCTAACCAGCGTATGGACTTGCTGGATAATCAGCAACTGCGGCTTAACCTGAGCTGGCAGCGCGATACCCACTGGGGGCAGTTAAAAAGCCGGATCTATCAGGAAAAAGTCGAGCACTATATGGATTTTGGGCCGGATCGCCAGTTCTGGTATGGCAGTCTGGCCGTGATGGGACAATGCATGTTTCGGATGAATCCGAACACTGATTTCGGTTCAATCCGATCACTCATTTCGGTTTAATCCGATCGCTTGTTTCGGTTTAATCCGATCACTTTTAGCCCTTTTCCGAAATAGCTGATCGGAATGCCGAAATGCCATTCTTTTTCTAATCAAATCAACTGGTAAGCTCTACCTAATTTTAATTAACTTAGGTAGGCGTTGACCATGGCTAGAAAGAGAACAGACATGAGCAAAATTAAAGACATTTTGAGGCTTCGTTTTAACGCTGGACTCAGTTTAAGAGACATCAGCAAGTGTTGCGCTGTTGGCCCTGCCACTGTTAGCGAAATCTTGTCACGTTTTGCAGCTAGCGGCTTAAGTTGGCCTTTGGGCGAAGAAACCAGTGATACTGAACTGGAAAAAGCCGTCTATAAGGGCAAAAACACCTCTCGGCATAAACGCCAACCAGACTTCGTTTGCATGCATCAGGAGCTAAAGCGCAAAGGCATGACGAAGCTGTTGTTATGGCAGGAATATCGTGATTTGGATCCCGCTACGGCCTATGGTTACACACAATATTGTGAGCACTATCAAACGTGGCTTAAAAGCCTCAAGCGAAGCATGCGGCAGCTTCACATCGCCGGTGACAAGTTGTTTATTGATTACTGCGGCCCAACCGTGGCCATTCTTAACCCTGATACCGGCGAGATTGGCTTTTTTGCGCAAATCTTCGTTGCGACCTTGGGTGCCTCTAATTACACCTATGTTGAAGCAGGACGCTCTCAGCAGCTGGAGGACTGGATCATGGCTCATACTCGTGCCTTCCAGTTCTTTGGGGGGATCCCGCGTTTGTTAGTGCCAGATAATCTGCGTTCAGCAGTCACCAAAACCCATCGTTACATGCCTGTTATCAATGAAAATTATGCTCGAATGGCACGGCATTATGGCACCGCCGTCATGCCCGCGAGGCCCTATAAACCCAAAGATAAATCAAAAGCTGAAAACGCGGTCTTGATTGTTGAACGCTGGATCCTCATGCGTTTACGCCATGAATACTTTTATACACTCAGCAGTTTGAATCAGCGGATCCGCGAGCTGTTGCATGATCTTCATCATCGTCAGCAACGCGTACATCCAGGCTCTCGTTATGAACTTTACACTCGGTTTGATAAGCCTGCGTTGATGCCATTACCGGCCTATCCTTACGAGTACATCGATAGCAAGCAAGCGCGTGTCGGGCCTGACTATCATGTGTTGTATGCAAAACACGCTTACTCCGTCCCACATAATCTGGTCAGCCATACCGTCACTGTGGAAGCGACCGCGCAAATCATCTGCGTGTACTACCAAGGAAAAGTGGTGGCCCAGCACCCCAGAAGACATCAAGACGGAGGGTTTACTACCGTCAAAGAGCATATGCCTGATGCGCATATCAAACAGCGCTGGAGCGCGGAAAGATTACTGAGTTGGGCTGACAGCATAGGCAATGGCGTCAGGGCAGTCATCAGCTTCCAGCTTGAACGACGCCAACATCCTGAGCAGGCGATTAAAAGCTGCCTTGCAATCCTAAGCTTGGCTAAAAAGTATAGTAACGACAGGCTTGAAGCGGCTAGCCAACGAGCTCTGCTACTGGAGCAGCCCTACCTTAAAGTCATTACAAACCTGCTGGTGAATAACAAAGAACGCATCGGCATTGCCACTACAGCAGAGGCTACACCACCGCTGACCCACCACAACATCCGTGGTCCACGTTATTATCAATAAGGAGAACTGAGATGAGTTTATCGACATTACATGAGCAACTGCGTGCGTTGAGGCTTGGCCATTTTACTCAAGCATTACAACAGCAACAGACGCAACCGGCTACTTACTCTGACATGAGCTTCGAAGAGCGATTAGGCTTGCTGGCAACACATGAGCTACTGTGCCGTGACAATACCAAAGTGCAGCGATTGGCTCGCCAGGCTAAGTTACGGGTGGATGCCCGAGCTAACCATATAGACTATCGAGCGAGTCGAGGGCTTAAAAAAGATAAAGTGGCCGCCTTACTCAGCGGTCAATATCTGCACTACAACCAGAATATTATCCTAACGGGGGCAACGGGCTGCGGTAAAACGTATCTGGCCTGCGCGCTGGCTACACAAGCGTGTGATCAGCATCACAGCGTACGTTGTTACCGGCTCGGTGAGCTGTTAGATGAGCTACATATCGGCCATGCCGACGGCTCATACCGCCAACAACTGAGCACCTTGGCTAAACGTAAACTACTCATTCTAGACGATTGGGGCATGGAAGCACTAACAGCGCGACAGGCTAACGACTTGTTGGATGTGATGGAAATACGCTACCAGCAGTCAAGCACCATTATCGCCAGTCAAATACCGGCCAGTGAGTGGTACAAACTGATCCCAAGCCCGACAATCGCTGATGCACTATTAGATAGGCTATTACACAACAGTCACCGAATAGAATTAACAGGAGAGTCGATGAGAAAACTAGACCAATCCGATCACTTAGCGTAAAACTATAGTTATGAAAAAGAACGGCTAACGAGTGATCGGATAACACCGGGATCGCTGTTCGGAATCACCGAAATACGCATCAGGTTGTATGCCAAGATGTGTAAGCTGATTTCAGTACTGACATTTGTAAATCGCCGCATTAGAAAGTGAGTGGCACCCATCCACATTTTTATTGTCCCAAACGGGTGCTCCACGGTTTGTTTTCGTATCGTAGCCGTTTGTGGTGCAGCATCTAACTTAGCCTGCATGTCAGAAATATGTAATTGATAATATATTCATAGAGTTTGCAAATGACATTTGCGGAAAATTCGCGCAAAAGTATAGGTTTATTAGATGGTCAGATGGTCACTGGTTCACAACTAGTAGTTTATTAAAAGCTAGACTGAATGACTGTCCCTGAGTTTGTTAGGAAGCCAGTGGTAATAGATGTGGCTTTTTACATCAAATACAAGAAATTGAAGAAATGTAGGCTTTTTGCCTTGATGATGCTAAAAATTTATTGTTATATAGCTTGATATACCACTCATATTAACAATAGGCCTTAATTGATAACAGCATCGATTAAACTTTCTGACATCACTGATTATCATGAAGAAATTAAGGGGCTTGCCTCTAAAACCTCATCGATAATGTATTTATTAGGGCCGAATGAGTGCACCGAACTTCTCGTTAAAAACCTATTAATTTTACATCCACTTCATTTAGTCAAAACCGAACTCGGTTATTTGCTAATTGCAGGTATTCGCACCTTTGAAATGGCCAAGCTGTTATTAAAAGAAGACCAAGTGATCAACTGCTGTTTGCATGATCTGGATGAACTGTCTCAGCCTGAATTATTTAACCTAGCACTTGCGGATATTGCAGGTTCATTACGCTTATTTAATTGCGCAAAAAATCCAGAAAAACAGACAAAGCAGCTGTTTGAAAATATTGGCCACGACAAAGTCAAAACACTGTTTAAAAAACTTACCAGTAAGCAAAAAATCGATGTCAGAAACTAAGATCATTTTTAACTATGGACATGTTCTCTCATCGCTTAACATACCCGTTTCACAGGAGAATAATAATTTTCTTAATTTTATTAATTGCCCAACTAATCTGCTTCGACTCCATGTTGTTCTAAAAAATACGATTGCCTGTTTATCACAAAAATTAATAAGTGAAATTGAGAATAACCCGATACTGAAGAGTCAAGCTTCTGGCTATCTCAATACTGCACTAAAGCTATTACCCTTGGTTGAGCAAGCTACCCATAATTCCTCACTATTTGCAGCAGCAATTGGGGCTACCCAGCCTGAGAAAGCTTTAAGAGGCGTCATCAGCAAAAATCCTCTTTATACCATGTTGTATACAACGGATAGCCAAGAAAAAAGTGCCGTACTTGAGTTTCATCAAACAATTCTTTTTATCCAACCGCTTGTCGCAGAAGCTCGTAAATCAAATATAAAAATAGAATTTAAAAACAGCGATTTTATCAGGATGAGTATCGGTTACCGACATCTGATTAAGTCTGACATCGTAACACAACGTCTGAGTACCTCTACCCGAAGAGCGAATACAGTTCAACTTTTACACGTTTTTCTTGATATGCTTGCAGAAGAACTAAGGGCTGAGTTATCACTTCCTTCCGCTTCAAAAGAACTTAAATCGCTCCGTAAAGACCAAAGCAATCCACTCCATGACAAGTTGCTTATCTATGATAATGCTAAATACGTCCGACGTGTAATTGGCTTGATCCGTGGTTCACCTATTCAACGCCGAAATGTTGGCCGAAAAACAAGAACCCAGACTCGCTCGAAGACTGTTAGAGAGAGAATAGGTAACACGATCCTGACCCCATTTACGTTGGCAGAGCTTGATGATGAAGAGCCTATTATTTATGGATTAATAGAAGCCACACAAGAACCTGATCCTGAAGCCTTATTATCAGGCGAAGTTGTAGACGAGGATGATACTGGTACTTTTGTGATTATTGACGAAAGCATCCCTCTAGAATCTTATGTTCATGAGTTTCATCAACGGCGTGTATCAAATGACACCCTTAAAAGACTTGAGAGACAAAACAACTATGTTCCATATAGTTTGCAGTTGTTGTCACCGCAAGAAATCCAAAAACTCATGTTTTTTTTGGCGTCAGAGCAACATTCGCCACTTGAACAGATCCAACAGATCGTTTTAATGTGTATGTTTTTTACTGCGTCCCCGCTCGAGAATGCCATTGAATTACGTGTTGTCAACGAAATAAAAGATAACGCTACTGACACAAATATCACCTATGACCTGAGTAATCATCATTGGATCATTCCTGCTTTCGACCTAAAATATAAGACACATGAAAAAACAAGTGACTGCTTAAAAGTCGCAAAATACTTAAGACTTCCTGCAAGTCAATTTTGTGCCGCCACATTTGAACGTTTTAGGAAAAGCAATTTATCAAGCGAATCAAAAATTGTGGGCTTTGAACTAGAAGAACTTAAACCCACTTTACAAGCAACTGTCGATAAAACCATACAAGGCAAACAAGGAGGATTAGCGCGGATCAGTAACCATATGCTCATTATGTCATGTCAGATATATGGTCAAGCAACGACAACCCTTCTTTATAACAGGGCGCCGCCAGGTAGTATCGCCAGAAGTTATTACACTACTTTATCAACCGGAGTTTTTCAAGGTAGTTGTCCGATTTTCCCGTTTTATGCTGCTGCCTGAACTGGCACGATTTCCCGCTCAGGATTCAGACTTACTGGCCCTATAGGGCTCCAGTTTCTTGTTGCTCTGCCAGCCCATCGCTGTGGGTAATCTGACTTTGCTTGTTCATATACCGCTTTACGCTTTTCCAGCAGAGCCGTATCTTGGTGCTGATGCCGCTGCGCCGGTGTCACGAACCTGATACCACTATGGCGATGCTCATTATTGTAGAAGCGTGTAAATTCTAACATCCACTCTCTGGCACTACCTACGGTTGCAAAGCCGCCGGTTGGCCACTGCGGACAATATTTCACCGTCTTGAACAACGACTCCACATACGGATTATCATTGCTCACTCTGGGCCGGCTGAATGAGGAGGTTACACCCCATTCTTGCAATTTTACCCTGAGCGTACTGCCTTTCATCGGACTGCCGTTATCTGAGTGCAGTACCAGTGGTTTAAACAGGCACTGTTCACGTAGTAACGCACGCTGTACCAACTCACTGGCCAGTTGACTGCATTCCTTGTCGTGTACTTCCCAAGCCACCAGTTTTCGGCTGTAAATATCGATGATCGCGTATAAATACCAGTATAAACCGCGTATGCCTGAGGGCATATAGCTGATGTCCCAACACCACACCTGATTGGGTGCTGACGCACTGTAACTGGTGGGCATTGGCCGCTTCTGAGGTGCTTTGCTTTTGCCACGATGGTGCTGTTGGTTTGCCGCTTTTAATACCCGATACATCGTCGATTCCGACGCCAGATAAACACCTTTATCTGCCAACCTCGGCACAATTTGCGATGGCGGTAAGCTGGCATACTCTTCGTCATTACAGGTGGCCAGTATCTGCTCGCGCTCGGTTTCACTAAGCTTGTTCTTCGGCTCTTGCCTGATGGCTACTGGCCGTTTATCTTCAAGCACCACACCTTGCTCATCCCGCCAGCGGCGCAGTGAACGCAACGGTATCTCAAGCTCCTGTGCAGCCTTATCACGCCTGGCACCGGCTAACACGGCTTCATCAAACCAGACCAGGTTTAAGCTGCGTTCACTAACCGACGTTAACTGTCCTCGTCCTCCTCGCCGTAGTACGCTCTGAGCTTTTTTCGCAGCACCAGCAACGCTGCCGCCTCCGCTAAGGCTTTTTCTTTACGGTTAAGCTCGCGCTCTAACGTTTTAATGCGCTTTTTATCTTCTCTAGACTGCTTTTTCTCAGCAGCCTTGCGCTGAGCTTCGCTCATATTGCCCATCACACAGGCACTGCGCCACTCTTTAACCTGCTCAACCAACAAGCCTTTTTCACGGCAATACTGGCTTAACTCAGCCTCTGATAGCGGGGCAGTTTCAATCACCACCGCCAATTTTGCTTCTCCTGACCAATCATCAGGCTTTTGTCCACTTACCGGCACAGCATATCCTTGAGCTTTTAACTGATTACGCCAATTGTACAGCGTCTGCTCGCAAATGCCTTCCTCTCTTGCCAACTGCGCTACTGAGCGACTGACTGGCGGTAATAACTTCTTTAAGATCGCTTCTTTTCTTTCTGGGGATATAGCCATTTCAACCTGCTAACCACCCGCCGTCTGACGCTAACTATTGTGAAAAAAAGACCGGACAACTATCCTGACACGGCGGGCAACACAGACTTTAAAAAATCGATACACCAGTCTGCTTAAATTGTTAGCGCCCATTATAAAAGGTGCGATCCAAACACCCACTCAAATTATCGTAAAAAAAAGTAACCAACAAGAACATATAGGCTCACAATGGCATCCTGATTATACCGTTATTCAAAAATGTATTGAGACCCTGAAAACAAACACTATTAAGTATTCAGAGCTTTGGGCAGACTATCGGCAATGGTATGATTTTCATAACCTTTTTACACTTTATGTGCTGTTCTGTACCGGTTTGCAAACAGGTCTCAGACCGCTTAAAACGCCTATTGTTGTACCTGAAAATATTATTTTGCCTGCAAAAGTTTTTATTCGTCGCGAAAAAAGTCAGTCTGATGAATTCAATACTCGCTACATTCCTCTGGTTAATGAAGTTATTGAGCAGATGCAGCATTATGAAGAACATCTACTAGCCGTAAAAGGACGCCTGATCCGTTTAGGAACACCTGTAAAACAGATACCCAGACTTTTTTTCTTAGAGATTGAGCCAACCCAATCTGATAAGTTGAAAATAGTCCCATTTTCTGTAAGTTCCTATGATAAACAATTGTCTCATTACATAGATGCGCCCGTTAATTCAAACAGAAGACTACTCAGAGTTTTCTTGGAAGACCCCTCATCGATTAAGTCAACATTCACTCCAGTTCCTCATGAAATTATTGATGCTGTATTAGGCCATGCCAATATCGGCGAACAATTTTGGTCTTCAAGTTCAACACTGAGTATGCGTGCAATTTATCAAACCATCGAGCCATACATAACAGAGTTATCAAACATCCTTGGGATCAAGGTTATCCAAGGAATGCCATCATGAAATACGAAAAACTAAACAAAGTTGTCCGAACGGAGCTGAGCAACCTTAATCTAAAAATTAATGAAAAAAATATATGTATCCTTTCAGAGCAGGACTATGACCAGATATTTTGGACTTTGCTTAAAGCAGAAAATAACCCGTCAAAGTCAGTTAAAAAAGTTAAATTCACCGCACAATTAAATAGCTATGTAGACAGCAATCGAAGTTCGTACAGTGCGGACTTCCTGATTAAAAATCCGGCAAAACTCATTCGTCCAAGCCCCCCCATCCGCGAGGACAATATCAACGAAATCCAAGAGGTTGTTTCGTTCGATACTTTTTTTATTCAAAGTCTTGAAATGCAGGAGCTTTCAGATGAAGCGCTCTTTGGCAGACTACTCTACTGTGCCGTTCGACATGGTGGATTATTGAATCAATCTCATTTAAATAGCTTTTTGTCCCTGCTTTATAACAAGCAATTACAATCTGCAAAAGGCTTGATTTGGTTTGAATTACGAGGCTCTGCAAATGAACCTTACAACTGGACCCCTGATAACCTCACAGTACTTCTTATTAAGCATTGGTATAACACTCAAGCATGTTTTGAAATCATAAGATCACCTGAGCACTATCTTCGTAGGTTCTTACTACTGAATCCAGCACAAACGAGGACTAATATTAAATTAAGCTGGCTATTTAGAGTGATTAATAGTCTGCTCTATTTGTCTTTAACACCTTTTTCACTACCACTTTTAACGGGTAAAGAGATTAACCTTACACTCAAATTACAACCTCTTTTAAGGCTGATAAGTGAAAAAACACCACCACTTTCAATTGACCATGCACAACCTGAAGAGTCGTCGAAAACGCATGCGATCCCTAGCATTACTCAAGAATCAACCAACAGCAAAAGCTTCTTAAATTCAAAAGCACTGTTAACCTCGGTTAAGCAGCAACTGAGAGAATACAAAAAAAGAAAACATAATGACGCAGAAAGTCATAAAAATCCCAATAAATCAATGTCGCTTGCAAATGCGATTAAAAATGAGCCGATGCTTAAGGAGAATAATATTCTCCCAGTGACAAAGCTTTTAGTTGAATGGACACATAGCCGTTTAACAAGACAAAGCAGATGGTCGGGAAAACTCAAACCATCAACACTGTTGTCATACCTTGGATCAGTAGCAATTCCTCTTCAAGTACATATCGGTTATCGAGATCCACTCAATATGTCTATCGATGAGTTAGAAGATATCTATTTACTGATCATTGATGCGGGCAAAAACACTGCGGTAAAAGCTAGAAGGGCTAAAATTCTCAGAGATTTTCATATTTTGTTAGAGCTCGACTATCAGGTTAAGCCTTGCTATATCTTTCAAAGTTTTATCGTCGCAGGTAATAAAGACCAAGCCAATCTTGTTGATGCAAACATATTAATGCCTTGGGAATATGATAATGCTATAGATTTTTTACAACAATCGGCCGAAATCACAGGACTTTTTGATCTGAAACGAAAAGCCGTATCCGTCTCATTAATACTAGGATTTCGCTGCGGTCTGCGTCGAAGTGAACTGTTATTTTTAAAACTCAGTGATTTGGAATGGAGTATCAGCAACGAGAATACGATACCAAACTTGGCAACGTTGATCATTTGGCCATCGCAAGCGAGAGAACTAAAAAGCATATCCGCAAAACGGCGCTTGCCTATTGGCCACCTGCTAAATGAACAAGAAAAAAATATTTTTGCTGATTATTGCACTGAAAGACTCAAGTTAGGATTGGAAGATTCAGAGTTTTTATTTTATTTCGGTGATAAATCGCCGCTATTCTCCCGAGATGCGCAAGTTGTGCATGCCAACCATCTTTTTATGCCTCTTACAACGCTACTACAACGTGTTACTGGCGATAATACTTTTCGTTTTCACCACTTAAGACATTCATTTGCAACTTGGTTGTTTTGGTATTGGACTGCCGATATTCATAAATTTAGCCACCCGATCCCTGCCTTACAAAAACATCCTACCTTTAAACATTTAACGGATGCCAAAAACCATATTTTTAATCGAAATGAAGATCAACCAGCAAGAAACACCTTGCATACAATCAGTTCATTCATCGGTCACTCAGGTCCATCAATCACACTTTGCCACTATATTCATAGCGCACATTGGATTATCTGGTCTGATCTACAGCAACAATTACCCGATTTAACTGATAAAGCAAAAGCTACGTTGTCCGGTTTCACTACTCGGACCCTTTACAGAGAAATAAATAAAAAAGAACACAGTAGTACTTATTTTGATGGCTTTAATCGTTTTATCCAAAATAAGTTGGCTGAACATGTAAGCAATATCTATCCTGAATCCATTGTTTGCACTGACTCGTGGCTAACGCTGTCACCAAATACCATTGCGCCGTTGACACAAATCACGCCAACCGCTATTGATGAGTTGCTGATCTACGATGCTCTTTTGCAACATGTTAATAATGATGTAAATAGAACAACCTGCATAAAAAACTACAATATTGATGAAATGCTTTTTGACAAAGCAATTGCAAATGTGCACTACTTTTTTAGTCAACAGCAAAGCCCTCACAAGTACGGAAAAGTCAAACTCAGATTCAAGAACAGCTCACGTAGAGGCTATATTGGCTCTCAAAAAGTAAAGAAAGTCGCTGTTGATAAACTGGTAAAAATACCTAAGCAAGAGAATATACAACTCGTTATTGGTGAAATATTAAACAGATATAATGTACTGCCCGTTGATGACCAAAAAAAAGTGATTTTAGCTGCGAAATATATGGTGGACTTCTGTGATATTGAATGGTCTGATCTTCGATTCCGAAAAACATCATTGCCTGACACTGATGGCGAAAAGTGGCTAAAGCTGTGGTATGAGGTAATTAAATTAATCAGCATAGATGATGATTATATTCAGAATGTTAGATTAACGCTGGTCTGTCGCTATCAGTTTGATAGTGAGGAACGTCAATACTGGTGGGACCATTGGACAAAGGAACTGCCTAACTTTAACCGCGATGACCGCTATGATCCCAAATACCCCAAAACAGCTGCAATTCATCTAGATATCATGAGTAGGCTAGAAACAGAGGATTGGTTAAATATAAAAGAACTCAATAAAAATGAGCCTATCCAAAAACGTAATCGCCCTCCTGCACTTCAGGGATTTCGCCTAGCGTTTTATATACTATTTTTTATACATCATGATATGGATGAATTATGAACCAGTGAGCTTATTTTTTAAGAGGAATGAAGTATTTTGGTGAACGATTAAAATGCCTGCTTCTTCTGAAGCCATCAAATTAAACGCTGAGACATTGCCAAAATTAACATGTTTAGTATTTAGCCACTGCAAAATTTCTTTTCTATCTTTGCCATAGAATTTTTCCAAATTACTTTGAATTAGCAACAGTAAATGAAGCCTATCCCGATGAGCCGCAGTGAAATAATTATTGAAATCATCCTCACTCAATGGCCCCATATTAGAGTGTCCAGTCACTAACAAAGCCGCTTGTTTAGCTGATAAACTCCACATTGGGGCAATATTCTGTAAAAAAACAACATATGCTCTCCAGTACCTTTGCGAAGGGATAGTAGAATAGTCTGGAATTTGATCTTTCTGAACAACATTTACATAGTGTCTTTCAGTTCGTAATTTGCCAATATAGTCTGCTAATTTGTAAATATGATTTATATCAGCAAGATAATCGTCAAGAGACAATACCTGTGTATTTTTTTTATTTGGGCACCAAATAAACGAATTACCCTCAATGAGCACGAAATTAAGGCTGAGCTTTTGACTAAATACATTTAATTTATATAAAGTTGCTTCAGGACCATCTCGCTCATAAACTACCAGAAGTTGATATAGCCTCTCTTTGTTAACATAAGATTCATACTCCAAAATCACCCAACTTGAAAGTTGCCATGCCACATCAGACTGAAGTTGAAATTCATCTAAGCTATCCAAGCGACACCTTATAATTGCTTAACTATAAATTAAGTTACTGAATAGATTTAATTAAGTCAAATCAATATCAACCGATAAGGGCCGAAGATCACCGACGAGTAAATCGATAGCAGAGTACCGTCTTTTAACACAAATTTATAAACGGATAATTCTTACGCTTGCTGCTGTTAACTGAGACCATAACGCAATTTAAACGTGAACATTTAAGCGGCAGGCTTAGAAGTTTATTCGGTAAAGCCTGTAGACAATAACTTTTGAAACTATGACTTTAAAGTTGAAAACTTTTTAGAATTTAAATGAGAATCGTATTAGCTCAATATCAAAGGCAGCTGAGTTAGCTTTTAAGTTATAACAATGTTGACACCGCGGTTAAAAGGTATACAATCAATTTCGTTATAACAATGTACCCACTTTTGAGGTTGAAATATGCGGACTCAAGTACGAAAAATTGGCAACAGTCTTGGTAACATCATTCCTGCTGCGTTTATTCGTCAATTTGGCTTGGTTGAAGGGGCTGATATTGAGGTTAAAGCTGATGGAAAGAAAATCACTATTGAACCTATTCAGCGCCAAAAGAAACGCTTCCCGTTTAGCGAAAAAGAACTTCTAAACGGCTTAGATGCTCATACGGCACATGCTGATGAATTGGCTGTTGTCTCTGTTGAGGAGTTAGGCGAGTAGTGGCGCAGTACATTCCTAAACGCAATGACATTATCTGGTTAGATTTTGAGCCAGTGAAAGGCAAAGAGATCGGCAAGTACCGTCCAGCTCTTGTCCTTTCAAGTAAAGAATACAATCAGCAAACAGGGCTACTTATCTGCTGTCCGATTAGTACCAGTATTCGCGGTCAAGCTACTGAAGTACCAGTAAAAAACCTTGAAAAGCCTAGTGTTGTTACCTCAAGTTTGATTCAAACGCTCTCTTGGAAAGACCGTAGCGTGAAGATGATTACTACCGCTGAAAACGGTGTGATGGAAGATGTTTTGTTAAGACTTATCCCGTTAATTGGGGCTGAGTCTCTATTTGAAGAATAACAAGGGAAATTTGGACTTATCAGATTGGAAACGCCACCTTCCAGAAATGTGGAGCTGATGAAATGTTTCACAAGCAAGTCAGCCACCTTCCTACATCAACAGCTTTTGGATCTACAAACACTCAGGTAACTGTGATTTAAGGCGCTAAGTGTCCACTAAAAATTAAGTGGATACTTAAATCAGAACACCAACCTGAGATCGCCGGACGCTTACTAATTACTGGTTTTAAGTGAAAATCATACCAAGTTTTTTGGTTAACTGCTCCGGAAGTATCGTTATTGCAAGGCTTAAGTGAAAATCCTACTAAATTATTAGTCGCATAAACCACTCTAAAACCAGCGCCATTGTTGGCCTTCATTGCAAAATCCTACTAAATAATTGTCGCTCCAACCGTCCTGCAAGCTTTATAAATACTGGCTTTCACCGAAAAACCCTACTAAATTGGTATTGCTTAAATCGCTCTAAAACACACGCCAATACTGGCCTATAATGAAAAATCCTACTAAATTGTTGCCGCGAACTTGCCCTGAAATCAATACCGACTCAGGTAAGGA
Source organism: Alishewanella sp. HL-SH06 (assembly GCF_052656265.1). Taxonomy (NCBI): domain Bacteria; kingdom Pseudomonadati; phylum Pseudomonadota; class Gammaproteobacteria; order Alteromonadales; family Alteromonadaceae; genus Alishewanella; species Alishewanella sp. HL-SH06. The sequence goes on from NZ_CP199752.1 coordinate 3,840,311, forward strand.
TGACACTAATAGCCAGGGCTCTTTTTAAGAGTAATTTCAGTCATTCAATAGCTTATGCCTTTTACCGACCAGAATGGCGCGAGTTTAAAAGCATTGAGCATGAGTCAGCACCGTTGAGCCTAAATGTTTAGCGTAGCAGAGTCATTTTTTTATAAAGTGCGTTAACTGTAATATGCTCTGCTTATTACGGCGCACCAGCGAATTACAGTCTGAGCGTCAACTACCAGTTCTGATACTGTACGCCACTGCAAGAAAAGCCTTAGTGCAACAGTCTCGGTGAGGACAATTACCTTACCGAGACTAGAGCATGGCACTAGACTGGTTAGTCGCTACGAGCGAAAATCGGATATTTTCCACGCGCGATTGTGGATGTTTAAATGACCGCTTTCCATAATATTGTAGATAAGTAGTTCAAAATTATCTCGATAAACAACTCAAATGGCGCTTAAATTTTCAGCTGTTGTATTTGACAAGGTTTTCCGTACAAATAGCCTTGATAGGTGTGACACCCCATACTCTGCAATAACGCGCGCTGCGCTTCTGTTTCAACTCCCTCAGCTATGACTTGCAGCTCCATTGAATCGGCTAACGTTATAACCGCCTGAGCAATGGCCCTATCATTACTGCTATTGATAATATCTCGTACAAATCCTTGGTCAATTTTTAACTGATTTATTGGCAATTGCTTTAAGTAAGATAAGGATGAATAACCTGTACCAAAATCATCGATTGAGAAAGCCACGCCGTGTTGCTGCAACACTTGCATCTTAGCTTTAACATCGGGGATATTATTTGCGAGCAGCGTTTCAGTAATTTCTAATTTCAGCAACTGTGGATTTGCACCTGAGATGTCTAATGCATTCAAAATAGTCTGAACAAAATTATCTTTGCTAAATTGAACAACGCTTATATTAACCGCAATGCTAAGATGTTGCTTGTCAGGTTCTAAAGACCACTTTGCTAGAGTGCCGCAAGCTTCCTTTAGTACCCATTCACCAATGGGCACAATTAAACCAGTCTCTTCCGCTAATGGAATAAATTGCAGTGGTGATATCATTCCTTTCTCTGGATGTATCCAGCGTAACAGCACCTCAACACCAATGCACTGTTTCAGATGGTTGACCTGTTTTTGATAGAACAGAACAAATTGCTGGCTTTGTATCGCAGAGTATAGATCACTTACAATTGTTGCTCTTGAGCTTACTGTGACTTGCATTTGTGGGTCAAAAAACTGCACTCCATTTCGGCCAGCATATTTAGCCTTGTACACAGGGTGAGATTACGAGTGGTCATTTAATCACCACACTCATGCCAGCTTCCAACACCGCATCAAGATAAGCCTCATTCATCAATGCCTGACGCTGCTTTCTTCTGATACTCATTTTTCGCTTCTCAGCGCGTAACATATTCAAGCCGAAGTGTCGCATCGTGGCAAGATTGGCTGCTGCATTACCACGGTATATCTGGCACGCATCCTCACTTAAGCTCACATCCAGCACCCAGTGCAGCTGGTTTTCAATACACCAATGCTCGCGTACTGCCTGGGACAGCCTTTCTGCGGTAAGGTCGGCTGAGCTGATAAAATAACGTTGCTCTAACACCGCACGCTTGTGCTTTTCCACCCGGTAAGTCGTTGCCATGCCTAAGGTTGTCAGCGCTGGCCAGGCAGCTTTGAGTTTTTCCGGTAATTCGCTGGCCGGACAGACCTGGAATTCACGGTACTCTAGACGCCCACGGTTCTTTTCCAGTGACTGCGCTGCACTATCTTTATGCGCTTTACCCGCAAAGACTTGTTTTACTGCATCGTGCAGATGACCTTGGTTGCCTTTAACCGTCAACAGGTAATCAGCTTTTTTATCTACTATCTGCTGCGCTATCTCTTTCTGGCATCCCATTGCATCCAAACTGACCAGGCATCCTTTAAGCTCCAGCAAGTTAAGTAGCTGAGGTATCGCCGTAATTTCGTTGCTCTTCTCGTCCGTTTTAACCTGGCCCATTACCACACCATTGGCGCTGGCAAAGGCGCTAACCATATGAATAGAAGAGCAGCGGTCTTCCCGGTTGTAGGAGCCGCGAAGCGTTTTGCCGTCGATTGCGACCACCTGACCATCGGTAAGCTCTGTACAAGCCTGCATCCAACTGGCAAAGCAGCGCTGCAAGGCTTCGCTGTCCAGCAGTGACATCACCCGCGCGATGGTGTCGTGTACCGGCAAACCCAGTTTAAAAAAGCCATGTTCTTGCAGCCAGTCAAAGCGGTTTTCGCCGAAATCTTCAATATCTTCCCAGCCCTCACAGCCAGCAATGACTGCGCAAAGCGTTAAAAACACTACGTCAAACAAGGGGTAAACGACCTTAGCGGCTTGCCTTGGGTCTTCTAATTCTGAAAAGTGCTCTGCAAAAATATCGATGTTCATAAACTGGCTCCGCGTAAAAGCCAGTATCTGATCACAGCTGAAGATCGGGGTCAATCAGTTATGCTAAAGTGCGTACTAAATGTTCGTGATCTTGCCCTGGCCTTGTACATAGCCATATCCGCTTGCTTTAACAAATCTTCTTTTGGCAGGTTCTTATTATTAAAAAGTGTCACACCAATGCTAGCAGTACTATTGTAAGTAAGACCGTCAAGATTATATTCCTTCGTTAAATTACCCACAATTTTTTGTGCAAGTCCCTCAGCTTGGTTCACTGCTACTGTTGGATCATGACTTAAATCTGATGCGATAATGACAAACTCATCGCCGCCTAAACGCGCTACCGTATCACCTTGCCTAACTGAGTTGACAAGACGCTCAGAAACCTGACATAACAGCAAATCACCTTTATTGTGACCAGCACTATCATTCAGGTTTTTGAAGTTATCCAAATCAAGAAATAGTAATGCCGAGAAGTTATTTGTACGAGCGCTATGATTTATTGCTCCCGCTAATCTGTCCAATAACAGACGTCGATTGGGCAATAATGTGAGTGGGTCATAAAATGCTAACTGGTGAATTTCATGTTCACGTTGCTTACGCTCAGTGATATCCCTGACAACACCGATAAAGTTTACTTCTCCAGCCATTTGAACTTCAACAACTCCAAGTTCAATGGGAAACATAGAACCATCTTTATGCAAAGCCTCAAGCTCGCGAATACGTCCGGTAATGTTGCTGATGCCACGCTCAATATAGTTTGATAAGTAGCTGTCATGATGCTCCCGATGAGGTGACGCCATAAGCATGCTGATATTTTTTCCAAGCGTTTCATCTTCCGTATAGCCGAAGATTTCCTGTGCCGCGTGGTTGAATGTCAGAATTTTACCACGACAATCAATAGTAATAATGCCATCAAGTAAGCCTTCTACAACGGCCTCCATCTGCCGTGACTTATCACTAAGCGCTCTTTCTGCAATTATTTGGTCATTAATATCAAAATGCGTACCCAATAACCATAGCGCTTTGCCATCATATGTCCTTGAAGAAACACGCCCTCTGGTATTTATCCATATCCATTGACCTTTTTTGTGTTTCATACGAATATTGGCTTCATAAATAGGTATAAGGCCTGACGCGTGCTTTTCGAGAACAGTTACACAATAAGCTAGGTCGTCAGGATGCGTTAGCCTCTCCCACATGACTCTGTTTATTGGTAATAACTCAGAAAGTGTGTAACCCAGTAATGCGGCCCATTTATCATTGATAATCAACTCGCCTGTTTGAATATTTAAATGCCATGTGCCTATATTGTTAGCGTCTATTACGGCCTTAAGTAAGTTATCACTGTTTCGAATCAGTTCTTCATCCTGCTTCTCTTTTGTAATATTTGTTTCAATTGCAATATAACCGCTCAAACTACCACTTTCACTAAACAGCGGATTACAAGCTATCCTAACCCAGTAGGAATTTTGCGCTTTTGAATAATTTAAAATATCAACGTTAAAGCCGTTCTGTTGAGCAAGCGCTTCTCTCATTATTGCAACAGTGGCAGGGTCAGTATCTAGCCCTTGTAATAACTCCCCAGGCTTTTTACCCTGCATTTCTTCAATGCTGTACCCTGTAAGAGAGGAGAAGGCTTCATTAATCCATATGATTCGTCCATTTTCATCGGTGATTACCACGCCATTAGTTGTTTGCCTTACAACTTCAGAGAGACGCCTTATCTCTGACTGTGCTTCAATCTGTGTCGTGGTATTACGAATCACGACCAACACCTCATTATCATCAATCTTTTTATACCGCGCTTCGAACGATTGATTTGACTTTTTAAAAGTGTAGTTATGATGAATCACATCATCAGTAGAAAAGGCTTGCCTAAGGCAAGCTACAAGTTCATGACCTAACTCATTGGGCAGTACCTCAAGGACAGTATGCCCCAAAATGTCTTTTTGAGGTTTAAGTAAGTCAGGATGCTCTTTGCAAACTAAAAAACGACAGTTTCGATCAATGACAAATACCATATCTGGTAGTGTTGCCAGTATTGAAGCTGTTCTTGCAACGCCTTTTAAAAATTGTTCTTGAAGTTGTTCTTGATCTACTTTGGCGATCTCATGCTCTACCATGTCTGCAAATGCGCGTAGCTCTTTCTGCTCTTTTACTGAAAAGTCTCTGGCAGCTGAATCAATTAGACATAGGGTGCCAATAGGTTGCCCGCTAGGCTCTCTTAAGGGAGCTCCAGCATAAAAACGAATATGTGGCGCTTGGGTCACTAAAGGATTCGATGCAAAGCGTTCATCTTTTGTTGCATCTGAAACGATGAAAATGTTCTCCTGCAATATCGCATGGCCACAAAATGAGATATCCCGGCCTGTTTCAGATACGTCAAGCCCCACTTTTGACTTAAACCATTGTCTGTCATTGTCCACCAAAGAAATAAGGCATATTGGCACCTTAAATACAGACGCGGCTAATCTTGTAATGCGTTCAAATCGCTTCTCTGCAGGTGTATCCAGTAGATTAGTCCGCTTTAATGCAAGTAAACGAGCAGCTTCATCAACAGGAAATTCAGGTGCGTTCAAAACGTTACTCCAATAATTTACTGCTCAATCGAGTATTATCAATTGTACTGCAATAATGCTTTGTTTAAGTAAGGTTACTGAGTTTGAAAGGCTAGCGCTTAAATCGCACTACCAGCTCATGGAGCTCATCAGCTATCTTGTTCAAATAAATAATGGTCTCTGAAAGTTGCATCGAACTGTCATTACTCAAATCGGCAAGTGTGGAAATGTTAACAATTTGACGGTTAATGTCATCAGCAACATGGGCCTGCTCTTCCACTGCAGCAGCCATTTGGGTCGACATAGAGGCGATTTGACCTATTGATTCTGAAATACCACTTAACATTTTGCCACTTTCAATGACATGGGAAAGCCCCTCTTCAGCATCAATAGCCCCTGCATCAGCGACTTTTACTGCATCACCAGCCCGATGAGTTAACTCGGTGACGATACCGTAGATTTCTTTCGTAGACTCCTGAGTGCGTCTTGCGAGATTTCTAACTTCATCTGCAACTACCGCAAAACCCCGCCCTTGCTCACCAGCACGAGCAGCCTCAATAGCCGCATTAAGCGCAAGTAAATTGGTTTGCTCGGCAATCTGTTCAATCATTTGCGCGGCACTAGCAATACGAGCGGTCTGCTCCGACACACCACGAACAGAGTTACCAATTTGTTCTACGGTCAGTTTTAGCTTTTGAATAGAACTTCGGGTGATATTTGCTACTTCGTTACCTTTAAAAGCGAGCTGATTAGCGGTATCAGCTTGCGTCGCCGTATCACTGACGTGCTTGGAAACTTCTGCAATGGTCGTCGACATTTCGTTCATTGCGGTGGCAACTTGCATCGTTTCTGATTGCTGACTTTCTATATCTTTTCTCGTTTTTGCTGTGAGCTCCGCGCCTTTTTCAGACTCTTGGGCAACGACAAGTGCTGCAGTTTCAATGCGGGTAATCACAGTGCCTAAATGCGCTAGCTGACTCAAAATGGCGACTTTTAGCTTACCTAAATCACCTGTTTCATCAGTGTAACTTTGTACTGCAAGTTCATCTGAAAATGCATGATTGAGCATCTCGTTTAATGCATTCAGGGTTTTCTTTCTATTCAATGAGACCCAAAAGGCAAAGATACTGACAGAGATAAGCAAAACTCCCTCAGAAAACTCTTTGAAACCGAAGCCAAATAAACCAGCACAAATGGCGATAGATAAGATTAAAAAAGCATTTTCTACTGATATGGGTAAAGCGGCGCGTTTCGTCTTGCCAGCATTGATATCACGATACAACTTAGCAGCTCGCTCAACGTCTTGTCTTGAGGGGCAGGAGCGCACTGACTCATAACCGACCACCTTACCGTTCTGTGTTACTGGCGTAACATAAGCGTTTACCCAGTAAAAATCGCCATTTTTACAACGATTTTTCACCAGGCCCATCCAAGGTTTTCCTGCCTTAAGGTAGTGCCACATTTTTTTATAGGCTTCTGGTGGCATATCAGGGTGCCTGACCATATTGTGAGGCTGCCCGATTAGCTCGTGCTTTTCAAAACCACTGACTTCAACAAAGGCATCATTACACTCAAGAATAGTCCCTTGAGTATCCGTCACTGAAATTAGCTTTACATTACTGTTAAGCGTTTTCTCTCTATCAGTAACCGGAAGATTTTTACGCATGAATGTCCCTTATTACAGAGTATTGAAATGCCTAAGTAAATTGTAATATGCAGTGTTATCCAAAAATAGACAGTAAGAGAGTGAGATTTTCTGCTGCATCAATATTCATTTTACACGTGTCACAAGCACTTGCAAATGGATGGTACTTTATATGCAATTAACATATGAAATTAAACATTTTCACTTAGCTCAATTTTAGAGTGCAGTTTATATTTACTAATCGAAGGCCTGCGCGCTGGCTACACAAGCGTGTGATCAGCATCACAGCGTACGTTACTACCGGCTCGGTGAGCTGTTAGATGAGCTACATATCGGGCACGCCGACGGCTCATACCGCCAACAACTGAGCACCTTGGCTAAACGTAAACTACTCATTCTAGACGATTGGGACATGGAAGCATTAACTGCGCGACAGGCTAACGACTTGCTGGATGTAATGGAAATACGCTACCAGCAATCAAGCACCATTATCGCCAGTCAAATACCGACCAGTGAGTGGTACAAACTGATCCCAAGCCCGACAATCGCTGATGCACTATTAGATAGGCTATTACACAACAGTCACCGAATAGAATTAACAGGAGAGTCGATGAGAAAACTAGACCAATCCGATCACTTAGCGTAAAACTACAGTTATGAAAAAGAACGGCTAACAGGTGATCGGATAACTCCGGGAGCGCTGTTCGGAATCACCGAAATACGCAACCATTTCATATACTAATCCAAAGCAATTCTCAATCGAATTCTAAAATAGTTGAAAAAGTGTTCAACTGCAATAGGCCTAAAAGGATTTGCATAAATCACTTTAGTATATTTGGTCTGAATTCAAGCAATATGACAAATTGCGAACACGATGATTTTACAACTAAAGGCTGTTGTTCTTTGAGCGAAAATCAAACGGCATAGCAACAAGGTCTAATGGTTTCGCCAAAAATCAAAATACCACAGAGAACGAATGTTGCTTTGCCAATAACATCTTTAACAGATAATGCTTTAAAAACCCAAAAGCTAATCCTTAGAGAGACTGGGCATTTTTACAATAAATATGAACAAAGAAGCAAGCTTGAGGTTCCATAGCAGCAATAGAATTGGAAGCATAAAAAATTTATCGTAAGCCTCAGAGCACAAAGAGAACTGGATTTTAAGGCGTCAGATGCCAATCCCCCAAGCTTTCAGTTTTTAATATTGGTTTTAATTATCAATTATACATACTCTGGACTGTACTTCTTAATTACAGGTTATATACTGTAATTAAGATTTACAGCTCTTAACCTGTATTTTCATTTACAGCCTGCAAGCTGTTTTAACAAAATACAGGCTTCAATCTGTATTATAAAATTACAGGTTATAGACTGTTAATATATTCTGCATTATTTTTAAGGTGCTTTATGGACTTTCCGCTACAAAACCCGCTACAGCTTAAGCAATACATTAAAGGCTTGCGCAGGAAAGCATCCCTTACACAGGCCGATGTGGGTAAGCTTTTGGGTATTACCCAGCAAAGCTATCAAAGCTTAGAGAACAACCCAGAAAAAATGAGTGTTGAAAGGCTCATTGAGGTTTTGGCTCATCTTAAGGCAGAGTTAATAGTCAGAGTAAATGCCGAGCAGGAAGATGGCTCGCGCACTAACATATCGAAGCATGCTGGAGCCTTTGTTAAGATCCCTTCGCAGCATTTTGTAAGTGAAAACGAAAAGCATGCCGCCCTAAAGAGCGAAAAAAAAATAGTTATGATTGCGAAACCCACAGGTAAAAAGGCTGCTTGGTAATGGCAAAAAAATCAAAGTCACTAGCAATTCTGATGAATGGTGAAAGGGTTGGAGTGTGGAAGCCTGAAAGTGATACATTTCAGTATTTTTCTGAATGGTATGATAGCCCGTATTCACGAAACCTATCATTATCGTTGCCGATGGCTCCTGGCAATCCGCCTCACAAAGGTTCCCCAGTAAAAAACTACTTTGATAATTTACTTCCTGACGCAGAAGCGATCAGGCGAAGACTGGCCACAAAATATAAAGCCGAGAGCGCCTCTGCAGCCGATCTATTGTCGGCGGTGGGGCGTGACTGTGTTGGTGCCATTCAGATCATACCGGAAAATGAAATCGCAACCTTAAACTATGGGTTTGAAGGTGTGGAATTGTCTGAATCTGATATTGCGGAGGTGCTTCGAAATACCGTTAGCGCTACCCCAATTAATTTGGGAAGCGGCATCAATGATGATGGATTGCGTTTATCTATCGCTGGTGCCCAAGAGAAGAACGCTCTTTTGTTTAATGATGGCCATTGGTATTTGCCGGTTGGAACCACTCCAACCACGCATATTCTAAAATTGCCTCTTGGGCTCGTTGGCAACATGAAGGCTGACATGTCTACGTCAGTGGAGAATGAGTGGATATGCGCAAGAATAGCGCATCACTACGGTTTGCCTGTAGCGAATTGCACTCCGATGATATTCACTGATAAGAAAGGAAGTGAAAAGGCTCTCGTTGTTGAAAGATTTGACAGGGTATTTTCAGAAGAGGCCGGATTAATTATACGTATCCCTCAGGAGGATATGTGTCAAGCGCTGGGTGTGAATTCACTATTCAAATATGAAGCAGATGGCGGCCCTTCAGCGCTGGATGTAATGAAAATACTTAAGCACAGCAGCAATAAGGAAGACGGATTGATTTTTTTCAAAACACTTGTTGTTTTCTGGGTGTTGGCTGCCACGGATGGGCATGCTAAAAACTTTTCCATACAGCTTCTGCCTGGCAACAAATATGCAATGACCCCGCTCTACGACATTCTTTCTGCACATCCAGTTATAGGGCGAAAAGCTAATTGCATTCCAAAGCAAAAAGCGAAATTAGCTATGGCAGTAGTATCCAAAAATAGGCATGCAAATATCTTCAATATTATAGCCCGGCAATGGATCAACTTTGGTGAGTATTTGGGTATGCCAACTCATAATGTGTTAGCTGTTCTTACTGAGGTTTTGGAGTTAACACCACAAGTCATAGAGACGGTATCGAAGGAGTTGCCAGATGGCTTTCCTGTTAATGTATCTGAGCCAATATTTAATGGAATGCGAACCTTAAGCGCCAAGCTAAGTTTATTATAGGCCAGGCGCTAACATTAAAAGCCGCGGCTTTCTGCCTTTGCTGAGCTTCATACGCTAACGATGTCAAATGGTAGGCGACGTTTTTGGTTTGATGCGACAGTACATCAATCGCCACGACTGAAAGAAGTTGTAGTCCAACACCCAGATGCTCAATGATGAAGAAGAACATCTGGACTATGCAGCTATTGACCATATATGGATCAATAATTCCCTGATCCGTACCAACACTTTTGGATAACGCACTAAGTGAAAACAATCGCTTCACGAGGTGAATCATGTCAGCATAAAAGTTACATAAAATTCGTACCGCTGAATTTAAAGCTGAAGCCCTGAAACTGGCTGATAAAATTGGTGTTGAAGCCACAGCAAGAGAGCTAAAGTTACACGAATTTCAGTTATATAATTCGCGTAATGCGGCCGTGAAAAAGTCTAACGCCAGCGACATTGTGCCTGAAACAACTAATGCACGCTTTTTTCCCAGCGCTCTCGCCTGACTTTGGCTTACGAAATCAAAGACTTTGCTCTTTTAATATTACGCGCTACTAAGCCAAACAGGCCAAGACAGAAAATAAACACTGTTTGAGGCTCTGAAACGGCCACTTCACCACAGTTTACAGTACAAATTTCTTCTTCAAACCCACTATATCTTACTGACGACTGGGATAAGTTATAAAAACCAAAGCGACCAGCCGAGTTATTTAAATTACTTAAAGAAAAAATAGTCTCATTATCGAATTGGCCACCGTCAATAGTAATTTCAATGTTGGTAGCAGTATAGATCAGCCTAAAGTCGTAAAATACATTATCGAGCCAACCTCTCGAAACACCATAATCGGTATCAAGAACAGAAACGCCTGTGCCTGTGTGTACCCAGAGGCTTTGAAAGCCAGTTACATCTGCCCCTGCTGATATTTTAGATAGTGTAAACCCTTTTTCAGCATTACCACCTCCAGCAAATTGCGCCGATTGTTTCCAATCAAACAAGTAGAAATCGTCTAAACCTGTATAACCAAAAACAAAGCCAATAAAATCATCATCGGACGTAGTTTCTACACCAAATGAACCCGTGAAAACATTGTTAATAAATGAGTCGTTACTTACAAAAAAAGTAGGATTACCATTGATAGTTTGAAGTACTGTTTTTCCATCTGCTGCAACAACCCAATTACCATTTGAGGCATTGCCCTCTTGAGACCAGGAATTTAAATCAATCAACGCAGCGTGAGTGACAAAGGAGAAGCTAAAACAAAATAAACCTAAGAGTGCATTTTTCATTTATTGTCTCATTTTTCAAAGCAAATATAACCTTACAAACAAGCAAAATGTACGCCAAAACATATCACACTGTTTTAAAATGCTTTTTTTATTTAGACCTTCCAATTCTGTAAAACATTTTGACACTTCATAGGCACACCCTGCTCCTTGCAACAGTGTGAAATCACAGGTTATCCGATGAGCCAGATCAGACAATGTCGAAAATCACTCAATTTTCTCTGAAAAAAGCGGTTTCATCATCAAGTGACAGACAATTAGAACCATGCGCCATCGCACATCCAACATGGTTTTAAGCGAAGCTGACGCATCTGATTTTTTAACACAGCAGCAACAACGCCTTCGACAATAATGCAGCAAGGACTGGCGATTTACCAGCTGGATGAACAAAATTAAAAGGTCCCACCGCACCAGAGTAGTTGTTTTGTCTTGTTTTCATAATATTCAGAGTCAGTCGACGGTTGGTTAGTAGTTAAAAGTAACTATCACCCGGCCACCATGCTGAAACTATACATTTATGGATACCTGAATCGTATCCAATCTTCCCGCAGATGAGAAAAAGAAGCGCATCGAAATGTTGAATTGATGTGGCTGCTTGAGCGATTAACCCCTGACTTTAAAACCATCGCTGATTTCAGAAAAAATAATGGTAAAGGTATTAAGAATGCTTGCCGTGCTTTCATTGACCTATGCAAGCAAATGCAAATGTTCACTGATGTGATTGTTGCCATTGACGGTAGTAAATTTAAAGCGGTAAATAGCAAATCGAATAACTACACTCCGAGCAGGGTTAAAGGTCACATCGAAAGAATTGAGCAAAGCATCAGCTTATATCTGGATAAGCTCGATGATGCTGATAAAAAGGCAGAGCTTGAAGGTAAGCGTAACAACAACCACACCTTGCGGTGTGGCTGCTGATCAATAAGGCAGGAGTTCTTGCAGTTGCTCGTGGGTATTGGCTTTGGGCAGCTCTGTCAGCAAGCGGCATAAGTAATCATACGGTTCCAGACCATTGATTTTGGCCGTTTCGACTAGGCTATACATTGCAGCACTGGCTTCTGCGCCCGTTTCAGTATTGGCAAACAACCACGCCTTGCGTCCAATCACGAACGGTTTGACGGCGCGCTCAGCACGGTTGTTGTCGATATTTAATCGGCCATCGTCCAGATAGCGGATTAGTTTGGGCCACTGATTCAGGCTATACGTGATAGCGACTCCCAGTAAACTTTCTTTCGTGACACTCTCGCTTGATTTATCCAGCCAGCTTTTAAATTGTTCTAGTAGTGGTTTAGCTAGTGCTTGTCTGGCGTCATACTTCTTATCAGGCGGCGCGGTTTTTAATTTACTCTCCAGTGCATAGAGTTTCTGGATGTGGTTAAGGGCCACATCCGCTTTACCCGTTTTGCCTTTGCCCTGTGCTTTTTGGGCTTCAACGAACTTGCGTCTGGCATGCGCCCAGCAACCGACTAAGGTTGCGTGAGTTTTCTCATATCCGGCATAACCATCGACCTGCAGATAACCGTTAAAGCCGGATAAGAAGTCACAGGGATGTTTGCTGCTGCGGCTATCCTGATAATCAAACAGCGCCAGTTTGGGGCCGGTACTTTTTTCTAAGCCACAGCCATATACCCACATGTAACAGGTGCTTTTCTCAACATCCAGCACATTGACGGTGGTTTCATCTGCCCACAGCACCGGCTGTTTCAGAATCTCAGCTTTCATTAACGCCAGTAGCGGTTTAAGTTTATCTGCACAGGTTATCAGCCAACGACTCATCGTTTGACGACTAAGCTCAATGCCGGCTTCATTAAACAGTTTTTCTTGTCGGTAAAGTGGCATCCCATAGTGCATTTTGCTGCTGATGATTTGCGCCAGTAAACTTGGCGTGGCCATGCTCTTAGGGATAACCGCAGGCGGTACATCGGCAATCTTAATGTCGACCTTAGTGCCATTGGTTTCACACTGCCGGCAGCTGTATTTCAACCGGACATTTCTCAGCACACGGATTTGCGCGGGCACGAACTCAATTTGCTCACTGACTTCTTCACCCATTTGATGCAGGGCATGGCCGCAGCAGGCACAGGTTTTATCGTCAATGTCATGGATAACATCAACGCGCGGCAGCTCAGGCGCAATGCGTGGGCGGCGTGGCTTGGCGGCTTTCTCAGCGCTCTCGGTCGTCTGAGTATCTGGCTCTGTTGCTACTGACTGCTCTTCAATAAGCTGCTCGGCCTCATTCAACACTTCGCCTTCACCTTCGTAGGTCTCGCTGCTGGGGCTAAATTTCTGGTACTTCTTCAGGTTATAGCGCTCCAGCAATTGCTGCAGTTTATCCGAGAGCTGCTGGTTAACCCGCTCTAGTTTAGCGATGCGTTTGTCTTTTTGCGCCAGTTTGCGCTCAAGCTTTTGCGTCTGCTCAAGCAGCATTTTCTTGAGCAGTTCAACATCATCAGGTAAGGATTGAGGTATCTTTTTCATGGCCGTTATTGTAACGGCCAATTTGGCTAAGTGCTTGGTAAGATTTAGATTGTTTTGGATGCGATCTACAGGATTTATAGCCGATCGGCATATCAACCCACACTCTGGTAATGCAGCGGCTGGTGCGCGGTGATTTTTTGAATATCGACACCTTGCAACAGCCAATGCCATTGCTGCTCGCTAATAGACAACACTTTACCTGGCATCTGCCTTGGCCAGCGGAATGTGTCTTTTTCAAGTCGCTTGTACCAGAGGCAAAACCCGGTGCTATCCCAGTACAGCACTTTTAACCGGGTACGCTGCCGATTGCAGAACACAAACAGTGCGCCGCTAAATGGCGAGAGCTGCATCTCTTGCTCGACCAGCAACGATAAACCATTAATGGATTTGCGAAAATCGACCGGCTGTTTATGCAAATAGACCTTAGGCACATCGAGGAACATTTTCATAGTCAAAGTGCTCTGAGCAAGGCGGCTAACCACAGTGCATCCGTCCCTGCTGGAAGTTGCAATTCCATATCACGCTTGCGCAGCAGAATACGCTGCCCGAGCGGCAAGCTTTGTGGTGCTAATTCAATGAAACCGGTGTCATCATTCTGATGAGCCAACAACTGGCGTTTACGCAGATTGAAGTAGGTCGGAATAATCCCTTGTCGTTTAGCAAATGCCGTTTGGGTTAGGCCACTTTGGGCTTGCTCGGCGAATAAGGCCAGCCATTGTTCTTTAGTGCGTTTCATGATGATTACCCTGATAATTTAAAGAGGCAGACAGGGTAATATTGATCAGTTAGGATAGGAATGTGTGGTTGGCGTTACGCTTACAATTTATCTAGCTGATACAGATACCCTTACGACTTTTATTCACCTCATGAAAAAGATCACCCTAAATTACCACCTGCTTCAACTTAAATGGACCAAGGAATGCAATTTCTGTGGGCCATAACTTTCACAATCAAGAACCATCGATTGCAACAAGCATTTGTTAATTTCTAAGATTGCTTTGAGCGAATAGCAAATAGTTATCACCGCATCATAGTGCTCATGTGAAAGTATGCTTTGCTTGATATAGCGGACATCAACGCCCGAAGTTGGTCGGACTTTAAACACAAAATGGCATGCTTATTCTGAAGAAAGTGTCTGCCATCCATTTGTCGAGTTGATTGTCACTCGGAGCGCTCCCAGTAAGACGAATTAACCGCCTACGCAACAATCATCTTCAATACGACCGCTTCTATTGATTTCTGTAGGCCACCCAATTAAGTGTAATTAAATGAATTAGAGGATGCTAATTCACTTTCGCCCTGTTGATTAAATATCACTATTTATATCAACATAAGCTCAATTCAAATTGAAAGATTTACTTTTTGAGCTTATAGTAAAATTTATAATAAATACCTAATTTACTGGTTGGCTCGACTTAGTTCAGAACAAGCGTGCTGGTGCGACAGTTTCGTGATGAGCGGATCCAACAGGTAAGTCAGTTGCGGGGTTGTTCTGAATTTGATTTTGGCTTTCTATCTAAATTATCGGTTCTACCCTTTTGATATCAATCGGAGCCTCCTGAGCATTAAATGACGTCACTTATCTCAGTTCCCAAGTTTTCATTACGCAGTTGGTTAATGTCATTATGGCTACCGTTAGGGTTATTAGTTATTGGCTACTTTGTGGCAACATCCATGGTAGATCAGCAACAACAAACCCAAGCAAAGCGAATTAGTGATGCGGTTACTGTCAGGTTAAATCTAATTGCAGCAGGGGTTCAGGAAAAGGTCACGCTGTATCAATATGGTTTGCGCGGCACCCGTGGTGCAGTAATGTCGCTATCCCCTGAGCATTTTGATTACAACGATATGCAGGCCTATACGCAAGTGCGAGACTATAAAAGGGAGTTTCCAGGGGCTCGTGGTTTTGGTTTAATCATCAAAGTTGAACCAAACCAAACTGCGGCATTTCTAGACCGGATGGCTGCCGAGCGACCAAGCTACAACTTCCAAATCAGGCAGCTTACGCCACACCAAGATAGCCTTTTTGTGATCACCTATATTGAACCTGAGCAAAACAACCGAGAGGCCGTGGGGCTTGATATTGGTTCCGAAGCAATGCGCCGCAAGGCAGCATTAGATGCGGCGTTCAATAACGATGTGAGGTTAACAGCGCCCATTACCTTAGTACAAGCAAATGAGCGAGCTCAACAGGGTTTTTTAATATTAATGCCAGTATATAAAACAACAACCGTGCCACAAGATAGTCGGCAACGGCTTGAACATTTATTTGGCTGGAGTTACGCCCCAATCCTGATTAACGAAGTCCTTAATTCAGTTGCAGGTCTGGAAAACGATGTCTTTTTGCAAATCAGTGACATTACCGAACAAACGCCAATCGAGTTCTTCAGCCAAGAAGTGAAAGACACTTACGACGCTGCTCTACAACATAAATTAAATCTCTCTGTATTTGGCCGCCAATGGCAGCTGTCGCTTACGCCAACCAATCGCTTTATTAATGAACTGCAACTGCGCTCTGGCACCAGCTTATTTTTTGAAGTAATGGCAGTCAGTACCATCCTGGCCTTTGGCGTGTATCTACTGCAACTTATGTTAATGCGCAGAAGTCAGTTAATCCGTCATAAGCAGGAGCTGGCAAGTATTGCAGAGCAAACTTTACTAAAAGCGAATGCTGAGCTTGAACAGCAGGTCGCACTGCGAACGGCGGAGATTTCACGTGTTAATATCTTGCAGCGCAGTATTCTTAGCAGCGCGGGCTACGCCATTATCGCTACCGATGAAGAAGGCATTATTACGGCCTTTAATCCAGCAGCAGAAAAACTCTTAGGCTATCGCGCAGAGGAGGTCCTTTTCCAACAAACCCCGTCTATTTTTCATCTGCCCGCAGAAGTGGAGCACCATGCCGCTAAGCTGACCACTGAGCTCGGTAGCAACATCGCGGTCGGTTTTGAAACCTTTGTAGCGAAAGCGCGTCTGGGGCAAACGGATAATGCGCGCTGGACCTATCTGACAAAAACCGGTGAACAGGTGCAAGTAAAACTAAATGTCAGTGCACTAAAAGATGAGCAAGGTCAGCTAGCAGGCTTTCTTAGTATCGCGTTTGATTTAACTAAACAACTTAAATACGAAGCGGAACTGGCAGAAGCAAAAGAAAAAGCTGAGTCTGCTAATAAAGCAAAATCAGAGTTTTTGGCAAATATGAGCCACGAGATCCGCACGCCGATGAATGGGGTTCTGGGATTATTACAATTGGTAGCCAAAAGCACACTGGATAAACGCCAGGCCGACTACATAGAAAAAGCACATAGTGCAGCGAAGTCTTTGCTTACCTTGCTAAATGATATTTTGGATTTCTCAAAAATTGAAGCCGGTAAATTGGAACTCGACCTACATCCATTTAGTTTGACGGATTTACTTCAGGATATCGGCCTTGTTTTTTCATCTGGTGCAGAGCAAAAAGGCTTAGAAGTGCTTTACGATGTCGCTCTGGATGTGCCTGAGCATTTGTTAGGTGATAGCTTCCGTATTAAACAAGCCCTGATCAATCTGGTAGGTAATGCCATAAAATTTACTGAGAAGGGTGAAATACTCATCTCAATTAGGTCTCAAGCACTGCCAGAGGGCGAGATTAACTTGTCTTTCAGTGTTAAAGATACTGGGATCGGTATGACGCTGGAGCAACAAAACACTCTTTTTTCTGGTTTTCAACAAGCAGATTCCTCCATAAGTCGTCGCTATGGCGGGACAGGTTTAGGTTTAGCCATCAGTAAGCGCCTGGTGAATTTGATGGGCGGCGAAATCAGCGTAGTGAGTGAATTTGGTCGTGGAAGTACCTTTAACTTTAACGTCGTCGTGCGCAAAGCGGAGGAGAAGGCGATACAAAACTCGCAAACGTTTACTCGTAGTAATGAAAAGTTAAGAGTGTTGATTGTCGATGACAACGACAGTGCGCGAATAATTTTACAGGATATTGCGGTCTCATTGGGATGGCAGGCAGAGATTGCGTCCGATGCGCAAGAGGCGTCACTATTTGTCACACAAGCCCATCGCGATAATACTCGCTATGATGTCGTTTTCGTAGACTGGCGTATGCCGGGTATAGATGGCTTAACCTTTGCCCGCGAGCTACGGGAATCGCATAGTAGCGATGTTTCACTCATTGTAATGATTACCGCCCATGGAAAAGAGCTACTCAATGAGTACAATAAGGATTATGAGCGTTATCTGGATGGATTTTTAATTAAACCTGTTACGAAAAATATGATGTTGCAAGCAGTTGAGAGTGTTATTTATGAAGAGCCCGACCTGCCGCTCCCGAACTATCCTTCCCCGCACGAGCAACCATTGCAGGGAATATCATTACTACTGGTAGAAGATAATTTGACCAACCAGCTGGTTGCCAGTGAGTTATTGCAGCAACAAGGGGCAACCATCAAAATTGCGAGCAGCGGCGAGGAAGCTTTAAAAATGCTGGAAAGTAATGCAGAGCGCTTTGATATGGTACTGATGGACATACAAATGCCGGGAATGGATGGCTATCAAACCACACGTGAGATAAGGAAGCTACCTAAACATCAGCTCTTGCCGATTATTGCTATGACAGCGCACGCCATGTCTGATGACATAACCGCTTGCTTGGCCGCAGGTATGCAAGATCACATCGCAAAACCCTTTGATCTTAGTGATTTGACGACCAAGATCCTCAATCATCATAAAGCAGGGAAAACACCTCAGGTCAAACAAGTTAATAAATTAAATCTAAATTTTGATGAGGCAGCGTTAGCGTTCTGCCAACAGCATCATATTGAGCTCGAAGCTGCTGTCCAACGCCTGGGTTATTCTCTGACGATTTATATCAATGTATTAAAGCAATTTAAGCTGGATCTTAGGCAAGCATTACAACAACTGGAGGATAAAACACTTACCCGTAGTAATGCACGATTGTTATTTCATAGCTTAAAAGGTGCCGCAGGCACACTTGGCTTCAGCAATCTAGCAACGCTTGCCACCCGTTTAGAGGATGGTCTGCGTGAGCACAGTGATGATGCTTATCAGGCGGATAACCAGGTTCTGGATAAGCTGAATTTAGCTTATAACACTGCAACAGACTTGCTGAATGTATTACAAGGCGAACAGCAAATAGTCACCGAAAAAGCCCCTGTTAGCTCGCCGGCACAGGCCCATCAGTTAATGACGCTAAAGCAACATCTCAATCTTGCCAACATGACAGCGTTACCACTTTATCAGCAATTAGCGCCGTCACTTCAAGCTCAAACACCTGAACTAAATGAAGAACTCGAACAAGCTATAGTCAATTTGGCTTTCGAGAAAGCAGTTGTGATAGTTGATAAAATAATAAATAAATTCCGAGAGTAGTTTCTATGTCAGCTGACACTTTACCAAATGTGGCTATCAACCAATCACCCGCAACCATTTTGGTTGTCGATGATCAACCTATTAATATTCAGATTGTCTATCAGGTTTTAGGCAACGAATACAACGTTCTGATGGCCACAAGCGGCCAACAGGCAATCAAAGTTTGTCACGACAGTCTGCCTGATCTCGTTTTGTTAGATGTAGTCATGCCTGAGCAGGATGGATTGGAAACATGCAGGCAATTAAAAGCCGATAAACAACTGGCAGAGATTCCGGTTATATTCGTCACTGGTTTGCATCATCAAACGGATGAAGATGCCTGCTGGGATGCCGGTGGCGTCGATTTTATTCAAAAGCCTTTTAATGCCAATACCTTACGCAACCGTGTAAAAGTGCATCTAACACTAAAAAGACATTCTGATGAACTGCGATCTCAAGCATATCTGGATGGATTAACCGGTATTTATAATCGTCGCTATTTTGATAACGTTTTATCAATCCAACTTGCCCAACACAGACGTAATTTAAACCCTCTTGCAGTAATGATGGTGGATATTGACTACTTTAAGAAATATAACGATACGTTTGGCCATTTAGCGGGAGATGATGCTTTACGTAAAGTCGCCAATACCCTAAAGCATAGTATTTCTCGACCTGTTGACGTGGTCGCCCGCTATGGAGGGGAAGAATTTGTAGTGTTGCTCGCCGATACCGATATCAATGGTTCAGTAACCGTGGCAAAAAAGATGCTGAATAATGTGTTGGAACTGGATATCGCAAACCCCCAGACTCCAACCACCAAATTGAGTATCAGCATTGGCATTGCCGTCGCAAATAAACCAGAAGACTACGATAGCAATATTCTAGAACTGGCAGACCAGCAGCTTTATAAAAGTAAACAACACGGCCGAAATACATTTTCCGTGATGGAAATTACCCCCGCACTTTTATCAGCGACTCAGACCTGTGTGGTTTAAGCTGGATTAAGATTTTTCCTTTAAAGCATCACGAATGAATATCGGCTTACTCCTAAAAGTAGAAGTTTAGCTTTTAAAAATGCAACTCTTCTATCCGACATGGTTTTCCGTACAAATAGCCTTGATAGGTGTGACACCCCATACTCTGTAATAATGCGCGCTGCGCTTCTGTTTCAACACCTTCAGCTATGACTTGCAGCTCCATTGAGTCGGCTAACGTTATAACTGCTTGGGCAATTGCTTTGTCATTACTGCTATTGATAATGTCTCGAACAAATCCTTGGTCAATTTTTAGCTGATTTATTGGCAATTGCTTTAAGTAAGATAAGGATGAATAGCCTGTACCAAAATCATCGATTGAGAACGTCACGCCGTGTTGCTGCAACTCTTGCATCTTAGCTTTAACATCGGGGATATTATTTGCGAGCAGCGTTTCCGTAATTTCCAACTTAAGTAACTGTGGATTTGCACCTGAGATTTCTAATGCATTGAAAACACTCTGAACAAAATTATCTTTGCTAAATTGAACTACACTTATATTAACCGCAATGCTAAGATGTTGTTTTTCCGATTCTAAAGACCATTTTGCCAGAGTAGCGCAAGCTTCTTGTAGCACCCACTCGCCAATGGGCACAATAAGACCGGTTTCCTCCGCTAAGGGGATAAATTGCAATGGTGACACCATTCCTTTTTCTGGGTGTATCCAACGCAACAACACCTCAACACCAATACACTGCTCCAGATGATCGACCTGTTTTTGATAGAAAAGAACAAATTGCTGGCCTAGGATTGCAGCGTATAAGTCGCTAATAATTGTTGCTCTTGAGCTTACTGCGACTTGCATTTGTGGGTCAAAAAACTGCACACCATTTCGGCCAGCATATTTAGCCTTGTACATAGCCATATCAGCTTGCTTTAACAAATCTTCTTTTGGAAGGTTCCCATTATTAAAAAGTGTCACACCAATGCTAGCAGAACTATTGTAAGTCAGACCGTCAAGATTATATTCCTTCGCTAAATTATCCATGATTTTTTGCGCAAGTCCTTCAGCCTGGTTCGCTGCTAATGTTGGATCATGACTTAAATCTGATGCAATGATAACAAACTCATCGCCGCCTAAACGCGCTACTGTATCACCTTGTGTAACTGAATTGACAAGACGCTCAGCTACCAGACACAACAGTAAGTCACCTTTATTATGACCAGCACTATCGTTGAGGTCTTTAAAGTTATCCAAATCAAGAAATAGTAACGCCGAGAAATTATTTGTACGAGCGCTATGGTTTATAGCTCCCGCCAATCTGTCCAACAACAGACGTCGATTAGGCAAGAATGTCAGTGGATCATAAAATGCTAGCTGGTGAATTTCATGTTCACGTTGTTTACGCTCAGTAATATCCCTGACAACACCGATAAAGTTAACTTCACCAGCCATTTGAACTTCAACAACTCCAAGTTCAATCGGGAACAAAGAACCATCTTTATGCAAGGCCTCAAGCTCGCGAATACGTCCGGTAATGTTGCTTATGCCACGTTCAATGTAATTTGATAAGTAACTATCATGATGCTCCCGATGAGGCGACGCCATAAGCATGCTGATATTTTTTCCAAGCGTTTCATATTCCGTATAGCCGAAGATTTCCTGTGCCGCGTGGTTAAATGTCAGAATTTTACCACGACAATCAATAGTAATAATGCCATCAAGTAAGCCTTCTACAACGGCCTCCATCTGCCGTGACTTATCACTAAGCGCTCTTTCTGCAATTATTTGGTCATTAATATCAAAATGCGTACCCAATAACCATAGCGCTTTGCCATCATATGTCCTTGAAGAAACACGCCCTCTGGTATTTATCCATATCCATTGACCTTTTTTGTGTTTCATACGAATATTGGCTTCATAAATAGGTATAAGGCCTGACGCGTGCTTTTCGAGAACAGTTACACAATAAGCTAGGTCGTCAGGATGCGTTAGCCTCTCCCACATGACTCTGTTTATTGGTAATAACTCAGAAAGTGTGTAACCCAGTAATGCGGCCCATTTATCATTGATAATCAACTCGCCTGTTTGAATATTTAAATGCCATGTGCCTATATTGTTAGCGTCTATTACGGCCTTAAGTAAGTTATCACTGTTTCGAATCAGTTCTTCATCCTGCTTCTCTTTTGTAATATTTGTTTCAATTGCAATATAACCGCTCAAACTACCACTTTCACTAAACAGCGGATTACAAGCTATCCTAACCCAGTAGGAATTTTGCGCTTTTGAATAATTTAAAATATCAACGTTAAAGCCGTTCTGTTGAGCAAGCGCTTCTCTCATTATTGCAACAGTGGCAGGGTCAGTATCTAGCCCTTGTAATAACTCCCCAGGCTTTTTACCCTGCATTTCTTCAATGCTGTACCCTGTAAGAGAGGAGAAGGCTTCATTAATCCATATGATTCGTCCATTTTCATCGGTGATTACCACGCCATTAGTTGTTTGCCTTACAACTTCAGAGAGACGCCTTATCTCTGACTGTGCTTCAATCTGTGTCGTGGTATTACGAATCACGACCAACACCTCATTATCATCAATCTTTTTATACCGCGCTTCGAACGATTGATTTGACTTTTTAAAAGTGTAGTTATGATGAATCACATCATCAGTAGAAAAGGCTTGCCTAAGGCAAGCTACAAGTTCATGACCTAACTCATTGGGCAGTACCTCAAGGACAGTATGCCCCAAAATGTCTTTTTGAGGTTTAAGTAAGTCAGGATGCTCTTTGCAAACTAAAAAACGACAGTTTCGATCAATGACAAATACCATATCTGGTAGTGTTGCCAGTATTGAAGCTGTTCTTGCAACGCCTTTTAAAAATTGTTCTTGAAGTTGTTCTTGATCTACTTTGGCGATCTCATGCTCTACCATGTCTGCAAATGCGCGTAGCTCTTTCTGCTCTTTTACTGAAAAGTCTCTGGCAGCTGAATCAATTAGACATAGGGTGCCAATAGGTTGCCCGCTAGGCTCTCTTAAGGGAGCTCCAGCATAAAAACGAATATGTGGCGCTTGGGTCACTAAAGGATTCGATGCAAAGCGTTCATCTTTTGTTGCATCTGAAACGATAAAAATATCATCATGTAATATGGCATGCCCACAAAACGAGATATCTCGATTGGTTTCGCAAGCATCAAGCCCAACTTTAGATTTAAACCATTGCCTGTTGCTGTCGACTAAAGAAATTAAACATATCGGCACCTTAAATACGGACGCTGCTAATCTGGTAATGCGATCAAATCGTTTCTCGGCAGGGGTGTCTAGTAAATTTGTGCGTTGTAACGCAAGTAGACGAGCAGCTTCATCAACAGGGAATTCAGGTGCGTTCAAAAGTATCTCCAACAATTTACTAGTCAATTCAAAGCTATCAATTGCACAACAATAATGTTTTGTTTAAGTAAGGTTTATGTGTTTGAGAGGCTACCGCTTAAACCGCACTACCAGCTCATGAAGCTCATCAGCTATCTAATTCAAATAAATAATGGTGTCTGAAAGTTGTATCGAACTGTCACTACTCAAATCGGCAAGCGTGGAAATGTTAACAATTTGACGGTTTATATCCTCAGCAACATGGGATTGCTCTTCTACTGCGCCAGCCATTTGGGTCGACATAGGGGCAATTTAACCTATTGATCCTGAGATTTCGATTAACATTTTGCCACTGTCAATAACATTTAGAAAGTCCCTCTTCCGCATCAATGGCACTTGCATCAGCAACTTTTACGGCATCACCCGCTCGATGAGTTAACTCGTTAACGATGCCGTATATTTCTTTCGTCGATTCCTGAGTGCGCCTTGCGAGATTTCTCACTTCATCTGCAACTACCGCAAAACCTCGCCCTTGCTCACCCGCACGAGCTGCCTCAATTGCTGCATTAAGCGCAAGAAGATTGGTTTGGTCAGCAATTTGTTCATTAATTTGCGCAGCACTAGCAATACGGGAGGTTTGTTCTGAAACGCCGCGTACAGAGCTACCAATTGGCTCTACAGTGAGTTTTAACTTTTGAACCTATTGAAATTTTCAAAATAAAGTACCACATTAGCACATGAACACAAGAGTGGTTTAAAGCGAATAAATAATCCCCGCACTGTCATAGGAAAACTGCGAGGATCGAGTGACATACATTCAAAAAACTGGCCTATTTCGATGTTAATTTACGGTTTTAGTCTTTGCACCACATCCACAAAATTAGCAACACCTTGTGCAACATCGGCGATACCAAGTGACACTTCCATGATACGCTCTTGACCATCAGAGCTGATACTGCTGATCCCAGTTAATTGCGAATCAATTTGACTGATTAAATCTGAGTTCGTTTTTACCACTGATGAAATTTCGCTGGTTGCTTCTGCGGTTCTGCCGGCGAGTTTACGAACTTCATCTGCAACAACCGCAAAGCCTCTGCCTGATTCCCCAGCCCTTGCAGCCTCGATTGCTGCGTTTAACGCCAGTAGGTTAGTCTGATCAGCAATGCCACGAATAGTGTTGACAATATCAGCAATGCTTTTTGATTCATGGCTAAGCTGTGAACCAATATCGCTGGCTTTTTTAACTTGCACAGCAATGGTTTCTGAGGTGCGAACCGCGTCTTCAAGCACTTTGCTGGCATTTTGTGTAATTTGTGAAGTTTGTTCAGACGTTGCCGCAGCAATATCAACCGCTTGATTTGCCGCTAACACCCGCGCAGTGATGTCTGAAGCAAATTTAATTACTTTATAGACTTTGCCCGTTTGGTCTTTAATTGGGTTATAAGTTGCCTCAAGCCAAATATGTTCGCCTTTTGAGTTTTTACGCTCAAAGCGGCCTGAATACACCATGCCATTTTTGAGCTTTTTCCAAAAATCCGCATTGTCCCGATAGAAGCTTTCAAAGCAAAATATTGAATGGTGTTTGCCTATTAGCTGCGACTCTTGGTAACTCATGGTATCTAAAAAGTTTTGGTTGGCAGATTGCACGACACCATCAGGGTTAAATTCGATAACCGACAGTGAACGATGTAAGGCTTCTATAATTGCGATTTTATCGAGTAGATCAAATTGCTTTTCGGTAATATCGTTGGCGATTTTAATAATGCGAATGACTTTTCCAGCGGCATCCTTGACCGGTAAGTAGGTCGCTTCGAGCATGATCATTCGGCCTGACTTTCCAAAACGAGTGAAAGTGCCGTTATGTTGATTCCCATTACTTAACTCTCGCCAAAAAGAAGCATAAGCAGATGAGTTGGAAAATTCATCTGAACACAATAAGCGGTGTTCTTTACCTATCAATTCATCTGCATTGTAACCAACGATATGCGCAAACATTTCACTGACTTCGATAATTTTTCCAGAGGGGGTAAAGGCGATAAAGGCCGTATTCTGTTTAATCGCCTCAAGGCTGTATGATAAATCAACGCACTTCTGCTTTTCTTTTTCAAAAACAGCAACATCAATACTTTTATTTTGGAAAAATAACATAACACCACCTTATGGTGAAACCGATTTTGTTTTGTCAACGAGCATTCAAGCGATTAGGTTTTATAAAGAAAACGTAAATACCCCAAACACATGTACCCAAAGTTTAAAAGAGTGGCTTAACTGACTAAAAAACAGTCTGTTCATAATATAATGTAATGGTAAACTAATTTTGGCAACGTATTTATAATTAAACCAATATCTGCGCTCGGTTTGCTCTGCATTCGAAAACAGTCGTTCAACTCAGGAAAACGGTAATTTCCGCTATTTGCACAAAGCTGCTATCCGAATAAGTGGTACTTTTAGTGAAAGTGCTGGTGCAGTGAATTTGCAACAAATGGTAACAAGCACTTGCAAACGGGTGGTACTTTTTATGCGAGAAGAACCGCGATTTTCGGGATTTTGTGCTTAGCCGTTTTCGCAGCATCAATGGTATAGAAGGCGATACCAAGATGACCAAAGAGCAGGATGAACGTTGGAATACCACTATTGATATCGTGCTGGTGCCTGATTCCCGCTTAACAGACTATCAAAAAGCCATTATTGCCGAAGATTACAATATGCAACACGGCAAGCGGGTGTTCTCAGTGCGCTCGGCGCTAGTGCCTTATGCCGTGCAGGCGTTAAACCTAGATTTAGCGAAAATAGAAGCGCGCCCGGAGGCGCAGCAAATTATGGTAGCGAACTTGGGTGAAGTGAGGAGGCATGCGTTTTGATTGCTCACTAAAGTGTATTTTTACTTAGCAATACAATCAGGATTTCGGACAGAGGTCAAAAAACGCAGTTTTATAAATAATGAAAATGTGGGTTTGTCACGATTGTGTCACCGATTTGTCACCGGGCATAAAAAAACCACTCAGCTTTCGCGTAAGTGGTTGATTTATATGGTGCACCCGCCGCGATTCGAACGCGGGACCTCTGCCTCCGGAGGGCAGCGCTCTATCCAGCTGAGCTACGGGTGCAGCGATAGAGCGCGCATTATAGACAGGCTTTGGCGCTAAGTCTATTGCTGGGGCGATGCTTTTTTAGGCGAACAGTTCGAATCTTTTTTGCATCTGGTGGCAAGTGACTATAATCTGCCTGCATGTTTTCACTTTCTGCGGCAATCCACTTGTTATGTTGAACTATCGCTCTAGCCTACAATTATGGCAATGGCTTGCTTTGGTCGCGTCGTGCTTGCTGTTTTTGCTGGGCGTTGAGTGGTTTTTAAATAATGAGCAGCACCGGTTGCGCGCTGAAAAACTGCAGCAACGCTTAAATACGGCAGAGCAATTACGCTCGCAGTTAGAGAGCGAATTAAATATTTCGTCTTACTTAACCATTGGTTTGGCATCTTACATTGTTGCGATGGACGGTAAAATTAGTAACAACGAGCTAGACGTGTTATTGCCCGGCTTGGTGAAACAAGCCCCTTATATTAGGAACATTGGTATAGCGCCAGCGAATCGTATTAGTTACATCTTTCCGTTGGCCGGCAACGAGCAGGCATTAAACTTATATTATCCCGATTTAACTGAGCAATGGCCGGCTATTGCCAGCATTATTGCGGATCGAAATGCTAAACTCACTGGCCCGATACATTTGGTGCAAGGGGGTATTTCTTTTATCTATCGCTACCCCATTTTTATGCCCAACGGCGAGTACTGGGGCATTGTCAGTACGGTAATCGACATTGAACCCATTTGGCAGCGTTTGGCTGAACTTTCAACCCAATTAGCATTACCCATTGCGCTGCGTAGTAAACTGCCTGACCAGCGGTTTACTGAAAGCTTTTTTGGCGATAATGCTCTTTTTAATAGCAAAAACCCTATTCTAAATGTATCGATAAGAGGCGCGAAGTGGCAAATGGCCATCCCCGCAGCGGAGTTGTCTGAGCAACGCGTGTCTGGGCTTCGGGGTATGCTGTACAGCGCGGGTATGATTATGCTGTTGTTACAGTGGCGCATATTTTTCTCGATGCAACGCTTAAAGCAAAGTGCCAAAGCATTAGGCGATAAGAAAAAAACCTTGCGTAGCATTCATGATAATGTCTTTGATGGCATTATTACCGTTGACGCACGAGGTATTATTAAAACCGCAAACCGAGCCTGTTATCGCATTTTTGCTTACCCTGCCAATAGCTTAACGGGTAAACATTGGACCTGTTTGTTAGATCCCAGTGAAGATAGCGCGAAAATCTACGATCCTGCACAGCCTGTCCAAGTTGAAATTGAATGTTTAGGGCAGCGCGCTGATCAGCAGAGCTTCCCATTACAACTATCGCATACCGAGTTACCCCTGCAACAAGCCCAGCGCTTGTTTGTATTACGTGATATCACTGAACGCAAACGGGTAGAACGCCTACAAAACGATTTTGTCGCAACCGTGAGCCACGAATTGCGCACACCACTTACCGCCATTAATGGCAGTTTGAGCTTAGCACTGGGCGGTGCTTTGGGTGAATTAACCGAGAAACAACATAAAATGCTGCATTTAGCCCAGCAAAGTTGTAAGCAGTTACACCAACTGGTGAACGACCTACTCGACTTTGAAAAACTCAGTAGCGGCCATATGCGTTTTAATGTGCGGCCGGTTGATATAAAAGCCTTGTTACTACAATGTATTGCTCAATTGCATGGGTTACATCGTACCATTGAGCTAAAAGATAGTTCTGCAAACAGCCTTTGGGTATTAGCCGATGAATCACGCTTACGCCAAGTGGTGATCAACCTACTTTCTAACGCCATAAAATTCTCTTCGGCAACGTCGACCGTGCATATTCGGCTCGAGCAGCAAGAGCAAACAATCAAAGTGTGTGTTATCGATCATGGCAAAGGCGTGCCACCGGCTTTTGAGCCTATGCTGTTCCAACGTTTTGCCCAAGCCGATAACCCGACAGTGCGTGAGCAAGGCGGTACAGGCTTAGGCTTGGCGATTTGTAAAGAAATCATTGAAAAACTGCAAGGTACTGTGGGTTATGAACGGCTAAATGATGGCAGCTGCTTTTACTTTACCCTACCGCTGATCACGCCAGCAGAAGACTGAGCGTGTTACAACAGCAAAACAAGGGCAATTGGTCTGATATTATGGTGATTTAGTTGCAAAACCGCTTTTTCTAAGAGCATTATTTGGCATACTGAAATATTACTATATGCCGCTTAAAAGGCATTGTATAACTATAAAATTACCAAGCTAACCCATGGAGCACATCATGCGTAAATCATTACTCGCTACGACTATCAGTGCTGTACTTGCACTGAGCGCCTGTACAGACAACACCACCCCAACTCAACAAGCGAATCAAGCTGCCGCACCGGCTGCGGTTACGGATGTAACAGTGAGCAACCCGTTTTTTCAAAAAAGCACCTTAACTTATGAAGCGCCAGATTTTGCCGCCATTAAAGATGAGCATTTTTTACCAGCTTTTACCGCGGGTATGCAGCAACATTTAGATGAAATTGCGGTTATCGCCAATAACCCGGAACCTGCAACCTTTGAAAACACCTTGGTTGCTATGGAAAAAAGCGGTGAGTTATTAACGCGCGTTTCTCGCGTTTTTTATAACCTGACCGGCACAGACAGCAACGAAGCGCGCCGTGCCATTCAAAGCGAATTAGCACCGAAAATGGCTGCGCATTCAGACAATATCAATTTGAACCCTGAGTTATTCGCCCGTATCGAGCAAATTTATACTACTCGCAATGACTTAAACTTAGATGCCGAATCGTTGCGCTTGGTTGAAGTATATTATGAGCGCTTTGTGCGAGCCGGTGCCAAACTTAACGACGCGCAAAAAACCGCGATCCGTGCACTGAATGAAGAACATTCCACTTTAACCAACAAATTTTCACAAAACCTGTTAGCCGAAACGGCGAATATTGCTGTTATCGTAGATACCGTAGAAGAGCTTGATGGCCTTTCACCAGCACAAATTACTGCAGCGGCCAACGCGGCTAAAGAGCGTGGCCATGACGGTAAATATTTAATCAGCATCACCAATACCACACGTCAGCCCATTTTAAGCTCGTTAAATAACCGCGACTTGCGCCAACGAGTATGGGAAGCTTCTGCTAACCGCGCGCAAAGCGGCGACAATAACAATACCGATATTGTGGCCCGTTTAGCGCAATTACGCGCTGAACGTGCACAACTGCTCGGCTATGATAATTGGGCTAGCTTTACTTTAGAAAACAACATGGCCAAAACACCACAAGCGGTCTTTGCTATGTTAGGTTCAATGGCCCCTGCGGTAGTTGCCAATACCAAGCAAGAGCAAGCTGAGATCCAGGCAATGATCGCTGAAAAAGGCGGTGATTTTGAAGTGCAACCTTGGGACTGGGAATACTATGCTGAGTTTGTTCGCCAAGCAAAATATGACTTAGACGAAAACGAAGTTAAACAGTATTTTGAATTCAACCGCGTATTAGAAGACGGTGTGTTTTATTATTTAAACCGTTTTTATGGCATTAGCTTCAAACCTCGACCAGATTTACCGGTTTATCATCCTGATGTTGTCGCTTATGAAGTATTTGACGCAGATGGTAGCAGCTTAGCCATTTTCTACGCCGATTACTTTGCACGTGAAGGCAAGCGCGGCGGGGCTTGGATGAGCGCCTTTGTAGGGCAATCACATTTGACGGGGCAAAAGCCTGTTGTAGTTAACGTAATGAATATTCCCAAAGCGCCAGAGGGGCAACCTACGTTAATCAGCTATGATCACACCACTACCATTTTCCATGAGTTAGGCCATGGTGTTCACGGTATGCTCTCAAATGTTAAAAACCCTTCGCTGGCAATGACTGCGGTATCGCGTGACTTTGTTGAGTTCCCATCTACCTTTGAAGAAGACTGGGCACAACATCCCGAGATTTTAAGCAACTACGCCAAACACTATCAAACCGGTGAGCCGATCCCTGCTGCCTTATTAGAAAAAGTGATTCGCTCGCGTAGCTTTAACCAAGGTTTTGATACGCTGGAATATATGTCGGCCGCGTTATTAGATATGGAATGGCACTCATTACCGGCCGATGCACCACTGCAAGATCCGCAAGCCTTTGAAGCTGCCGCGTTGAAAAAGCATGGTGTTGATTTACCTGCCGTGCCACCACGTTATAAATCAAATTTCTTCTCACATTCGATGGGCGGTGGCTACTCAGCAGGCTATTACGCGTATATGTGGAGTGAAATTCTTGCCGCCGATGCCTTTGCTTATGTGCAGAAAAACGGTGGCTTAACGCGTGAAAATGGCGACCATTATCGTAAAAACATTCTGGAAGTCGGCAACTCACGCCCTACCATGGATTCTTATAAAGCGTTCCGCGGACAAGAGCCAACCACAGATGCACTGTTAATTCGTCGCGGTTTAAAAACCAAGATTGACTAAGCTGCAGGCTATTTAATGCTAAGCCGTTGTACATTTTGTATTTAAAGGTTTGGCATTAAGCTTCACCCGTGCACACAAAAACCAAAGCCCCGCAGTGCGGGGCTTTTTATTTACTGCTAACGGCTAGTTTATCTTTCATGCTGTCTGTTTTTTCAACACAGATAAAGCGTTGCCACTTAGACATAAGTCTCGTTTAACGCTTATTAATCTAGCAAAAGTACACATTAACTGCCCGCAACCTGCATTTGACTGATTAAAACCGACCCCGTGAGTACGCCACCGCGCCGATCAACATCATTACCCACAGCGGCAATATTCATAAACATATCAGCCAAATTACCCGCAATGGTCACTTCTGCTACTGGGAACTGAATTTCGCCATGCTCAACCCAGAAACCGCTAGCGCCGCGAGAATAATCACCCGTTACCGTGTTTACGCCTTGCCCCATCAGCTCAGTCACGAGTAAGCCTTTGCCCATCTGCTTACACAAACCGGCTAAATCGGTATCACCATGGTTAATCAACCAGTTATGAATACCACCAGCATGCCCGGTGCTGGCCATGTTTAATTTACGCGCGGAGTAGCTGGTGGTCAGATAGGTGTTTAACACGCCATTTTCGATTACCGCTAAATCACGCGTTTTAACACCTTCCGCATCAAAGGGGCTAGACGCAAGCGCCAGCTTCAGGTGCGGTTGCTCTAATATCGTCAGGTGCGGCGCCATAATGGGCTGGCCAACTTTATTCAGTAAGAAACTCGATTTACGATAAATACTGCCCCCGCTGATGGCAGACACTAAATGCCCAAACAAACTGCTGGCAATGTCTGCCCGAAATATCACAGGGACTTTTTGCGTCGGGATCTTACGGGCATTTAAACGCGCGACGGTTTCTAAGGCGGCTTCGCGGCCAATTTGTTTTGGATCTAACAAGTCAGCATAGCGCCGTGCCACCGTGAAGCTGTAATCGCGCTGCATATCGTCGTCTTGCTCACCAATTACCACGCAGCTAAAACTATGCCGAGAACTCGGGTAACCGACAATCTGACCATGGCTGTTGCCATACACTTTTAAACCTTGGTGTGTTGAAAACGACGCCCCTTCAGAATTGGTAATGCGGCTATCCGCCGCAAAGGCTGCGTCTTCTGCGCCAGCACACAGCGCAATGGCCTGTTCAGTATCAATGCTGTCGGGGTAATATAAATCTAACTCTGGTGGGTTAAACTCTAACCATGCCGCTTCCGCTACGCCAGCATGCGGATCTTCTGAGGTGTAGCGGGCAATATCTGCTGCGGCAGCAACTGCACGCTCTAGCGCTTGCGGGCTAAGATCGGCAGTAGAGGCAGAACCTTTACGCTGGCCAAAATACAGGCTAATGCCTAAACCACCGTCTTGGTTAAATTCAACCGTTTCCACTTCACCGTGTCGAGTTTCGACACTTAAACCACGAGTACGGCTCATTGACGCTTCCGCACTACTGGCCCCTAAGCGTTTGGCATGGGCTAACACCTGACTAACGGCTTCTTTTACTTCGGCAATTTCCCGTTGAATTTCTGATTGTTGCTGCATAGTTACTCTTACCTCTAAATCAATGGGCTAAGCTTATCATAGTCAGACAAAGGCTGCTGCCTGCTCTGCCGAGTTTAGTGATATACTAGATGTAATTATTTTTATAGAACTTAGAGCCATGACAGATACAGAATTTAAATACGGTGACAGCAAGTGGCTGGAACAACCGGATCACATCAGTAAAAGCCAGATTAAACGAGAAATGTTAGCCATGCAGGAGCTAGGTGAAGAGCTACTGGCTCTTAGCCCAGCATTACGCGCTAAGGTGCCGCTGGATGACGAATTAAAAGAGGCGTTAGAATTAGCCGATAGATTGGCGAAAAAACGCGAAGCGTTACGCCGCCATTTACAGTTTATTGGCCGGTTAATGCGTGATCGCGATTTAGAGCCGATTGAACAGGCGCTAGCACTGATCCGTAACACCAATCGCGCGGCCACTAAGCAATTTCATAAAGTTGAAACATGGCGCGATCGCTTATTAGCCGATAGCGATGCGGTAACGGCGTTTATTGCAGATTACCCTGAAGTAGACGTGCAGCAATTACGACAACTGATCCGTAATGCCAAACGTGAAGCAGAAAAAGAGCAACCTCCAAAGGCTTTCCGTGAGCTGTTTCAGCTGATCCGACCGTTGATCCTGCCTGAATAACGCCCCTAAGCAAACCACTGGGTGTGTGCCAAGGCTCACATCCAACCTTTGCCACTGGCCTGTGCTTGATACAAGGCATAGTTAGCCAGTTTTTGTGCATCGGCTTGCGGCATATAGGGAATATTCAATGCGCCAGCTGCATAAACACACCGCAAATGTTGCAGCTGGGCTTTGCGCATAAACCAATGCTGGCTTAAGGTCAGTTGCTGTAACTTATGCAGTGGCACACAATAATAATCCGCCCCAATCACGCCCTGCCGAATATACAAAAACTCAGTATCAAGTGCGTAACCAAACTTACGCCAGCGCATCAACAGCAATACTTGCACTATAGCGGTAAGCAAAATGCCAAAACTGCCCATCCATACTGAGGTGCGTATCAGCAACAACAAACTGATCACCAATAACGGTAAACTGACAAACAGTGCGCTCGGAATTAAATATCGCCAATTCACCCCTTTTAAAGCCATTTTTGCTAATTGTTGTTGTGGGTAAGCTTCATAAAGTAATTGCGCTGCGGCATCAGGATGGAGCGCTGGCACCATAATTTTACTGTGACCGGCATTTTGCTGCATGGCTTCCAGCGGTGAAAACAGTTGTTCATAATGTAAATTACAGCGCCCAAGCAGTTTATCTAACCAATCTTGTTGTAACTTTACCCACTGCAAACGCGATAATGTCATGCTGATCTCATGGCGGGTAAACAAACCACTGCGCCGAATATAGCGGTCCTGCGTGCGGTACAAACGAAATTGATAGTAACTGATCACCGACAGGGCAATAGAGCCCAGCGTGATCAGCAACATAAAGAACATTGCAGTCGCGAGCACGGCTAACCCCACACCAAACCAAGATTGCTGGGCAGGGTTAAACCAACCGCTAATATCTAAGCCCAATACAGGTAACTTTTCATTTAGCGTATCCACTAAAGGGCGATAAAAAGGCGCTAACAAACCCAACGCTAAAATCACTCGGTTATTACTAATGCCATATAGCACTAAATCGCCAATATCACGACGACAGAGCAGTGTTTCTGTTGGATCTGTGGCTGGTGTCGCAGCTTCAGTATTGGCTGTGGCGGTTTCGTCGATGCACTCAAGTGGCTGCGCGGCAGTGGCTAAAGCTTGGCGTTTAGCATAAATAGCGAGTTGTAATTGTTGTGCCCAATGTTCGGGTAACGCCGCCAGCTGCGCTTCTTGCACTTTGGAACCGGCCGTGTCTAAATGCACACATAAATGCCCTGTTGGCCGATAGTACAGCGGTTGTTGTAGCCTCACATTTTGAATGCGATTAAAGGGTAAATTTAACTGCGCTTTACGTAGCACGCCCGAACGGATCTCCACCGTTTCATCAATAATGCGAAAACGAAAAGCCCAATAGCGCAACAAGGCAACCACGATCAGCAACAGCAACACCACCAGTACGCCAAGCAAGAAAGCGCGAGGTTGCCGCTGTATGCCTTGATAAAACACAATCAGCACCGGGGCCAAGTAGCTCACGTTACCAAAAATCGCTTTAAATAAACGTAACGCCAGGTACAACAGCGCAATCGGCGATACACGCTGCCATTGCGATAAAGCATCTAGGGCCGGCGTTGCTTCACTGACACTGATCTGCGGCTCAGCCATGCTGCTGCATATCCTTATGTTGCAAAATTAACTGGCGAATTTGTTGGGCGGTATCAGCGGGTAAACCGGGGATTTGAAAAGTATGCATGGCGCCACCCGCACTAAATACTTGTAGCGTGGCTAAATCGGCCCAGCGATCTAAGGGCCCTTGTTTTAGCTCAATATGCTGAATACGCAATAATGGTTGCGTGGTGCTTTTACGAAAAAATAAACCGCGTTGAAAACTAAGGTCATGCTCTCGTAACGCATAAGCGTATGTTGGCAGTGCAAAATGATCCCAAGTTGCCAGCAGCAGCCCCAGGCCACTGATCAGCAAACCTAACGATAACAACAGCGGCTGATGCACTTCATCGACAGGCCAAAACGGTTGGTACAGCAAAACCAGCCACACGAGTGTTAGCAAGGCTGTCCAGCCGAGGTCTAAAGCCACGATTAACGGTTTATATTGAGGGGAAAGGGGCTGCCAGTTTAATTGCGCTAACGCCGGTAAATCGGCCTCAGATAAAGCAAGGTTATAAAAAGGCTGCTGATCCATGTTGTTCTCTGGCTGTTATTCGCGTGTAAGCAGAATGATAGCAGCCCGTACCGCTTTATCACCAGTCATTTTGTTTATACCTATAAATACGGCAGCCGCAGCTGCCGTAATAATCAGCGTATAACTGCCGGGTTTAGCAAACCTTCGTCAACCAACCAAATTTATCTTCAGCTCTACCCCATTGAATATCATTTAGCGCCTGACGCAAGGCCGCTGTGGTTTGCCCTGCCTCACCACCGCCAACTTGATACTCTTTGTTTTCATGGATCAAGGTACCGACCGCCGTTAAGACTGCAGCAGTGCCTGATAACGCGGCTTCTGCCCCAGGGCGCACTGCGCGCTCGAGTAATTCGTCGACCGTTAACTCGCGCTCAGACACTTTCATACCGCGGTCACGCGCCAGCGTTAAAATAGAGTCACGCGTAATGCCGTGCAAGAACGAGCTATCCAGTGCTTTAGTGATAATTTCATTACCATCAATTAATAAGAAGTTCGCAGCACCGGTTTCTTGTACATCGCCGTTCGGGCAGAACAAGACCTGATCGGCTTGCACTGCGGCACGGGCTTTCATAATAGGCTGCAGTGCGCTGGCATAATTACCACCACTTTTTACCATACCCATATGGCTAGCACAGCGGGCATCGTCTTCTAGCAATAATCTTAGCGCCTTGGCACCACCAGCAAAATAATCACCCACCGGAGATAACAGCACATACAGCATCGAATTTAAACTGGGTGCTGCGGCTTTACCGATAGAGCCTTCGGTACCGATATGGGTAGGGCGAATATACATTGAGCCCGGTGGGCTTGGCACATCTGCCGCATATTGACGCACGATATCCGTGATCATGTTGGATAACATGACCGGGTCAAAAGCAGGTAACGCCAGCAAAGCACTACTTTGCTGTAAGCGCGCCACGTTTTTATCCATCCGAAAAATATGAATAGAATCATCCGCGTGACGAAACGCTTTTAGCCCTTCAAAACAGGTGCTAGCGTAATGCAGCACATGTGCACCCGGGTGCAAACTGATGCTATTACTCGACACCATTGCTGGTGTGCTCCACTGATTTTGTTCATAACGCGAGATAATCATCTCGGGGGTGAATACCGTACCAAATGCTGCCATCTTTCTTTCCTGCGTATGTTGTAGTGCCGGTCTGTGCCGGCAGATCCAGAGGTTAACGCTATCTATTTTTAATTATTGAGTGCCGCCAACGGTCAGCGCATCCAGTTTCAAGGTAGGCTGCCCTACACCAACCGGTACACTTTGACCTTGTTTACCACAGACGCCGATACCGCTGTCTAAGCGCATATCATTGCCGACCATAGAAACATGTTGCATCGCTTCTGGGCCGTTACCAATTAACGTCGCGCCTTTAATCGGTGTGGTAATTTTACCGTCTTCAATTAAGTAGGCTTCAGAAGCCGAAAACACGAATTTACCCGAGGTAATATCTACCTGGCCACCACCAAAGTTAGGCGCATAAATGCCCTTCTTCACGCTGCTAATAATTTCTTCTGGGCTATATTCGCCCGCTAACATGTAGGTGTTGGTCATCCGTGGCATGGGTAAGTGCGCAAATGACTCACGACGGCCGTTACCGGTAGGTGCCACGCCCATTAACATCGCGTTATGTTTATCTTGAATGTAGCCTTTCAGAATACCGTTTTCAATCAAGACATTGTATTGGCTTGCTGTGCCTTCATCGTCAATATTTAATGAACCACGACGACCCGTCAGGGTACCATCATCGACAATAGTACAGTGCTTCGACGCCACTTGCTCACCAATACGGCCACTAAAAGTCGAGGAGCCTTTACGGTTAAAATCACCTTCTAAACCATGGCCTACCGCTTCATGTAACAACACACCTGGCCAGCCAGAGCCGAGCACTACCGGCATGGTGCCAGCAGGCGCATCAACTGCCGTTAAATTAACTTGTGCCATCCGCACGGCTTCACGAGCAAACTGCTGCCAGCGCACCGCACCGTCAACTTCTTCACTAAAATAGTGATAATCCGTTCTCGCGCCACCACCGGCGCTGCCGCGCTCGCGACGACCGTTTTCTTCTAATAGCACCGAGCAATTTAAGCGTACTAAAGGACGAATATCTGTCGCATAGGTACCATCGCTGCCTGCAACCAATATTTCTTCGTAAACGCCAGTCAGGCTCACCATAACTTGCTCAGCACGCTTGTCTAAAGTGCGAATAAAGGCTTCAACTTGATGCAATAAAGCGACTTTGTCGGTGTTGCTTAGGCTTTGTAAGGGCTCGCAGGGTAAATAAATTTGGCTATTACCACTACGGCTAAAGGCTTTAACACTGCCTTGTTGACCGTGCGCCGCAATACCGCGCGCGGCGGTAGCCGCTTGTTTTAGCGCGTCGCTATTGATCGAATCGGCATAAGCAAAGCCGGTTTTCTCGCCGCTAATAGCGCGAACACCCACGCCTCGCTCGATATTAAATGAGCCATCTTTTACCAAGCCATCTTCTAATACCCACGACTCATGCACGCTAGATTGAAAGTATAAATCGGCATAATCGAGCTGATGCGCAAACAAAAAGCCCAGCGTCTGTTCTAAATCGCGGGCGCTCAGCTCAGAAGCATTAATTAGGTTTTGTTCTACTACATTCATTATTTCAGCTCACTTCTAAATCGGTTATGTTGCTTTACTGGCATGTTTACGGCCAATTGTTGGCAATCGGCCAAATCGACCGCCACTGAGATCCAACCCGGGGCGGAACCCGCCTCGGCTAATACCTCGCCCCAAGGGCTAATAATCAGGCTATGGCCGAATGTTTTACGCCCATTGGCATGGGTGCCGGTTTGACCTGGCGCCACCACAAAGCTTTGGCTTTCAATTGCACGCGCGCGTAATAACGTATGCCAATGTGCCGCGCCGGTAACTTCGGTAAACGCCGCCGGCACGCTGAGTACATTCATACCCTGCTCGGCTAACGCCTGTGTTAAGCCAGCAAAGCGCACATCATAGCATATAGTCATACCCAGTTTCAGACTGCCCTGTACAGATAATGTTAGTTTCTTACCCGGCTGGGTACTGAGCGATTCGCGATACGATCCCATGCTGTCATTCACGCTCACATCAAACAAATGTAATTTTTGATAATCGGCCAATAACTGGCCATCAGGCGCAAAAAACACACTGCTGGCAGCGAAACGCGTTGGCTCATCGGTGCATGTTGGTAAACTCCCGGCCACCAAGTACAGCTGATACTGCTGAGCTAATGTCGCACAAGCCTGCTGAATAGGCCCATGCCCTAGCGGCTCTTGATAACGTAGCTGTACCCCTTCAGCCCCACCAAATACGGCAAAACACTCTGGCAGCACCACCAGATGCTGCAAAGCACGGGGCAATTGTGCTAATTGCTCACGCAAAAAACGTAAATTACTCTCGGGATCGGGCTGGCTGTTAAATTGAATGGCGCT
This sequence comes from Alishewanella sp. HL-SH06, assembly GCF_052656265.1. Lineage (NCBI taxonomy): Bacteria > Pseudomonadati > Pseudomonadota > Gammaproteobacteria > Alteromonadales > Alteromonadaceae > Alishewanella > Alishewanella sp. HL-SH06. Next base: position 3,878,841 of record NZ_CP199752.1, read on the forward strand.
GAGCTGCCATTTAGTCTGAGCGGGGTTGAGTGTTATCAAGGGGAACCGCCTCTGGTTGAGCAATACGCACCGGTACGGGCACTTCGGTGCTGTGTCGATTGACTTCCGTCACGACCGGTTTATCAAAACTGCCGGTTACCGTGAAATTAATACGCGAGATCACTTCTGCCGATTGAAAGACTTCATCTAAGGCAAGTGCCGCTAAACCGGTCGCGGGATTCACCATCCAGGCAATGATCACCGGTAAACTCGAGGTCACTTTCGGCGCAAAGGACATTTGATAATCCATCTGCCGTTTTACCAGATCAGAATAGCCCTGAATCGCTAAATTGCCTGGCACACCATCCACTACAAAGTCATTGGTTTGCGCAACACCACGCTGCACGTTTAGGGTGCCACTCATTTTGTTGTAGTAAAAACCTTTGGCAAACACATCACGAAAATCGAGCCGCAATTTACGTACTAACGAGTCTAGGCTAAACAGTGAAAATAACCGTGCGCCCTGATCGCTGACCTCCGTTAAAGCGCCATCACCAAGTGCAAACTTGACATTGCCATTAAGCGAGCCTAGACGAAACTGCTGTGGCGCACCTGGCCAATTTAGCTCAAAACTGATGTCACTGCGGCTGCCGCTAATGGCGGTGCTTAATTGATATTCAGCCAATAAGTTGCCGATATTCGGGCTAGAGAAGCTACCATTAAAATGGCTAACACCTGCTGCGTTATCAGGCTGCCAATAGCCTGACACGCCAAGCTTACTGCCTTTGTAATCGGCATCGAATTGGCGTAACTGCCAGCTATCGCCTGTACCTGCGGCTTGAATTTGCACATTACCGAAACGGTAATTACCAATTGAGCAATCCTGACAACTTAATTGCAATGGCACCATTTGGGTTAACCATTGTTGCTCAGGTAACTCTGCTAATAACGCTACAGCGCGTTCGTTTTCTGCCAAGGCCGCGTCTTTTTCAGGTACAGCAAGATGCAAGTAATCAAACTGTGCGGCGATGCCTTGCGCTTGCCAGTCATGGAAAAACTGCCAACGACTCGCTAATTCTGTACCATTAAGCTGTAACTGCCACGCTTGATCTGTGCTTGATAACTCAAAAACCGTATTGGTTAACTGCAAATTATCGGGTAGCGCTATCGCGCCAATACGGCCACGCACTTTGTTTAACGGCGGTAATAACCCCTGGCCCTCGCTCTTCAAACTGAGTAACGGCTGTAAAAACTCGTACCATGGCAGCAAACTGACTGCTGGCAAATTGATGTCGACATTAAACCCTTTACTTCCCAGCCCTGGGTCCGCACTACCAACCGATAACTGTGCACGACTTATCACGCCTGTACTGTGTGGCAGTTCGGCTTGAAAGTTAAGTAGCGCTGGATAATCCAACGTAAAATAACTTTGCTGTTCATTACCGTGCGCCACCAATTGTAAGCTGGCAGCTTGCTGCTGTGTTTTAGCAAAGGGGGTAGGTAAGTTTACGGCTAAGTCATCCAACCGCGCACTGAGCTCGGCCTGATAGGTAAAACCACTGCTCGGTAATAATAACGCCAGCTTTAACTGCCAATCCAGTTCCCCCTCAAGCAAATCTGCGGCTTCCGGCCACAACGGCAAAGTGAGATCGGTCGCCGGTGTTAAGCCATTTACAGCGAGGTCAACTTTGTAACCTTTTTCTTGTAAGCTTCCTTTCAATTCCGCGGCACCTTGAATGCCTTGCCAATTAAATTGCAGCTGATCACTGCTGATTTGTTCATTAATAAACTGAATACTGCCAGTTAAACCATTAATTTGCAGTGCGGGGGCTTGTAAGTTGGCTTGCACATTCAGTAAACGCGTGACACCACTGACACGAACGCTTGGTTCACGTAAGCCTATTTCTAGTAGCATCTCAACACGTTGTGGCCCGATTAACCCTAAGTGCGCTAACGTTTTACCTAAGTTGTCTTTTAATGACGACTGCGAGATAACCTCGGTGATATTGCGACTGTCTAACTGTGAATTTAAACGAATATCCAACTGGGTCGCGTCAAACAAATTCGGGATAGTGGCGCTGACCACCTCCGTTAATGCCAATTCAGCAAGGTTTGCGCTGTGTGATTCAATCAGCATACTGGCATTATCAAACAGCAAAGTTCCATGCAACTCCGTTAAGGGCGGCCAGTTGGGTGCAAAATAAAACACCCCTTCGTTTAGCTCGGCAAAAGCTTGAAAATGGCCTTGCCCCTCACGAAACGGATAATCGGCAAAGGCGCCTTGCCACAAAAAAGTGGTTTGGATCACTTGACCGCTATTGAGCGCATTAGTCAGATAGTCTCGCGTTTTCTCCGGCATATAGCGCTGCGGATAATAATAATGGGCATTGGCCGCATCTAAACCGGTGACTTGTGCCAGCAAAGCTAACTCGGGTTGTTCAGACAGAGTTAAAGCCAGTTGGCCGTCAAAACTAAAGTCGGTGGCTTGCAGCTGTAAAGTGGGGATCTGTAACTGCCAGTTGTTGTTCCGTTTAAGTAAACGAATATCCGCTGTTAATTGCTGATAAGGCCAGGCCTGTTTAAATAAACCATCCCAGGTTAATTGCTGCTCTTCTGCCGACAGCGCTAACCAGGCAAAGTTGTTACCCGCCCAAAACTGCCCTGCTAAGTTTTCAGTGCCAGGAATGTCTTTTACGGCAAGATTACTAAAACCGCTAAATTGACCTTGTAGCTGCCATTGCGTGTCTTGCCATGCCAAATGCGCCTGTTCTAAATAGCCCGAAGGTTGATAAGCTAAAATGCCCTGCAGAACTTGGCTGTCTTCAGCCCACAATTGCGCCAGTGGCTCTAAGGCATCTAACTGAAATTGCTGGATCGCAGCAACCCAGCGCTCTGGGGTTTTATGCAGTTGAAACTGCAATCCGGGCCACACTTCCAGTTCATCCGCCAAACTCAATTCACTGGATAACAATTGCCAGCCTTCTGCCACCGGTTGCCATAACAATTGCCCTGGCCCCAACTTTAAACTGTGCTTAGTACCGGCGCGCTGCCAATGCATGCTGTTATCCGCTAACTCAACGTGGATCTGATGTAATTGACCGTTGTCGAGTGAAGCCCAAGCCTCAAAGTTAATACTGGCTTTCTCTAATCGATGGGTTTGCGGTAGCCACTGCCGAAATAACGGGATTAAGTCTAATTCAGAACTTTGCAGATATAGCTGGCCCTGAGACTCAGCCAAACTTGGGCCTTGAAAATCTAAGATAAAACTGACGGTATTAGCCGTGACATCGGCGATGGATAGCTCGCCATGACCTTGGTGGTGTTGTTGTAGGTTGCGCCAATTTAACTGGCTGATATCCAATACCAACTGCGGATTATCGGTGCTAAACAGGATCAGCTGGCTATCGCGCAGGGTAAATTCTTTTAATTGCCGGAAAAATAATTGCTCTAACGCCAGTAGCACCTTACTCACCGAGCCTACTTGTTTAGATCCCGGCTGCACCAGTGCATCGGCATCTAACCAATAACGTAAGCCGCGCAATTCAAAATGTTCAGCGGTAAGTTGTCTTGAAGTAAGACTTCCCCAGAAATCGATACGAATAGACGTTTGTTCAATATGCAGTTGTAGCTGCTCGGCCGCATTCAACTCGACTTGTTCTAACACAAGAGCGGGGCCGCTTTGTCGCCACGCGGCGGTAATTTGGCCAATAGTAATTTCAGTACCGAGTTGTCTAGTCAGTACTTGTTCAATATGGTGCTTGTAATTGTCTGCATAAGGTAGCGCAATACGTAGCACCGACACCACGGTAGCTAACACCACCAAACAAATAGCCAGCGCTATCCATAATTTATGCAGACAGTAAAAACAAAATTGCTTTGTTTTCTGCACTACATCATTACCACGTCAAACTGCTCCTGTGTATACATCGGCTCTGCATGTATGCTGATTTGCTTACCTATAAAAACCTGCAACTCAGCTAAACTATGAAACTCATCTGTCGTTAGTGCATCTTTAACAACAGGTGCAACATAAACCACAAACTTATCTGCAGAATAAGCCCGATTAACCCGCACGATTTCGCGCAAAATTTCAAAACAAACGGTTTCAACGGTTTTTAACGAACCGCGGCCCATACATACTGGACACTCTGAGCATAGAATATGTTCCAAACTTTCGCGGGTTCTTTTGCGCGTCATTTCCACTAAACCCAGCGCAGAAAAACCATGAATATTGGTTTTGGCTCGATCGCGGGCTAATGCTAGCTCTAAACTATGAAATACGCGCCGTTTATGTTCTTCATTTTGCATATCGATAAAATCGATAATAATAATACCACCCAAGTTACGCAGCCGTAATTGCCGTGCGATGGCTTGGGTGGCTTCGGTATTCGTATTGAAAATGGTTTCATCTAAATTTCGGTGGCCGACAAAGGCACCGGTATTCACATCGATAGTGGTCATAGCTTCGGTTTGATCGATAATCAAATAGCCACCACTTTTTAAAGGCACCTTGCGCTCTAAAGCTCGCTGGATCTCATTTTCAACATCGAACATATCAAAAATCGGCCGCTCGCCGGGGTAATACTCTAGCAAGGGCACACTTTGTGGCATAAACTCTTCACAAAAAGCGGTAAGTTGTTGAAAGGTAAGCTTTGAATCAACTCGTACTCGCTCCAACTCTGTGCCGACAAAGTCACGTAATATGCGATAACACAGGGTTAAGTCTTCATAGACAACCGCTTCTTTGCGCGTATTTTTTTTGCGCTTGAGCACCTTGCTCCAGAGTTTTTTTAAGAATTTGGCATCATGTATCAGTTCATCTTCAGCGGCGCCTTCTGCGGCAGTACGTACAATAAACCCCCCGCTGTCGTCCATATTATTGGATACGATCTCTTTTAGCCGCTGTCGCTCCGCTTCACTTTCTAAGCGCTGGGATACACCGACATGCGATGAATCGGGCATAAAGACTAAATAGCGTGAAGGTAAGGTGATGTCCGTGGTTAAACGAGCGCCTTTAGTCCCTAGCGGATCTTTAACAACCTGCACTAATAGGTACTGCCCTTCACGCACTAATACACGAATATCTTTACTAATACCGGGTTTGTGATCTAGTTCAGTGGCTTCATTGTGTTGCACGATATCTGATGCATGCAAAAAAGCGGCTTTATCAATGCCAATATCGACAAAGGCGGCTTGCATGCCCGGCAATACGCGGCTGACTTTACCGACATAAATATTGCCCACCAGCCCCAAACGGGCCTGACGCTCGATATGCAACTCTTGCAGCACGCCATTTTCAATCAGCGCAACACGTGTTTCGGTAGGGGTAACGTTAATCAGTAACTCGGCACTCATGCCTACCTCGATAACTGCTGTAATAAACGATCTGTTTCACACAGCGGCAAACCTACTACAGCACTATAACTACCATGAATTTTTTCGACAAACTTACCGGCTAAACCCTGAATGCCATAACCGCCGGCTTTATCGCAAGGTTCTTTAGTTAACCAATAGTCAGCCATTTCGGCTTCACTAATTTCTCGGAAAAACACATCTGTTATTGCTAACGCTTGTAAGGTTTGGCTTGGTGAAACAATGGCAACGGCAGTCATAACTTGATGCTGACGGCCGGATAATAACTGCATCATAGCCAGAAAATCAGCATAATCCGTTGGCTTACCTAAAATTTTATTGTCAACCACCACACTGGTGTCTGAGCCCAGAACGGGTAATGCGTTGGCCATTTTTGCGGCGCCGACTTGTGCTTTTTGCAGTGCCAAACGGCTCACATAGGCGGCAGCCGTTTCATTTGGCAAAACACTTTCATCGATCGACGCACTGATTAAATCAAACTCCACACCCAACTGTTGCAACAATTCGCGCCGACGAGGTGAGGCTGAAGCTAAAGCAATTTTCGGATACATTATTGGATCTTAAATTGGCGGCGATAACGCCGTAGAAACCAAAACAACCAGGGCCAAACCAGCATGCCAGTCAGCACAGGCCACAAATAGGCGGGGCGGAAATTAACGCCCGTTAAAAAGTTACTCAACCAAAAAAGCAATAATTGATACAGTGCTAACAACAAACCGACTAATAAACTTTGCTGGATAACACCAAAGTTGCGAATTTGCAGATGGTTAACCGCCATCACAAAAGCAACCACTGAAAACGCTAAGGCGTTAACCCCTAACACAGTGCCCACCAGAACGTCGGTTAAAAACCCCATAAAGAAAGCCGTACCAATATTCACTCTACGTGGTAAGGCTAAGGTCCAATACATTAAAACAAGCAACACCCAATCGGGCCGAAATAAGCTGAATTGAAACGGTACCGGAATAACCGTCAGCAACAACGCTGTAATTAAACTTAAATAAATAAAACCTAAACCCTGTGCTGGGCGCATTATTCTGGTTCCTCTTCCTGCCGCACCGCTTCAACCTGCGTGCCTGGCCATAAGATCAACACATGTCGGATGCGATCCAAGCTGGCATAAGGTTTGGCATATACCGTCATAAACGGTTGGCTATCATCTCGAATAACGTTAATGACTTCCGCCACGGGATAGCCTTCAGGGAAACGGCCGTCCAAGCCAGAGGTTAACAAACGATCGCCCTCTCGAATATCGGTACTCAACGGTAAATGGATAACGCGCAGCATATCCCATTGGCCTAAACCTTCTGCCACGGTGCGCACCCCCGTACGTTCTGCACGTAATGAAACTGCATGAGTATTATCGGAAATTAACAAAGCGCGGCTACTATTTGGCCCAACGCTGACGATCTGCCCAAGCACCCCTTTTTCATCGATAATGGGTTGATGCACCGTGACGCCATCATTAGTGCCTTTGTTCAACACAATTTGATGACTAAAAGGATGGCTGTATACGGCAAGTACTTCAGCAATCAGGCGCTGCCCCTCGACCACAGGTGCTGAACCAAGTAACGCTCGTAGTTTGTTGTTCTCTTGTTTTAAAAACGATAACAACTGTAATTGCGTTTCTTGGTTCAATAAGCGTGTTTTGAGCTCAGCATTTTCAGCTAATAACTGCTGCTGAGACAAAAGCTGCTCTGAGGCACCGGAAATAAGACTTTCAGGTAAACTTGCCACATAAAATAGCGGGCTAACGGCTGAAGTGAGATAACTACGCAACTGCGTGGAGCTTTCGGTATAGCGGTCAACAAACATTAGCCCGACACTGCAGGCTATAGCAAATACTAAACGTAGCCCGAGTGCCGGGCCACGACTAAAAAAATCATTCATGTAGGTCTCTGACGGTGCTAAACCTCATTACTCGTAACTGAAAACATCGCCACCGTGCATATCGATCATCTCCAGCGCCTTACCACCACCACGAGCCACGCATGTTAATGGATCATCACCCACAACAACCGGAATACCGGTTTCTTCCATTAACAAACGATCTAGATCACGTAACAGTGCACCACCGCCGGTTAATACCATGCCGCGCTCAGAAATATCTGACGCTAACTCAGGTGGGGATTGCTCTAAGGCAACCATTACAGCACTAACAATACCGGCTAATGGTTCTTGTAAGGCTTCTAAAATTTCATTACTGGTCATAGTAAAGCTACGTGGTACACCTTCAGCAAGGTTACGACCACGTACTTCAATTTCTAACACATCGTCACTCGGGTAAGCCGAGCCAATTTCTGTCTTAATGCGCTCAGCCGTTGCTTCACCAATTAAAATGCCGTAGTTACGACGAATATAGTTAACAATCGCATCATCAAACTTGTCACCACCAATCCGCACGGAAGAAGAATACACCACACCATTTAACGAGATAATAGCGACTTCTGTAGTACCACCACCGATATCAACGACCATAGAGCCGGTAGCTTCTGAAACCGGTAAGCCCGCACCAATGGCTGCGGCCATAGGCTCATCAATTAAGTACACTTCACGCGCACCGGCGCCTTGGGCAGATTCACGAATAGCACGACGCTCAACTTGAGTAGAACCACAAGGAACACACACTAAAACGCGTGGGCTAGGCCGAAAAAAACTGTTGCTGTGCGCTTGGCGAATAAAATGCTGTAACATTTTTTCAGTAACATAAAAGTCTGCAATGACCCCATCTTTCATCGGGCGAATAGCTTTGATATTACCAGGCGTACGACCCAGCATGCGTTTAGCCGCATGCCCTACTGCTGCCACGCTCTTAGGACCACCGGCGCGTTCCTGTCGGATAGCGACTACAGAAGGCTCGTTCAAAACGATACCTTGGTCTTTTACATAAATAAGAGTATTCGCTGTACCAAGATCGATGGACAGATCATTTGAGAAAATGCCGCGCAGTTTATTAAACATGGAGAAGGTGGATCCTTTTAACAACATCCGACTGCTAAAGCCAACAAGAGCGTGTCAGCAATCAGAAAAAAAATTTAGAAGAGTTAACGCTATTCTAAGTAAGTCTCAGGCAAGAAAATAGCTTTTTATGACTTTTTTGCCAAATTAACCCAATTACTGAAAAAAACCACGTACTGCTGCTTTTTTGTCAGCTATTCACGCGCTTTGCTAACAAATCACTGCGTCAGTTATACTCGCTGCACCTTATACTGTAATAGTAATTTACGTTAAAGATAAGCAGACGAATAACGACGATGACACTTCCCCCAATACACTGGCAACGCTGGTATGACGAACGCCTCAACGCGAACAACAACGAGCTATGGTTATTAAACCTAGTCCCGCCTGTGGCTCAAATTGCGGGTAATAAGTGGCTAAAATTACACAACGCATTACAACAACGTTTGCCCACGCAAGGCATTCTTAGCTTAGGCGGAGCCTTTTCTAACCATTTAGCCGCCCTCGCTGCTGCTGGACACTATTACCATTTTCCGACCATCGGCTTAGTGCGTACCGAGCAGCTAGACTTAAATAACCCAACATTAGCCCAGTGCTTAAAGCATGGCATGCAATTACACGCCTTAACACGAACACAGTTTAGACAGCGTTCCAGCAGTGAGTTCAATTTATATTTGCAGCAACAGTATCCCGATTATCTTGTGATACCGGAAGGTGGCAGCAATTTACAAGGCGCAGCAGGCGTTGCCACATTACCGTTAGCCGAAACACCCAATGGTATTGCCGACCTACTATGCTGTGCTACGGCCAGTGGCGGCACTTTGGCAGGTCTGGTCGAGCGATATCCGCATACGCAAATATTGGGTTTAGCCGTCGTCAAAGACAGCGCCTTAACAGATAAGGTAAAACTATGCTTACCTCATTCGATGATAGCTGCCGCAAATGATCAAAACTGGTCAATTCAACCTGCCGACTCTAACTATGCCAAGGTATCTAACGAGTTAATTGATTTTTGTTGTCAGGCAAAACAACAACAAAATATCAGTATAGAACCGGTGTATACCGGCAAAGCACTACAACAGTTATTTAGGCTATTGGACCAAGGCAAGATCCCAGCAAATAAACGCATCGCTTTTTTCCACACCGGTGGCTTACAAGGTTTAGCAGGCTTACATTATCGAAAGATCCTCAGTGATCAGCAGTTCGAATTATTAAGCCGCAACCCATAGACCCGAACATTAAGAATTAAACCTCACCCTAACTCAAAGATAAAATCTTTATGAGGAAGATGCGATGCCTGCAGCAATGCGTGGCATAGCTTTATCAGTGGTACCTTTCCCATGCTCAGAATGTGTTTAGAGACCCTGCGGAAATGAAGAGACGTTAACATTAAATGAAAAGATCAAATCGATTAGCACGAAACAGCATAGGGCAGAATTTGGCTGGGGACGTCTTTTGCATGGATGCAAAAGAGGAGCGTACAAGGACGTATTAACCGCGTGCCCCAGCGAATTTTGCACTGTGCGGGCCATCATCGCTGTACTACTTTGCTCACCCCTTGCCTGGGGTTCGCCGCTGCGCGGCCAGCTAAAGCTGTCCAAAAACGTTCCAGACGTTTTTGTCGCATGGTGTCGCCCTGCTCGAGCAGTACACCGCACCAAGATATTTCAACCAATAAAAAAGCCCCACTCTTGCGAGTAGGGCTTTCTATTGAATGAGGTGCCTGGCGGTGTACTACTCTCGCATGGCGAATGCCACACTACCATCGTCGCAGCTGCGTTTCACTTCTGAGTTCGGAATGGAGTCAGGTGGTTCCACAGCGCTATTGCCACCAGGCAAAAACTTGTAGGGAACACGTTTTAACGCACTTTAGTGCGGCCCGTTAGGGTCAAATCCATGGATGGATTTGATAAAAACGTGTTCCAGTATTCGGCAATCTGATAAGTAAATTCACACTGTCATTCTAAAAACATCTTGGGCGTTGTATGGTTAAGCCTCTCGGGCAATTAGTATGAGTTAGCTTAACGTGTCACCACGCTTCCACACCTCACCTATCAACGTTGTGGTCTTCAACGACCCTTTAGTAGACTCGAAGTCTAAGGGATGACTCATCTTGTGGCCGGCTTCCCGCTTAGATGCTTTCAGCGGTTATCCGTTCCGAACGTAGCTACCGGGCAATGCCATTGGCATGACAACCCGAACACCAGCGGTTCGTTCACTCCGGTCCTCTCGTACTAGGAGCAACTCCACTCAATCATCCAACGCCCACGGCAGATAGGGACCGAACTGTCTCACGACGTTCTAAACCCAGCTCGCGTACCACTTTAAATGGCGAACAGCCATACCCTTGGGACCGACTTCAGCCCCAGGATGTGATGAGCCGACATCGAGGTGCCAAACACCGCCGTCGATATGAACTCTTGGGCGGTATCAGCCTGTTATCCCCGGAGTACCTTTTATCCGTTGAGCGATGGCCCTTCCATACAGAACCACCGGATCACTATGACCTACTTTCGTACCTGCTCGACGTGTCTGTCTCGCAGTTAAGCTGGCTTCTACCATTACACTAACCGTACGATGTCCGACCGTACTTAGCCAACCTTCGTGCTCCTCCGTTACTCTTTAGGAGGAGACCGCCCCAGTCAAACTACCCACCAGACACTGTCCGCAACCCGGATTCACGGGCCTACGTTAGAACATCAAACATACAAGGGTGGTATTTCAAGGACGGCTCCATCAGAACTAGCGTTCCAACTTCAAAGCCTCCCACCTATCCTACACATGTAGGGTCAATGTTCAGTGCCAAGCTATAGTAAAGGTTCACGGGGTCTTTCCGTCTAGCCGCGGGTATACGGCATCTTCACCGCAATTTCAATTTCACTGAGTCTCGGCTGGAGACAGCCTGGCCATCATTACACCATTCGTGCAGGTCGGAACTTACCCGACAAGGAATTTCGCTACCTTAGGACCGTTATAGTTACGGCCGCCGTTTACCGGGGCTTCGATCAAGAGCTTCGCTTGCGCTAACCCCATCAATTAACCTTCCGGCACCGGGCAGGTGTCACACCCTATACGTCCACTTACGTGTTTGCAGAGTGCTGTGTTTTTAATAAACAGTTGCAGCCAGCTGGTCACTGCGACTCTCCGTTGCCTACACCGCAAGGGCTTCACAACAAAGAGCGTACCTTCTCCCGAAGTTACGGTACTATTTTGCCTAGTTCCTTCAGCCGAGTTCTCTCAAGCGCCTTGGTATGCTCTACCTGACCACCTGTGTCGGTTTAGGGTACGGTCACCAATACCTGAAGCTTAGAGGCTTTTCCTGGAAGCATAGCGTTAGCAACTTCATCACCTTAGTGACTCGTCTCGTGTCTCAGTCTTAAGAAACCGGATTTTCCTAGTCTCTCAACCTACTCACTTTCACGCGGACTACCAACGCCGCGCTTGCCTAGCTTTCTCCGTCCCCCCATCGCAGTATTGGCCGGTACAGGAATATTAACCTGTTTCCCATCGACTACGCCTTTCAGCCTCGCCTTAGGAGCCGACTCACCCTACCCTGATTAGCATGGGATAGGAACCCTTGGTCTTTCGGCGGGGAAGTTTTTCACTCCCCTTATCGTTACTCATGTCAGCATTCGCACTTCTGATACCTCCAGCATCCTTCTCAAGACACCTTCGCAGGCTTACAGAACGCTCCTCTACCACTTGCACATAATGCAAGTCCGCAGCTTCGGTGAATGATTTTAGCCCCGTTACATCTTCCGCGCAGGCCGACTCGACTAGTGAGCTATTACGCTTTCTTTAAAGGGTGGCTGCTTCTAAGCCAACCTCCTAGCTGTCTATGCCTTCCCACATCGTTTTCCACTTAATCATTACTTTGGGACCTTAGCTGGCGGTCTGGGTTGTTTCCCTTTTCACGACGGACGTTAGCACCCGCCGTGTGTCTCCCGAGTAGTACTCATTGGTATTCGGAGTTTGCATGGGGTTGGTAAGTCGGGATGACCCCCTAGCCCAAACAGTGCTCTACCCCCAATGGTATTCGCTCGAGGCGCTACCTAAATAGCTTTCGAGGAGAACCAGATATCTCCGAGCTTGATTAGCCTTTCACTCCGATCCACAAGTCATCCCCTAATTTTTCAACATTAGTGGGTTCGGTCCTCCAGTTAGTGTTACCCAACCTTCAACCTGCTCATGGATAGATCGCCCGGTTTCGGGTCTACACCCTGCAACTATTCGCCCAGTTAAGACTCGGTTTCCCTACGGCTCCCCTATTCGGTTAACCTCGCTACAGAATGTAAGTCGCTGACCCATTATACAAAAGGTACGCAGTCACACCACGAAGGTGCTCCCACTGCTTGTACGTACACGGTTTCAGGTTCTATTTCACTCCCCTTACAGGGGTTCTTTTCGCCTTTCCCTCACGGTACTGGTTCACTATCGGTCAGTCAGGAGTATTTAGCCTTGGAGGATGGTCCCCCCATGTTCAAACAGGATACCACGTGTCCCGTCCTACTCGTTTTCACTATAAAAGCATTGTCGTGTACGGGGCTATCACCCTGTATCGCTGTCCTTTCCAGAACATTCCACTAACACCTATATAGCTTAAGGGCTACTCCGCGTTCGCTCGCCGCTACTAACGGAATCTCGGTTGATTTCTTTTCCTCGGGGTACTTAGATGTTTCAGTTCTCCCGGTTTGCCTCGCTACACTATGTATTCATGTAGCGATAGTGAGTAAACTCACTGGGTTTCCCCATTCGGATATCTGCGGGTCTAATGCCTCTTACCGGCTTCCCACAGCTTTTCGCAGGTTAGTACGTCCTTCATCGCCTCTGACTGCCAAGGCATCCACCGTGTACGCTTAGTCACTTAACCATACAACCCCAAAATGTCTTGAAGTGTACAGTGTGAATAAGGTATACAATTAAATGTAACCTTAGTTTCTTACTTTTTACATCAGCTTGCCAAATTGTTAAAGAGCAGTTTTGAGATTAAACTCAAATATAAACACTTAAATACTAAGCACTTATATTTGAATTCCTAGAGCAAGTATTAACAGTCTTACCAGCGGCCTTTAGGCTAGGCGCGGTGAACCGAAGCATACTTAAGGTATGTGAGGTTCGCTGCAACAACGCATAAAAGGTGTTGGTGGAGTTAAGCGGGATCGAACCGCTGACCTCCTGCGTGCAAGGCAGGCGCTCTCCCAGCTGAGCTATAACCCCAATCAAGGCAATTTCGTTTTAGGCAAGGCGCTTTCCTGCGAAGCATACTGAGGTATGCGAGTAGGGAAGCAACGAAGCATAAAGCGGAATTTGGTTGGTCTGAGTAGACTCGAACTACCGACCTCACCCTTAT
>NZ_CP199752.1:3895000-3933101 GCF_052656265.1 Alishewanella sp. HL-SH06
AAGGTCTACTAAGGATTGACGGTTCTTTAATGTAAAATCCATAGGCTGGTTGACCAACTGACCATGCTGAAAATAGGCTAAGCCGAGTTTTGGTTGATCTGTGTTTCGATAGGAAACTGCAACTTGACGCTGAGGTATAGCTAATAACGTTTTACCAACAGGATCTATAAAACGAATTGGATTGAAAAAGCGATTGTCATCGTCAGTAAATGGCACACTTAAACGATGATTAATAACAGTCGATGTTAAACCTTTAGCTTGAAGTTGTTGGTTAATATACTGCTGGCCCAATAATTCGTATAAACGATTACTGCTGTCATTATCACTCACGAGTAAGATTTTTTTAATGTAGTGCCCTACACTGGGTAAACCAGAGTCACTAGTTACATCTGTGTAAGCTGAAAATTGCGAAGGGTGTAGCGCGTCAGTCAACATTATTGTGTCTAAGGTTATACCGGCTGCAGTTTGTTCATTCAACCATTGCATAGCTAAGGCAACTAAAGGCAGTTTAACAGTACTCGCAGGATAAAAATAACGATCAGGCTGAACCCCATAATGATAATAATGTAACTTGGGTAATTCCCCCTCAATCATCGGTGATTCTATTCGCGTGAAAATGATCTGCAGTTTATAAGATTGACTGTCGGCAAATACCCTATCGAGCAATGTTAATTTCTGTTGGTTTTGCTCGAGCAACGGTAACAAAGACTGACAACTGGCTGCTGCGGTGAAACGCTGGCAAACATCTGAACGAGCAAATGCAATGTGCGGAATCATTGCAGCCGTTAGAAATATATAAAATAAAATTTTCAATTCGGCAGACCTTAATTCTTCAATGTTTATCATCAGGCAACAGTTAAGATAAATAATAAGCGATTGTATAAATAGCATACAACAATAAAATTTGGATATAAAAAAACCGGGCATTAAGCCCGGTTTTTAGAAGAACAAGTGATTATTCAGCAGCAGTTTCTTCAACTGGCATTGCTGCGTCCGTTTCTGGACGATCAACTAATTCAATGTAAGCCATAGGTGCGTTGTCACCAGTACGGAAGCCACACTTCATGATGCGAGTGTAACCACCTGGACGCGCGTTGTAACGCGGGCCTAAAACATTGAACAATAAACCTACAACTTCTTTATCACGAGTACGGGCAAAAGCCAGACGACGGTTTGCAACGCTGTCATTCTTTGCCAATGTGATCAATGGCTCGATCACACGACGTAACTCTTTAGCTTTTGGCAAAGTCGTTTTGATGATTTCGTGCTTCACCAACGAGCTTGCCATGTTGCGGAACATTGCAGTACGGTGGCTGCTGTTCCGATTTAATTGACGACCACTCTTGCGATGGCGCATGATCTATTCCTTCTCACTAAACCAGGAACTGGTATCTGGTTAGTCTTTATTTACCAAACTAGCTGGCGGCCAGTTTTCCAGGCGCATGCCTAAGGATAAACCGCGTGATGCCAACACGTCTTTGATTTCGGTAAGAGACTTCTTACCCAGGTTAGGCGTTTTAAGAAGCTCAACCTCGGTACGCTGTACCAGATCACCAATGTACTGAATCTGCTCTGCCTTAAGGCAGTTTGCAGAACGAACTGTTAGCTCTAAATCATCGACTGGACGTAACAGAATCGGATCAAACTCCGGTTTCTCTTCACGTTTTTCAGGCTCACTCTTATCACGCAATTCTACGAAGAATTCTAGCTGTTCAGCTAAAATTGTTGCTGCGCGACGAATGGCTTCCTCTGGCTCAACAGTGCCGTTGGTTTCCATATCGATAACCAGTTTATCCAAATCAGTACGCTGTTCTACCCGTGCTGCTTCAACAGTATAAGCAATACGCTCAACTGGGCTGAAAGATGCGTCAAGTAATAAGCGACCGATCGGACGTTCGTCATCATCTGAGGACAAACGAGCTGATGCAGGCACATAACCGCGACCACGTTCAATTTTCAGACGCATACTGAACTCAGTCTCGCCAGTCAAATTACAAATAACGTGCTCAGGGTTAACAATAACCACACCGTCGCCACGCTGGATATCTCCAGCAGTTACAGGGCCAGCACCTTTCTTCGTTAAAGTCAGGGAGACTTCATCTTTGTCTTCCAGGCGAACGGCAAGGCCTTTCAGGTTTAGGAGAATATCAATGATATCTTCCTGAACACCTTCTTTGGCACTGTACTCATGAAGAACGCCGTCTATTTCTACTTCAGTCACAGCACAACCTGGCATAGACGATAACAGAATACGACGTAACGCGTTGCCCAAGGTATGCCCGAAACCGCGCTCTAATGGTTCCAAAGTAACTTTGGCACGAGTTGGGTTGATCCTTTCGATACCAACTAATCTCGGCTTAAGGAATTCGGTGACAGAACCCTGCATATATCCTCTCTTAACAATTAGCTTTACTTAGAGTAAAGCTCGACGATTAACTGTTCGTTGATGTCAGCTGACAAATCTGAACGCTCAGGAGTGCGTTTGAAAACACCTTCCAGTTTCGTGTTGTCAACTTCTATCCAAGTTGGTTTCTCACGTTGTGCGGCTACTTCAAGCGCAGCACCGATACGGGCTTGCTTTTTAGCTTTTTCACGAACAGAGATAACTTGTTCAGGTAATACTTTGTATGATGGAATGTTTAACACTTGGCCATTAATCATAATAGCTTTGTGGCTAACAAGCTGACGGGCTTCAGCACGTGTGCTGGCCAGACCCATACGGTAAACTACGTTGTCTAAGCGTGACTCTAACAACGCTAACAGGTTCTCACCTGTATTACCTTTCAAACGAGCAGCTTCTTTGTAGTAATTACGGAACTGCTTCTCAAGCACGCCATACATACGACGTACTTTTTGCTTCTCGCGTAACTGTAAACCGTAGTCTGATAAGCGACCGCGACGTGCGCCGTGCTGACCAGGAGCTGTAGTTAAGTTACACTTTGAATCGATTGCTCTTACGCCGCTCTTCAGGAACAGATCTGTACCTTCGCGACGACTTAGTTTGAGCTTTGGACCCAAATATCTTGCCATCTTCTTTCTCCAATAATCCGTGAAGCGCTGTAATTACACGCGACGTTTTTTAGGTGGACGACATCCATTATGTGGGATAGGCGTCACGTCGGTGATATTTGTGATCTTGTAACCAGCGGCATTCAGAGCACGAATCGCTGATTCGCGGCCTGGGCCTGGACCATTCACAAACACTTCAAGGTTTTTCAGACCATATTCCAGTGCAGCTGTACCTGCACGCTCTGCTGCTACTTGAGCTGCAAACGGAGTAGATTTACGTGAACCACGGAAACCTGAACCGCCTGCTGTTGCCCAACACAATGCATTGCCCTGACGATCAGTAATCGTCACGATGGTGTTGTTGAAAGAAGCATGGATATGAGCCATACCGTCTGAAACTTGTTTTTTTACCCGCTTACGAGTACGAACTGGTGCTTTAGCCATGTTGAATCACCTTATTTCTTAATCGCTTTACGTGGGCCCTTGCGGGTACGCGCATTAGTCTTAGTGCGCTGACCACGGACCGGCAGACTACGACGGTGACGTAAGCCACGGTAGCAACCAAGGTCCATTAAACGCTTAATGTTTAATGTGATTTCACGACGCAAGTCACCTTCAACGGTATACTTTGCAACTTCGTCACGTAGAGTATCTAATTGCGAGTCTGATAAAGACGCGATCTTAGTATTCTCTTCAATACCCACTGCCGCTAAAATTGATTTAGCGCGGGTCTTACCGATACCATAAACATAAGTCAGTGAGATCACTGCATGTTTATTATCGGGGATGTTAATGCCAGCGATACGGGCCACTAACGTTCTCCTATCTGAAATTAAAAGGTGCCAATTTGAAAAGCCCGTAAGGATACTCAAATGGCGCTTATATTGCAAACAATAAAGGGGCTAAACTTAAAGTTCAGCCCGCCTTATCGTTTTTCTGCTATTAGCCTTGGCGCTGTTTATGCTTTGGCTCACTGCAAATTACGCGAACTACGTTATTACGTTTGATCACTTTGCAGTTACGGCAGATCTTCTTAACGGAAGCTCGTACTTTCATAACTTAACTCCGCAAACTATCTTAACGGCCTATGCCTTTAAGATTTGCCTTTTTCAGCACAGAATCATACTGATGTGACATCAGATGTGTCTGTACCTGTGCCATGAAATCCATGATAACAACAACGATAATCAGTAAAGAAGTACCGCCGAAGTAGAACTGTACGTTCCACGCTACCATCATGAACTCAGGAACCAAACAAATAAAGGTAATGTACAACGCGCCGGCTAGGGTCAAACGTGTCATTACTTTATCAATGTATTTTGATGTCTGCTCGCCAGGACGAATACCAGGGATAAAAGCACCAGATTTCTTCAAGTTATCTGCTGTATCACGTGGGTTAAATACCAACGCAGTATAAAAGAAACAGAAGAAAATGATAGCCGCCGAGTATAACATCATATACAGCGGTTGTCCTGGAGATAATGTTAGCGACAATTCCTGTAAGAAATTGGCTACCATACCTTCACCTGTACCGAACCAACTGGCTATTGTACCAGGGAACAGAATAATGCTAGACGCGAATATCGGTGGAATAACACCGGCCATATTAACCTTTAACGGTAAATGGCTGCTCTGCGCAGCAAACACCTGACGGCCCTGCTGACGTTTTGCGTAGTTAACCACGATACGACGCTGGCCGCGTTCAAAGAACACCACAAACCAGGTAATCGCAACAACAATCACGCCAATAGCTACTAATAGTAAAAAGTGCAAATCGCCCTGACGCGCTTGCTCAATCGTCTGACCAATGGCAGACGGGAAGCCAGCAACAATACCGGTAAAAATTAGCAACGAAATACCATTACCAATGCCGCGCTCTGTAATTTGCTCACCTAACCACATTAAGAACATGGTACCGGTAACCAAGCTGATCACCGCGGTAAAGTAAAATGCAAAGCCTGGGTTAATGACCAACCCTGGCATCATATTTGGCAGGCCTGTGGCTATACCAATGGACTGTAGTATCGCTAAACCTAAAGTACCGTAGCGCGTGTACTGATTAATTTTACGCTTACCTGCTTCACCTTCTTTCTTTAATTCAGCCATTGCCGGATGCATTACCGTTAATAACTGAACAATGATAGAGGCAGAGATATAAGGCATAATGCCTAGCGCAAATACAGACGCACGCTCAAGAGCACCACCGCTGAACATGTTAAACATTTCAACGATGGTACCTTTTTGTTGCTCGAATAACTGAGCTAGCACGGTGGCGTCAATTCCAGGAATTGGCACAAATGAGCCTAACCGAAAAACGATTATGGCTAAGAGCACAAACAACAGGCGAGATTTCAGTTCGCTGAATCCGCCTTTTGCTGCTCTTGAGTCCGAACCTGGTTTAGCCATCGCGTACTATCCTTATTATTCTTCGACTTTACCACCGGCGGCTTCGATCGCTGCACGCGCACCTTTAGTTACGCGTAAGCCTTTTACTGTTACTGGACGAGTGATCTCACCAGACAGTACAACTTTTGCGAACTTAACAGTACGAGAGATGATGTTCGCTTCCATTAAAGAAGCTAAATCTACTACGTCGCCATTAACAGCAGCTAGTTCGTGTAAACGGACTTCAGAAGAAACCAAAGATTTCTGAGAAGTGAAACCGAACTTAGGTAAACGTTGTTTCAAAGGCATTTGACCGCCTTCGAAGCCTGGACGAACACTGCCGCCAGAACGTGATTTAAGACCTTTATGGCCACGGCCAGCAGTCTTACCTAAGCCAGAACCGATACCACGGCCTACACGGCGTTTATCTTTCTTAGCACCTGGTGCTGGAGATAGAGTGTTTAATAACATCTGTTACTCCTCCACTTTAACCATGTAGTAAACGGCGTTGATCATACCGCGAACTGAAGGTGTATCTTCAACTTCGACAGTGTGACCAATACGACGTAAACCAAGACCCTTTAAAGAAGCCCGGTGATTCGGTAAACGACCGATACTAGACTTAGTTTGGGTGACTTTAACTGTTTTCTTCGTCATGGCAAATTACCCCAGAATATCGTCAACGCGTAAACCGCGTTTTGCTGCCACTTGTGCCGGTGACTTCACTGAAGACAGGGCATTAATGGTAGCGCGAACTACGTTAATTGGGTTAGTTGAACCATAACACTTAGAAAGAATGTTTTGGATACCCGCTACTTCCAACACGGCGCGCATTGCACCGCCGGCGATTAGACCAGTACCTTCTGCAGCAGGCTGCATGTAAACATTCGAACCTGAGTGCACACCACGTGTTGGGTGATGCAAAGTGTTACCATTTAATTCAACCTGTGTCATGTTACGACGTGCCTTTTCCATTGCTTTTTGAATAGCAGCTGGAACTTCACGTGCTTTACCATAACCGAAACCAACGCGACCGTTGCCGTCACCAACTACTGTCAATGCAGTAAAGCTGAAAATACGACCACCTTTTACCACTTTGGACACGCGGTTAACGGCAACAAGCTTTTCTTGTAAATCAGATTGTTGTTTAGAATCTTCGTTAGCCATTAGCTACTCCTAGAACTGAAGACCGGCTTCACGCGCCGCGTCTGCTAACGCCTGCACGCGACCATGATACTGGAAGCCGCTACGGTCAAAAGCACATGCAGTTACGCCTTTAGCCACTGCACGTTCGGCGATCGCTTTACCTACAGCTTTGGCAGCATCTACGTTACCAGAGTACGAAAGTGATTCTTTAATTGAAGCTTCTAAAGTAGAAGCTGCAGCAATCACTTCAGCATTTGGCGCAATCAGCTGAGCATAGATGTGACGTGGAGTACGGTGTACTACCAGGCGATTCGCACCTTGTTCGATAATGTTTCTGCGAGTGCGTTTGGCACGACGCAGACGAGCAAGTTTCTTATCCATCGTCCTACCTTACTTTTTCTTAGCTTCTTTACGACGCACGTTTTCATTCGCATAACGAACACCTTTGCCTTTGTAAGGCTCTGGTTTACGGTATGCACGAATGTTGGCAGATACCTGTCCAACTAATTGCTTGTCAGCACCTTTGACCCAAACTTCAGTTTGTGTTGGTGTTTCGATAGTGATACCAGCTGGCACCTCGAAAACGACCGGGTGAGAAAAGCCCAGGCTTAGGTTTAAAACCTTACCTTCAGCTTTTGCACGGTAACCAACACCGACTAATTCCAGTTTCTGGCTGAAGCCTTCGCTTACACCAGTAACCATGTTGTTCAATAATGCGCGAGCAGTACCTGCTTGTGCGTCAGCGTTTTCGAAACCTTGACGAGGCTCTGTACGCAGTACATTGCCATCAACAACGATTTCAACCGCAGGGTTAACATTCAGTGTTAACTCGCCGTTTTTGCCCTTAAGCGCCACAACTTGACCTGTTTGCGTTACAGTAACGCCTGCAGGTAGAGTGACGGGGGCTTTAGCAACACGAGACATAAATTAACCCCTCCGTTACGCTACGTAGCCGATGATTTCGCCACCGATACCAACCTTGCGCGCAGCACGGTCAGTCATTAGTCCTTTAGATGTTGACACGATGGCCACACCTAAACCGCCCATTACCTTAGGTAATTCGTTGCTTTTCTTATAGATACGCAAACTTGGACGACTAACACGATCGATAGTCTCAATAACTGATTTGCCCTGGAAATACTTTAAAGTAACTTCCAGTTCTGGTTTTACATCACCAGACACAGCGAAATCGCCGATGTAACCTTCGTCTTTTAAAACTTTCGCAATTGCAATCTTCAATTTAGAAGAAGGCATTTTAACCGCAACTTTATTGGCCGACTGGCCGTTACGGATGCGAGTAAACATATCCGCTACTGGATCTTGCAAACTCATAGCTCGTTACTCCCGTGATTCTTACCAGCTAGCCTTACGAAGGCCAGGAATTTCACCGCGCATCGCCGCTTCGCGAACTTTGATCCGGCTCATACCGAACTTACGCAGATAACCATGTGGACGACCTGTCACACGACAACGATTACGTTGACGTGCAGGGCTTGAATCACGCGGTAACGTTTGTAACTTAAGAACCGCTGCCCAACGATCTTCATCAGAAGTTGAAGTGTTAGCAATCAGATCTTTAAGTTCAAAACGTTTTGCAGCGAATTTGGCTACCAGTTGTGCACGCTTTGCTTCACGTGCTTTCATTGATTGTTTTGCCATGACCCTACACCTTATTTCTTGAACGGGAAGTTAAACGCCGCAAGTAAAGCACGCCCTTCGTCATCAGTACGAGCAGTTGTCGTAATCGTGATATCTAAACCACGGATTGCATCAACTTTATCGTAATCGATTTCAGGGAAAATGATTTGCTCACGAACACCCATGCTGTAATTACCACGACCGTCGAATGATTTCGGGTTTACACCACGGAAATCACGGATACGGGGGATAGCAATAGAAACTAAACGTTCTAAGAAATCCCACATACGCTCGCCGCGCAGGGTTACTTTCGCGCCAATAGGGTAGCCTTCACGGATTTTGAAACCAGCGACTGACTTACGAGCCTTAGTTACCAGAGGTTTCTGGCCAGCAATAGCAGTTAAATCTGCTACAGCGTTATCAAGGATCTTTTTGTCAGCTACGGCTTCACCCACACCCATATTGAGTGTGATTTTAACAATCCGAGGGACTTGCATGACGCTGGAGTAGCCAAACTGTTTGAACAGTTCTGGGACTACGGTGTCTTTATAAATTTCATGCAGTTTCGCCATCGTATTACTCCAATAGCATTAAATTACTTCGTTATTCGATTTGAAGAAACGCACTTTCTTGCCATCTTCAAAACGGAAACCTACACGATCTGCTTTACCCGTTTTAGGGTTAACAATCGCTACGTTTGAAACATGAATCGAGGCTTCTTTCTCGACGATACCGCCAGGCTGATTAACAGCTGGAACCGGCTTCTGGTGTTTCTTAACCAGATTAACGCCTGAAACATAAACACGGTTGTCGCCAACTAATACTTTAGTGACTTTGCCTTGTTTACCCTTGTCCTTACCAGTAAGAACAATAACCTCGTCATCACGACGGATTTTGCTAGCCATGGTGACTCCTTACAGTACTTCTGGTGCCAGAGACACGATCTTCATAAACTTATCGCCACGAAGTTCACGTGTAACAGGCCCGAAAATACGGGTACCGATCGGTTCCAGCTTAGTGTTTAATAACACCGCTGCATTGCGATCAAAACGGATTAATGACCCGTCCTGACGACGTACGCCTTTAGCTGTACGCACCACCACTGCATTCAGAACATCACCTTTTTTAACTTTACCGCGAGGAATTGCTTCCTTAACAGTAACTTTGATGATGTCACCAATTGCAGCATAACGGCGATGCGAACCACCTAAGACCTTAATACACATTACGCTGCGCGCGCCGCTGTTGTCTGCGACTTCCAGCATAGATTGCATCTGGATCATCTTAGTGCTCCGCTATTCTACTATGTAACCTTCTCAGGTTACGCTGCTTACGATAATAAAACCCCTCCCCAGAGGAAGGGCGCGTGATTATAACAGCAGTTATGGCAAAGTGGTAGTTTAAAATAAAAACAATTCGGTGTATGCCTAGACACGTACCGCCACTTAACCGATCTGTTGCTACAAACAAAAACGGCTCCAACAGGAGCCGTTTTATTCTTCTTCTTAATTATTAAGAAGCAGATTCAACGATAGCTACCAGGGTCCAAGACTTAGTCTTAGACAAAGGACGGCATTCACGGATAGTGACTACGTCGCCTTCTTTACACTGATTAGTTTCGTCATGCACGTGCAGTTTGGTAGTACGCTTGATGAATTTACCATAAATTGGGTGTTTCACCTGACGTTCAATCGCAACAGTGATAGATTTATCCATCTTGTCGCTGATTACTTTACCTTGCAGTGTACGGGTATTAGTTTCAGTCATTACGCACCTGCCTTCTCGGTTAAGATAGTCTTAACGCGCGCGATATCACGACGCACCTGCTTCAATAAGTGTGTCTGAGCTAACTGACCAGTAGCTGCTTGCATGCGCATGTTGAACTGCTCACGTAACAGACCTAATAATTCAGTATTTAACTCTTCAACACTTTTTGTTTTCAATTCGCTGGCTTTCATCACATTACCGTCCGCGTTACGAAGGTGGTCTTGAATGGAAGCTTAGCAGCAGCCAATGCAAAAGCATGACGCGCAAGTTCTTCAGACACACCGTCCATTTCATACAGAACTTTGCCAGGTTTAATCTGACATACCCAGTACTCAACAGCACCTTTACCACTACCCATACGTACTTCTAACGGCTTAGCTGTGATTGGCTTATCTGGGAACACACGGATCCAGATTTTACCAACACGTTTAACAGCCCGCGTCATAGCACGACGTGCAGATTCGATTTGACGTGAAGTCATTTGACCACGTTCTACAGATTTCAGTGCGTATGTACCGAAACTTACTTTATCACCAACTTGTGATAAACCACGGTTACGGCCTTTGTGCACTTTACGAAATTTTGTACGTTTTGGTTGCAACATCGCTCAATACCCCTACTTAGCCTTACGAGCCGGTTTTTTCGGCGCTTTAGGCTGGTTGTTATTGTTGGCGTTGTTGGCGTTATTTTGCAGAGGCAGAGCACCTAGGATCTCGCCTTTGAAAATCCACACTTTGACACCAATGATGCCGTAAGTAGTCAGTGCTTCAGAAGTATTGTAGTCAATGTCTGCACGAAGAGTATGCAGAGGTACACGACCTTCACGATACCACTCGTCACGAGCAATCTCAGCACCGCCTAAACGGCCGCTAACTTGAACCTTGATACCTTTAGCACCAATACGCATAGCATTTTGTACCGCACGCTTCATAGCACGACGGAACATTACACGACGCTCTAACTGGCTACTGATAGAATCAGCAACTAATTTCGCATCTAGCTCTGGCTTACGGATCTCAGAGATATTGATCTGAGCAGGCACGCCAGCAATGGCAGCGACTTGCTTACGGATCTTCTCAACGTCTTCACCTTTTTTACCGATAATCACGCCTGGACGCGCAGTGTGAATAGTCACACGGATGCTTTTCGCAGGGCGTTCAATATCGATCCGGCTTACTGAGGCTGCTTTCAGTTCTTTTGTCAGGTACTGACGAACTTTATAGTCACCGTTCAGGAAATCCGGGAAATCTTTTGTATTCGCGAACCAGGTAGAGCTCCATGGCTTAGTGATACCTAGGCGAATACCATTAGGATGTACTTTCTGTCCCATTTCTATCTCCTAGTTATCAGCTACGACCACAGTGATGTGGCTGGTACGCTTGACGATACGATCAGCACGACCTTTAGCGCGTGGTTTGATACGCTTCATAGATGGACCTTCATCAACGAAGATGGTCTTCACTTTCAGTGTATCGATGTCCGCGCCTTCATTGTGCTCAGCGTTGGCAATGGCTGATAAAAGTACCTTTTTGACTAACTCAGCAGCTTTCTTCGGGCTGTAAGTTAGTACATTCAACGCCTTCTCAACTGACAATCCACGTACTTGGTCAGCGACCAAACGCGTTTTTTGAGCAGAAGAACGGGCAAATTTGTGTTTAGCTAATGCTTGCATCATTTACCCCTTAGCGCTTCTTGGCCTTTTTGTCGGCTGCATGACCACGATAGGTACGAGTAGGTGCAAATTCACCTAACTTGTGACCGATCATCTCTTCTGAGACAAATACTGGTACATGTTGACGACCATTATGGACAGCGATGGTCAAACCGATCATATCAGGTATGATCATTGAACGACGGCTCCAAGTCTTTATAGGCTTCTTGTCTCCGCTTTCCAACGCTTTCTCTACCTTCTTCAGCAAGTGAAGGTCAATAAATGGACCTTTCTTGAGAGAACGTGGCATGGCAATTCCTCACAAATTATTTATCACGACGACGTACGATAAGTTTATCAGTACGCTTGTTTGAACGAGTCTTGTAACCTTTAGTCGGTACGCCCCATGGAGTCACTGGATGACGACCACCTGAGGTTTTACCTTCACCACCACCGTGTGGGTGATCGACTGGGTTCATTACTACACCACGTACGGTTGGGCGGACGCCGCGCCAGCGCATTGCACCAGCTTTACCGTATTGACGTAACATGTGCTCAGCATTACCGATCTCACCGATAGTTGCGCGACAATCTGCTAATACTTTACGTACTTCGCCGCTACGCAGACGCAGGGTAACATACTCACCATCACGAGCCAGGATCTGAACGAATGCGCCTGCTGAACGAGCCAGCTGACCGCCTTTACCTGGTTTCATTTCGATGTTGTGTACTACTTGACCAACTGGGATGTTGCGCAGTGGCAGCGTGTTACCTGCTTTGATTGGTGCATCAACACCAGAGATAACTGCGTCACCGGCTTTCATGCCTTTAGGGGCAAGAATGTAACGACGTTCGCCGTCTGCATACAACACTAATGCGATGTTTGCAGTACGGTTTGGATCGTATTCTAAACGCTCTACTTTGCCCGGAATACCGTCTTTCATGCGTTTAAAATCAACAACACGATAGTGTTGCTTATGACCACCACCGATATGGCGAGTAGTGATACGACCGTTGCTGTTACGACCACCCGTCTTAACTTTCTTCTCTAACAAAGGCGCGTAAGGCTTGCCTTTGTGCAGGTCAGGGTTAACCACTTTTAAAACGTGGCGACGACCTGGTGACGTAGGTTTACACTTTACAAGTGCCATTTCCTAACTCCTCTTCTTACTCAGCGCCGCCAACAAAATCGATTTCGCTGCCTTCTTTAAGAGTAACGTAAGCTTTTTTCCAATCGCTACGTTTGCCCATACGCGCACCAGTGCGCTTGGCCTTACCCTTAACGTTAACAGTACGAACACCTACTACTTCTGTTTCAAACAGTTTTTCTACAGCAGCTTTAATATCAGCTTTTGTAGAAGTAGTGGCTACTTTAAAAACGATAGTGTTGTGTTTTTCTGCCGCAGTAGTACTCTTTTCAGAAACGTGCGGAGCCAGAATCACTTTTAGTAAACGTTCTTCGCGGATCATGCTAAAAGCTCCTCAAGTTGTTTAACTGCAGCAGCAGTCATTAACACTTTGTCGAATGCGATTAAGCTGACCGGGTCGATACCGTGTACGTCACGAACGTCAACTTTGTATAAGTTGCGTGCAGATAAGAACAAGTTCTCGTCTACTTCGTTAGTTACGATCAGAACGTCTTTTAAATCCATCGCTTTCAGCTTTGCAGTCAAGTCTTTTGTCTTTGGTGAATCAACGCCAAAACTCTCAACAACAATTAAGCGCTCCTGACGAACTAATTCAGACAGAATGCTTTGAATTGCACCGCGATACATTTTACGGTTAACTTTTTGGCTGTGATCTTGTGGCTTAGCCGCAAAAGTCACACCACCGCCACGCCAAATTGGACTGCGGATTGTACCAGCACGCGCGCGGCCAGTACCTTTTTGACGCCATGGCTTCTTGCCGCCACCACGTACTTCTGAACGTGTCAATTGAGCACGAGTACCCTGACGGGCACCAGCTGCAAAAGCAACTACTACCTGATGTACCAGAGCTTCGTTAAACTCACGTCCAAAGGTAGCTTCGGAAACTTCAAGAGCGCCTTGAGCGTCTCGTAATGCTAATTCCATCACTTATCTCCTAGACGTTAGCTTTTAACAGCTGGTTTAACGATAACGTCACCGCCGATAGCACCAGGCACTGCGCCTTTTACTAACAGAATGTTACGTTCCGCATCAACACGAACCACTTCAAGAGACTGTACAGTTACCCGTTCAGCGCCCATGTGGCCAGCCATTTTCTTACCTTTGAATACTTTACCTGGTGATTGGTTTTGACCAATTGAACCCGGTGCACGGTGTGATAAAGAGTTACCGTGAGTAGCATCCTGAGTACGGAAATTCCAGCGCTTAACAGCACCTTGGAAACCCTTACCTTTTGATGTGCCAGCGACATCAACTTTCTTTGTATCTGCGAAAATATCAACAGTAATCTCGCTACCAACAGTGATGTCGGCGCCTTCGTTGTCTTGTAGGCGGAATTCCCACAGACCACGACCCGCTTCTACACCCACTTTTGCAAAATGACCTGCTTCTGGCTTGCTCAGGCGGCTTGCCTTAACAGTACCAGTAGTCACTTGCAACGCGCTATAGCCTTCAACGTCTTGCGTTTTAACAGCAGTAACGCGGTTTGGTGTTGCTTCGATTACGGTTACTGGGATAGATACACCATCTTCAGTGAAGATGCGTGTCATGCCCACTTTACGACCGATTAGACCGATAGCCATTTCCTAAACCTCTCTAAAAACCTGTCTGATTAGCCCAGGCTGATTTGAACGTCAACGCCAGCAGGCAGATCTAAACGCATCAGCGCATCAACTGTTTTTTCAGTTGGTTCCACGATGTCGATTAAACGCTTGTGCGTACGGATTTCGTACTGGTCACGCGCATCTTTATTGACGTGAGGAGAAATCAGAACAGTGAAACGTTCCTGACGAGTTGGTAGTGGAATTGGACCACGAACCTGTGCGCCGGTACGTTTTGCTGTGTCAACGATTTCCATAGTTGACTGATCGATCAAACGGTGATCGAACGCTTTCAGACGGATGCGAATCCTTTGATTACTCATGTATCAAAGCCTCAAAGAGCAAAAAGAGCAAAAATAAACATAAACAAATACCCATAAAGGGTTTGCTTATGCACCAAGTTACCAGTTGCCCCCCAATCGGGGGCTTATAGTACAAACTACGCATACTCACTTTAGAGGTTGCAATGTAGCTTGTATCAGCCAGATATGAATCGACTGGCCGCATATTATATACAGAACAATTGATAATGCAAGTGCTGTTTATTATTCCAACAGCCAACCTCAAAGCAGACGCTAATTGTACTTTGTTGCAACGTCTACCTTGAGGCTTAATAGCAAGCTATGCGTTAAAATTGATCTTCAGTAAGCGCAAACATCGCTGACCCATCGCTTTGCAAACTGCTAAATAAACCATCAACCTTTGGCAACACTTTTTGTGTATACCACATGGCTGTTTGAGTTTTAGCCGCCACGAAATCAGCACTGTGTTTAGCAGGGTTTAACGCCATGAGATTTCTTTGCCACATATAAGCATAGAGTACATAGCCCACTGCATCTAAGTAATCACAAGCATTCATACTGAGCACGTTTTGTTCTTGCGCCAATAATGAATGACTGACGTCAATTAATTGCGTTATGCGCTTTTCGACAACAACACTTATCGACGTAGGATGCGCTTTTAGCTCGAGTTGAATATCATTTAATAAGGCAAGTAACACGGCAGCTTGATCTGATGCGACTTTTCGCAACATGAAGTCAGCCGCTTGAATACCATTGGTTCCTTCATAGATCTGGGCAATTCGTACATCACGCACTAACTGCTCCATTCCCCACTCTTTTACATAACCATGACCACCGAATACTTGCTGGGCCGTAATACATGCATCTAACCCTCGATCGGTCATAAAGGCTTTGGTGATCGGTGTCAGTAAATTAGCTCGCTGTGCTGATTGGGCACAACCGTCGTATTTTGCACGATCCAGCAAATTTGCCACCCAAGTAGCGAAAGTGCGACCGGCCTCATTCATTGCTTTAATGTTAAGTAGCATTCGCCTAACATCAGCATGACCCAAAATGGCATCCGCTTTATTAGGATCCGTTTTACCGGTTCTTCCTTGTAAGCGATCTTTGGCATAAGCTAACGCATTTTGATATGCCCGCTCGGCAGCTCCGAGCCCTTGGCTGCCCATCGACAAACGCTCGTAATTCATCATGGTAAACATACACGCTAGACCACGATGCGGCTCACCGATTAAATAACCGCGCGCACCATCAAAGTTAAGCACACAAGTAGACGAACCATTAATACCCATCTTATGTTCGATAGAGCCAACATTGACGGCATTACGCTCTGCTAAGTCACCGTTTTCTGTCACAATAAATTTTGGTACTAGAAATAAAGAAATGCCTCGACTTCCAGCAGGTGCATCTGGCAACTTAGCTAACACTAAATGAACGATATTTGATGTCAGATCATGCTCACCAGCAGTGATAAAAATTTTGCTACCCGAAATTAAGTAACTGCCATCTGTATCGGGTTTTGCAGTTGTACGCATAATGCCTAGGTCTGAACCCGCATGAGCCTCGGTCAAACACATCGTGCCAGACCATTCACCGCTGTATAATTTTGGTAAGTAACAGGCTTTCATTTGCTCATCGGCATGCTGTAACAGGGTAACACAGGCGCCGGCGGTTAAACCTGGATATAACGAAAAAGCGATATCCGCACTACAAAGCATTTCATCAACCATCATAGAAAGCGATTTTGGCATGCCCATTCCACCAAATTCAGCATCACCACTGAGGCCAGTCCAGCCACCCTCGGATAAACTTTGATAAGCTGTGTAATAATGCTCGGGCAAACTGACTTTACCATCGGCGAGTTGTGCACCTACCGCATCTGCTATTTGACTATAGGGAGCAAGTTGTTGCTCACAAATTTTTGCGGCCTCTTCTAAGATGGCTTTTGCTGTATCTGCTTCTATTAATTCTTGTAATTGAGGTTGCTGCTGCCAGTACTGGTCTAATTGCCAAACGTCGAACAGATTAAAACTTATGTCGTCTACAGGGGCTTGATACTGACTCATACTATCACCTTAATTACTAAACAAATGTCCTCTAGCATCGCACAGCCGAGATTTTCAAACAAGTGTTTGAATTGTTGCCTTTGCATATATTTTAAGCATAAAAAAAGGCCCCGTAGGGCCTTCTTTACATCAGTGCTAATTAAGCAATGATTTTTGATACTACGCCAGCACCTACTGTGCGGCCGCCTTCACGGATAGCGAAGCGTAAACCTTCGTCCATCGCGATTGGGCAAATCAGTTCAACAACAAACTTCAGGTTGTCGCCAGGCATAACCATTTCTACGCCTTCTGGTAATTCTACTGCACCCGTTACGTCTGTTGTACGGAAGTAGAACTGTGGACGGTAGCCTTTGAAGAATGGCGTGTGACGACCACCTTCTTCTTTTGACAATACGTACACTTCGCCTTCGAACTTAGTGTGTGGCTTGATTGAACCTGGCTTCGCTAATACTTGACCACGTTCTACGTCTTCACGCTTAGTACCACGTAATAAAGCACCGATGTTCTCGCCTGCACGACCTTCGTCTAACAGCTTACGGAACATTTCTACACCAGTACAAGTAGTCGCTACAGTGTCTTTGATACCAACGATTTCTACTGTCTCACCCACTTTGATGATACCTTGCTCTACACGGCCTGTTACTACAGTACCACGACCAGCAATTGAGAATACGTCTTCGATTGGCATGATGAATGGCTTATCAATCGCACGTACTGGCTCAGGGATATACGTATCTAACGCTTCACCTAATTCCAGGATTTTCTTTTCCCACTCAGCATCGCCTTCCAGACCTTTTAAGGCTGAACCACGGATTACTGGTAAGTCATCACCTGGGAAGTCGTAGTCTGAAAGAAGCTCACGCACTTCCATTTCTACTAATTCTAATAACTCTTCGTCATCTACCATGTCACACTTGTTCATGAACACGATGATGTAAGGTACACCAACCTGACGTGATAACAGGATGTGCTCACGCGTTTGTGGCATTGGGCCGTCAGTCGCCGCTACTACCAGAATAGCACCGTCCATCTGTGCCGCACCAGTGATCATGTTTTTAACATAGTCAGCGTGACCTGGACAGTCTACGTGTGCATAGTGACGTGTTGGGGTATCGTATTCAACGTGTGACGTGTTGATAGTGATACCACGAGCTTTTTCTTCTGGTGCTTTATCGATTTGATCGAAAGCAAATGCCTGACCGCCGTATGTCTTTGCTAATACGTTAGTGATAGCAGCTGTCAGAGTAGTTTTACCGTGGTCAACGTGGCCGATAGTACCTACGTTTACGTGCGGTTTTACGCGTTCAAATTTAGCCTTAGCCATTTATAGACCCTTCTTAGTCAAATTTAAGACCCGTTAAATCGGGACTGTTTAATCGTTAATCGTAAGCTCTACGAGAAGCAATAATTGCTTCAGTAACATTGCTTGGTGCTTCCTGATAATTCAGCGGTTCCATAGAGTAAGAGGCACGGCCCTGACTCAAAGAACGCATATTAGTTGCATAGCCAAACATTTCAGATAACGGTACATTGGCGTCGATTATCTTAATCCCGCCAGGCGCATCTTCCATACCGTTGATGATACCGCGACGACGGTTTAAATCACCAACGATATCACCCATGAAGTCATCTGGCGTAACTACCTCAACCTTCATAATAGGCTCGAGGACAACCGGCTTAGCCTGAAGAGCTCCTTTTTTGAAGCCCATAGACGCAGCGATTTTGAACGCCATTTCGTTCGAGTCAACATCGTGGTAGGAACCATCGAATACAGTAACTTTCACGTCGATTACCGGATAACCCGCTAATACACCGTTTTTCATTTGTTCCTGAACGCCCTTATCAATAGCAGGGATAAATTCTTTTGGAATCGCCCCGCCAATTACTGCGTTCTCGAACTTATAACCTTCACCCTCAGGTAACGGCTCAATCCGCAACCAGCAATGACCAAATTGGCCACGACCGCCTGACTGACGTACAAACTTACCTTCAACTTCTGTTTTGCCACGCAATGTTTCACGGTAAGACACCTGTGGTTTACCCACATTGGCCTCGACCTTAAATTCACGACGCATGCGATCAACAATGATGTCGAGGTGTAATTCACCCATACCAGAAATAATGGTTTGTGCGGTTTCTTCGTCAGTATGTACTCGGAATGACGGATCTTCTGCTGCCAGCTTGCTTAACGCTATTCCCATCTTTTCCTGATCAGCCTGTGTTCTAGGCTCAACAGCAACAGAAATAACCGGCTCAGGAAACACCATGCGTTCCAAAATAATCGGATGATCCATATCACATAAGGTATCACCCGTTGTCGTATCTTTGAGACCAATCGCAGCAGCAATATCGCCGGCGCAAACAGCCTTGATTTCCTCGCGCGCGTTAGCATGCATCTGTACGATGCGGCCAATACGCTCTTTCTTCATTTTTACTGAGTTGTATACTGCTGAGCCTGACTCAACAATACCCGAGTAAACACGGAAAAAAGTAAGAGTACCAACAAACGGGTCTGTAGCAATTTTGAATGCTAGCGCCGCAAAAGGTTCCGAATCAGCCGATTTACGAAATCCTTCAGTTTCATCAGGCAGAATACCGTTGATTGCTTTTACTTCTGTCGGTGAAGGCAGATAGTAAATAACGTTATCCAACATGGCCTGCACGCCTTTATTCTTAAAGGCAGAACCTACTTGCACTAGCACTATTTCATTACGTAACGTTAAATCACGTAATGCTTGACGTAACTCATCTTCAGTGAATTCTTCACCTTCAAGATAGCGTTCCATCATGGATTCGTTAGCATCAGCCGCTGCTTCCATCAGGTTTTGGCGCCACTCATGACATTCTTCCAGCATTTCTGCTGGGATCTCTTCATAAGTGAAGGTCATACCCTGATCTTCCTCGTTCCAGTTAATAGCCTTCATTTTGACGAGATCAACTACGCCTCTGAAGTTATCTTCTGCCCCGATTGGCAACTGAATAGGTACGCAACGTGAATTTAAACGGTCGTTCGCTTGCTTTACAACCCGCAGGAAGTTCGCACCGGTACGATCCATTTTATTCACGAAGATCATTCTAGGAACTTCGTACTTATTTGCTTGACGCCAAACTGTTTCAGTTTGAGGCTGCACACCTGATGACCCGCACAATACGACGACGGCACCATCTAGTACGCGCAAAGAACGCTCTACTTCGATAGTGAAATCTACGTGACCTGGGGTATCAATCAAGTTAATACGGTGCATATCAAACTGCTGCTGCATACCAGACCAAAAGGTCGTGGTAGCCGCAGAAGTAATAGTAATACCGCGTTCCTGCTCCTGCTCCATCCAATCCATAGTGGCTGCGCCATCATGAACTTCACCAATTTTGTGAGAGCGGCCTGTATAAAACAGGATCCGCTCAGATGTCGTAGTTTTGCCGGCATCAACGTGAGCACAGATACCAATGTTACGGTAACGTTCTATTGGAGTTGTACGTGCCACTCTACATTCCTCTTAGTTAAGAAATTCTTACCAGCGGAAGTGTGCGAACGCTTTATTCGCTTCGGCCATACGGTGCACGTCTTCACGTTTCTTAACCGCAGAACCTTTATTTTCGATTGCATCAAGCATCTCACCAGCAAGACGCTGAGCCATAGACTTTTCACCACGTTTACGGGCAGCTTCCACTAACCAACGCATAGCTAAAGCGTTACGACGTACTTGACGAACTTCACACGGCACTTGGTAGGTAGAACCACCAACACGACGTGATTTAACTTCGACTGTAGGACGAATGTTGTCTAAAGCCACTTCGAATAAATCGATGTGTTCTTTTTTAGACTTTGCAGCTGCAATTTCAAGTCCGCCGTATACAATTGATTCGGCTGTAGATTTTTTACCGTCGACCATTACGACGTTTACAAACTTTGCCAACAATTCACTTCCGAACTTAGGATCTGGAAGGATTTTACGTTGACCTATGACGCGTCTTCTAGGCATTCGAAACTCCGATTGCTTCAGGTGATTCCAAAACTTTTAATACATTAAAGAAAAAAAGTTGTTTAGTTTGGCCTTACTAACGGAGTACCGTTATTTCTTAGGCCGCTTGGCGCCGTATTTAGAACGGCCTTGTCTACGATCTTTTACGCCTGCACAGTCTAATGTGCCACGTACGGTGTGGTAACGCACACCTGGAAGGTCTTTTACCCGGCCACCGCGGATCAGCACTACGCTGTGTTCCTGCAGGTTGTGGCCTTCACCACCAATATAAGAAGACACTTCGAATCCGTTAGTTAAACGAACACGGCATACTTTACGTAATGCTGAGTTAGGCTTCTTAGGTGTAGTGGTGTATACACGGGTACAAACACCACGCTTCTGCGGGCAAGCTTCAAGCGCCGGAACGGTGCTCTTGGCTACCTTCTGGCTGCGCGGCTTACGCACTAGCTGGTTGATTGTTGCCATTAAATACTCCTGGTTAATAAATACCCAATAAACGTGAAAATTCCGCCCCCGAAATTAGGGTCGCGGAATTCTAATGGTCAAGCTTTGACCTGTCAAGTTACAATGCAATTTGCCGGCATTTTAATCACCGGCAAACGGCATCTTGCTTGTTTACTCGTCGTTGCCCGATAAGTTCATGTTTAATGCATCGGTCAATGCCTGTTCGGCAGACTCTGCACTTCTTGTCGGTTCAACAACTTCATTGTTGCCAGCACGTTGACGAGCGCGATTCTGGTGATAAGCAAAACCAGTACCGGCTGGGATCAAACGGCCAACAATAACGTTCTCTTTCAAACCACGTAATTCATCAATCTTACCTGCAACAGCAGCTTCGGTGAGAACACGGGTTGTTTCTTGGAACGACGCTGCAGAAATGAACGAGTCAGTCGACAGAGACGCTTTGGTGATACCCAGTAATGAACGTTCATACTGTGCTGGCATTTTGCCCGCGGCTTCCAGATCACGGTTTGCGATATTAACGCGCGCCACTTCTGCTTGTTCACCTTCCAAGAATTCGCTATCACCAGGGTGGGTAATAATACACTTACGCAACATTTGACGAATAATCGTTTCAATGTGCTTATCGTTGATTTTAACGCCCTGTAAGCGATATACATCCTGAACTTCGTTAACGATATAGCTGGCAACCTGGTGAATACCACGTAAACGCAGGATATCGTGAGCTGATTCAGGGCCTTCTGAAATAACTTCACCTTTCTCAATGCGTTCACCTTCGAACACATTGACTTGGCGCCACTTCTGAATCATTTCTTCATGTGCATCACCCTGTTCAGGGGTAATGATCAGGCGACGTTTGCCTTTAGTTTCTTTACCGAAGCTAATCACACCAGAGATTTCAGCCAAAATAGCTGGATCTTTCGGCTTACGTGCTTCAAATAAATCAGCTACGCGAGGTAGACCACCGGTGATGTCACGTGTCTTCGAGCTTTCTTGCGGAATACGTGCTAACACGGTACCCGTTACTACTGTGTCACCGTCGGTAACTTCGATAGTTGTAAAGCTAGGTAAACGGATCTCTTGTAAACCACCATCATCTGTTGCCAGGATCAGTTTTGGCTCTTTCGCATTGGCTTTAGCTAAATCTTTAACAACCGTTCGAGTTAAACCGGTTAACTCGTCTTGTTGTACTTCAGTGTTGGTATCATCAACATCACTGAAAGAAACCTTAGCGCCACGCTCAAGAATGATTGGGTGTGAATGTGGATCCCAGTTCGCTACAACCTGACCAGCAACGATTTTCGCGTTGTCGTCAGTGGCCATGATCGAACCGTATGGCAGTTTATAACGCTCTTTCTCGCGGCCTAAGTCATCAAATACGGTCACTTCAGCTGAACGAGAGGTAATAACAATCTTGTTATCCGCGTTACGTACAAACTTCGCATTCTGCAATTTAAGCATACCGGCATTTTTAACCTGTACGCTGTTTTCAGCAGAAGAACGCGATGCAGCACCACCGATGTGGAATGTACGCATGGTTAACTGTGTACCAGGCTCACCGATTGATTGCGCAGCAATAACACCTACAGCTTCACCAGCATTGATTAAGTGACCACGTGCTAGGTCGCGACCATAACACTTAGCACACACACCAAAGTCAGTTTGACAGGTAATTACTGAACGCACATGTACTTCATCAATCGAGTTCTGTTCAATAATGTCACACAGCTGTTCATCAAGCATGGTGCCGTCAGCGACAAGAACTTCTTCGGTAGTTGGCGATAAAATATCACCGATAACCACACGACCCAGTACTCGCTCGCGTAGACCTTCAACCACGTCACCACCTTCAATCAGCGGCTTCATGATAATACCTTGCTCAGAACCACAGTCTTGCTCAGTCACCACTAAATCTTGTGCTACATCGACTAAACGACGCGTTAAGTAACCCGAGTTAGCTGTCTTCAATGCAGTATCGGCAAGACCTTTACGCGCACCGTGCGTTGAAATGAAGTACTGTAATACACTCAGACCTTCGCGGAAGTTTGCGGTAATGGGCGTTTCG
Organism: Alishewanella sp. HL-SH06; assembly: GCF_052656265.1. Lineage (NCBI taxonomy): Bacteria > Pseudomonadati > Pseudomonadota > Gammaproteobacteria > Alteromonadales > Alteromonadaceae > Alishewanella > Alishewanella sp. HL-SH06. The sequence continues at coordinate 3,918,221 of NZ_CP199752.1, forward strand.
ATGATTGAACCATCTGGTTTTGCCATCAGACCACGCATTGCGGCTAACTGACGGATCTGCGCCGGAGAACCCCGAGCGCCTGAGTCAGCCATCATATAAACAGAGTTAAATGATTGTTGCTCAACAGTATTACCATCACGGTCAACCACATTCTCTTTCGAGAGGTTGTCCATCATCGCTTTAGATAAGCTTTCGTTGGCATTTGACCAAATATCGATAACTTTGTTGTATTTTTCACCGGCTGTTACCAAACCTTGCTGGAACTGGTCTTGAATTTCGGCTACTTCATTTTCAGCATCATCGATGATCTTAGTTTTCGAGTCAGGGATGACCATGTCATCAATACCAACAGAAACACCTGATAACATCGCATAATGGAAACCGGTATACATGATTTGGTCAGCCAAAATAACGGTTTTCTTCAAACCGATACGGCGATAAGCACCATTCAATAAGCGAGAAATTTGTTTCTTGCCCATGGCTTGGTTAACTGATTCAAAACTCATACCTTCCGGCAGGATTGAATACAGAATTGCACGACCTACTGTTGTATCTTTCACTTCCGTTGTTTCAGTACGGCTACCATCTTCAGCAAATTCAACTTCAGTGATACGCACTTTAACTTTAGCATGTAAGCTTGCACAGTCTGCACGGAAGGCTTTTTCAGCTTCTTTCGCGCTCTTGAACATCATGCCTTCGCCTTTCGCGTTAACCGCTTGGCGAGTCATGTAATACAGACCTAATACAACGTCCTGTGAAGGAACAATGATTGGCTCACCATTGGCGGGTGACAGTACGTTATTCGTTGACATCATCAACGCACGCGCTTCTAACTGCGCTTCGATAGTTAACGGTACGTGTACCGCCATTTGGTCACCATCGAAGTCGGCGTTATAAGCCGCACACACTAATGGGTGCAGTTGAATCGCTTTACCTTCAATCAGCACAGGTTCGAAAGCTTGAATACCTAAACGGTGCAGTGTTGGTGCACGGTTTAACAATACAGGGTGTTCACGAATGACTTCGTCTAACACATCCCATACCGCGCCTTCTTCGCGCTCAACCATTTTCTTAGCCGCTTTAATGGTGGTGGCTAAACCACGCGCTTCAAGCTTGCCGTAAATAAAAGGTTTGAACAGCTCAAGAGCCATTTTCTTCGGTAAACCACACTGGTGTAAACGCAGTGTAGGACCTACGGTGATAACCGAACGACCAGAATAGTCAACACGCTTACCTAACAAGTTCTGACGGAAGCGACCTTGCTTACCTTTGATCATGTCAGCTAACGATTTTAATGGACGCTTGTTAGAACCGGTAATAGCACGACCACGACGACCGTTATCTAATAGCGCATCAACCGCTTCTTGTAACATACGTTTTTCGTTGCGTACGATAATGTCTGGTGCAGACAAATCTAATAAACGCTTCAAACGGTTGTTACGGTTAATCACACGACGGTATAAATCGTTAAGATCTGACGTGGCAAAACGGCCACCATCCAATGGAACTAATGGACGTAAATCTGGCGGTAATACCGGTAAAACAGTCATGATCATCCACTCAGGCTTATTGCCAGAGGTGTGGAATGATTCCATTAACTTAAGACGCTTACTGATCTTCTTACGCTTGGTTTCAGAGTTAATCGTAGGTAACTCTTCACGCATTTGTTTGATTTCAGTTGGCAGTTCAATACCTTTCAGAATATCCAGAATCGCTTCTGCACCCATCTTGGCTTCGAACTCATCACCATGTTCTTCTAACACGTCTAGATATTCTTCTTCAGTTAACATCTGACGACGCTCTAAAGAAGTCATACCCGGCTCGGTAACAACATAGCTTTCGAAATATAATACACGTTCGATATCACGCAAGGTCATATCTAACAGTAAACCGATACGGCTGGGCAGCGACTTTAAAAACCAAATGTGCGCGGTTGGGCTAGCCAACTCGATATGACCCATACGCTCACGACGTACTTTTGTTAAGGTCACTTCTACGCCACATTTTTCACATATTACGCCACGGTGCTTTAAACGTTTGTACTTACCACACAAACACTCGTAGTCTTTTACTGGGCCAAAGATACGTGCACAGAATAAACCGTCACGCTCTGGTTTAAAGGTACGGTAATTGATCGTCTCGGGCTTTTTCACTTCACCAAACGACCATGAACGGATCATGTCTGGCGAAGATAAGCCGATACGAATAACATCAAACTCTTCAGTCTTAGTTTGTTGTTTCAGAAACTTTAATAAGTCTTTCACCTTTGCTCTCCTGTAAGAGGTAAACCGGAATGGGGCAGCTTACTGACTGCCCCCCAACACAAGGTCGGTTTATTCCTCTTCCAATTCGATATTAATACCGAGCGAACGGATTTCTTTCATTAATACGTTGAAAGATTCTGGCATGCCAGGTTCCATTCTGTGGTCGCCGTCAACGATGTTTTTATACATCTTGGTACGACCGTTGACGTCATCAGACTTAACGGTAAGCATTTCTTGTAGGGTATAAGCCGCACCATATGCTTCTAATGCCCATACTTCCATCTCACCGAAGCGCTGACCACCGAACTGTGCCTTACCACCCAGCGGCTGCTGAGTAACCAGGCTGTAAGAGCCAGTAGAACGCGCGTGCATCTTATCATCAACCAAGTGGTTCAGTTTCAGCATGTACATGTAACCGACAGTAACCTTCCGTTCGAAAGTATTACCGGTACGACCATCATATAACGCGATTTGACCGCTGGCAGGTAAGTCACCTAACTCAAGCAATTGCTTGATTTCAGATTCTTTCGCACCATCGAATACTGGCGTAGCGACTGGCAGACCTTTGCGTAAGTTCTGAGCCAAACGACGCACTTCATCATCAGTGAAGCTTTCAATATCAACGTTCTGACGTGATTCACCTAAAGCATAAACCTTTTTCAGGAAGTCACGGATTTCCGCCGTTTCTTTCTGTTCTTTGATCATCCCGTCAATCTTGTCACCGATACCACGAGCGGCTAAGCCTAAGTGCGTTTCTAAGATCTGACCGATGTTCATCCGCGAAGGTACACCCAATGGGTTAAGTACGATATCAACCGGCTGACCTTTATCATCGTATGGCATATCTTCAACTGGCACGATAGTAGAGATTACACCCTTGTTACCGTGACGGCCGGCCATTTTATCACCTGGCTGGATACGACGTTTTACCGCAAGGTAAACTTTAACGATTTTCAGTACGCCTGGTGCTAAATCATCACCTTGAACAATCTTGCGACGCTTAGCTTCGAACTTCTTGTCGTACTCAACGCGGATTTCTTCGTATTGCGTTGCTAATTGCTCAAGATCGTTCTGCTTATCTTCGTCACTTAGGCTTTGATTAAATAACGCATCACCTTTCAACGTATTCAGCTTGGCGCGATCTAAACCACTTTGCTCTAACAAGTTACGTGCACGGTCGAAGATACCTGCTTCAAGAATACGGAACTCTTCATTCAGATCTTTCTTCGCTTGTTTGACTTCCATCTCTTCGATTTCGCGAGCGCGTTTATCTTTTTCAACGCCGTCACGAGTAAAGACTTGGACATCAATAACCGTACCGGTCACTGAGTTTGGTACACGTAAAGACGTATCTTTAACGTCAGACGCTTTCTCACCAAAAATAGCACGAAGTAGTTTTTCTTCTGGTGTAAGTTGGCTCTCACCTTTCGGGGTAACTTTACCCACCAGAATGTCACCACCTTTCACTTCGGCGCCAATGTAAACAATACCGGCTTCATCTAGTTTAGACAGCGCAGATTCGCCTACGTTAGGAATATCACCCGTGATTTCTTCAGGCCCAAGCTTAGTATCACGAGCAATACAGCTTAATTCCTGGATATGGATAGTGGTTAAACGATCTTCTTGTACTAAACGCTCAGATAACAAAATCGAATCTTCGAAGTTGTAACCGTTCCATGGCATGAAAGCCACGCGTAAGTTTTGGCCTAATGCAAGTTCGCCTAAATCAGTAGAAGGACCATCAGCCAAGACATCACCACGTTCAATTGGCTCACCGTGGTTGACACATGGACGTTGGTTAATACAAGTATTTTGGTTAGAACGGGTGTATTTGGTTAAGTTGTAGATATCGATACCGGCTTCGCCAGCAACCATTTCATCTTCATTAACCTTAATAACAATACGGCTGGCATCGACGTAATCGATAACACCACCACGTTTTGCTACCACAGTTACACCTGAGTCTTTCGCTACAACGCGCTCAATACCTGTACCTACTAACGGCTTATCAGCCCGTAAGGTAGGTACTGCTTGACGTTGCATGTTCGAACCCATCAATGCACGGTTAGCATCATCGTGTTCTAAGAACGGAATTAAGGCTGCTGCAACAGACACGATCTGTTGTGGTGCCACGTCCATATACTGCACTTCAGCTGAGGCCATTAACGTGAATTCGTTTTTAAAACGACACGGTACTAAGGCATCAACTAAACGGTTGTCTGCATCTAACTCAGCGTTGGCCTGAGCGATAACAAAGTTACCTTCTTCAATTGCAGATAAGAAATCGACTTCATCAGTCACAATACCGTTTTCAATACGACGGTAAGGGGTTTCTAAGAAACCATATTCGTTAGTTTGCGCAAAAATCGATAACGAGTTAATCAAACCGATGTTTGGACCTTCTGGCGTTTCGATTGGACATACCCGACCATAGTGCGTTGGGTGTACGTCACGAACTTCGAAACCAGCACGTTCACGTGTAAGACCGCCTGGGCCTAGTGCAGAAATACGACGTTTGTGCGTCACTTCTGACAATGGGTTGTTCTGATCCATAAATTGAGAAAGTTGGCTTGAACCAAAGAACTCTTTTACAGCAGCAGAAATAGGCTTAGCGTTAATTAAGTCTTGTGGCATAACCGCATCCAGATCGCCTAAAGACAGACGCTCTTTCACAGCACGCTCAACACGAACTAAACCAACACGGAATTGGTTTTCCGCCATTTCGCCAACAGAACGGATCCGACGGTTACCTAAGTGGTCGATGTCATCAACTTCGCCATTACCGTTACGGATGTCAATTAAGACTTTCATTACCGCTAAAATATCTTCTTTGCTCAGTACACCGGTACCTGTGCCATCTTCGAAACCAACACGACGGTTGAATTTCATCCGACCGACTGTTGATAAGTCGTAACGATCTTCTGAGAAGAATAAATTTTCAAATAAAGTATCTGCAGCTTCGCGCGTTGGCGGTTCACCAGGACGCATCATCCGGTAAATTTCTACCAGAGCTTCCATCCGGTTGCTGCTAGGATCGATACGGATAGTTTCTGAGACATAAGAACCCTGATCCAAATCGTTGATGTATAAGGTTTCAAAACTTTCATAGCCTGCTTTTGCTAGTTTTGCTAACAGCTCTAATGTGAGCTCTGCGTTCGCCTCGGCAATAATCTCTCCGGTTGAACGGTCAGCGTAATTTTTCGCTAGGACACGACCTACCACATATTCATGTGGTACTTCCATCATGGTCATACCGGTTTTTTCCAGCTGACGCACATGACGGGCAGTAATACGACGACCATGTTCTACGATCACTTCGCCATCGTTATCTTTAATATCAAATGCAGCTGTTTCACCGCGTAAACGGTTGGCTACTACTTCCATCAGAATTTTGCCGTCTTTGATATCAAAACGGGTATTTTCAAAGAAAGTAGCCAGAATTTCTTCTGTGCTCAGTTCAAGTGCACGTAATAGGATAGTCGCTGGTAATTTACGGCGACGATCGATACGCACGAACAAGTTATCTTTAGCGTCAAATTCAAAGTCTAACCATGACCCACGGTATGGGATCACGCGAGCATTATATAAGACTTTACCAGACGAGTGCGTCTTACCACGGTCGTGGTCGAAGAACACACCTGGACTACGGTGTAACTGAGAAACGATAACGCGCTCAGTACCATTAATAACAAAGGTACCATTTTCGGTCATCAACGGGATTTCACCCATATAGACTTCTTGTTCACGGATATCTTTGATTGTGCCTGGCGCTTCTTTGTCAAACAGCACCATCCGCAGCTTAACCCGTAAAGGTGCCGAATAGGTTACACCACGGATTTGACATTCTTTAACGTCAAAAACAGGTTCCCCGATACGGTAGCTAACATACTGCAATTCCGCACTGCCTGAATAGCTTTTGATTGGAAAAACAGAGCGGAAAGCGGCTTCTAAACCGTATCCACCTTCAGGATCTGGCTCGATAAATTTGCTGAATGATTCGATTTGAATCGACAACAGGTATGGCACATCCAATACTTCCGGACGTTTGCCGAAGTCCTTACGGATACGTTTCTTCTCAGAATAAGAGTAAGTCATGGGGTTCCTCAGCTTGCTGATTTTTTTCCCAACCACCTTATCGGTGGCTTATGTTACCAGACCTGGTAACAGCAGGGGTGGGGAAATCATTGTCCCACAGCGCAAAAAGGCCGGTGATTAATTCATCACCAGCCCGGCCTGAAATTCAGGCAGCTAATCTGGTATTAACCAGATTATTTGATTTCAACAGATGCACCAGCTTCTTCAAGATCTTTCTTGAGAGCTTCTGCTTCTGCTTTAGAAACGCCTTCTTTGATTGCAGCTGGAGCGCTTTCAACCAAGTCTTTCGCTTCTTTCAGGCCTAAACCTGTTGCGCCACGTACTGCTTTGATAACAGATACTTTGTTTGCGCCAACAGCAGCCAATACTACGTTGAATTCAGTTTGTTCTTCAACAGCGGCAGCTGGACCAGCTGCAACAGCTACTGCAGCAGCAGCAGAAACACCGAATTTTTCTTCCATTGCAGATACTAATTCAACAACTTCCATTACAGACATTGCTGCGATTGCATCTAAGATTTGATCTTTAGTCACTGACATTGCGCAGATTCCTAAATTATGGGCCTTGGCCCGAATTAAACTCTACAAAACCAAACGTATAATTACGCGGCTTGCTCTTGTTTTTGGTCGCGAACCGCGGCAATTGTACGTACAAGTTTGCCGGCAGCTGCCTCTTTCATGGTGCTCATCAAGCGTGCAATAGCTTCGTCGTATGTTGGTAACGATGCTAACACGTCGATGTTCACTGTGGTACCGTTGAAAGCTGCACCTTTAAGCTCGAAGTTTTTGTTTTCTTTCGCGAAATCTTTGAAGATACGCGCTGCAGCACCTGGGTGCTCTTTAGAAAACGCAACTAATGTCGGGCCTACGAATACCTCTTTCAGACACTCAAATTCGGTGCCATCTACTGCGCGGCGAGCTAGGGTGTTACGGACCACTTTGACCCAAACACCAGCTTCACGTGCTTGCTTACGCAGAGCAGTGATCTTGCCTACAGTGACACCACGAGCGTCTGCGACTACCGCAGATAAAGCACCTTTGGCAGCTTCCTGGACTTCAGCAACAATTGCTTTTTTGTCATCAAGCTTTATAGCCATTGGCTCTTAACTCCTGGTTCATCCGGACTTTATGTCCGGTTTCCTACACAACGTTGACAATATGCCAACGCGCGATTTACGGTGAGACCAGAACGAATTTAATTCTTTCTGGGGCCTACACCGTCTGCGTAGGTTGTTTTTTTTAAGTCACGCCTTTCAAAAGAAACTTGTGACACCTACGGTCTTGGACGGAAGCCAGTACTTCAATGAAGTCTGGCTTCTACCCTAAAAACGAGGGCGAGATTATAAATTAACCACGCCCTGGTGTAAAGCGCTTAGACAGTGGCGCTTAAAGATGCTTGGTTTAATGTTAAACCGGCACCGTGAGTAGAAGAAAGCGTTACTTTTTTGATGTAGATACCTTTAGCAACTGAAGGCTTAGCACGCTTCAGAGCAACCAGTAACGACTCTAAGTTTTCTTTCAACTTGTCAGCGTCAAAATCGATTTTACCGATAGTAGAATGGATAATACCATTCTTATCATTACGGTAACGGATTTGACCCGCTTTGGCGTTCTTAACTGCTTCAGCTACGTTTGGTGTAACTGTGCCAGTTTTCGGGTTAGGCATTAAACCACGAGGGCCTAAAATTTGACCTAACATACCGACAACACGCATAGCATCTGGAGACGCGATAACAACGTCAAAATCCATTACGCCTTTCTTAACTTGTTCAGCTAAGTCTTCCATACCTACGATGTCAGCACCAGCGGCTTTAGCAGCTTCGGCGTTAGCACCTTGTGTAAATACGGCAACGCGAACAGTACGACCCGTACCGTGTGGCAACACTGTTGCACCACGAACGTTTTGATCAGACTTACGAGCGTCGATACCTAGGTTTACTGCAACGTCAACGCTCTCAAGGAACTTGCCGGCAGATAATTCTTTTAACAAAGCAACTGCTTCGTTGATGTCATATTCGCGAGTAGAATCTACTTTAGAGCGGATTAACTTAGCGCGTTTTGTTAATTTAGCCATCGATTAGCCCTCCACCACTAAGCCCATAGAACGAGCAGTACCTTCAATGGTACGCACCGCAGCAGCATGATCTGCAGCTGTTAAATCAGGTTGTTTGATCTTAACGATTTCATCAACCTGTGCAGCTGTAATCTTACCGACTTTCTGGGTATTAGGACGACCTGAACCGCCTTTTAAACCGGCTGCTTTCAATAATAAGAAAGACGCTGGTGGGGTACGAGTTTCGAACGTGAAAGAACGATCGCTATATACTGTAATAACAACAGGAATTGGCATGCCTTTTTCAAGACTTTCTGTACGAGCGTTGAAGCCTTTACAGAATTCCATGATGTTAACACCGTGTTGACCTAACGCCGGACCAACTGGTGGTGACGGGTTTGCCATACCGGCTTTTACCTGCAATTTAATGAGTGCAGTGACTTTCTTTGCCATGTTTCACCTCTGTGATTGGGTCTTAGCCTCGTAAATGCGAGGACACTTACTCAAACGGCTTCCCATACGATAAAAAGGGCGCAGATTATATTTTAATCAGCGCCCCGTTACAAGCTGTAAATCAAGCTTTTTCGACTTGACCGAATTCTAACTCGACCGGAGTTGCACGACCAAAAATGAGTACCGAGACTTTTACGCGGCTTTTTTCATAGTCAACTTCTTCGACTACGCCGTTAAAGTCTGCGAAAGGTCCTTCTGTAACACGAACCACTTCACCGGCTTCAAACAAGGTTTTCGGCTTCGGCTTATCAATATTGTCTTGTAAGCGATTCAAAATGGTCAGTGCTTCTTTTTCAGAAATAGGTGCTGGACGGTCAGAAGTACCACCGATAAAACCCAGCACGCGCGGCACACTTTTCACTAAATGCCAAGCTTCTTCGCACATTTCCATTTGTACTAATACGTAACCAGGGAAAAACTTGCGCTCAGATTTACGTTTTTGACCGGCACGCATTTCCACAACTTCTTCAGTGGGTACTAATACTTCACCAAACTTTTCTTCCATTTGATGAATTTTAATGTGTTCACGTAGTGAGGTAGCAACTCGCTGTTCGAAACCTGAAAAGGCCTGCACTACATACCAACGCATTTTTCCTGCCATGAGTTAACCCCCTAGTCCGGTAAAGAAGGAGACGACGCGTAATAAAATAGCATCGAGGCCCCACAAAATAAGCCCCATAATAACAGTGGCAATAAGAACAATAATAGTGGTCTGCATGGTCTCTTGACGAGTTGGCCAAACCACTTTCCGGATTTCAGTACGTGACTCTTTGGCGAAATTAAGGAAAGTTTTGCCTTTGTAAGTCTGTGCAGCTACAAAGCCCGCAGCGGCAACTAATACAACAATGGCAATAGCCTTTTCCAGACTAGATAACTCGTAAAGATAATTACCAACCACGACTAATGATAGGATCACTAGTACTAACAACCATTTAACCAGATCTAATCCGCTTTTTGGGGTTTCGCTTGTTGCACTCATGCTTCACTCACTTAATAGGCTTACTTATGTTGTTCTCATAACAAACATAACAGCACGGACGGCATATCCGAGCTTGAAAATAGTGGCAGGGGCAGAGGGATTCGAACCCCCAACCATCGGTTTTGGAGACCGCTGTTCTACCAATTGGAACTATGCCCCTACAAAAACATAACGACGAAAATCACCTGTCGCTAAATAGCCGCTCATTATACTGTCTCAGCAGACTAAAACAAGCTTACAATGCAGCAGCTTGGCAATTCAGCAGGTTTTTTAGCGACAAAAAAGGCCCCGTAGGGCCTTCTTTACATCAGTGCTAATTAAGCAATGATTTTTGATACTACGCCAGCACCTACTGTGCGGCCGCCTTCACGGATAGCGAAGCGTAAACCTTCGTCCATCGCGATTGGGCAAATCAATTCAACAACAAACTTCAGGTTGTCGCCAGGCATAACCATTTCTACGCCTTCTGGTAATTCTACTGCACCCGTTACGTCTGTTGTACGGAAGTAGAACTGTGGACGGTAGCCTTTGAAGAATGGCGTGTGACGACCACCTTCTTCTTTTGACAATACGTACACTTCGCCTTCGAACTTAGTGTGTGGCTTGATTGAACCTGGCTTCGCTAATACTTGACCACGTTCTACGTCTTCACGCTTAGTACCACGTAATAAAGCACCGATGTTCTCGCCTGCACGACCTTCGTCTAACAGCTTACGGAACATTTCTACACCAGTACAAGTAGTCGCTACAGTGTCTTTGATACCAACGATTTCTACTGTCTCACCCACTTTGATGATACCTTGCTCTACACGGCCTGTTACTACAGTACCACGACCAGCAATTGAGAATACGTCTTCGATTGGCATGATGAATGGCTTATCAATCGCACGTACTGGCTCAGGGATATACGTATCTAACGCTTCACCTAATTCCAGGATTTTCTTTTCCCACTCAGCATCGCCTTCCAGACCTTTTAAGGCTGAACCACGGATTACTGGTAAGTCATCACCTGGGAAGTCGTAGTCTGAAAGAAGCTCACGCACTTCCATTTCTACTAATTCTAATAACTCTTCGTCATCTACCATGTCACACTTGTTCATGAACACGATGATGTAAGGTACACCAACCTGACGTGATAACAGGATGTGCTCACGCGTTTGTGGCATTGGGCCGTCAGTCGCCGCTACTACCAGAATAGCACCGTCCATCTGTGCCGCACCAGTGATCATGTTTTTAACATAGTCAGCGTGACCTGGACAGTCTACGTGTGCATAGTGACGTGTTGGGGTATCGTATTCAACGTGTGACGTGTTGATAGTGATACCACGAGCTTTTTCTTCTGGTGCTTTATCGATTTGATCGAAAGCAAATGCCTGACCGCCGTATGTCTTTGCTAATACGTTAGTGATAGCAGCTGTCAGAGTAGTTTTACCGTGGTCAACGTGGCCGATAGTACCTACGTTTACGTGCGGTTTTACGCGTTCAAATTTAGCCTTAGCCATAAGTAACCCTTATTAAAACAAAACGGCGGAATAAAAAATTAATTGTAAAGCGAACGAGGGAGGCATGCAAGATGGTGCTGATACCCAGAATCGAACTGGGGACCTCATCCTTACCAAGGATGCGCTCTACCGCCTGAGCTATATCAGCAACTTGTAACTGGAGCGGGCAGCGGGAATCGAACCCGCATCTTCAGCTTGGAAGGCTGAGGTAATAGCCATTATACGATGCCCGCGGCCTACTCGTAGCTATTCTTCTGACGAAGAATGGTGGAGGGGGAAGGATTCGAACCTTCGAAGGCAGTGCCGGCAGATTTACAGTCTGATCCCTTTGGCCACTCGGGAACCCCTCCACTAATGGTGCCGCTTATCCGAGTCGAACGGATGACCTACTGATTACAAGTCAGTTGCTCTACCAACTGAGCTAAAGCGGCACTACGTCAGTGGGTGCGAATTCTAGTAGAATGGTGGGGATGGCGCAACAAGAAAAACAGAAAAAAGCATAAATTATTAGCTGAACGGCTAATTGTTGTGCGATCCCGCGTTTAAGTTGCAATATATCGCGCTATGCCGCGAAAAATCAGTAAAGGATCCAGTTGTACCGGCAAGTCAGACAGATATTGAGCCAACTTTGGTGCATCACCACCCGTGAGGAAGATAACGTCGGTTGGTTTTAACTGCCAACCAGCACGAATAGCACCACATAATGCTGCAAGAGCACCATTTTTAACGCAATCTTGTGTATTAACGCCTAAGATTAATTCCTGACTATCATCTGGAGTACTGCCTACTCTTGCCGTATTTTTTATTACCGCTTCTTGTTGCAAGCGAAGACCAGGGATAATCCAACCGCCTTGGTGTTGCTGTGACTTATCTAACCAATCAATAGTTAAAGCCGTACCGGCATCGACTATCATTAGATTTTTCGCCTGCAACAAGCTATCAGCGCCTAAAATGGCTAACCAACGATCAACCCCTAATCGCTCAGGTATGGCATAACGATTAACCACGCCAAAAGCAGCTGTTTGGCTGACTAATCTGTACCAAGGCAAATGCGTTAAACCCAGTGTACGCTGTAACTGCTCAACATGTTCATCAAAACCCACGCAAGCAACGTATACAGCAATGAAGCGATAAGGTGCTATTGATTGCAGGTTTAAATCAGACAGTAGCGTAAACTTACCATTTTCATAAATTACGGCTTTTGTGCGTGAGTTACCAATATCTAACAGTAAATACATCAAGTCGCCGCTCTTAAACTAACTTCACCACCAAAGTAAGCGACAATTTGTCCCGCATGCTCTAACAAAATCGCTCCCTGATTATCAACTCCCTTGCAAACACCGGTTGCGCTTGCACTTCCTGATAAAGTCACTGTTTGCTGAGCGTATAAATTCAACTGATTAAAAGATTCTTGAAACGGTGCAAAACCTGTTTGCTGGAACTGTTTTAAGGCACGGGTTAAGGCACTTTGTAAATGCACGACTAATTCATTGCGATTGATACCATGATCAGTCGCGGTAGCCAGATCAGCATAGGGTTGATCAATATGCTGCAAAGCTTGTAGTGGTAATTGCACGTTAATACCAATCCCTATTACTACATGGCAAGCGCCATCAGCCTGCCCCACTAATTCAACTAAAATTCCAGCCACTTTTCGATTATCGATGTAGATATCGTTTGGCCATTTCATCTTGGTCGAAATCTGATAATAACGTTGTAAAACCTGACATAAGGCACAACCAGCAACAATACTTAAACCCATAGCAGCTTGAATACCCTGCTCAAGCTTCCAGTAATAACTAAAATATAAATTACTGCCAAAAGGTGAATACCAGCTACGCCCGCGTCGTCCACGCCCTGCCGTTTGTGCTTCAGCCACAATGACACTGGCGCTGGCAAGGTCTTTATTACTTTGTAAGGCCTGCATCAACTGTAAGTTAGTAGAATCAGTGATATGCTGGACTAACACCGGCGCACTTTGAGCAGGTTGAAGTTGGCGGATAATGGCCGCATCGAGCAAGACAATGGGTTTGGTTAAAGCATAGCCTTTACCTTTCACTTTATATATGTCTAGACCGACCAACTCTAATTCTGCGATGTAATTCGCAATTGCCGTACGACTGATGCCAAAATGATTGGCAAGTACTTGACCGGAATGAAATTTCCCATCAGCTAATACGCTGAGTAATTGCCGCTGTACTTGTAGGTTAGCTTTAGACATAAGCCATGCCATCTTTATTTAACATGCGAACTTCAGGCTCAAGCAAAATAGCATAGCGATCTTTAACTTTACTGATTATCATATTTACTAACGCTAATAATGCCTCTGCAGTCCCATTACCATAGTTAACTAAAACTAACGGCTGACGCTCATAACAACCGACATCATTTAAACGATAACCTTTGAATCCTAATTGGTCGATCAACCAAGCTGCTGGCACTTTGACGTTTTCGGAGACAATATAACCTGGGATTTTTGGAAATTGCTGCTGGAGTAAATGATAAGCATGCAAAGAAATTATGGGATTCTTAAAAAAGCTGCCACAATTAGCCAACTTTGTATAATCAGGAAGCTTACTCTGTCTTGTAGCAATGACTTGGGCATATATTTCTTGTAAAGACGCGCTATCAGATAAGGTATCTAAACCCGTATAATTAAGAACACGTTTCGGTTTTTTCTGTAGGGTAATACCTACGGCAATGACCAATCCCTTACTAGTTAAACTTTGTTTAAATAGACTGTCTCGATAACCAAATAGACACTCATCTGCCGGGAGTCGATGTACGGATTGGTCAGCCCATGAGTAAAAATCGACATAATCACAGACATCCGCAAACTCAACACCATAAGCACCAATATTTTGGATAGGTGCTGCACCAACAGATCCTGGTATTAATGCCAGATTCTCTATACCCCATAGCTTTGAGTCTACTGCCCAACTAACTAATTGATGCCAATTGTGACCAGCTTCTACATGAAGATTTACAGTATCAAGCGTCTCATTCAATATCGTTCGTTGAGACGAAGTAAAACGTAATATAGGACGTGATTGCTCAGTTAGAAAAATGGTATTGCTGCCCTCACCTAAAATAATAGGGGCAGAATCGATGTTAATCGTATTGAGTTCGTTAACATCTTGCACTTCTATTACTTGCTGCAACGATGTTTTTAAACGAAATGTAGAGTAAGCCTCAGCAGCTTGATTCTGTAAGAAAAGCATAGCAAACACCGATAAACCGAATGCGGCAATTCTAAAGGTGCTACTGTGTAAGCGCAAACATAAACTAGAATAAATATACCGTGTATAGCATGGTTATCTAATATTGATCGCTGCAGCAATGCGTGGCATAGCTTTATCAATCTTACTGCAAGTGCGATTTGATTGTGGCTAGTGACGCGGCAGCACCTATCAAGCGTTAAGATACAAAGGTATACACGGTGAGTTTTTGAGTTTTGAGTTTTGAGTTTTGAGTTT